>NZ_JBIDAT010000008.1:208630-418895 GCF_043202595.1 Streptomyces sp. NPDC048172
GCCCGGTGCCTGGTGTGGCGGGGGGGGGGTGGGGTGGGGGGTTGGCGCGCCGTTCCCCGCGCCCCTGAGGCCTCAGGGGCGCGGGGAACTGCGCGAGCGACCACCCCCAGCCCGCAGTCTGCGACATGCAGGCAGGGGCAGCCCCTGTCCAGCAGCCCGCCGGACACGGCGTAACCGGTACCAGGTGTCCCGTCCCGACGGTGGGTGTGTCATCGGTTCGTAACCGCCCTTCCCCCGAGGTCATGGCGTGGATCAAGATGATGATCGACCAAGCAAGCGCTCATGACACACCTGATCCAGGGGGATCCCGACCATGCTTCGTACGTCCTACCGCAAGACCGCCCTCGCCACCGTCGCCCTCCTGGCCAGCACCGCTCTGCTCACCGCCTGCCAGGACAGCGGCGGTGACTCGGACGGCAAGAAGTCGGGAGGCTCCTCCTCCTCGGACTCCTCCAACGCCTCGAAGGAGCAGTCGGGCGGTGGGGGCGGCGACGCGCAGGCACGTTCCGGCAAGGGGGGCAAGAAGGGCGTCAACGGAACGTGGTTCGGGAACGTCGAGTACCTGGCCCCGGGCAAGTACACGGTCAGTGACATGAAGGGCACGAAGCAGCAGTTCTTCACCTCGACGGACACGAACATCCAGGGCGCGGGGAAGATCTGCGGCGACGCCAACGGCCAGGCGGCCACGAAGTGCACCGAGGCCCAGCTGGAGGCGGCGTCGAAGAAGGGCGTCTCGGCGAAGGTGCAGATCAAGGACGGCATCGCCGTCAGCGTCGTCGAGGACCACTCCAGCAGCGGCGGCTCCGGCGGCAACGGCGGCACCGGCGGTTCCGGCAACGGCGGCAGCACCGGTGGTGGCAACGGGGGCGGCGGCAAGAAGGGCGTCAACGGCACCTGGTTCGGCAACGTCGCCTACCTGGCCCCCGGGAAGTACACGGTGTCCGACATGAAGGGCGTGGAGCAGCAGTTCTTCACGTCCACGGACACGGACATCCAGGGCGCCGGCGAGATCTGCGGCGACGCCGAGGGCCAGGCGGCCACGAAGTGCACCGAGGCCGAGCTGGAGGCGGCGTCGAAGAAGGGCGTCTCGGCGAAGGTGCAGATCAAGGACGGCATCGCCGTCAGCATCGTCGAGGACCACTCCTAGCCGTCAGCCGGTCTACCGGTCAACAGGTCAGCCGGGCTCAGGGCCTGCTCAGCCGTCGCAGCAGGTCCGCCTGGATCGCGGGCCGGGAGCTGAAGACCAGCATCAGGCCCGCCTCGCGCAACAGCCTCTGGGGCGTGGCGTCCGTCAGGACGCCGCGCCCCGCTCCCTTGACCACGGTCGCCGTCGCCGCGCGTACCGCGAACTCGCCCGCCCGCGCCCGCGCCGCGTCGATGTCCTCCATCGCGTCCAGGTCCGCGCGGCAGGCGTCCAGCTCCGCCGTCCACGCCGGGTCGTCGAGCAGGAGGACGGCGCGCCGGGCCACGCCCAGCACCAGGGAGCCGTTGAGCCGCTTGGTGACGGGCTCGCCCGCCGCGTGCTCGGCCTGGGTGCCCACCGTGATAAGCCGATCGGCGGGCACGGGGTGGTCGGTGAAGTCGACGGTGACCGTGCGCGTCGCGTCGGCCGCCAGCATGTGCTGGGGAACCACGCGCAGGGTGGCGGACTCCTCGGCGTCCACCAGGAGCCAGGCGATGTTGTCGTCGGCGTCGCGCGCGGCCGTTCCCAGTACGTGCACCATGCCCCAGCCGCTGACCCACGGGGCCGTACCGTTGAGCACGTAGCCGCCGCCGTCCGGCGCCTCACGCACCGTCAGCCGCGGCGGCCCGGGGATCGCCCCCGTGAAGGCGGCGCCGCTGCGGATCTTGCCGCTCACCAGCCCCGGCAGCCAGCGCTCGCGCTGCTCCGCGCTGCCCTTGCCCGCCACCACGCCCGTGATGCCCTGGTGCTGACCGAGCGTCAGCGTCGTACTGAGGCAGCCGCCCGCCAGGATCTCCCCCAGCAGCGCGGCGGTGGGCAGATCGACGCCCAGGCCGCCCGCCTCCACCGGCAGGACCCCGCCGTAGAAGCGGTGCTCGGCGAGCACGTCCAGGTTCTCCGTCAGGTTCCGCTCTCCGGTGTCCACCGCTGTCGCGCGAGGGAAGAGCACCTCGTCGGCCAGCCGGGTCGCCACCGCTACCGCGTCCTTTACCGCGTCCTCCGTGTGATCGCTCATGGACGCACATTACGAGGGGCGCGGAACCGGTCACCCGCGAGGGGCGCGTTCACACCCATTTCGTACGCCTGAAATGGCGTTCACCCGGCCCCCGCCGGAGGATGAACGGCATGTCCAGTCCCTACACGCGACGTCACGCGGTCAAGCTGTTCGCGGCCACGGGCATTGGCGCCGTCGGCGTTCTCGGTGCCGCTCACCGGGCGTCCGCCGCACCCGCCCCGGGGATCGTCAAGCCGCTCCCGCCCGAGCTGTTCACGGTGCGCGGCACCAACGCCGAGACGCGGTTCGAGGCGCTGCGCGGCACCGGCTTCCACACCCCGCTCGACCGGTTCTTCGTACGGAACCACACCGCCACGCCCCGCCTCGACGCGCGCACCTGGCGGCTGCGGATCCGGGGCAGCGGGGTCGCCGCGCCGCGCGCGTTCACCCTGGCCGAGCTGAAGGCGCTGCCCGCCGTCGAACGGTCGGCGTTCCTGGAGTGCGCGGGCAACGGCCGCAGCTTCTTCGACAGCCAGCAGGGCCAGGCCGTGACCGGAACGGCCTGGCGCCTCGGCGCGATCGGCAGCGCGCGCTGGCGCGGCGCGCGCCTCTCGGACGTGCTGCGCCTGGCGGGCGTACGTCCCGAGGCGGTGGACGTCCAACCCACCGGCCTCGACGCCGCGTTCGTCTCCGACGGCGAGAACCTGGGCCACGTCCGCCGCCCGCTCCCCATCGGCAAGGCCATGGACGACGTGCTGCTCGCGTACGAGATGAACGGCGAGCCCCTGCCGTACGACCACGGGTACCCGGTGCGCGTCCTGGTCCCCGGCTGGGTCGGCGTCGCCTCGGTGAAGTGGGTGGGGGACATCGAGGTCGCCGACCGGCCGCTCGCCTCGCCCTGGAACACGGACTTCTACCGCCTCTTCGGCCCCGCCTACCCCTCCCCGGAGGGCAGCGCGCCGCTCACCCGCCAGACCCTCAAGTCCGCGTTCGAACTGCCCGAGGGCGCCGAGCTGCGCGCGGGCCGCACCCACCACCTCACGGGCCGCGCCTGGTCGGGCCGGGGGCGGGTCACGGCGGTCCACGTCCGCACGGAGACCGGGGGCGGGGGCGGGGGCAGGGGCTGGGGCGCGAGCTCCTGGGCGCGCGCCCGCCTGCACGACGACCCGCGCACCGCCGACTGGGTCCGCTGGTCCCTCCCCTGGCGCCCCCGCCACCCGGGCCCCGCCGCGCTCCTGGCCCGTACGACGGACAGCGACGGCACCCGCCAGCCCGTCGGGACGGTCTTCAACGAACAGGGCTACCTCTTCGACGCGATCGTCCGCCATGGGGTGCGCGTGGTCTGACCGACCGTCTGACCTCGGCGCCGCTACGCCCGTTAAGCGCCTTGTGCCCGTTATGCTCCACGCCTCCGGTGTGTGCGCAACAGGGGTCGAGGAGTGGGATGGGCAGTCAAGACATGGAAGCCGTCGTCGACGGGCTGATGGACGGGCTGGTCGCGGATCTCAGACGGCTCACCGCCATCCCCTCGATCGCCTTCCCCGGCTATCCGCCCGAACCCGTGCGCGAGGCGCACGAGCTGATGACCGGTCTGCTGCGGGACGCGGGCGTGACGGCCACCGAGGACCTCGTCCTCCCCGGCACCGCGCCCGTCATCACCGGGCACATCGCCCCGCCCGGCCCGCGGGACCCGACCGTGCTGCTCTACGCGCACTACGACGTCCAGCCGCCCGGCGACGAGTCGCTGTGGCGGTCGCCGCCGTTCGAGCCGACCGAGACCGAGGACGGGCTCGGGCTGCGGGCGCGGGGCGTGGCGGACTGCAAGGCGAATCTGATCGTCCACCTCGGGGCCCTGCGGGCGTTCGGCGGACGGCCGCCGACGGGGATCCGTATCGCGTTCGAGGGCCAGGAGGAGTACGGGAGCCCGTTCGACGACTATCCGCCCACCGACCCCGCGCGCTTCGCCTGCGACGCCATGGTCATCGCCGACACCGGCAACCTCCGCCCCGGCACCCCCACCCTCACCACGGCGCTGCGCGGCGTCGCCGAACTCACCGTCGAGGTACGGACGCTGAAGGACGCGGTGCACAGCGGCGAGTACGGCGGCGCCGCGCCCGACGCGCTGCTCGCCCTCGTCCAGGCCCTCGCCACGCTGCACGACGCACACGGTGACGTCGCCGTCGAGGGGCTGCGCCGCGAGCCCTGGGACGGCACGGCCTACACCGACGAGGAGTTCCGCGCGCTCGGCGGCGTCCTCGACGGCATGCCCCTCGTCGGCACCGGCGGGCTCGGCGAACGGCTGTGGAGCGGCCCCGCGATCACCGTCATCGGCGTCGACGCGCCCTCCGTCGACCAGGGCGCCTCCGCCGTCGTCCCGTACGCCCGCGCGAAGCTCAACCTCCGCGTCCACCCCCAGCAGGACCCGGCCGAGGCGATGCGGGCCCTCGTCCGGCATCTGGAGGCCCAGCGTCCGTTCGGCGTCCCGCTCACCGTCACGCCCGGCGACGCGGGCCCCGGCTTCGAGGCCCGCACGGGCGGTCCCGCGTACCGCGCCGCCACCACCGCGCTGCGCCGCGCCTGGGGCAGCGAGCCCGTGCACGCGGCGACCGGCGGCTCGATCCCCCTCGTCAACGGCCTCGCGCGCGCCGTCCCCGAGGCCGAGGTCCTGCTCTTCGGCGCCGAGGACAACATGTCGGGGCTGCACGGCCCGAACGAACGCGTGCTCTACTCCGAGCTGCGCGCGGCGGTGCTGGCGGAGGCGGTCTTCCTGAGCGAGTACGCGGCGGCGTACGGATCCGGCACCCGGGGGAGCGGTTCATGAGCACGGCCCCCGAGGACACGGACGGCAAAAGGAAACTCCACTTCCCCAGCGCCCTGACCGTCCTCGTCATGGTCACGCTGGCGGTCTGGATCCTCGCCTTCGTCGTCCCCTCCGGCGCCTACAAGCGGAACGCCGACGGCGCCCCCGTCCAGGGCACGTACCACCGCGAGGACTCCGGCCTCAGCTTCCTCGACCGCCTCACCGACCTCTTCCTCTCCCCGGTCAACGGGCTCTACGGAGTCCAGGACAGCAAGACCGGCCAGGTCGGGCCCGACAAGGTCGGCGAACTCTACGGCAGCGCGGGCGTCTTCCTCTTCGTCCTCGCCATCGGCGCCTTCATCACCGTCGTCTTCGCGACCGGCGCCATGGACCGGGGCATCGCCCGCCTCGCCCACCGGCTGCGGGACCGGGGCGCGCTGCTCATCGTCGGCGTGATGGCCGTCTTCTCGCTGCTCGGTACGGTCGAGGGCTTCGCCGAGGAGACGCTCGGCTTCTACGGCCTGATCGTCCCGTTGATGCTGGCGCTCGGCTTCGACCGTATGGTCGCGACCGGCGCCATCATCCTCGGCTCGGGCATCGGCGTCCTGTGCTCGACGGTCAACCCCTTCGCGACGGGCGTCGCCTCGTCCGCCGCCGACATCTCGCTGGGCGACGGGATCGCGCTGCGCGCCGTGATGTGGATCGTGCTCACCGGCGTCACGACCGCGTACGTCGTCCGCTACGCGCGCCGCGTGCGCGCCGACCCCTCGCGCTCCCTCTCCGGCTTCCGCCCCGGCGACCAGGAGCAGGCCCGGCACGCGGCGGAACCGGCGCCGCTCACTGGCCTGCACAAGCTGGTCCTCGGCACCGTCGGGCTCGTCTTCGCCTTCATGATCTTCTCGGTGATCCCCTGGGCCAGCGCCCTCACGGGCGACGCCGACGCCGCCCCGTACAGCTGGGAACTCGGCTGGTCCTTCCCCCACCTCGCGGCCCTCTTCCTCTGCGCCGCCGTCCTGGTGGGCCTGCTGACGCGGATGGGCGAGGACAAGATCTCCTCGACGGTCGTGCAGGGCGCCGCCGACTTCATCTCCCCGGCCCTCGTGATCGTCCTCGCGCGCGGCGTCACGGTCCTGATGAACAACGCGAAGATCACGGACACCGTCCTGCACTCCATCGAGGGCGTCGTCTCCGGCACCCCCTCGGCGCTCTTCGGCATCATGGTCTTCGCCGTCAACCTCCCCCTCGCCTTCCTGATCCCCTCCACCTCCGGCCACGCCACCCTCGCGATGCCGATCCTGGCCCCCCTCGCCGACTTCGCGAACGTCTCCCGCGCCGTCGTCGTCACCGCCTGGGCCGCCGCCAGCGGCTGGATGAACCTCTGGGTCCCGACGACGGCGGTCATCATGGGCGGCGTCTCCCTCGCGAAGGTCGGCTACGACAAGTACCTCCGCTTCGTCTGGCCCCTGCTCGCCCTCCTGGCCGCCCTGATCTGCGGCTTTGTCGCGCTGGGGGCCGTGCTGACGTAGCGGGGCCGGTTGTCAGGAGGCCGTTCGTCAGGAGGCCGTTCGTCAGGAGATCGGGTGGGGGTTCGCGCGCCATTCGGGGGCCAGGACGGACCAGACCTCCATGTCGAGGCGTTCGCCGCGGTGCGGGTCGCTTTCGCGGAGGACGCCGTCCTTGGTCATGCCGAGGCGGCGGGCGACGGCGATGCTGGGGCCGTTCGTGGAGGCGACGATCCATTCCACGCGGTGGATGCCGCGCTCCTCGACGGCCCAGTCGATGAGGACGCGTACGGCCTGGGTGACCAGGCCCCTGCCGACGGCCGAGGGCTCCAGCCAGCAGCCCGCCTCGGCGGTGCCCTGGGCGACGTCCATGGTGCGGAGGATGACGGCGCCGACCAGCTTGCCGTCGTTCCAGATGCCGCAGATACGGCCGGAGTCGGAGGCCGCCTTGTCGGCGTACGCCTGGAGGTAGGCGCGGCTGGACTCCAGGTCCGTGACGATGTCGGGGAGCGGGTTGCGGGCGCCGATGAACTCGCGGCCGCGGTTCATGTGGCCCAGGAACTCCTCGGCCTGCCACGGTTCGAGCGGGCGCAGCTCCGCGCCGTCCTCGCCGAGCGGTATCGCGTACATCGTCGTCGTCCTCCCCGTTCGCACCAGTGCCGTCTGCCAGTGCCGTCTGCCAGGGATCCTCGCACGGGGGGACGGCGGTCAGGCGGTCAGGTGGTCGAGCCGGTCGCGGTGGGCGTCCGTCAGGCGGAGACCGGCCGCGGCGACGTTCTCCTCCAGGTGGGCGATCCGTGTGGTGCCGGGGATCGGCAGGACGACGGGGGAGCGGTCCAGCAGCCAGGCGAGGGCGAGCTGCGTGGGGGTGGCGCCGAGTTCGGCAGCGACGGCGCGGATCTCCTTGTCGTCAGCCGTCGTCGCGGGCGCGACCGGGCGCCACGGCAGGAACGCGATGCCGGCGGCTTCGCAGGCGTCCAGCACCGGGTCGTGCTCGCGGTCCAGCATGCTGTAGCGGTTCTGCACGCTCGCGATGTCGACCACCGCCCGCGCCTCGGCGAGCTGCTCGACGGTCACCTCGGAGACCCCGATGTGCGCGATCTTCCCCGCGTCCCGCAACTCGCGGAGCGTGCCGAGCTGTTCGGCGAGGGGGATTTCCGGGTCGATACGGTGCAGCTGGAGCAGTTCGAGGCGGTCGACGCGCAGCCTGACCAGGGCGCCGTCGACCTGCTCGCGCAGGATCTCGGGGCGCCCGTCGATCTTCCACTCCTCGCCGGGCCCGGAGGGCGCGAGGCCGACCTTGGTGGTGATCAGCAGCTCTTCGGGGTACGGGTGCAGGGCCTCGGCCAGCAGCTCCTCGTTCGCCCCGCCTCCGTAGAGATACGCGGTGTCGAGCAGCGTGACGCCGAGCTCCACGGCCCGCCGTACGACGGCGAGGGAGCTCTCACGCTCCGCGTCCGTATCCGCCGGGAGCCGCATGGCCCCGAACCCCATCCGTCCTACGTCCCGTGCCCCGATCGCGACCATCCGGTCACGCTAACAAGCCCCTCCCTGCACCGGAACCGGATTTTTGTGCGTACGTCCCATCCGCATGAAGCCCACGCACGCGGCCCCGTACGCCCTCGCCCTCCTCGTACTCACCGCCTGCGGTACGGGCACAGGCACGGACACGGGCGAGGGGCGCCGGTCGCTGGCCGTCACCAACGTGCCCTGGGAGGCGAGGAGCGTCACGGTGGACGGCAGGACGTATCCGGCCCCCGAGGGCGTCGAGATGGAGCTCAGCGCCGCCACCGCCCGGCGGGGCGGCGGGAAGATCGACGGCCGGGGCGGCTGCAACCGCTTCTGGGGCACGGCCGCGCTCGACAAGGAGCGCATGCGCGTCTCCGGCTACACGATGACGATGGAGGCGTGCCTCGACGACGAGAGCACCGCCTTCCAGAAGAAGTTCCTCGGCACCCTCTCCGGCGACAACCGCCTCTCCGTCTCCGCCGACGGCCGTACTCTCCGGCTCGCCGACGGAGCGGACAGGATCACCTTCGACAAGGGCTCCGCACAGTAGCGGCGGGTCAGCGGACGAGCGCGTTCGCCGCCTGGTCCGCCATCTTGGACTCGCCGAGCGCGTTGGGGTGCACGGGCACGAAGTCCGTGCCGAACAAGACGGGTTCGATCCAGCGGGTGCCCTGGGGCTGGCAGGCGTCGTGGCCCTCGGAGGCGGCGGCCATGTCGACGTACGTCGTACCGGTCTCCTCGGCGGCCTTCTCGATCGCGCCGTTCAGGTGGGACTGGAGGTTCCGGAGGTACGGGACGTCGCCGTCGGCTATCGGCATCTTCGCGAAGCAGCCCGGCTGGGCCTTGGCGGGCACGATCCAGGGGTAGCCGAGGATGCCGATACGGGCGTTCGGCGCCTTGGCCTTGATCGCGTCGAGCGAGGACTTGAGCGCCGGGTACGTCTTGGCGTCGATGGCGTCGGTGAACTTGTCGCCGTACAGCTTCTCGCACGGGTTGCCCTGGCCGCCCGTGACGATCCCGGCGGAGCCGCAGGCGAGGATCGCGCTGATGAACGTGTTGTTGTCGTTGCCGCCGATGGTGAGCGTGACCAGCTTCGTGTCCTTGTCCACGGCGTCCAGCTGCGGGGCCACGCCCGGGTACTGGGACTCGGTGAAGTGCTTGGTCTGCGCCCCGCCGCAGGTGACGTCCTTGAGCTGGGCGCCGGTCTTCTGCGCGAGGACGTGGGGGTAGTTGAGGCTCGAACGCGCGCAGAGCAGCGGGGCCTTGGGGTCCAGGGGAAGGATGCCGGACCCGGCGCTGTAGCTGTCGCCGAGGGCGACGTAGGGGAGGGGGTCGGCGGCCGGTGAGGGCGCCGGTGCGGCGGGGGCGGCGTGGGCGGGGGCGGTGAGGCCGAGCGCGGCGGTCGCGGCCACCGCCGAGACCGCCGCGAGCTGACGTGCACGGGTGCGGATCGCCATTGATGCTCCCTGAGCAGCACGGAGTGGTGGGGTGCTCGGAAGTTACTGGGCGGTTTGAATCTGCGTCAATAGATGTGACGTCAGCGGCCGCAGAGCCGTACGACGGCGGTCACCGCGCCGCCCGCGTTCTCGTACCGCCGGATTTCCCGGCACGCAGGCCAGCCCCTCGACCTTGTGGCCCGCGAACTTCCGTACGACCTCGGGGTGCCGCTCCGTACGCAGGCTCACGCGTCCCGCGCCGTCGACCGACACCCGCCCGGCCCGGCCCGGTAGACCGCCGAGTCGAAGGGGCCGTTGTCGCCCCGGTCGGCCCATGACCCCGGCCTTGGTGCCGTCGCCGACGGAGTGCCATCCGGTACGGGCGCCCGTACCGGCACCGGCACCGGCGCCGTCACCGGACGGTCCCGCCTGGGCCGTTCCCGTCGTCGCGAGCACCGCGCCCGCTCCGAGGGCGAGCGTGGCGGCGAGGGCCAGGACGGTGATCAGTGGTCCGGGACCGTATCCACGACTCGGGCCCCTGTCCAGGGGTGTGCTGGACAGGGGCCCGGGGCCGGGCGGGGGCCGTCAGCCGCGCAGCAGTTCGTAGGCGGGGAGCGTCAGGAAGTCGACGTACTCCTCGTCCAGGGCGACGCGGAGCAGCAGGTCGTGGGCCTGCTGCCAGTTGCCGGAGGTGAAGGCGGACTCGCCCGTCTCCTCGCGGATCGCGGCGAGTTCCTCGGCGGCGACGCGGCGGACGAGGTCGCGGGTGACGGCCTCGCCGTCGTCGAGGACGACGCCCGCGTTGATCCACTGCCAGATCTGGGAGCGGGAGATCTCGGCGGTCGCCGCGTCCTCCATGAGGTTGAAGATGGCGACGGCGCCGAGGCCGCGCAGCCACGCCTCGGTGTAACGGATGCTGACCTGGACGGCGTTGCGCAGCCCGGCGGCCGTCGGGCTGGCCTCCAGCGAGTCGACCGCGATCAGGTCGGCCGCCTTGACGTCGACGTCCTCGCGCAGCCGCTCCTTCTGGTGCGGACGGTCGCCGAGCACGGCGTCGAACGAGGCGCGCGCGACCGGCACCAGGTCCGGGTGCGCGACCCAGGAGCCGTCGAAGCCGTCGGCGGCCTCGCGGTCCTTGTCGTTCTTGACCTTCTCCAGCGCCGCCGCGTTCGCCTCCGGGTCACGGCGGTTGGGGATGAAGGCCGCCATGCCGCCGATCGCGTGCGCGCCGCGCTTGTGGCACGTACGGACGAGGAGTTCGGTGTACGCGCGCATGAACGGGGCCGTCATCGTCACCGCGTTGCGGTCGGGCAGGACGAACCTCGAACCCCCGTCGCGGAAGTTCTTGACGATGGAGAAGAGGTAGTCCCAGCGGCCCGCGTTCAGCCCGGAGGCGTGGTCGCGCAGCTCGTAGAGGATCTCCTCCATCTCGTACGCGGCGGTGATCGTCTCGATGAGGACGGTGGCGCGGACGGTGCCGTGCGGGATGCCGCAGTACTCCTGCGCGAAGACGAACACGTCGTTCCACAGCCGCGCTTCGAGGTGCGACTCGGTCTTCGGCAGGTAGAAGTACGGGCCCTTGCCCTGGTTCAGCAGGCGCTGGGCGTTGTGGAAGAAGTAGAGGCCGAAGTCGACCAGCCCGCCGGGAACGGGTGTGCCGTCGCACTCCAGGTGGCGCTCGTCCAGGTGCCAGCCACGGGGGCGGGCCACGACGGTGGCCAGCTCGGCGGCGGACTTGAGGGCGTAGGACTTGCCGGAGGCCGGGTCGGTGAAGTCGATGCGGCGCTCGTAGGCGTCGGTGAGGTTGAGCTGGCCGCCGATGACGTTCTCCCAGGTGGGGGCCGAGGCGTCCTCGAAGTCGGCGAGCCAGACCTTCGCGCCGGAGTTGAGCGCGTTGATCGTCATCTTGCGGTCGGTGGGGCCGGTGATCTCCACGCGGCGGTCCTGGAGCGCGGGCGGGCAGTCGGCGACCTTCCAGTCGCCGCCGCGCACGTCGGCGGTCTCGGGCAGGAAGTCCAGCGTGCTCGTCCGCGCGATCTCCGCGCGGCGCTCGGCCCGCCGGGCGAGCAGCTCGTCGCGGCGGGGAGTGAACCGGCGGTGGAGGGCGGCCAGGAAGTCGAGCGCGGCGTCGGTCAGAACCTCGTCCTGCCGGGCGGGGCGCTGCCCGGGCTCGACGCCGACGACGGCCACCGGCGAGTGCGCTGGTGCGGACATGGTGGGTCACTCCTTCTGCGGGCGGTGCAGGCACGCGCGGCACGGGGTGCCGCCGACAGGGCGCAGCGCTCGGTACGGGGCGGTGCCGCCCGCGCGCCGAGAATGCGCTTCTGATCAGTGGAGATTAGTTTCCTCATGGTGGAACTTCAATACTTTGTTGACGTCGAGATATCTCTCACCCCGGAATATGGCCCTCCGGTGGCCCGCCGTGCCAGGCGGCCGCGCCGCCGGGGCCCTGCGGCTCCAGCAGCGCCAGATCGTCCGGGGTGTCGATGTCGGCCGGGTCCGCGACATCGCCGCACTCGACGAGCGTGAGGTCCGCGGCGTGGGTGCGCAGATACGCGCGGGCGCCCTGGTCCCCCTCGGCGGAGGCGGCGATTCCGGCCCAGTGCGCGGCGCCGAAGAGGACGGGGTGCCCGCGCCGCCCCTCGTACGCCGCCGCCGCGAGCGTCTCGCGTGACGCGCAGGCCGCCCGTACGCGCGCGACGGCGGCTGGCCCGATACCGGGCTGGTCGACGAGCGAGACGAGCACGGCGTCCACGTCGCCCACGTCGCCTTCCGCGCTCAGCGCCGCGAGGCCCGTACGGAGCGAACTCCCCATGCCCTCCGCCCAGTCGGGGTTGTCATGGAGCACGGCGCCGGAGAGGGCGGCCCGTGCGCGTACGTCGTACGCCGCCGCGCCCAGCACCACATGGACGGGCGCGCAGCCGCCTTCGCGCAGGGCGCGCACGGCGTGCTCGACCAGCGGGCGCCCCCGGTGGGACAGGAGCGCCTTGGGGCGCCCGCCCAGCCGCCGCCCGCCCCCCGCGGCGAGCAGCAGCCCGGCGACACGGGGCGTGGAAGGGGAGAGATCGGTCATACGGCCTGCTTACCGCATGTGGCGCACAATGGAGGCCGGCGTGCGACCGTGTGCGGCTGAGTGTGGGGCTGAGAGGCAAAACACTCCCGAATTCCGCCGTGCGTGTGGCGCGCTGTACGGAGAGTGTCGTTTACTGTGCGAACCCCTTTTGGAGTCTGACCAACTCCTCAGGGGAACTGGGCACTTGTGGGGAGTGCGGTGTGTGGGCCCGTGTGGGGGAGAACGTGCAGAGCGAAACAATGCGAGATGGGGCGGCCGCGATGGCGGCGTCCCGGGGTGACAGGGACGATCCGCGCGTGGAGACCCTCCGCCGCGCGGTCACCCGGCTGCGCGCCGAACTGGACGCGCACCCGGCGGACCTGCGCGACCGCCGCGAGGCGGAGCGCGAGCTGGACGCGCTGGAGGCCGCCGCGCGCACCGGCGCCCTCGACGTGGAGACCCTCCGCCGCGCCCTCCTGCTCCTGACCGCGGCCCTCGGCTCGGTCAGCGCCCTGACCCGCCCCCTCGGCGAGGTCCGCAGCGCCATCGACCTCTTCGGGGTGGCCCCGCGCTGAGCGGACCGGACCGGCTTACGGCGCCGTCCCGTTGTTCGCCAGGGCCGTGGAGAGGTCCGCGGCGATTTCCTGGAGGAGGGGGACGAACTTGTCCGTCGCCGTGTCCGTGACGCGGCCCGCCGGGCCCGAGATGGAGAGGGCGGCGGAGGTGGGGGAGTCCGGGACGGAGACGGCGATGCAGCGGACGCCGACCTCCTGCTCGTTGTCGTCCGTCGCGTAGCCCTGCGCGCGGACCTGGGCGAGCGCGTCGAGGAAGCCGTCCGGGGTCGTGATCGTCTTCTCGGTGGCCGCGGGCATGCCCGTACGGGCGAGGAGGGCGCGGACCTGCGCGTCGGGGGTGTGCGCGAGCAGCGCCTTGCCGACGCCGGTGGAGTGGGGGAGGACGCGGCGGCCGACCTCGGTGAACATCCGCATGGAGTGGCGGGAGGGGACCTGCGCGACGTAGACCACCTCGTCGCCGTCGAGCAGCGCCATGTTCGCGGTCTCGCCGGTCTCCTCGACCAGGCGTGCGAGATACGGGCGGGCCCAGGTGCCGAGGAGGCGGGAGGCGCTCTCGCCGAGGCGGATGAGGCGGGGGCCCAGTGCGTACCGCCGGTTGGGCTGCTGGCGGACGTAGCCGCAGGAGACCAGGGTGCGCATCAGGCGGTGGATCGTGGGGAGAGGCAGGCCGCTGGCGGCGGAGAGCTCGCTCAGGCCGACCTCGCCCCCGGCGTCGGCCATGCGCTCCAGGAGGTCGAAGGCCCTCTCCAGGGACTGGACCCCGCCGGAGGCGGCCGGGGGGCTGGTCTTCTGCACCGGGGTCTTCTGCTCGGGGGACGGCGGCACGTCGCGTTCCTCTCGTTCTCCTGGGGGCGCATCGTATCCGGTCGGCGGTGGCCTGCCGGGCGGGCTTCCCTTCTGCATTCCGAAATACTAGTTCCATTTTGTGGACTTCTCCAGGGTGTCAACCCTTGACTGCCCAGGTCCCTGAGGTGACTATGCCTTCAACGTTCTGTTGAAGGAGGTCCGCTTGAACGGTGCCCCCGACGTGCCCGCCGACGTCTCCCGCGACGTGCCGCTCGTCCTGCGCTCCCGCCGCGCCGTGCTCCCCGACGGCGTACGCCCCGCCACCGTGACCGTCGCCCCGGACGGCACGATCGCGGCCGTACTGCCGCACGACGCGGAGGTGCCGCGCGGCGCCGAGCTGGTCGATGTCGGTGACGACGCGCTGCTGCCGGGCCTGGTCGACACCCACGTCCATGTGAACGACCCGGGGCGCTCGGAGTGGGAGGGCTTCTGGACCGCGACGCGCGCCGCGGCGGCGGGTGGCATCACCACCCTCCTCGACATGCCGCTCAACTCCCTCCCGCCGACGACCACGGCCGGCCACCTCGCCGTCAAGCGCGACGTCGCCCGCGACAAGGCCCACACCGACGTCGGCTTCTGGGGCGGCGCGATCCCCGGGAACGTCCGCGAGCTGCGGCCCCTGCACGAGGCGGGCGTCTTCGGCTTCAAGTGCTTCCTCTCGCCGTCCGGCGTCGAGGAGTTCCCCGAGCTGGACCCGGCCGGGCTGAAGGACGCGATGATCGAGATCGCCTCCTTCGACGGCCTGCTCATCGTGCACGCCGAGGACCCCGGGCTGCTGGCGAGCGCCCCGCAGAAGGGCGGCCCCGCCTACGCCGACTTCCTCGCCTCCCGTCCCCGCGACGCCGAGAACGAGGCCGTGGCACGGCTCGTCGCCCTCGCCGCCGAGCACGGCACCCGCGTCCACGTCCTGCACGTCTCCTCCGAGGGCGTGCTCCCGCTGCTCGCCGAGGCCCGCCGCGAGGGCGTCCGCGTGACCGCCGAGACCTGCCCGCACTTCCTCACGCTCACCGCCGAGGAGGTGCCGGACGGCGCCACCGAGTTCAAGTGCTGCCCGCCCATCCGCGAGAAGGAGAACCAGGACGCGCTGTGGACCGCCCTCGGCGAGGGTGTCCTGGACTGTGTCGTCTCCGACCACTCGCCGTGCACCACCGACCTCAAGACGCCCGACTTCGGCACGGCCTGGGGCGGCATCTCCTCCCTCCAGCTCGGTCTGCCCGCCGTCTGGACCGAGGCCCGGCGGCGCGGCCACGGGCTCGCCGACGTGGCCCGCTGGATGTCCGCGGCGCCCGCGCGCCTCGCGGGCGTGACCGGCAAGGGCGCGATCACCCCGGGGAACGACGCGGACTTCGCGGTCCTCGCCCCCGAAGAGACCTTCACCGTGGACCCCGCGCGGCTCCACCACCGCAACCAGGTCACCGCGTACGCGGGGAAGACGCTGCACGGCGTCGTCCGTTCGGCCTGGCTGCGCGGCGAGCGCGTCGCGGACCACGGGATTCCCGTACAGCGCAGTGGACGACTGATCGAAAGGAAGGCTGACTGAATGGCAGCGGCGACCTCTGGCTCCGGCATACCCCGCTACGAAGGAGACGCGAACCCGTACGGCGGCGGCGACCCGTACGCCGACTACCGCGCTCCGGAAGGGGGGCTGCCCTTCGCCCACCTCCCCGACCTCGCCGACCGCAGGATGGGCGCCGCCGTCGTCGCCGCCAATGACGAGTTCTTCGCCGAGCGCGAGAACATGCTGCGGCCCGAGCGCCCCGTCTTCGACCCGAACGCCTTCGGGCACAAGGGCAAGATCATGGACGGCTGGGAGACCCGCCGCAGGCGCGGTGCCTCCGCCGCCGTCCCGCACCCGGCAGGTGACGACCACGACTGGGCGCTCGTACGCCTCGGCACGCCCGGCGTCATCCGCGGACTCGTCGTCGACACCGCCCACTTCCGCGGCAACTACCCGCAGTCCGTCTCCGTCGAGGCCGCCTCCGTGCCCGGCACGCCCTCGCCGGAGGAGCTGCTCGCCGACGACGTGAAGTGGACGGTCCTCGTGCCCAGGACGCCGGTGGGCGGGCACGCGGCGAACGCCTTCGCCATCGGCGAGGAGCGCCGCTTCACCCACCTCCGCGTCAGCCAGCACCCCGACGGCGGCATCGCCCGGCTCCGGGTGCACGGCGAGGCCGTCCCGGACCCCGCGTGGCTCACCGCGCTGGGCACCTTCGACCTCGTCGCGCTGGAGAACGGCGGCGTCGCCGAGGACGCCTCGGACCGCTTCTTCTCGCCGCCGGTGCACACGATCCTGCCGGGCCGCTCGCAGAAGATGTACGACGGCTGGGAGACCCGGCGGCGCCGCGACGACGGCCACGACTGGGTGCGCTACGCGCTCGCCGGACAGGGCCGCATCCGCGCCGTGGAGATCGACACCGGCTACTACCTGGGCAACGCCGCGGGCTGGGTCTCCCTCTCAGGCCGCGACGGCGAGTCCGGCGAGTGGACCGAACTCCTGCCCCGTACGCAGCTGGAGCCGGACGCCGTGCACCGCTTCCTCCTGGAGGACGCGCCCGCAATCACGCACGTACGGATGGACATCTACCCTGACGGCGGCATCGCGCGGCTGCGGCTGCACGGCTCGCTGACGGACGAGGGCGCGCGCCGGCTGGCCACGCGCCACGCCGAACTCGGCGGCTGACAAACGGAGTTGACGGCACCCTTACCCGGGCCCTGCTTCGCTGGGACCCATGAGGTGGAGAGCGCTGACGGGGGCGGGGCTGGCACTGGCGCTCGCGCTCCCGGTCACTGGAGCGGGACCGGCCGGAGCGGTGAATTCGGCCGGTCCGTCCGGTCCGGCCGGTCCGTCCGGTCCGGCCGGTCCGTCCGGTCCGGCCGGTCCGGCCGATCCGGCGGTCCAGCGGTTCCTGGACAAGAAGCTGCCCCGGGGCGTCCCCGGGGCAGCGGCCGTGGCGCGCGACGGCAAGCTGCTGCACTGCCGGGGATTCGGCGGGGGCGGTACGGGCAGCGGTGCGGGCGGCGGCTGCGAGACGGTGTACGACATCTGCTCGCTCACCAAGCAGTTCACGGCCGCCGCGCTCGTCAAGCTGGAGCAGCAGGGCCGCCTGCGCGTCACCGACAGGCTCGGCGCCTGGGTGGACGGCGTACCGAAGGACAAGCGGGGCATCACCCTCCACCAGCTCCTCACCCACACCTCGGGCCTGGCCGAGGGCATAGGCGACGACTACGAGCCGGTCTCCCGCGACCGGATGCTCGACCGCGCCCTGCGCTCGAAGCTCCAGTCCCGCCCCGGCGCGGCCTACCACTACTCCAACCTGGGGTACAGCGTGCTGGCGGCCGTCGTGGAGAAGGCGTCCGGCGTCGGCTACGAGACGTATCTGCGCCGCCACCTCTTCGCCCCCGCGGGCATGCGCGACACGGGATACGTGCTGCCGCACTGGTCCCGCGACCGCGTCGCGGTGGAGTTCGACGAGAAGGGCAGGAGCCAGGGCAGGCCGTACGAGCACCCGTGGGCGTCCGACGGTCCGTACTGGTATCTGCGCGGCAACGGCGGCATGCTCTCCACGCCCCACGACATGTTCCGCTGGCACCGCGCCCTGGAGGGCACGCGGGTGCTCTCCGCGAAGGCGAAGAAGAAGCTCTTCACGCCGTACGTCGAGGAGGAGGAAGGGGACGGAGGGGGCGGAGGCGACGGCGAGGCCGGATCGAGCTATGGCTACTGGTGGTCGCTCATCCCCTACCGCGGCGACCGCGTCGCGACCCACGACGGCGGCAACGACTGGACGTACGGGCGCTACGCCCGCGGCCTCGGCACGCGCACGATGGTCTTCTGGATCAGCAACGGCGCCGTGCGGACCGGGGCGGGCGGCGAGTGGGACGTCCCCGCTCGGGACCAGGAGTTGACGACGGGGCTGATGGATCTGGCGCTGCGGGGCACGTGAACACCCGGAAAAATTCGTGTGGTTGGCGTTGACATGTCATCTACGCGCGTCACCATGGGACGCATGAGATTCCCCCCACGTATCGCCCGCGTCAGCGCCCTCGGGGCTCTCACCGCCAGCCTGTTGGTCGGTGGGCCCGCCCTCGTCAACGCCAGTGCGGCACCGGCCCCCACGCCGGTCGCGGCCGTGCAGACGGCACACTCGGCACACTCGGCACAGACCGCGAGGGTCGCCGACGTCGGAGACATCTGTCAGTCGAAGCTGCCCGCCGAGGCGCACGACACCCTTGAGCTCATCGAGAAGGGCGGCCCCTACCCGTACCCGCAGGACGGCACGGTCTTCCAGAACCGTGAGGGCATCCTGCCGCAGCAGGATGACGGCTACTACCACGAGTACACGGTCAAGACGCCGGGCGAGGACGACCGCGGTGCCCGCCGCATCGTCACCGGTGACAAGGACCAGGAGGACTACTACACCGCCGACCACTACGAGTCGTTCGACCTCGTCGACTACTCCTGCTGACCCTTCCCCCCCCCCCCCCGACGGCCGTCGCTCCCACCCCCACAGGAGCGGCGGCCGTCCTCGCTGTGCGCGGGCGGCGTGGGGAGGCGGTGGGAGGCGGTGGGAGGCGGTGGCCCGGGCGCCGGTTGTGTGAATGGTGGGCGTCTGCGCCCAAGTTGGCCTTCGCGGGGGCCGGGGACCTGTACCGTCTCCCTCTCGCTTCCGTTCCGCATCGGGCAAGGGGAGCCGCCCCCGGGGGTGGCTTTGGCGTCCTGAGCGGGTAACGTTCCCCACAGAGAGTGATGCATCGGCGGTAGATATGGGGAGTTACCGGTGAGAAACGGCCCAGAGGCGGTTACGTGCGGTGAGGCGATGCTGCTGATGCTCGCCGAACCGGGCATGCCACTGGAACGTGCCACGCACTTCCGTCGTTCCGTGGCGGGCGCCGAGTCCAATGTCGCCGCCGGGCTCGCCCGGCTCGGGCACTGGGCGCGCTGGATCGGCAGGGTCGGCGACGACCCGGCGGGCGAGGCGGTGCTGCGCGAGCTGCGGGCCGACGGGATCGACGTCTCGTGCGCCGAGATGGACCCCCAGGCCCCCACGGGCCTGCTGCTGCGCGACAGCCACCCGCACCGCGCGATCGACGTCCAGTACTACCGGGGCGGCTCCGCGGCCTCGCTCCTCAGCCCCGCGCAGATCACCCCCGAGGCGCTCGCCGGGGTCCGGGTCGTGCACGTCACCGGCATCACGCCGATGCTCTCCGAGCAGGCCGCGCAGGCGACCCGGACGCTGATCGAGCGGGCCAGGCAGGCCGGTGCCGCCGTCTCGTTCGACCCCAACGTCCGCCGCAAGCTCGGCACGGACCACGACTGGATGCGGGTCGTCGGCCCGCTGCTGCGCGAAGCCGATCTCGTCCTCGCGGGGGAGGACGAGCTGGAGCTGCTGCTCGGCGGCGGCGCGGGGGAGGGCGCGAAGGCGCTGCTGACGATGGGCCGCGCCCGTACGGTCGTGGTCAAGCGGCGCGATCACACGGCGGTGGCTCACACGGCCGAGGGCCAGTGGGAGCAGCCGCCCTTCGAGGTGCCGCTGGTGGACCCGGTGGGCGCGGGCGACGCGTTCGCCGCGGGCTGGCTCTCGGCGTGGCTGCGCGGGCGCGACGAGCCCACGGCGCTGGCCGAGGCCGCGTGCGTGGCGGCGCTCGTCGTGCAGGCGCCCGCCGACACCGACGGACTGCCGACCGCCGCGGCCCGTGACCGGGCGCTCTCGGGCTTCACCCGGGGCACCGATTCCGTGCACCGCTGACGTCACGCCCCGTTCACGCCGCGACCGCCACAATCACCGGACAACAGGCACCACGTACCACGTACCAGGCACCGCATACCAGGCACCGCGTACCAGGCACAGGCACCACGCTCGACCTACCGAAGAGAAACAAGAGAGGCGGCGAACTTGCCGTGTACCGCTGGGAGATCACCAGGGCAGCGCTGGAGCAGCGCGTCTTCGCCATCGTGCGCGGAGAGAGCTACGAGAAGGCCACCGCTGCCGCGGACACCCTGCTCGGAGCCGGGGTCACCAGTCTGGAGATCTCGCTGACGACGCCGTTCGCGCTGGAGGCGATCAGCACGCTCCGCCGGGAGACCGGCGACGACTCGGTCATCGGCGCGGGCACGGTGCTGGACGGTGCCTCGGCACGGCTCGCTGTCGACGCGGGCGCCCGCTTCCTCGTCTCGCCGAGCCTGGACGCCGAGGTCATACGCACCGGCCACCGCTACGGCGTGCCGGTCTTCCCCGGCGTCGCCAGCCCCACCGAGATGGTGCGCGCCCTGGAGCTGGGCGCCGACGCCCTCAAGCTCTTCCCCGCCTCCGCGCACAGCCCGCGCTGGCTCCGCGATGTACGGGCCGCGCTGCCGCAGGCCCCCGTGCTGCCGACCGGCGGCGTCACCGTCGAGGACGCGCCGGAGTGGATCGCGGCGGGCGCCGCCGCCTGCGGCATGGGCTCCGCGCTCACCGAGGGCGACCGCGAGACGGTCACCAAGCGCGTCACCGAGCTCCTCCAGCGACTGGAGGATGCGGTTCCGCATCACGCGCGATAGGCCCCCTCCGGGTTCCGCTGGTGAGGGCTCCGTGAGGGTCCAGGAGACGAGACCGGTATGGGGGGTCGAACGGCCGAGCGAAGTCTCTAGGGTTGTCCTATGAGGATCAGCGAGTGCCGGGAAGAAGACGTCGAGCTGCTCGACAAGCACATGCCGTCCCCGGGCGCGGTCTCCTCCCACCAGCGGCGGTACGCGCGCCAGCGCGCCGGAGAGGGCACATTCCTGGTCGCCTGGCGGCACGAGGTGCCGGTCGGCAGCTGCGAGGTCCGCTGGGAAGGATGCGCGGCGCCCGAGGTGCAGGCCGTGCACGCGGACTGCCCCGAGGTCAACGGGCTCGGGGTGTGGCCGGAGACGCTCCGCTCGCTGGGCATCGGCACCGAGCTGATCCGCGAGGCCGAGCGGCTGGCCTCCGGCCGTGGCTGCACCCGCATCGGCCTCGGCGTCGAACGCAACAACCCCCGCGCGAGAGCCCTCTACCGCCGCCTCGGCTACCACCCCACGACGCCGTACCTCGACTGCTGGTCCTACGAGGACGGCGTGGGCGTCACCCACCGGGTCGCCGACGCCTGCACGTTCATGGTGAAGAACCTGGCTCCTGGCCGCTGAGCCGCGTCCTGGCGGTGAGCCGGACGAGGTTGTGCAGGCGATAGCGCCCCGGGCCCGCCGACTCCAGGAGCGAGGTGTCGACCAGGGATTCGAGGATGTCCTCCGTCTCCTCCAGGGAGCGGTCGAGCAGGCCCGCCGCCGCGTGCAACGGGATGTCCCGTCCCCGGGTGCGGCCGAGCAGGCGGAAGGCGCGGGCCTGTTCGGTGTCGAGCTGGCCGTAGCCGAGCTCGAAGGTGGCCCTGACGGCCTGGTCGCCGGCCTGGAGCTCGTCGAGGCGGCGGCGTTCGTCGGCGAGCTTGGTGGCGAGGACCGAGACGGTCCAGGTGCGGCGGGAGGCGAGGCGGGCCGCGGCGATGCGGATGGCCAGGGGGAGGAAGCCGCACGCGGCGACGACGTCCATGGCGGCCTCGCGCTCGGCGCCGACGCGCTCCTCGCCGACGATGCGGGTGAAGAGGGCCATGGCCTCGTCGGGGCTCATGACGTCCAGGTCCACGAGGTGGGCGACGGCGAGGTCGACCATGCGGACGCGGCTGGTCACCAGGGCCGCGCAGCCAGCCGTGCTGGGCAGCAGGGGCCGTACCTGGGACGCGTCCCGGGCGTTGTCCAGCACCACCAGGACCCGGCGGTCCGCGAGCAGGGACCGGTAGAGGGCCGCGCGCTCCACGGGCCCGTCCGGAATGGCGGCGTCCGGGGTGCCGAGCGCGCGCAGGAAGGCGCCGAGAACGGCCTCGGGATCGGCGGGGGAGGACCCCGCGCCCTGGAGGTCCACATAGAGCTGGCCGTCCGGGAAGCGGTCACGCGCGGCGTGGGCGACATGGACGGCCAGCGTCGTCTTGCCCACGCCCCCGATGCCCGCGACCGCCGAGACGACCATGGCCGTGCCGTCGGCGGCGGCGAGCTGGTCGCCGAGCTCGCGTATGAAGGAGACACGGCCGGTGAAGTCGGCGATCGTGGCCGGGAGCTGGGCCGGGCGCATGACCGCCGGTGCGGCGGGCTCGGGCGCGGGGTCGGCCGAGTACGCCAGCTCCTCGTCGGCCTCCAGGATGCGCTGCTGGAGCTCGGAGAGTTCGGGGCGGGGATCGACACCGAGCTCGTCGGCGAGGAGGCGGCGGGTGTCGGCGTAGACGGCGAGTGCCTCCGCCTGGCGGCCGCTGCGGTAGAGGGCCAGCATCAGGAGTTCGCGGAGGCGTTCGCGCAGGGGGTGGGCGGCGGTGAGGGCCGTCAGCTCGCTGGCCGCCTGCGCGTGGTCGCCGGTCTGGAGGTCCAGGTCGAGGCGGTGTTCGAGGAGGTCGAGGCGCCACTCCTCCAGGCGGATGCGGTGGGTCTCCGCGTAGGGCCCGGGGACGTGGGCGAGGGGCTCGCCGTCCCACTCCGCGAGTGCGCTGTCGTAGAGGTCGCGGGCGCGGAGGCGGTCTCCGAGGGTCTCGGCCTTCTCGGCGTACGTGGCCAGGCCCTGCGCGTTGTGCAGGTCGACGGACTCGTCACCGGTGAGCCGGAGCGCGTAGCCGCCGGACTCGCTGGCGAGGAGATCGGCGTCGGGGCCGAGAGACTTGCGGATACGGGACGCGTACGTGCGGAGCGCCGCCTTGGCTCGGTCCGGGGGATCCTCGCCCCAGATCGCGTCGATCAGCTCCTCGGCCGTGGCCGTACGCCCGTCGCGCAGCAGCAGGGCCGCGAGCAGCGCACGCTGCTGCGGCGAACCCGTCAGCAGGGCGCGGTCGCCGTGCCACACCCGTACGGGCCCGAGGACCGAGAAGCGCAGGCGCGCTTCCCGCGAGCGCGGGGGCGGTACGGGCGGTTGGGGGAGCGGCACGGGGATGGCGATCCGGGTCTGGCTGCCGGGCCGTGTCTCCCACTCGGGGGAGGGCGTTCCGGCGCTGCCCGGGGTGCCTGCGACGTCTGCGGTTCCGGCGGTTCCGGCGGTGCCCGTCGTGGCGCCCGAGACCCGGCGCCACGCGTCCACCCAGCGCTGCCGCTCCCTCGGCGCGACGTCGCAGGCGTCGAGGAAGGCGAGGAACTGCTGTTCGTCCCTCGGCACCGTCTTGCCGCGCAGGATCCGGTGGGCCGTGTTGTGCGGCAGCTTCCCGTAGCCGCCCGCGCGCCGTTCCATCTCCCGCATGGTCGGTCCGCCCGCCTCGGCGTGCAGGCCCTGGAGTGCGGCGGAGAGCTCCGGCGGGTCCTTGACGGCCTCCGGGGTGGGCGCCTCCTGCCCGTCCCCGTCGGCCCGCAGCGCTTCCTGGCGGGCGCGCGTCCGGAGCTGGAGCGCGATCTCGGGCGGTACGCCGCAGGCCTGGGCGAATGCCGTGACGACCGCGGCGGTGGGCACCGAGGCGCCCGAGGCGGCACGCTGCAGCGTCGTGGCGTGCAGCCCCGTACGGGCGGCCAGTTGGGCGTACGTCAGGACCGGTCGCCGCGCCGTGCGCTGGTCGCGCAGCCACTGGGCCAGCTCGGCCAGCGCACGGTTCGACGTGGTGATCGGTTTCTCTCTCCGTCCCACGGCTTCGGGTCCGTCAGGCCGCCGTGGCGGCCCGCATGCCCTGTATCAGCAGCCGGACCGTACGGCTGCCGCCGCGCACGCCGCGCAGGGTGAGAAGCGTGCCCAGGGCCACCAGACCCGCGGTGCCGAGCACGTCGAGGATCGCGGACGGCGCCAGTCCGGCGACGGCCAGCGCGGACGCGAGCACGGCGATCACGACGATGACGACCGTGTCGGAGCCGGACGGGCGGAACCGGGCGGGTGGGACCGGGCCGACGCAGCAAGTCGGCGCGGGGAAACGGGACATGGGTGTGCCTCCTGGGATCTGCCGCCCGGCAGGAGTGCCCGGGCGCGTTGCGGGCTCCACGTGTCTGCGGCCGACCGGTGTTTGCCGACACCGGCGGCTGAACTGAATCGTGCCACTCCGCACGGGCAGAAGCAGGGGCCCAAGGGACGCCCCCGGAATTGATGCGCGCCTGTCCCGGCCTCGCCCGGGAGAACGAGCGGTTCTGATCGCCCCGCGACCCCCTGTGATCAGTGGGAACCCGGAAACGGTGACCGGACGCGCCCGTCCCGGCCGCCGTAGATGCGGCGGAGTCCCATCTCCGCTTGCCGTTCTGTGACGCCGGCTCTGCGAGCATCTTCGGAGTGCGGGAGCAGTCCCGCACCGCTCCCTGAGAGTTGCGGGCTCCACCGGTACGACCAGGGGCATTCGGCGGGCACGCGTTGCCGCGCGTCACCGCCCGGGGACCGGCGCTCCCTTCCGGGAGCGCCGGTCCCTCAGAGGATCTCCGCGAGGGTGACCGGCAGGCCCGTCGTGCGGGAGCGTTCGCAGGCTTCGGCGACTCGGAGGGCCTCCAGGGCCTCGTGGCCGTCGCAGGGGTTGGGGATCTCGCCGCGGACCGCGCGGACGAAGGCGGCCAGTTCGGCCTCGTACGCCGGGCCGAAGCGGTCGATGAAGCCGGGCCAGGGCTTGTCCGGCGCGGCGGGGGCCGTGGGCTCCAGGGACGTGATCGGCGTACGGGCGTCGAGGCCGACGGCGAACTGGTCGGCCTCGCCCGCGAGTTCCATCCGGACGTCGTACCCCGCGCCGTTCACGCGGGTGGCCGTGGCCGTGCACAGCGTGCCGTCGTCCAGGGTGAGGAGCGCCGCCGCCGTGTCCACGTCGCCCGCGGCGCGGAACATGCCGGGGCCCGCGTCGGACCCCGCGGCGTAGACGGAGAGGACCTCGCGGCCCGTCACCCAGCGCACCGCGTCGAAGTCGTGCACGAGGCAGTCGCGGTAGAGGCCGCCGGAGAGCGGGAGGTAGGCGGCGGGGGGCGGGGCCGGGTCGGAGGTGAGGGCGCGGATGGTGTGGAGGCGGCCGAGGCGACCCTCGCGTACGGCCTCGCGGGCCGCCGCGTACCCCGCGTCGAAGCGGCGCATGAAGCCGATCTGGAGCAGCGTCCCCGCCTCGTCCACCGCGCGCAGCGCGTCCCGGGTGCCGGGCAGGTCGAGCGCGACGGGCTTCTCGCAGAAGACCGGCAGCCCGCGCTCGGCGGCGGTGCGGATCAGCTCGGCGTGCGAGGAGGTCGCGGAGGCGATGACCACCGCGTGGATGTCCAGGGAGAAGAGCTCGGACACCGTCGGCACGGAGGTCGCGTCGAGCGCCGCGGCGACCTCGACGGCCCGCATCCCGTCCGCGTCTGTGACGACGACCTCGGTGACCTCGGGATGTGCGGTGAGGGTACGGGCGTGAAGGGTGCCGATCCTGCCGGTTCCGATGAGTCCGATGCGCATGGCCCTACGCTGGACCGCGCGACCAGCGCTGTCAACGGGTTGTCTTTTCGTCCTGACAATCGAACGTACGGTTCCCGTGGTCCCCCGTAGGGCACTACGCTCCCTCCGTGGCCAAGAATGATCCGGTGGACCTCCAGCTCAGTGTGGACCGCAGCAGTCCGGTCCCGCTGTACTTCCAGCTCTCCCAGCAACTAGAAGCCGCCATCGAGCGCGGAAAACTCGCGCCGGGCAGTCTGCTGGGCAACGAGATCGAGCTGGCGAGCCGGCTCGGCCTCTCGCGGCCCACGGTGAGACAGGCCATCCAGTCCCTGGTGGACAAGGGGCTCCTGGTGCGCCGGCGCGGCATCGGCACGCAGGTCGTGCACAGCCAGGTCAAGCGCCCCCTGGAGCTGTCCAGTCTCTACGACGACCTGGAGGCCGCGGGCCAGCGCCCCGCGACCCGCGTGCTGCGGTACGCGACGGAGGACGCCACCGCCGAGGTGGCCGCGGCGCTCGCCGTCGCCGAGGGCACGGAGGTGCGCGTCGTCGAGCGCCTGCGGCTCACGCACGGCGAGCCGATGGCGTACCTGCGCAACCACCTCCCGCTGGAGCTGCTGCCCGCGGAGCGCGAGGAGTTGGAGTCCACGGGCCTCTACCGGCTGATGCGCGGCGCGGGCGTCACGCTGCACAGCGCACGCCAGTCGGTGGGCGCGCGCGCCGCCACCGCGCCGGAGGGCGAGCTGCTCGGTGAGCCGGAGGGCGCGCCGCTGCTCACGATGCAGCGCACCACCTTCGACGACACGGGCCGCCCCGTCGAGTACGGCTCCCACCTCTACCGGGCTTCCCGGTACTCCTTCGACTTCCAGCTGCTGGTACGGCCGTAGCACGAGCGGGCGGTGCCTCTGCTTCTCCCTCCGCCCCACTGGGCTTGGGAAGTCTGCGCTGGGGGTCCCCCCTGCTCGAAGAGCTTGGGGGAGCAGGGTTGGCAAGCGCAGCCCCACGCCGGGTGTCCCGCGCAACGGGGCCGGGTTCGGGGTGCCCCGGGCTGTGCTTCGCGGGCTGCCGCCGCGTCGTGGCTTGGCGCGCAGTTCCCCGCGCCCCTTGTGGGGTGCTCTTCGTCAGGCCTGCGGACGGGGCGTGCCCGGTGCATTGACGGTCCCCACCCCCGCCGCTACAACTCGCCCATGGCGCACAGGCGTACGGCATCGATGGGGGCAGCCCTTCTCGTCACCACCGCCCTGCTGGCGGGGTGCAGCGATTCCGGGGGCAAGAAGGCCGACGAGGACGAGAACAAGGGCGGCAAGGGCGGCGGCGTGGACACGCCGCGGATGACGGTCGCGATGGTGACGCACTCCGGCGAGGGCGACACGTTCTGGGACATCGTGCAGAGCGGCGCCAAGCAGGCCGCCCGGAAGGACAACATCAACTTCGACTACGCGAACAACAAGGAGGGCGGTCAGCAGGCGCAGCTCGTGCAGTCCGCGATCGACAAGGACGTCGACGGGCTGATCGTCACGCTCGCCAAGCCGGACGCGCTCCGCGCCGTCGTGAAGAAGGCGGTCAAGAAGGGCATACCGGTCGTCACGATCAACTCCGGCGCCCAGTTCTCGCCGGACATGGGCGCGCTCGCGCACATCGGCCAGGACGAGGCCGTCGCGGGCGAGGCGGTCGGCGAGGAACTGAACGAGCGCGGGAAGAAGAAGGCGCTCTGCGTCATCCACGAGCAGGGCAACGTCTCGCTGGAGGAGCGCTGCGCCGGGGCGAAGAAGACGTTCAAGGGCGCGCTGACGACCCTCAACGTCGACGGGACGAACATGCCGGGCGTCCAGTCCTCCGTCGAGGCCAAGCTCCAGTCCGACAAGGGCATCGACACCATCGTCACGCTCGGCGCCCCCTTCGCCGCGACCTCCGCGAAGGCCAAGGAGAAGGCGGGCAGCGACGCCGAGGTCGTCACCTTCGACCTGAACGCGCAGGTCGTCAAGGAGCTGAAGGCGAAACGGATCGGCTTCGCCGTGGACCAGCAGCCGTACATGCAGGGGTACGAGGCGGTCGACCTGCTCTGGCTGCACAAGTACAACGCCAACGGCCTGGGCGGCGGCAAGCCCGTGCTCACAGGCCCCGAGATCGTCACGCGGGCCGACGTACCGAGGCTGGAGAAGTACACGGAGCGCGGAACCCGCTGAGTGCTTTCTCGCCAAGGTGACGGATACTTGTGCGGTGCCCTGGGCGATCAAGCTGGATCAACCGGGACATTTGTCGCAGGAATCCCCGTACCGAGAGGGCAGAACACCGTGGCCAGCGTGCAGAGGTCTCGTACGTCCGTACGTACGAGGGGGGCCGTGATGGCTGTCGTCATCGCCGTCGTGGCGGGGCTCGCCGGGTGCAGCTCCACGGGCGGGAAGCGCGCCGAGGAGGCCCGCGAGCAGGGCGCCTCCGGCAAGGCGAACGTGACCACGCCGCGCTGGAAGGTCGCGATGGTCACCCACTCGGGCGACGGCGACACCTACTGGGACATCGTGCAGAGCGGCGCCAAGCAGGCCGCCGCCAAGGACAACATCGAGTTCCTCTACTCGCACGACAAGGAGGCCGGCCGCCAGGCCCAGCTCGTGCAGGCCGCGATCGACAAGAAGGTCGACGGCCTGATCGTCACCCTCGCCAAGCCCTCCGCGATGAAGAAGGTCGTGAAGAAGGCCGTCAAGGCGGGCATCCCGGTGATCACGATCAACTCGGGCCAGGAGGAGTCCAAGGACTTCGGCGCCCTCACCCACATCGGCCAGGACGAGGTCCTGGCCGGCGAGGCCGTCGGCCGCGAGCTGAACGACCGGGGGAAGAAGAAGGCCATCTGCCTCCTCCACGAGCAGGGCAACGTCGGCCACGAGCAGCGCTGCGAAGGCATCAAGAAGACCTTCGACGGCAAGGTCGAGGACCTCTACGTCGAGGGCACGAACATGCCGGGCGTCCAGTCGTCCGTCGAGGCCAAGCTGCAGTCCGACAAGAAGGTGGACACGGTCGTCACGCTCGGCGCCCCCTTCGCGGCCACCGCCGCCGAGGCGAAGAAGGACGCGGGCAGCAAGGCCGAGGTCGACACCTTCGACCTGAACGCCAAGGTCGCCTCCGGCCTCAAGGACGGCACCATCGGCTTCGCCGTCGACCAGCAGCCGTACATGCAGGGCTACGAGTCCGTCGACCTGCTCTGGCTCTACCGCTACAACCGGGACATGCTCGGCGGCGGCAAGCCGGTGCTCACGGGGCCGCAGATCCTCACCAAGAAGGACGCGGGCAAGCTGGAAGAGCTGACGAAGCGGGGGACACGATGACAGTCGCCGCACCATCGGGAGCCGACGACCGGCTCGTGCACCGTTCGTTCCTCGCCCGCGCGATGCGCCGCCCCGAGCTGGGCGCGGTCGTCGGCGCCGTCGCGCTCTTCGTCTTCTTCTCGCTGGTCGCCGACAGCTTCCTGCGGGCCTCCAGCCTCTCCACGGTGCTCTACTTCTCGTCGACGATCGGGATCATGGCGGTGCCGGTGGCGCTGCTGATGATCGGCGGCGAGTTCGACCTGTCGACGGGCGTGATGGTGACGTCCTCGGCGCTGGTCTCCTCGATGTTCAGCTACCAGATGACGGCGAACGTCTGGGTCGGCGTCGCGGTGTCCCTGCTGGTCACCCTCGCCATCGGCTTCTTCAACGGCTTCATGCTGACCCGCACCAAGCTCCCCAGCTTCATCATCACGCTGGCCACCTTCCTGATGCTGACGGGCCTGAACCTGGGCCTCACCAAGGTGATCAGCGGCACCGTCTCCACCAAGAGCATCAGCGACATGGAGGGCTTCCCCTCCGCGAAGGACGTCTTCGCCTCGCAGTTCACGATCGGCGACGTCGACATCCAGATCACCGTCCTGTGGTGGCTGGCGCTGATCGCGGTCGCGACCTGGATCCTGCTCCGTACGCGCGCCGGGAACTGGATCTTCGCCGTCGGCGGCGGCGTGGACGCGGCCCGCGCGGTCGGCGTCCCGGTCGGCCGCACCAAGATCGGGCTCTACATGGGCGTGGCCTTCGCCGCCTGGATCTCGGGCCAGCACCTCCTCTTCAACTACGACGTCGTCCAGTCGGGCGAGGGCGTCGGCAACGAGCTGATCTACATCGCGGCGGCCGTCATCGGCGGCTGCCTGCTGACCGGCGGCTACGGCTCGGCGGTGGGCGCCGCCATCGGCGCGTTCATCTTCGGCATGGCGAACAAGGGCATCGTCTACGCGCAGTGGAACCCCGACTGGTTCAAGTTCTTCCTGGGCGCGATGCTGCTGCTCGCGACCCTGCTCAACGCGTGGATCCGGAAGCGGGCGGAGGCGAACCGATGAGCGACGTCACAGACGCGAGCCCTGGACCCCTGGTCGAGCTGGACGCCGTCAGCAAGTTCTACGGGAACATCCGCGCCCTGGACGAGGTCTCCCTCCAGGTGCACGCGGGCGAGATCACCTGCGTCCTCGGCGACAACGGCGCGGGCAAGTCCACCCTCATCAAGATCATCTCGGGGCTGCACCAGCACGACGGCGGCGCCCTGCGCATCCAGGGCGAGGACACCCGGCTCTCCTCGCCGCGCGAGGCGCTGGGCCTGGGCATCGCCACCGTCTACCAGGACCTGGCCGTCGTCCCCCTGATGCCCGTCTGGCGGAACTTCTTCCTCGGCTCCGAGCCCACCGTCGGCTGGGGGCCGCTGCGGCGCATGGACGTCGAGACGATGCGCCGGACCACGCACAGTGAGCTGCTGCGCATGGGTATCGACCTGCGCGACGTCGACCAGCCGATCGGCACGCTCTCGGGCGGCGAGCGGCAGTCCGTCGCCATCGCCCGCGCGATCCACTTCGGCGCGAAGGTGCTGGTGCTGGACGAGCCGACCGCTGCGCTGGGCGTGAAGCAGTCGGGGGTCGTCCTGAAGTACGTGGCCAAGGCCCGTGACGCCGGGCTCGGCGTGGTGCTGATCACCCACAATCCGCACCACGCGTATCTGGTGGGTGACCGTTTCGTGCTGCTCAAGCGGGGCGCCATGGCTGGCAGCTACGAGAAGTCAGGGCTGGAGCTGGAGGAGCTGGTCCGCCAGATGGCAGGCGGCTCGGAATTGGAAGAGCTCAGCCACGAACTGGAGCGGTAGGGGCTGCCCCTGCCCGCACTTCGCGGTCTGCGGCTGCGCTGTGGCCGCTCGCGCAGTTCCCCGCGCCCCTGACGGGGCACGTCTCGAAGGGGCCGTCTCAGGGGCGCGGGGAACTGCGCGACAAGCCGCGAAGCAGGGGCAGCCTGCGATGCACAGCACGGGGCTCCCCGGACTCAGCCCCGCTTCCGGGCAACCCCGCACAGGGGCTGCGGGGTCTCATCCGTCGGGGCGGCGACGTACCGTTGATCCCTGGCAGAATCGGGGGCGCCCGACAATCACACCCCAGAGGGACGACCAGATGAGCATGGACGGCCTGCAACGAGCCGACAGGCTCTCCAGGCGCCGGACGGCGCCCAGCGCGAGCGTCCTCCGCACCGTCAGCACACGCGAACGCCGCTCCCATCTGTCGGCGCCGCGGGTCCCCACCGTCGGTATCGACATCGGCGGCACCAAGGTCATGGCGGGCGTCGTGGACGCCGACGGCGTGATCCTGGAGAAGGTACGGGCCGAGACGCCGGAGAAGTCCAAGAGCCCGAAGGTCGTCGAGGACACCATCGCCGAGCTGGTGCTCGACCTGTCCGACCGGCACGACGTGCACGCCGTCGGCATCGGCGCCGCGGGCTGGATCGACGCGGACCGCTCCCGGGTGCTCTTCGCCCCGCACCTGGCCTGGCGCGACGAGCCGCTCAAGGACGCCCTCACGGCCCGCCTCGCCGTCCCGGTGATGGTCGACAACGACGCGAACACGGCGGCCTGGGGCGAGTGGCGCTTCGGCGCCGGACGCGGCGAGGACCACCTCGTGATGATCACCCTCGGCACCGGGATCGGCGGCGCGATCCTGGAGGACGGCCGCGTGAAGCGCGGCAAGTACGGGGTGGCCGGGGAGTTCGGCCATATGCAGGTCGTCCCCGGCGGCCACCGCTGCCCCTGCGGCAACAGAGGGTGCTGGGAGCAGTACAGCTCGGGGAACGCGCTGGTCAGAGAGGCGCGCGAGCTGGCAGCCGCCGAGTCGCCTGTGGCGTACGGGATCACCGAGCGCGTCGGCGGCCAGATCGGCGACATCACGGGCCCGCTCATCACCGAGCTGGCCCGCGAGGGCGACGCGATGTGCACCGAGCTGCTCCAGGAGATCGGGACCTGGCTCGGCGTCGGCATCGCCAATCTCGCGGCGGCCCTCGACCCGTCCTGCTTCGTGATCGGCGGGGGTGTCAGCGCGGCGGACGACCTGCTCATCGGGCCCGCGCGCGACGCGTTCCGCCGCCACCTCACCGGCCGGGGTTACCGGCCGGAGGCCCGTATCGTCAAGGCGCAGCTCGGCCCGGAGGCCGGGATGGTCGGGGCCGCCGACCTCGCAAGGCTGGTGGCCCGCCGCTTCCGCCGCGCGAACCGCCGCCGCCTGGAGCGGTACGAGCGCTACGAACGCGCGGCCGACAACCTGCGCCGGGCGGTGGGCCAGTGACCGCGGCGGCCTCCCCTCCCCGGACCCCGGACAAGGCCACGGGCGGCGATCCGCACGAGCGCCCGCCGTACCGGCCCCGGCACCGGCTGCTGGTGCTGCTCATCGTGGTGCTGCTGGTCGCGATTCCGGGCGGTTTCCTCGTCCAGGCGGCGTTCGTCAGCCGGGACAGCGGCAAGGACAAGGAGCGCGCGGCCGCCGCGACGAGCCTCACCTACGAGCGCCCGCCCAAGGTCAGCCAGCGCATCTACAGCGTCCCGGTCCCGCCGCAGGCCACCCGGGTCGCCTTCTACGAGGCGAACTCGTGGGAGAAGAGCACCATGTGGGTGCAGTTCCGTACGAGCCCGAAGCGGCTCAAGGAGTTCCTCCAGGAGATCGACAACGACGGGCCCGCGCCCAAGCTCAAGAAGGGCCGCGTCACCATCAGCGAGGCCAAGGCCCGCGAGGTCGGCTGGCGTCTCGACGAGCCGGGCCACCGCTACTCCGGCGCGGTCTACAAGCAGGAGAAGAGCGAACCCGACCTGGCGATCACCGTGGACACCACGTACAAGACCAGGCCGCGGGTGTACGTCGTGTCCACCACCAGGTTCTGAACGACGGGGTCTGAGCTGGGCTGAAGAGCCCGGCCCGCCCCCGCGCGGTGGCGGGCTTGCGCTTCTCGATAGCGTGACCGGGTGAGCGATGCGACCCCTGCCAAGACGCTGCAGCACCGGACCGACGGACCCGACGACGCGCCCGTACTCGTCCTGGGCCCGGCGCTCGGCACGACCTGGCACATGTGGGACCGGCAGATACCGGAACTCACCCGGCACTGGCGGGTCCTCAGATTCGACCTGCCGGGGCACGGCGGCTCCCCGGCGCACTCGGCCGACTCCACCACGGCGCTCGCCGAGCGGCTGCTGCACACCCTCGACTCGCTGGGCATCGAGCGCTTCGGCTACGCGGGCTGCTCGCTCGGCGGCGCCATAGGCGTCCAGCTCGCCCTCATGGCCCCGCAGCGCGTCACCTCGCTCGCGCTCGTCTCCTCCTCGCCCCGCTTCTCGACGCCGGACTCCTGGCGCCAGCGCGGCGTCGTGATCCGTACGAACGGCCTCGACCCCATAGCGCGCTCCACGCCCGAGCGCTGGTTCACCGACGGCTTCGCCACCGCGCAGCCCGCGATCGTCGAGTGGGCCGTGCAGATGGTCCGTACGACCGACCCCGGCTGCTACATCGCGGCGTGCGAGGCGTTCGCCTCCTTCGACGCCACGCACTCGCTCGACGGGATCGGCGTGCCCACGCTGGTGGTCACCGGGGCCGAGGACCAGCTCACGCCGCCCGCGGAGGCCCGGGCGCTGGTCGCGAAGATCCCCGACGCGCGGCTCGCCCAGGTGCCCGGCGCCTCGCACCTCACGCCCGTCGAGCAGCCGGGAGCCGTCACCGACCTGCTCATCCGGCACTTCACGACCACCTGGCAGGAGTCCGCCGCCGGACCCCCGGCGCCCGCGCCCGTCATCGCGCCCTCGCCGCCGCAGCCCGCCGCCGTCGCCGAGCTGGAGTCCGCCGAGCGCGCCTCGCTGCGCACCGACTCCTACGACGTGGGCATGAAGGTCCGCCGCGAGGTCCTGGGCGACGCGCACGTGGACGGGGTCACCGAGGGGACCGACGACTTCACGGCCGACTTCGAGCACTTCGTCACCCGGTACGCCTGGGGCGAGGCGTGGACCCGTACGGGCATCGACCGCCGCACCCGCTCGGTGGTCACCCTCACCGCGCTGGCCTCCCGCGGCCACTTCGACGAGCTGGCCGTGCACGTCCGGGCGGCGCTGCGCAACGGGCTCACCCCCGACGAGATCAAGGAGGTGCTGCTGCACACCGGGGTCTACTGCGGGATGCCCGTGGCGAACTCCGCGTTCGCCGTCGCGCAGCGCGTGATCCGGGAGGAAACGACTCCGGAGGAGTAGCAGAATGACCGGCATGGACGCTCTCGAACTGACCAAGAAGGGCCACTCCTGTGTGCGCCTGACCAGGAACGGGCGCACGCTGGTCATCGACCCCGGCGGCTTCAGCGAGGCGGACGCGGCCCTCGGCGCCGACGCGCTGCTCGTCACGCACGAGCACCCCGACCACTTCGACGAGGGCCGGCTGCGGACCGCCATGGAGGCCAACCCGGCGGCGGAGATCTGGACGCTGCGCAGCGTCGCGGAGCAGATCGCCCCGGCCTTCCCGGGCCGCGTGCACACCGTCGGGCACGGCGACGCGTTCGAGGCGGCGGGTTTCGCCGTCGAGGCGCACGGCGAGCTGCACGCCGTGATCCACCCGGACATCCCGCGCATCACGAACACCGGTTACGTCGTGGACGGCCGCGTCTTCCACCCCGGCGACGCGCTCACCGTCCCCGAGCGCCCGGTCGAGACGCTGCTGCTGCCGGTGCACGCGCCCTGGAACAAGTTCTCCGAGGTCCTCGACTACGTCCGCGAGGTCAAGCCCCGCGTGGCCTACGACATCCACGACGGCCTGCTCAACGCGACGGGCATCGCCCTCTTCGAGCGCCAGCTCGGCCCCGGCGGGCCCGGAACGGACGGCACGGAGCACGTGCACCTCGGTGCGGACGAGAGTGTCAGTCTGACCCGGTAGGTTCGGAAGCATGCGCATCGCCACGTGGAACATCAACTCGATCACCGCCCGGCTGCCGCGGCTGCTGGAGTGGCTCTCGTCCGCCGAGCCGGACGTGCTCTGCCTCCAGGAGCTGAAGGTGGCCCCCGAGGCGTATCCCGAGGAGGCCCTGCGTGAGCTGGGGTACGAGTCGGTGGTCAACGCGGGCGGGAGGTGGAACGGGGTCGCCGTGCTCTCCAGGGTCGGCGTCGAGGACCCCGTGGTGGGGCTGCCGGGCGCGCCCGAGTACGACGGGGCCGTGGAGCCCCGGGCCGTGGCGGCGACCTGCGGCGGCGTCCGCGTCTGGTCGGTGTACGTGCCGAACGGGCGCGAGGTCGGCCACGCCCACTACGCGTACAAGCTGGAGTGGCTCGCGGCGCTGAAGGAGACCGCCGCCAAGTCGGCCCCGGGCGCGCTCCCGTTCGCGATCCTGGGGGACTACAACATCGCGCCGAAGGACGAGGACGTCTGGGACATCTCGCTGTTCGACGGCGCCACCCACGTCACGGACGCCGAGCGCGCGGCGCTGCACGCGCTTCAGGAAGCGGGCCTGGCCGAGGTCTACCCGCGCGCGCTGAAGTACGACGTGCCGTTCACGTACTGGGACTACCGCCAGCTCGGCTTCCCCAAGAACAAGGGCATGCGCATCGACCTCGTCTACGGGAACGCGGCCTTCGGCAAGGCGGTCAAGGACTCCTACGTGGACCGGGAGGCGCGCAAGGGGAAGGGCGCCTCGGACCACGCCCCGGTCGTGGTCGACCTGGAGGTGTAGGGCGGGTCCGGGGCGCCGTGGCCCGGGAGGTGCGCGGCCCCGCGGAGCCGCTTCGCGTCAGCCGCTCTCGCCGGGCATCCGGCCGGTGCCGGGCTGCGCGTCGGTGGCGGTCCCCTCGGTGGAGCCGCCGCCGCGCATGCCCTGGTCACCGGGGCGTTCGCCGGGCATCAGCCCGCCTGCCGCGCCCTCGCCCGGCATCACCGAGGGACCCGGCTGCTCGCCGGGCATCGGCGTCGCCGTGCGCGCCGCGTCGGGGGCGGGGGAGGAGGAGGTGCCGTCGCGCTCCGCGCGTTCGGCCTCCTCGACCCGGCTGGTCAGCGCCGCGGGCGCGTCGTCGGGGACGGACGACCTGGCCACCTTGCGGACGCCGTGGTCGGTGTCCGTCACCAGTTCGGTGAGCACGGTGGCCGCCGACTCGGCCGGGAGGTTCACCGCGGCGCTCGCCGCCGCGACCCGCAGAGCCGCGTCCTCGCTCCGCGCGGCCACCTCCACGACCTCCTTGCCGGTGTCGCCGTCCAGCAGGCTGGCCGCGTAGGCCGCCTTCGAGGCGAGCAGCGCGTCGTCGCCGCCCACCAGCGCCCGCAGGTGCGGCAGGCTCTCGGGGCCGAGCCGCGCGACGGACGCGTAGTCCGGCTCCTCGGGGTCGAGGGTCCGGCGCACGTCGTGCATCGAGACAGTCACTGCGGCCTCCTCAGATGTCCTGGGTGAGCGGGCTGTCGAGCATGGTCTTCACCTCGTCGGAGACCAGGTCGGGCGGCGGGTTGGTGATGTTCGCCGTGCCGTTGCCCGTCATGAGGCGGTCGTTGTCGTTGACGTGCGCGAGGCCCAGCACGTGCCCGACCTCGTGCCCCAGTGTCCACTGCGTGGCGCCCTGCGCGACGACGGCGCCGGGGCGGCCCGCCGGGTGCGCGGCGCAGCCGTTGAAGGGCGGGACGGTCGAGCGGACGAAGTAGACGACGACGTCCTGCGCTGTCGCGTTGTTGCGGTTCGCGAAGAGCTGGTTCTGCTCGGCCGTCGTCTGGCCGCGTACGCACTGGCCGACGTCGCAGTCGTTGAGCGCGGGCAGATTGAGGTTCTCCGTCGAGGCGAGCTGGACCGCTATGCCCGCCGTCGCGTAGACCTCGCGCATCCGCGCGATGGCGTTGTCGACCGAGACGTTGGGCGCGGTGAGGACCTTGGCGTGCACGCGGACCGTGGGGACGAGCGTCCACCAGCGGTGCCACATCGCGGTGTCGGTCCCGGTCGCGAAGACGTCGATACGGTTCGGGCTCCAGGAGACCGCGCCGGGCGCGGTGGTGATGACGCCGCCCAGGCTCTCCCAGCCCGACCAGCTGCCGTCGAACCACTTGTGCCAGAGCGCCGAGTCGGTGCCGCGCACGAAGACGTCGAGCCTGCCGCTGCTCCAGCTCGCCACCGAGGGCGCCGAGGAGAGTACGCCGCCGAGGCTCTCCCAGCCGGACCAGCCGTTCTGGTACCACTTGTGCCACAGTGCCGAGTCGGTGCCGCGCGCGAAGACGTCGATGCGCCCGTTGCTCCAGGAGACCGCGGCGGGCGCGCTGGTGAGGACGCCGCCGAGGCTCTCCCAGCCGGACCAGCCGTTGTCGTACCACTTGTGCCAGAGCGCGGAGTCGGTGCCGCGCACGAAGACGTCGAGCCTGCCCGCCGCCCAGCTGGAGACCGCGGGCCCGGAGGAGAGCACGCCGCCCAGGCTCTCCCAGCCCGACCAGCTGCCGTCGAACCACTTGTGCCAGAGCGCCGAGTCCGTGCCGCGCACGAACGTGTCGATGCGCCCGCTGGACCAGGAGACCGCGGCGGGCCCGCTGGTGAGCACGCCGCCGAGGCTCTCCCAGCCGGACCAGCCGTGGTCGTACCACTTGTGCCACATGGCGGCGTCCGTGCCCCGCACGAAGGTGTCCAGCCGCCCGGGGGCCCAGGACGAGACACCGGGGGCGCTCGTCAATGACCCGCCAAGACTCTCCCAACCCAGCCACGTCACGGTGATCCCCCTCCCTCCGCGGGACGCCCCCACGGAATGCCCCAGGACGCTACTCGTCGGGCAAACACCGGCCAATCGACGGATCTGGCCATAAGTAGGGCGCCACGCGGGGCGGTTGGGGAGAGGAATCAGCCCTTCAGGGCCTTCAGGTCGACCGACTCGGCCAGAGCGCGCAGGCCCGCGTCCCCGGGGTGCAGATGGTCACCCGAGTCGTACTCGGCGCGCATCCGTTCCGGAGCGGCCGGATCCCGTACCGTCGCGTCGAAGTCGAAGACGGCGTCGAAGGTGCCCCCGTTGTTCCGGATGAACGCGTTCACCGCCTGTCGCTTCGCGTCGACCTCGGCCGAGCAGTCCTTGTAGCCGCCGCAGGGCGTCACCGTCGCCACGATCACCCGCATCCCGCGCTCGCGCGCCCGCGAGGCGATCGAGCGCAGCCCGGCGATCACCTCGTCCGCCGAGGCGCCCCAGCGCACGTCGTTGATGCCCTCGAAGACGACGACCGTACGGGCGCCGGTCTGGCCCAGCACGTCGCGCTCCAGCCGGTTCTGCGCGCTGACGCCCGCGGTGTCGGTGGAGACCCCGTCGCCGGGGTAGCGGTCGGAGGCGACCCGGTTCGCGGAGATGCCGTGGTTGAGCACCCCGTAGCGGGGCACGCCGCTGCCGGGTGCCTGGTCCAGGAGGCGCCGCGCCAGCACGTTCGGCCAGCGGCGGTTGGCGCCCTGCGTCGAGCGGACCCCGTCCGTGATCGAGTCGCCCAGCGTCACCACGGAGCCCGGGCCGCCGCCCACGTCGACGCCGGTGAGGAACGGCCACATGGTCAGCGAGCGCGTGTAGGCCCCGCCGTCCGCCTCGCCCGTACGGTCGCCGCTGCCGCTCTCGCTCAGGTACGAGCGCTGGATCGCCTCGCTGTGCACGGGCGTCGCCTCGACCGGGTCGGGGAGGTGGATGCTCACCAGCAGATTGGTGTCGGGGGGCACGTCGAAGCCCACCGGGTCGCTGAACGCCTGCGCGCCCGCCGGGATCCGCGCCCCCTCGCGCCCGCCGAACCGCAGCGGCACCGGCTTCCCCTTCGTCGCCGCGCCCTCGCCCTGCACGGCGATCGAGGCGTGGCCTATCCGTACGGGCGCGGAGGCGAAGGTGTTCTCCAGCCGGATCCGCGCCCGGGGCCCGCCTGCCGAGGTGTGGACGACCAGCCGCATGGTCTGGTCCCGCCACAGCCCGGTGCCGGTGTAGCCGCCGGTGCTCGCCGACCAGCTGCCGGTCCAGCCCGCGGCGTCGCGCCGTACGGACGCGGCGAAGACGTGCAGGTCGGCGCGGGGACCGGGGTCGCGCGGGAGTTCGACGGAGGAGAGCGCGCGGCCCCGCTTCACCGGCACCGTCACCGCGTACAGCTTCGCCTTCTCGGCGAGTTGCCCGCCGTCCCGCGTGTTGACGTGCGGCAGCGCCACGGCCTTGGTCGCCGGTGTGCCGCCGCGCCAGTCCTGCGCGGTGAGGGAGTACGTGCTCCGGGAGCCGTCCTTGTAGCGCACCGTGCCCGAGCCGCTCACCGGGCCCGCGGGGCCGTCGGGCGAGGTGGCGGCGACGAGGAAGGAGACGGCGTTGCCGCTGCCACGCAGCCGTACGCGCTGCCCGTCGGCCCGTACGTTGTCCGGCCGCCCCGGGCGGCGGTCGGGCCAGCGCAGCGAGGCGCCGTCGAGGTCCAGCCGGGCGCCGGGCGACCAGCCCGCGGCGCGCAGGTCGCCCGCCGAGAGCGAGCGGCCCGCGCCGTCGAGGTCGGCCGCGCCGGGCCGCGCGTCGTCGCTCACCCCCCGATTGTCGAAGAGCCGCTCCAGAGGGAGCGGCTCGGTGGTGGCGGCGGACCCCCGGCCGGGCCCGCCCGGTCCGTTGTCCCGTGCGGTGGCGGTGCCCGCCAGCGCGGGGACCGCCGTCGCCGTGACGGCCACCAGGACCGTGACGGAGCTTGTCCTAAGACGTCTGTGCACGCGTTCGCCTTCCCGTGGGACTACAACACCCTTGTGCGCACCCCGGATTGGACCGAGGCGGGGTGAAAGTAAGGAGGCCGCAAAGCGACGTCAAGGTGTCCAACGGGGCAAGCGGGAGCAGAGTGCGCACGCCACGCACAGCGCGCCCTATGGTGAGGAGGCCGGTACGGATGCCACGCTGAACGGCATGCACATCCCTTTTCTTGACAACTGGCTCAAGCGGCGGGGGGAGACGGACGGCGCGGCACTCACCGACGCGCTCTCCAGCGACCCCGAGAGCGCGGCGCAACTCCTCTCCGAGTGCGAGCTGCTCCGCGACCACGCCGGGAGAGAAGGGGTGCAACTGGACGACACGGCCGAGTCGTTGAGCGCGCTCGACCAGCTCCTGCCGCGCTGGCGCGACGATCCCGACGTCGTCACCTGGCTCGGCAGCGACGCGGGCCTCTACCTCGGCACGGTCCTGGTCCGCACGGTCCCCGGCGCCGAGTGGCGCCAGTGGCCCGACGGACAGCCCGTCGTCCGCCTCCCCTCCGGCGTGGAGGTGGACGTCCTGGAGGCGGGCGCCACCTGGGCGGAGACCGGCTCGCCCGAGCTCTCCCAGGTCCACGCGGAGGCGAGCGAGGGCTGAGGGCGGGGCCCGTCCGCCGTGCCGTGCGGGCTCAGCCCGCGACCACCGCGGCGGTCGCGGCGCGCAGTTGCTCCAGCAGGTTCCTGGCGCTGCCGGTCAGCACCGGCGCGTGCGCGCGCAGCAGCGTTCCCGCGGGGTCCCGGCGGAAGCCGGTCCGCGCGAGGGCCGTACGGGCGTCCGCCTCGGCCTCCGGGCACAGGCCCGCGTCGCGGGAGCGCACCCAGAACCAGTGCACGGCGTACCAGACGGCGCACGCGTGCAGGAAGGACTGCAGGCGGATGGTGGCGCCCGTCCAAGGGGACGTCACGGCACGGTCGTTGGCGTCGGCGCGGCGCAGGAAGGGCTCGCGCAGCTCCTCGTAGAGATAGAGCCTGCCGTGCGTGGCCTCGTGCACCAGCGCCTCGGCGAGCAGCGCGGGGGTGACGTGCGGCAGGTGCGCGTTGGTCAGCCGGCAGCACCCCGCCAGCCCGGAGAACGAGCTGGAGTGGAACCTCCGCGCCCCCTCCGGCTCCTGGCGCACCGCGACGACCTGCGCGAACGTCTCGACGTAACGGGCGGGCCCGCCGAGCCCCGTGAGGATACGGGCGGCGCCGCGCAGCCGCTCCACGACCGTCGCCAGCCGCTCCTCGCCGTACGGCACCGTGCCCGCCGTCAGGCCGAACGCGCCGTCGGGGAAGCGGAACGGGCTCGCCGTGTCCACCGCGACGTCCAGCCCTGGCAGCGGATCCACCGCGCGGAGCCCGTCCGGGACCTGGGGCAGCGACCGGTCGCCGCGTACGTTCCACACGGTGCGCCCGGAGGGCGGCGGGGCCAGCAGTCCCGTCACGGTCAGCTCCCTGGCGAGGGCCTCCTCCAGGAGGCCCGCGTCGATCTCCGTCCCGCCGCTGTCGCGGAGGACGAGCGTGGCGACGGAGGGGGCGCGCAGGAAACGCGTGCGCACCCGCGCCGGGAGGACGCCGAGGGCGCGGGCCACGGCCTCGTACGCCTCGGGGTGCGCGGCGACGCGCTCGCCGAGCCGCTCCTCCAGCCGCCGTTCGTACGCCGACCGCCACGCGGTCACCTCGTCGCCGGTCGCGGCCGTCGCCCCGGCCCCGGGCTCCCAGCGGAGCAGGTCCGCCGTGCCGTCGAGCGTGAGGCGCTTCGGAGGTGTCATGAGAGCCGCTCCAGCAGCGGGTCGACCAGGGCGTGGCCGAGCGGGGTGACCGAGGGGTTGCCGCGCAGCGGCGCGGCCAGCGTCTCCGTGTCGCGGCGCATCCGGTCCAGGACGCCGGGGGTGCCCAGCTCCTCGTGGAGGAGGCGGACGTTCCCGAAGGCGTGGAAGGCGAGCAGCACCTTGTCCAGCGGCCGGGAGCGGCCCACGGCGGGGGAGTGGTACTGCCGGGTGTCCGCCGGGTCGGTCACGTCGCCGAGCCGCCGGGCCAGATAGAAGTACTGGTGGCACGCCTCGTGGACCAGCATCTCGGCCACCTCGGCCGGATCCGGCGAGACCGAGACGAGGACGGTGCCGGGCGCCTCGCGCCAACTGCTGCTGCGGGTGCGGGAGGCGCCGCTGTCGCAGGGCACGAGGGAGCGCAGGACGCGCAGCACCCAGCGCGCGTACCGCGGGGCGCGAGTGCGGAGGAGGTCCACGGCGTCGGCGTAGAACCGGGCCAGCTCCTTGGTCGGCTCGGGGAACGTGACGATCGAGTGGAAGTCGTCCTCGATGGCGAGCTGCGCGCGCACCGCCCGTTCGGGGAGCAGCCGGAGGGACGAGCCGTTGACGGGTACGGACTCGGCGGCTCCGAAGGGGCCCGGGCCCGGGTCCGGGCCCCGTTCCGGGGCCGGTTCCGGCGGACCGCCCGCGCGGCGCAGACAGCGGGCGAGCCCCTCGGCGGCGGCGACGGGGTCGCCCTCACCGGTCTCCAGCAGGCGTTCGACGGCGCCGACGGCCGGGTCCCACAGCGCGTCCGAGGCGTGCTCGACATGCCAGGGCGGCGCGAGCGCGGTGGAGAGCGCGGTGCCGAGCGTGCGGCCGTGGCGCAGCAGGAACGCGGCGGCGACGCCCTCGGCGTGCGCCGCGACCACGGCGTCCATCAGCGCCGTGTCGAAGCCGGACCCCGGCATGGCGAGGCAGCGTAAGCGGTCGGACATGGGTCTCCCCCCGTGGTGGGTCAGGCGGCCCGCGGCTGCCAGGCGGCGGCCGGGAGGTCGGCTTCCAGGGCCTCGGTCATCCGCGCGGAGAGCGCGTAGAGGGCCTCGCAGTACAGGGACGGGTTGCTGAAGGAGGTGCCGTCGAAGCGGTGCGGGAGGTAGCCGCCCTGGCAGCTCGTGAAGTGCGGGCAGGCCAGGCAGGTGGCGCACGGCCGCTGGAGCTCGTCGAGGCGGTAGTGCCCGGCGTGCGCGTCGAGCGGGTGGTCGAAGACGTTCAGCGAGTCGTGCGCGTACGGACCGAGGCAGATGCGCAGCACGTCGCTGATGCCGATCGAGCCGTCGGACTCCACGACGCACAGGCCCTTCAGGTCGCCGCCCAGCGCGTCGAGGGTGTTCTCGCGGCCGAGGAGGCTCATCATCATCAGCTCGAAGAGCCGTACGCGCGCGGCCCGCGGCCCCTCGCCGTACCAGGCGTCGAACGCCTCCAGCAGGAAGCGCCGGTACGGCTCGGGCCCCGTCCAGCCCTGCGGCGGGTTGACGTGGTTGCCGTCGGGGAGCAGGAAGTCGATGTCGGGGAAGCCCTGGTCGGCGAACCAGCGCACCATCTCGCCGCCGTGCGCCGCCGGGTCGACGACGCACAGCACGCCGCCCAGCAGCTCGTCGAAGAGCGGGCCCTGGGCGCGCAGCGCGGCCACGGTGTCCAGCAGCCGTTCGGTGGTGCCCTCATGGCTGCCGCGCAGCACCCGGTGCCGGTCGGCGATCTCCGGCGGGCCGTCGAGGCTGAGGCCGAACGTCATGCCGTTGCGGGCGAAGAAGTCGAGCCAGGCGCCGGTCAGCAGCAACCCGTTGGTCTGGAGCATGATCCGTATGCGGACGGGGGCGCAGATGCCGCGCAGCGTGTCGATCAGCCGCTGCATCCGGGCCCGCCCCAGCAACAGCGGCTCGCCGCCGTGCAGTTCGACGACGAACTCGGTGAGGCCCCGGGCACCGCAGTGCGCGGCGATCCGCTCGGCGAGCTGACGGGTGACGCGGTCGGAGATGTAGGTGGGGCGGGTGAGCCAGGAGGTGTCGCCCCGGTTGTAGACGTAGCAGTAGTCGCAGTCGAGGTTGCAGCGCTGAGCGATCTTGAGGACGATCCACTCCAGCCCGGCAGGCCGCGCCTGCTCGGGCGACGGGTGTTCCGCGCGGGACGGCCTGCCGGGCACGGCGACTCAGTCCTGCGGCTTCCGGGGGTCGGTGTTCTTGGAGTGACCGCTTCCGTGCCGGTCGTAGAGGATGCTCTCCACCCCGCCGCCGCGCGCCCGCTCGGCGAGGGTGCGCAGCACGTCGTTGCGGATGCCGTCCAGCTCGCTCTCGGAGAGCCGCGAAAGGTCGATCCTGCTCTGCTCGGCCATGGGTTCCTGCCCTTCCTTCCGGTGTGTGCCGCGAGGGCCTTTCCCCGGTGTTCGCGCGGGCGGCACCGGTGGATGTGCGGAAGGGGGTACGAGTCGGCGTACGTATGTACGTACGTCAGCCCGTGAACGTGATGCCGTACTCCAGCCGCCAGCGGTCGGCGCGGACGACGATGTCGGAGGTCTCGACGGCGCGGCCGTCCTCGTCGTAGTGCGTCCGCTCGACGGCCGTCACGCACTGGCCGGGTGAGCAGCCCAGCGACTCGGCCTCGGGGCTGGTCGCGGGCCGGGCGCCCACCAGCTCCACGGCGCGCACCACGCGGATGCCGATCGCCGCGAGCCGTCCGCGCACGCCCCTGCGCGCGTACGGACCGCGCTCGGGGAAGACGACGTCCGTGCCCTCGGTGATCTCCAGCGGCTCCCAGCTCGTCGCGAGCTGGACCGGGCGGCGGTCGGCCAGATACTCGTACTGGGTGCACATCACGCGCGCCTCGGGCTCGACGCCGAGGCGGCACGCGACGCGCTCGGTGGCCTGCGCGGTGGTCGAGGTCGCCTCCCAGACGACCGCGGCGCCCGTCTCGCGCCCCATCGCGGCGATCCGCGCGGCGAAGGGCGAGTCGACGGCGCCGGTGGAGCGCAGCAGGGTGCCGACCGGGGCGCGGTCCGTGACGAAGACGCCGCGCCCGAACTGTCCCTCCGCGTAGCCCGCGGACTTCAGTACCCGCACGGCGCGGTCCACGGTCTGGTCGCTGGCCTCGTAGGAGCGCTTCAGCTCCGAGCGGGAGGGGATACGGGCGCCGACGACGAGCGTCCCCTCGTCGATCTGCCGCCGCAGATCGTCGGCGATCCGCTGATACACCGGCCTCGTGTCACCCGTGTCTCCCATCCCGGGTTCCTCTTTCCCCATGCGTCCCCAACCTGCCTGACAGGCAAGCAGGCTAGGTACCCAGGGGCGTCCTTCGTACCTAGGCCCAGAAAGCGGCCACTTTCGTGTTGTGCGGGCTTACTGCGTGTCATCCCAGAAGTGCCCTGATGATGCGGATATTTTCCCCTTTCTATGGTTTCTATGGAAGCGCTGATCGAGCTGCGCGGCGTCAACAAGCACTACGGCGCTCTGCACGTGCTCAAGGACATCGACCTCACCGTCGGCCGGGGCGAGGTCGTCGTCGTCATCGGGCCCTCGGGATCCGGCAAGTCGACGCTGTGCCGGACCATCAACCGGCTGGAGACGATCGAGTCCGGCACCATCACCCTGGCGGGCCGCCCCCTGCCCGCCGAGGGCAAGGAGCTGGCCCGGCTGCGTACCGAGGTCGGCATGGTGTTCCAGTCGTTCAACCTCTTCGCGCACAAGACGGTGCTCGCCAACGTGATGCTCGCGCCGCTCAAGGTCCGCGGGAAGAACAAGGACGAGGCCGCGCGCCGCGCCCGTGAACTCCTCGAACGGGTGGGCCTGGCCGATCACGCGGAGAAGTACCCCGCCCAGCTCTCCGGCGGCCAGCAGCAGCGCGTGGCCATCGCGCGCGCCCTCGCCATGGACCCGCAGGCCCTCCTCTTCGACGAGCCGACCTCCGCGCTCGACCCGGAGATGATCAGCGAGGTGCTGGAGGTCATGCAGCAGTTGGCGCGGGACGGCATGACCATGGTCGTCGTCACGCACGAGATGGGCTTCGCCCGCTCCGCCGCGAACCGGGTCGTGTTCATGGCCGACGGCCAGGTCGTCGAGGACCGCACCCCCGAGGAGTTCTTCACGGCGCCCGAGAGCGACCGGGCCAAGGACTTCCTGTCCAAGATCCTGAAGCACTGAGGGGGAGAGCCGTGCCACTCCGTACGCACCGCGTTGCCGCCGCCGCACTGCTGGGCGCGCTCGTCCTGAGCCTCACCGCCACCGGCTGCGGCAGGTCGGGATCCCCGCCCGCGCGCGGGCCCCAGCCGGGCAAGCTGCCGCACTACGCCGTGGACTCCGGTTTCTCGCTGCGCTCCTCCCCGACCTGGAAGAGCGCCGAGAAGCGCGGGCACCTCACCATCGGCGTCAAGGAGGACCAGCCGGGGATGGGGGAGATGAACCCCGCGACCGGCGCCTACTCCGGCTTCGACATCGAGATCGCGCGGATGCTCGCCGCCTCCCTCGGCTTCGACCCGGAGAAGGACATCGAGTTCAAGGCCATCGCCTCCGCGAACCGGGAGACGGCGCTCCAGAACGGCCAGATCGACTTCTACGTCGGCACCTACACCATCAACGACGGCCGCAAGAAGCTCGTCGGCTTCGCCGGGCCCTACTACATCGCGGGCCAGAAGCTGCTCGTACGCCGCGCCGAGAAGCAGCTCAAGGGCCCCCAGGACATGGCGGGCAAGAAGATCTGCTCGGCCGTCGGCTCCACCCCGCTCCAGCGCGTCGAGGCCGACTACCCCAAGGCCACCGCCGTCGCCTACGACAGCTACGCGATCTGCGTCGACAACCTCCTCAACGACCAGGTCGACGCCGTCACCACCGACGACACCATCCTGCTCGGCTACGCGGCCAAGGACCCGGCCAAGCTCAAGGTCGTCGGCAAGGCGTTCTCCACCGAGCCGTACGGGGTCGGGGTGCCCAGGTCCGACAAGGTGCTCGCCCGCACGCTCGACAAGGCCCTCACCGCCCGCGTGCGCGACGGCGACTGGAAGCGCGCCTACGACGCGACGCTCGGCCTCTCCGGAGTGCCGGCCCCGAAGCCTCCCCGTATCGACCGCTCCCTGACGAGCTGAGAGGAAGGCAGCGGCCCCCATGGACGTCCTCACAGACAACTTCTCGCTGTACGGCGAGGGATTCCTCGGCACCATCCGGCTGACCGTCTACGCCTCGCTGCTCGCGCTCGCGCTCGGCGTGGTCATGGCAGGCTTCCGGGTGGCGCCGGTCCGCGCGCTGCGCGTCGTCGGCACGGCCTGGGTGACGGTGCTCCGCAACACCCCGCTGACGCTGCTGTTCTTCGCGATGCTCCTCGGGCTGCCGCGGTTCGGCATCGCGCTGCCCTTCGAGCTGTTCGCGGTGCTGGCGCTGGGCTGCTACACCTCGTCGTTCATCTGCGAGGCCGTGCGCTCGGGCATCAACACCGTGCCGGTCGGCCAGGGCGAGGCCGCGCGCAGCCTCGGGATGACCTTCGGCCAGACGCTGGGGACCGTGGTGCTGCCGCAGGCGTTCCGCACCGTCATCCCGCCCATCGGCTCCACCCTCATCGCGCTCGCCAAGAACTCCGCCATCGCGGGCTCGTTCAGCGTCACCGAGCTGCTGAGCACGTACAAGACCCTCAACGAGAACGGCTACAGCGTGATCTGGTCCTTCGTCTGGATCGCGCTCGGCTATCTGATCCTCACCCTCGCGATCAGCGCGCTCTTCCACGCGATGGAGCGGCGCTGGGGAGTCGCCCGATGACCGCACACGCCCGCCCGGCCCGCGCCCCCCGCACCCCGCGCCGCGCCCGTTCGCTCCAGGCCAACGCCTCCGCGCTCTACGACATCCCCGGGCCGAAGGCCAGGGCCCGCCATCTCGCCTACGGGCTGCTGACGACGGCCGCGCTGCTCGCGCTCGCCGGGTGGGTGATCTATCTCCTTGTCGACACGGGCCAGTTCTCCGGCGTGAAGTGGCGCCCGTTCACGTACGCGGGCATCCAGGAGCTGCTGCTGCGGGGGCTCGGCAACACGCTCAAGGCGTTCGCCTTCGCGGCCGTGCTCTCCCTCGCGCTCGGCGCGGTCCTCGCCGCCGGACGGCTCTCCGAGCACGCCCCGGTCCGCTGGATCAGCACGGTGCTCGTCGAGTTCTTCCGGGCCATGCCGGTGCTGGTGATGATCTTCTTCATCTTCGTCGCGCTCCAGGTCCAGCCGCTGCCCGCGCTCGTCGCCGGGCTGACCCTCTACAACGGCTCGGTCCTCGCCGAGGTCTTCCGCACCGGCATCCTCTCCGTCGAGAAGGGCCAGGGCGAGGCCGCGTACGCGCTGGGGCTGCGCAAGACGCAGGTCATGGTCCATGTGCTGGTGCCGCAGGCCGTACGGGCGATGCTGCCGACGATCATCAGCCAGCTCGTCGTCGCGCTCAAGGACACCTCGCTGGGCTACCTGATCACCTACGAGGAGTTCCTGCACGCCGGGCGGCTGATCGCGATCAACATGGACTACACGATGCCGTTCATCCCCGTCGTCATCGTGATCTCCGCGATCTACATCGGGCTCTGCATGCTGCTCTCCTGGTTCGCGACCTGGGTCGCGCGGCACGAGCGGCGCAGCGTGAAGGTCACGGCCCAGGCCGTCGCGCCGCCCGAGGCGGGCTCGACGATGCCGGGCGCCCCGGGCGTGCGCTGAGACACCGTCAGGCCCGGTGCGCGCCCCGGCGGCCGTTCGTGGGGGCGACCGGGGTGGTCGCGGCGCGGGTGACGTCGGCGACGAGCTCGACGACGTCGGGGCCGTACGCCTGGGAGTTGACGACCTTCAGCAGCAGGCAGAAGTTGCCCTGCTGGCCGTGCTTGCGGGCGAGCTTGACGTGGTGGCGGGCGAGATAGCGGCTCGCGGCCTGGTTGGTGACGCCGCGCTGGCCGCAGAAGAGGAAGACCGGGCGGACGTCGTCGCCGCTCTGGCCCGCCGTCAGCCGCGCGAGCAGCACGTACTCGGAGGTGCCGTGCTCCAGCCGGTAGCTCTCGCCGCCGATCGTGAACGCGGACCTGTCCGGGCCCGGCTCCCTGTCGATGTTGATCTGCACGCCGGGCAGCAGCGACTGGAGGTGCGCCGCCATCCTCCGGTTGGAGGTGGGCCCGCCCAGGCAGAACTCCGTGCGCTCGCCGAAGCCCTGCTGTGCGCCGTCCTGCGGGACGACGTCGGCGTGGGCGCCGCAGTCCTTGATGAGCGCGGACAGCTCCAGCAGCGCGAACACGTCGTTGCGCTGGACCGCCCACTCGGTCGTCGAGGGGTCACGGTTCACCACGAGCAGGCACTCGGAGTTGTCGGGCAGCCCGAAGAAGCGCTGCTTGCGGAGCTGCTTGCGCCGCCACAGGTACGTACGGGCGAACCAGCCGAGCGCTGCCGTGATCCCCGCGGCCAGGACGCCGAGGAGTATCTCGCGCAGGTTCTCATCCATGCCGCCGCACAGTAGGCCCTGCCGTCCGGGCCCGCTGCCCGGGGTACGGCTCCGGGGCGCCGCAGCCTGCCGAATGGTGCGGGTTTCACGCTTTGCGCGCCACTTCTTCGCAGCTAGGCTGCGCGGGTTCGACGACGCAGCGATGGAGGTCTGACATGGGCACACCCAGATCGCGCGGGTTCCGGCGCCGCGGGACGCGCCGGATCCTCGGTGCGGGGGCCGCGCTCGCGGCTGTCGCCGCGCTCACCGGAGCCACGCCCGGCGCCCAGGGGAGCCCGGAGCGGGAGACCCCGGCCAAGACCCCCGTCGCCACCGGGTACGGCGGGGCCGTCTCCAGCGTCGACGCCGACGCGTCCGCCGCCGGGATCGAGGTCCTGAAGAAGGGCGGCAACGCCGTGGACGCCGCCGTGGCCACCGCCGCCGCGCTCGGCGTGACGGAGCCGTACTCGGCGGGCGTCGGCGGGGGCGGGTACTTCGTCTACTACGACGCCCGCGCGCAGAAGGTCCGTACGATCGACGGCCGCGAGAAGGCGCCGCTCAGCGCGGACAAGGACCTGCTCACCGAGGACGGCAAGCCCGTCCCGTTCGACGAGGCCGTCACCAGCGGGCTCGGCGTGGGGACGCCGGGGACGCCCGCGACCTGGGACCGGGCGCTGGACAAGTGGGGCAAGAAGTCGCTGCGGCACGCCCTCGCGCCCGCGACCCGGCTCGCCCGCGACGGGTTCACGGTCGACGAGACGTTCCGCAAGCAGACCGCCGACAACGAGAAGCGGTTCCGGGACTTCCCCGCCACCGCGAAGCTCTTCCTGCCCGGCGGCAAGCCCCCGGCCGTCGGCTCCACGCTGAAGAACCCCGACCTGGCCCGTACGTACGACGAGCTGGCCCGGAAGGGGACCGGGCCCCTCTACCGCGGCGCGATCGGCAAGGACATCGTCGACACCGTGCGCAAGCCGCCCGTCGCGCCCGGGGCCGAACGGAAGGTGCGGCCCGGCGACATGACGGCGAAGGACCTGAGTTCGTACCGCACCCGCGACCAGGCGCCGACCAAGAGCGCGTACCGGGGCCTGGACGTCTACGGGATGGCGCCCTCGTCCTCCGGCGGCACCAGCGTCTCCGAGGCGCTGAACATCCTGGAGAAGAGCGATCTGCGCGGGATGAGCGAGAAGCAGTACCTGCACCGGTACCTGGAGGCGAGCCGGATCGCGTTCGCCGACCGGGGCCGCTGGGTCGGCGACCCGACGCAGGAGGACGTGCCGACCAAGGGCCTGCTCTCGCAGCGGTTCGCGGACTCGCGCGAGTGCCTGATCGACGACGGCAAGGCGCTCACCAGCCCCCTCGCGCCCGGCGACCCGCGCGACCCCAAGGCGTGCGAGGCGGGCGGCAAGGCGGCGCCGACGACGTACGAGGGGCCGAACACCACGCATCTGACCGCGTCCGACAAGTGGGGCAACGTCGTCGCGTACACCCTCACCATCGAGCAGACCGGCGGCAGCGGCATCGCCGTGCCGGGGCGCGGATTCCTGCTCAACAACGAGCTGACCGACTTCTCCTTCGCCCCGGCCTCGCCGGACGTCCACGACCCGAACCTGCCCGGGCCCGGCAAGCGCCCGCGCTCCTCGATGTCGCCGACGATCGTGCTGAAGGACGGCGAGCCGGTCGTCGCGCTCGGTTCGCCGGGCGGCGCCACGATCATCACCACCGTGCTGCAGACGCTCACCAACCACCTCGACCGCGGCATGCCCCTCGTGGACGCCATCGCCGCGCCGCGCGCCAGCCAGCGGAACGCGGAGCAGACCGAGATGGAGCCGAAGCTGATGAGCGCGAAGGTGCGGAAGCAACTGGAGGCGCTGGGCCACAAGTTCAAGGAGAACCCGGAGATCGGCGCGGCCACCGGCGTGCAGCGGCTGCCCGACGGGCGGTGGCGCGCGGCGGCCGAGACCGACCGGCGGGGAGGTGGCTCCGCGATGGTCGTCCACCCCTCGGGCGGCCACGGCGGCCACGGCGGCGGGCGGTAAGCGGAATCTAGTGCGAATGATCTCCGCTGGGTAGGGTGGACGCGCGGGAGCCACGGGGGCTGTTCGCGCGTTCACCCTTGCACAGGAAGCGAGCAGTGCCATGCAACCCACCTTCGTCCTGGTCCACGGAGCCTTCGCGAACTCCTTCTCGTTCGCGCCCCTCCAGGCCGAACTCGGCCTGCTCGGGCACCGTTCGGTCGCCGTCGACCTGCCGGGGCACGGCTTCGCGGCGACCTACCCGCACGCCTACCAGGCGCCGCAGGACCTCGCGGCCCTCGCCACGGCCCCCGGCGCGATCAAGGGCGTCACGCTCGCCGACAACGCCGCGCACCTCATCGCCGTACTGGAGCGGGCCAGGCGGAACGGGCCCGTCATCGTCGTCGGCCACAGCCGCGCCGGGATCACGCTCACCGCGGCGGCCAACGCGCGCCCGGACCTCTTCGACCGCCTCGTCTACGTCTCGGCCTGGTGCCCGCTCGCCCTCGACGTCAACGACTACTACGCCGAGCCGGAGATGGCCTCCGTCGACGTCGCCGCGCTCGCCCCGGCGATGGCCGCGAACCCGGCCGAACTCGGCCTGCTGCGCACCAACTTCCGCACCGCGGACCCGGACACGCTCGCGGCGGTCAAGGGGCTCTTCCTCGCCGACGTCAGCGACGAGCAGTTCCTGACCTTCCTCAACACCTTCCAGCCCGACGAGAACCTGGACGGGGGCACCTCCGACGACCGCGCCCAGGCCGCGACCTGGGGCACCGTCCCGAGGACCTTCGTGCGGCTGTCCGACGACGTGAGCATGCCGCTCGCCATGCAGGACCGCCTCATCCGCGAGGGCGACGAGCTGACGCCCGGGAATCCGTGGGACGTCCGCACCCTGACGAGCAGCCACCTCAAGTGGCTGATCGACGTGGAGCCGACGGCCCAGGCGCTGGGAGCGCTCGCCGCGCTGTAGCCGGAGGCCTTCAGCCGGAGGTCTTGCCTTGGAGTGCTCTCCAATGTGTAAGACAAGAGGATGGCCACCAACAACGGTGCACAGTCTCTGCTTCTGACCGTCAACGGCGAGAAACGAGAGGTGTCCGCCTGCGACGTGCGGGCCACCCTCCTCGACGTCCTGCGTGACCGGCTGGCCCTGACCGGCGCCAAGAAGGGCTGCGACCGGGGGGAGTGCGGCGCCTGCACGGTCCATGTGGACGGCCGCAGGGTCCTGTCCTGCCTCACCCTCGCCGTCTCGGCGCGGGGGAGCGAGGTGACGACCGTAGAGGGTCTCGCCGCCTCCGACGGGACCCCGCACCCGATGCAGGAGGCGTTCCACGCCCACGACGCCTTCCAGTGCGGCTTCTGCACGCCGGGCCAGCTCATGTCCGCCGTCGCCTGCGTACGGGAGGGGCACGCGGGCTCCGACGCGGAGATCCGCGAGTGGATGAGCGGCAACCTGTGCCGGTGCGCGGCGTATCCGCAGATACGGGCCGCCGTCGCGGAGGTCGCCTCGCAGGGGCCCGCGAAGGGGGCGACGGCATGAGGGAGTTCGGTTATACGTCCGTAGCCGACGTCGGAGAGGCGCTGACGGCGCTCCAGGAGCCCGGCACGCGGCTCCTCGCGGGCGGCACCGAGATGCTCAACTGGCTGAAGGAGGGCATCGAACGGCCCGAGCGGCTCGTGGACATCACCGCGCTGCCGCTGCGCGCCGTCGAGCCGCTGCCCGGCGGGACCGGGACCGGGAGCGGGAGCGGCCTGCGGATCGGCGCCCTGGCCCGGATGAGCGACGTCGCCGCGCACCCCGAGGTCGCGCGCGGCTACCCGGTGCTCGCCGAGTCGCTGCTGCTGGCCGCCTCGCCGCAGCTGCGCAACATGGCCACCGTCGGCGGCACCCTCCAACAGCGCACCCGCTGCCCGTACTTCCGCGCCGAGACCGGGGACCTGCCCTGCAACAAGCGCACCCCCGGTTCCGGCTGCGCCGTGCTCAGGTCGGGGGAGACCGAGGAGCACGCGCTCTTCGGCTGGACCGAGGAGTGCGTCGCCACCCACCCGTCCGACATGGCCGTGGCGCTCGCGGCGCTCGACGCGACGGTGCTGGTCGAGGGCCCGCGCGGCGCGCGGCGCGTGCCCGCCGGGGCCTTCCACCTCACCCCCGAACAGGCGCCGCCCGAGCGGCACACGGCCCTCGCGCCCGACGAGCTCATCACGGGCGTCGAGGTGCCGGGCCCGGCCCCGCTCTCGCACTACGTGAAGGTCCGGCAGCGTGCCTCGTACGAGTTCGCGCTCGTCTCGGCCGCCGCCGCCGTGGAGCTCGCGGCCGACGGGACGCTGGCCGCCGCGCGGATCGCGCTCGGCGGCGTCGCCCACCGGCCGTGGCGCCTGACCGCCGCCGAGGAGACCCTGCGCGGCGTCGACCCGGAGGACGGCGGGGCCGTCCACACGGCGCTGGCCCGCGACTTCGCCGCCGCACGCCCCCTCCCGGGCGGGGCGAACGGCAGGGGCAACGCGTACAAGACCGAACTCGCCCGCCGCACCGCCGTCCGCGCGATCCGCGACGCGTCTCGCCGCGATGCCGCCTCCGGCGCCGGGCGGGAAGGGAGCCTCTCGTGAATCCACAGGTCTCAGCGCCCGTCGAGGGTCTGCGGCGGCCCGATGGGCCTGCCAAGCTCACCGGGGCCGCGCGGTATGTCGCCGATGTGCCCGCCGCCGACGCGCTCGTCGGCACGTTCGTGTGCGCGACCGTACCGCGCGCCGAGCGGGCCGTCGTCGATGCCGGGGCCGCGCGCCGGGCGCCCGGGGTCGTGGCCGTGCTCACGGCCGACGAGCTGCCGCAACCGGGCTACGGGGGCGGGCCCGTGGGGCAGAGCGTGCTGCCCATGACGGATCACGTCGTGCGGTACGAGGGGCAGCCCGTCGCGCTCGTGCTCGCCGACACCGGCGAGCGGTCCCGGTACGCGGCGGAGCTGGTCGGTGTCGCGTACGAGGGCGTCCGGTCCGCGGTCGTCTTCGCGGACGCCGAGGACAGCGTCGAGAGCATGCCGATGATGGGCCCCGCCGACCACGGCACGGGCGACGTCGGCACGGGGCTCGCTGCTGCCCGTACGGTCGTCAGCGAGACGTACGCGACCTCCGACCGGCACCACAACCCGATCGAGCCCTCCGCGACGCTCGCCCGCTGGGACGGCGACCAGCTCACCGTGCACGACTCGGTGCAGTCGATCTCGGCGACCCAGGCGGTGCTGGCCAACGCCTTCGGGCTGGACCCCGGACAGGTGCGGGTCATCTGCCCGTACGTCGGCGGCGGCTTCGGCTGCAAGGGGTACATCTGGCCGCACCAGGTGCTCGCCGCGGCCGCCGCGCGGGCCGTGGGGAGGGCCGTACGGCTGCCGCTCACCCGCGCGCAGATGTTCACCTCCTGCGGGCACCAGCCGGAGACCCGGCAGACCGTGACACTCGGCGCCGACGCCGACGGCAGGCTCACCGCGCTGCGGCACCACAGCGTCAACGCGACCTCGCGGTACGACCAGTACGCCGAGGCCACCACCGACGCCTGCGCCTCGCTCTACGCCAGCCCGCACATCGAGCTGCGCCGCCGCATCCGGCACACCGACCGCGCGACCCCGACGCCGATGCGCTCGCCGCACGAGGGCCCGGGGCTCTTCGCGCTGGAGTCGGCCGTGGACGAACTGGCGTACGCGGTGGGCCTCGACCCCCTCGCGTTCCGGCTGCGCAACCTGCCCGAGCGCGACGCGCTCACCGGCGCCCCGTTCTCCAGCCACGGGCTGCGGGAGTGCCTGAAGCGCGGCGCCGAACGGTTCGGCTGGGCCCGGCGCGCGCCCGGACCGCGCGCCACCCGTGAGGGTGACGAGCTGGTCGGGCTGGGGATGGCCACGGTCAGCCTGGAGACGCACCGCATGCCGTCCTCCGCGCGGGTCGTGCGCACCGCGGACGGGCGCGTCCGCGTCGAGGCCGGGACCGAGGAGATCGGCACCGGGCAGCCCGGAGTGCTCGCCACCGTCGCCGCCGAGGTGCTGGACGTACGGCCCGAGGACGTCGAGGTCGTGCTCGGCGACACCCGGCTTCCGGCGACCGGCATGACGGCCGGGTCCTCCGCGACGATGGGCCTCGGCTCTGCCGTGCTGCTCGCGGCGCGCGCGGTGAAGGAGAAGCTGGCGGGCGGCGCCGAGGAGGCCGAGGCCGAGGCCACCTGGGGGCCGCAGGAGGGCGGCGACGGGCTGGGCCGCAAGGACACGATGTCCGTGCACGCGTACGGCGCGGTCTTCGTCGAGGTCCGCGTCGACGCGCTGCTCGGCCGGGCCCGGGTGGCCCGCTGCCTCGGCGCGTACGCGGCGGGCCGCATCATCAACCCCCTCGCCGCGCGCGGCCAGATGACCGGCGGCCTCACCTGGGGCATCGGCCACGCGCTGCTCGAACGCTCCCGCTTCGACGCCGAGTTCGGCCGGTTCGCCAGCAAGAACCTGGCGGGGTACGCGGTGCCGGTCACCGCCGACGTCCCCGAGGTGGACGTGCTCTTCGTCGACGACCACGACGCGTACGCCAGCCCCCTCGGCGCCAAGGGCATCGGGGAGCTGGGCCCGCTCGGGGTCTCCGCCGCCGTCGCGAACGCGGTCTTCCACGCCACGGGGATCCGCGTCCGCGAACTGCCCATCGGGATTCCGGACCTGCTGGAGGGGCTGCCGCTCGCTTAGCTCCGCCGGGCCGCGCGTACGTACCAGCACGGTGACGTGAGCCTGCCCCGGCCGTCGTACTCCATGGCGGCCGGGTCCAGGTCGACGCCCGAGGCGGCGTGGATGGCCGGGCGCATCCGGGTCAGCGACTCCTCGGTGAACGACGTGGTGAACCGGGTCAGCCGGATCCGCTCGACGTCCCAGTACGGGCCCAGGTGGGTGCGCAGGTCGTCGGGGCTCACCGGGGGCGGCAGGGGCGTCTTGGGGCCCTCCGCCTCGGCTGTCGCGAGCATGTGCAGCAGCGCGCCCGGCCGTACGACCCGGCTCAGGGCCCGTGCGTACGCGCTCCGCTGCGCGGGGCCGAGCACGTGGTACAGCCCGGAGTCGACGACCGCGTCGAAGGCCTCGGCGGGCAGCTCGTCCAGCCGCGTGGCGTCCGCCTCGGTGAACTCGACGTCCAGGCCGCGCTCCTGGGCGTTCTTCCTGGCCTGGTCCAGCGCGGCGGGGGAGGCGTCGAAGCCGGTGACGCGGTGGCCTCGGGAGGCGAGGAAGAGCGCGTTGTCGCCCGTTCCGCAGCCCGCGTCGAGGAGGTGGCCGTCGCCGAGGACGCCCGTGCTCTCCAGGTCGACGAGCACGGGCTGGGGCCCGCCGATCACCCATGGCGGCGTCTCGAACGCCATGTCGAGACCCGCGACGGCCTGCTTGCCCTGGTAGAACGCGTCGAAGTCGACGGCGGCCATGGTCTCCTCGGGGGACGCCATGTGCGATCGCGGTGCGGATTCGTCCGGCATGCGGGAACTCCCTCGGTGCCTCGTAGCTCGCTGGTTCCGGCTGGTCCGGACGCGAATCTACGCACCGTCCCCGCCGCTGCCCAGACGGTTTCCGGCAGATCGGCCGGCGCCGCCCGGCAACGGTCCCCGCCGGGGTTCTTGTCAGCGGCCCGGCCGGGACTTACGGTCACATCCTCACGTATATCTACGCGTGTCGCACAGGCTTGCCGTCTCCACCGAAGGAGCTGTTCATGCCCGAGGTCGTACGAGCCGCACTGGTGCAGGCCACCTGGACCGGGGACACCGAGTCCATGATCGACAAGCATGAGGAGCACGCGAGAGAGGCGGCCCGGCGCGGCGCGAAGGTCATCGGCTTCCAGGAGGTCTTCAACGCGCCCTACTTCTGCCAGGTCCAGGACCCCGCGCACTACCGCTGGGCCGAGTCCGTGCCCGACGGGTCGACGTGCCGGCGGATGCGGGCCCTCGCCCGGGAGACCGGCATGGTCGTCGTCGCGCCCGTCTTCGAGGAGGACGGCGCCGGGTTCTACTACAACACCGCCGCCGTCATCGACGCCGACGGCACCGTGCTGGGCACCTACCGCAAGCACCACATTCCGCAGGTCAGGGGCTTCTGGGAGAAGTTCTACTTCCGCCCGGGCAACCAGGGCTGGCCGGTCTTCGACACGGCCGTCGGCCGCGTCGGGGTCTACATCTGCTACGACCGCCACTTCCCGGAGGGCTGGCGCGAACTCGGCCTGTCCGGCGCCCAGCTGGTCTACAACCCCTCGGCCACCTCGCGCGGCCTCTCCGCCTACCTCTGGCAGCTCGAACAGCCCGCGGCGGCGGTCGCCAACGAGTACTTCGTCGCGGCCATCAACCGCGTGGGCGTCGAGGAGTACGGGGACAACGACTTCTACGGCACGAGCTATTTCGTGGACCCGCGCGGGCAGTTCGTGGGGGAGGTGGCGAGCGACAAGGAGGAGGAGCTGGTCGTCCGCGACCTCGACTTCGGAATGATCGACGAGGTGCGGCAGCAGTGGGCCTTCTACCGGGACCGGCGGCCGGACGCGTACGGAGGGCTGGTGCAGCCGTGACCGCGCAGAGGGATCCGCACGACGAGCTGCACGCCCGGCACCGGGCCGTGCTGCCCGACTGGCTCGCGCTCTACTACGACCGCCCGCTGGAGATCACCCACGGCGAGGGGCGGCACGTCTGGGACGCCGAGGGCAACCGCTACCTCGACTTCTTCGGCGGCATCCTCACCACCATGACCGCGCACGCGCTGCCCGAGGTCGCCAAGGCCGTCAGCGAGCAGGCCGGGCGCATCCTGCACACCTCGACGCTCTACCTGGACCGGCCCATGGTCGAGCTGGCCGAGCGCGTCGCCTCGCTCTCCGGCATCCCCGACGCGCGGGTCTTCTTCACCACCTCGGGCACCGAGGCCAACGACACGGCGCTGCTGCTGGCGACCGCGTACCGCCAGTCGAACCAGGTCCTGGCGATGCGCAACAGCTACCACGGCCGCTCGTTCTCCGCCGTCGGCATCACGGGCAACCGCTCGTGGTCGCCCTCGTCCCTCTCGCCGTTCCACACGCTGTACGTGCACGGCGGGGTGCGCACGCGCGGCCCGTTCGCGGGCCTGGACGACGCCGGGTTCACCGCCGCCTGCGTCGCCGACCTGGAGGACGTGCTCGGCCAGACGCACGGGAACGTCGCGGCGCTGATCGCCGAGCCCGTGCAGGGCGTCGGCGGCTTCACCTCCCCGCCGGACGGGCTCTACGCCGCGTTCCGCGAGGTCCTCCAGCAGCACGGCATCCTCTGGATCAGCGACGAGGTGCAGACCGGCTGGGGCCGTACGGGCGACCACTTCTGGGGCTGGCAGGCCCATGACGCGGCGGGGCCGCCCGACGTCCTCACCTTCGCCAAGGGCATCGGCAACGGGATGTCGGTCGGCGGCGTCGTCGCCCGCGCCGAGGTCATGAACTGCCTCGACGCCAACTCCATCTCCACCTTCGGCGGCAGCCCCGTCACCATGGCGGCGGGCAACGCGAACCTGGCGTACCTGCTGGAGCACGACCTCCAGGGCAACGCGCGGCGCGTCGGCGGGCTGCTGCTGGAGCGGCTGCGCGCCGCCTCCGCCGGGCTCGGCGTCGTCCGCGAGGTGCGCGGCAGGGGACTGATGATCGGCATCGAGCTGGTGCTGCCCGGCACGGACGCGCCCTCGCCCGAGGCCGCCTCGATCGTGCTGGAGACGGCGCGCGAGGGCGGGCTGCTCGTCGGCAAGGGCGGCGGTCACGCCACCGCCAGCGTCCTGCGGATCACCCCGCCCCTCTCCCTCACCGTGGCCGAGGCGGAGGCGGGCGCCACCGTCCTCGAACGGGCGCTCCGCAGGGCCGAGATCGAGCTGGGCGGCGCGGTCGCCCCGTAGGTCCCGTCCCCCGGTTCCGCCACCGGTTCTGCCCCGGGGCCCGTCCGGATTCCGGACGGATTCCGGACGGGCCCCGGAGGGGTTCCGTCCAGGTTGCGTCCAGGTCCCGTCGCGTGGGCCGGAGATGGCTGACAGGGCCAAGAACCGGACCACAACGGCGTACGATCGCTTCGCAGTTGACCGGATGGGACCACGGACAGCTCGGGGGAGTGGATGGAGCCGTTACGGGCGAGCGACCCGCGGCAGATCGGCGAGTACCGATTATTGGGGAGGCTCGGCGACGGGGGGATGGGCAGCGTCTATCTGGCGCAGTCGTCACGGGGCCGGACCGCGGCGGTCAAGCTGGTCCGGAGCGAACTGGCCGAACACCCGGCGTTCCGGCTGCGGTTCGAGCGGGAGGTCCGGGCCGCGCGGCAGGTGACGGGCGAGTGGACGGCGCCCGTGCTGGACGCCGAGCCCGACGCGCCGCAGCCCTGGCTCGCGACCGGCTACATCCCGGGCATCTCGCTGACGGACGCGGTCGAGGGGCAGCCCGATCCGCTGCCGGAGCGCACCGTCCGCATCCTCGCCAACCGGCTCGCGCTGGCCCTGGGCAGCGTGCACGAGGCGGGGCTCGTGCACCGGGACGTGAAGCCGTCGAACGTCCTGGTCACCATCGACGGCCCGCGGCTGATCGACTTCGGCATCGCGCGGGCGCTGGAGCACACCGGCGACATCCAGCTCACCCGGACCGGCGCCGTCGTCGGCTCCCCGGCCTTCATGTCGCCCGAACAGGCGCGGGGCCAGCGGCTGACGGCGGCCAGCGACATCTTCTCCCTCGGCTCCGCGCTGGTGTTCGCGGCGACGGGCCGCGTCCCCTTCGGCGACGAGTACCTCGCCGCGCACGCGGTGCTGTTCCGCGTCGCGGAGGACGAGCCGGATCTCGCCGGGGTGCCGGACGGGCTCAGGGAGTTGTTGGACGCCTGCCTGGAGAAGGACCCCCGGGCGCGCCCGGGGCTCGCGGAGATCGTCGCGCGGACCGCCGACCCCGGGGGCGACCCGGGGCCCGGCCGGGGAGAGGCCGGAGAGAGCGGCGTCACCGAGCCGTGGCTCCCGGCCGGACTGGTCGCCCAGCTGGGCCAGCACGCCGCGCGGCTGCTCGACGCGGAGGTGCCGGGGGCGCGGGAGGCGGCGGACCGCGCGGCCGACGCGTACGTGCGGGCGCCCGTGCTGCCGGAGTCCCCCGAGCCGCCCGAGATCCCCGAACTCCCCTCGGAATGGTCGGAGTGGGCCGAGACCACCTGGTCGGCGTCGGACGGCCCGTCCGGAGGCGCCGGTGCGGGAGCCGGAGCGAGGTCCGGTGCCGGTGCGGGTGCCGCCGTCGCCCCCTCGCTGCCGCCCGTCACTCCTGCCGGTCCGCCGCACGGCCCGGCGCCCCGCGAGGAGCGGAGACCCCGGCGCGTACGGGCCGTGATGGGCGCCCTCGTGGCCCTCGCGCTGATCGCGGGCGCCGGGACGCTCCTCGCCTTACTGGGCCCGGACCTGCGCGGCGGGGAGGGCACGGGCGAGGCGGCCCCGCCGCGGACGACCGGGGCGCAGGGGAAGAACGAGGGCACGGACGGCGCGGGGCCCCGGCCCGCCTCCGGCGGCGAGGTGCCCCACAAGTACCTGGGCACCTGGCAGTCCGCCGTCCGGAAGCCCGACGGCGACGGCGTCGTCACCCAGCACGTCGAGATCGAGCAGGGCCGCGAGGGCGACACCGTCGCGAAGACCGTCAGCGTCTACAAGGACAACCTCTGCTACTCCGAGGGGAGCCTCGTCTCCTCGAAGGGCGGCCTGCGGATCAAGAGTGAGATCTCCCAGAGCCGCGGCTCCCAGAAGCCCTGCCCCCAGCACACCAGGCAGAAGCTGGCCCACAAGAACGGGGCGCTGGCCTGGAGCGCCCCCGGGCGGCGTGAGACGGTCTGGCTCGACCGGGTCCAGAAGGAGCGGGAGAAGCTGGTGCCCGAGGCCATGATCGGCCAGTGGAAGATGACGCGCGAGGCGGCCAAGGAGGGCGAGGACATCCGCGTCGACTTCTACCAGGGGCCCGTCGGAGACGCCCTGATGAACTTCGAGTTCACCGGCCGGGGTTCGAAGGAGGCGTGCGAGTGGGTGAAGACCCTCGGCGCGGTCGAGGACGGCGCGCTCATCTACGGAGGTCTGACCGGCCCCATCGCCGCGTGCGGCGACGGCAGCGACCTCGCGGTGCCCATGGTGGGCATGACGATGCGGGTGCCGATGCGCGTCACGATGAACGGCGCCGACGAGGTCCGGTTCAACAACCCCGTGGACCCCGGAAGGTCCGTGATCCTCGAACGCGCCGACTGACCCCTCCCGTACCCCCAGCACGTACGATCGCCCGGGAGTTGACCGTGTACGGCTCTTGGGGGAGTGGATGGACGCGCTACGGGCGGGGGACCCGCGGCAGATCGGGGAGTACCGGCTGCTGGGGAGGCTCGGCGAGGGCGGCATGGGCAGCGTCTACCTGGCGCAGTCCTCGCGCGGACGGACGGTCGCGGTCAAGCTCGTCCGGAGCGACCTGGCGGAACGGGCGGACTTCCGGCGGCGGTTCGCGCGCGAGGTGCGCGCCGCACGGCAGGTGGGCGGCGAGTGGACGGCGCCGGTGCTCGACGCCGAGCCCGACGCGCCGCAGCCGTGGCTCGCGACCGGCTACCTCCCGGGCGTACCGCTGGACGACGCGGTACGGGCGCAGTCCGAACCCCTGCCCGAGCGCACCGTCCGCATCCTGCTGAACCGGCTGGCGCTCGCGCTGGGCAGCGTGCACGGGGCCGGGCTGATCCACCGCGACGTGAAGCCGTCGAACGTCCTGGTCACCCTCGACGGTCCGCGCCTGATCGACTTCGGCATCGCGCGGGCGCTGGAGCCCGCCGACGACACGCAGCTGACGCGCACGGGCGCCGTCGTCGGCTCGCCCGCCTTCATGTCCCCCGAGCAGGCGCGGGGCAAGGAGCTGACGTCCGCGAGCGACGTCTTCTCGCTCGGCTCCACGGTGGCCTTCGCGGCGACGGGCCGCGTGCCCTTCGGGGACGAGAACCTCTCCTCGCACGGGCTCCTCTTCAGCGTCGCCGAGGACGAACCGCGCCTCACGGGCGTACCGGAGGGCCTGCGGGACCTGCTCACCGCCTGCCTGGCCAAGGACGTGGCCGCACGCCCCGGCCTCGACGAGATCGTCGCCCGTACGGCCGACCCGGAGGGCGAGCCGGGGCCTGGCGGGCGGGGCGACGGCGGGCGGGGCCCCGACGGGCGGGGCGACGGCGCGGCGGAGCCGTGGCTTCCGGCCGGTCTGGTGGCGCAGTTGGGGCAGCACGCGGCGCGGCTGCTCGACGCGGAGGTGCCGGGCGCGCGGGAGGCCGCCGACCGCGCCGCCGTCGCGCAGGTGATTCCCCCTCAGCCGCCCGAGCCGCCCGCCACGGGCTTCGGCCCTCCGCCGGAGCGCGAGCGCGGCAACCGCCGCAGGACGGTCGTCCTCGCGGGCGCCGTCGCCCTCGCGCTGGTCGCGGGCGGGACGCTCCTCGCCGTACGCGCCATGGACGGGGACGGGTCCGGGGACGAGGGGAAGAAGGCGGGCGGCGGCTCCTCCGCGCGGCCCTCCCCGGGCAAGAGCCTGAAGCCCGCGCCCGGCGGTGCGCTGCCCAAGCAGTTCCTGGGCTCCTGGCAGTCCGCCCCCGAGAAGCCCGAGGGCGAGGAGGCGGTGCTGCACCGCGTCGAGGTCCAGCAGGGCGCCAAGGGCGAGCCCGTCATGACGGCCTACGGCACGTACAAGGACACCCTGTGCAGGACCGTGGCGAACCTCGTGTCGTACGACGGTGTAGTGCGCGTACGGAGCGGGCCGTCCAAGCCGTACGAGGACGGCGCGACGTGTCCCCGGCGCGCGGTGCAGGACATGGTCCACCGGAACGGCGCGCTGGTGTGGACCGCCCCCGGGCAGAAGCAGCCCGTCCGCCTCGAACGCGTACGGGGCAGCGAGAAGAAGCCCGTTCCCAAGGCCCTGGTCGGCGACTGGAGGATGACGGGCGCGGCGGCCCAGCGCAACGAGGGGACCGTCATCCGCTTCAACCAGGGCCGGGTCGACGCCGCCATGATGCGCTTCGTCGGCAAGGGGCAGAACGAGGGCTGCTCGTGGGCGAAGGTCCTCGGCGCCGCCGACGACGGCACGCTCGTCTACGCGGGGCTGCTGGGCGGCAAGGGCACGTGCGGCGAGGGGAGCGTCGACATGGCGGCGCCGGTGCGCGTCACGGCGCACGGCCCCGGCGAGGCGCGGATCACCAGCCCCGTCGAGCCGGGCAAGCCCGTCGTCCTCAAGCGCGCCCGCTGACCCCACCCGGCGGTGCGGGGGTTCTTGTCAGGGCCCCGGAGGCGACCTACTGTCGCAGCCTCACGTATGTCTACGCGTGTCGAACAGGCTTGCTGCGCTTGCTGCCCTTGTGAAGGAGCCGCTCATGCCATCCCCCGAGTCCACCGTCATCAGGAACGGCCTCGTCGTCACCGCCTCCGACGAACTCCACGCAGACGTCCTCATCGAGGGCGGCAGGATCGCCGCGCTCGCCGCCCATCACAGCGCCGCCGCCGAGTCGTTCAGCGCCGACCGGACCCTCGACGCCACCGACCGCTATGTGATCCCGGGCGGCGTCGACGGGCACACGCACATGGACTTCCCGTTCGGCGGGACCTTCTCCTCCGACGACTTCGAGTCCGGCACCCGCGCCGCCGCCTGGGGCGGGACCACGACGATCGTGGACTTCGCCGTCCAGACCAAGGGCCACGCCCTGCGCGAGGGGCTCGACCTGTGGCACGCCAAGGCCGACGGGCAGTGCGCCGTCGACTACGGCTTCCACATGATCCTCTCCGACGTCACCGACTCGACGCTCAAGGAGATGGACCTGCTGGTGGAGGAGGGCATCACCTCCTTCAAGATGTTCATGGCCTACCCCGGCGTCTTCTACAGCGACGACGGGCAGATCCTCCGCGCCATGCAGCGCACCGCCGCCAACGGCGGGCTGACGATGATGCACGCCGAGAACGGCATCGCCATCGACGTCCTCGTCGAACAGGCCCTGCAGCGCGGCGAGACCGACCCCCGCCACCACGGCGAGGTCCGCAAGGCGCTGCTGGAGTCCGAGGCCACGCACCGCGCGATCCAGCTCGCCCGCGTCGCGGGCTCGCCGCTGTACGTCGTGCACGTCTCAGCGCAGCAGGCCGTCGAACAGCTCGCGATCGCGCGCGGCATGGACCTCCCCGTCTTCGGCGAGACCTGCCCGCAGTACCTCTACCTCTCGACGGACAACCTGGCCGAGCCCGACTTCGGCGGCGCCAAGTACGTCTGCTCGACGCCGCTGCGTCCCCAGGAGCACCAGGCGGCGCTCTGGCGCGGGCTGCGGACGGGCGACCTCCAGGTCGTCTCCACCGACCACTGCCCGTTCTGCTTCTCGGGCCAGAAGGAGCTCGGGCGCGGCGACTTCTCGAAGATCCCCAACGGGATGCCGGGCGTCGAGCACCGCATGGACCTGCTCCATCAGGCCGTCCTCGACGGGCATGTGTCGCGCCGCCGCTGGATCGAGATCGCCTGCGCGACCCCGGCCCGGATGTTCGGCCTCTATCCGAAGAAGGGCACGCTCGCGCCCGGCGCCGACGCGGACGTCGTCATCTACGACCCGCACGCCGAGCAGACGCTCTCCGCCGAGACGCACCACATGAACGTCGACTACTCGGCGTACGAGGGCAAGAGGATCACCGGCCGCGTCGAGACCGTCCTCTCCCGGGGCGAGACGGTCATCGACCGGCGGACGTACACGGGCCGCGCCGGACACGGCCAGTACGTGCCGCGCGGCATCTGCCAGCTCTTGAACTGAGGGGGCACGCCATGGACTTCGGGATCGTCCTGCAGACCGACCCGCCCGGCTCGGCCACCGTCGGGCTGATGCGCCGCGCCGAGCGGAACGGCTTCCGCTACGGCTGGACGTTCGACTCGCCCGTGCTGTGGCAGGAGCCGTACGTCATCCACAGCCGCATCCTCGCCCACACCACGCAGCTCACCGTGGGCCCCATGGTCACCAACCCGGGCAGCCGCGCCTGGGAGGTCACCGCCTCGACCTTCGCGACGCTCAACGAGATGTACGGCAACCGCACCGTCTGCGGCATCGGGCGCGGCGACTCGGCGATGCGCGTCGCCGGGCGCAAGCCGAACACCCTCGCCCGGCTGGGCGAGGCCATGTCCGCCATCCGCGACCTCGCCGAGGGCCGCGAGGCCGTCGTCGACGGCACGCCGCTGCGGCTGGCGTGGGTGCGGGACGGGAAGCTGCCGGTGTGGATGGCGGCGTACGGGCCGAAGGCGCTGGCCCTGGCCGGGCGGGAGGCGGACGGCTTCATCCTCCAGCTCGCCGACCCCGTGCTCACCGCGTGGATGGTGCGCGCCGTCCGGCAGGCCGCGACGGACGCGGGGCGCGACCCCGCCGAGGTCACGATCTGCGTCGCCGCGCCCGCCTACGTCTGCGAGGAGACCCCGGAGGCGCTGGCCCACGCGCGCGAGCAGTGCCGCTGGTTCGGCGGCATGGTCGGCAACCACGTCGCCGACCTCGTCGCCCGCTACGGGGAGCACTCCGACATGGTCCCCGAGGCCCTGACCTCGTACATCAAGGAGCGTGAGGGGTACGACTACGCGCACCACGGGCGGGCCGGGAACCCGGACACCGCCTTCGTGCCGGACGAGATCGTGGACCGCTTCTGCGTGATCGGGCCCGAGCACGCGCACGTGGCCCGGCTCCGCGAGCTGGCGGGCCTCGGTGTCGACCAGTTCGCGGTCTACGCGATGCACGACACGAAGGAGCGCACGATCGACGCGTACGGGGCGGGGATCATCCCCGTGGTGGGGGCGGGGACCGGCTGAGCGCGCGGGGTCAGGCCCGGTCGCCGTCCTTCTCCTTCTCGTAGACCAGGTCCTGGTACTCGGGGTGCTTGCGCAGGTAGCTCGCGAAGAAGGTGCAGACGGGCACCACCTTGAGCCCCTCCTCGCGGGCCGCGTCCAGCGCGGTGCGGGCCAGCGCGCCGGCCACGCCCCGGCCCTCGTAGGCCAGGTCGACCTCGGTGTGCGTGAAGGCGACGACCTGGGACGAGCGCATGTACTGCGCCACCCCGGCGACGGCGTCCCCGAGCGTGGCCTCGTAACGGCTCTCGCCGGGGTTGTCGGTGACGGTGACCGTGACGTCGTCGTCGGCCATGGCCCTACCCTTCCTGCAGCTGAGCGATGAACATCTCGGGTGTCACGGCGTGCCCCGTACGGTCGAGGACCGCTACGGGGCGCTCGCCGAAGAGCACGGTCGGGGTCCCCTCGACGCCGCTGTCCTCGAAGGCCTGCGAGACGTCCTCGACCCAGGACTCGAAGGCGTACTCCAGCACGGCGTTCTCGAACTCGGGGGAGCGCAGTCCCTCGACGTCGTTCGCCAGCCCGAGCAGCGTGCGGGGCTCGGCGAAGCCGTCGTGCTCCTCGTGCGGCTGGTTCGCGTAGAGCGCCCGCAGGTACCCCAGGAACTCGGCCTGCCCGGTGTTGGCGGCGGCCCCGAGGGCGTTCAGCGCCTGGTGGGAGCCCTTGCCGCCGAGCGCCTCGTCGAGGAACGTCGCGAAGTGGTAGTGCAGCCGGAACGTGCCCTCGTCGGCGAGGTGCCGCAGGGTCTCCCCGAGCCCGTTCTCCATGCGCTTGCAGTACGGGCAGCGGGGGTCGGCGTAGACGTGCAGGACGGGTCCCGCCGACTCGCCGTACACGACGGTGGTGCCGCCCTGGCCTGTGGTGTGCGCGGGGATCATGAGGCCAGCCTCGGCGCGCGCCCGCGCGCGGGCAACAGCGGACGGGCCATTGGGGTGGCCCGCCCGCCGGAGTGCCGCTCAGCCGTCGCTCAGTCGTCGCTCACGTGCTCCGTCCGGAGGCCGGGGGCCTTCCGTACATCGCGCTCGCAGAAGCGCTCCTTCACCATGCGGCTCGCGCCGAACAGCTTCGTCTGGTCGCTGTAGTGCGGCGAGCGCGGGTTCTGCGACTGGGAGTACGTCAGGAGGGTCCGGGCCTGGACAGGACAGGTCCTGTCCTCGCCCTTCCCCTTGCCGCCGAAGGTGACGGCCTGGATGTAGCTGGAGCCGTTGTCCACCTCCCGGTAGTCGCCCTTCGCGTCGTCCCAGACGGCGCGCGTCTGGTTCCAGGTGCCCAGGGCCTCCGTGCTGCCCGGGAGGGAGATCTTCTCGCCGTTCCGCACCACGTACTGGTGGTCGCGGAGCCGCGCGTCGAGCGGGATGCCGTGCCGGTCCAGCTCGGCGACCGCGTCGGCCAGGGCCGTACGGAACGCGGGCGCGGCCGTGTTCAGGTCGCGCGGCGTGCTGACGGGCGACGCGGGGTCGAACGGGGCGCGCCACAGCTCGCCGGGCTTCGCCGCGGCGTACAGCTTCTGCCAGAACCGGTCGAAGAGCAGCGCGCCCTTGCTGCCGGTCTTCGACGTACGGTCCCAGTCCGCGAGGACCTGGCACGCGCGGGAGACGTCCACGGGCTTGCCGTCGCTGCCGGGCGCGGTGCCGCCGGGGAGCGCGGCGCAGGCCTTCGCGGCGTCGGCCGCCGCCATGTCGCCGGTGACCACCCGGTTGGCGAACTGCTGCTTCTGCAGGTCGTCGAGGGTCACCCCGCCCTTGGCGGCCATCGCGGAGACGTCCTCGATGCCGCCGCGTGTGCGCAGCCGGCGCGGGGTGTCCTGGTCGCCGAAGATCCGGCCGTAGCCGGTGAGCGGGCGGGGGGCGTAGGTGAGCCAGGGGCTGTCGTTGGAGTTCTCCACGTACGGCGTGTCCTTGACGACCGGGGTCTCCGAGGGGCCGAAGGTGCCCTTCTGGAGCGCGCCGGGGCCCGTCTCGGGGGCGCAGTCCGCGCGTGAGCCGTCGAGGACCGCGAGCCCGGCAGCCGGGAACGTGATCTTGCCCAGCGGTGTGCCGCAGCGCTCCGCCAGCTCGTCCGTGACGCGGGGGAGGACCTGCCCCTGGGCGAAGTAGCTGTGCCCGGCGGAGTCGGCGGCGATGGTGTTGACCCACGGCAGCCCCTGCGTGGTGCGCAGCACCTTCGCCATGCCGTCCACCGAGCGGGCCTTGCTGAAGCCGAGCCCGGCCTGGGAGAGGCGGAGGTTGGTGGCGTTGGGGTCGTTGAGCGCGTACGCCGTCCCGGCTGTCCCGCCCGCCCCGGCCGTCCAGGGCAGGTCGATCCCTTCGAGCGAGGTGACGACGGGGCCGTAGCGGGTCCACCACTGGCTACGGGTGATCTGTTTGCCGTCCTTGTCACGGACGGTCACCTTCCGCTCCGTCATGCGCTCGGTCTTCCCATCGACCGTGTACGCCGTCGGGTCGGCCGGGTCGAGGGTGAGCTGGTGCAGGTTGAGGGTCGTGCCGGTGGCGACCGTATGGCTCCAGGCGACGTGCTTGTTGTGCCCGATGGAGACGGTGGGCGAGCCCAGCAGCGAGCCGCCGGAGGCGTCCAGTTCGCCGGGGATGGTCATGTGCGACTGCCAGAAGCGCCGCCCGCCCGACCACGGGTAGTGCGGGTTGCCGAGCAGCGCGCCGCTCCCGCTGGCCGTGGTGGAGCCGTGGAAGGCGACGGCGTTCGAGCCCATGTCGGCGTCGCGCCGGTCGAAGAGCCGCCGCGCGGCACGCTCGGTCGCCCGCTTGGCGGGGGGCTTGGCGGCCTTCGCGCCCTTCCTCGCAGTGGCGCCCGGCGGCTGCGCCGCCGTGATGCCGTCCGCGGCCAGGCCCTGGCCGCCGAGGACGGAGAGCGCGAACGCGCGCCGCGCGACGTCCGTCGCGGTGATCGGCTTCACCCAGGACCTGCCCTTGCAGGCGGGGTCGGTGATCTCGTCGCGGTGCTCGCGCAGCCACGCGTTGTACCCGGCGGCCCAGCCGCGCGAGAGCGCGCGCATCTCGCGGCTGATCCCGGCGGGCGGCGGCTGCTCCAGCAGCTTCTCGACCGTACGGGCCTTCCGTACGCCCGTGAAGAACTGGTCGCTCGCCAGGTTGGTGCCCGCGGACGAGAGCGAGCCGTCGGGCTTCCCCTGGGCGCCGAAGTGGCGGGAGCGCTCGCCGCGCAGGGTGGTGAAGCCGTCGGCGAGGACGCAGATCTGGTCGGTGGCCTGTGCCCAGCCGTTGCCGAAGCCGAGGCCTGGATAGTCCTTCGCGGTGATGTGCGGGATGCCGTACTCGGTCCAGCGGATGGTGGCGGAGTATCCGGAACCGGAACCGGAACCGGAACCGTGGTCCTGCGGGTCGTCGGCGCGGGGCGCCGCGGTGGCCTGGAGGGCGCCCGCGGGCAGGGCGGTCGCGGCGAGCAGCAGAGCGGCACCGGCGAGGGCGGCCTTGCGGATCTTCCGGGTCGTGCGGACGGCTCTGAGCCGTGTGCGCATCGTGCCTCCCAACGAGAGTGCGGGCAGGGCCCGTTGAGCGTACCGATCGGTCGGTATGGCGGGAAGAAGGGCGAACGGGTGGACGGCGCGTTGACTTCAACCTGACTTCAAGTAGGAGGGTCTTTCCCAGGCGCCGCCCCCACCGGGCGGCTCGGACCGAAGGAGCATGCCGTGATTCTCGTGACCGGAGCGACGGGCAGTGTCGGCGGCCAGGTGGCCTCGCAGCTCCACGCCGCGGGCGTGGACGTACGGGCGCTGGTGCGCGACCCCGAGAAGGCGAAGCGGGTCCTGCCGGACGGGGTCGAGGCCGTGCGCGGAGACCTCACCGATCCGGCGAGCCTCGACGCGGCCCTGGACGGCGTCGACGCGGTCTTCCTGATGTGGCCGCTCTTCGGCTGGGACGGCGCGGACGAGGTCGTGGCGACGATCGCCCGGCACGCGCGCCGCGTCGTCTACCTCTCCACGATCGGCGCCTCCGACGACGACACGAGCGAGGTGGAGGAGGGCATCCTCGGCTTCCACACCGTCCTGGAGCGGCTGGTCAGGAAGTCCGTCCCGGAGTGGGTCACCGTCCGCCCCGGCGGCTTCGCCACCAACACCCTGGGGTGGGCGGCCCAGACCCGCGCGGGCGACACGGTGCGCATGCCGTACCCCGGCGCCGCGCGCTCGATGCTCCACGAGGCCGACATCGCCGCCGTCGCGGTCAGGGGCCTGCTCACGGACGAACTCCTGGGCACCGCGCCCGAGTTCATGGGCAACGACGTGCTGACGCAGGCCGAGCAGGTGGAGGCCATCGGCCGCGCGCTGGGCCGTACGCTGCGCGTCGAGGAGACGCCCTACGACGAGGCCGTCAAGGACCTGGTGGAATCGGGCGTCCCCGAGGACTACGCGCACGGCATCCTCGAAGCCCACGCCGAGATGCAGGCCAACCCGGTGCCCACGGACACCGCCTTCGCGGAGCTGATGGGGCGCCCGCCGCGCACGTACGGCGAGTGGGCGGCCGACCATGCGGCGGACTTCCGGGGCTGAGGGCGGAAAACCGCTGTGGGAAGATCGTCCGGGCCGCCCGCGCGGTGCGGTCCGGCACCTCCCGCTCCTGGAAGGAACCACGCGCATGCCGCACGAGGAAGAGGTCCTGACCGGCGTCGACGGACGTCTCGGGCGCATCACCCTGAACCGCCCCCGGGCGCTGAACGCGCTGACGCACGGCATGGTCCGGGTGATCGACGCCGCGCTGGCGGAGTGGGAGGGCGACCCCTCGGTCGAGGCCGTCGTGCTGACCGGCGCGGGGGAGCGGGGGCTGTGCGCGGGCGGCGACATCCGCGCGATCTACGAGGACGCGCGGGTACGGGGCGGGGCCTCGGGCCCGTTCTGGCGCGACGAGTACCGGCTGAACGCCCGTATCGCGCGCTACCCGAAGCCGTACCTGGCGGTGATGGACGGCATCGCGATGGGCGGCGGCGTCGGGCTCTCCGCGCACGGCAGCCTGCGGGTGGTCACCGAGCGCTCGCGGGTGGCGATGCCGGAGACCGGCATCGGCTTCTTCCCCGACGTCGGCAGCACGTTCCTGCTCTCCCGGGCGCCGGGCGAGCTCGGCACGCATCTCGCGCTGACCGGCGCCGCGATCGGCGCGGCCGACGCGCTGCTGTGCGGGCTGGCCGACCACTTCGTGCCCTCCGCCGAACTGCCCGCGCTGCTGCGGGACGAGCTGACGGAGATGCCCGTACGGGAGGCGCCGCCCGGCGAACTCGCGGCGGCGCGCGAGTGGATCGACACCTGTTACGCCGCGGACTCCGTCGAGGAGATCGTCGAGCGACTGCGCGCCGAGGGCTCGCGCGGCGCGAAGGAGGCCGCCGAGACCCTGGCGGGCCGCTCGCCGACCTCGCTGAAGGTCACGCTGGCCGCGCTGCGCCGGGCCCGGGAGCTGGACACGGTCGAGGAGGTCCTGGAGCAGGACCACCGGCTCGGATGCGCCCTCCTGGACTCGCCGGACCTGGTCGAGGGCATCCGGGCCCAGATCGTGGACAAGGACCGGAACCCGCGCTGGAACCCGGCCTCGCTCGACGGCGTGAGCGACGCGGACGTCGAGCGCTTCTTCGCCCCGCGAGGGGACGGCGGGATCGGCCTCGTCCCGGAGGACCGCAGCTCGTAGGGTGAGCCGGTGCACGGGCGTTCCCGTGCACGGACGTTCCCCGTGCGCGGGCGTTCCCGTACACCGGCGTTCCCTGGAGGCGTGATGGCGGACTTGAGTGCGGCGGACGGGCCGGGGACCGGCATGTGGGAGACGGTCCCCCGGCTGCTCGGCGACTGCCGCTACCTCGTCCTGGCCACCGCCGACGGCCAGGGGCTGCCGTGGGCCACCCCCGTCTTCTTCGCCGCCCACGACGAGGACCGGCTCTACTGGGTGTCGGCACCGGACAGCAGGCACTCCCGCAACCTCGCCGGACGCCCGGACGCGGCCGTCACCGTCTTCGACTCCCACGCGCCCGTGGGCGGCGCAGAGGCGCTCTACCTCGAAGTGACCGCGGGACCTGCCGACGATCCCGTCGCGGCCGTGGCGGCACTGAACGCCCGTCTCCCCGAGGACAAGAAGCTGACCGACGAGGACCTCGCGCCCTCCGGATCGCTCCTCGCGTACCGCGCCGACGTACGGCGGCACTTCGTGCTGGTCCGGGGCGGGGACTCACGCTTCGACAACGTCACGGACGGCCGTCTCCGCGTCACCCGCCCTCAATAGGAGGGGCGGCGGGTGAATCCACCGGGTACGGCACGGTCGTACGCCGGTCCGGGTCGACCGTGAGGCGGCCGCCCGCCGGGGGGCGGGCGCGCTGGGCGCAGTCGCGGCGCTCGCAGATGCGGCAGCCGAGGCCGATCGGGGTGGCCGCGCGCGGGTCGTCGAGGGCGACGCCCTCCGCGTGGACGAGCCGGTGCGCGTGGCGCAGCTCGCAGCCGAGCGCGACGGCGAACTCGGCGCGCGGCGCGTGGTGCCCGTAGCCGCCCCGGGTCACGGTGCGCGCCACCCAGAAGTACCGCTTGCCGTCCGGCATCTCCGCGACCTGGGTGAGGATCCGGCCCGGCGCGGAGAACGCCGCGTAGACCGTCCACAGCGGGCAGGTGCCGCCCAACCGGGAGAAGTGGAAGTCGGTGGCCGACTGACGCTTGGAGATGTTGCCCGCGCGGTCGGCGCGCAGGAACGAGAACGGCACCCCGCGCCGCCCGCTGCGCTGCAGGGTGCTCAGCCGGTGGCACACCGTCTCGAAGCCCACCCCGAACCGGGCCTGCAGCAGCTCGATGTCGTACCCGGACTCCTCGGCGGCCGTGTGGAACGCGGTGTACGGCATGAGCAGCGCGCCCGCGAAGTAGTTCGCGAGGCCGATACGGGCCAGGCCCACCGCCTCCGGCGAACCCAGCTCCGTACGGCCGCCGTTGCCGTCACCGCCGCTCGCGAGCGTGTCCAGCAGCGGGCCGTGCTCCAGCAGCGCGAGCTGCGTGGCGAGCTGGAAGGCGCGCTGCCCCTCGCTCAGCCACGGCGACAGGTACAGCAGCCCGCTCGCGGGGTCGAAGCGGCGCGCGTCGGCGCCCCGGCGCGGTGCCGCGTGCACGACGCGCACCCCGTGCCGGGCGGCGAGCCGCTCCTCCAGCGGCCCGGCGGCGCGCTCCGCGCCCGGGCCGGGGCCCGGGCCCGGCTCGCCGGTGAGGCCCAGCACTCCGGCCAGGTGCTCGGCGGCGGTGTCGAGCGACGCGAAGTGGTTGTGGTGGGCGTAGAAGAAGTCCCGCACCTCGTCGTGCGGTTCGGCGGGCAACGGCGCGGGGACCGTGCGCTCGCCGGGCGCCGCCAGCGCCGCGGCGCGCTCGGCGGCCGCGCGGTAGCGCTGGTGCAGGGCCACCAGGGCGCGCGCCGCCGCCGGGTGGTCGCGGGCCAGGTCGGCGGCCTCCTCCGCCGGGACGGAGACGCCCGCGGCCTCGTCGGCGAGCGCCGTGCGCAGGTCCGTGGCCAGCCGCTCCTCGTCGGCCTCCGAGAAGAACTCCGGCTCGACACCGAGGACTTCGGCGAGCCGCAGCAGCACGGGCGCGGTGAGCGGGCGCTGACTGTGCTCGATCTGGTTGAGATAGCTCGTGGAGAGGCCCAGGGCGCGGGCCAGCTCGACCTGGTTCATGCCGCGCTCGCGGCGCAGCTTGCGCAGCTTGGCGCGGGCGTAGATCTTCGGCTTCGCGGTCCTCGTGGTCCTAGCGGTCCTTGCCATTCTGCGAAGTTAGCATCCGCATCTTTCGCAGAATTCGCCGTTCGGTGCCCCTGAGATGGAGGGATTCCGCAGCCTGGAGGCCTCGCGGAGGTGGTGGGGGAAGAGGGATGCTCGATGCGTACAGAGCGGTTCGTACGGCCCGAGGAGTCCCGTGATCGACCATCAGGTACGTGTCCACGCCAGCGCCGCCCGGCTGCCGCGCGAGGAGCAGCTCGCATGGCGGCTGGCCGCCGTCGCCACCAGCATGCAGGGCGCCGCTGAGCTGGACCCCGAGGCCGCCGCGATGGCGGTCAACAGGGTCATCGACAACGCTGCCGTGGCCGTCGCCTCCCTGCGTCGCCGCCCCGTCGCCGTGGCCCGCGCGCAGGCGCTCACGCGCACGGCGGCGCCCGGCGCCTCGGTCTTCGGTGCCTCGGTCTTCGGCGCGGCCCCCGGCGTCCGTGCCGCGCCCGAGTGGGCGGCCTGGGCCAACGGCACCGCGGTGCGTGAACTCGACTTCCACGACACCTTCCTGGCCGCCGACTACTCCCACCCCGGCGACAACATCCCACCCCTGCTCGCCGTCGCCCAGCACACCGGGCGCGGCGGCGCGGACCTGCTCCGCGGGATCGTCGCCGCGTACGAGGTCCATGTCGCGCTCGTGCGGGGGATCTGCCTGCACGCGCACCGCATCGACCACGTGGCGCACCTCGGCGCCGCCACCGCCTGCGGGCTGGGGGCGCTGCTGGGGCTGGACACCGCGACCGTGTACCAGGCCGTCCAGCAGACCGTGCACACCACGACCGCCACCCGGCAGTCCCGCAAGGGCGAGATCTCAAGCTGGAAGGCGTTCGCGCCCGCCTTCGCGGGCAAGGCCGCGATCGAGGCCGTGGACCGCGCGATGCGCGGCGAGAGCGCCCCCTCGCCGGTCTACGAGGGGGAGGACGGCTTCCTCGCCTGGATGCTGGACGGCCCCGCCGCCGCGTACACGGTCTCCCTCCCGGAGCCCGGCGAGGCGCGGCGCGCGATCCTCGACACGTACACGAAGGAGCACTCAGCCGAGTACCAGGCGCAGGCCGTCATCGACCTGGCCAGGCGGCTGCGCACCCGTACCGGCCCGCTCGCGCGCGTACGGGAGATCGTGCTGCACACCAGCCACCACACCCACCAGGTGATCGGCTCCGGCGCCCACGACCCGCAGAAGTACGACCCCGAGGCCAGCCGCGAGACCCTCGACCACTCGGTGCCGTACATCCTCGCCGTCGCGCTGGAGGACGGGGAGTGGCACCACGAGCGTTCGTACGCGCCCGAGCGTGCCCGGCGCCCGGAGACCGTCGCGCTCTGGCGGCGGATCACCACCGTCGAGGACCCGGAGTGGACCCGCCGCTACCACCACCCGGACCCCGCCCGACGGGCCTTCGGCGGGCGCGCGGTCGTCACGCTGGAGGACGGCACGGTGATAGAGGACGAGCTCGCCGTCGCCGACGCGCACCCGGCGGGCGCGCGCCCGTTCGACCGGGAGGCGTACGCGCGCAAGTTCCGCGCCCTCGCCGAGGGGATCGTCGTGCCCGGCGCCCAGGACGCCTTCCTCACCGCCGCCGGACGGCTGCCGGAGCTGGGCGCCGACGAGCTGGCCGGGCTCTTCCCCGCCGTGGACACCGCCGCCCTCGCCGCCTACGACGCCACGCTCCCGAAGGGGCTGCTCTGATGCACACCAGCACCGCCCGCGCCACCCCCGCCGACCGGCGCCGCCTCTTCCGCGAACAGCTCGCCTCCGGGCGGCTGTTGCGGATGCCGGGCGCGACCAGCCCGTACACCGCACGGCTCGTCGAGGAGCACGGCTTCGAGGCCGCCTATCTCTCGGGAGCGGTCCTCGCCGCCGAACTCTGCCTGCCCGACATCGGGCTGACCACCTCCACCGAGATCGCCGCCCGCGCCCAGCAGGTCACCCGCGTCACCGACCTGCCGGTGCTGATCGACGCCGACACCGGCTTCGGCGGCCCCGTCAACGCCGCCCGCACCGTCCAGCTCTTCGAGGACGCCGGGCTCGCCGGGCTCCACCTGGAGGACCAGACCGCCGTGAAGCGCTGCGGGCACCTCGACGGCAAGACCCTGGTGAGCCGCGAGGAGATGGCCCAGCGCGTCCGCGCCGCCGCCGGGGCCCGCCGCGACCCGGACTTCCTGCTGATGGCCCGCACCGACGCGCGCGCCGTGGAGGGGCTGGCCGCCGCGATCGACCGCGCGAAGGCGTACGTCGACGCGGGGGCCGACGCGGTCTTCCCCGAGGCACTCGCGGACGTACGGGAGTTCGCCGCGTTCCGCGAGGCCCTGGACGTGCCACTGCTCGCCAACATGACCGAGTTCGGCAAGAGCCCGCTGCTCACCACCCGGACCCTGGAGGAGCTGGGGTACAACGTCGCGCTCTACCCCGTCACCCTCTTCCGCCTCGCCAACGGCGCGATCGAGGACGGCCTGCGCACCCTCGCCATCGAGGGCACCCAGGAGCCCCTGCTCCCGAGCATGCAGACCCGCGCGCGGCTCTACGAGGTGCTGGGCTACGCGGACTGGACCGCGTTCGACCACACGATCCACGACTTCACCTTGCCGCCCGGGGGGTGACCGTTGCCGGTTCCGCGGGGGTGCCCCTGCGGACCGCTGCCGACCGCGAGCGCGTCGTGGCCGGTCGCGCAGTTCCCCGCGCCCCTGCGGGGCGCATCCACTCCACCCATGCCGGAGGCCCGTTCCATGACCAGTTCCGCGCCCGAAGTCCGCAGAGGGCTCGCCGGGGTCGTCGCCGACACCACGGAGATCTCCACCGTGATCGAGGAGATCAACTCCCTCACGTACCGCGGCTATCCCGTCCAGGAGCTCGCCGCGCACCGTACGTTCGAGGAGGTCGCTCATCTGCTCTGGCACGGCGAACTCCCCGACGCCGCGCAGCTCGCCGACTTCCGGGCCCGGGAGCGTGCCCTGCGCCCGCTCGACCGGACCACGGCCGAGCTGCTGGCGCGGATCCCCCGGACCTGCCACCCGATGGACGTGCTGCGCACCGCCGTCAGCTTCTTCGGGGCCGAGGATCCGTTGGAGGGGGTGGGCACGCCCGAGGCGCACCGGGCCGCCTCGCTCGCGCTGCTGGCGAAGCTGCCCGTGGTCGTCGCCGCCGACCAGCGCGGACGGCGCGGGCTCGACCCCGTGCAGCCCGACCCCTCGCTCGGCTACGCCGAGAACTTCTTCCACATGTGCTTCGGCGCCGTCCCCGAGCCGGAGGTCGTGCGCTGCTTCGAGATCTCGCTGATCCTCTACGCCGAACACAGCTTCAACGCCTCGACGTTCACCGCGCGCGTCGTCACCTCGACCCTCTCCGACCTCTACAGCGCGGTCACCGCCGCTGTCGGCGCGCTCAAGGGCCCGCTGCACGGCGGGGCCAACGAGGCGGTGATGCGCATGCTCGACGAGATCGGCGAGCCGGAGCGCGCGGGGGAGTGGCTGGCGGAGGCGCTGCGTTCCGGGCGGAAGATCATGGGCTTCGGGCACCGCGTCTACAAGCACGGCGACTCGCGCGTCCCGCTCATGCAGGAGGCCACCGACCGGCTCGTGGCCGCCCGTTCCGGGGACCCGGAGACAGCCAGGCTGGCCGCTCTGCACACCGCGCTGCGCGAGGCGATGCTCGACCGCAAGGGCATCCACCCCAACCTGGACTACCCGGCGGGGCTCGCCTACCACCTGATGGGCTTCGACACCTCCGTGTTCACGCCGCTGTTCGTGATGAGCCGCGTGACGGGCTGGACGGCGCACATCACCGAGCAGCTCGCCCACAACGCGCTGATACGCCCCCTCGCCTCGTACACGGGCGTGGGTACGCGGCCGGTGCCGTCGCCCTGAGCGCGGGCGACGCTCAGACGGAGGGCACGGCCTCGGCGCCCTCGGCGCCCTCGGTGACGTCGCGGCCCGGGCGGAGGACCTGGACGCCGCTCAGCAGCTCCTCGACGAGCTCGTCGATCTCCAGCCGCCGTTCGACCGTGCGCAGCTCCCGCATCGGGGCACGGGTGGTGACGCGGGGCGGGGCGAGGAGCTGGCAGCAGTCCTCGTCGGGGAGGACGGAGATCTCGGCGGTGCCCAGGGTCCGGGCCTCGTCGATGATCTCCTGCTTCTCCCAGCCGAGCAGCGGCCGCAGCACGGGCAGGGTCGCCGCCTCGTCCACGGCGGCCATGTTCGCGACCGTCTGGCTGGCGACCTGGCCGAGGCTGTCGCCCGTCACCAGCGCCTCGGCGCGGGCGCGGCGGGCCAGCGCCGAGGCGGTGCGCACCATCAGCCGCCGCTGCGCGACGACCTGGAGCCGGTCGGCGCCCGCGAGCGCGAGCTGCTTCTGCGCCTTGCCCAGCGCCACGACGTACATCCGCCCGCCCGGCTGGTAGCGGTTCAGCTCGCGGGCGAGGGCGTACGCCTTGTAGAGCGAGGCCGGGTTCGTGTACGGGGCGCCGGTGAAGTGGACGTAGTCGCAGCGCAGTCCGCGCCGCATCGCGCGGTGCGCGGCGACCGGCGAGTCGTAGCCGCCCGACAGCAGCGCCAGGGCGCGGCCGCTGGAGCCGACGGGCAGGCCGCTGAGGCCCGGCAGGCGGCGCCAGGAGACGTAGCTGACGTCCCGGTCGATCTCCACGGAGACGCGGACGTCGGGCCGCGAGAGGTTCACCGGCAGCCCGTCGTGCGCCTCCTGCGCGCGGGCGCCCAGCACCCGGGCGAACTCGGTGCCGGTCATGGGGAAGCTCTTGTCGCGCCGCTTGACCCGCACCGCGAACGAGATCCCCGGCCGCTCGGCCCGCGCGGTGCCCAGCGCGTCCAGCACGGCGGCGGTGATCTCCTCCTCGGTGGAGGGCACGCGGGCAGCGGGCTCCACCGCGTTGAAGCCGATCACCTGGCGGGCCCGCGCGGTCAGCGCGTCCAGCGGGACGTCGCCGCCGATCACGGTGACGTTGCGGCTCGTACGGACCCAGGTGGGGCCGTCCATGTCGTCGAGGGCGTGACGCAGATTGTCGAGCAGCCGGTGCGTGAACATGTGCCGGTTGCCGCCCTTGAGGTAGACCTCACCGTGTTTGAGCAGGACACAGTCCGGGGTGCCGGGCACGGAACTCTCCTTGTCGAGTCGGGAGACCCACGGTAGCCCGGCCCGGCGCTCCGGTAGCAGTCGCCGGGCGGCGGGGGAAGTGCGGCGGCGGATGTCGATCGTGCAGGCGGTTCGCACGGTTTCCTGCGACTCCGCTTGATTGTCCGCACCCGTCCCCGGCCCCACGCTGGGGGTGCGCCGCCGGAGCACCCCCAGCGTGGGGCCCGGCGCGACGCCCCCTTCCGTACGTTCTGAGGAGCGCCATGCGTACGCGAGTGACGGATCCCCTGCTCCAGCCCTTCCCGCTGAAGGGCCTCACCCTGCGCAACAGGGTGGTCAGCACCTCGCACGAACCGGCCTTCGGGGAGGACGGGCTGCCCCGGGACCGGTACCGCGCGTACCACCGCGAGAAGGCGCGCGGCGGGGTCGGGCTGACGATGATCGGCGGCTCGGCGGTCGTCTCGCCCGACAGCCCGCCCTCGTTCGGCAATCTGCTGCTCTACCGGGACGAGGTGGTGCCCTGGCTGCGCCGCCTGGCCGACGACGTGCACGCCGAGGGCGCCGCCGTCATGTGCCAGATCACCCACCTGGGCCGCCGCACCAGCAACTACGCGGGCGACTGGCTGCCCGTCCTCTCCGCCTCGCCGCTGCGCGAACCCGCCCACCGCGCCTTCCCGAAGGAGGCCGAGGAGTGGGACCTGGACCGCGTCGTCCAGGACTACGCCGACGCCGCGGCGCGCTGCGAGCAGGGCGGGCTCGACGGCATCGAGATCCAGTCCTACGGCCACTTCCTGGACAGCTTCCTGTCGCCGACGACGAACCGGCGCGAGGACGCGCTCGGCGGGAGCCTCGCCCGGCGCATGGCCTTCCCGCGCCGGGTGATCCGCGCGGTGCGGGCCGCCGTCGGGCCCGGATTCGTCGTCGGCATCCGGATGATGATGGACGAGGACCGGCCGGGCGGGCTGACCTTCGAGGAGGCGATGGAGGCGGCCCGTACGTACGTCGGGGACGGCATCGACTTCCTCAGCACGATCCGCGGCTCGATCGAGAGCGACGCCTCGCTGGCGCGGGCGATCCCGTCGATGGGCACGCCCTCGGCGCCGTTCCTCGGCTTCACTGCGGAGATCAAGCGCCGTATCGACGTCCCGGTGATGCACGCCGGACGCATCGCCGACGTCGCCACCGCGCGGCACGCGGTCCGCGAGGGAATGCTCGACCTGGTCGGCATGACCCGGGCCCAGATCGCGGACCCGCACCTGGTGGCGAAGGTCGCGGCGGGGGCCGAGGACCGCGTCCGGCCCTGCGTGGGCGCGAGCTACTGCCTGGACGCGATCTACGACTCCGGCGACACCAAGTGCGTCCACAACCCCGCCACCGGGCGGGAGCTGCGCCTCCCCCACATGGTCCCGCGCGCCGCCGTCCGGCGGCGGGCCGTGGTCGTCGGCGGCGGTCCCGCCGGACTGGAGGCGGCCCGTGTGCTGGGCGAACGCGGCCACGACGTCGTGCTGTTCGAGGCGAACGAACGGCCCGGCGGCCAGATCCGTATCGCCGCCGGGAACCCGCGCAGGCGGGACCTCCTCGGCATCGTGGACTGGCGCGTCGCCGAGTGCGAGCTGCTGGGTGTCAAGATGCGGACCGGCACGCTGGCCGAGGCGGACGACGTCCGCGCGGAACGTCCCGACGTCGTCCTCGTCGCCACGGGCGGGCTGCCCGACGCCTCGTTCCTGACGGAGGGCGCGGACCTCGTGGCCGACACCTGGGACGTGCTCGGCGGGACCCTGCGCCCCCGGGGCCCCGTCCTCGTCTACGACGACAACGGCGCCTACCCGGCCCTGGACGCCGTCGAGGTGCTGGCCGCGCGGGGCGTCCCGGTCACGTACGTGACGCCCGAGCGCACCCTCGCCCCGGACGTCGGCAGCATGAACTCCCCCGCCTACCTCCGCGCTTTCGCCGAGCACGGGGTCACCACGACGCTCGCGCACCGGCTGGTCGCGGTGCGCCGGGCAGCGGGCGGGGGCCTCACCGCGACGCTGCGCAGCGAGTACGCGCCGCTGGAGTCGGAGCTCACCGTGGACCACGTCGTGGTCGAGCACGGCACGCTGCCGCAGGCCGGCCTCTACCGCGAGCTGCTCCCCGGCTCCTCCAACCTCGGCCGGGTCGACCACCGCGCGCTGCTGGCCTGCGAGCCGCAGCGCGACCGCACCGACGCCGACCCCGAGGGGCGCTACCAGCTCTTCCGGATCGGTGACGCCGTCACCAGCCGCAACATCCACGCCGCGGTCCTGGACGCGCTGCGGCTCTGCCTGCCGATGTGACGCGCTCGTTCAGCCGTTCAGCCGTTCAGCCCCTGACAGCACGGAGAGGAGAGCACCGTGACAGCACCGACGGCCATCCCGCAGCAGGCCCGGCTCCACGAGGCGGTGGCGCGGCGGCGCCCCGGGCACAGCCTGGAGGGCCCGTTCTACACCGACCGGGACTTCTACGCCCTCGACCTCGCCGCCGTCTTCACCCGCGTCTGGCTCTTCGCGGCCGTGGAGGCGGAGATCCCCGAGCCGGGCGACTGGACGACCGCGGAGATCGGCCCGTACCCCCTCGTCGTCCTGCGCGACGACGACGGCGGGCTGCGCGCCTTCCACAACGTGTGCCGCCACCGGGGCGCCCGCCTGCTGGACGCCGGGCGCGGCTCGGTCGCCAACCTCGTCTGCGGCTACCACAAATGGACCTACGGAACGGACGGCGCCCTCCGCCACGCCCCCTCCCAGCCCGCGGACTTCGACCCGTCCTGCTACGGGCTGAAGGCCGTGCACGTACGCGCCGTCGGCGGGCTGGTCTTCGTCTGCCTCGCCGACGGACCGGACGGGCCGCCCGCCGACTTCGCCGACTTCGCCGCGCGCGTCGAGCCGTACCTGCTGCCGCACGCGCTGCGCGAGGCGCGGGTCGCCGCCCGCGTGGACCTCGTCGAGGAGGGCAACTGGAAGCTGGTGATGGAGAACAACCGGGAGTGCTACCACTGCGACGGCCACCCCGAGCTGCTCCGCACCTTCTTCCCCACCTACGGTTACACCGAGGCGAACCTGCCCCCGCACCTGCGCGCCGCCCACGACCGCTATCTGCGGGCCGACGTCGAGGCGCGCGCGACGTACGAGCGCCTCGGGCTGCCCTACGCGCTGATCGAGGAGCTGGACGACCGCGTCACCGGGTTCCGGGTCCAGCGCGACGCGCTCGACCTCGCGGGGGAGTCCTTCACCCCGGACGGTACGGCCGCCTGCCGCCGCCCGCTCGGCGGCCTGCCCACGCCGCGCCTGGGGCACCTCGCGCTGCACCTCCAGCCCAACGCCTGGTTCCACGTCGTGGGCGACCACGCGATCACCTTCAGCGTCCTGCCCCTCGCCCCCGACCGGACGCTGCTGCGCACCACCTGGCTCGTCCACCCGGACGCCGTCGAGGGCGAGGACTACGACCCGGACACCCTGCTGAAGGTGTGGACGGCGACGAACGAGCAGGACGCCCGCCTCGTCGCCCGCGCCCAGCGCGGCGTCTCCAGCCCGGCCTACGCACCCGGCCCGTACGCGCCGACGGAGTACCAGGTCGAGGCGTTCTGCGCCTGGTACGTCGCGCGGCTGCGCGAGGAGCTGGGGCGATGACGGGGCCGGGGGAGGCGGAGGAACTGGTCTGCACGCACGTCGAGCGCGTCACCCACGACATGAAGACCTTCGTCTTCGAACGCGCCGTGCCGCGCCCCTTCCGCCACGACCCGGGCCAGCACCTCGCGTTCACGTTCGACATCGACGGCGAGGAGGTCGAGCGCCGCTACACGCTCGCCTCGCCGCCCACCCGCCCCCGTACCGCCGCGATCACCGTGAAGCGCGTCCCCGGGGGCCGGGTCTCGAACTGGCTGCACACGCGGCTGGCCCCGGGCACGGCTGTACGCGCGCGGGGGCCGCTCGGCGCGTTCTCCACGGCCCGCCACCCGGCGCCCGCGTACCTCTTCCTCTCCGGCGGCAGCGGCGTCACGCCGCTCATGTCGATGACCAGGGCCCTCCACGACCTCGGCTCCCCGGCGGACGTCGTCTTCGCGCACAGCGCCCGTACGCCCGACGACGTCCCCTTCCGGCGGGAGCTGGAGCGGATCGCCGCGAGCGGGCCGCCGCGCGTCCGGGTCGTCCACGTCTGCGAGGACGGCGGGCCCCCGGAGTTCCGGGGGCGGCTGACCCCCGGCATGCTGCGGCGGATCGCGCCCGACTTCGGGGCGCGCGAGGTGTTCACGTGCGGGCCGCCGGGCTACATGCGCGCGGTCCGCGAGATGCTCGCCGCCGCCTGCTTCCCGATGGACCGCTACCACCAGGAGAGCTTCGAGAGCGCCGGGGGCACCGAGAGCGCCGAGCGCGCCGCGCCGCCCGTCCCGGTGCCGGTGCCGGGCGGCGGCGCCACGTACACCGTGGCCCTCTCCCGTACCGGTACGAGCGTCGAGTGCGCGGCCGGGACCTCCGTCCTGGAGGCCGCCGCGCGGGCCGGGATCACCCTGCCGTCCTCCTGCGGCCAGGGCATGTGCGGCTCCTGCGCGACGACGCTGGAGAAGGGTTCCGTCGACATGCGCCACAACGGCGGCATCCGGCCCCGCGACATCGCGCGCGACAGGATCCTGCTGTGCTGCTCGACGCCGCTGGAGGACCTGGTGATCGATGCGTGACGGGACCGCCGCGGCGCGGCGGCCGTGCACACTGTGCGGGTGATAGACGCCCGGCTCCGGATCCTTCAGATGGTCGCCGAGCACGGCACGGTGACCGCGGCGGCGCAGGCCCTGCACTACACGCCGTCCGCGGTCTCCTACCAGCTGCGGCAGCTCGCCGCCGACGTCGGTGTGGAGCTGGTGGTGCACCAGGGCCGGGGCATCCGCCTGACCCACGCGGCGCGCATCCTGCTGCGCCACGCCGAACGCCTCCAGGAGCAGTGGGAGCTGGCCCGCGCCGAGCTGGCCACCGCCGCCACCGAGCCCACCGGGCAGGTCACCCTGTGCGGCTTCTCCACCGCCGCCAGCCGTCTGCTGCCGCCCGCGGCGGCGGCGCTGCGCGACGCCCACCCCCAGCTGACGGTCCGGCTCATCGAGGCCGAACCCGACCGCTGCTTCGACCTGTTGCTCTCCGAGGAGGCCGACCTCGCGCTGCTGGTCGTCACCGCCGACTCGCCGCCCATGACCGACCGCCGCTTCGACCAGCGCCCGCTGCTGGACGACCCGCTGGACCTCGTCGTCCCCGAGGGGCATCCGCTGACGGGGCGCGGGCGGGTCACGCTCGCGGACGCCGCGCGGGAGGCGTGGATCGTGGGCACCCCGGGCACGACGTACCACCAACTCGTCCTGGCGGCCTGCATGAGCGCGGGCTTCACCCCGCACGTCGCCCACCACGCGGACGAGTGGGACACGGGCACGGCGCTGGTCGCGCACGGGCTCGGCGTGATCCTCGTACCGCGCCTGGCCCGGCTGCGCGAGGACTCGCCCGTCGTCCGCGTCCCGCTGCACGGCGAACCCGCGCCCGCCCGCCGCATCGTGGCCGTCACCCGCCTCGGCGCCCGCGAGATCCCCACCCTCACGCACGCCGTCGACACCATCACCGCGACCGCTGCGCGCCTCCTTCCCCCGCCCTGAGGGGACGGCCGCCCTCCCGGCTCAGCGCCGTGTCGGCGGCGTCGAGGATGCTGCGGAAGCTGCGGGTGATCAGCGGCCGTACGAGGTGGCGGGTGAGGAAACCGCCGACGAGCGGGGCGCGCATCTCCGCGCGGGTCGTCCAGGTGACCAGGGTGCCGCCGTCGGCCTCGGCGAACGTCATCCGGCCCAGCTCGTGCCGCGACGGCGGCAGGCTGCGCTCGACGACGTACTCCGTGACGTACGGGCGCTCGTAGCGCGTGATGCGTTCGCGGAGCCAGCCGATCATCCACAGGTGGCTGCGCACCGCGCCGACGCCGTAGGGCGCGTCCTCGCCGGGGCGGGCGAGGCGGCAGCGCAGCACCAGCGGCGAGCGGGTGTAGTGGGTGGTCGTGGTCAGCCAGTCGAACACGTCCTCGATCGGTGCGTGGATGACGCGTTCGACGGTCATGGTCTCCATGGCGGGAGTCCTCCTCTGTCGAGCCCTCTGTCGAGCGGGCGCACCGTGCTGGCGCGGCGCAGCTTGTCCGGGTTGCGGACGACGTACAGGCCGGTGATCCGGCCGTCCCTGTCGTCGATCTCGAAGGTCAGCAGCCAGTCGACCGCGCCGTCCGCCGTCAGACAGCGGGCCGCGGGCATGCCGTTGCAGGTGGTGGCCTCGATACGGGTCGACGCGGTGACGCTCGTACGGGCGATGCCGAGGACGTACCGGGCGACCTCGTCGCGCCCGGTGAGCGGGCGGCGCGCGGCGGACGCCTTCCCTCCGCCGTCGGAGATCTGCACGACGTCGGGCGCCAGCAGGTCCATCAGGGCCTGCACCTCGCCGGTCGCCGTCGCGCGCAGGAACCGCCGGACGACCTCCTGGCCCGCGCCGGAGTCCGGCGCGAAGCGGCGGCGGCGCGCGTGGACGTGCTGCCGCGCGCGGTGGGCGATCTGCCGGACGGTGACCTCGCTCTTCCCGATCGAGGCGGCGATCTCGCCATGCGGATAGCCGAAGACGTCGTGCAGCACGAACACGGCGCGCTCCGCCGGGCCCAGCGTCTCCAGCACCAGCATCATCGCCGTCGAGACCGACTCGGCCAGGACCGCGTCCTCGCTCACCTCGGGGGCCGTCCCGATCGGCTCCGGCAGCCACGAGCCGACGTACTCCTCGCGGCGGGCGCGGACGGCGCGCAGATGGTTGAGCGCCTGCCGGGTCACCACGCGGACGAGGTACGCGCGCGGGTTCGCGACCGAGGCCGGGTCCACCGCGCTCCAGCGCAGATAGCTCTCCTGGAGCACGTCCTCGGCGTCGGCGGCGCTGCCCAGCATCTCGTAGGCGACGGTGAACAGCAGCGCCCGGTGTTCGGTGAACGCGCTCTCCCTGCCTTCGGCCACGCCCGGCTCCTCTCCTCGTACGCCAGTGGCGGCGGCGTCCGCGCATGGGACACCCCGCGAGAGGAGAGCGTGACACCTGGGGAGTGTGATTCGGTTCACATGGGGGTCGGCGTGTGCGGGGCCGAGGGAGAATTCGGCCCCGTCGCAGGTGAGGCCGGACCGGGGGCGGGACCGGACGGTAGATTCGTTCCCATGGCATCACGTGGCAACGGGGCCGTGCCCTCGCCCACCGGACCGTCCGACACGACCACGACCACGACCACGAACGGGAACGGGAACACCGACCCGAGCACCCATCAGCTCCGGCTCTTCCTCGCACTCGCTGAGGAGCTGCACTTCGGCCGTGCCGCCGCGCGGCTGTTCATGACCCAGCCCGCGTTCAGCCAGCAGATCCGCTCCCTGGAACGGCGCCTGCGCGTCCAGCTGATCGACCGTACGTCCCGCACTGTGGAGCTGACCGCCTCCGGGCACGCGCTGCTGCCCCGCGCGCGGGCGGTCACGGACGCCATGGCCGAGCTGCGCCGCGCGGCCGACGCCCGGTCGCGGCAGATGTCCGGGCGCCTCGTGATCGGCACGCTGTCGGCGGAGCCCGCGATGCCGCAGGCGCAGGCCATCCTCGACGAGCTGGCCAAGCGGCAGCCGGGGCTGAGCGTCGAGACGCGCGGCCTCAACTTCTTCAACCAGTACGAGGCGCTGGCGACCGGCGAGGTGGACATCGCCTTCCTGCAGCCGCCGGCGCCGCCCGGCATCCAGGTCCTCGAACTGGCCGAGGAGCCCCGCGTCGTCTGCCTCGCGGACGAGGACCCCCTCGCGGACGAGGACGAGGTGACGCTCGAACAGCTCGCCGGGCGCCCCGTCGTCTCGATGCCGCGGGAGTCGCCCCAGGAGTGGCGCGACCACTGGGCCGTCGACCCGCGCCCCGACGGCTCGCAGGTCCGGTACGGCCCGATGGCGGCGGACGTGGAGGGCGTGCTGCACGTGGTCGCGCGCCGTCAGGCCGTCGGCTTCCTCCCGGCCTCGATCCGCGCCTTCTACCCCCGTCCCGGCATCGTCTACCGGACGCTGGCGGGCGGCCCCTCGTGCACGATGGCCCTCACGTGGTCCGCGAAGAACCGCGACCGCGCCGACGTCGCCCTGATCCGGAAGATCGCGCGCGAGGTCGTGCGGGACGCGGAGCTGCGCGAAGCGGTCGGTTAGCCCTGCGGTTTGAGCGTCCCCGCCGCTTTGACGACGAGGGTGCGGGTCTGGGCGGTGATGTCGCGGCGGTTGCGTTCGAAGTCCGGGTCGGTGATCTCGTCGGTGTTGCCCTTGCCGAAGTCCAGGACCGGGGTGTGGAGATGGCCGCCGGGCACGTCGAGCCGGAGGGCGTCGCGCAGCAGGGTGGCGCGGTAGGCGATCTCGTTGGAGAGGTAGTCGCCGCCGCCTCCCTCGCGGGCCTGCGAACCGGGCGTGGGACCGTTCTCGCGGACCACGGGCTCCGTGCCGCCCTTCGGGATCTCCGTGACCTCCGTGTGGTCGACGACGGGGAACCTGCCGGTCCCGGACCCCGCGAGCGCGCCGTACGGCAGCGAGGTGACGGTCCACTGGGGCTGCGGCGCGGGGGAGGGGATCCCGTCGGGGATCGGCACCGTGCCGGTGCTGGACGCGTTCTCGTTGTCGGCGAAGCCGCCGCGCCAGGCGCCGTTGAAGCGCTCGACGTCGAACTGCCCGGGGCGGCCCTGGCTGATGGTGGTGAACATGTCGATCCGCCGCGGCCCCGACGTGAAGTGGGGGAGCAGGGTCTTCTCGACGGTGCCCTCCGCGAAGTCCCGCCACCGTACGGGGAAGACGACCGTCTCGATCCTCGCCGGGCCCGACTCGGTCCGTACGGTGGTCCCGTCCAGGGCGAGCGCCGCGGCGCCGGAGGGGTTGCCGATCCGGGTGTCCCGGTCGAGCGTGAACGGGTCGAAGCCGGTGACCAGGATGCGCTTGACCTTCTTCCCGGCCGGGAAGGCGACCGAGTCCTGCCCCCGGGACCCGCGTTCGAGCCGGGCGAGCAGCGCGTCCCGCTCGCGGTCGGACACGGGGAAGCCGGGCTTCCACTGCCGCAGCGCGGTGTCCAGCGAGAGCCTGGCCCAGTACAGCGGACGGTCGTCACCGCCGCGCGGGTCGCGCGCCCGCTCGACCGCGCCCTTCCACAGCGCCTTGGCATGCCGGTCCACGGCCCGCTTCGCGGCGGGGAGCGAACGCGCCGCGCACAGGTCGCGTACGAACGCGGGCCGCGCCCGGTCGAATCCGCTCCGGTCCAGGATCTCGCGCGGCGCGGGCCGCTCCAGCCGCCGCCCCTCGACGGTCACGGCCGCGGAGGTGTCGAGGCACCGGGCCCCGGCACCCGTCCCGGCTCCCGCCCCGGCCCTCGTGGCCCCCTGCGCGCCCGGCACGGCGAGCGACGCGTATGCCAGAACGGTGGTGACCGCGACTGCGCCGAGGCGCGTCAGTCTGCTGCTCGTGCGGCTGCTCATGGGGACCCTTCTCTCGACCGGGCGGGACGGTCCGAACGGGCGCAGCCTAGGGAATCGTTGAACGATCCGACAAGAGTTCGGGCGGGGCCTTTCCTGCCGGGGGCCTGTCAGTGGGCGAGGCTACTGTCCGGTGGTGTCCGCACGTTCGTAAGTTCCGCACGTTCAGCCCCGAGGCAAGGAGCAGCCGCCATGCCGCAGTCCGGTCCGCAGCCCGATCCGCTCGTCTTCGTCTCCGCCGACGGGCCGGTCGACCGCCCCGTCACCAAGCTCGGCGGGCAGCCGGTGTGGCTGGCGGAGCCGGAGTGGCCGCTCTCGCGGGAGACCGGCGAACCGATGCTGTTCCTGGGCCAGTTCGCGCTGGACGGCGGCAGGCTGGCGTACCTCTTCATCGCCGACGACGCGGACGAGTACGTGGACGGCACCTGGGAGCCCGAGGGCGGGGAGAACGCGCTGCTGGTCCAGCCGGGCGGCCGCGTCCCGGACTTCCTCGCCGTCCGCGCCCAGGCCGAGGGCCCGACGCCGGGTTCCGACCATCTGCCCGGGCCCGGCGAGCCCACGGACTCGTTCCAGTTCCTCGGCGGTCCGGGCGTCGAGCCGAAGTGGCTCCAGGGCGAGGAGGAGCCCGGCGAGGACTGGCACTTCGTCGTCCAGCTGACCGACGGCGAGCCCTTCCACCCCAACTTCGGCGACGCGGGCGTCGGCTACGCCTTCGTCTCCCCGGACGGCAAGGAGGGCCGCTTCCTCTGGCAGTGCGCGTGAGCGTCAGGCGCCGGAGGCGGGGGCCAGGAGCGAGTCCAGTTCGGCGCTGAAGAGCTGCTCGGGGTCGAAGCCCATGGTGGTGAAGTGGCCCGCGGCTTCGAGGGAGAGGACGCCGTGCAGGCGGGTCCAGAAGGTCAGGGCGCGGTGGAGGGCCGCGGGCGGGGCCGGGTGGCCGTCGGTCCAGTCGCGGTGGTCGGCCAGGTGTGCGGCGAAGGGTGCGGCGGGGCCGGTGTCGGGGAGCTCCGCGCAGGCGTCGAGGAGGACCTCCATCACCTCGGTGGCGATGCCGGTGACGTCCGCGGGCGCGTGGTAGCCGGGCACGGGGGTGCCGTAGATGAGCAGGTAGCGCTGGGGGTCCTCCAGGGCCCAGGCGCGCAGGGCGTGCGCGAGCCCATCCAGGCCGGCGCCGTCGTCGGCGGCCGTACGGAGGGTGTCGGCGAGGCTCTGGTAGGCGTCGCGGACGAGCTCGGTGATGACCTCGTCGCGGCTGGCGTAGTAGCGGTAGAGGGCGGGGCCGCTGAGGCCCATCTTCTTGGCGATCGCGTTGAGGGAGAGCGCGGTGGCGCCCGCCGTGGCGATCTGCTCCCAGGCACGCTCCTTGATCTCCGCACGGACCTGGGCGCGGTAGCGCTCGCGCGGACTCCGGGCCGCGCCGTCCTGGGGTGCGTCGTCCTGGGCCGCGCTGTCCTGGGGCGCGCCGTCCTGGGGCGCGTCGCTCTTCGCCGCGTCGCTCTTCGCCATGGCTGCCGCCGCCCGTTCCGCTGGCCGATAGGGAGTCAAGCTTTCGTTAGACGCTATCACGCAATTCGTCGGCGAGAAATTTGCCCCTCTGGCCCGGGTTTCTGTCTGACTTGACGGGAAAATGCTGCGGAATGCCCGTTGTTGTCCCTCGGTAAAGTGACGGCAAAGCTCGCTCGTCCCAGGGGGAATCACCGTGCCCAGTTCACGCATGAGCCAGACGCCGCTGCCCGGAATCGGAGTGCGGTACGACGTGAACACCCGCGAGCACCGCCGTCTCTCGGTGGTCGCCCGCCGCGACGGCTCACGGACGCTGAACGCGTACGAGAAGGACGACCCCGACGAATGCGCGCTGTCGATGCAGCTCACGGCGGGCGAATCGGCAGCGCTCATCGACGCCCTGATGCCCTCCCACCACAGCCCGAGCCTGCTCCACACCACCGACCTGGGCCTGGTGGCGGAGCGTGTCGAGCTGTCGCCGCACTCGTACTGGAACGGGCGCGTGCTCGGCGACACCTGCATGCGGACCGAGACGGGCGTGTCGATCGTGGCGGTGATCCGCCGCACGCACGCCATCCCCTCGCCCGGCCCCGACTTCCGCCTCGCGGGCGGCGACACGCTCATCGTGATCGGCACCCGCGAAGGCGTGGAAGCGGCGGACACGATTCTGGGAAGGGAGTGATCGGATGCATTCCGCGGTCTTTCTGATCGAGTTCGGGGCGATCATTCTCGGACTGGGGCTGCTCGGCAGGTTCGCCGCGCGCTTCCAGTTCTCGCCCATACCCCTCTACCTGCTGGCCGGTCTCGCCTTCGGCGAGGGCGGGCTGCTGCCGCTGGGCACCAGCGAGGAGTTCGTCGCGATCGGCGCCGAGATCGGCGTCATCCTGCTCCTGTTGATGCTCGGGCTGGAGTACACGGCCAGCGACCTGGTCTCCAACCTCAAGACCCAGTACCCCGCCGGACTGGTCGACATGACGCTCAACGCCGTGCCCGGCGCCCTGATGGCGCTGCTCATGGGGTGGGGGCCGGTGGCCGCCGTCGTGCTCGCCGGGGTCACCTGGATCTCCTCGTCCGGCGTGATCGCCAAGGTGATGGGCGACCTCGGGCGGCTCGGCAACCGCGAGACGCCCGTCATCCTCAGCGTCCTGGTCCTCGAAGACCTCGCCATGGCCGTCTACCTGCCGATCATCACCGCGCTGCTGGCCGGTGCGGGCCTGGCCGCGGGCAGCGTCACCCTGGCCATCGCGCTGGGCGTCGCGGGCCTCGTCCTCTTCGTCGCGGTCCGGTACGGGCGGCTCATCTCGCGCTTCGTCTCCAGCGACGACCCGGAGAAGCTCCTCCTGGTCGTCCTCGGCCTGACGCTGCTGGTCGCCGGTGTCGCGCAGCAGCTCCAGGTGTCGGCCGCCGTCGGTGCCTTCCTCGTGGGGATCGCGCTCTCCGAGGAGGTCGCGGAGGGCGCCCACAACCTGCTCTCGCCGTTGCGCGACCTGTTCGCCGCCGTCTTCTTCGTCTTCTTCGGCCTGCACACCGACCCCTCCAGCATCCCCACGGTGCTCTTCCCCGCGATGGTGCTGGCGGTCCTGACCGCCGGGACGAAGATCGCGACCGGCTACTGGGCGGCGAAACGGGCCGGGGTCTCGGTCAAGGGCCGCTGGCGCGCGGGCGGCACGCTCGTGGCGCGCGGCGAGTTCTCGATCGTCATCGCGGGCCTCGCGGTCAGCGCCGGGATCGAGCCCTCACTGGGCCCGCTGGCCACCGCGTACGTGCTCATCCTCGTCATCCTGGGCCCCCTGACCGCCCGCTTCACGGAGCCGGTCGCGACCCGGGTGACCCGCTACCGGCAGCGCCGCGCTGCGGAGGCGAAGGACGCCAAGGGCTCCGAGGACGCCGCCCGTACGGTGCCCGCACCCCGTGACGGGCAGGAGCAGACGGACGACGCCGACCAGTTCGGACGACGGTGAACGGACCGATGGTGCCGGAGTGGCGGCACTTCGCGAGGGGGCCACGGGCCGTGCCCGAACCCGTGGCCACGCCCTTCATCTGGCTCGGGGCCTCCCTCGGCGCCCTCGTGCTGGTCGGCGCGCTCGATCTGCTCGGCGCCCTGGACCGTACGGAGTTCGCGCTCGCCGCGCTCTCCGTACTGGCCGCCGGGCTGGGCCTGCGGGGCCGCTTCGCGGCGGCGCCCGGCACGGCCCTGCTGTGCTGGGCGCTGCTCAACATCTGCGCGACGCGGCCCACGGGGGAGATCTCCTGGGCCGGGCACCGCGACCCGGAGTGGGTGGCGTGCCTGCTGGCCGCCGCCGTGCTCGGCACGGCGGCGGGGCGTGTGGCGCACGCCCGCGCCGCGTACCGCCGCGTGACGCCGCACGACAGCACGGGCTGACCCGCGCGCCGCCCCACGGCCGGGCCGTCAGTGCCGTTCCAGTTCCACCTTCGGCAGCAGCCTGGCCAGCGGCGCGGGCAGCCACCAGGCGCGGCGGCCCATCAGCTCCATCGCGGCCGGGACGATCAGGCAGCGGATGACGACCGCGTCCACGAAGATCGCCACCGCCATGCCGAAGCCGGTCTGCTGGAGCAGCCGTTCGGGGCTGAGCATGAAGGCACCGAAGATCACGACCATGATCGCGCCCGCCGCCGTGATCACCGAGCCGGTGTGGGCGAGCCCCTCCCGTACGGCGTGCGAGGCGTCCTTCGTGCGCGACCACTCCTCGTGGATCCGGGAGATCAGGAAGATCTCGTAGTCCATGGAGAGCCCGAAGACGATGGCGAAGATCATCACCGGCAGATACGCCTCGATCGGACCCGGCTCCACGCCGAACCAGCCCTCCTGGAAGACGAGCGTCATCGCGCCGAGCGCGGCGCCGATGCTGAGGAGGTTCAGCAGCGCGGCCTTCAGCGGGACGAGGACCGAGCGGAAGACCGCCATCAGCAGGAGCACCGACAGGCCGACGACGATGGCCATGAAGAGCGGCAGCCGGTCCGCGACCTTCTCCGAGTAGTCCTCGGCGGCGGCCGTGGCGCCGCCGACCAGGTACTGGGCGCCGTTCCGCTCGGACAGCTCCGGGAGGACCTCGCCGCGCAGGTCGCCGACGAGGTCGGAGGTCGCCTCGTCCTGCGGCGCTGACGTGGGGAAGGCGAGGACCGTCGCGGCCTTGCCGTCCGGTGTGGGCACGGGCGGTGCGGCGGCCTCGACGCCCGGGGTGCCGTTCAGCTCGCGGGAGACCGCGGCGGCGGCCCGCGAGGCGCCCGCGCCGTCCTCGCCGTCGGTCACCACCAGCAGCGGGCCGTTGAAGCCGGGCCCGAAGCCCTCGGAGAGCAGGTCGTACGCCTGACGGCTGGTGCTCTCCGGCTCGTCGCTCCCGGCGTCGGAGAAGCCGAGCCGCATGCCCGTCGCCGGGACGGCCAGGGCGCCCAGCAGCACGCCCGCGGTGAGCAGCGCGGCCAGCGGACGGCGCTGGACGAGGCCCGCGAGGCGGCGCCAGCCGGTGCCCTCGGCGGCCTTGCCCCTGGCCTCGCGCCGCTCGGCGCGACGCGTGAACCGGCGGGCGAAGCGGCGCCCGAAGACGCCGAGCAGCGCGGGCAGCAGGGTCAGTGCGGCGAGCATCGTCACCAGCACGGTGAGCGCCACGGAGAGTGCCATGCCCTGCAGCGAGCCGAGCCCGAAGGCGACGAGCCCGAGCAGCGCCATGATCACGGTGCATCCGGCGAAGAACACCGAACGCCCGGCCGCGTCCATCGCGTTCACGGTCGCCCGCTCCGGGTCCGAGCCGCGCACCAGCTCGGCGCGGTACCGGGCGAAGATCAGCAGCGCGTAGTCGATGCCGACGCCGAGGCCGACCAGGATCATCACCGGCGGTGTCCAGTCGGCGATGGTGAAGAGGTGCGAGGCCACGACGATCACGCCGACCGTCGAGCCGACGGCGAACAGGGCGATGACGATGGGCAGTCCGGCCGCGATGACCGAGCCGAACATCAGCACGAGGATGACGAGCGCCGCCAGCAGTCCGGCGCCCTCCGCGGCGCCGGTCCCGCCCTCGGAGAGCAACCGGGCCGCGTCGCCGCCCAGTTCGGCGCTGAGCCCGTCGCCCTCGGCCTTCTGCGCGGTGTCGAGGATGCGCTGCGTGTCGTCCTTGGGCATCTCCTCGGACGGCACCTTCAGTACGACCGTGGCGTAGCCGATCGTCCCGTCCTCGGAGAGCGCCTTCGCCCCCTTGCCGTACGGGCTGCTCACCTGGCCGACCTTGGGCAGTTCCTCGACGTCGTCGAGCATGCCCTGCACGCGCTGCTCGACGCCGGGCCCGCGCAGGCCGCCCTTGTCGTGCAGGACGATCTCGACGGTGTCCCCGGCGCGCGCCGCGCCGTGCTCGGCCAGCAGGTCGGCGGCCTGCTGCGACTCGGTGCCGGGCAGGGAGACGTCGTTGCGGTAGTCGTCGCCCACCGCCGAGGCGGCGCCCCACACGCCGAGCAGGACGGCCACCCACAGGACGAGGGCGAGCCGTCGGCGGCGGTGGGCGAAGCGCGCGACCCGGACGAACACCCCCTCCCTCGCGGGTGGTCGGGCGCTGGGTGTCTGTTTCTGATCGGTGAGCGTCATGTCTCTTCCCCGAATGTCGTCAGGCGTCCGCGTGGGGCGGCCTGAGCCGGCGTTTGCCACTTGACGACGCAGCGCTCCGAGGTGTGACGCGCCGATGTCACACGGCGCGACTCCGCACCGTCACCAGGGCATGGAGAAGACGACAGGACGGGACGCCCGGGAGCGGCACGTACGGGAGTCCGAGGAGCTGCTCGCGCGGGCCTTCGAGGAGAACCGGCCGCGGCTGCTGCGGGTGGCGTACACGATGACCGGCTCGCTCGCCGAGGCCGAGGACTGCGTGCAGGAGGCGTGGCTGCGGCTGCGCGGACTCGACGACCCGGGCACCGTCCGCGACCTCGCGGCCTGGCTGACGACCACCGTCAGCAGGCTCGCGCTCGACGCGCTCAGCAGCGCGCGGGCGCGCCGCGAGCACTACGTCGGCACCTGGCTGCCGGAGCCGCTGGTCGAGGCGCGCTCGTACGCCCCGGCCGCCCCGTACGCCCCGGCCGACCCCGCGGACCGGGTCACGCTGGACGAGTCGGTCAGCATGGCGCTGCTCGTCGTCCTGGAACAGCTCTCCCCGGCGGAGCGTACGGCGTTCGTGCTGCACGACGTCTTCAGCGTGCCCTTCCCCGAGATCGCCGAGGTCGTCGGCCGCTCACCCGCCGCCGTGCGCCAGCTCGCCTCGCGGGGGCGGCGCCGGGTCGAGGACGGCCGCCCGCGTACGCCCGCGACCGAGGCCGAACAGCGCGAGCTGGCCGAGGCGTTCATGGCCGCCTGCCACAAGGGCGACCTGCCGGGCCTCGTCGCCCTGCTCGACCCCGACGCCGTCCTGCGCGGCGACGGCGGCGGCAAGGTCATCACGGCCCCGCGCCCGGTGCTGACGGCGGCCCGCATCGCCTCCCTCATGCTCGACAGGCTCCGCGCCGCCGGCACCCTCGACATCCGCGTCGCCGCCGTCAACGGCGCCCCGGGCCTGGTCGTACGGGACGAGCACGGCGGCCTGTCCGTCCTGGCCCTCACGGTGGACGCGGGGCGCATCACCGCGATCGACCTCATGCGCAACCCCGACAAGCTGGCAAGGGTCCCGGACCTGGACTGAGCGGGCGGGGAGCCGTCAGTCGAGGGCGTGGGTGCGGCAGGTCCGCAGAATCTCGTCGGACAGTTCGGGCTGGACGTGGCTCACGGCGCGGGCGAGGGCCATCGCCCCTACGAGTCGGCTGAGCAGCAGCACCGCGCGTTCCCGCGCCTCCTGTGAGGTGATCTCCCCTTCGTGCTCGCGGGCGAACTCGTCGGCGAAGCCGGTGAGGTACCCCTCCACTCCGGCCGCGTAGGCGCCCTGGACCGTGTCGCTGTGCCGTCCGGCGTCGGTGACCAGGGAAGCGGAGGGGCAGCCGCCGTCCGAGGCATCGCGGTGGGCGGCCGAGAGATAGTCGTCCACCACGCGCTTCAGCGGTGGGCCGGTGAGATCGGCGCCCTCCTCAAGGAGGTGCTCCAGGGAGCCCAGAGAGGCCTGGAACGAGGTGCCGCACGCCTCGACGGCCAGATCGTCCTTGGACGCGAAGTGGTTGTAGAAGCCGCCGTGGGTCAGGCCCGCTTCCTTCATCAGTTCGGCGATCCCCACGGCATCGACGCCCTGCGAGCGGAACATGCGCCCGGCCGCCTCGACGATGTTCTGCCGGTTCCTGGCCTTGTCTTCCCTGGTGATCCGCGGCATGGCCGCCCTCCCGCGTCGGCACTGTTTGACGTTTTCAATGTTACCTCTCATCATTCTTTTAATGATGTCCATCATCAAAGAGCGAGGGGAGGCGTCCATGCGCACCGTGGAGTACACGCGGCAAGGGGATGCCGCACAGGTGCTGACGCTGCGGGAAGAGGCCCGTCGGCCGGTTCCCGGCAGCGGCGAGGTTCTGGTTCGGATGCTGGTCCGGCCCGTCCATCCGGGGGACCTGATCGGTGTGGAGGGCCTGCCGGGGCAGCCCGAACAGCCCGAGCAGCAGTCGGGGGCCCGGACCCCCGGAGTGGAGGGGATGGGCGTCGTCGAGAGCGCCGGAGCGGACGTCCGCGCGCCGCGCCCGGGGCAGCGGGTGGCGGTCTTCCCGGCGCCGGGAACGTGGAGCGACTTCGTCGCGGTCCCGGCCGAGCTGGCAGTGCCGGTGCCGGACGGAGTCAGCGACGAGACCGCGGCCCTGATGCTGGTCAACCCGCTGACGCTGCGCATGCTGTACCGCGCGGTGGAGGAGGCCCTGAGCGGGCAGACGGGTCCGGTGCTGCAGACCGCCGCCGGCTCGTCCGTCGGCAGGCTGATCAGCGCGGCCGCGGTCCGGCACGACCTGCAGTTGATCAACCTCGTGCGCAGCACCTCCGGCGCCGAGCAGGTGCGGACGTCGTACCCCTCCCAGCCCGTGATCGCGACGTGCGACGACGACTGGCGGGAACAGGTCCGCCTGCACGCCGGTGAGCGGGGAGTCCGGGTGGTCCTCGACTGTGTCGGCGGTGCCATGACCCAGGACCTCGCCGAACTGCTCGCCGACGGCGGCACCCTGATCTCCTACGGGCGTCTGGGTTCCGGCACGACACCGTTGGAGGCGCTGCCTCTCATGGCGCGGGCGCTGACGGTGCGGGGGATGTCGATACTGCGCTGGACGAACCGCACCCCCGAGGAGCGGGCCCAGGACGTGGCCTTCGCGCAGGACCTGGCGCGGAACACGCCGGACCTGCTCGAAGTCGCGGCCGACTACGACCTCGCCGACTTCAAGGCGGCCGTCGAGCACGCCCGCCGCCCGGCCAAGCGCGGAACCGTCCTGCTCACCACACCGCGGACGGCCGACTCCGGAAACGGGGCCGCCCGATGAGGATCGGAACACTCGGAGCCGGAGCGATAGCCCAGGCCATCGCCCGGCACGCGATCCGTCACGGCCACGAGGTCGTGCTCAGCAACAGCCGGGGCCCGGCCTCCCTCGCCCCGCTGGTCCAGGATCTCGGCGCGCTCGCGACAGCCGCGACCCCTGCGGAGGCCGCCACCGCGGACCTCGTCGTGCTCGCGGTCCCCTGGCCGCGGATTCCTGACGCCGTCGCCGGGCTCCCCCGCCTGGACGGGACCGTCGTCATCGACGCCACCAACCAGTTCGCCTCCCTCTCCCCGAAACCGGAGATCGCCGACCTGGGCGACCTGACCGGGAGCGAATACGTGTCCTCCCTGCTTCCCGGCGCACGCGTGGTCAAGGCGTTCAACGCCCTCTACGGGCAGTTCATCGCACCCGATCCCCGCCATGAGGCGGGGCGGCAGGTGCTGTTCCTCGCCGGTGACGACACCGATGCCAAGAACACCGTGAGAGACCTGACCTCCGAGTTCGGCTTCGCTCCCGTCGACCTCGGCACGCTGCGCGAGGGAGGACGCCTCATCCAGCTCGGCGGCCCCCTGTCCGCCCTCCACGCCCTCAAGCAGGACTGATCCCACCGACCCGCTCGTGCTCCTCAAGCCCACGAGGAGCGATGTCCGCCACGAAAGAGATCCTCATGTCCCACCAGACCCCGGCACCCGGCGCCCAGCCCCTCCTCCAGCCCCTCCTCCAGCCCGTTCGGCTGGGCGCGCTCAAGCTGCCCAACCGCGTCGTCATGGCCCCCATGACGCGCTCCCGGGCCGACAACGAGGAACTGGCCCCCACCGACCTGCACGCCACCTACTACACGCAGCGCGCCGACACCGGTCTGATCATCAGCGAAGGGACCTGGGTCAGCACGGACGCGATCGGCTTCATCAACGTCCCCGGCATCTACACCGACGCCCAGACCGCCGGCTGGACCAAGGTCACCGAAGCCGTGCACTCCGCGGGAGGCAGGATCGTCTCCCAGCTCGGCCACGCCGGTGCCGCCTCCCACCCGGACCACCACGGCGGCAGGCTCCCCGCCGGCCCTTCGGCGATCAATCCCCACGAGATGTCCTACACCCCCGACGGCCCGAAGGACTCCCTCACGCCACGCGCCCTGAGCGTCGCGGAGATCGCCACCACGATCGACTCCTACCGGCAGGCGGCCGTCAACGCCCTGCGCGCCGGATTCGACGGCCTGGAGATCCACGCTCAGATATCCCATCTCGTGGCCCAGTTCCTCAACCCACGCCTCAACCAGCGCACCGACGCCTACGGCGGCAGCAGTGCGAAGCGGGCCCAGTTCCTCCTCGACGTCGTGGACGCCGTCGGCAGCGTGTGGGGCAGCGACCACATCGGAATCAAACTCTCCCCCTACTGGAAGCACGGGCCTGCCTTCACCGCGGACGCCGAGGTGCTGGCCGAGTACGACCAGCTCCTCAAGCGCCTCAGCGACAGCGACCTGGCCTACCTCCACCTCCTCGGCCCGGAACCCGACTCGGGAACCGACGCCCTCACCGCATTCACCCGCTACCGCGCCCACTACCAAGGCGCCGTCATCGCCAACCTCGGCTTCACACAAGCGAGCGGCAACGAGATCCTCGAACGGCAACTCGCCGACGCGGTCTCCTTCGGCGCCCCCTTCATCGCCAACCCGGACCTCGTCGACCGCTTCACCCACGGCCACCCCCTCGCCTCCGACAACCGCGACACGCACTTCGCGGGTGGCGCGGAGGGATACACGGACTACCCCACAGCGCCCGCCGCGCTGGAGCTGATGGAGGGGCGGGGGCGTGGCATCGTGGGGCGATGACTCTCACGGTCCGCCCGGCCTCGTCCTTCGAGGACGTCCGTACGCTCGTCGGCCCGAAGTCGCCCGGGGCCAACGTGTGCTGGTGCCTGAGCTACCGGATCCCGGCCAAGCTGAACAACGAGCTCCGGGGAACGGCACGCGGTGAGTACGTCGCCGAGCTGTGCCGGAAGCAGCCCGCCCCGGGCGTGCTGGCCTACGACGGTGACGAGCCGGTCGGCTGGGCCGCCGTGGCGCCGCGCGCGGAGACGTCGTTCGCGCGCAGCCGCCGGATCCCGTACGTCGACGACCTGCCCGTCTGGTCCCTGTGGTGCGTCCGTGTACGCCCGGGGCACCGGCGGAAGGGGATCTCGCACACCCTCATCGCCGGTGCGGTCGACTTCGCCCGTTCCCAGGGCGCACCGGCGGTCGAGGCGTATCCGGTCGACAACGGCGGGGCCAAGGTGGACCTGACGATGGCGTATCCCGGGCTCCGGAAGAACTTCGAACGCGCCGGGTTCACGCACGCCGCCGACACCACCTCGGTGCTGGCCGGTCATCCCCGGGTGCTGATGCGGCTCGACCTGCGCTGACGTGGTGCCTGCCAGGGCTCAGGGCTCAGGGCTCCGGGGCCGGGCGTACCGTCTCCCGGTACCACCGGCCCCACGCGTCCAGCTGGTCCATGACGGCGTCCAGCCGGTGTCCGGCGTCGGTCAGGGTGTAGTCCACGCGCGGCGGGACCTCCCGGTATACCGTCCGCGTCACCAGGCCGTCGGCCTCCAGCTCCCGGAGCTGGCGGGTCAGCATGCGCGGGGTGACGGCCGGGAGCGCGCGCCTGAGTTCGCCGAAGCGCAGCGTCCCGGGCACCAGCTTCTTGAGGATGGCCAGCTTCCAGCGGCCCCCGAGCACCTCCATGGCGGACTCGATCGCGCAGTACTCCGGAGTCTCCTCGGCCGTGGTGCGCATCTGTGACCTCCATCGGTATACGGAATGACAGTAGGGGACAGAAAGGACCGTACTTGTAGGGCGAGTTGGTACCTCCTGAGACTGACCGTATGCCGAACAGCGATACTTTCGCACCGTCGCGGCGACGGTGGACCGTCCTGGCCGTGGTCGCGGGCAGCCTGCTGCTCTCCGGGATCGATCTGACCGTGCTGCACGTCGCCATGCCGAGCGTGAGCCGGGACCTGCGGCCCAGCGCCTCCCAGACGCTGTGGATCGTCGACGTGTACTCCCTGGCGCTCGCCGCCATGCTGGTCACCTGCGGAACGCTGGGCGACCGGATCGGCCGCCGCCGCATGGTCCTCAGCGGCCTGTTCGCCTTCGGACTGGCCTCGGCGGCGTGCGCCTCCGCCGCCTCCACCGGGCAGCTCGTCGCCGCCCGCGCCGCCCTGGGCGTCGGCGCGGCGATGATCATGGCGTCGACGGTGGCGATCATCCGGGTCACCTTCACCGACGACCGCGAGCGAGCCCTCGCGATCGGCGTATGGACCTCGGCGCACAGCATCGGGGCGACGGTCGGGCCGCTGATCGGCGGGCTGGTCGCCGAGCGGTGGGGGTGGGGGGCCGTCTTCCTGGTGAACGTCCCCGTCGTCCTCGGCCTCCTCGCCGTGGGGACGCGCGTGATCCCGGAGTCCAAGAACCCCGTACCCCGGCGCTGGGACCTGCCCAGCGTGGTGCTCTCCGTCCTCGGCCTCGCGGGCGTCGTGTACGCCCTGAAGCAGGCGGGCGAGCTGGTCGGCGGGCATGCGGGGGCGGGGGCGGGGGCCGATGCCGGGTTCCTCGCGCTCGCCGCCGCCCTCGCCCTCGGCGGCGCGGCCCTGCTGTTCGTCTTCGTACGCCGCCAACGCCGCCTGACCGAACCGCTGCTGGACTTCTCTCTCTTCGCCGACCGCCGCTTCGCCACCGCCACGGTCTGCGTGATCGCCTGCTTCGGCAGCTACGTGGCCCTGCTGTTCTTCCTCACCCAGTGGCTGCAGCAGGTCGGCGGGGACCCGCCGCTGCGCGCCGGGCTCGCCCTGATGCCGCTGGCCGGCGCCAACGCGCTCGGCGCCGTCGCCGCGCCGTGGCTGGCGCACCGGTGGGGCAACCGGGCGGCGCTCACCGCGGCGCTGCTGACGTTCGCCCTCGCCTGCGCGGTCATCGCCGCCCTCGGCGACCCGGCCCGCTACGGGACGCTCCTCCCGGCGCTGCTCGCCGCCGGAAGCGGAGCCGGTGTCGTGATGACGCTGGGCGCCGACTCCCTCATGAGCGCGGCCAGGCCCGAGCGTTCCGGCGAGGCCGCCGCGATCCAGGAGACCTCCTTCGAACTCGGCGCGGGTCTGGGCGTCGCCTTCTTCGGCACCGTCATGACCCTCGTCTACCGCGCCGCCGTCCCGCCGGTCCCCGGCCTCGGGGCCGAGCGGCAGGCCGCCGTGGGCGAGTCGTTCGCCGCCGCGGAGGACGTCATGCGGTCCCTGCCGTCGGCGGCCGCGGACGCCGTGCTGGACGCGGCCCGCCAGGCGTACGACCGCGGCTTCGCCACCGTGGCGGCGGTCGCGGCCCTCGGGCTGGCCGCCACCGCGGCCATGACGGCCGTCCTGCTCCGCCCGGGCAAGGGGGAGTAGTCACCTGGTAGCCACCTATTTGTGGGTACTTGGCGGCGGGCGGCGGCCGGGAGAACCTGGTGGTGCGGGACGGCCCGACAAGCAAGCCCGACAAGCAAGCCCGACAAGCAAGGAGGTACGAGGAGTCAGGAGACGGCGTGCTGCTGGTCGGCGGCCTGCCGCGCGGCCAGGCTGTCCAGGCGGCGGTAGCCCCAGGCCGCGACCGGGGCCAGGGCCTTGGACAGGTCCACGCCGAACTCCGTCAGGGAATAGACGGTCTTGAGCGGCAGGACATCGTGCACCTCGCGGTGGACCAGGCCGTCGGCCTCCATCTCCCGCAGCGCCTGAGTCAGCACCTTCTCGGTCAGGCCGGGCAGCTCCCGGCGCAGCTCTCCCGGCCGGCGCGGACCGGATTCGAGCAGCCAGAGCAGCGCCGTTTTCCACTTGCCGTCGATCACCGCGATCGCGGCGGTCACCCCGCACACGTTCGGGTCCTGTGCCCGCGTCCGCGTCACCGCCACCACCCTCTCCCTCGCCATCGATTCTTTCTCTGTACGGAGCTCAAGCATGTCTGCACACACTCAGAACGCCCAGAACACCTCCAAGTCTTCCGTCACGGTGATCGGACTGGGCCCGATGGGCCGGGCGCTGGCCTCTGCCTTCCTGGCGGCCGGGGTGGCCACCACGGTCTGGAACCGCACGCCGGGCAGGGACCGGGAGCTGGTCGCACGCGGCGCGGCCGACGCGGCGACGCCCGAAGAGGCCGTCGCGGCAAGCGATCTCACCGTCGTCTGCGTGGTCGACTACGCCGCCGCCGACTCGATCTTGCAGCGCCCCGAGGTCACCGCCGCGCTCAAGGGCCGCACCGTGGCGAACCTGTCGGCCGACACCCCCGACCGCGCCCGGGAGGCCGCGACCTGGGCGGCCGAGCACGGCGTGCGCTACCTCGACGGCGCGATCATGACGCCGACCACCACCATCGGCACGCCGCACGGTGTCTTCCTCTACAGCGGCTCGCGGGAGCTGTACGGCGAGCACAAGCCCGTCCTGGACGCGCTGAGCGGCACCCACAGCCACCTCGGCGAGGAGATCGGCCGGGCGGCCGCGTTCGATCTCGCGCTGCTCGACATCTGGTGGACCTCGATGACCGGCTACATGCACGCCCTGGCCATCGCCCGGGCCGAGGGCATCACCGCCCAGGAACTGGCGCCGTTCGCCAAGGGCATCGGGGCGATCCTCCCGCCCTCCTTCGACGAGGCCGCGGCCGAGGTGGACAACGGCACCTATGCCGCCACGGTCAACCCGCTCACCTCGGCGGCCTCGACGATGGCCCACATCGTCCACGTCTCCGAGGCCCACGGCATCGACGCGAGCCTGATGCGCGCGGCCGAGGGACTGGCCCGCCGCGCCATCGGCCTGGGTCACGGTGGCGACGAACTGCACCGCCTGGCGGAGCTGATGGGCCGCAACGGCTGACCGTTCCCCCTCGGGGTGACGCGGAGGGTGCATATATGCGCTCGCCGGGGGATAGTGGTGGGGCACGACCCCCAGCCACGGCCTGGGACGCCTCCCCCCCCGGCGTCCCAGGCCCTTCCTGTTCCGACCGCCGCCCGTGTATCGCGGGCGTATCGGAAAACGCATACGCCACAGCAACACTCCTCCGCCTTCCCTGGAGCCATGAACCTGAGAAGGCAGGAGAGGGACGTGAGCGTGGACCCGGATTCCGAACGTGGCGTGGACCGGCGGCGGTTGCTCGGCTGGGGCGGGGTGGCGGCCGTCGGAGCGGCGGCGGCCGGTGCCCCGCTCGCGGAGGCCCGGCCCGACCCCGGCCCCGACCCCGGCCCCGACCCCGGCCCCGACGACGTTCCGCCGGACGCCCGGCCCGGCGGGGCCTACGACCGGTACGTGGCGAAGCTGGCCGCCGAGGGCAGGTTCTCCGGCGTCGTGCTGCTGTCGCACCGGGGCCGTACGGTGCTGTCGCGCAGCTACGGCATGGCCGACAGGGAGAAGAAGGTCCGCAACCACGAGGGCATCGCGTTCCACCTCTCCTCGGCGGGCAAGCCGTTCGGCGCGGTGGCCGTGCTGCAGCTGGCGCAGCGGGGCAAGGTGAAGCTCTCGGACACGGTGGGCACCCATCTGAAGGGCTTCGCCGGGGAGATCGCCGAGAAGGTGACCCTCCACCACCTGCTCTCCGGCACCTCCGGGCTCAACACCCCGGAGGAGGACCCGCAGCGCGTCTTCGAGAGCCGCGAGGAGGTGCACGAGTACCACGAGCGGTGGGCCCGTAAGGCCGAGCTGGTGGCCGCCCCCGGCACCCCCACCGACCACGCGGGCGCCGAGGTCGCCATCCCCGCGCTGATCGTGGAGGCGGTGACCGGCACGACGTACTGGGACTACGTCGAGGAGCACGTCTTCGCGCGCTGCGGCATGACGGATACGGCGTTCTTCACGCGGCCGCAGTGGCTGACCGACGGGCACCTCGCGCACTCGTACATGCGAGTGGCCGACGGCGGCCTGGTGGACGCGGTCCGCAACCTGGACAAGGGCAGCCCGGACCCGAACCAGCTCGGCAGGAACCCGGGCCGCGCCTTCATCGACCTCCCCGGGGACGGCGGCTTCGCCACGGCCCCTGACCTGGTCCGGTTCGCGCACGCGCTCCGCGACGGCACGGTGCTGGACCGGCCCTACGCCCAGCTGTTCACCGGCGCCAAGTTCCCCCTCGCCCCGCAGGGCGGCGGCGGTCTGCGGAAGGCCGGGGCGGCCCCCGCCGACGCCTCGTTCGGGACGTACATGATGCCGGTCAGCCTCGTGAACGGGCAGTGGGTGAACGGGCGCGCGGGCGTGAACCCCGGCAGCGTCGCCAGCTGGAACATCTACCCGGACACCGGCTGGGTCGGCGTCGTCCTCGGCAACTGCGACGGCGTGCCGCTGTGGGAGATCAGCGAGCGGGAGACCCGGGCCCTCACCGGCTGACGGGATCGGCGGGGCGGGCCTCGGCGCCGGGGGTGTCGCGCAGGCCGAGGCGGAGGTGCTCGACGTGGTAGAGGGCCTGGTCGAGGAGCTCGGCGACGTGGTTGTCGTAGAGGGAGTAGACGATCGAGCGGCCCTGCCGCTCTCCGGTGACCAGGCCGAGGTTGCGCAGCAGGCGGAGCTGGTGGGAGCAGGCGGAGGCCTCCATGCCGACGGCGTCCGCGAGGTCGCCGACCGGGCAGGGGCCCTCCTGGAGGCGGGCCAGGATGTGCAGCCGGGACGGGGTGGCGAGGGCCTGGAGCGTGGCGGCGACGTCGGCGGTGCCGACCGCGTCGAGACGCTCGCGGGTGCTGGCGCCGCTGGTGTCGCCGGTACCGCTGGCGGTGCCGGTGGTGTCGCGTCCGTGGCCCATGGCGCCATCATACCGATTACACCTGAAGACCTGTTCAGATGTTCTTGTATGGTGGTGGCGCTGCCCCGTCCTGCCCCCGTCCCGCTCTGCCCTGCCCCCGTCCCGCCCCATGAAGGGTCGCTCCGCCATGCCCGCAGTCCTGGACCGGCGCTCCGCGCCCCCCGCCGACGCCCCTCGCACCGCCCCGCCCCGGCGCCGTACCCGCGTCCTGGCGCTCCCGGAGGCCCGCTGGGCGTTCGCGGCGCTGGTGCTGTTCCTCCTCGCCCTGCCCGTGCGGCCGCTGGGCGGCCCGGAGTGGCTGGCGGGAGCCCTGTTCGCCGGGGTCTACGTCACCGGCGGCTGGGAACCGGGCTGGGAGGGGGTGAAGGCCCTCAGGGAGAAGACGCTGGACGTGGACCTGCTGATGGTCGTCGCCGCGCTCGGCGCCGCCGCGATCGGGCAGGTCCTCGACGGCGCACTGCTGATCGTCATCTTCGCCACCTCCGGCGCCCTGGAGGCCCTCGCCACCGCCCGTACCGCCGACTCCGTGCGCGGCCTCCTCGACCTCGCGCCCACCACCGCGACACGGCTCCTCCCGGACCGCCGGGGCGGCGGCGCGGAGGAGACCGTAGAGACCAGGCACCTCGCCCCCGGGGACACCATCCTGGTCCGCCCCGGGGAACGGATCGGCGCCGACGGCCAGGTCGCCGCCGGGGCCAGTGACGTCGACCAGGCCACCATCACCGGCGAGCCGCTGCCGGTCGCCAAGCAGCCGGGCGACGAGGTGTTCGCCGGTACGGTCAACGGCTCCGGCGCCCTGCGCGTACGGGTCGAGCGGGACCCCTCGGACTCGGTGATCGCCCGCATCGTGAGGATGGTCGAGGAGGCCTCGGAGACCAAGGCCCCCACGCAGCTGTTCATCGAGAAGATCGAGCAGCGCTACTCGATCGGCATGGTCCTCGCGACCCTCGCCGTCTTCACCGTCCCGCTCGCCTTCGGCGACCCGCTCCAGGCGGCCCTGCTGCGGGCGATGACGTTCATGATCGTCGCCTCGCCGTGCGCGGTCGTGCTCTCCACCATGCCGCCGCTGCTGTCCGCCATCGCCAACGCCGGGCGCCGCGGCGTGCTCGCCAAGTCCGCCGTCGTCATGGAACGCCTCGGACAGATCGACACCGTGGCCCTGGACAAGACCGGCACCCTGACCGAGGGCGTCCCCCAGGTCACCGAGGTACGCCCGCTGCCCGGCAGCGGCCTGGACGAGTCCGCGCTGCTCCGGCTGGCCGCCTCCGCCGAACGCCCCAGCGAGCATCCGCTCGCCCGCGCCGTCGTCGACTCCGCACGCGAACGCGGCCTGACGCTCATCGACGCGGAGGGCTTCGTCTCGGCGCCCGGACAGGGCGTCACCGCCACCGTCGGCGGCAGCACCGTCCAGGTCGGCGCGCCCGCCCGCCTCCTGCCCGGCACCGACACCGGCACCGGCACCGGCACCGCGCGGCACCGGGACGCGGTGGCCGGGCTGGAGGACGCCGGGCACACCGCCGTCGTCGTCCTGCGCGACGGAACTCCCGTGGGAGTGCTGGGGATCACCGACCGGCCGCGGCCGGACGCGGCGGCCACCGTCGCCGCCCTCACCGCGCTGACCGGCCGCACCCCGGTGCTGCTCACCGGCGACAACGAGCGTGCCGCCCGGCGCCTGGCCGACGAGGTGGGCATCACCGAGGTCCGTGCGGGACTCCTGCCCCAGGACAAGGTGGCGGCGGTACGGGAGTGGGAGGCCGCGGGACGCCGCGTGCTGGTCGTCGGCGACGGCGTCAACGACGCCCCCGCCCTGGCCGCCGCGCACTCCGGCGTCGCGATGGGCAAGGCGGGCTCCGACCTCGCGCTGGAGACCGCCGACGCCGTCGTCGTCCGCGACGAACTGGCCACCGTTCCCGCCGTCGTACGGCTCTCCCGCGCCGCGCGCCGCCTGGTCCTCCAGAACCTGGTCATCGCCGGTACGTTCATCGCCGCCCTGGTCGCCTGGGACCTCCTCGGCACCCTCCCCCTGCCCCTCGGCGTCGCCGGGCACGAGGGCTCCACGGTCCTCGTCGGCCTCAACGGCCTGCGCCTGCTCCGCGAGACCGCCTGGTCCCGCCCGGCGGCCCCGTGACTCGCGTCGCGCGGTCGTCGTCGGCGACGGCGGTCGGCGGCGGTCGGCGGCGTCAGCGGGTGGGGCGGGGGAAGCGGGCGGGGGAGAAGGGGACGAAGGCCGGGGGCATGGCCTTCTTCTCGAACGTGCCGAGATCCAGCACCTGGTGGAGGCCCGGCTCGTGGCGGGCGACCGTACGGTTCAGGACGCGCGGGGACGTGCTGGGCCAGCGGTCGGTGCCGGCCTTGGTCAGCAGGACCTTGAGGGCGGTGATCTCGTCGGCGGCGCTGAACGCGCAGTGCGAGCCCCGGTTCACATACGTCTGGCGGAGGTTGCCCGCGTCGCCGTTGCGGGCGACCTGCCCGGCGTACCACCCGGCCTGGTCGGAGACCGCGCCGCCGTCCTGGGCGTTGTGCAGCGTCAGCACGGGCTGCGGCGTGGTGCCGCGCACGACCGAGTACCGCTTCATGTACGCCACGGCCTTCGCGTCGGCGGCGATCCGCCCGCCCGCGTTCAGCTTCGCCACGTCCGCCGACAGCCCGGAACCGGCGGCCCCGGCCTCCCGGTACGCCTCCCGGTACGCCTTGCGGACCAGCTCCTTCTGGGCCGAACCGGCCAGCTGGCGGCGGTAGTCGACGCCGACGTTCGTCGACGGGTTGCCGCCCGCGCGCCGCTCCAGGTCCACGCGACCGACGGGGCCGATGCCCGCGACGTAGGCGTTGCGCAGCCACTGCGCCTGCGCGCGCACCCGGTCCGCGACCTTCACCGGCCGCGCCTCGTGCGCCGAGTACCAGCCGGGGACGTTCCCCAGCGCCCCCGCCAGCGCGAGCCGCGCCCGGCCGCGCTCGCTCTTCAGGGCCTCGTCGACCGCGGTCTCCAGCACCTTCGCCGAACGCTCGGGGTCGCGCGGGCGTACGAGGTCGATGTCCTGGTCGGCCTCGGGGACCAACAGCGTCCTGAGCGCGTACGTCATGTCCAGGGCCGTGTTCCAGGTCCCGTTGCCGTCGTACTCCGCGCACATCGCGAGCACGCCGTCGAACCGGTCCGGGTTCCGCTCGCCCAGCAGCACGGCGACGGCGCCGCCCATCGACTGACCGGTACTGATCGTGCGCTCTGGGCGCCCGACGTGCTCGGCGAACCAGTCCTGGAGCGCGATCTGATCGTCCGCCGCGTCCTCGACGGCGTACCCGTACGTGCCCTTGTAGTCGGAGGCGGCCAGCGCGAACCCCTCGTCGAGCAGGGCCTTCTCGGCCTCCTCGCTGTTGGTCAGGGCGGTCTTCTCCGGGGACCAGCCCGCCGGGTAGTAGCCGTGGCTGTAGAGCAGGAGCGTCCCGTTCCAGTTCTCCGGGACCTCCGCGCGGTACTTCGCGCCGTCGATCTCCCCGGTGTACGACCGCCGTTCGCCCGGCTTCCCGGTGGTTCCGGCCGTCGCGGTCGTGCCGTCGGCCCCGACGACGGCCGAGGCCGCCACCAGCGTCGCGGCCGCGACCAGAACACCCGTGCGTCTGTGCGTCATGAGCCCATCCCTCACTCGGTGAACGTGCGTGTACGCGTGTACGTGTGTACGCGGGGCAGACCGGCGGCCGGGGCCGAACTCATCGGTCCCGCACGGGAAATCAGCGGCTGACGGTGGTCTCCCGCGCCACCCGGGAGAGCTTCTCGGGGTTGCGGACGTGGTAGGCCCCGGTGACGCGGCCGTTCTCGACCCGTACGGCCACCACGCCGTCGATCTCCCCGTCGACCCGGACGAGAAGGCCCGGGCCGCCGTTGATGTGGACCGGCTCGACCGTTCTGTCGGCGTCGCGCTTCCACCAGCCGCCCGCCAGCAGGCGGGCCACTCTGTCGGCGCCCACGACGGGCCGCAGCAGGGCGTGCCTGACGCCGCCTCCGTCGCTCAGGGCGACGACGTCCGGCGCGAGGACGTCGAGCAGTTGCTGCAACTCGCCCGTCTCGACCGCCCGCTGGAACGCCTGGAGCGCGGCCCGGGTCTGCGCCGGGGAGACGTCGCCGCGCGGCCGCCGCGCGGCGACGTGTGCCCGGGCGCGGTAGGCGAGCTGGCGGACGGCGGTCGGGCTCTTGCCCACGGCGTCCGCGATCTCGTCGTACCCGAGGGCGAACACCTCGCGCAGGACGAACACGGCCCGCTCGACCGGCGCGAGCGTCTCCAGCACCAGCAGCATCGCCATCGACACGCTCTCGGCCAGCTCGACGTCCTCGGCCACGTCCGGCGCCGTCAGCAGCGGCTCGGGCAGCCACGGCCCGACGTAGGACTCCTTGCGGCGCCCCAGCACACGCATCCGGTCCAGGGCCTGCCGGGTGGCGATCCGTACGAGGTACGCGCGCGGCTCCCGTACGGTCCCGAGGTCGACGCCCGACCAGCGCAGCCAGGTCTCCTGGAGGACGTCCTCGGCGTCGGCGGCGGAGCCGAGCATCTCGTAGGCGACGGTGAAGAGCAGATTGCGGTGGGCCACGAACACCTGGGTGGCGGGATCCACCGGCCCGGCCGTGCCCGTGGTCGGTGTGCTGCGCTCGCTCATCTCCGGCTCCCGCCTGTTCGTTCCCAGCCCTGCTCTCCGAGGCTCTGTCCTCCGCACGGGACGCCGGACCCCGCCGTTCCGTAACACCGTCCGGCGGTGGCCCACGTCACACCACCCCGGCTGTTACGGCCACCGGGGCGTCGGCGTCCTGTGTGCGTCGGGACCGGAAGACGGAGGGCAAGGAACATGATCACCAGAAAGTTCGCGGTGGCGGGAGCGACCGGACGGCTGGGGCGCCACGTCGTGGACGTCCTCACGGAACAGGGGCACGAGGTCGTGCCGATGGCCCGGGCCACCGGCGTGGACATCATCACGGGAGAGGGCCTGGCCGAGGCGCTGACCGGCGTCGACGTCATCCTGGACGCCGCGTCCTGGCACGCCTCCGACCAGGAGGCCGCCACGGAGTTCTTCCGCACCGCCACCCGCAATCTGCACGACGCCGGGCACCGCGCGGGAGTCGGCCGGATCGTCGCCGTGTCCATCATCGGCGCGGACAAGGCGACCGCCGGGTTCGTCGCCGCGCAGCAGGCGCACGAGGAGGCCAACCTGTCAGGGCCGCTGCCCGCTCTCCTCCTGCGGGCCGCCCAGTTCCACGAGTTCGTCGGCCAGCTCCTGGACTGGCAGCGGGGCGACGTCGCCTACGTCCCCGACCTGCCCACCCAGCTCGTGGCCTGCCGCACCGTGGCCGAAACGCTGGTCGACCTGGCCACCGACCCGGAAGCCCCCGCCCAGCCGGACCCGGGAGCGCCGGTCCCCGAGGTCGCCGGGCCCCGCAGGGAGAGCATGGCCGAGGCGGCCACGCTGCTCGGCGCCCGCCGGGGCGTCAAGGTCGTCGCGGTGGACGGCTCCGGCATGCCCGACGCCGGGCTCGCGGCGGCCGGAGCCTTCCTGCCCGGCCCCCACGCGAGGCTCGCCGGTCCCACGTTCCAGGAATGGCTCGAAGCCCAGCCCTGAGAGCTCGCGCCGAACAACGAAGAGAAATGGGAACTTCGATGCACACACCCACGGCGGCTCCGGCGGCCAGGGCGGTGGACGGCCGCGGCCCCGTCACGCTGCTGCGGACCGTGGCCGCCCTCGCCTGCCTGGAGACCCTGGTGCAGGGCCTGCTCGCCGGAATGCTGCTGAACGGCGACGTCAGCTCGATCGATCCGCACGGCTTCAACGCCTACGTCTTCGAACTCCTGGTGTTCCTCCAGGTCGTGGCCGCCGTCCTGCTGTGGCGCCGCAACCGCTGGCTCACCTGGCCGCTGAAGGCCACCGTCGGCATCCTGCTGGCCACCTTCACCCAGACCGCGCTGGGCCTCCAGGGCTCGCTCGCCGCACACGTCACCCTCGGCGTGGCCCTGTGCGCGATGGAGACGGCACTCGTCCTGCGGGCCTTCACGCTCCGCGCGGGGCACTCCCCGCGACCCGGGCCGTCCACTCAGGGAGCCACACCGGGTCCGGCAGGTCCATGAGTGCAAGCTTGGCCGGGTCGGTCACGGCGGTGATCTCGGTGATGCGGCCCGCGACGACGGTGAAGGCGAGGAGGGAGAGCGGGGTGCCGTCCTCACTCCAGGAGAGGACGCCGGGGAGACCGCTGACGGTCGCCGCATGGCCCCGTGCCGCGCCGGCGGCCACTCGTGCCCGGGTGGCGACCTCGGTGGCTCCGAGCGTGACGAACGTACCGTTCTGCGTGTGGACGGTGAACTTCACCTCGGGGTGAAGAACCTCCAGCAGTTGCTCGAACCGACCGTCGCCCGCCGCGGCCAGGAAGGCGTGGACCACCTCGCGTCGCCGCCGCCCGGTGCCCGTCGGCTGCTGGGTGTTCCGCACCTTCCGGCGGGCGCGGCTGGTGAGCATCTTGGTCGCGTCGGTGGACTTGCCGAGAATCGTGCCTATCTCCCCGTGAGGCACGGCGAACACGTCGTGCAGTACGAACGCAAGCCGTTCGTCCGGACGCAGCGAGTCCAGCACCGTCAGGAGCGCGAGGCCCACGGAGTCCCCCAGGGCCACGAGGTCTTCCGGGGCGGGCGCGTCGTCCAGCGTCACGGCGACTTCGGACAGCTGGTCGTCCAAGGAGACCTCCGGGCGGGCCCGGCCCGACCGGAGGACATCGAGGCTGATGCGGCCGACCACGGTGGTCAGCCAGCCGCCGAGGTTGTCGATGGCGCCGGTGTCCTGGCGGGAGAGACGCAGCCACGCCTCCTGGACCACGTCCTCCGCGTCGGCGTGTGATCCGAGCACGCGGTAGGCGACGCCTCGGAGCCGGTCGCGATGGGCTTCGAAGGCGCTGACGACCGTATCCGTGGGAGGGGTGCCGGACATGTTGTTACCTCTCTCGAAGCTGCTCCGTCACAGGGGTGACGGGCACGAGCCCCGGAACGTAACCCCGATCGAGGAGAGCACTCTCACATGGAGAACCGGCTCAAGAACAAGAACACGAACAACTCCGACCTCTGGACTGCGATCAGTCACCTCCACAAGGCGATCGCCGCCGGAGGCGTCGATCCGAAGCTGCTGACGCTGGTCCACCTGCGAGCGAGCCAGATCAACGGCTGCTCGGCGTGCGTCTACGCCAGTGTCACCGGAGGGAAGAAGGCGGGCGAGAGCGAGGAGCGTCTGCACAACGTGGCGGCGTGGCGCGAGGCGCCGTTCTACACCGATGCGGAGCGCGCGGCACTGGCGCTGGCCGAGGCCGCCACCCGGCTGCAGGACGGTGCGGAGGGTGTCACCGACGAGATCTGGGAGGAGGCCAACGCCCATTTCACCGAGGAGCAGATCGGCGCGATCAACCTGGAGATCGCGCTGACCAACTTCTTCAACCGGATCAACCGCACCCTCAAGGAACCGGCCGGCCAGACCTGGGGCTGAGCCGGGGGAGCGGCACTACGGCACGCGGGCCGTCCACTCCTCGTTGCTGAAGCGCGTGCGGGCGAGCTCCTCGGCGCGGGCCATCTCCTCCGGGGTGACCTCGCCGGTGGCGAGGCCGTAGCGGGTGCGGAAGGAGGCGATCATGCGGTCGATGACCTCGGCGCGGGGGAGGCCGGTCTGGCGGCGCAGCGGGTCGACGCGCTTCTTGGCGCTGCGGGTGCCCTTGTCGGAGAGCTTCTCCTTGCCGACGCGCAGGACGTCGAGCATCTTGTCGGCGTCGATGTCGTAGGCCATGGTCACGTGGTGCAGCACGGCGCCGTCACCGCCGGCGAGGCGCTTCTGCGCGGCACCGGCGATCTTGCCGTCCTTGGAGGCGATGTCGTTGAGCGGCTGGTACCAGGCCTTGATGCCCATGTCGCCGAGGGCGTTCAGGACCCAGTCGTCGAGATAGGCGTACGACTCGGCGAACGACAGCCCGGAGACCAGGGACGCCGGGACCGAGAGGGAGTACGTGATGGTGTTCTCGGCCTCTACGAACATGGCTCCGCCGCCGGAGATCCGCCTGACCACCGTCACCCCGTGACGAGCGGCGCCCTCGGGGTCGACCTCGTTCCGCAGGGACTGGAAGCTGCCGATGATGACCGCGGAGGAGTCCCACTCCCAGACCCGCAGGGTCGGGGCCCGGCGTCCCGCGGCGACCTCTTCGGTGATGACCTGGTCGAGAGCCATGTGCAGGGCGGGGGACTGGGGCCGCTCGTGGATCAACTGCCAGTCGTAGTCGGTCCAGTCGGTGGCCTTGGCCAGGGCGCGGCGGACGGCGACGGCGACGGCCTCGGCGGAGAAGCCGAACATGACCGTGCCCTCGGGGAGCATCGCCTCGACGCGGGCCGCCAGCTCGGCGGCGTCCGCGTCGGAGGGTGCCCCTTCGAGGGCGCGGTCGATGGCGGTGAGCGCCTCGTCGGGTTCGAGGAAGAAGTCGCCCGCGACCCGGACGTTCCGCAGCACGCCCGCCGCCTCGTCGACCTCGCAGTCGACGACCACGAGCTTGCCGCCGGGCACCTTGTACTCCCCGTGCATGGCGCTGACCACCTTTTCTCTCACGAATGGGCCCGATCAAGGCTAACCCGGGCCCGAGGGGACGATCAGGCCGCGAAGCCGCCGTCCACGGCGAGCGAGGCGCCGGAGATGTAGCGGGCGCCGTCGCCCGCGAGGTGGGCGACCGAGTCCGCGATCTCCTCCGGCGTGCCGTACCGGCCCAGCGCCGTCAGCGCGGCCTGGGCCGCCGCGCCGTCGGCGTCGGCCGGGTTCAGGTCCGTGTCGACCGGGCCCGGCGCGACCTGGTTGACGGTGATGCCCCGGCCGCCCAGCTCGCGCGCCAGGCCCTTGGTCAGGCCGTCGACCGCGGCCTTGCTGGTCGCGTAGAGCGTCATGCCGGGGAACGGCACGTGCGTGGAGACGCAGCTCGCCACGTTGATGATCCTGCCGCCCTCGGGCAGGTGCGGCACGGCGGCCCTGGCGACCAGGTACGGGCCGCGCACGTTGACGCGCAGCACATGGCCGATGTCCTGCACCGACGTCTCCTCGATGGGGCCCGAGGCGCCCACGCCCGCGTTGTTCACGAGGATGTCGAGCCGCCCGAACTCCGCGACCGTCTCCTCGACCATGGCCTGCGCGGCCGTGGCGTCACCGACGTCCGCGCGGATCGCGAGGGCCCGCGCGCCCGTCTCCTTGACGCGGGCGACGACGTCCGTGGCCCGCTCCGGGCCGCTGACATAGGTGAGTGCCACATCCGCGCCCTCCTCCGCGAGCCGCAGCGCGATCGCCGCGCCGATCCCCCGGCTGCCGCCGGTGACCAGCGCGACCTTGCCCGCGAGCGATCCCTTGCTCATGACCGTCCCACTCCCTTTTCCGTTCCGTCGTGGACGGTTTCGATCCTCCGGGGACCGTCCACGCGGCGCTGGCGGGAAATGGACGCCGCGTCCGGCGCCGGGCTCAGGACCTCTCGGCCGCCGCCTCCCTGACGCGCGCCGCCCCGGCCCCCGGGTCGTACTCCGGCGGCACACCGGCCACCAGCACGGCGGTGCCGCCGACCGTACGGGTACGGAGCGCGAGGATCTCCTGGTACGCGGGCGAGCGGTACCAGGCGCGGGCGGCGTCCATGTCGGGGAAGCCGATGACGACGACGTAGCCGCCGAAGTCGCCCTCCACCACCTCCGGTCGGTGGTCGTGCACCACGAACCGGCCCCCGTGCGGGTCCAGCGTGTCCTGGATGCGCTCCAGGTAGACGGCGATGTCCTCGCCGGGCGGCGCCTCGTGGTGCAGCTGTGCGACGGCGTACGCGCGGAACGGGCTCGTGGCGCTCATGGTGTGCTCCCAACGGCTCGGGGCGGCCTGATCGTCGTGACGCCCCGATCGTGCCGGGCCCCGGGGGAGCGGTCGATTACGCGCGAGGTAAGGGGCTCGGCGCCCACAGCCCGCGAGCCCCCGCAGCAGCGCGGGCAGCGCCTCGGCGATCGGCTCCCGTACGACCTCGTCGGCGAGCGCGTCGTACGGCGTCGGCTCGGCGTTGACGACGATCAGCCGCGCCCCGTTCTCCGCCGCCGTACCCGCGAGGGAGGCGGCGGGCTGGACCTGGAGGCTGGTGCCGACCGCGAGGAAGACGTCCGCCGCCTTGGCGACGGCCACCGCCTCGGTCAGCACGTCCGGGTCGAGCGCCTGGCCGAACATCACCGTGGCCGACTTCAGGATCCCGCCGCACACCTCGCACGACGGGTCCGGATCGCCCGCCTCCACACGCGCCAGCGCGTCCGCCATCGGTCCGCGCGCCCCGCACTCCGTACAGACGTACGTCCGCGAACTCCCGTGCAGCTCCAGCACCTTGCGGGCCGTGAGCCCCGCGGCCTGGTGCAGCCCGTCGACGTTCTGCGTGATCACGCGTACGGGCGTGCCCGCGCGCTCCAGCTCCGCGACGGCCCGGTGCGCGGCGTTCGGCTCCGCGCGCCAGGTGGGGGAGGAGAGCCGCATCTGCCAGGACCGGCGCCGGATCTCGGGGTCCCCCATGTAGTACGAGTACGTCACCAGCTTCTCGGCCTCCGGATCCCGCCGCCACAGGCCTTGCGGGCCGCGGTAGTCGGGGATGCCCGAGTCGGTGGAGATACCTGCGCCGGTGAGCAGGGCGACGAGAGTCATGGGGCCAGGGTAGGCCGCCCCGAGGCAGGCGCCCCGAGGCAGGCGCCCCGAGCCAAGCCCCCCGAGACAGGCGCCCCCAGCTGAGTGCCCCGAAGGGGCGCGGGGAACTGCGCGACCGGCCACGACGTACCCGCGCTCCGCGACGCACGGACAGGGGCAGCCCCTGCCCGGCCCGGGAACGGACGCCAAGGGCGAAGTGCAGGCGGCGATAATGAACACATGATCGACGATGAGCTGACAGCGGCGGTGGAGCACGCGGTGCGAGAGGCCGCCGCCGAGGAGATCACGCCCCGCTGGCGCCGCCTCGCCGAGGACGAGATCGTGACCAAGAGCGGGCCGCACGACCTCGTGACCGTCGCTGACCAGCGCGCCGAGGCCCATCTCGGGCGGGCCCTGACCGCGCTGCTGCCGGGCTCGGTCGTGGTGGGGGAGGAGGGCGTGCACGCGCGTCCCGCCTCCTACGAGGCGCTCCGCGGCGAGGACCCGGTGTGGATCATCGATCCCATCGACGGCACCCGGCAGTTCGTCCGCGGCGAGGAGGGCTTCTGCACGATGGTGGCCCTCGCGCGCGGCGGGGAGACGCTCGCCTCGTGGACGTACGCGCCCGCGCTGGGGCGGATGGCCGTGGCCCGCCGCAGGGGCGGCGCCCTGCTCAACGGCGAGACGCTGACGGCCGGTTCGCCCGCGCCGGGCGCGACACTGGAGGTCGCCGTCTCGCACCCCGACTACACCGACGAGGCGCAGAAGGCGGCCCTGAGCGGCCTGCGTACGGAGGGGGTGCGGCCCCGTCCGACCGGTTCGGCCGGGCTGGAGTACCTGGCGGTCGCGGGCGGCGCGCTGGACGCCGTCGCGTACAGCTGGGAGGCCGCCTGGGACCACGCCGCCGGGCTGCTGCTGGTGGCCGAGGCGGGCGGCGCCTCGGCGACGGTCGCGGGGGAGCCGTTCCGGCTCGCGGGCGGGAACGTGCTGCCCTTCACGGCGGCGCGTGACGCGGAGACCGTGCGGCGTATGGTGGAGCTTCTGCGCGACCGAAGTTGACCAGAGTTGTCAGTGTTGACGAGTGTTGACGAAGTTGACCCACGGGCGAGGGGAGACGGCAGTGCCAGCGATCCGGGACGCGGTCGTCGTCGGAGCGGGGCCGAACGGGCTGACGGCGGCGGTCGAACTCGCCCGCAGGGGCATGTCCGTCGAGCTGTTCGAGGCCAAGGACACGGTCGGGGGCGGGGCCCGCACGGAGGAGCTGACGCTTCCCGGTTTCCGGCACGACCCCTGCTCCGCCGTGCACCCCACGGGCGCGGGCTCGCCCGCCTTCCGCGACATGCCGCTCGACCGGTACGGGCTGGAGTGGCTGCACCCCGAACTGTGCCTGGCGCACCCCTTCCCCGACGGCTCGGCCGCCGTCCTCTCGCGCTCGGTCGGCGAGACGGCCGCCTCGCTGGGGCCGCGCGACGCGGGCGCGTACCGGCGCTTCGTCGCGCCGTTCCTCGGCAAGTGGGACGCGCTGGCCGCCGACTTCCTCGGCTACGGCTCGGTGCTCAACGGGCGCTTCCCGCGCGACCCCCTCCTGCTGACCCGCTTCGGGCTGGACGCGCTGCTCCCCGTCACCTGGCAGGGGAAGCTCCGCTTCCGGGAGGAGAAGGGGCGGGCCCTCTTCGGCGGCCTGTCGGGGCACGTGATCGCCTCGATCGCCCAGCCCTTCATGACCGCGCCGGGCCTGGTCTTCGCGCTCGCCGCGCACGCCAACGGCTGGCCCGTGCCGCGCGGGGGCTCGCAGGCCATCTCCGACGCGCTCGCCGGGTACCTGCGCGCCCTCGGCGGCACCGTCCACACCGGCGTCGAGGTCAAGCGGCTCGACGAGCTGCCGCCGGCCCGCGCGTACGTCTTCGACACCTCGCCGACCGCGCTCGCCCGTATCGCCGGGCTCGGCAGCGCGTACGACGGCTTCCGTTACGGCGCCAGCCTGTTCAAGATCGACTACGCGATGGACGGGCCCGTGCCCTGGGCCTCGCAGGAGGCCCGCCGCGCCGGGACCGTGCACGTCGGGCCCACCCTCCAGGACATCAACGGGGCGCTGCGGGAGGCGACCGTCGAGGGCCGCGCCCCGGAGAAGCCGTTCCTGATCACCGCGCAGCCCTCGCTCGTCGACCCCTCGCGCGCGCCCGAGGGCAAGCAGGTCTTCTGGGCGTACGGGCACGTGCCGAACGGCTGGGAGGGCGACCTCACCGACGCCGTCGAACGCCAGCTGGAGCGCTTCGCGCCCGGCTTCCGCGACCGCGTCCTCGCCCGCGCCACCGCCGGACCCCCGCAGCTGGCCGCGCGCAACGCGAACTACGTCGGCGGCGACATCGCCTGCGGCTCGGCCTCCGGACTGCGGCTGCTCATCCGCCCCAAGCTGGCCCGCGTCCCGTACGCCACGGCCCATCCGTCCGTCTTCCTCTGCTCCTCCGCGACCCCGCCGGGGCCCGGTGTGCACGGCATGGCGGGCCACCACGCGGCACGGGCCGTGTGGAAGCGGCTGCGCGGCCGCTCCTGACGCGACCTGTAGGAACGGCTGGGTACCGGATAGGGTCTCTCACCGGCGCGACTGCCTGTTCGAACGTAAGAGAAACCCAGGGGCAGATACATGACTACGACGGCGCGCGTGCTGATCGCCGCGGACAAGTTCAAGGGATCGCTGACGGCCGTCGAGGTCGCCGAGCGCGTCACGGCCGGGATCCGCGCGGTGCGCGCGGACACCGGGATCGAGGCGGTCCCCGTCGCCGACGGCGGTGACGGCACCGTCGCCGCCGCCGTCGCCAACGGCTTCGAGCGCCGCGAGGCGGAGGTCACCGGGCCGCTCGGCGCCCCGGTCACCGCGGCGTACGCGCTCCGCGACGGCACGGCCGTCGTCGAGATGGCGGAGGCCGCGGGCCTCCAGCACCTCCCACCGGGTGTCTTCGCGCCCCTGACCGCCACCACGTACGGCGTCGGCGAGCTGCTGCTGGCCGCCGTCGAGGCGGGCGCGCGCGGCATCATCTTCGGCGTCGGCGGCTCCGCGACGACCGACGGCGGCGCGGGCATGCTCGCCGCGCTCGGTGCCCAGCTGCTCGACGAGGACGGCGACCCCGTGCCGCACGGCGGCGGCCCCCTGCGCGAGCTGGCGACCGCCGACCTCTCCGGGCTCGACGCGCGCCTCGCCGACGTCGACGTGGTGCTCGCCAGCGACGTCGACAACCCGCTGACCGGGCCGAAGGGCGCCGCCGCCGTCTACGGCCCGCAGAAGGGCGCGAGCGAACAGGACGTCGACGTCCTCGACACCGGCCTGCGGCACTTCGCCGAGATCCTGGGCGAGACGGAACGCGCCGACTCCCCCGGAGCCGGGGCCGCGGGCGGCATCGGCTTCGCCGCGCTCGTGGGCCTGAAGGCCCGCTTCCGGCCCGGCATCGAGGTCCTCATGGAGGAGCTGTCCGTCGCCGAGGCCATCGCCCGCGCCGACCTCGTCGTCACGGGCGAGGGCTCGCTCGACGAGCAGACCCTGCACGGCAAGGCCCCCGCGGGCGTCGCGGCGGCGGCCCGCGAGGCGGGCAAGCCGGTCGTCGCGGTCTGCGGGCGCCTGGCGATCGGCAAGAAGGACCTGAAGGCCGCGGGCATCGCACAGGCGTACGCCCTCACGGACCTCGAACCGGACGTCTCCCGCTGCATCGCCGAGGCGGGGCCCCTTCTGGAAAAGCTCGCCGCGAAACTCGCCGAGGACCACCTCTGACCTGTGCGGCACCTTGACGCCGGGTACGTCCTGCCCCTGTCCGTGCTTCGTGGACTGCGGCTGCGCTGTGGCTGGTCGCGCAGTTCCCCGCGCCCCTGAAACCGCCCCTTCGGGGCGAGCTTCGGGGCGCCCCGAAGGGGCGCGGGGAACTGCGCGAGCAACCACGACGCACCCGCGGACCGCGACGCACAGGGCGGGGCACCCCCTACACGGTCGCCCTCTCCCTCGCGTGCCCCTTCAGCGTGAAGCCCGGGGCCATGGCCTCGTCCGGCGTGAGGGAAGGCGGGGCGGCGGCGAGGAGGCGGCGGGCCGCCATGTGGTCGCCGGGGCGGTTGACGGACTCGACGGCGAGGAGGTCCGGGCCCCGGAAGAGGAGCACGGAGAAGGCGCCCGAGGGCTCCTCGCCGAGCGGCACTTCCGTGTCGTGGCCCCCGCCGAGCCCGGCGATCTGCACCGTCGAGTCGAACTGCCCGCTCCAGAACCAGGGGAGCCCGGCATACGGGGTCTCCACGCCGGAGGCCACGTACTCGGCCTGGGCGAGAGCGTTGGGCACCGATTCGAGGCGTACGGGAACGCCCGTACGGGGATCGGGGTACGCCGCGCAGTCGCCGATCGCCGAGACCGCCGGGTCGGCGGTGCGCAGCCGGGCGTCGACGGTCACGCCGTCCGTGACGGCGAGCCCGGCCTCACGGGCCAGCCCGGTACGCGGGGTCACCCCGACGGCGACCAGCACCAGATCGGCGGGGAGCGCCGCCCCGTCGTCCAGTTCGACGGAGGCCACGCGGCCCCCGCGCCCGTGGAGGCCCCGCACGCGCCGCCCGTACAGCAGCTCCGTCCCCCGTTCCCGGTGCAGCCGGGCGACGTGCGCCGCCGTACGGGCTCCCGCGACGCGGGACAGGGGCCGGTCCAGGGCCTCGACGACCGTCACCCGGCGTCCCGTCGCGCGGAAGGCCGCCGCGCACTCCAGCCCGAGGTAGCCCGCGCCGATCACGACGACGCGGTCCGCTTCCGCCAGGTCCGCGCGGATCGCCCGCGCGTCGGCGAGGGTGCGGAGGGCGTGGACGCCGCGCAGCTCCACGCCGGGCACGGGCGGGACGCGGGGCGTGGAGCCGGTGGCCAGGATCAGGCGGTCGTAGGCGTACGTACGGCCGTCCGCGAGGTGGACGGCGCGCTCCGCGCGGCCGAGGTCCGTCACGGCGCCGTGGACCAGCTCGATCGCGTGCCGCGCGTAGTGCGCGGGAGGGCGCGGCCACAGCTCGTTCTCGGGCACGCTGCCCGTGAGGAACGCCTTGGAGAGCGGCGGCCGTTCGTACGGCACCGGGGACGCGGTCTCCTCGCCGACGAGCACGACGCGCCCTGAGTGGCCGTGCGCGCGCAGGGCGGTGGCGGCCTGCTGACCGGCCTGCCCGGCGCCGACGACGACAACGGCGGCCATCAGATCTGCCGTTCCGGGAGGCGGACGACGAGCCCGTCGAGGGCCTCGGTCACCCGGAGCTGGCAGCTCAGCCTGCTGCCGGGCTCACGCGGGCAGGCCGTGAAGTCGAGCATCTCGTCCTCGTCGGAGCGCGGCGGCTCCAGCTCGGCGGTGCTCTCCGGGGCGACGTACACGTGGCACGTGGCGCACTGGAGGTTGCCGCCGCACCGGGCGACGATGCCGTCCACGTCGTTCGTGACGGCGCCGCGCATCACGCTGGTGCCGAGGGGGAGGTCGAGGGTGGTGCGGGCGGACTCGTCCGCCGGGACATAGGTGATCTTCGGCATCGCAGTGCTCCTGAGTCGGATCCGCGCGGAGGGCAGGACGCCCTCGCGGCACGGCCGTCGGGCACGCGACTCCCTTGGCCAGTGGTTGGCAGTGCCGGGGAGCGTAACAGAACTCCCCGGCCCGGAGCCGCTCCTGGCCACTCCTCGCCGCTCCTGGCCGCTCCTGGTCACTCCTGCTCGGTGCCGAGGCCCGGGAACCGGTGCGTCATGAACGGACGGCTGGTGGTGAACTCGCGGAAGCGGAGGGCCGCTTCGGACAGGTGCGCGCCCTGCCGCCAGACCAGCTTCAGCACGCGGTGGCAGTCCGCCGCGTCGACGTGCGTCCAGGCGACCGACGGGTGCATGCCGTCCCGTGCGCCGACCAGCCGGGACATGGCCGGGATCAGGCCGATGCCGAGGCCCGCGCTGATCAGGTGCTGGGTGGCGGCGGGTTCGTCGCCCTCGCAGGACACCGTGAGGGTGCGCTCCTCGGCGGCGAACAGCCGCTCCAGCAGCTCCCGTTGCCAGTGCCCGGGGCGGGTGACGACGAAGGACTCGTCCGCGATCTCGGCGATCGTCACGCTCTCGCGCCGCGCCAGCCGGTGCCCGAGCGGCATGGCGAGCAGCACCTCCTCGCGGGCCAGTTCGACGGAGTCCAGGTCCTCGCCCCGCAGCGCCTGCGAGGCGACGCAGAAGTCCACCTCGCGCGCCCGCAGCCGGCGCTCCATCTCCTGCGCGTCCGCCTGGAAGAGCCGCACGTCGGCGCGGGGGAAGACGGCGCGGAAGCTCGCCAGGAGACCGGCGATCGTCAGCAGGGTCTCGCTCGCGACCGAGACCCGGCCCAGGCCGCCGCCCCGCGCCTCGCGCAGCGCCATGCGCCCGTCGTCCAGCTCGCTCAGGGCGCGCTCGACGTGGCGCAGGAAGACCGCCCCGTACGGGTTGAGCTGGATCCTGCGGCCCTCGCGGTCGAAGAGCGGCGTGCCCAGCTCGTCCTCCAGCCGCGCGATGGTGCGGCTGACCGACGGCTGGGAGACGTGCAGTTCGGCGGCGGCCCGGCTGATGTGCTCGTAGCGCGCGACCGTACGGAAATAGCGCAGCTGCAGAAGATCCATTTCCCGCCCCCGCCTCCTCTTATGCCTGCCGAGTAATGAACTCATGGCGAAATTGGCCTTGGAAAGCATAAGCCGGTTCTCTCTACGGTCGCTGCGGGGCCCGCCGCACGGGCCGGGGCGGCACCGGGCCGCCCACGGTCCGCACACGCGAGCGGCGGCGCCCCCTCCCACCTCCCGCAGCACGAATCGCAGCACGAAGAAAGGCCGACCATGGGCCCTACGGATCTGGCCCGGCTTCAGTTCGCGGGCACCACCGCCATCCACTGGCTGTTCGTGATCCTCACCATGGGGCTCGTCCCGCTCGTGGCGGTCCTGCACACCCGGGCCGCCCTCACCCGTGACCCCGCCAAGAAAGCCGTCCTCGAACGGGCGACGCGCTTCTGGGGACAGCTCTATGTCATCAACTACGCGGTCGGCATCGTCACAGGCCTCGTCATGGAGTTCCAGTTCGGGCTGAGCTGGAGCGGGCTGAGCGCGTTCGCGGGCAACGTCTTCGGCGCCCCGCTGGCGCTGGAGACCCTCATCGCCTTCTTCGCCGAGTCCACGTTCCTCGGCATGTGGATCTTCGGCTGGAGCCGCCTCCGCGCCGGTGTCCACGTCACGCTCATCTGGCTGGTCGCCCTGACCGCGTACGCCTCCGCGTACTGGATCCTCGTCGCCAACGGCTTCATGCAGCACCCCGTCGGCCACGAGGTCCGCGAAGGGACCGCGTACCTGACCGACTTCGGGGCGCTGCTCACCAACTCCAGCGCCCTGATGGCCCTCTTCCACCTCTCGCTCGGCGCGCTGACGACGGGCGGCGTCTTCGTCGCCGGGATCAGCGCCTACCACTTCGCCCGGGGCACCGAGGAGACCTCGCTGTTCCGCACCTCGCTGCGGCTGGGGCTGTGGGTGGCGATGATCGCCTCCTTCTTCGTCGTGGTCGTCGGAGACCTCCAGATCCCCATCCTGGAGCGGACCCAGCCCATGAAGGCGGCGGTCCTGGAGGGCAGCGGCGTCGCCGAGGCGCAGGCCCGGCTCGTCGCGGAGCACGGACCGGGGGACTACGTGCCCTGGCAGGGCACGATGCGCTTCTCGATGGACGCGATGACGCTCATCGGCAACACCGTCTCCACGATCACCTTCCTCGCCGTCATCCTGCTCTGGAAGGACCGGCTGGTGCGCTGGCGCCCCCTCGCCTGGCTGATGACGGCGATGATCCCGTTCCCCTTCCTCGCCTCCGTGGGCGGCTGGGTCGTGCGGGAGGTCGGACGCCAGCCCTGGCTCGTCTACGGCGAACTCACGGTCGACGACGCGGTCTCGCACGTGAGCACGACGGCGTTCGCCGTCTCCTGCACGGTCTTCCTCGCCGTCTTCGTCGCCCTCGCGGCGGTGAACTGGACGCTGATCACCCGCTTCGTCCGCCGCGGCCCGGACGCCGTCCAGCTCGGCGCGACCGACCCGCTCCCGCTCCCGCTCCCCGACGACGAGGCCGGCGGACGGCCCCTCGACACGGCCGTTCTCTGAGAGGCAGGCGAACGACATGACGACCCTGGAAACCGTCTGGCTGGCCCTCCTCGGCCTGCTCCTCGCCGGGTACTTCGTGCTCGGCGGCTACGACTACGGCGTCCAGATGCTCGGCCCCCGCCTCGACGGCACGGCGCCCCGGGGCGGACGTGACACGGTGGCCGCGATGGGGCCGTTCTTCCTCGGCAACGAGGTCTGGCTGGTCGCCTTCGCGGGCGTGATGTTCGGCGCGTTCCCGCACCTGGAGGGCCACCTGCTGTCGGGCCTCTACCCGCTGTTCGTGGCCATCCTGCTCGGCCTGGTCCTCGGCGGAGCCGCCGTACAGCTGCGCGGCAGATCGCACGGGGCGAGAGGGGCCCGGCTCTGGGACGCACTGCTCGTCCTCGGCGGTGCGCTGCCCGCGCTGTGCTGGGGCCTCGTCCTCGGGCTGCTGACGCGTGGGGTCCCGCGCCGCGACGACGGCTCCTTCCACGTAGGCCCCGCCGAAGTCCTCCACCCCTACGTCCTGGCCTGCGGCCTCACCGCCGTGCTGCTCTTCGCCGCGCACGGCGCCACGTTCCTGGCCCTGCGCGGCGGACCCGGGCCCGCCCTCGCCGACCGGGCCCGCCGTACGGCCCGTACGCTGCTGCGCGCCACGGCCGTGGCCACGGCCGTCCCCCCGCTGCTGACCCTCGCGGGCGCGGGCGCCTCGCTCACGCACCCCGGCGCCGCCGCCGTCCTCCTCGCCCTGTTCGCCGTCGCGCTGGCCGCAGCGCGGTGGGCGCTGGCCGGGCGGGGCGCGTACGGGCGCGCGTTCGCGGCGAGCAGCTGCGCGGCGCTGCTGCCGGTGCCGCTGCTGGGCGCCGGACAGTACCCGTACGTGCTGGCCGCGCGCGGCGGGGGAGGGATCACCGTCGGCGACGCCGCGGCGGACGAGGTCACCCTCAGGACGCTGCTCGCCTTCGGCGTGGTGCTCGTCCCGGTGATCCTCGCCTACCAGACCTGGAGCTGGTGGGTCTTCCGGGGCCGCACCGGACTCCGCCACCCCCGCTACTTCTGAGGCGGCACCGGATGCGACCCGTCGAGCGCCGCCTGCTGCGCGAACTGCCCGTACTCCGACGTCACCTCGCCCGTTCCGGGGTGCTGGCCCTGCTGACGGCGGCCATGATCGTCGCCCAGGCCGACCTGCTGGCCACCGTCCTCGCGAACGGCTTCGCGGGGCGGCCGGGGGAGGCAGACAACGCACTCCCCACCCTCTCCGCCCTCTCCGCCGTCATGGCGTCGCGCGCGCTCCTGGCCTGGGCGCGCACCGCGCTGGCCCGGCGCGCGGCGGCCGAGGCCAAACGGCTGCTGCGGGCACGCCTCACGCACCGCGCGGGCGCGGCAGCGCGACGCCACGGCGAGACCGCCACCCTCCTCACCCGCGGCCTCGACGCGCTGGACCCGTACATCACCGGCGCGCTGCCCGCGCGTGTCGCCGCCGTGGCCGTACCGCTCGTGGTCGTCGTACGCATCGCCGTCGCCGACCCGGTCTCAGCGCTGATCATCGTGGTGACGCTGCCGCTGATCCCCGTCTTCGGCGCGCTGGTCGGCGCGCACACCGCGCGCCGTACGGCCCGGCAGTGGCGCCTGCTGGCGCGGCTCGGAGGCCACTTCCTCGACGCCCTCGCCGGGCTGCCCACGCTGCGCGCCTTCGGCCGCGAACGGCACCAGGCCCACGTCGTACGCGACATGGCCGAGGCCCACCGCCACGCGACCGTCCGCACGCTCCGGGTCGCCTTCCTCTCCGCCCTCGTCCTGGAAACGGCCGCCACGCTCTCCGTCGCCCTGGTCGCGGTCCCCATGGGCCTCCGCCTCCTCGACGGCGACGCGACCCTGCGCACGGCCCTGCTCGTCCTCTTCCTCGCCCCCGAGGCCTACCTCCCACTCCGCGCCGCGGGCGCGGCATTCCACGACGCCGCGGAGGGCCTCGCGGCAGCGGACCGCACCTTCACCACCCTCGACGAGCCACCACCCTCACGTGCCGGCGGCATGGGGCCCTCCGGCCTGGAGCCCCTCACCTCGGGGACTCCCGGTATGGAGGCTTCCGGCCCGGGGGCTCCCGCTCCCGGGTCCCTTACCTCGGGGTGTCCCGTCTCGGGTGCTCCTGGTACGGGGACTCTTGGCGCGGGGAGCCCCGCCCCGGGGCACGTCGCCCTGGGGAGCCCTGCCTCGGGTACTGCTGGCATGGAGGGCTCCGGCCCGGAGCCCGTCACCTCGGGGGTTCGCATTCCGGGGACTCCCGACCTGGGGGCTCTCGGCCTGAGGACTGCCGCCCCCGGGGCCCTCGGCCCGAGGTGTCCCGTCTCGGGTACTCCCGCTCCGGGGGACGTCGCCCCGGAAAGTCGCGGTCCAGGGGGCTCCGCCCCGGGGGACGTCGCCCCGGGAAGTCGCGGCCCGGGGGCCTCTGCCCCAGAATCTCGCGCCCAAGGGGCCCCTGCCCCGGGGCGCCCCGCCCCCGCCACCCTCGCCCTGGAGGCCGTCACCGTCCGGTTCCCCGGGCGTGCCGTCCCTGCCCTGGACCGCGTCACTCTCGACGTACGTCCCGGCGAGCACGTCGCCGTGGTCGGGCCCAGTGGGGCGGGGAAGTCGACGCTGCTCGCGCTGCTGCTCGGGTTCGTGTCGCCGGAGACGGGGACCGTGCGCGTCGGTGGCACCGACCTCGCCGAGATCGATCTCGACGCCTGGCGCTCCCAGGTGGCGTGGGTGCCGCAGCGGCCGCATCTCTTCGCGGCGACCGTCGCCGACAACATCCGTCTCGGCCGCCCGGACGCCACCGACGCGGAGGTACGGGAGGCCGCGCGGGCGGCCGCCGCGGACGGTTTCATCGGCCGTCTCCCGCAGGGCTACGCCACCCCGCTCGGTGAGAACGGCACCGGCCTCTCCACCGGCCAGCGCCAGCGGCTCGCCCTGGCCCGTGCCTTCCTCCGCGACGCGCCCCTGCTCCTCCTCGACGAACCCACGGCGCACCTCGACCCCCGCCACGAGGCCGAGGTCACCGAGGCGACGGCCCGCCTGATGCGCGGCCGTACGTGCCTCGTCGTGGCCCACCGCCCCTCGTTCCTCCCCCATGCGCACCGTACGGTCACTCTCCGCGACGGCGCGCTCGTGGAGACCGTCACGCACTCAGGAGCCCGCCCGTGAGTCCCCTCGTACTGATCCTCCGGTGGCTCGTTCCGTATCGGCGGCGGCTGCTCCCCGGCCTGCTGGCCTCCGTCGGGGGCGAGGCCGCGGCCGTCGCGCTGATGGGGACGGCCGCCTGGCTCATCACGCGGGCGGCCCAGCAGCCCGCGCTCCCGGCGGTCGCCGTCGCGATCGTCGCCGTACGGGCCCTCGCGCTGGGGCGGGGACTGCTGCGGTACGGGGACCGGCTGCTCGGCCACGACGCGGTCCTGCGCGCCGTCGCCGGGGTCCGTACGCGGGTCTACGAGGCGCTGGTGCCGCTCGCCCCGGGCGGCGCCGCCGCCTTCCGGAGCGGGGACCTCCTGACGCGGCTCGTGGACGACGTCGACGCCGTGCAGGACCTGCTGCTGCGGGTGCTGATGCCCGCGACGACGGCGTTCGCGGTCGCGGCGGGCACCACAGGCGCCGCCGCCCTCCTGCTGCCGGAGGCCGGGCTCGTGCTCGGGCCCGCGCTGGCCGTCGCCGGGCTGCTGGTGCCCTGCGCGGTCCTCGTCCGCTCCGGTCGGGACGGGGGCGACGGGGGCGCCGCGAAGGAGGCCCGCGCCGAGCTGGCGGCGGTCTCCGTCGACCTCACGCGCGGCGCCGCGGACCTCGCGGCGTACGGCGCCGAAAATCGGGTGCGCGCCCGGGCGTGTCGCGCGGGCGACCACCTCGCCGCGCTGGAGCGCCGCGAGGCGCTCACCACGGGCCTCGCCACGGCCGCCGTACTGCTGCTCCAGGGCGCCGCCACCGTCGGCGTGACCGCCCTGGGCCTGCGCGCGCACGCCTCCGGCGACCTGCCCGCCACGTCGCTCACGGTGCTGGCGGTGCTCGCCCTCGTCGCCTTCGAGCCCGTGGCGGCGCTGCCCGGCGCCGCGCGCCGCCTCGCGGACGTACGCGCGAGCGCCCGCCGCCTCGCCGCCGTCCTCGACACGCCCGCGCCCGTCACCGAGCCCCGTGACCCGGCCCCGGCCCCGGCCCCGTCCCGCAGTGCTCTCGCGCTGGAGGTCAGCGGCCTCCGCGTACGGCACGACCCCGCTCGGCCGCCCGCGCTCGACGGCCTGGACCTCCGCCTCCCGCCCGGCCGCCGCGTCGCGCTGACCGGTCCGAGCGGCGCGGGGAAGTCGACGCTGCTGGCCGTACTCATGCGGTTCGTCGAGTACGAGGCGGGGAGCGTGCGGCTCGGGGGCCGTGAGCTGCGGGAGTACGACGGCGCGGACGTACGCCGGGCCGTCACCGGCCTGACCCAGGACGCCCACGTCTTCCACGCCGACCTCCGGGCCAACCTCCTCCTCGCCCGCCCCGACGCGACGCACGAGCAGCTGCGGGAGGCGGCGCGGCAAGCCCGGCTGCTGGAGTGGATCGAGTCGCTCCCCGAGGGCTGGGAGACGGTGCCGGGCGAGGACGGCGCGGCCCTCTCCGGCGGCCAGCGCCGCCGTCTCCTCCTCGCCCGCGCCCTCCTCGCGGACCCGCCCGTCCTCGTCCTCGATGAGCCGACGGAGGGCCTGGACCCCGACACGGCGGACGCCGTCCTCGCGGACGTCCTGGACGCCACACGGGGCCGCACGACGCTCCTGGCCACCCACCACCCGGCGGCCCTCTCCGCCGTGGACGAGGTCGTCCGGCTCACGTAACGGGCCCCGTCTGGGGCGCGAGACACTGCTCCGGCCAGCAGAGGCGCCCCGTCAGGGGCGCGGGGAACTGCGCGCCCAGCCACAGCGCAGCCGCGGCCCGCGAAGCACAGCCCGGGGCACCCCGGGCGCGGCTCTTGCACTCGGGGCACCCGGCATAGGGGGCTGCGCTTGCCAGCCCTGCGCCTCGGCGCCGACCTCCCAAGCGCAGCGGGAGAAGCGGGGGCCTGCCCCGTCAGGGCACTGGGCGTGGCCTCAGATTTGGTCGGGAACGGGAAAGGGCCCACCGGGGAGATCCGGTGGGCCCTTTTCAGAAGGGGATCAGCCCTGGGCGGCGGCCCGGGCCTCGCGGCGGTTGTCGCGGAAGGCATAGACACGGCGCGCGGTGGCGAAGAGCGGGATGACCGCGCCCAGCACGACCTGGAGCGCGCACCCGGTCTGGAGCAGCAGCTCACCGCCGGGCGCGTCGAACGCCCACGCCGCCAGCAGGCCCATGCTCAGCACGATCCAGCCCAGCATGGCGACCGCGAGCCGTCCGCGCGGCTTCGGGTACTCCACGCGGCTCGCCATCAGCCACGCGACGCCCACGATCGCGATGACGGTCGGCACGAACGGCAGCTCCAGCAGCACGATCGAGACAACCGTCAGGGCCCCGAAGGGGCTGGGCATCCCCTGGAAGATGCCGTCACGCAACGTCACGCAGGAGAATCTCGCAAGCCGCAGCACCACCGCCAGCAACACGATGACCGCGGCGGCGACGCCGACCCGCTGGTGCGCGTCGTTGGCGACCATCCCCCAGACGACCACGAAGTACGCGGGCGCCAGCCCGAAGCTGATCAGGTCCGAGAGATTGTCCAGCTCGGCCCCCATCGCGGAGCTGCGCAGCTTGCGCGCCACGAGCCCGTCGAAGAGGTCGAAGACGGAGGCCAGCAGCATCAGCACGACGGCGGTCGCGGCGCTGTGCCGCGCCATGCCGCCGTCCTCGCTGCCGGTGAGGTGCGGGATCAGCACGCCGGTCGTCGTGAAGTAGACCGCCATGAAGCCGCACGTGGCGTTGCCCAGCGTCAGCGTGTCCGCTATCGACAGCCGCGTGGACAGCGGCATCTCGTCCGTGGCGTCGTCCGGGTCGCCCGTGTCGGCGTCGCTCTCGGGGACCCAGGCGGCCTGGGTGTCGGGATCAATCACGGTCAAGGCGAGTCACCCCCGCTGTCGTGGCCTGGCCGACCTCCACGGCGGGTTCGATTCCCTCGGGGAGGTAGAGGTCCACACGGGAGCCGAACCTGATCAGCCCGATGCGCTCGCCCTGCTCGACCTTGGTGCCCTGCGGAACGTAAGGAACGATGCGCCGCGCCACCGCGCCGGCGATCTGGACCATCTCGATGTCGCCCAGCTCCGTGTCGAAGTGCCAGACGACGCGCTCGTTGTTCTCGCTCTCCTTGTTGAACGCCGGAACGAACCCGCCGGGGATGTGCTCGACGGAGTCGACCGTGCCCAGCAGAGGGGCGCGGTTGACATGAACGTTCAACGGGCTCATGAAGATCGCGACGCGGGTGCGGCCGTCCTTCCACGGCATGATGCTCTGCACCACGCCGTCCGCGGGGGAGATCACCCGTCCCTGGGTGATCTCGCGCTCCGGGTCGCGGAAGAACCACAGCATGCCCGCCGCGAGCGCGGTGGCGGGCACGGCGACCGCGGCGGCGCGCCCGGACCGGCGGGCCCGGGCAAGGCTGACGGCGGCGGTGGCCACCGTCGGCAGCAGCCACGGCGATGCTCCGCGGGCGAGCCGGACTCGACCGCCCGGTGTGGAGCCGCTGGGTGCAGAGGATGGGCTGTGGGGCATGAATGACCTTCGTAGCGGAGGGAGCCGCGTAGGTTGACAGGGGGACGGCGGCCTTCCCGGGATGCTATCGGTTTCTGATGGCAACTGGGCAAGCCAGAGGGCCAGTCAGTGTCCGAAGTCCCAGTTCGGGGTGTGATCTTGATCCCCAAGAAAACACCCCGAAAAGGACATTCGGCCCTGGTGTCAACCCTGCGGGCGGTACTCCTCCAGCAGGCGCCGGCCCACGATCATTTTCTGGATCTCGGCGGTTCCTTCGCCGATCAAGAGCATCGGCGCCTCGCGGTAGAGCCGCTCGATCTCGTATTCCTTACTGAAACCGTACCCGCCGTGGATGCGGAAGGCGTCCTCCACGACCTCCTTGCAGTACTCGGAGGCGAGATATTTCGCCATTCCGGCTTCCAGGTCGTTGCGTTGACCGGAATCCTTCTTGCGGGCGGCGCCCACCATCAGCGCGTGCGCCGCCTCGACCTTTGTGGCCATCTCGGCGAGCTTGAACTGAATGGCCTGGTGCTTGGCGATCGGCTTTCCGAAGGTATGCCGTTGCTGTGCGTAATCAATACCCAGCTCGAACGCACGCTGCGCGACGCCGCAGCCACGCGCCGCGACATTCACGCGGCCGACCTCGACGCCGTCCATCATCTGGTAGAAACCGCGGCCGGTCTCTCCGCCGAGCACCCGGTCGGCGGGGACGCGGAGGCCGTCCATGATGAGTTCGGTCGTGTCGACGCCCTTGTATCCCATTTTGTCGATCTTGCCGGGGATCGTGAGACCCGGCCTGACCTCGCCGAATCCTGGCTCTTTCTCGACCAGGAACGTGGTCATCGACTTATGCGGAGCGGTACCCTCCGGGTGCCCCTCGTCCGTACGGCACAGGACCGCCACGAGTGTGGAGGAACCGCCGTTCGTCAGCCACATCTTCTGGCCGTCGAGCACGAACTCCTCGCCGTCCCGCACGCCCTTGGACGTGATGGCCGAAACGTCTGATCCCAGGCCCGGCTCCGACATCGAGAACGCGCCACGGACCTCGCCCGTCGCCATCCGCGGCAGGAAGTGGTCCCGCTGCTCCTGCGTGCCGTGCTGCTTGAGCATGTACGCCACGATGAAGTGCGTGTTGATGATGCCCGACACGCTCATCCAGCCGCGGGCGATCTCCTCCACGCAGAGCGCGTAGGTGAGCAGGGACTCACCCAGCCCGCCGTACTCCTCGGGAATCATCAGCCCGAAGAGACCCAACTCCTTGAGACCCTCGACGATCTCCGTCGGGTACTCGTCCCTGTGCTCCAGTTCCGTGGCGACCGGGAGTATCTCCTTGTCGACGAAACTCCGCACCGTGGAGAGGATTTCCCGCTGGATCTCCGTCAGGCCCTCGGTCTGCGCGAGACGTCCCATCTCACTTCTCCTTCTCGCGGAGTGCCGGACGGCCGGGCTGCTCGCCGCCGCGCTCCTTGATGTACGCCTCGGTCGGCACCATCACCTTCCGGCGGAAGACGCAGACGAGGGTGCCGTCCTGCTTGTAGCCCTTGGTCTCGACGTGCACGATCCCGCGGTCGTTCTTCGACTTCGAGGGAACCTTGTCCAGGACCGTCGTCTCGCCGTAGAGCGTGTCGCCGTGGAAGGTCGGCGCCACGTGCTTCAGCGACTCGATCTCCAGATTCGCGATCGCCTTCCCGGAGACGTCGGGAACGGACATGCCGAGGAGCAGCGAGTAGATGTAGTTCCCCACCACCACGTTCTTTCCGAAGTCGGTCGTCGACTCCGCGTAGTTCGCGTCCATGTGCAGCGGGTGGTGATTCATGGTGAGCAGGCAGAAGAGGTGGTCGTCGTACTCGGTGACCGTCTTTCCGGGCCAGTGCTTGTACACGTCCCCGACGGTGAACTCTTCGTAAGTGCGGCCGAACTGCATGATCACGCCTCCGGAGGGGTGAAGGAGGTCGTCCGGGTCATGCCCGCCGCGCGGCCCTTGCCCGAGACGACCAGGGCCATCTTGCGGCTGGCCTCGTCGATCATCTCGTCGCCGAGCATCGCGGAGCCCTTCTTGCCGCCCGCCTCGGAGGTGTAGTACGCGTACGCGTCGAGGATCAGCTCGGCGTGGTCGTAGTCCTCCTGCGAGGGCGAGAAGACCTCGTTCGCGGCCTCGACCTGGCCCGGGTGGAGCACCCACTTGCCGTCGAAGCCGAGCGCGGCGGCGCGGCCCGCGACCGCGCGGAAGCCGTCCACGTTCTTGATCTGGAGGTAGGGGCCGTCGATCGCCTGGAGGTCGTTGGCGCGCGCCGCCATCAGGATCTTCATCAGGATGTAGTGGTACGCGTCGGCCGGGTAGCCCGGCGGCTGCTCGCCGACGACCAGGGACTTCATGTTGATGGACGCCATGAAGTCGGCCGGGCCGAAGATGATGGTCTCGATGCGCGGGGAGGCCGCCGCGATCTCGTTGACGTTCTCCAGGCCGCGCGCGTTCTCGATCTGCGCCTCGATGCCGATCTTCCCGACCTCGAAGCCCATCGTCTTCTCGATCTGGGTCAGCAGCAGGTCCAGCGCCACGACCTGGTCCGCCGTCTGCACCTTGGGCAGCATGATGCAGTCCAGGTTCGGGCCCGCGCCCTCGACGACGGTGACGACGTCGCGGTACGTCCACTCGGTGGTCCAGTCGTTGACCCGCACCACGCGCGTCTTGCCGGTCCAGTCGCCCTCGTTGAGGAACTTCACGATGGTGTGCCGCGCGTCGGGCTTCGCGAGCGGCGCGCACGCGTCCTCCAGGTCCAGGAAGACCTGGTCGGCGGGGAGGCCCTGGGCCTTCTCCAGGAACCGCGGGTTGCTGCCGGGCACGGCCAGGCAGGAACGGCGCGGACGAAGGCGATTCACCTCGGTCATGCGGGGACCTCCACAGGGGTGTACGAGTCGAGCTGGGTGGAACGGCGGATCTCGTCGACGATACGGCCGATGATCTCCGTGATGCCGAAGTCCTTCGGGGTGAAGACGGCGGCGACTCCGGCCTCGCGCAGAGCCCGCGCGTCGGCGGACGGGATGATGCCGCCCACGATGACGGGCATGTCCTCGGCCCCGGCGGCACGCAGCCGGGCCAGGACGTCGGGCACGAGCTCGGCGTGCGAGCCGGAGAGGATGGAGAGGCCCACGCAGTGCACGTCCTCGGCGACGGCCGCCGCGACGATCTCCTCGGGCGTGAGCCTGATGCCCTGGTAGACGACCTCGAAGCCCGCGTCGCGGGCACGGACGGCGATCTGCTCGGCGCCGTTGCTGTGCCCGTCCAGGCCGGGCTTGCCGACGAGCAGCCGCAGCTTGCCGCCGCCGAGGTCCTCCGCCGTACGGGCGACCTTCGCGCGGACGGCCGCGAGCGCGGAGCCCTCCTCGGCGGTCACGGCCACGGGGGCGCTGCTCACGCCCGTAGGGGCGCGGAACTCGCCGAAGACCTCGCGCAGCGCGCCCGCCCACTCGCCGGTGGTCACGCCCGTACGGGCGCACTCCAGCGTGGCCTCCATCAGGTTCTCGTCGGTCGCCGCGGCGTCCTTGAGCTGCTGGAGGGCCTGCGCGGCGCTCGGGTGCAGCGCGGGGTCGCGGGTGCCCTCGCGCCAGAACGGCTCGTCGCGCGTCTCGCGCCAGCGGCCGATCGCCTCGACGGTCGCGGCCTCGCCCGCCGGGTCGACCGTCATGATCGCGGTGTCGAGGTCGGCGGTGAGGGGGCTCGGCTCGGTCGACTCGAAGCAGTTGACGCCGATGATCTTCTCCTCGCCGGACTCGATACGGGCCCGGCGTTCCGCGTGCGAGGAGACGAGCTGCGACTTGAGGTAGCCGGACTCGACGGCGGCCATCGCGCCGCCCATCTCCTCGATCCGCGCCATCTCGGCCATCACCTCGCCGACCAGCTCGTCGACCTTCTTCTCCACGACGTGCGAGCCGGCGAACAGGTCGTCGTACTCCAGCAGGTCGCTCTCGTGCGCGAGCACCTGCTGGATACGGAGCGACCACTGCTGGTCCCAGGGACGGGGGAGGCCCAGCGCCTCGTTCCACGCCGGGAGCTGCACGGCGCGCGCCCGCGCGTCCTTGGAGAGGGTGACCGCCAGCATCTCCAGCACGATGCGCTGGACGTTGTTCTCCGGCTGGGCCTCGGTGAGGCCGAGCGAGTTGACCTGCACGCCGTAGCGGAACCGGCGCTGCTTGGGGTCGGTGATGCCGTAACGCTCGCTCGTCACGGTGTCCCAGATGCGGGTGAACGCTCGCATCTTGCACATCTCCTCGACGAAGCGGACGCCCGCGTTCACGAAGAACGAGATGCGCGCGACGACCTTCCCGAACTCCTCCGGCGGCACCTGCCCGCTGTCCCGCACCGCGTCCAGCACCGCGATGGCGGTGGACATGGCGTACGAGATCTCCTGGACCGGCGTGGCACCGGCCTCCTGGAGGTGGTAGCTGCAGATGTTGACCGGGTTCCACTTGGGGATGTGCGCGACGGTGTACGCGATCATGTCCGTCGTCAGCCGGAGGCTCGGCCCCGGCGGGAAGACGTGCGTCCCCCGGGACAGGTACTCCTTGACGATGTCGTTCTGCGTCGTCCCCTGCAGCTCCGCGATGTCCGCGCCCTGCTCCTCGGCGACCACCTGGTAGAGGGCCAGGAGCCACATGGCGGTGGCGTTGATGGTCATCGAGGTGTTCATCCGGTCCAGCGGGATGCCTTCGAACAGCCGTCGCATGTCACCCAGGTGGGAGACCGGCACGCCCACCCGGCCGACCTCGCCGCGCGCGAGCACGTGGTCGGGGTCGTAGCCGGTCTGGGTGGGCAGGTCGAAGGCGACGGACAGCCCCGTCTGCCCTTTCTCCAGGTTGCGGCGGTAGAGCGCGTTGGACGCCTCGGCCGTGGAGTGCCCGGCGTACGTCCGCATCAGCCACGGACGGTCCTTGTCGGCCATCAGACGTTCCGGAACCTGTTGATGGCCTCCAGGTGCTGGTCCCGCTTCTCCTGGTCGCGCACGCCGAGCCCCTCCTCGGGGGAGAGCGCGAGCACGCCGACCTTGCCCTGGTGGAGGTTGCGGTGCACGTCGTAGGCGGCCTGGCCGGTCTCCTCCAGGTGGTACGTCTTGGAGAGCGTCGGGTGGATCTTGCCCTTGGCGATCAGGCGGTTGGCCTCCCACGCCTCGCGGTAGTTGGCGAAGTGCGAGCCGACGATCCGCTTGAGCGACATCCACAGGTAGCGGTTGTCGTACGTGTGCTCGTACCCGGAGGTCGAGGCGCAGGTGACGATCGTGCCGCCCTTGCGTGTGACGTAGACGGAGGCGCCGAAGGTCTCGCGGCCCGGGTGCTCGAAGACGATGTCCACGTCCTCGCCGCCGGTCAGCTCGCGGATGCGCTTGCCGAAGCGCTTCCACTCACGCGGGTCCTGGTGGTGCTCGTCCTTCCAGAAGCGGTAGTCCTCGGCCTTCCGGTCGATGATCGCCGTGGCGCCCATCTTCCGGCAGATCTCGGCCTTGTCCTCGCTGGAGACGACGCAGATCGGGTTGGCGCCGCCCGCGAGCGCGAACTGCGTGGCGTACGAGCCGAGTCCGCCGCTCGCGCCCCAGATCAGCACGTTGTCGCCCTGCTTCATGCCCGCGCCGTTGCGCGAGACGAGCTGGCGGTACGCGGTGGAGTTGACCAGCCCGGGAGCCGCCGCCTCCTCCCAGCTCAGGTGGTCCGGCTTGGGCATGAGCTGGTTGGACTTGACGAGCGCGATCTCGGCGAGGCCGCCGAAGTTGGTCTCGAAGCCCCAGATGCGCTGCTCGGGGTCGAGCATCGTGTCGTTGTGCCCGTCGGCGGACTCCAGCTCGACGGAGAGGCAGTGCGCCACGACCTCGTCGCCGGGCTTCCAGGAGTTGACCCCGGCGCCGGTACGGAGCACGACGCCCGCGAGGTCGGAGCCGATGACGTGGTACGGCAGGTCGTGCCGCTTGGTGAGCGGGGAGAGGCGTCCGTACCGCTCCAGGAATGCGAAGGTGGAGAGCGGCTCGAAGATCGAGGTCCACACCGAGTTGTAGTTCACGGAGGAGGCCATGACGGCCACCAGGGCCTCGCCAGGGCCGAGTTCGGGGACCGGCACGTCGTCGAGGTGCAGCGACTTGCGCGGGTCCTTGTCCCTGGTCTCCAGCCCCGCGAACATGTCGGCCTCGTCCTTGTGGACGGTGACGGCGCGGTAGCTCTCGGGGAGGGGGAGGGCGGCGAAGTCCTCGGGCGGTGTGTCGGACGCGAGGATCGCGTCGAGGATCTCGTTCACGGAATGCCTCCGGCGAAGCGCGGTGTGAGGGAAGGACCCTTGAAGGGACGTCGGGTGTGAGGCCGTGCCGTCGGTTCGGCGAGTGCGGTGCGCTGTGGTGCGCTGCCGCGCGGGTGTGCGCGGAATTGGCGGGTGTGCCTGTGCGTGCTGTGCGTGCCTCTGCTGTGCCTGTGACGCAGGCGTCCGGGCAGCGCGGGGTTTGGCCCGCGGGGACACCGCCCTGGACTGACTTCACCGTATGACACGCAGTGCCAGTCGACAAGACACCCGGTGCCAAAATTCTCAGTTGTCCGGATCACTTCTCATCTGAGCGATGATCGATCATCGCAGGTCAGGATGAGGATGCGCCCCGAAGGGGCGCGGGGAACTGCGCGAGCGACCACGACGAGTGCGGCGGCCTGCCGGGCACCGCACGCGGCAGCCCCTGTCCAGCCGTACCGGAGTGGGTACGTCGGACAGGGGCTGAGGGAGAGGGGGCGGTCAGGTCCTTTCGAGGGCGCGCTCGATCGTCGCCATGATCTCGGGGAGCGGCGTGTCCGTACGGGTCACCGTCACCAGGACCTCGCCCGAACGCTCCGTCTCCGCAGGCGCCGGCCGCGACGGCCGGTTCGCGCCGAAGCCCGTACCGAACGTCCGCCGTACGATCGCGAACGCGTGGTCCAGCTGGCCCTCGACGTCGCCGATCCCGCCCCCGCGCAGCCAGCGCCGCAGCACATGGTTGTGCGCGGTCACGACCGCCGACGCGGCGACCTCGGCGAGCAGCGGGTCGTCGTCGCCGTCGCGGTGGGCCGCCTCGTCGAAGTGGCCCAGCAGATAGCGGGTGAACAGGCGCTCGTAGCGCGCCACCGAGGCGATCTCGCGCTCGCGCAGCGCGGGCACCTCACGCGTCAGCTTGTACCGCTCCACGCTGCCCTTCGGGCTGGACGCGTACATCTTCATGACCTCTTTGATGCCGCGGCACACCGTGTCGAGCGGGTTCTCGTGCGGCGGCGCGGCCTCCAGTACGGCCTGGGCGCGCACCAGCGTCTCGTCGTGGTCCGGGAAGATCGCCTCTTCCTTGGAGCGGAAGTGCCGGAAGAAGGTGCGGCGGGCGACACCGGCCGCCGCCGCGATCTCATCCACCGTCGTCGCCTCGTAACCCTTCGTGGCGAACAGCTCCGTCGCCGCTGCCGCCAACTCGCGCCGCATCTTGAGACGCTGGGAGGCTGCGGCATTCGTACGAGAGGCGGTCGTACGGGAGTTCTTCGAGGGCTCTGGCATGTGGTGAACGCTACATGCTGTGACGGGTTCGGGGGACGGGCCGCTGCCCGTGGGTTCCAGCAGCCCGCCCCAGGCGGGGCCCGCAGGCCCCGCCCACCCGGAGGGTCGGTTCACCGGTGGGTTCACCGGCGCGCGTACTCGCGGAAGCCCCGTCCCGACTTGCGCCCGAGGCAGCCCGCGGCGACGAGGTGCTCCAGCAGCGGCGCGGGCGCGAGGCCGGGGTCCCGGAACTCGCGGTGCAGCACCCGCTCGATCGCCAGCGAGACGTCCAGCCCGACGACGTCCAGCAGCTCGAACGGGCCCATCGGGTAGCCCCCGCCGAGCCGCATCGCCGCGTCGATGTCGTCGAGCGTGGCGTAGTGCTCCTGGACCATCTTCACGGCGTTGTTCAGGTACGGGAACAGGAGCGCGTTGACGATGAAGCCCGCGCGGTCGCCGCAGTCCACGGGGTGCTTGCGGATCTGCCCGCAGATCTCGCGGACCGTCGCGTGCGCGTCGTCGGCGGTCAGCACGGTGCGCACGACCTCGACCAGCTTCATCGCGGGCGCTGGGTTGAAGAAGTGCATGCCGACGACGTCCTGCGGGCGCGAGGTCGCGCGGGCGCAGGCCACGACCGGCAGCGAGGAGGTCGTCGTGGCGAGCACGGCCCCCTCCTTGCACACCTTGTCGAGCGCCGCGAAGAGCTGCCGCTTGACCTCCAGGTCCTCGGCGACGGCCTCCACCGCGAGATCGACGTCCGCGAGCGCGTCGAGCGACCCGGCGGGGGTGATCCGGGCCAGTGCCGCGTCCCGCTGCTCGCCCGTCATCCGCCCCTTGTCGACCGAGCGGCTGAACGAGGAGGCGATACGGGCCTTCGCCGCCTCCGCCTTCTCCGCGCCGCGCGCCACCAGCACCGTGTCGTACCCGGCCTTCGCGAAGACCTCGGCGATGCCGCTCGCCATCGTGCCGGAGCCCGCGACCCCGACGGAGGAGACGGGACGGCCGTGCGCGCCGCTCCCGGCCGGGTCGGGGGTGAGGGCGTCGGCGACGACGGTGGCCGATCCCGGGCTCTCGTACGTGTAGAAGCCGCGGCCCGCCTTACGGCCCGTCAGCCCCGCGTCGCTGAGCTGGCGCAGCACGGGCGCGGGGGCGTGCAGCCGGTCGTGGGACTCGGCGTACATCGCGTCGAGCACCGTACGGGCCGTGTCGATGCCGATGAGGTCGAGCAGCGCGAGGGGGCCCATGGGCAGCCCGCAGCCGAGCTTCATCGCCGCGTCGATGTCCTCGCGGCTCGCGTACCGGGCCTCGTACATCGCCGCGGCCTGGTTCAGGTAGCCGAACAGCAGCCCGTCCGCGACGAATCCGGGCCGGTCGCCCACCGCGATCGGGTCCTTGCCCAGCTCGTGGGCCAGCTCCGTCACGGTGGCCACGGCCTCGGGCGAGGTCAGCACGGACGAGACGATCTCGACGAGCTTCATCGCGGGCGCGGGGTTGAAGAAGTGCAGGCCCAGCACCCGTTCGGGGCGGTCGGAGTCGGCGGCGAGGCGGGTCACCGAGAGCGCGTTGGTGCCCGTGGCGAGGATCGTGCCGGGCTTGACGACGGTGTCGAGGGCGGCGAAGACCTGGCACTTGGTGTCGTAGTCCTCGGGCACGACCTCGATGACCAGTTCGGCCTCGGCGGCTGCCTCGATGTCGGGGTACGTGCGGAAGCGGGAGAGCACCTCCCGGCGTTCGGACTCGGACATGCGCTCCCGGCGCACGGCGCGCGCCGTGGACGCCTCCAGGGCGGCAACAGCGTGCCGCGCGGCTGCGTCGTTCGTGTCAATGCCGATGACCTCGCGACCGGAGCGGGCGAGAATGTCGGCGATGCCGGTGCCCATGGTGCCGAGACCGACAACGGCGATGGTGCGCAGGGCAGGACGGTCCATCACGGGACTCCAGGAAGTTCGGGACACGGGCCCCTGCCGGGGCGTGGCAGACGAGGGTGAGGTGAGGGTGCTGTGCACATGCGTGTGCCGCCGCACTCACGGCCGTGCCCTGTCCCGGGGCACCGGCGTGCTGACCGCGCAGAACGCGCGGGATACGAGCCGAACCGAACCGACTGCACTCTCGGCGGCTGCGTCACCAGGCCGCCTGAGCGGGGGTGCCGCTCTGATGAGCACCTTAACCAGTGGGTAACCAGAAAGCCAGGGGTAGGACAAATTCCAGAGCTGTGGCATGTGGCACGTAAGGGGGAGCGGGAGTGGGCGACCCATTCCGAGCGCTGATCGACCGGGTGCGGCCCGACGCCGAGCCCGTCGAGTACGCACGTCTGGTGACGCTCGCCAGGCAGCGTGGGCCGGAGGCGCGCGACCAGCTCGCGTCCGTGCTCGTGGAGACCGAACGCCCGTTGTGGGCGCGGGAGATCGCGGCCTTCGCGCTGGGCAGCGCGGGGGACCGCAGAGCCTTCGAGACGCTGGTGTTCCTGCTGAACTACAGGGATCCCGTGTGCTGCGCGACGGCGGCACAGGCGCTGGAACGGCTCCGAGATCCCCGGACGGCCAGGGCGGCGGCCGCACTCGCCACGAATGAGCTGCGCACGGCCTACGCGCTCTATCCCGTGCGCCTCCTCACCGCGCTGCGCGCCCCCGAGTCCGTCCCCACGCTGATCAACGTCCTCCAGCGGCTGCTGATCGGGCCCCTGCACTACTGGCCCATCGCGGAGGCGTGCGTCCAGGGCCTGGGCGCGCTCGGCGACCGCCGGGCGATCCCGGTCCTGGACGCGGCGGCGGAGCTCCACCGGCTGTCACCGTCGGCGAAGGCGGCACGGGCGCGTATACCGGGGTAAGGCGACGCCCAAGGCGCCGGACTAGCGGGCGGCAGGCCCGAGGCGCATGGGCAGGCGCGTATGCCCGTTCGAGACGAAGCTGCTGACCTTCTCGATCTCCTCGGCGGGGTCGCCGGCGGCGAGTTCGGCGTGCGGGAAGCGCGCGAAGAACGCGGGCAGCGCGATCTCGGCCTCCAGCCGCGCCAGCGACATGCCCAGGCAGAGGTGGGTGCCGTACCCGAAGGCCAGGTGCGACTTGTCCGTCCTGGTGACGTCGTAGACGTCGGCGTCCTCGCCGTGCCAGGACGGATGCCGCCCGGCGGCGGCGTAGGCGGCGAGGATCGGCTCGTTCCGCCGGAGGACCAGGCCGTCGCCGAGGTCGAGATCCTCCACGGGGTAGCGCAGCGGCAGGTACGGGACGGAGGGCTCGGCGCGCAGCGTCTCCTCCGCCGCGTCGCTCCACGTGGCCCGGCCCTCCCGTACGTGCGCGAGCTGCTCGGGCCGGGTGAGCAGGTGGTAGAGCGACTGGTCGAGAAGGTTGACGGTGGTCTCGTGGCCCGCGGAGATCATCAGCAGCAGGGTGTCGAGCAGCTCCTGCTCGCCGAGCGCGCTCCCGTCCTCCTCGTCGCGCGCGGCGATCAGGAAGCTGGTGAGATCGTCGCCGGGCTCCCTCCGCCTCCGCTCGACCAGTTCGGCCAGGAGCGCGTACGCCGCCTTGCCGTTCTCCTCCGCTTCCTGGGCGGTGAGGGTGGTGTCGAAGATCCCGTCCACGCACGTGCGGAACCGGGGCGCGAACGCCTCGGGGACGCCCATGAGTTCTGAGATGACGCGGATGGGCACCTGGTAGGCGAACCGGTCGCGCACGTCCACGACCTCGTCGGGCCCGCTCCGGGCCATGTCGTCGAGGAGCGCTTCCGTGATGGCCTCGATCCGCGGACGCAGCACCTTGGTGCGGCGCGTGGTGAAGGCGGGTGCGATGAGCCTGCGGAGACGGGTGTGGTCGGCGCCGTAGGCGGTGAACATGTTGCGGACCGCCACCCAGATGATCATCGGCCAGTCGCCGGTGACGCGCCCGTCGATGAAATCCGGCCAGTGCCGGCGGGCGTCCTTGGAGACGCGGGGATCGGCCAGCAGCCGCTTGAGGAGGACCGGGTCGGTGACGGCCCACGCGTGCACGGGGCAGACGTCCCCCGGCAGCTTGACCCAGGCCGCCCGGCCCCGGGCGCGCAGCGCGGCACCTTCGGCGTGGATGTCGGTTCCGGCGGCGTCCAGTGCGTAGGGCTCGTCCATCCGGTGCCTCCCGGGGGCTTCGTGGACTTCGCGAGGTACAGCCTGCCGTTGCCGGGCGGGACGCGGAACGCTACGTCCGGCCGTATCCGCGAGCCTCTCCTACGGCGGAGGAGGCGAGGGGTACGTGTACGTGCAGCGGACGACGGCGAGCGGAGCACCGGCCACCCGCACCTGTGTGCGGGCCCCGTCCGCGTGGAAGCCCGCCGCCTCGTAGAAGCGCCGGGCGCGGTGGTTGTCCCGTACGACCCACAGCCGTACGCGGTGGAAGCCGAGGGCCGAGGCGCTGGTGAGGGCCGAGGCCATCAGCGCCCGGCCGGTGCCGGTGCCGATACGGTCCGGGTCGACGTAGAGCGTGTGCACCGCGCCGTCCACATCGGGGGTGGGCGTCGCGCGTGCGGGCTCGCCCTTGTCGTCGTACGGCCCCAGGGAGACCCAGCCGGTGACGCGGCCGTCCGGCTCCTCGGCGACGAGATCGACCCGACGGGTCCGGTCGGTCGGCATGCGCTCCACGGGAGTGGCGGCGGGCACGGCGGGAATGACGGACACGGCGGACACAGCGGACACAGCGGACACAGCGGGCACGGCGGACGCGGCGGGCACCATCCCGCCGTACGCGAACCACCAGCTCCGCGCGTACAGTCCGGCCACCGCCTCGACGTCGGCCTCGGTCATGATCCGTACGCGCATGGGGAGAGCGTCGCAGGCGGGCGCGGGCCGGGCGCCGAACGGCGCGCGGCGGGGGCGAGATGCCCGACATCTGGCGGATGCTCCCGTGCTGCGGGGCCGCGAGGATGGCGGGCATGGATCCCGAACTCGAAGCATTCATCCCTCTGCTGCCGGAGCCCGATCTGAGCGATCCGGTGGCCTACCGGAAGTTCTACGCGGAGCGCGCGGCCGTGATGCCCGAGCCGGACACCGCGGGCATGGAGATCGAGGACCGCACGGTGTCCGCCGACGTCGCCGCCGACGTCGACGTCCCGATACGGATCTACCGCCCGCACGCATCGCACCACCACCCGGGCGGCGCCCTCATCTGGCTGCACGGCGGCGGCTGGATCGTCGGCGACCTGGACACGGAGCGCCACGCGGCGGCCCGGCTCGTGAACGGCACCGACGCCGTCGTGATCTCCGTCGACTACCGGCTGGCCCCCGAGAACCGCTTCCCGGCGGCCCTGGACGACTCGTACGCCGTCCTGGAATGGACCGCCGCGCACGCCGCCGAACTCGGCGTCGACCCGGCCCGGATCGCCGTCGGCGGCCACAGCGCGGGCGGCGCGCTGGCCGCCGCCGTGACCCTGCGCGCCCGGGACGAGCAGGGACCGCCGATCGCGTTCCAGGTCCTCAACGAGGCCATCCTCGACGACCGTTCGGAGACGTGGTCGGCGCGGAACTTCACCGACACGCCCTGGAACACGCGCGCCGTACGGGCCGCGTCGTGGGCCCACTACCTGGGCTCCGGCCCCGCCACCCCGTACGCGGCGCCCGCGCGGGCCGACGACCTGTCCGGCCTGCCCCCGGCCTACCTCGCGACCGCCGAGTTCGACCCCAACCGCGACGAGGGCATCGAGTACGCCCAACGCCTCCTCCAGTCAGGCGTGTCCGTCGAACTCCGCCAGTGGCCCGGCACCTTCCACGGCTCCCAGGCCTTCCAGTCCGCCGACGTCTCGCAACGCCAGATGGCCGAACTCTGCGCCGTCGTCCACCGGGCACTGACCGCGCCCGCGCTCAGGGGTGCCGGGCAAGAGTCCTGACGTAGCGGACCTCGGGGACCGTCGTGCCGTCGATCTCGAATCCGGCCTCCTCGCCGTCGGTCGTGAAGCCCGCCACCTCGTAGAAGCGGCGGGCTCTCGCGTTGTCGCGGAGGACCCAGAGGAGGATGCGGGGCGCGCCGGACGCGGTGGCGGCGTCGAGGACGGCCGTCATGAGGGCCCGGCCCGCGCCGGTGCCGATGCGGTCGGGGCGTACGTACAGGGCGTACAACTCGGCGTCCCCGTTCGAAGACGGCGACTCGTCCGTACGGTACGGGCCCCAGGACGCCCACCCGATGGTCTCCCCGCCGTCCTCGATGATCAGGGACGGGACGGGCGGGCTCCCGTCCTCCGCGAGGTGCTCGCGCCTGCGCGCGGCGTCCTCCTCCGGGCTCAGGGCGTCCAGCACGGGCTGCGGGATCAGCCCCGCATACGCGAACTGCCAGCCACGGACGCGCAGCGTGGACACGCTATCGATGTCGGCCTCGGTCATGTCTCTTACACGCATGGGGGAGAGCTTCGCAGGAAACCGGACAGAGGTTGTCGGAATTCTGCGGAAGCCTGGGCGTATGGAGAACGGAATGAGCTGGCAGGGCGTACAGGCCGCGGAACCGGAGTTCGCGAAGAACGTCGAGGCGCGCTTCGGCGCGTACCGGCACCACGTCCTCGGCACACTGCGCGCGGACGGCGCGCCGCGGCTGACGGGGATCGAGGCCGACTTCCGGGGCGGCGAGCTGTGGCTCGGGATGATGCCGAACTCGCGGAAGGCGCTGGACCTGCGCCGCGACCCGCGCTTCTCGCTGCACGCGAACCCGGGCGGGGGCACGGACATGGACGGGGGAGACGCACGGATCTCCGGACACGCGGTCGAGGTCACGGCCCCCGACGAGCTGGCGGAGTGGGCCTCGCACGCGCCGGAGGGCGACATCCCGGAGGAGTTCCACCTCTTCAGGACCCGGATCGAGGAGATCACGCGGGTGTCGATCGAGGGCGAAGAGATCGTCTTCCGCGTCTGGAACCCGGGCCGTCCCCTCCGAACGATCAGACGCGGCAACGACGCCGCCCCTCCGAGGGAGGACTAGAGGGCTTCTGACGGTTCTCCGCGGCGTCGCGACGCCCGGCACGCACTCTCGCCGCACCGGACGCCGCTCCTTCCTCCACGGAGATCCATCAGAAAACCCCTATCCCGGCCCGGTGGTGCGGCCCGCGGGGACGGTCAGCTCGCACCGGCCGTCCTCGCCGCACGCGCGCTGGAGGCGGCCCCGGGAGAGGGTCTGCGCCAGGCCGACGGCCCAGCACATCGGGCACCCCCGGAGCGCCAGCACTCCCACGGGCAGCAGGGCCAGGCTGAGCGGTCCGACGGCCGGCAGGAGCGCGACCGAGCCGATCAGCGCGCCGAAGCCCACCGCCCCGCGCAGCAGATGCCGAGGCATGGAGGCACTCGCGAAGTCCGTCATCATCGGCCTCCGGTACTGAGCGTGTACTGCACCGTTCGGCGGGCGCGGTGCAGGCGCGACTTCATCGCCGCGGTGCTGAGCCCCAGCGCCTCGGCGACCGCCCGGCCGCTCTGCCCCTGCACGTCCCGCATGATCAGCACCTGCCGCTGGTCGGGCGGCAGCGCGGCGATGGCCTCCGCCGTCCGGCTCGCCTCCATACGCCGCAGCGCCTCGTCCTCGGCGGAGTCCACGACCGACCCCGCTGCCGACTCCGCGGTGGTGTCCGGTGCCAGCGGTGCCGCCGGTGGGCGGCCTCGTGCCAGCGCCCGTGCGCGGCGCAAGCACTCGTTGCGCACGATGCGGAACATCCACGACGCCAGCGCACCGGACGCCCGCAGCAGCCCGATCTTGCGGTACAGGATGATCAGGGCTTCCTGAGCCGCGTCCTCGGCGTCCTCCGGGGTTGCGCAGAGAGAACGCGCGAAGCGGCGTACGTTCGGATGCGAGCCCGACACCAGAGCTGCGATCGCCTCCGCATCACCGCCCTGCGCGGCGACGATCACCTGCTCACCCGGCCAGCCCGTGTCAGCCACGCGAGCCCCGCCTCCGCTTCAGGACGAACACGCAGGTGCAGAGCAGCACCATGCCCACGACCACGGCGACTCCGACACCGATTCCCACACTCACGACAACCTCCAGCTTCCGGCCCGACGTGCGTCGGGACAAGAACTCATTCGTCGGTACACGAACTAGAGGCGTCGGCGGCGCAAAAGGATTCAGCCTGGCGGGTGCGCTCCGCACGGCACGGCACGGCACGGCCCTGTCCGGGAGTTCAGGCGCGAGGGGAGCGGGAGCCGCGAGGGCCGCTGAGGCCGTCAGCCACGGTCGCCCGCACGGCCACCCACGAGTTCGCTCTCGTCCTCCTTCCAGCCGCCCTGCGCTCCCACGTCCCCGGATGCGGAGCCGGACGTGGCGCGGGGTCCGGCACTGGACGCCGACTCGTCGGCGAGGGCCGCGCCCTCGATGTCGACCTGTGGCAGGGCCCGGTCCAGCCAGCGGGGGAGCCACCAGGCGGACTTGCCGAGCAGCTTCAGCACTGCGGGCACGAGCGCCATGCGGACCACGAAGGCGTCGAACAGGACGGCGACTGCGAGGCCGAAGCCGATCATCTTGACCATGGCCTCGCTGGATCCTATGAACCCGGCGAACACGCTGATCATGATCACTGCCGCGGCCGTCACGACCCGTGCCCCATGGGTGAAGCCGGTGACGACGGACTCCTCCGGCGACTCCCCGTGGACGTACGCCTCCCGCATCCGGGTCACCAGGAATACCTCGTAGTCCATGGCCAGTCCGAAGACCACGCCGATCAGGAAGATCGGCATCATGCTCATCACCGGGCCCGTCTCCTCGACCCCGAACAGGCCGCCCAGCCACCCCCATTGGAAGACCGCGACCACGGCACCGAGCGAGGCGACGACCGAAAGCAGGAAGCCGAGCGCGGCCTTGAGCGGCACCAGGAGCGAGCGGAAGACGACGATCAGCAGGACGAACGCGAGCCCGACGACGAGGGCGAGATACGGGATCATCGCGTCGCTGAGCTTCTGCGAGACGTCGATGTTCATCGCGGTCGAACCGGTGACCAGAGCCGTGGCCCCGGTGTCGGCCTCGGCCCTGTCCGACCGGTCCCGGATCTCGTGCACCAGGTCCTCGGTTGCCGTGTCGCCGGGGCCGGACTTGGGGAGCACGGTGAGCACGGCGGTGTCGCCCGCCTTGTTGAAGACCGGCGGGTTCACCGCCGCCACGTTCTCCAGGCCCTCGATGTCCCCGGCGATCCGTCCCGCCGCGGCCTTCGGGTCGTCGCTGCCACGGGCGTCGACGGTGACCATCAGGGGGCCGTTGGCGCCCTTGCCGAAGGACTCGGCGATCATGTCGTAGGCCTTGCGCTGGGTGGTGTCGGTGGGCTGGGCACCGTCGTCGGGGAGGCCCAGCTCCATGCTGGAGGCGGGGACGGCGACGATGCCGAGGCCGACGACCGCCGCCAGCAGGACGGCGACGGGGCGGCGCAGCACGAAGCGCGCCCAGCGGGTGCCCAGCGCGGGCTTGCCGCCCGTGCCTGTGGCCTTCTCTCCGGTCTCTCCGGTCTCCTCGGTCTTCTTGGCCTTCCTGGCCTCTTGAGTCCCGGCCTCCGGCGCCCCCTTGCGTGCCTTGCGGCTGAGCGCCCGGTCGCCGGCGAAGCCCAGCAGGGCGGGGACGAGTGTGACAGCGATCAGTACGGCGATGGCGACAGCGCCCGCCGCGGCCAGGCCCATCTTGGTGAGGATCGGGATGTTGACCACCGACAGCCCGGCGAGGGCGATCAGCACCGTCAGCCCAGCGAAGATCACCGCAGATCCCGCCGTGCCGTTGGCCCGGCCGACCGCCTCCAACGGGGCGCGGCCCTCGGCCCGTTCAGCCCGGTAGCGGGAGACGATGAACAGCGCGTAGTCGATGCCGACGGCGAGGCCGAGCATCATCGCCAGGGTGGGCGTGGTGCTGTTGAGGTCCAGCGGCACGGACAGCGCGGTGATGGCGGCGACGCTGATGCCGACGCCGATCAGCGCGGTCAGCAGCGGCAGCCCGGCCGCCACGAGCGAGCCGAACGTCATCAGCAGCACCACGGCCGCGATGCCGACGCCGATGATCTCGGTGGCGCCGGTCTCCGGTATGGGCTGGAGTGCGTCGCCGCCGATCTCTACGGTCAACCCGCCCTTCCGGCCGTCCTCGGCCGCCTGCCGGAGCGCGTCCCGGTCCTTGTCCTCCAGCTCGAAGGACTTGACCTTGTAGGAGACCTGAGCGATCGCGGTCGTGCCGTCCTTGCTGACGGACTTGGTCCGGAACGGGTCGGTGACGGCTCCGACCTCGTCGGAGCTGGCCTTGAGGTCACCGACGACCCGCTCGACCTGCTCCTTCTGCGCGGGACCCGTGACCTTCTCGCCGTCGGGGGCGCGGAGCACGACGCGCGCGGTGGCGCCGTCCGCGTGCATCTCGGGCACGCGCTCGTCCAGGAGGTCGAAGGCCTTCTGGGCCTCGGTGCCCGGGATGGTGATCGCGGACGAGCCGGTACCGGCACCGGCGGCGCCCGCTCCGGCGGCGCCGAGCAGCACCACCCACAGCAGCATGACGAGCCAGCGTCGGCGAAAGGCCGACCGGCCGACTCGGGCGAGGAATGTGGCCATGGCGGGGGGACTCCCTGGGATGGATCGGAAAAAGGGATAGAAAGAGCCTGAAGAGAGCTTGATAAGCCGAAAAAACGGCGCAACGGGCCGCACCGATGGCGTCGATTGGCGTCGATGCCATGCCATCGGCTCAAGAGAGCGGGCGACTATCGGGTGCGGGTGCGGGTGCGGGTGCGGGTGCGGGTGCGGTGCCGGGGTGCCGCTGTCGGCCCGGCGGGACCGTCAGGTGGTCAGGACCGCGGGGAGGACCACGGCGTCCACGTAACGCTCCAGGAAAGTGGGGTCCGCTTCCCGGCCGTCGATTATCCGCTGCCCCACCATCACGCCGAGCATCAGGTGAGGGACGAACTCAAGGGCGGGATTGCCTTCGGCGACCTCGCCCCGGTCCACGGCGCGCTGGAGCATCGAGTCGAGGAACTGGGCCTCGGGCTCGATGAGTACCGAGCGGACCGCTCGCTCCAACTCCGTGTCGCGCTGCATCGCGTGACCGAGGCCGCTCAGCAGCTCGGTGTCGCGGTAGATCTCCCCGCTGACGCGGCGCCGCATCTCGTGGAGGTCCCCGGCGAGCGTCCCGGTGTCGATGTCGGCGAGGGTCACCCGCTGCTCGGCCAGCAGCGCGCGGGCCACCAGATGCGGCTTGCTCTCCCACTGCCGGTAGAGCGTCGCCTTGCTGGACTTGGTGCGGGAGGCTACGGCGTCCATCGTCAGCGTGTCGTACCCGTCCTCGCGGACCGAGTCGAGCACGGCGTGGTAGATCTCCTGCTCCCGCTCGGGGGTGAGTCTGCTGCGGCGCTGTCCGGCGGCGGGAGCCGCGGAGGCTGCTGCCTGTCCGGCCATGGGCACTCCTGTCTGCCGCGGCCGCCCCGGATGATGAACGAGGCGAACGAAACGGTGTCGTACGCGACGACAGTACCCCCAGCGCCGAGCGAAACGCAAGAGTATCGAAACGCTGTCGTTCAGCGCGGCGATGAGGTGCGGGCGGCACGGGCGGGCACGGGCGGTGCGGCCGGCACAGGTCCCTACAGCAGCGTGAGCTGCGTGCAGTGCGGGTTGTCCTGGTCCTCGGAACGCTCCTCGGCCGCTGCCCCGGCGGGCTCCGGGCGGATCTCGGCGCGGCGGTGTTCGCCCGGGGCCGTCGGGCCGAGGCCGTACTCGGCGGCCAGCTCATGGACTTGGCGCGTGATGCGGCGCTGGTACCAGGTGGGGGCGTACGGGCCGTTCGCGTAAAGAGCCTCGTAGTGGCGGACGAGGTGCGGGTGGTGTTCGGCGAGCCAGCGCATGTACCACTCGCGGGCGCCGGGGCGCAGGTGGAGCGCGAGCGGTGTGACGGAGTGCGCGCCCGCTGCCGCGATGGCGCGCACGGTGGTGCGGAGCTGCGCGGGGGAGTCGCCGAGGAAGGGGATGACGGGGGCCATCAGTACCCCGCACGGGATGCCGTGCTCGGCGAGGGTGCGTACGACGTCGAGGCGGCGTTCCGGCGCGGGCGTGCCCGGCTCGACCGTGCGCCACAGCTCCTCGTCGGTGAAGCCGACGGAGACCGAGACGCCGACGTCGGTGATGGCGGCGGCCGAGCGCAGCAGGTCGAGATCGCGGAGGATCAGCGTCCCCTTGGTGAGGATGGAGAAGGGGTTCGCGTAGTCGCGCAGGGCGGTGAGGATTCCCGGCATCAACCGGTAGCGCCCCTCCGCTCGTTGGTAGCAATCGACGTTGGTGCCCATCGCGATGTGCTGGCCGTGCCAGCGCGAGCCGCTCAGCTCCTTGCGCAGCAGCTCGGGCGCGTTGACCTTGACGACGATCTGGGAGTCGAAGCCCTCCCCGGTGTCGAGGTCCAGATAGCTGTGCGTCTTGCGCGCGAAGCAGTAGACGCAGGCGTGGGTGCAGCCCCGGTAGGGGTTCACGGTGAATTCGAACGGCATGCGTGAGGCGCCCGGCACCTTGTTCACGATCGAACGGGCGCGGACCTCGTGGAAGGTCACGCCGCGGAACTCAGGCGTGTCGAACGTGCGGGTGACGGCGTGCGTACCGAACAGCGCGGGCGCCGCGGAGGGTCCCTCGCCACTCAGATCGTCCCAGCGCATGGCGGCCTCCTCCGTGTCTCACCCGTGTCGTCCGTCTCTCTCGAACCTAGAATAGAACACATGTTCCCTTCCCTTGTGTCAAGCCGGATTTTGGCGGGTGGCGGGTTGGTGGTTGGCTGAACGCCCCGTTCCGTAATCCACTGACAGGAGGAGCAATGGCGCAGGTCGAGGCGACCACCCAGCGTGAGATCGCGGCCAGGCCGGACGACGTGTTCGATGCCCTCGCCGACTACGGCGAGGTACGCGAGAAGCTGCTGCCGGGGCACTTCAGCGAGTACGAGGTGCGGGAGGGCGGCGACGGCGAGGGGACCGTCGTCCACTGGAAGCTCCAGGCGACCAGCAAGCGCGTCCGGGACTGCCTGCTGGACGTCACCGAGCCCACGGACGGAGAACTGGTCGAGAAGGACCGCAACTCCTCCATGGTCACCACGTGGCGCGTCACCCCGGGGAACGGCGACGGCGCCGCGCGGGTCACGGTCACCACCGTCTGGAACGGCGCGGGCGGCATTGGTGGCTTCTTTGAGAAGACCTTCGCGCCGAAGGGGCTCGCACGGATCTACGACGAACTGCTGGCGAATCTCGCCGCCGAGACGGAGAAGGCCGAGCGGGCCCGTAAGGCCGAGGAGAAGACGGACGGGGGCGAGCAGGGGGCGGACGCGGAGGGCGCCGAGAAGCCCGCCGCCGAGGCTGCCGAGAAGTCCGCCGAGGAGGGCGAAGGGTCCGAAGAGGGCGAGGGGAAGGCTGCCGGGGCGGCCGCCGAATCCGCCGCCGGGAAGAAGGGCGAGGCTTCGGAGGAAGGCGCGAAGCCCGTCGACGGCGACACCGAGAAGTAGCCCCGCGCCACGCGCAGTTGCTCACCGGTTCGAGTGGTTTTCGCGGCGGCACAGGCGTACGCCGGTCGTGCGGTCACCGCACGGCCGCCGTCGCGAAAGTCCTGCTGAACGCCTGGTGAGCGGCTGAACTGCGGTGAGCGCCGGGCAGTTGAGCCCCTCCCGTCACACGCGCCACGCCCGTTCCCGGTTGCTCCTGCTTGTCGTGCAATGGGAGTAATACTCCCCCCGGAAACGGCGGCAAGGGGAGAGTGATGAGCGGGACGGGCGGGGCGACCCTCAGGATCAGGGACGATCAGGAACCTGTGAGCGTGGGCGCCGAGGAGGATCCCGGCGCCGTCGAGGTGACCCTGGAGATCCCCGACTACGTGCTGCCGCTCCCGGCGCAGCGCGGACCGGACGAGCCGGGCGAGCCGGAGGCGGCGGAGGGTGACGACGCCGAACCTCCGCTGGGCGGCGAGGCGTTGCCCGTACGGCCCGCGGTGGGGCAGACCGCGCTCGCGCCGGTCGAGGACGCCGAGGTCTCCGGCGGGGCCGAGGGGTCCGCCGGGCCGGGGCCCGGGGTGTGGCGGCGGATGACCGCGCTGCTCGGGGTGACGCTTGCAGTGGCGGTCACGGCGCTCGAACAGACCGTGATCGCCGCCGCCTTGCCGCAGCTCACCGGTGAACTCGGCGGCGCCGACCGGACGTTCTGGATCCTGGTCCTCCCCCTCGTCGCCATGGCCTTCGGGCCGCTCCTCTTCGGCTGGCTGGGCGACCGCTGCGGCCACACGGGCTCGTTCGGGCTCGCGCTCGCCGTGTTCACCGCCGGTTCCGCGGTCGCGGGCTGGTGCGGCGCCGTGCCGGAGCTGATCGCCTTCCGGATCGTGCAGGGTGTCGCGGCGGGCGGCGTGCTCGCCGAGGCCCGCTGGGTCGCCTCCGGCACGGGCCCCGCCCGTACGCGCACACGCCGACTGGGCTTCCTGCTCGTCGTCCTCGGGCTCGCGGCGGCGGCAGGGCCCGGCCTCGGCGGGTGGCTCACGGAGGCCCACGGATGGCGCTGGTGCCTGTGGCTGGCCCTTCCGGCGGGGCTGCTCGGGCTGGCGCTGGGCGCCTTCGCCGTGGACACGGGAGCGCGTACGCGCTCCCCCCGTTCCCCGCGCGCTCCCGGCTCCGCTCTCGCCGCCCTGCCCCGGCCGCGCGCCCTGCTCCTCTGCGCCGTCCTGGCCGTCGCGGCGGTGGGCGCGGCGGACGCGCTGCCCCACTATCTGTGGCTGGTCGACGCGGCGACGGGCGACGAGGGTGCCACGCGGGCGGGGCTGCTGCTGGCCCCGCTGCTCGGCGGCGTGCTGGCGGCCGCGCTGCTGGCCGGTGAACTCATCGCCCGTACCGGCCACTTCAGGACGTTCCCCGTCATCGGCTGTGCGATGGGCGTCGAGGGCATGTGGCTGCTCGCGCAGGTCGAGGCCGACACGTCCGAGGCCGTGTTCGGCGTCTGGACGGCCATCCTCGGGCTCGGCATCGGCTTCACGCTGCCCGTGCTCGTCCGCGCCGCGGGGGGCGCGCTGGGCGCGACGGGCCCGTACGCGGGCGCGCAGCGCGACTGGGTGCGCCGCACCGCGGGCGCCCTCGGGGCCGCGCTCGTCGCCGTCCTGCTCCTCCACCGGCTCGCCGTCGCCCTCGCGCCCGGGACCGACGGGCTGCCGGACGCGCTGCGTGACATGTACGCGGACACGTACGCCGACGCCATGCCGCGCGCCTTCCTCTCGCTTCTGCCGATGCTCCTGCTGGGGCTTCTGCTCGCCCTCTTCCTGAAGGAGAACTCCCTGGTGACCCAGCACATTTCCGTTCCCCAGGCGCGCGCCTCCGAGCCCGTCACCGCGACCGTCGGCACCGTCGGAGCCCCGACGAGCGCCGGTGTCCCGGTCTGCGGCAGCGTCCGGCACCACGACGGCAGCAGCGTCCCGCACGCCGCGCTGACCCTCGTCGACACGGCGGGCCGCCAGGTCGGGCGCGGCGCGACGGGCGAGGACGGGCGGTACGCGCTGAGCACGCCGGGCGAGGGCGCGTACGTCATGATCGCCTCCGCCGGGGGTCACCAGCCGCGCGCGGTCAGCGTCAGCGTCGGTGAGCGCCCCGTCGAGCTGGACGTGGTGCTGGGCGGCGCCGGACGGCTCGCGGGCAGCGTGCTCACGGCCGACGGGCAGCCGGTCAAGGACGCGGCCGTGACGCTGACGGACGTGCGCGGCGAGGTCGTCGCGACGACGCACAGCGGGCGTGAAGGGACGTACGTCATCGGCGACCTGGTCGCGGGGGAGTACACGCTCGCCGCGAGCGCCCCCGTCTACCGGCCCGCGGCGCTCCCCGTCTCCGTGCAGGCGTCGCGCGAGACCCGGCAGGACATCGAGCTGGCGGGCGGCGCCGTGCTGCGGGGCACCGTCCGGGCCGGTGGCGGGCGGCCGGTCGAGGAGGCGCGGGTGACGCTGCTGGACGCGGCGGGGAACGTCGTGGACACGGTGACGACGGGCGCGGACGGCGCGTTCCGGTTCGTCGATCTGTCCTCCGGCGAGTACACCGTCGTGGCGGCCGGATATCCGCCGGTGGCCACGGTTCTGCAGATCGCCGGGGGCGGCCGGACGGAGCGGGACCTCCAACTCGGCCACGAGGACTGAGCGGGGCTCGGGCCGAGCTCGGCCCGAGCCCCGGCCCGGGGGCCGGCCACGGGCCGGGGCTCGGGGCTGAATCCGGACCCGGCTCGGGTACGGTCCGGCGCGCCCGGCGCGGGATGAACGGGCTGGTCAGCGCGGCGGCCAACGGCCGTTAGTGGTATAGACCTTCAACAGTTATCCACAGGTCTGTCCTTGTCCTGAGCGACCGCGTAACGTTCCAGACATGAAGATCCTCATCAGCGCCGACATGGAGGGCGCCACGGGAGTCACCTGGCCCGGCGACGTCTTGCCGGGGGCGTCCCAGTGGGAGCGGTGCCGCCCGATGTTCACCTCGGACGTGAACGCAGCGATCACAGGCTTCTACGAAGCGGGTGCCGACGAGGTGCTGGTGAACGAGGCGCATTGGTCGATGCGCAATCTCCTCATCGAGCAGCTGGACGAGCGCGCCCAGATGCTCACCGGCAGACACAAGTCCCTCAGCATGATCGAGGGCGTCCAGCACGGAGACGTGGACGGGATCGCCTTCATCGGCTATCACGCGGCGGCCGGAGACGAGGGCGTCCTCGCCCACACCTATCTGGCGAACTCGCTGACGGGGGTCTGGGCAGACGGCGTCCGCGCCAGCGAGGGCCTGCTCAATTCGCTGGTGGTCGCGGAGTACGGGGTCCCGGTCGTCCTCGTCACGGGCGACGACCGCACGATCGAGGACGCGAAGGGATACGCGCCGGACGCCGAGGGCGTGGCCGTGAAGGACTACGTCTCGCGGTATGCGGCGGTGTGCCGCACCCCCGCCCGCACCGCCGCCGACATCCACGCGGCGGCCTCCCGCGCCGTCGCCCTCGCCGGGCGCCGGGAGCCCGCCGAGCCCCAGCCGCACACGATCGAGATGGAGTTCGACGCCGAGCACCTCGTCGGCGCCGCCACGGTCGTGCCCGGTGTCCGCAAGACCGCCGAGCGCCGGGTGGCCTACACGTCCCCGTCGGCGTACGAGGCGATCCGCTGCTTCAAGGCGGTCACGACCGTCGTCTCGTCGGCGGTGGAGGAGCAGTATGGCTGAGCGCCCCGGGACCGGACCTGCCGGACACGTGGACCAGCAGGCCCTGGACGAGGTCGTCACGGCCACCTCGGAGCTGATCCGTATCGACACCACGAACAGGGGCCATGGGGAGGGCGGCGAGCGCCTCGCCGCGGAGTATGTCGCGGAGAGACTGGCCGACGCCGGGATCGAGCCCACGCTGCTGGAGAAGACCCCGGGCCGGACGAACGTCGTCGCGCGGATCCCCGGCACCGACCCCTCCGCCGACGCCCTGCTGCTCCACGGCCATCTGGACGTCGTCCCCGCCGACCCGTCCGAGTGGACCGTCCATCCCTTCTCGGGCGAGGTCCGGGACGGCGTGGTGTGGGGCCGCGGCGCCATCGACATGAAGAACGCGGACGCGATGATGCTCACCGTCGCCCGCGCCTGGGCCCGTGCGGGCGTGCGTCCTCCGCGTGACATCGTGCTGGCCTTCACGGCGGACGAGGAGGACAGCGCCGAGTTCGGCTCGGACTATCTCGCCGACCGGCACGCGGAGCTGTTCGAGGGCTGCACCGAGGGGATCAGCGAGTCCGGGGCGTTCACCTTCCACGCGGGAGGCGGCCTGCGGATCTATCCCGTCGCGGCGGGCGAGCGCGGCACCGCCTGGCTCAAGCTCACCGCCCACGGCCGCGCGGGCCACGGCTCGAAGGTCAACAAGGAGAACGCGGTCAGCAGGCTCGCCGCCGCCGTCCACCGCATCGGCGAGCACGAGTGGCCGCTCCGGCTCACCCCCACCGTGCGCGCCGCGCTCGACCGGCTCGCCGAGCTGCACGAGCTGCCGCCGCTGAGCGAGGGCGCCACCGCCGAGGAGGTGGACGCGCTGCTCACCAAGCTCGGCCCGGCCGCCTCGCTCGTCGCGCCCACCGTGCGCAACAGCGCCAACCCCACCATGCTCAACGCGGGTTACAAGGTGAATGTCGTCCCCGGCACCGCCGAGGCGCGGGTCGACGGGCGGATGCTGCCCGGCGGCGAGGAGGAGTTCCACGCCACGCTGGACCGGCTCACCGGGCCGGACGTGGAGTGGGAGTTCCAGCACCGCGAGATCCCGCTCCAGGCGCCGGTGGACTCCCCGCTGTTCGGGGCGATGCGGGAGGCGCTGGAGCACTTCGACCCCGGCGCGCACGTGGTGCCGTACTGCATGTCGGGCGGCACCGACGCCAAGCAGTTCTCCCGCCTCGGCATCGTGGGATACGGATTCTCGCCGCTCCGGCTCCCCGAAGGCTTCGACTATCAGGCGATGTTCCACGGTGTGGACGAGCGTGTGCCCGTCGACGCCCTGCACTTCGGAGTTCACGTGCTCGACCGCACTCTGCTCGGATCAGGAGGCTGACCCCAGATGACCACCCAGGCCCCCTACGGCACCTGGCCTTCCCCTCTCGACGCCCCGCTCGTGGCCGCGCACGACGGGCGGCCCGAATTCCTCGGCGCCGTCGGCGACGAGCTGTGGTGGACCGAGCCCCGTCCCGAGGAGGGCGGCAGGCGGGCCCTGGTGCGGCTCCCCGTCGAGAGCCGCTGCGAGGGCCGGAACGCCCAGGACGTCCAGGACGGTCAGGGCGGCGAAGGCGGCGAAGGCAGCGAGGGCGGTGCGGGTGCCCGGGGCGGTAAGGGCGCCGTCTCCGTGCTCCCCGCGCCGTGGAACGTGCGTAACCGCGTCATCGAGTACGGCGGCCAGCCCTGGGCCGGAGCCCCGCGGACGCCCGAGGAGGGCGGCCCGCTGATGGTCTTCACCCACTTCGCCGATCAGCGGCTCTACGCGTTCGCGCCCGACGCGCCTGACGGGGCCGACGTTTCCGGTGGGCCCGGCGCGCCCGGCGGTGGCCCCGTGGCGCTCACCCCGCTCTCCGGCGTCACCGAGCACGGGCTGCGCTGGTGCGATCCCGTGGTGCTGCCCGAGCGGGGCGAGGTGTGGTGCGTGATGGAGGAGTTCACCGGTGAGGGGCCCACGGATGTGCGGCGTGCGCTCGTCGCCGTGCCGCTCGACGGCTCGGCGGCCGGGGACCGGGCGCGGGTGCGCGAGCTGACGGACGACGCGGACCGGTTCGTGACCGGCCCGCGGCTCTCGCCCGACGGCCGCCGCGTCGCCTGGATCGCGTGGAACCACCCCGCGATGCCCTGGGACAGCACCCGCGTCAAGACGGCGCGGATCGCGGGGGACGGGAGCCTGACCGAGGTCACGGTCGTCGCGGGCGGCGAGGGCCAGTCGGTGGCGCAGGCCGAGTGGGCGGCCGACGGCACGCTGCTCATCGCCGCCGACGCCAGCGGCTGGTGGAACCTGCACCGGCTCGACCTCGACGCGGCGGGCGGCCAGGGGCGTCCGCTGTCGAAGGCGCTCTGCCCACGCGAGGAGGAGTTCGCGGCGGGGATCTGGAAGATCGGCCAGCGCTGGTTCGCGCCCCTGCCCAACGGGCTCGTGGCCACGCTGCACGGCCGGGGCGCGATGACGCTCGGCGTCCTCGACCCCGAGACGGGCGACCTGGTGGACACGGCGGGCCCGTGGACCGAGTGGGCGCCGTCCCTCGCCGTCACCGGTACCCGGGTCACCGGCATCGCCGCCAGCCCCCGCAGTTCGTACGAGATCGTGGAGCTGGACACGCGGACGGGCCACAGCCTGGTCGTGGCGGCCCCGCACCACGACCAGGTGGATCCGGCCTACTACCCGGAGCCGCAGATCCGCACCTTCGTCGGCCCCGACGGGCGGGACATCCACGCGCACATCTATCCGCCGCACCACCCGCACCACACGGCGCCGGACGGCGAGCTGCCGCCGTACGTGGTGTGGGCGCACGGCGGGCCCACGAGCCGCGCGCCCCTCGTCCTCGATCTGGAGATCGCCTATTTCACGTCCCGAGGGATCGGCGTCGCCGAGGTCAACTACGGGGGCTCGACCGGCTACGGACGGGAGTACCGCGACCGGCTGCGCGAGCAGTGGGGCGTGGTCGACGTCGAGGACTGCGCCGCCGTCGCCCGCACCCTGGCCAAGGAGGGCACGGCCGACCCGGCCCGGCTCGCGATCCGGGGCGGCAGCGCGGGCGGCTGGACGAGTGCGGCCTCGCTGACCTCGCCCACGGTCTCGGGGCTGTACGCGTGCGGGACGATCACGTATCCGATCCTCGACCTGGAGGGCTGGGCGACCGACGAGACGCACGACTTCGAGTCGCAGTACCTGGAGTCGCTGGTCGGGCCGCTCGCAGACTACCCCGCGCGGTATCGGGAGCGTTCGCCGCTGCACCGGGCGGCGAATCTGGCGACGCCGTTCCTGCTGCTCCAGGGGCTCGACGATGTGATCTGCCCGCCCATCCAGTGCGAGCGCTTCCTGGAGCAGGCCGAGGGCCGCGGGGTCCGGCACGCCTACATCGCGTTCGAGGGCGAGGGCCATGGCTTCCGCCGCGCGGAGACGATCATCAGGGCGGTGGAGGCGGAGCTGTCCCTGTACGCGCAGACGTTCGGCATCACGCGGACGGACGTTCCGGCCCTGGAGCTGAGCAAGTGACCGTTCCTCCGCTCCCTTCCGGGGAGCCTCCGATGTCCGTGGCGGAGCCGCACGCGCTGCTGGAGGGGTACCTCGACTACTGCCGGGGTGCTCTGCTGCGGAAGCTGGAGGCGCTGCCGGAGAGCGAGTCGCGCTCCAGCGTGCTGCCCTCCGGGTGGACGCCGCTGGAGCTGGTCCGGCACCTCACCCATGTCGAGCGGCGCTGGCTGCGCTGGGGGTTCGAGGCCGAGCAGATCCCCGAGCCCTGGGGCGACCGGGGCCCCGGGGACCGCTGGCACGTGCCGGAGGAGATGACGGCGGAGGAGGTGGTCGAGGAGTTCCTCGCGGAGGCCGAGCGCTCCCGGAAGATCACCGGGGCCGCCGCGCTCGGTGACCCGGCCCGTACGGGCGGCCGCTTCGGAGCGGACGGTGACAAGCAGGAGGTGCCAGCGCTGAGTTGGATCCTCTTCCATCTCCTCCAGGAGTACGCGCGTCATCTCGGGCATCTGGACGTGGTGGTCGAGCTGGCGACGAGAGAGACGGGGGAGTAGGAGGAGAGGGAGCAGGGGCAGGGGCAGGAGCTGGTGCGGGCGGGTCAGAGTCCGGCTACGTCGGCCAGGAGGCGGGCCTGGCGGAGGAGGGTGACGCTGTTGTCGAGGGTGTCGTCCTCGTCGACGGACCAGAGGGCGTACTCGATGTGACGTGCCACCGACCAGGCCCGTACGCGGTCCAGGTCCTCGTCCAGCGCGTCCGCCACGAGCGCCGTGCGGTGCGCGAGCACGGCGTGCGGGTCGGGCTTGGCGAAGGGGTCATCGACCTGTTCTATCAACGGCCATGGCTCGAAGGCCGGGTCGCCGGTGAGCGGGTGCGGGTCGATGGCCAGCCAGGGGGCGCGTTCGGCGGCCATCAGGTTGCCGGGGTTGAAGTCGCCGTGGACCACGACCTGGCGCCCGGTGCCGCGCGGCAGGTCGCGGAAGAGTTCGGCGCCGAGCCGGAAGAGGCCCGCGTCCAGGGCGGACGGCCAGGTGCGGGCGGCCTGTTCCTCGGCCAGGTCCGCCCACTCGGAGGTGAGTTCGGCGACGCTCTCCAGGCCGAGGGCACGTCCTTCGTCGAGGTCGGCGCGCCACAGTTCGCGCATGACCTCGCAGCCGAGGAGCAGCCGCTCGTCGGCCGGGATCGCGGTGGAGCGGCCCAACTCGGTGCCGGGGTCGCAGCGTTCGAGGAGCAGTGCGTAGTGCTCGGGGTCGTGGGCGAGGACGCGGACGGCGCCGCGCCCGTTCCACAGCCGCAGCGTCGGCCCCTCCGGGACGGCCTCGCGGTGGGGCCAGGTCACCTTGAGCACGGCGGGCGAGCCGTCGGCGCGCTCGACGGGTGCCACCCAGGACGAACTGCCGCCATGGTACGGGGCGCCGAGCCGCAGGTCCCACTGCTCACGCATCCGCTCCACCAGCGCGGGCAGCCCGGCCAGCCACTCCCGGCCGCTCTCGGTCCGGCGCATCTCCGTCATCACGGGCAGGGTCCGCGGAAAGAGTTCCTCCGGGACCGGGACCGGGACCGGGACCGGGGCCGGGGCCGGGGCCGCTGGCGGGGGCGTCATGGGCGTCACATGTGTCTCGGGCGCGACGGGTGTCTCGGGAGTCTCGGGCGTCATGGGCGTCATGGGCGTCTCGGGCCTCACTGGCGTCACGGGCGTGCCTCTCTCGGATCCACGCGAGGGGTGACCACCGGGAGATCGGCAGGGGCAGCGGATCAGCCGGGGGTCACCGGGGACCGCCATGGTAGGCACCCAAGTCCGGCGTATCCGGCACGGGGTTGCCGAAGTAGTCACGCCCGCCGTTGTCCTGCACCGGGACGCCCGCGCCGAGTGCCGGGGAGCCCTCGCGCAGGGCGATGCCCGCCGGGGAGCCGGGCGTCGTGCCGTCCGCTCCGCCCGTGAAGAGCGGGTCGCCGGTCACGGCGCCGCCGTCGCCGGAGGGGACGGACGGCACGCGGAAGTAGAGGTTGTGGTCGAAGGTGTTGGGCGCGGCGGAGACGGACGAGCCGCCCGCGGCGCCCGCGAGGACGTTGTTGCGGAACGTCACGCCGCCCGGCCCGTTCCCGCTGACCAGCGGCGTGCCCTCGACGCCGGTGGCGATCGTGTTGTTGTGGACCAGGGTGCGGGTGGAGGGCCCGCAGACGACGGAGACGACGCCGTAGGGCGCGGAGCGGTTCTGGTCGTTCAGGCTGACGTTGTAGCGGACGGTGTTGCGGTCGGAGGTCATGCCGTCGCCGTTGCAGACGAGGAGGAAGCCGCCCTCGTTGTCGTGGCTGTAGTTGTACTGGAAGACGTTGCCGTTGTTGCCGCCGTCGATGTCGAACGCCTGGGAGTCGCGGGTGCCGTGGCCGCCGGAGACCTCGTTGAACTGGGTCACGACCTTGTCCGAGTTCCAGGACCAGACCCCGGCGTTGTAGCCCGCCGAGCGCATGTTGAAGCCGTGCACACGGTTGTGCTCGACGCGGGCGCCGACCGCGTTGTGCGTGACGATGCCGTCGCCGCCGACGTCCCGGACGTCGTTGTTCCGCACCGCGAGTCCGGTGATCGGGGCGAACGAGGTGCCCGGACCGTTCGGGTGCTCCGGGCGCTTGCCCCAGGTGGAGGCCGTGCCGATGCCCGTACGGTCGACGTGCGCGACGGAGTTGCCGCGTACGGTCACGTCGTCGAATGCCGTCGGGCGCTTCTCGCCCGCCGCCGCGAAGAGGATGCCGCCCGAGCCCTCGACGTCCTTGACGTCGGCGCCGTTCACGTCGTGCACGTCGGTGTCCTCGACCACGTAATGACGGCCCGTCCCGTGGTCCGTGAGGCGGACGAGGATTCCGGCGCGGGGCTCGGTGGTGGTGGCGGGGCCCTTGTTCGTCACGGCGAGGCCGCGCAGCTCCCAGCCCTCGACGTTCTCCAGCAGCACCGCGGCGCGGGCGCCGCCGCCCGCGATCTCCGGCTTGGCCGTACGCCGCTCGCCCTGGCCGCCCTGGTCACCCTTCCGGCCTTCCCGGCGGTCCTCCCGGCCGCCCTCCCCGTACGCCCCGGCCCGGATCGGGGCCTCGGCGGTGCCGGAGCCCTTGGGCGCGAAGGTCCCCTCGCAACGGGTGCCGCGCGCGAACAGCACACGGTCGCCGGGCTCGTACGTCCGCGCCCCGGCCTTCGCGAGCGTGCGCCACGCGCTGTCCTGGTCCGTGCCGGACGCGGAATCGTCGCCGCCCGCGCAGTCCACGTAGTACGTGGTGCCTGTTCGGGTCTCCGCCGAGGCCGACGACGTGGCGGGGGCGGCGGTCAGCGGTACGAGCGCGACGGTTACGGCAGCCGCGGCGGCCGCGGCGGTGGCCAGTGCCGCCGCCCGGCTCCTGGGGCTGGAGTGCGAGCTGCTGCGCATGGGCGCTCCCGGGTCGGAGATCTGCAGGGTGCCGCCCGGGCGGGGAGGAGGGGAAGGGACAAACGGAGAACGGGACTTGGACCTTTTCGCGCCCCGACCCCGGACCGCTCGGGCTCGGGCCCGGGATTCGGACACTCTCAGGTAAGTTCTCCCTATGATCACGAGCCTCCGCGTCTTCCGGGTGTCCGCGCATGTCGCGGAGGCGAGGACGCCCTCCGCGTACGGGACGCTCGACCGGGACGAGTGCGAGCGCGCCGAGGCGTTCCTCCGGGACGTCGACCGGGACCGGTATCTCGTGGCACACACCGCGCTCCGCCGCGAGCTCGGCACCCACCTCGGCGTCCCGCCCGGCGAGGTCCCCCTCACGCGGGCCGACTGTCCGGTCTGCGACGGCCCGCACGGCCGTCCGTCCGTCGCCGGGGACCCGGTGCACTTCTCGCTGTCGCACGCGGGAGACCTGGTGCTGATCGCGCTGGCCGAGGAGCCGGTCGGGGTGGACGTCGAGGAGCACCCCGGTGCGAAGACCGTCGCCGAGACCGCCTCCGCGCTGCACCCGCGCGAGCGCGCGGAGCTGGAGGCGCTGCCCGAGGCCGCGCGTCCGGCGGCCTTCGCGCGGTGCTGGACGCGCAAGGAGGCGTACCTCAAGGGCACGGGCACCGGCCTCGCCGAGGACCCCGCGCTGACGTACGTGAGCACGCTCGGCGCCCCCGCCGACCCGCCCGGCTGGCGCCTCGCGGACGTCGAGGTGCCGGTCGGCTATGCGGCGGCCTCGGCCCTCGCCGCCGACGGGTCCCCGGCCGGGCCGCTCACCCGGTAGGACCGGCCCGCCGGGCGCCGCGCCGCCGGGGTCCCCAAGGTGGAGCCATGAGCCCCAAGACCTCCGGGACACGCTCCCGGGGCGGCTCCGGCCGCCTGATGACCACGGGCCGCATCACGCTGGGCGTGATCGTGGTCCTCGCGATCGTCTTCATCTTCGAGAACACCCGCCAGACCAAGATCCGGCTGCTGATCCCCGAGGTCACGATGCCGCTCTGGATGGCCCTCCTGGGCATGGGCGTGATCGGCTGGCTCGCGGGCCAATTCATGATCCGCCGCCGCTGAACCGGTACGCCCGCCGCACGGGCCCACGCCTTGCCGGCCCGGCTCAGTCGTCCGCCTGGCCGTCTCCGTCGAAGTCGTCCGCCTGGCCGTCTCCGTCGAACGAAGCGCCCAGGGCGTTGATGATCGTGTCGTCGTAGGCGGGCGTGAAACTGCCCTCGCCGGGTCCGCTGCCGTTTTCGCCCGGCACCGCCGTGGCACAGGTGTCCATGGTGCCGTCCCCGTCGCTCGCCGCCGCCGTGCCCGCCGTCGCGAGCCCGACCCCGCCTCCCGCGATCACGGTCACCGCGACCGCCGCCGCCAGCTTCCTCGCGCGCATGCGTACCCCCTCGTCCTGGTTCGTGGAGCGATGCGGCATCGTCCGTCGCGGACGCGCAAGATCGCGAGGTGTTTCGGGCGCGGCCGAAACACGGGCCGTCTCCGCGCGGGCCCGCAGCATCCACTGACCGGAGCGTCCACCAGCCGGAGCCATCCACCGGCCGGAGCCATCCACCGGCCGGAGCCATCCGCCGGCCGGAGCCATCCGCCGGCCGGAGCGTCCACCAGCAGGGCCCTCCTCCTGCCGCCCCCAGGCCGCTCACGCGGGACTCCGCCGGGGCTCGGCGAGCATGAGCCAGATTCCCGCGGACAGGAGCGCGCAGATCGCCGCGCTGCCCCACAGCACGAGGTGCCACGACTCGGTGAAGCCCTGCGCGACGGCGTCGAGGAACTGGGGCCGGAGGGCGGCGGGGACGGTGGACGAGGGGCCGGTGAGGTCGCCGGAGTTCACGCTGTTGGCCAGGGCCTCCGGGGTGCCGTCGTAGCCGGGAACGCGGCCCGAGCCGTCGCTCAGCCGCCCCTGGAGGAGGTTGACCAGCGCGGAGCCCGCCGCCGCGATGGCGATGGCCTCGCTCCCCAGGCGCAGAGTGTTGAGGAAACCGGCGGCCGTGCCGGTGGCCTCCGGCGCGACGACGGTCAGTACGGCGCCGTCGACCAGGCCGAAATTGAGGCCCAGCCCGACCCCGAGCGTCATCAGCGGACCGGCCAGCTCGGCGGCCCCGACGCCGGGGTGCAGGACGAGGGCGAGCCAGGCGATGCCGAGCGTCAGCAGGCCCAGGCTGGCGGTGAGCACGGTACGCAGGGACAGGCCCCACTTGATCAGTTTCCCGGCCAGGAGCGGGGTGGGAAGGATGGGCAGGGTCATCAGCAGCATCGTGGTGCCCGCCGCCTGGCTGCTCGTACGGTTCGCGACCAGGAGGTAGTTCGGCAGCAGGGGCAGAAGGATCACGAACGCGAAGGTGACCACGACCGGGATCAGGCACAGTGCCATGAATCTGGCGTTGCGCAGCAGCGCGAGGTCGAGCATCGGATGCCGCTGCCGCCGCTCGACCAGCACGAAGAGCGCCATGAGCACGACGGACCCGGCCAGCAGGGAGAGCACGCCCGCACTGGCCCAGCCCCGCTGCGGGCCCTCGACCACGCCGAGCATGAGCAGGAAGAGGCCGGAGACGAAGGTGGCGGTGCCCGGCCAGTCGACGCCGGACGCCGACGCGTCCCGGGACTCCCGCATGCCCAGGGTGGCCAGCATGACCAGTGCCATCAGCAGCGCGTGCGCGCCGAAGAACGAGCGCCAGCCCCAGGCGTCCGCCAGCGTCCCCGCCGCCATCGCGCCCAGGGCCAGCCCGGCGCCCGTCATGATGCCGACGGCCGCGAACACCCGGGTGCGGGCGGCGCCTTCGAAGGTCGCGGCCAGGATCGCGCTGCCGCTGGTCAGCAGCGCGGCGGCGCCGACGCCCGCCACGGCGCGGCTCGCGTCGAGCAGATAGATGCCGTGCGCCGACGCGCTCACCACCGAGGCGGCCGTGAACAGCGCCGCGCCCGCGAGGAACACGCGCCGTCGGCCGACCAGGTCGGCCAGCGAACCGCAGGCGAGCATGAAGCTGGCGAAGGTGAGGTTGTAGCCGTGCACCACCCACTGCAGGGCGGCGAGCGGCGCGTGCGTATCGCGGCCGATGTGCGGCAGCGCCACCCCGGCGCCGGTCACGGAGGTCGGGAGGATCAGCAGCGTGAGGAGGACCGCGACCAGCGTGACGGCCGGGTGGGAGCGCCGGGTCGGGGTCCGGGTCCGCGGAGCGGCGGCCCTCGGGGCGACGGCCCCCGGAGCGGCGGCCCCCCGGGCGGCGTGTGTGGTGGTCTCAGACATCCCGGTCACGCCCCGGGGACGGAGCCGACGAGACCGCCGTCGACGACGAGGTCCTGCCCGGTGATGTACGAGGCGTCGTCGGAGGCGAGGAAGGCCACGGCCGCCGCGATGTCGTCGGGGTGGCCGAGGGAGCCGAGGGGCACCTCCGCGGCGTTGCGCGCTTCGGCGCCGGGGTCGGGGTTCGCCTCCCGGTACATCTCCGTGGCGATGTAGCCCGGACTGATCGAGTTGACCCTGATGCCGCGCGGCGCCAGGTCGGCGCCGAGGGTACGGGCGAGATTGTGCACGGCCGCCTTGCTGGCGGAGTAGACCGAGGCGATGGGCAGGCCGCGGTGCAGGGTCCACGAGGCGTTGACGACGACGGAGCCGCCGTCCCGCATCAGCGGCAGGGCCTTGAGGATCGTGAAGAAGACGCCCTTGAAGTTGACGTCGACGACGTGGTCGAAGTCGGCCTCGGTGAGTTCGGAGCTGGGCTTGAAGACCCCGACGCCCGCGTTGGCGAAGACCACGTCCACGCTGCCGCGCCAGGTCTCGATCTGCCGTGTCAGGTGGTCGAGGTCCGTCAGGGAGGCCACGTCGGCACGGACCGCGAGGGTCCGGTCGGCGGCGTCGAGCCGGGCCATGGCGCTGTCCAGGCGTGCCTGGTCACGCCCGGTGATGACGACGTACGCGCCCTCGTCCAGGAGACGGCGCGCGGTGGCGAGTCCCATGCCGCTGGTGCCGCCGGTGATCAGGGCCGTCTTGTTCGTGAGCCGGTTCGTGAGTCGGTTCGTGGGCCGGTCCGTGGGGTGGTTCGTGAGTCGGTCCGTGGGGTGGTTCGTGAGTCGGTTCATGCGGCGATCCTCGATCGGCGCCCCCGCATGAGGCAGAGCCGGCTGAACCTGGGTCTGCCACCACCACCCTCGCTGGATCTCAGACGGTGTCCGGCTCCCGTACGTCCAGCAGCGCCGTCAGCCGGGAGCCGGTGTCGCTCCGCGTCTCGGGGGTGTGGAGCAGCAGGCGGTGGCCCGGCAGGTCCGGCACCGGCAGCGAGGTGTACTCGAAGGTCAGTTCACCGGCCTCCGGGTGCACGAGGGCCTTGGTGCCCTGGGTCGCGGAGCCGACGGGATGTTCCGCCCAGACACCGGCGAAGGCCGGGCTCACCGCGCACATGTCGGCGGCCAGGCGGCTGAACTCCGGGTCGTCCGGGTAACGGGCGGCATCCGCGCGGAACTGCCCGACGATGGCCCGCGCGGCGTCCTCCCACTGGCAGATCGCGGCGCTGTAGCGGGCGTTGGTGAAGAAGCTCACGAGGCAGTTGTGATCGTCCTCGCCGTAGCCGAACACCTCGCGGGCGGCGCGGTTGACCGCGACCAGGTTCCAGTGCCGGTCGATGATGTAGGCGGGGCGCGGGAGCCAGCCGTCGATCACCCGCTGCAGTCCGGGCGGCACCTCCCGCCGACCGGCGGGGGACACGCTTTCGGGCGGCGGGTTGAGACCGGCGAGCAGGTACAGGTGTTCCCGCTCGGCGGGGTCGAGGCGCAGCACCCGCGCGATGGCGTCCAGCACCCCGGCCGAGACGTTGATCTCCCGGCCCTGTTCCAGCCAGGTGTACCAGGACACCCCCACTCCGGCGAGCACCGCCACCTCCTCCCGCCGCAGCCCCGGCGTGCGCCGCCCGCCGGTCGGGGGCATGCCCACGTCCTCGGGCGTCAGCCGGGCCCGCCGTGAGCGCAGGAACTCGCGTATTTCGGAGCTGCGCCGCTGGCGCGCGTCCGCGGGGAGGCCGGAGATGTCCATCCGGCCATGCTAAGCAGCACCGCGGGGGAGCGGACCGGCGCGTTCCGCGCTGAAACTCCTGCCACTCGAACACCGGCCCGAGACATAATGCGCGCATGAGTCGTCGCACCGTACTGATCGAAGCGCCCTCGAACCTGGGGCTGAGACCGCCCGTGCCCGGCACCGTGCCCGGTTGCGCCAAGCTCGCCGGGGCGCTGCGGGAGCAGGGCCTGCCGGGGCGGATCGGGGCGCTGGACGGCGGGGTCGTCGTGCCGCCGCGTTACGACATGGGGGAGTGGAAGCCCGGCGACGGGGTGTTCAACGCCGCGCAGCTCGCCGCGTACACCCCGCGTCTCGCCGACCGGATCGAACGGCATGTGCGCGTGGGCGACTTCCCGGTCGTCCTCGGCGGCGACTGCTCGATCGGGCTCGGCTCGGCGCTCGCGCTGCGCCGCCTCGGCCGCTACGGGCTGGCGTACTTCGACGGCCACGACGACTTCCGCCACACCGGGAACGCGCCGCACGTCGGCGCCGCCGGGGGCGAGGACGTGGCGCTGATGACCGGCCGCGGCCAGGACGACCTCACGGACCTGGAGGGCCTGCGTCCGTACGTACGCGACGAGGACGTGTTCCTCCTCGGGCTGCGCGACCCGGAGAACGAGCCGGAGAACGTGTTCGACGAGCTGACCTCGCTCGGCATCGGGCACGCCGCCGTCGCCGTCGTCCGCGAGAAGGGCCCCGAGGCGGTGGCGCAGGAGGCGCTCGCCCGGCTGGCCTCGCAGGAACTGGACGGCTTCTGGCTGCACATGGACGCCGACGTGCTCGACCCGACCGTGCTGCCCGCCGTCGACAGCGCCGAGCCGGGCGGGCTCTTCCCCGACGAACTCCGCGCACTGCTGCGCCCGTTGGCCGACTCGCCGCGCTGCGTCGGTTTCCAGCTGACGATCTACGACCCGGACCGCGACCCGGAGGCCGACGGCGCCAGGCTGCTGACGGATCTCGTGACCGAAGTGCTGGGGGACCTCTCGCCGGTGGCGTGAGGCAGCACGGCCACATCGGCTCTGGCGAAGCGCGACCGAAGCGTGTTCCATGGTCATCGGGGGTCCCGGCAAGGCGGCGCCCATGAGCGAACGACCGAAGCGAGGTTGCCGTGGCCACGACCGTACGACGCAGCACCCGGACCCTTCCCGCCGCGCCCCTCGGCCCGGAGAACCCGCTGCCCGCGCTGCTGCCGCTCGACGAGGCGCACACCCTCGGCGAGGAGGAGCGGGCCGGGCTGCCGCCCGGGATGGCCCGGCAGGTCGGGTACGGGCCGCTGCGTTCGGTCCTGCCCGTCCGGCTGCGTGACGGCTTCTCGCGCTCGCGCGAGCCGCTCGCGCTCGACACGATCGTGATCGAGAACGAGCGGCTGCGCGCGACCGTGCTGCCGGGCCTCGGTGGCCGTATCGCCTCGCTCTACCACAAGCCCACCGAGCGCGAACTGCTCTACGTCAACCCGGTCTTCCAGCCCGCCGACTTCGCGCTCAACGGCGCCTGGTACTCGGGCGGCGTCGAGTGGAACATCGGTGCGACCGGCCACACGACGCTCTCCTGCGCACCCCTGCACGCGGCACAGGTGCCCGCGCCCGACGGGGACGGGCAGATGGTGCGGCTGTGGGAGTGGGAGCGGCTGCGCGACACCCCGTTCCAGGTGGACCTGTGGCTGCCCGACGAGAGCGACTTCCTCTACGTCGGCGTCCGGATCCGCAATCCCCACGACCGCACCGTCCCGGTCTACTGGTGGTCGAACATCGCGGTCCCCGAGGACGAGCACACCCGGGTCCTCGCCCCCGCCGACCACACCTGGTACTTCGCCTACGAGCGCAGACTGCGCCGCATCCCGGTGCCGGAATGGGAGGGCGTCGACCGTACGTACCCGCTGCGGGGCGAGTTCCCCGCGGACTTCTTCCACGAGGTGCCGGAGGACTCCCGCAAGTGGATAGCCTCGCTCGACGCCGAGGGGCGGGGACTGGCGCAGACCTCGACCGATCTGCTGCGCGGCCGGAAGCTGTTCGTCTGGGGCTCGGGCCCCGGCGGGCGCCGCTGGCAGCGCTGGCTCACCGAGGACGGCACGCCCGGGTACGCCGAGATCCAGGCGGGCCTGGCCACCACCCAGCTCGAACACGTCGCGCTGGAGGCGGGCGGCGAGTTCGCGTGGCTGGAGGCGTACGGGCCGCTGACCGCCGACCCGGCGACCGTCCACGGCTCGGACTGGGCGGCGGCGTACGGGCACGCCGAGGAGCGGCTGGAGGAGGCGCTGCCGCGCGCCGCCGTGGACGCCGCCTACGCCGCGTGGCGCCCGCACGCCGACGAGGAGCCCAAGGGCGAGCCTCTGGCGGCCGGTTCGGGGTGGGGCGCGCTGGAGGTGGCCAGGAGCGGGCACGTGCTGCCGGGAACGCCCTTCGACGCGGCCACGCTCGGGCCCGAGCAGCGGCCCTGGGAGGAGCTGCTGCGCACCGGCGTGCTGCCCGACGGCGACGGGACGGTGCCGGGTCCTACCCTCGTCTCGCCCGGGTGGCGTGAACTGCTGGAGTCGGCGCAGCCGCGGTCCGCACGCCGCGCGCACGAACTGGACTACCACCTGGGTGTCGCCCAGTGGCACGCGGGCGACCGCTCGCAGGCGGTCCGGAGCTGGGAGCGCGCCGCCGCGAGCGGCGAGTGGCCCGCGCTGCGGTGCCTGGCCGTCGTGGATCTGCGCGAGGGCCACGTCGAGCGCGCCGCCGAGCGCTACCTGACCGCCGTCCGCGACGCCCGCGCCCGTACGCCCGAGGCCACGGCCGCGCGTGCCGCGCTCGCCCGCGAGGCCGTGGGCGCGCTGCTGGCGGCCGGGCGGCCGGACGACGCCGAGTCCGTGCTCGACGGGCTCGGCACCGAGACGCGGCTGCGGGGGCGCTTCCGGCTGCTGCGTGCCCAGGTGCTGCTCGCCCAGGGCGAGACGAAGGCGGCTCGTGCCGTGTTCGACCAGGGGTTCGACGTCGACGATCTGCGGGAGGGGGAGGAGGCCCTCAACGACACGTGGGCCGCGCTGACGGCCGACCCTCTGCCTGCCCGGTACGACTTCCGGATGCGGCCTTCGTCGTAGACCTGCCGTGCCTAGGGGCAGCCCCTTCTCCCTTCCGGGTAGGGGCTGCCCCTTGCGGTGCGTTGCGGACTGCCGCCCGCGTCTCGGCCGGGCGCGCAGTTCCCCGCGCCCCTGATCGCCCCTGCCCGATCAGTCGGCGGGGCCCTGGCGGTCCACGTATTCGAAGACGCTGCCGTCCGGGTGCCGGGCCACCAGGTTGCGGCCGATGGGGGTCGGGCTGGGGCCCGCGATGATCTCCGCGCCGACGGTGTGGAGGTCGACCAGGGCCTCGTCCACGTCCTTCACGGCGAGCGTCGCGGCGATCTTGCGCAGCACCTCCAGGTGACCCTCGGGGCCGCTCATCAAGAAGAAGGGGCCGACGGCGGCGACGGCCACGGGGCCGTTCTGGAAGCGCACCGCCTCCGCGTTGGCCAGCTTCTCGTACACCGGCACCGCCGCGTCCAGATCGTCGACACAGACGCGCAGCGAAGTCCCCAGAATATCCATGCGGACCAGCCTAGTTGGGGTGGCGGGGTGCGTCAGGCACGGCAGAGGATCTCGCCGTTGACGACGGTGAACCAGGCGTCCTGGGCGGCTCCCCACTCCCGCCAGGTCTCCGCGATCCCGGCGAGCTCCTCCGCCGTGGCGTGCCCGCCGCCGACCGCGACGTCCGCGTACGTGGAGGCGACGGTGCGCTCGGCCCACAGGCCGCTCCACCACTCCCGTTCCTCCGGCGTGGCGTAGGTCCAGGTGCTGGTGGTGACGGTGACGTCGGTGAAGCCCGCCTGCCGGGCCCAGGCGTGGAGGCGGCGTCCGGCGTCGGGGGCGCCGCCGTTGGCCTGCGCGACGCGGCGGTAGAGGTCGAGCCACTCCGCCATGCCGGGCACCTCGGGGTACCAGAGCATGCCGCCGTAGTCCGCGTCCCGTACGGCGACGAGGCCGCCCGGCGCGCAGACGCGCCGCATCTCGCGCAGCGCGCGCACCGGGTCGCCGACGTGCTGGAGCGTCTGGTGGGCGTGGACGACGTCGAACGTGTCGTCCGGGTAAGCCAGTTCGAAGACGTCGCCCGTCTCGAACGTGAGGTTCCACAGCCCGCGCTTCTCCGCCTCGGCGCGCGCCAGCTCCAGCACGCCCTCGTCCGCGTCGAGCCCGATCACCGCGCCCTCGTGCGCGAGGTCGGCGAGGTCGGCGGTGATCGTGCCGGGGCCGCAGCCGACGTCCAGCAGGCGGGACGTGGGCTGGAGATGGGGCGTCAGGTACGCCGCCGAGTTGGCGGCGGTGCGCCAGCGGTGGGAGCGCAGCACGGAGTCGTGGTGACCGTGGGTGTAGACGGCGGTTCCGGCCGTCCCGGGTGCGTGTGCCATCCACGCACCCTCCCGCACGTCTCGCCATGCGGGCAACATCATTCCGGCATTCGGACACCACGGGGAGGGGAGAGGGTGGCTCAGTCGGGCAGCGGCCGGTAGACCGTCAGCGCCTCGTGCTCCTTCGTCAGCAGCAACCGCTCGGGCGCGGGCGCCACTTCGCCGTCGTACGCGAGGGACGATCCGTCCGGGATGCCGGTGATGAGCAGCCGCCGCAGCATCGCCGCGTTCCGCTTGTGCCGGTGGCCCAGCACGCCGCCGAGCGCCGACCACAGCAGCCGGGTACGGGCCCAGTGCCCGCCCCGTACGACGCGTACGTCCAGCAGCCCGTCGGCCAGATCGTGCCGCCGTACGGGCGCGAGGCCGGCGCCCCGGTAGCCGCAGTTGCCCGCGAACAGCAGCCAGAGCGCGCGCGGATGTCCCGCCAGCCCTGCCTCGACGGGCCGCGCCCTGCGCAGGACGTGCCACGCCGCCAGCAGCACCGCGGGTCCCGAGCCGATCCGGTCGGCCCACCGCTCGCGGACGCGCACCAGCTCCGGGTACGAGCCCAGGCTGAAGGTGTTCACGAAGACGCCGCCGCTGTCCGCCGCGCTCGCGGCCCCCGGAGCGTCGGCCCCCGGAGCGGCGGCCGACGGGTCGGCGAACCGGCCGAGGTCCACGGCGACCGCCTGGCCCGCCGTCACCGCGCGTCGCACGTCGTCCGCCGTCTCGATGCCCAGGTCCGCCGCGAAGTGGTTGCGCGTGCCGCCCGGCAGCACGGCCAGCGGGACGCCGTGCCGTACGGCCGCTCGCGCCGCCGCGTTCACGGTGCCGTCGCCGCCGCAGACGCCGAGCGCGCCGCCCGCCGCGGCGGCCTCGCGCGCTGCCGCGTCCAGCTCCGCCGCGAGATCGTCCCGCGCCGGGTCGCACAGCACCGTACGGGCGCCGGGCAGCGCGCCGCGCAGCGCGGTCAGCACGCCGGGCTCGGCGTCCGCCCCACCGGCCATGCCGCTCATGCCGGTCATGCCGGTTACACCGGTCACGCCCGTCCCGTCGGTCCCGGACGTGGAGTTGGCGACCATCGTCAGCCCCGTTCCCTCCGGCAGCGCGGGGGCCTCGGCGACCGGGCGCGCGGGGGCGGGCAGCTGGGAGTGCGAGGGGGCGAGGCCGCGTACGGCGAACGCCGCGCCCACGCCCAGCGCCATGCCCGCCAGCACGTCGCTCGGATAGTGCACGCCCGTGTAGACGCGGGAGAACGCGACGGATACGGCGATCGGCGCCACCGCCAGGCCCCAGCCGCGGGACTCCAGCGCCACCCCGGTCGCGAAGGCCGCGGCCGACGCCGAGTGCCCCGAGGGGAACGAGCTGGTGACGGGCTGCCGGTGCAGCCGGCGCACCAGGGGCACCGCGTCCAGCAGCGGCCGGGTGCGGCGCACGGAGCGCTTGGCGAGGGTGTTGGCGGCGAGGGAGGCCAGCGCCAGCGAGGCGGTGCCGCGCATCGCCGCCCGCTTGGCCCGCGTCCCTCCGGTCGCGCCGAGTCCCGCCGCCACCGCGAACCACAGCCGTCCGTGGTTCGCGCTGCGGCTCAGCCGGGGCAGCACGCCCTCGGCCCCCGGCCAGTGGCGCCCGGCCACCAGGTGGAAGGCCGCGCGGTCCCAGGCGGAGTACAGCCCGCGCACGGTGCGCGGGCCCTTCTGCCCCTCCGGTCTCGTCATGTCGCTCACGGGGTCCAGTTCACCGCTCCTTCCTCGGTCCAGGCGTCCGGCGCGGCCCGGCTGATCTCGGCCAGGGCCGAGTGCGGGTCCCTCTCGCGCGCCAGGTCACCGATGCTCACCATGCCCGTCAGCCGCTCGTCGGCGACCACGGGCAGCCTCCTCACCGCGTACCTCCGCATCAAACGGACGGCCGCGTCGATCTCCGCCTCGGCGTCGACGGTCACCGGGTCCGGGGTGCACACCGACTGGCAGGTCACACTCAGCGGGTCGACGCCGTCGGCCACCGCGCGCAGCGCGATGTCCCGGTCCGTGAGGACGCCCAGGAGCTGGCCGTCCCTCGCCACGAGCACGTCACCGATGTCCTGGGCCCGCATGAGCTGGGCGGCCTCGACGAGCGAGGCGTCCGGACGCACCGTGGTGGCGGCAGGTGTCATGACTTCCCGCACGTACGTCGCCATCGTGATCAGCCTTCCGTCTCTGCGCCGTCCTGCGCTCTCGGCACCTTCGGTGGGCCCCCTAGTACCCGCGCGAACGGGATCGACACGCGGACCGGTACGCGGACTGGTACGTGTGTGCGGACGTTTGCGGGCCGGATGGGCGGGCACCCGGAACCTCGTGCTTCGGAATGCAGGCACATCCGCGGGAGCGCCGTGTGCGTATCCACTCGCCCCGCTTGTCTGCTCCCGCGGTGACTGGAATGTCCGATCTCCGTCACCTGTAGGGGAGAGCACAGGAAATGACCGTACGACCTCGTACGAAGCGTGCAAGGCACCCCCACGACGACGCCCCCGACACCACAGGCGAGTTCCGGCGCATCGCCGAACTCCCGGACGGCCAGGAGAAGGAAGAGCTGCGGCAGCGCGTGGTGCGGGCGTGGATGCCGATGGCCGGGCGGCTCGCCCGGCACTTCCGCAACCGCGGCGAGGCGCTGGAGGACCTCGAACAGGTCGCCGCGCTCGGCCTCGTGAAGGCCGTCGCCCGCTACGACCCCTCGCGCGGATGCGCGTTCGAGAGCTTCGCCGTGCCGACCATCGTCGGCGAGGTGAAGCGCCACTTCCGCGACCACATGTGGGGCCTCCACGTCCCGCGCCGCGTGCAGGAGCTGCGTAACCGCGTACGCGCCAGCCAGCGCGAGCTCAGTCTCTCGGAGGAGGGGCGCAGCCCTTCCGTGAAGCAGATCGCCGAGCACAGCGGCATGACCGAGGAGGACGTCCTCGTCGGCATGGAGGCGCTGGAGAGCTACAGCACCCTGTCCCTCGACGCCGAACTGCCGGGCGCCGACGACGGCTACTCGCTCGTGGACACCCTGGGCGGCCCCGAGCCCGGCTTCGACCAGATCGTCTACCGCGAAGCGGTGAAGCCCCGCCTCCGCATGCTGCCGGAGCGTGAACGGCGCATCCTGTACATGCGCTTCTTCTGCGACATGACGCAGAACCGCATCGCCGAGCAGCTCGGCATCTCGCAGATGCACGTCTCCCGGCTCATCAGCCGTACGTGCAGCCAGATCCACCGCGAGGTGGAGGGCGACGCGCCACGGCCGGACATCCCGCGCCCGCGCCGCGCCCGGGCCCGCGTCCCCGCCCGCGCGCACTGACCGTACGGGAGAAGCCGCCGGGCGGCACGCCGCCGCCTCACGACCACCGGTGCAGCGCGAGGGCCAGATGCCGGGCCATCCGGGACACCGAACCGGCCTCGACCATGGCGAACGGCCTCCGCCCCCCGGCGCGCAGCAGCGTCAGCGCCCCGAGCGCCGGACCCGCCGGCGGCTCCAGGGGTACGCAGATCAGTGAGCTGGCCTCCGTCCGCACCAGGACGGGGGCCCCGCTCGCGTCCTGGCCGAGCGCGCCGGGCGCCTCGGGCCGCACCTGGAGCGCCTCCCGGCCCCGCTCCACGGCGTCGACCACCAGCGGCACCCGCGAGGGGTCCTGCGCGGCGACGGCCTCGCGCACCGCGGGGTCGGCCGCGCAGGAGACCCGTACGGCCGCGCGGCGCAGCGGCGCGCCCGCTTCGGCGCGGGTGTCCACGACGACCCAGTCGGCGAACCGCCCCTGGAGCACCGCCGCCGCCCGCTCGGCGGCCTCCTGCGCCGAGGCGGCGACGAGCAGCTCGGCGGCCATGTCGTCGACCAGGTCCAGCAGTTCCGCGTGGCGCGTCATCTCCGACAGCGCGGGGAGCCGGACGGCCACGTCGCTGTGCTCGGGCTCCCCGTAGACGCTCACCTCTCCGTCCGCGTCGCCGGGCGGCCGGGTGACCGGCGACGGCGGGTTCTGGGCGGCCAGCTGGAAGACCGCGAGCACCGCGGCGCGCTGCTCGCGCGGCGGACGCAGCGGCGTGAGCGTGGCGCGCAGCTCCGCGCTCGCCGGGCTCTCGGGATCCGGCGCGCGCAGCAGCCGTACGCGCAGGCTCCGCGCGCCCTCGCCCCGCGCCACCGCCGCCACCTGGGAGCGGAACGCCGCCCGTACGCCGTGGGCCAGCGCCCCCGTCAGGGCCCGGCCCGAGGCGTAGCCGGGGCGGATCGCGAAGAGTTCGGACGCCGCGACGTTCAGCCTGCGCACCACGCCGTCCCGGTCGAGCAGCACGACCGGCATCGGCAGCCGCTGGAAGAGCGCCCGCAGCAGCTGCTGCTCGCGGGTGTCCGGGTGCTCGCCGCCGTGCCGCCCCGTCGCCGCCAGGAGCTGCACGTACCGGGGCCAGAGGACGTCCGCCGCGTGCTGGAGTTCGAAGAGCGCGGCGTCGAGCGCCGACATCGGCTCCGACTGCGGCAGTGCGCGCGCCGACTTCAGCTCTTCCACGCGTCTGCGGAAGTCAGCGAGCTCGGAACCGTATTCCTCTACCCCGGCCATGCGCTCAACGTATCCGGACGGAGGCCCGTCGGACCCCGTCTCGTAGCTTTGGCCAGGAATCGAGGCCAGGCTGTGCGGATACGACCGTTTTTTGATCTCCCGTACGGGGCAGCCGTGCGCCATGAGGTACTCCCGGCACACCCCCCGTCCGCCCGGAGCCGCCGAGGACACGCACCTCGAACCGGACGAACGGCCCCCGGGGGAGGCATCACTCGGCCGGAGCCTCGCCACCGTCGTCGAGCAGGCGGCCCGGTTCAGCCCCGACTGCTGCGGGGCCATCGCCACCCTCACCGACGACACCGCCGCCTCCGCGCCCGCGGGCCCCGACGCCACCGGACTTCCTGACGGGCCCGGCGAGGTGGCGGCCACCCACCCCGACCTGGCGGCGCTGGTCGCCGTGCAGCGTGCCTGCGGTGACGGACCCCTGCTCACCGCGCTGGAGACCGGCCGGCCAGCGGGCGGTGACGACCTGCTCACCCTCGACCGCTGGCCCGTCTACCGGGCCAAGGCCCTCGACTCCGGGCTGCGTTCGTGCACCACGCTCCCGTACCGGCGCGACGGGCTCACGCTCACCCTCACCGTCTGCTCCTTCCGCCCGAACCGGCTGGACGAGGCGGTCCGCGACAGCACCGCGCTCCTCGGCGCACTGGCCGCGTCCGTCCTGGTGCGCGAGGTGCGCTACCAGGCCGCGCTGGAGGAGGTCGAGCAGCTCGACACCGCGCTGCGCTCCCGGCCCGTGGTCGACCGGGCCTGCGGCATCGTGATGGCGGTGACCGGCTGCGACGACGACAAGGCGTTCGGGCTGCTGCGCACCCTGTCCCAGCGCGGCAACCGCAAGCTCCACGACGTCGCCGAGGCCGTCGTGCGCACCCGCGGCCGCGGCCTCCCCGAGAAGCTCCGCAAGCTCGACAACTGGCCGTAGGGCCGTAGGGCATCCCCGGCGCGGCAGGGGTGGCGGGGGAGTGTCGGCGCTCCCCGGTGTCACACCCTTCTGCCAAGGTGTACGAGTTGCAGGGGTTGTCTGACGTACACACAGGCAGCGGCGGAGGCAGGGACGGATGCGGCGCACCGACCAGGACCGGGCCGGAACCATCGGCACCATCGACGTGGAAGCCAGCGAGTTCTGGAACCGGCGCGGCATGCGCACGGACCCCTCCCAGGTGGCCGCGGCGCCCGGAGCGCCGCTGCTGCTGCTCGCCGTGCTGGCCGCCGTCGGCGGCGGCGTGCTGCTGCCCCGCCCGAGCTCCGCGTGGTACGGGCCGCAGGCCCGGCTCCTCGGGCGTCCCGTCCGCGGCGTTCCCGTGCCCGCCGAGTGCGGCGGCGTGCCCGACCCGTTCGCGCTGCTGGAGACCGTGCGCCGGGCCCGCGCGGAGGGCGAGGAGCCCCGGCTGCTCGTCCTCTCCGTCGCCGACGACGTCACCGGCACGGCCGCGCCGCCCGAGCTGCTGCACGAGGTGTGCGAGGCGGCGGCCGGGGAGGGTCTGGTCCTCGTCAGCGACGAGAGCTGGCGCGACACCTCGCACTCGCCGCACGACACGGTGACCGTCAGCCCCGTCGAGATGCTGGAGGGCACGCCGCACGCCGAGTCCGTCGTGGTCCTCGTCGGCCTCGGCGCCGCGCTCCTCTCACCGGGCCTGCACGCGGGCGTCGCGCGCTTCCCCGCGCGGGGCCGGGGCCGGGCGCTCGGCGAAGAGGTCCGCGAGGTCCTCGCCGCGCTCCACACCGAGCTGTCTGACCCCGTCGCCGCCGCGGCCGCCGAGGCGCTCTCCGAGCCCGAGGAGGAGCGCCGCAGACGCGCCGAGGCCGCCCGGCTGCACGGCGAGCGGGGGGCCGCGCTGTGCGCGGCCGTCACCGCCGCCGGAGCCCTGTGCCGCCCGCCGCACGCCGGGCGGCATCTCTACGCCGACCTGGAGCAGGCCCGCGCCCTGCTCGCCGCGCGCGGCATCACCGACGCGGCGGGCCTCGAAGCCGAGCTGGTGCGCCGCCTGGGGCCGTACGCGGACGGGGGCCACCGCTTCGGCGACGACCCGCGGGCCCTGCGCGTCCGGCTCGCCACGGACGTGCTCGCCACGGACGTGCTCGGCACGGACGTACGCGCAGCCGTGGCGACGTCCCGTCCGACCACGCAAGATGGTCGGGTCACGGAGGAATCACCCGGTACGGCCGGGGCGTTGGGGAGAGTGCAGTCGGTGCTCGCGGACCTCACGGACCTCACGGATGGGAGCCCTCAGTAGATGACCGAACGGACCGGACAGCGCCCCGAGCGTCATGAGCGCCCCGAGCGCCCCGAGCCGCCCCGCGAGGGCGGAGAGCGCCACGGCGGCACCACCTCGCCCCTGCTGACGATCTCCTCGCCCCCCTCCCGCCCTCGCCCCGCCGAGCGTTCCGAGGCGCACCCGCTCGGCGCGAAGCGGCTGTGGCCCCGCTCGTTCGCCGACCGGCTCACCTCGCCGCTGCCCGGCGTGCGCGCGATGGCGCGGATGGCCCGCGAGGGCGCGATGCGGCCGAGCGCGGTGGCGCTGCGCGAGGAGATCCCCCAGCTGCCGTTCGCGCCGGGCCCGCTCCCCGAGCCCGACGCCGACACCCTCGCCGTCACCTGGGCGGGGCACGCGAGCTGGGTGGTGCGCGTCGGCGGCCTCACGGTCCTCACCGACCCCGTCTGGTCCCGGAAGATCCTCGGCACCCCGGCGCGCGTCACGCCCGTCGGCGTCGCCTGGCAGGACCTCCCGAAGATCGACGCGGTGGTCATCTCCCACAACCACTACGACCACCTCGACGCCCCCACCCTCAGGCGCCTCCCGCGCGACACGTATCTCTTCGTCCCCGCCGGGCTCGGCGAGTGGTGCCGCCGCCGGGGCTTCACGACCGTGACCGAGCTGGACTGGTGGGAGGGCGCCGAGCTGCCCTCCCCCGGCGGCGGCACGGTCCGCTTCGACTTCGTCCCCGCGCACCACTGGTCCAAGCGCACCCTCACCGACACCTGCCGCTCCCTGTGGGGCGGCTGGGTGCTCACCGACCGCCACGGCCAGCGGCTCTATTTCGCGGGGGACACGGGTTACGGGCACTGGTTCTCCGAGATCGGCCGCCGCTGCCCCGGCATCGACCTCGCGCTCCTCCCCATCGGGGCCTACGATCCGCGCTGGATGCTCCGCCCCGTCCACACCGACCCCGAGGAAGCGGTGCTGGCCTGCCAGGACGTGGGGGCCCGCCGGATGGCCCCCATGCACTGGTCCACGTTCCTGCTCTCGGGCGAGCCCCCTCTTGAGCCGCTGCGCCGCGTCCGTACGGCGTGGGCCGAGGCCGGCCGCCCCCGCGAGGACCTGTGGGACCTGCCGATCGGGGCTTCACGGGTGATGAGCTAGCGGACGTGCCCCGGCAGGGGCGCGGGGAACTGCGCGCCCGACCACGACGGCGCGGCAGCCCGCAGAACACGGCAAGGGGCCGGCTCTGCCCGGCGCCGGGCGCGCAAGTTCCCCGTGCCCCTTGATGTGCGCCCCTTTGAGGCCGGTCACGGCTCCTGGGGCGACGTCCGCTCGCGGCCCCTGGCGCGTACGCGGCGCCAGAGCGAGGGCGCCGCGCTGATCACGAGGGTCAGGGCGACCGCCGCCGCGATGCCCTCCCACGGCTCGGGGAACAGGGCCCCGCCCGCGATGCCGATCAACTGGTAGGCCGCCGCCCAGGCCAGGCACGCGAAGATGTCGCCGCGGGCGAACTCGCGCAGCGGCGTACGGGCCAGCAGGCACGCCAGCATGACCGGGATCCGCCCGGCGGGCACCAGACGGGAGAGGACGAGCACGGCCACTCCGTGCTCGCGGAGCTTGCGGTCGGCCTGTGCCAGCCGTTCGGGCGCGGCGCGCTCGCGCAGGGCCGCGAGCCAGCGGGAGCCGTTCTTCGAGCCGACGCCGCGCCTGCCCAGCCAGTACAGCCCGATGTCCCCGAGGAACGCGGCGAAGGCCGCGACCCCGAAGACCGTCAGCAGCGAGAAGGCCGGCAGGCTCTGGTGCAGGGCGACCACGGCGGCGCCGGAGACGATCGCGCCCGTGGGCACGACGGGCACCAGCGAGCCGACGACGACCAGCAGGAAGAGCGAGGGGTAGCCGACCGCCTGCTGCGTCGACTCGGGCGGCGTCACGACCTGCCGCGCCACCACGTCCGCGATCTCGGAGAGGCTCGTCACCGGGCCTCCTCCAGCCGGACGCTCTCCCCGTGCCCCAGCAGGTGCACCGCGACCTCCGGGGCCGGGGCGGCGGCGAGGCGGGCGAACTCGGCGCCGGGGGCGTGGAACTCATGGGGGCGCACGGCGTCCATGCCGATCGGCCAGTACGTTCCGTAGTGCACCGGCACCGCGCTGCGGGGCCGGAGGCGGGCCAGGGCCTCGGCGGCGCGGCCCGCGTCGAGGTGGTGCTCGCCGAGGAACGGGCCCCAGCCGCCGACCGGCAGCAGCGCCACGTCCACGGGGCCCACCGCTTCGGCCATCCCGTCGAAGAGGCCGGTGTCGCCCGCGAAGTACGTACGGGCCTCGCCCTCGACCACGTACCCCAGCGCGGGGGAGGCGTGCGGGCCGACGGGGAGCCGCCGCCCGTCGTGCGCGGCGGGCACGGCCCGTACGGTCACGGGCCCCACGCGGACCTCGTCGCCCGGCGCGACCTCCGTCAGCTCCAGCAGCGGCGCCAGCCGCCGCAGCCCGGGGACGGCGCGCCGGGCGCCGCGCGGCAGCACCACGCGGGTGCCGGGCGTGAGCCGGGCGAGCGAGCCGAGGTGCAGATGGTCGGCGTGGAGGTGGGAGACGAGCACGGCGTCGGCCTGCGCGGCCGACGGGGGCGGCAGCGCGCCGCGCCGTCTGCGCAGGTGGGCGAGGCGCCGGACCAGCAGCGGGTCCGTGAGGAACGAGACGCCCGAGTCCCGCACGGTCGCGGTGGCATGGCCCCACCAGGTGACCTCGACCGCCACGGGGCTCCCTCCGCTCCGCCGCTTCCCGGGCGCACGCCTGTGCAGCGTGTGCCGCCTTGCACGTACGAGCGTAAGCGCGCGGCGGCGGGTGCGGGCCCGGCGGGGGCCGATGGGGGTCCGATGGGGGTCAGGCCGCGGTCCGACGGGGGCCCGGCGGCGGTCCGACGAGGGCCCGACGGAGGGCTCGTCGCAGGTCCGGCGGGGGTCGCCCGGAGTTATCCACAGCGTCGTCCGGCGGTGTGGCGGACTATGAAAAAGTGGACGAAGTCCCGCGGGTGCGGGGCGATGGAGGTGGGCGACGGATGCGGGTGGGATGGCGTGGTCTCGGTGCGGCCCTGCTGCGCCTCGGCGCGGTATGGGCGGTCAGCACGCTGACCATGCTGCTGCTCGCCGGGGCGCTGCCCGACTTCCGGCTCCAGTCGGCCGACGGGGACAGCGCGACCGTCATCGGCATCACGGCCGCAGCGGGCGCCGCGGCCTTCGGCCTGCTCAGCGCGCTCGTCTGGCCCGTCCTGGTGCGTGCCCTGCTGCTGGTGCCCGCGCTGGTGCTGGGGCTGCTGGTCTTCTTCCTGAACGGCTCGCTGCTGTGGCTCGCGATGTCCCTGATCCCGTACGGCCGGGGCAGTGCCGATCCGACGACGGCGGTCGTGGTGGCCGCCGCGATGTCGGCGGCGTCCTCGGCGACGAACGGGTTCCTGGCCGTGCACGACGACGGTGCGTACCGCCGCAGGCTCGCCCGGATCGCGGGCCGCAGGCGGCGCCGCGAGGGGCGCGCCGAGCCGCCGGACACCCCCGGCGTCGTCTTCCTCCAGCTCGACGGGCTCGGCCACGGGGTGCTGCGCGAGGCGCTGGAGCCGCGCGACGGCGGGCCGCCGCTGATGCCCGCCGTCGCCGCGATGTGCGGCAGCACCCACCGGCTCACCCCCTGGCGCACCGACTGGTCCAGCCAGACCGGCGCCAGCCAGCTCGGCATCCTGCACGGCAGCACGGAGGATGTGCCCGCCTTCCGGTGGTACGAGAAGGAGACCGGTGAGGTCATGGTCAGCAATCGGCCGACCAGCGCCGTCGAGCTCCAGCGCCGCGCCGTCGAGCGCACCGGGGACAAGGGGCTGCTCGCGCTGGACGGCGCCAGCAGGGGCAATCTCTTCACGGGCGGCGCCGCGCAGGTCGCGCTCGTGCTCTCCACTTCGGCGCGGCGCGGCAAGGAGACCCGCTCCCGAGCGGGCTATTTCGCGTATTTCTCGGACCCCGCGAACGCGACGCGTACCGCCGTGTCCTTCGTCGCCGAGGTGGTGCGCGAGATGTGGCAGTCGACGCGGGCCCTGGCGCGGCGCGAGCGGCCGCGCGTGGGGCGGGGCGGGCTCTACCCGTTCGTCCGGGCCTTCGCGACGGTCGTCGAGCGGGACGTGGTCGTCGCCGCGGTGCTGGGCGACCTCCTCAGCGGCCGCACCGCGGTCTACGCGGATTTGGTGGGCTATGACGAGGTGGCGCACCACTCAGGGCCGCGCGGCCGGGACACCCACCAGGTGCTGCGCAGGCTGGACCGTTCGGTCGCGCTGATCGCCAAGGTCGCCGAGCGGGCCCCGCGCCCGTACCGGCTGGTGCTGCTCTCGGACCACGGGCAGAGCGCGGGCGAGACGTTCGCGGGGGCCTACGGGCTGACGCTGGAGGACCTGGTCCGCGCGGGCTGCGGGCTGCGCGTCCCGCGCCGGGCGCGGCGCACGGTCAGCGGTGCCGAGGCCCGCGCGGCGGCGCGCGCCGCGCTGCACCGGCCCGAGCCCGAGGAGCGCGCCCAGGACGACACGGACGCGCCCCGCCGGGGCACCGGGCCTGTGGTGCTGGCCTCGGGGAATCTGGGCCTGGTCTCGTTCCCGGACGAGCAGGGCCGGACGGGCCGCGAGCGGATCGAGGCACGCCACCCCGCGCTGCTGCGGACGCTGGCCGAGCATCCCGGCGTCGGCTTCGTGCTGGTCGAGAGCGAGGAGCACGGCCCCGTCGTCCTCGGTCGCGGCGGCGGTGAGCACCGGCTCGTCACCGGCGAGGTCGTCGGGACCGACCCGCTGAAGGCGTTCGGTCCGGGTGCGGTGCGGGCCGTGCTGCGCACGGCCCGCTTCCCGCACGCGCCGGACATCATGGTCAATTCGGCGGTCGACCCGGACACGGGCGCCGTCCACGCCTTCGAGGAGCAGATCGGCTCGCACGGCGGGCTGGGCGGCGAGCAGAGCCACCCGTTCCTGATGTCCCCGCTGGAGCTGTCGCCCCCGGCGGACGAGCCGGGCGCGCACCCCCCGGAGCTGGTGGGCGCCGAGCAGGTGCACCGGGTGCTGCGCCGCTGGCTCGACGAGTGCGCGGCGCCGCGTCCCGGGGCCGCTCAGCTCACGTCCGTACCCGGGGCCGGGGAGGACGAGGAGGTGGAGGACGCCGGGGGCGTCGGGGCGGAGTCCTGGCCGCCGGTGGCCTCCGGCTCGCGGATAGGGACGCCGACCTCCCGCAGGTGACGCAGCGCCTCTCCCCAGGAGGCGATCAGCCCGGTCTCGTGGTAGGAGACGCCGATCTCCGCGCAGTACGTCATCACGATCGGCCGGGCGCGGCGCAGATGCGGGCTCGGCATGCTGGGGAACAGGTGGTGCTCGATCTGGTAGTTGAGCCCGCCCAGCGCGATGTCGGTGAACCAGCCGCCCTTGACGTTGCGCGAGGTCAGCACCTGGCGGCGGAGGAAGTCGGGCCGGTCGTCGCCCTTGAGGGTCGGCATACCCTTGTGGTTGGGCGCGAAGATCGAACCGAGGTAGACGCCGAAGACGGCGTGGTGCAGGAAGAGCACGGCGAAGGCCATGCCGACGGGCAGCGTGAGGAAGAGCAGGCCGAGGTAGGCGACGGTGTGCGCGGTGAGCAGCCCGCCCTCCAGCCACTTGCGCTTCATGTGCGGCTCGCGCAGCGCCCGGAAGCTGGACACATGGAGGTTGAAGCCCTCCAGCGTCAGCAGCGGGAAGAAGATCGCGGCCTGGTGGCGGCCGATGAACCGCGGCAGCCCCTTCGCCTCCCGCGCCTGGTCCTGGGACCAGACGAGGATGTCGGGCGCCACGTCGGGGTCGAGCTCCTCGTGGTTGGGGTTGGCGTGGTGGCGGGTGTGCTTGTTCATCCACCAGCCGTACGACATGCCGATGCCGATGTTGCCGACGAGGCGGCCGGCGAGCTCGCTCGCCTTGCGGCTGCGGAACACCTGCTTGTGCGCGAGGTCGTGGGCGACGAGCGCCATCTGCCCGTACATCAGCCCGAGGTACACGGCGACGGCGAGCTGCCACCAGCTCTCGCCCACGATGAGGAGTGCCGCCACGCCTCCCGCGAAGGCCAGTCCGACGAGGGTGAGCCGTATCGCGTAGTAGCCGGGCCTGCGTGCCATCAGCCCGGCCTCGTTGATCCGCTGAGTGAGGCGGGAGAAGTCGCTGCCTTGAGCACGGGCCCCGGTGCGGGACGGTGGTGCCTCGATCGCTGTCGTCATGCGCACGAGCCTTCCGGCACCACCGGGGCCGCTGACAGCCGCGCAGCACGCCTGTGGGGGTGGGGCTGGTACGGCCAAGGGGGTGGTGCTAGGTACACCCCCTGTCTAGTCCTTTTTACCTAGGGCTTTGGGATGAGTGCAGGTCAGACGCCCACCGCCTCCTGGAGCGCCTTGGCCGTGGCCGGGTCGGCGGGGAGCAGGGTCTCCACGGCCAGTTCGGAGACCGTGACGTCGACCGGGGTGTTGAAGGTGGTGATGGTCGAGAGGAACGACAGCACGCCCCCGTCGTGCTCGACCAGCATCGGCAGCGCGAACGGGCTCTCGTCGCCCGCCCGTTCCGCGCGCTCCTCGCTGCCCGGCGGCAGGGGATACGCCTCGACCTCCTCGTACACCGCGCGCAGTGCGGACGAGCGGTGCAGGGCGAGCTGGCGGCTCATCTGGTCGAGCAGATGGCCGCGCCACTCGGGCAGGTTGCGGATCCGGGGCGCCAGGCCCTCGGGGTGGAGGGTGAGCCGCATCGCGTTGAGCGGAGGCTCCAGCAGGTGCGGGGCCACGCCCTCGGAGAGCGTGGCGACGCCGCGGTTGGCGGCGAGCACGTTGTAGACACCGTCCACGACGAGCGCCGGGTACGGGTCGTACGCGGCGACCATCCGCTCCAGGTGCCCGCGCAGGATGTCCAGCGCCGGGTCGTCCAGCGGAGTGGCGGGGAACGCGGGCGCGAATCCGGCCGCGAGCAGCAGCGCGTTCCGCTCGCGCACGGGGACGTCGAGGGTGTCGGCCAGCCGCAGCACCATCTCGCGGCTGGGCGCGGTGCGGCCGGTCTCGATGAAGCTGATGTGCCGTGCGGAGGAGTCGGCGCGCAGGGCCAGTTCGAGCTGGCTGAAGCCGGCGCGCTCGCGCCAGCCGCGCAGCAGCGCACCGAGGGGGCGGTCGTCCGGGGGTGCCGTCATGGACCAGACGGTAACCGAAGGAACGTGGCAGGCTGGAAGTGTTTTCGGATGTGCGGAACCGAACCGACCGGGACGGAAGCGAGGAGCACGTCATGGCACCCGAGCCGCTGACCCCGCAGGAGACCGAGAAGGCACTGGCGGAGCTGCCGGGCTGGACCACGGACGGCGACAGCGTCGCCCGGGCCTACTCCTTCGGCGGGCATCTGCCCGCCGCCGCGATGGTGGTCCACATCGCCACGATCCAGGACGAGCTGGACCACCACGCCGAGCTGACGCTCGGGTACAACACGCTGGCGGTGTCCGTGAACACGCACAGCGTGGGCGGCAAGGTCACCGGGAAGGACATCGACCTGGCCCGGCGGATCGAGGAGATCGCACCGGGCCACGGGGCGAGCTAGGACCTGTCGTCAAACTCCCTCCCCCAAGCTCTTCGAGCAGGGAGGTGCCCCCAGCCCCGCGACGTCTGGCACGCACGCTCGCGGCGTTGCCGGAATGCCCGAGTAGCCCACTACGAGGACATCCCGGCGCCTTGCGATCGCACGCACCAGACGCCGCGGGGCCGCCCTTCGGGCGACGACGGGAGTTTGACGACAGGGCCTAGGCACCCGCTAGCTCATCCAGTTCATCGTGTCCGGGTCGGCGCCCAGGCGGGTGTCGGTGTTGAGCGCGGCGACGGCCTTCATGTCGTCGGGGCCCAGCTCGAAGTCGAAGACGTCGATGTTCTCGCGGATACGGGCGGGGGTGACGGACTTCGGGATGACCACGTTGCCCAGCTGCAGGTGCCAGCGCAGCACCACCTGGGCCGGTGACTTGCCGTGCCGGGCGGCGATCTCGGCGAGCACGGGCTCCCGCAGCAGCTCGCCGCCCTGGCCCAGCGGCGACCACGCCTCGGTGGCGATGCGGTGGTCCGACTGGAAGGCGCGCGGAATGGACTGCTGGAGGTGCGGGTGCAGTTCGATCTGGTTGACGGCGGGGACGGTGCCGCCCAGGTCGATCAGGCGCTTGAGGTGCGTGGGCTGGAAGTTGGAGACGCCGATGGCGCGGGCCCGGCCGTCGGCGTAGAGCTTCTCGAACGCCCGCCAGGTGTCGGCGTACTTGTCGACCTCCGGCATCGGCCAGTGGATCAGGTAGAGATCCACGTGGTCGAGGCCGAGGCGGTCGAGGGAGGCGTCGAGGGCGCGCAGCGCCGTGTCGTACCCCTGGTCCCCGTTCCACAGCTTCGTCGTGACGAACAGCTCGTCGCGGGGGATGCCGGAGTCCGCGAGGGCCCGGCCCGTGCCCTTCTCGTTCTCGTACACGGCGGCCGTGTCGATGCTGCGGTACCCCGCCTCCAGGGCCGAGGCGACGGCGGGCGTCGCCTCGGCGTCCGGCACCTGCCAGACGCCGAAGCCGAGCTGCGGCATCGTGACGCCGTTGTTGAGCGTGATGGTGGGAACGTTGCTCACGCGATCGGTCCTCACGTTCGAATCAGTCGTTCTCTCGGGTCTCTGCCGCCCCCATGGTGAACGATCAGTGCCGACCGTACGTTCCGTTTCACGACGCTGGGTGCCGTCTACCGGTACAGGGCCTCGATCTCGACCGCGTACGCCTTCTCGATCGCCTTCCGCTTCAGCTTCAGCGAGGGCGTCAGCAGGCCGTGCTCCTCGGTGAAGGGGGCGGCGAGGATGCGGAACGTACGGATCGACTCGGCCTGCGAGACCTGGGTGTTCGCGGCGACCACGGCGCGCCGGACCTCGGTCTCCAGGTCGGCGTCGTGCAGCAGCTCCGCCGGTTTCATCCGGGGCTTCTCGCGCATCGTCAGCCAGTGCTGGACGGCCTCCGGATCGAGGGTGACCAGCGCGGAGACGTACGGGCGGTCGTTGCCGAGGACGATGCACTGGCCGACGAGGGGGTGCTCGCGGACGCGCTCCTCCAGCGACCCGGGGGAGACGCTCTTGCCGCTGGAGGTCACCAGGATCTCCTTCTTGCGCCCGGTGATCGTCAGGTAGCCGTCCGCGTCCAGGGCGCCGAGGTCGCCGGTGGCGAGCCAGCCGTCGCGCAGGGTCTCCTCGGTGGCCTGCGCCTCGTTCAGGTACCCGGTGAAGATCTGGCCGCCGTGCAGCAGGACCTCGCCGTCGTCCGCGACCCGCACCGTCGTGCCGGGCACGGGCTGGCCGACGGTGCCGAAGCGGGGGCGCTCGGGCGGGTTGGCGACGGCCGCGGCGGTCGACTCGGTCAGCCCGTACCCCTCGAAGATCCGCATTCCGGCGCCGTCGAAGAAGAGGCCGAGGCGGCGCTCCATCGCCGAGCCGCCGGACATCGCGTGGCGGCAGCGCCCGCCCATCGCGCCGCGCACCTTGCTGTAGACGACCTTGTCGTAGAGCTGGTGCTGCACGCGCAGCGAGGCGCTGGGGCCCGGGCCCGTGCCGAAGGCCTTCTGCTCCATGGCCTCCGCGTACTTCACGGCGATCTCGACGGCCTTGTCGAACGGTTCGAGCTTGCCGTCGCGCTCGGCCTTGCGGCGCGCGGCGTGGAAGATCTTCTCGAAGAGGTGCGGCACCCCTTGCAGGAACGTCGGCCGGAACGCCGCCAGGTCCGGCAGCAGCACCGAGGCCGACATGTCGGGCTGGTGGCCCAGTTTGACGCCGCCGCGCACCGCCGCGACCTCCACCATCCGCCCGAAGACGTGCGCGAGGGGCAGGAAGAGCAGCAGCGAGCCCCGGTCGCCGGGGCGGGGGCCGAAGACGTCCCCGTACCGCCCCACGATGTTGTCGGCCTCGGCCATGAAGTTGGCGTGGCTGATCACGCATCCTTTGGGGCGGCCCGTGGTGCCCGAGGTGTAGATGACGGTGGCCGTGGTGTCGGGGGTGAGGGCGTACCGGTGGCGGTGCACGACGTCGTCCTCGATGTGGGCGCCCGCCGCGAGCAGCGCGTCCAGGGCGCCCGCGTCGAGCTGCCAGAGCTGCTTGAGGTGGGGCAGCCGGTCGATGACGGAACCTATGGTCATCGCGTGGTCCTCGTGCTCGACCACGGCCGCCGACACCTCCGCGTCGGAGAGCATCCAGGAGACCTGCTCGGCCGACGACGTCGGGTAGACGGGCACGGACTGGGCGCCGATCGCCCACAGCGCGAAGTCGAAGAGCGTCCACTCGTAGCGCGTACGGGACATGATCGCCACGCGGTCGCCGAACCGGACACCCTCCGCCAGCAGCCCCTTCGCCAGCGCGAGCACCTCGTCGCGGAACGCCGCCGCCGTCACGTCCCGCCACCGGCCCCGCTCGTCCTTGCGCGCCAGCGCGACCCTGCCCGGATCCTCCTCGGCATGCGTGAACACGGCGTCAGCCAGCCCCCCGACCTGGGGCTCCGTCGCCACTGCAGGGACGGTGAACTCGTGCAAAGGACCTGCTCCTCGACGTGCATGCGATGCCGTGGCTACTCACGAGTCACGGCGCGTGTGACCGTATCCGATACGGGACGCGATGGGGAGGGCGTCCGCGCAGGTCAATCCCTTGGTTGCCGGGTTGTCGTGAGATCTGCACCGAACCTCCGCGAGGGTGGCGCGACCTTGCGCGAAGGAGGGAGAAGGGGGAATGGTCGGAAAAGCAATTCCGCAGCGCGGTAGGTGAGCGCTGCCGCACGCACCGAGGGAGCACATGCGCCGCCTGGCCCGATTCGTCGACCCGTACATCCTGCTGCTGCTCGGCACGGTGCTCGTCGCCGTGCTGCTGCCCGCCTCGGGCGGCGTGGCCGACGGCTTCTCCTGGGCCACCAAGATCGCGGTCGGCCTGATCTTCTTCCTCTACGGCGCCCGGCTCTCCACCCGCGAGGCCCTCGACGGGCTCCGCCACTGGCGGCTCCACCTCGCCGTCGTGCTGTGCACCTTCGCGCTCTTCCCGCTGCTCGGCCTCGCCTCGTACGGACTCGTCCCGTACGTCCTGACGCCGCAGCTCCAGGACGGGCTGCTCTTCCTCTGCCTCGTCCCCTCCACCATCCAGTCCTCGATCGCGTTCACCTCCATCGCGCGCGGCAACGTCCCCGCCGCGATCTGCGCGGGCACCTACTCCAGCCTTCTCGGCATGGTCGCCACGCCGCTGCTCGCCGCCTGGCTCATCGGGGGCCAGGCGGGCCTCTCGGCGGGCGGCCTCGCGGAGATAGGCAGCCAGCTCCTGGCCCCGTTCGTCGCCGGGCAGCTCGTGCGCCGCTGGATAGGGGGATTCCTCGCCCGGCACAAGAGGATCCTGAGCTACGTCGACCGCAGCTCGGTCCTCCTCGTCGTCTACACCGCGTTCAGCCAGGGCATGGAGGAGGGCATCTGGAGCGCCGTCAGCCCCGGCCGGCTGCTCGCGCTGCTGGGCGTGGAGGCCGTGCTGCTCGCGGTGATGCTCTCCGCCACGTGGTACGGCTCGCGCAGGCTCGGCTTCGACCGGGCCGACCGCGTCGCGATCACCTTCGCGGGCTCCAAGAAGTCCCTCGCGGCGGGGCTCCCCATGGCCTCCGTGCTCTTCGGCGCGCAGGCGAGCGTCGCCGTGCTGCCGCTGATGCTCTTCCACCAGATGCAGCTGATGGTCTGTGCGTACCTGGCGCGGCGCTGGGCGCCGCCCGCGGTCTCACAGAGCGGCGGGAAGGGCCAGCCGCTCGGCTCCGGCGTAGACGTTCATGCTCGTCCCGCGGAGGAAGCCGACGAGGGTGAGGCCGGTCTCGTGGGCCAGGTCGACGGCGAGGGAGGAGGGCGCTGAGACCGCGGCGAGGGCCGGAAGCCCCGCCATCACGGCCTTCTGGGCCAGCTCGAACGAGGCCCGCCCGGAGACCATCAGCACATGGTCGCGCAGCGGCAGCCGCCCCTGCTGGAGGGCGCGGCCCAGCAGCTTGTCGACCGCGTTGTGCCGCCCGACGTCCTCGCGCACGTCCACCAGCTCGCCTTCCGGGGTGAAGAGCCCGGCGGCGTGCAGCCCGCCGGTCTTGTCGAACACCCGCTGCGCGGCGCGCAGCCGCCCGGGCAGCTCGGCGAGGGTGTCCGGGCCGAGGACCGGCCCGTCGCCGAGTGCCCAGCGGGCGGTCGTACGCACGGCGTCCAGGCTGGCCTTGCCGCACAGGCCGCAGGAGGACGTCGTGTAGACGTTCCGCTCCAGGGTCACGTCCGGGACCGGGGTGCCGGGCGCGAGACGTACGTCGAGGACGTTGTACGTGTTCGCGCCGTCGTCGGTGGCGCCCGCGCAGTAGACGATCGAGGCGATCTGCTCCGGGTCGTGGACGACGCCCTCGCTGAGCAGGAACCCGGCGGCCAGCGCGAAGTCGTCGCCGGGTGTGCGCATGGTGACGGCCAGCGCCTTCCCGTTCAGCCGGATCTCCAGCGGCTCCTCGGCCACCAGCGTGTCCGCGCGCTCGGAGATCACCCCGTCCCGGATACGGACGACGCGGCGCCGCTCGGTGACCCGTCCCATGGTGTGTCTCCTGGTGCGTACGAAGGTGCCGTCCCCGCCATTTTCGCCGATGTCGGACCAGGCGCTCACCCCGTGAAGAGCTTGGCCGCCTTGCTGATCAGCTCGTAGAGACCGTACGCGAGCGGCAGCCCGACCCAGAGCCAGGCGAGGACGGTGAGCGGGATCCGGCGGGGGGCACCGGAGTCAGGCGCTGCGCCGTTCGTCGAGTTCATCGGTTGTCACCTCCTCCTCGGCCCGGGGCTCGTGGTGGCGCGGGTGCACGGGCCGGACCAGCTCGTTGGCGACGAAGCCCACGGCGAGCAGGCCGATCATGATGCCGAGCGAGAGGCCGTAGAGCCCGGGGCCCGAACGGCCCGCGTCCTCCTGGGAGTCCGCGACCCAGTTGACGATCAGCGGGCCCAGCACGCCCGCGGTGGACCAGGCCGTGAGCAGCCGCCCGTGGATGGCGCCGACCTGGTACGTGCCGAACAGGTCCTTCAGATACGCGGGTACGGTCGCGAAGCCGCCCCCGTAGAAGGAGAGGATCACCAGCGCGCAGCAGACGAAGAGCGGCTTGGAGGCGTCGCCCGCCTGCCAGATCAGCAGGTACATCAGCGCGCCGACGCCGAGGTAGACGCGGTAGACGTTCTTCCGCCCGATCACGTCCGAGGCGGACGACCACAGCAGGCGGCCCGCCATGTTCGCGAGGGAGAGCAGGGCCACGAAGCCCGCCGCCGCTGAGGCGCTGACCGGGGTCGAGGTGTCCGCGAAGAAGTCCGTGATCATCGGCGCGGCCTTCTCCAGGATGCCGATCCCGGCCGTGACGTTCATGCACAGCACGACCCACAGGCACCAGAACTGCGGCGTCCGCACGGCGTTGCGGGCCGACACCTGCGCCGTGGTGACCAGCGCCCGGGACTCCTTGGGCGGCTCCCACCCGGCGGGGCGCCAGCCCTCGGGCGGCACCCGGACGAGGAGCACGCCGAGGGCCATGAACACGGCGTAGACCAGCCCGTGCACGAGGAAGGCGGAGGCGATCCCGCCGCTGTCCGAGCCGAACTCCTCCAGCATCCGAGCCGACCAGGGCGAGGCGATCAGCGCGCCGCCGCCGAAGCCCATGATGGCGATGCCCGTGGCCATGCCGGGGCGGTCGGGGAACCACTTGATCAGCGTCGAGACGGGGGAGATGTAGCCGATGCCGAGCCCGATGCCGCCGACGAAGCCGTAGCCGAGGACGATCAGCCAGAACTGCTCGGTGAACGCGCCGAGGGCGGCGAGCAGGAAGCCCGAGGAGAAGCAGACCAGCGAGACGGCCATCGCCCAGCGCGGGCCCTTGCGTTCGACGAGCGTCCCGCCGAAGGCGGCCGACAGGCCGAGCATCACGATGCCGAGCTGGAAGGGGAGGGCGCTCGCGGTGCCCGACAGGCCGAGCGTCGATTCGAGCGGCGGTTTGAACACGCTCCACGCGTACGCCTGCCCGATCGACAGATGCACCGACAGCGCGGCGGGCGGCACCAGCCATCGGCTCCAGCCCGGGGGAGCGACGGTGCGTGAACGTTCAAGGATCCCAGGGCTCATGCCCAGGCACCCTACGAAGATCACCCGGCGGTTGACCAGGCGTGCGACGGAATCACCCCGGGACGGGCACGAGGCGGACACGTACGCTGGAACGACGGGCACGGACGGATCTGCGGCACGGGAGGCCGAGGGTGGAACGGCAGCCGGAGGAACGGCGACTGGCCGTCTTCGACCTGGACGGAACGCTGGCCGACGTGCGGCACCGTCTGCGTCTCCTGGACCCGCCGAAGCCGGACTGGAACGGCTTCTTCCGCGCCGCGTCCGCCGACCCGCCGCTCGCCGAGGGCCTCGCGCTCGCCCTGCGCTGGGCCGAGACGTGCGACCTGGGCTATGTCACGGGCCGCCCGGAGCGCTGCCGCCGGGCGACCGAGCGGTGGCTGCGGGCGCGCGGGCTGCCATCCGCGCCGCTGTGGATGCGCCCGGACCGCGACCGGCGCCCGGCGCGCGTCCTCAAGCCCGCGCTGCTGGCCGCCGCCGCGCGCACGCGGGAGATCGCGGTCGTCGTCGACGACGACCGCCAGGTCTGCGACGCCTACCGAGCCCGCCGCTTCCCGGTCGTCCACGCCACCTGGGCCACCGCCTCCGCCACCCTGGCCGACGCCCAGGAGGAGACGGGCCGCACGTAGTCGGGGACGACGTCGTGGCGCCCCGCCCTCACGTCCCCGTACCCCGTCCCGTTCCGCCGCACCGCAGCGCGGGGGCCCCCTTTGTCCTCAGTCGGGAAAAAGTCGCACGGGATCGTGCACAACTTCTTCCCAACCCCGGGGGCCGCTGCTACGTTCCCTGTGAAATCCGGGGAAGGCTGGAAACGGCTGGAGGGGTAGCGGTGAGGCGCATGACGGCACGGCCCGCGAACGCGCACCAGGCGCGCCTGCTCCGCCTGCTGCGCGACGGCGGACCGCGCTCCCGCGCCGAGCTGGGCGACCGGGTGGACCTGTCCCGTTCGAAGCTCGCGGTCGAGGTCGACCGGCTGCTGGAGACGGGGCTCGTGGTCGCGGACGGGCTCGCCGCCTCGCGCGGCGGGCGGCGCTCGCACAACATCCGGCTCGCGCCCCAACTCCGTTTCCTCGGCGTCGACATCGGCGCCACCTCGATCGACGTCGCCGTGACCAACCCCGAGCTGGAGATCCTGGGCCATCTCAACCAGCCCATGGACGTACGGGAAGGGCCCGTCGCCGTCTTCGACCAGGTGCTGGCGATGGTGGCGAAGCTCCGCGACACCGGCGTCGCGGAGGGCTTCGACGGGGCGGGGATCGGCGTGCCGGGCCCCGTCCGCTTCCCCGAGGGGGTCCCGGTGGCGCCCCCGATCATGCCCGGCTGGGACGGCTTCCCCGTGCGGGAGGCGCTTAGCCAGGAGCTCGGCTGCCCCGTGATGGTGGACAACGACGTGAACCTGATGGCCATGGGCGAGATGCAGGCCGGAGTCGCCCGTTCCGTACGGGACTTCTTCTGCGTCAAGATCGGTACGGGCATCGGCTGCGGCATCGTCGTCGGCGGCGAGGTCCACCGGGGCACGACCGGCAGCGCGGGCGACGTCGGGCACATCCAGGTCGAGCCCGAGGGCCGCCAGTGCGCCTGCGGCAACCGAGGCTGCCTGGAGGCGTATTTCGGCGGCGCCGCGCTCGCCCGCGACGCCGAACTGGCCGCGACGGAGGGCCGTTCGGACGAGCTGGCCCAGCGCCTCGCCGCGGGTGGCCGCCTCACCGCGGCCGACATCGCCGCCGCCGCCTCGGCGGGCGACGGCACCTCGCTCGACCTCATCCGCGACGGCGGGGCCCGGGTGGGCCAGGTCATCGCGGGACTCGTCAGCTTCTTCAATCCGGGCCTGGTGGTGATCGGCGGCGGAGTGACCGGCCTCGGCCACACGCTGCTCGCCAGCATCCGCACCCAGGTCTACCGCCAGTCGCTGCCCCTGGCGACCGGCAATCTTCCCATCGTCCTGGGCGAGTTGGGCCAGGTCGCGGGCGTGACGGGCGCGGCCCGGCTCACCAGCGACCACCTCTTCTCACCCGCGTAGCACGAGCGCGCCCCCCGCCAGTCCTTCCGACCCGCTCGCCGCTCTTCCTCTCTCCTCCGGTGCGCCCTGCACCGTTTCTCCGCACAGCGATGACGTACGGCCAGGACGGAGGTCCTGCATGCCCTTGCTCACCATGTCCGGAATCACCAAGTCGTTCCCCGGTGTCCGCGCGCTCGACGGTGTCGACCTCGACGTGGAGGCGGGCGAGGTCCACTGCCTGCTGGGGCAGAACGGGGCCGGGAAGTCCACCCTCATCAAGGTGCTCTCCGGCGCCCACCAGCCCGACGAGGGCGAGATCACCTGGCAGGGCGAGCCCGTACGCCTGCCGACGCCGGTCTCCGCGATGCGGCTCGGCATCGCCACGATCTACCAGGAACTCGACCTGGTCGAGCACGTCTCCGTCACCGAGAACGTCTTCCTCGGCCACGAGATCGCCACGCGCGGCGTCATCCGCCCCCGCGAGGCCCGTACGAGGACGGCGGAGCTGCTCGCGCGGCTCGGGCACCCCGAGATCGACCCCGGCGCGCTCGTCGGCTCGCTCTCCGCGGCCGGTGCGCAGATCGTGTCGATGGCCCGCGCTCTCTCGCATGACGTGCGCATGATCATTATGGACGAGCCGTCCGCCGCGCTCGACCCCGACGAGGTCGACAACCTCTTCCGCATCGTCGAGAACCTCACCGCCGACGGCGTCGCCGTCGTCTACATCTCGCACCGCCTGGAGGAGATCCGGCGCATCGGCGACCGCGTCTCGGTCCTCAAGGACGGCCGGGTCGCGGCGCGCGACCTGCCCGCGCGCAGCACGCCCACCGACGAGGTCGTGGCGCTGATGACCGGGCGCGACGTGCAGTACGCCTTCCCCGAGCGGCCCGTCGCCGACGCGGCCCCCACCGAGCCTGTGCTGCGTGCCGAAGGGCTCGCGAGAGAAGGGGAGTTCGCGCCGCTCGACCTCGAACTGCGGCCCGGCGAGATCGTGGGCCTCGCCGGGCTCGTCGGCTCCGGGCGCTCCGAGATCCTGGAGACGCTCTACGGTGCCCGCCGCCCGACCGCGGGGCGGGTCCTCGTCGACGGCAAGCCGCTGAAGCCCGGCAGCATCGTCGCCGCCGTACGGGCCGGGGTCGGGCTCGCGCCCGAGGAGCGCAAGTCCCAGGCGCTGCTGATGCTGGAGTCCGTCACGCGGAACGTCTCCGTCTCCTCCCTGCCCCGCTTCTCGCGCGGCGGCTGGCTCGACAGGGCCCGCGAACGGGCCGCGGCGCGCGAACGTACGACCGAGCTGGCCCTCTCCCCGAACGACCCCGAGCGCCCCGTCCGCACCTTCTCCGGCGGCAATCAGCAGAAGGCCGTCCTCGCGCGGTGGCTGCTGCGCGAGTGCCGGGTGCTGCTGCTGGACGAGCCCACGCGGGGCGTCGACGTGGGTGCGCGGGCCGAGCTGTACGCCGTGATCCGGCGGCTCGCGGACTCGGGCGTGTGCGTGCTGCTCGTGTCGAGCGAGGTCCCTGAAGTGCTGGGGCTTGCCGACCGGGTCCTCGTGCTGAGGGAGGGCGTCGTCGTCCATTCGGCGCCCGCCCGTGAGTTGGACGAGCACCGGGTGCTCGACCTTGTGATGGAGGGGAGTCATGCGTGACCTCCGCGTCAGGGGGTGCCCCTGTCTGTCCTCGCGCGGGTGCGAGCGCGTCGTGGTTGCTCGCGCAGTTCCCCGCGCCCCTGAAGCGCCCCTTCGGGGCTGCTTCGGGACGCCCGCCCCGCACCTGACCCACGCCAGAGGTGACCTCACGTGAACTCTCCTGCAAACGTGGCCAGTAAGCCCGCGCCTCCGGCGAAAGAGGTCCCGGCGAGGCGCCGGTTGCCCCTCGACGTGCGGCATCTCTCCCTCATCGGCGTGCTGATCGCGCTCGCGATCGTCGGCGCGATCACCAAGCCCGACGAGTTCCTCGACACCGACAACCTCCGCCTCATCCTCACCCAGGCCAGCGTCATCGGCGTCGTGACCGTCGGCGTCACGTTCGTCATCATCGGCGGCGGCATCGACCTGTCCGTCGGGGCGATCGTCGCGCTCGCCTCCGTGTGGGCGACGACCGTGGCGACGCAGGAGTACGGGCTGTGGGGCATGCTCCTGTGCACCCTGCTCGTCGGACTCGGCTGCGGGCTGGTCAACGGGATGCTGATCGCGTACGGGCCCATGGTGCCGTTCATCGCGACCCTCGCCATGCTCGCCTCGGCCCGCGGCCTCGCGCTGCAGATCAGCGACGGCAAGACGCAGGTCGTCACCGTCGAATCGGTGCTGGACCTCGGGGTCTCCGACGCGTACGTGCTCGGGATCCCGCCGATCGTGCTGGTCTTCGCCGCCGTGAGCGTCATCGGCTGGCTGGTGCTGAACCGGACGACGTTCGGCCGCCGCACCGTGGCCGTCGGCGGCAACCCGGAGGCGTCGCGGCTGGCGGGCATCGCCGTCAAGCGGCAGCGGCTGCTGCTCTATCTGCTCTCCGGGCTCTGCTGCGGCATCGCCGCGTTCCTCCTGGTCATCCTCACCGGCTCGGGCCAGAACACCAACGGCAACCTCTACGAGCTCGACGCCATCGCCGCCGCGATCATCGGCGGCACCCTCCTCAGCGGCGGCCGGGGCACGATCCTCGGCTCCGTCCTCGGGGTCCTGGTCTTCACCACGATCACCAATCTGTTCGCCCTCAACAACCTCCAGACGGACGTCCAGCAGATCGCCAAGGGCGCGATCATCGTCGCCGCAGTCCTGGTCCAGAAGGGTCGTACCACGTCATGACAGAGAAGCCACGCCCAGCCAGCCGCAGAAGCATGCTCTTCGGTACGGCCGCCGCAGGCGCCGCGCTCTTCGCCGCGGGCTGCACCAGCAACGAGAACAACGACGGGGACGAGGCGAACGCCGCCGACCAGGCCGGTGTCGCCGACGACAAGCCCGGCAAGAAGGTCACCATCGGCTTCGCCGGGCCGCAGGCCGACCACGGCTGGCTCAACGCCATCACCACGCAGGCCAAGTCCCGGGCCAAGAAGTACAAGGACGTCACGCTGGAGGCCACCGAGGGCTCCAACGACAACGCGACCCAGGTCGGCCAGATCGAGACGCTGATCAACAAGAAGGTCGACGTGCTCGTCGTGCTGCCCGCCGACGGGAAGGCGCTCACGCAGGTCGGGCTCAAGGCGATGCGCGCCGGGATCCCCGTCGTCAACCTCGACCGGATCTTCGCCTCGCAGAAGGCGTACCGCTGCTGGATCGGCGGCGACAACTACGGCATGGGGCTGAACGCCGGGCACTACATCGGCGAGCAGCTCAAGGACAAGAAGAACGCCAAGGTCGTCGAGCTGGCCGGGATCGACAACCTGGAGCTCACCAGGGAGCGCACCAACGGCTTCGACGACGCCCTCAAGAGCTACCCGAACATCGAGAAGGTCGCCCGCCAGGCCGCCGAGTTCACGGTCGAGTCCGGCCAGGCGAAGATGTCGCAGCTGCTGCGCGCGCAGAAGAAGTTCGACGCGCTGTGGAACCACGACGACGACCAGGGCGTGGGCGCGGAGCGCGCGATCAAGCAGGCGAACCGCGACGAGTTCCTGATGGTCGGCGGCGCGGGCTCCAAGCGCGTCATGCAGGCGATCAAGGACGGCGACAGCGTCATCAAGGCGACCGTGCTCTACCCGCCGACCATGGCCGCCTCCGCGATCGACTTGGCGCGGGCCCTTGGGCAGGGCAAGGGCATCAGCGGGATGGCCGAGTTCGAGATTCCCGCCTCCCTGACGCTGTATTCGGCGGTCGTGACCAAGGAGAACGTGGACGACTATCTCCCCATCGGCTTCACCTGATCGCTTCGCTGGGCGCGCCGCCGTAGGGCCTCGGCCGCCGACCGTCCGCGGATACGTCGTGGCTGGTCGCGCAGTTCCCCGCGCCCCTGCGGGGCGCACCTGGACGGCCCATGCCGCGTACGCGTCCCACCCGTAAAGCACACCCCCTGACAGGGAGGAGCTCCATGTCGAACGACACCACCACGCCCGCACCCGCCGTCGCGCCGCCACTGGGCGTGGGCATGGTCGGCTACGCCTTCATGGGACAGGCACACTCCCAGGGCTGGCGCACCGTCGGCCGGGTCTTCGACCTGCCGTTGAGCCCGTCCATGGCCGCCGTCTGCGGACGTGACCCCGAGGCCGTGCGCACGGCGGCGGCCAAGCTGGGCTGGGCGGCGGCCGAGACCGACTGGCGGGCGCTGATCGCACGGCCCGACGTCCAGCTCGTGGACATCTGCACGCCCGGCGACAGCCACGCGGAGATCGCGGTCGCGGCGCTGGAGGCGGGCAAGCACGTGCTGTGCGAGAAGCCGCTCGCCAACACCGTCGCCGAGGCCGAGGCCATGGCGGAGGCAGCCCGCGTCGCTCGGGCGCGCGGCCAGGTGGCCATGGTCGGCTTCAACTACCGCCGTACGCCCGCGCTCGCGCTCGCCCGCCGCATGGTGGGGGAGGGGCGCATCGGGACGCTGCGGCACGTCCGGGTCACCTATCTCCAGGACTGGCTGGTCGACCCGGCCTTCCCGCTCGCCTGGCGGCTGCGCAAGGAGCTCGCGGGCTCCGGCGCGCTCGGCGACCTGGGCGCGCACGCCGTCGACCTGGCGCAGCACCTCGCGGGGGCGCCGCTGACGGGTGTGTCGGCGCAGACCGAGACGTTCGTACGGGAGCGGCCGCTGCCGGACGGCGGCGCGCTCGGGCCGGTCACCGTGGACGACGCGGCGCTGTTCACCGGGCGGCTGGAGTCGGGCGCGCTGGCGTCCTTCGAGGTCAGCCGGGTCGCCGCCGGGCGCAAGAACGCGCTGCGGGTCGAGCTGAACGGCACGGCGGGCTCGCTCGCCTTCGACCTGGAGCGGCTGAACGAGCTGGAGTTCCACGACCACGCCACCGAGGCGACGGAGGCCGGGTTCCGGCGGATCCTCGTCACCGAGCAGGACCATCCGTACCTGGAGGCGTGGTGGCCGCCGGGCCACGGCCTCGGCTACGAGCACACGTTCGTCCACCAGGCCCGCGACCTCGTACGCGCCGTCGCCGCCGGGACCGAGCCCGCGCCGTCCTTCGCGGACGGGCTCCAGGTCCAGCGCGTGCTGGCGGCCGTGGAGGAGAGCGCGGAGAAGAACAGCGTCTTCACGCCCGTACCCGCATCCCCGACCGCGGTCTAGGAGGTCACCGTGGCACGCAAGTTCACCCTCTTCACCGGCCAGTGGGCCGACCTTCCGCTGGAGGAGGTCTGCCGCCTCGCGAAGGACTTCGGCTACGACGGGCTCGAACTCGCCTGCTGGGGCGATCACTTCGAGGTCGACCGGGCGCTCGCCGAGCCGGGGTACGTCGCGGGCCGCCGCGAGCTGCTGGAGAAGTACGGCCTGGAGTGCTGGGCGGTCTCCAACCACCTCACCGGGCAGGCCGTCTGCGACAGCCCCATCGACGAGCGCCACCAGGCCATCGTCGCGCCCCGGATCTGGGGCGACGGCGACCCGGAGGGCGTACGGCAGCGGGCGGCGGCCGAGATGAAGGACACGGCCCGCGCGGCGGCGGCGCTCGGCGTCCGTACCGTCGTCGGCTTCACGGGCTCGTCCATCTGGCACCTGGTCGCGATGTTCCCGCCCGTGCCGCCCGCGATGGTCGAGCGGGGCTACGAGGACTTCGCGGAGCGCTGGAACCCGATCCTGGACGTCTTCGACGCGGAGGGCGTGCGGTTCGCGCACGAGGTGCACCCCAGCGAGATCGCGTACGACTACTGGACCACTCAGCGCGCCCTGGAGGCCGTGGAGCGGCGCCCGGCCTTCGGCCTCAACTTCGACCCGAGCCACTTCGTGTGGCAGGACCTCGACCCGGCGGGCTTCCTCTACGACTACCGGGACCGGATCTACCACGTGGACTGCAAGGAGGCCCGCAAGCGCCTCGACGGGCGGAACGGGCGGCTGGGGTCCCACCTTCCCTGGGGCGACCCGCGCCGGGGCTGGGACTTCGTCTCGGCCGGGCACGGCGACGTGGCGTGGGAGGACGTCTTCCGCATGCTGCGCGCCATCGGGTACGAGGGCCCGGTGTCCGTGGAGTGGGAGGACGCGGGGATGGACCGCGTCCAGGGCGCGCCGGAGGCGCTGCGGCGGCTGCGCGCCTACGACTACGAGCCGCCGGAGGCGTCGTTCGACGCGGCGTTCGGCGGCAACTGACCGGCAAGTGACCCTTATTTGTGGGGAGTTGTCAGCACATAGCATTCTATCAACTTCCTTACTGTCATAGGGCTTTCAACTACTGACAAACAGCACTACCGTTCTTGATGCGTACCGGACAAAGGGCTTCCCCCCTCCATGAGCCCCCGGCACCGGCGCGACGGCGCGCGCCGCACCTTCCCGTTACAGGAGGAGACGCGTGCACAGAACATTCGGCAGGATTCGCAAGCTCCGCACCCAACTCGTCGCCGTCACCACGGCGCTGCTCGTCGGCGGCACCCTCGCCGTCGGCGTCCCGGCCTCGCAGGCGGAGGACGGCGCGGAGGACACCAAGGAGAAGGCCGCGCCGGAGTTCCAGCAGGTCACCCTCGCCAAGGGGGTCGAGGAGACCGGCGAGCCGATGACGCTCGCCGTGCTCCCCGACCGCTCGGTCCTGCACACGGCCCGCGAGGGCACGCTGCGGCTCACCGACGCCAAGGGCGACACCAAGGTCGCGGGCACCCTGCCCGTCTACAACCACGACGAGGAGGGCCTCCAGGGCGTCGGCGTCGACCCGGGCTTCACCGAGAACCGGCAGATCTACCTCTACTACGCGCCGAAGCTGGAGACCCCCGAGGGCGACGCGCCGGACGAGGGCACGGCGGAGGACTTCAAGAAGTTCGACGGCGTCAACCGCCTCTCCCGCTTCGTGCTGAAGGAGGACGGCACCCTCGACAAGGAGAGCGAGAAGAAGATCCTCGACGTGCCCGCCAGCCGGGGCACCTGCTGCCACGTCGGCGGCGACATCGCCTTCGACGCCAAGGGCAACCTGCTGCTGTCGACGGGCGACGACTCCAACCCGTTCCAGTCGGACGGCTTCACGCCCATCGACGAGCGCGAGAACCGCAACCCCGCCTTCGACGCCCGGCGTTCGGCGGGCAACTCCAACGACCTGCGCGGCAAGATCCTCCGCATCAAGGTCAAGGACGACGGCTCCTACGACGTGCCGCAGGGCAACCTCTTCAAGCCCGGCACCGAGAAGACCCGGCCCGAGATCTACGCCATGGGCTTCCGCAACCCGTTCCGGATGACCGTCGACAAGAAGAGCGGCGCGGTCTACGTCGGTGACTACGGGCCCGACGCCGGTGCCGCCGACCCCAAGCGGGGCCCGGCGGGACAGGTCGAGTTCAACCGCGTCACGGAGGCGGGCAACTACGGCTGGCCGTACTGCACCGGCGAGAACGACGCCTACACCGACTACGACTTCGCCTCCGGCGAGTCCGGCGAGAAGTTCGACTGCGCCAAGCCGGAGAACACCTCGCCGCACAACACCGGACTGACCGAGCTGCCCGCCGCCAAGCCCGCCTGGATCCCGTACGACGGCGCGTCCGTGCCCGAGTTCGGCGACGGCTCCGAGTCCCCGATGGGCGGCCCCGTCTACCGGTACGACGACAAGCTCGACTCCGTCGTGAAGTTCCCGAAGGAGTACGACGGGGACTTCTTCGCCGGTGAGTTCGGCCGCAAGTGGATCAAGCGCATCGAGCACGGCGGCGACGGGACCGTCTCCAAGATCAACGACTTCCCGTGGTCCGGCACCCAGGTCATGGACATGGAGTTCGGTCCCGACGGTGCCCTCTACGTCCTCGACTACGGCACCGGCTACTTCGCCGGGGACGAGAACTCGGCCGTCTACCGCATCGAGAACGCCACCGAGGGCCATACGCCCACCGCCGAGGCCAAGGCCGACGTGACCAGCGGACAGGCCCCGCTCAAGGTCGCCTTCTCCTCCTCCGCCAAGGACGAGGACGGCGACGAGCTCAAGCTGGAGTGGGACTTCGGCGACGGCAAGACCTCCACCGAGGCCAGCCCCACCCACACCTACGAGGCCAACGGCACCTACACCGCGACCATGACCGCCACCGACCCCTCGGGCCGCTCCGGGAGCGCCAGCGTTCATGTGACCGTCGGCAACACCGCGCCCAAGGTCGAGCTGAAGCTGCCGAAGGACGGCCAGCCGTTCGCGTTCGGCGACGAGATCCCCTTCGAGGTCCAGGTCACCGACCCCGAGGACCCCGAGATCGACTGCTCGCGGGTCGAGGTCACCTACATCCTCGGCCATGACAGCCACGGCCACCCGATGACCTCGGCTAAGGGCTGCAAGGGCACCATCAAGACCCAGGCCGACGGCGAGCACGACCCGAACGCCAACATCTTCGGCGTCTTCGACGCGAAGTACACCGACGGCGGAGCGAACGGCCAGCCCCCGCTGACCAGCCACGGCGAGAGCAAGCTCCAGCCCAAGCACCGCCAGGCCGAGCACTACACCACGGCCGCCGACGGCGTCACCAAGGGCGACGTGGCAGGCGCCGAGGGCGGCAAGGCCGTCACCGGGGCGCAGAACGGCCAGTGGATCGCCTTCGACCCGTACGCGCCGGGCGACGTCACCAAGCTCACCGCGCGCGTCAAGGCCGCAGCCGACGGCGCCGTCGAGGTCCGCGCCGACAAGCCCGACGGCCCGCTGCTGGGCACAGCGCAGGTCAAGGCCGGGTCCGACTGGGCCGAGGTGAGCACCGACATCAAGGACGCGCCCGCCGGGACGACCAAGCTCCACCTGGTCTTCACCGGAGGCGACGGCAAGCTCTTCGACGTCGACAGCTTCAGCGTCACCACCGGATGAGGGGAGGGAGACCGATGGCGAGACACACGCGCGGCGTGGCCGTCGCCGCCACGGCACTGCTGCTGGGGGCGCTCGCGCTCCCCAGCAGCCAGGCAGCCCAGCGCGACGACGACCGCACCCCGGACAGGCACCGGGACCGGGCCGAACCGAAAGTCCTCGTCTTCTCCAAGACGGCCGGCTTCCGGCACGACTCGATCCCCGACGGCATCGCCGCGATCCAGCGCCTCGGCACCGAGCACGGCTTCGGCGTGGACGCGACGGAGGACGCCGCCACGTTCACCCCGGACAAGCTCGCCGCCTACGACGCCGTGGTCTTCCTGTCCACGACGGGCGACGTCCTGGACGGGAAGCAGCAGTCGGCGTTCGAGCGGTACATCGAGAAGGGCGGCGGCTACGTGGGCGTGCACGCCGCCGCCGACACCGAGTACGACTGGCCCTGGTACGGCGGACTCGCGGGCGCCTACTTCGACTCGCACCCCGCGATCCAGCCCGCCACCCTGAAGACCGAGGACCACGCCCACCCCGCCACCTCCCACCTCGGCCGGACGTGGGAGCGCACCGACGAGTGGTACAACTACCGCACCAACCCCCGCGACAGGGCCCGCGTCCTGGCCTCCCTCGACGAGGGCTCGTACGAGGGCGGGAACATGGGCGGGGACCACCCGCTCGCCTGGTGCCAGGAGTACGAGGGCGGCCGCGCCTTCTACACCGGCGCGGGCCACACCAAGGAGTCCTTCACCGAGGACGCCTTCGTGCGGCACCTCCTCGGCGGCATCCGCTACGCCACGGGCCAGGCCCAGGCCGACTGCCGCCCCGAGAAGGGCTACACCCCGCTCTACGACGCCACGACGGGCCTCGACGGCTGGAAACAGGCCGGACCCGGCTCGTTCGAGGACGACGGGAACGGGACCCTCACCACCAAGGGCGGCATGGGCCTCCTGTGGTACGAGGGGCGGGAGTTCACCGACTCGTACTCCCTCAAGCTTGACTGGCGGATGGCGAGCGAGGGCGGCGACGACAACTCCGGGGTCTTCGTCGGCTTCCCCGCCAGCGACGATCCCTGGTCGGCCGTGAACAACGGCTACGAGATCCAGATCGACGCCACCGACACCCCCGACAAGACGACGGGGTCCGTCTACGGATTCCAGTCCGCCGACCTGAAGAAGCGCGACGCCGCGCTGAACCCGCCGGGGGAGTGGAACACCTACGAGCTCCGCGTCGAAGGGGAGCGCCTCCGCATCTACCTCAACGGCACGCTCGTCAACGACTACACCAACACCGATCCGGCGCGCAGCCTGAAGGACGGCCACATCGGCCTCCAGAACCACGGCGACGAGGACGAGGTGTCCTTCAGGAACGTCCGCGTCGCGCCGCTCGGATCCCCAGGAAAGGAGCGGTAACCGCCCCCGTCCCCGGAACGCCCGCGGCCCGTTCCGAGGGGGTTCGGGCCCGCGGGCAGCGCGGCAGGGGCGGAGAACGCCGACTCCGTCCCTGCCGCGCCCCCTCTGAACGTGGGTAGAGGGCGGGGCAGGGCCGATTGGCCTGGGCCAAGCACGACGAGACAGGGAGGAACCGTGAAGCCACGAACCGGGATCTGGCTGATAGGAGCCCGAGGATCGGTCGCCACCACCGCCGTCACCGGCGCGGCCGCCCTCACCGCGGGGCTCCACCCCCCGACCGGCATGGTGACCGAGACGCCGCCCTTCGCCGACACCGCCCTCCCACCCCTCGACAGCCTCGTCTTCGGCGGCCACGACACCACCTCCTGCCCCCTCCCCAAGCGCGCCGAGGCCCTCGCCGAGGGCGGCGTCCTCCCCTACGGCCTCCCCGCGGCGCTGCACACCGAACTCGCCGCCGCCGACGCCGCGATACGCCCCGGAGGCCCGGGGCCCGACGACCCCCGCACCGAGGAGGAGCTGACAGCCGCCTTCGCCGCGGACCTCACGGCGTTCACCCGCGAGCACGGGCTCGCCCGTACGGTCGTCGTCAACGTCGCCAGCACCGAAGCCGCGCCCGCCTCGCCCGACGACCCCCTCCCGCCCAGCTCCCTCTACGCGGCGGCCGCCCTCCGCGCGGGCTGCCCGTACGTCAACTTCACCCCGTCCACCGGGCTCCACCACCCCCGCCTCGCCGAGGCCGCGCGCACCGCGGACGTCCCGTACGCGGGCCGCGACGGCAAGACCGGGCAGACGCTGCTGCGCTCCGTCCTCGCCCCGATGTTCGCGGAGCGCGCCCTCGCCGTACGGGCCTGGTCCGGCACCAACCTCCTCGGCGGCGGCGACGGCGCCGCCCTCGCCGACCCGGGCGCCGCGGCGGCGAAGAACGCGGGCAAGGAACGCGTCCTCGCCGACACGCTCGGCGAACTGCCCGCCGGAGACGTCCACATCGACGACGTACCGGCCCTCGGCGACTGGAAGACCGCCTGGGACCACATCGCCTTCGACGGCTTCCTCGGCTCCCGCATGGTCCTCCAGACGATCTGGCAGGGCTGTGACTCGGCCCTCGCCGCGCCCCTCGTCCTCGACCTCGCCCGCCTGCTGGCCCGCGCCCACGAGGTGGGGCTGACCGGCCCCGTCGACGGCCTCGGCTTCTACTTCAAGGACCCCGACACCGGCCCCAGCGCCCTCCCCGACCAGTGGCACGCCCTCCTCGCCCTGGCGGGACGGCTGTGAGCGGCCACCAGGGGGCCGCCTCCGGCGGGGGCGGCGAGCCCAGTGACGCGGGCGCGTGGAGCGCGAACGGCACGCCGGGCTCTTCCGGTGCGGGCCGTGTGCCGGGCCCGGGCGGAGAGTCCGGGACGGGCGGCTCGCGGGGCGCGTCGGCCGCGCGCGGGACGTCCGACAGCGCATCGGCCGAGTCGGCCGCGCGCGGTACGTCCGGAGCGGGCGGCGCTCCAGAGGCGAGCAGCGCGTCGGCCGCGCGCGGGACGTTCGGCTCGTCCGACTCGTCCGGTGCGAGCGGCGCTCCGGAGGTTGACGGCACGTCCGGTGCGCGCGGTACGTCCGGCCCGCGCGGCACGTCCGACGTGAGCTGCACGTCCGCCGCGAGCCGTACGTCCGGTCCTGCCGCCGCGCTCGGCGCATGGGCGCAGCTGCTGCGGGTCTCCGCCGTGCTGACCGTGCCCGGCGACGCGCTCGCCGGTACGGTCGCGGGCGGGCGGCCCGTGCGGCGGGGCACGCTGCTCGCCGCGGGCTCCTCGCTCTGCCTCTACGAGGCGGGCATGGCTCTCAACGACTGGGCCGACCGGGACGTCGACGCCGTCGAACGCCCCGACCGCCCGCTCCCCTCGGGCCGTGTCGCCCCCGCCGCCGCGCTCGGCGCCGCCGGGCTCCTGACGGGCGCGGGCCTCGCCCTCGCCGCCCGCGCGGGGCGCCCCGCCCTGGTGACGGCCACCGCGCTCGCGGGCGCGGTCTGGGCGTACGACCTCCACCTGAAGAACACCCGCTGGGGCCCGCTCACGATGGGCACCGCCCGCGCCCTGAACGTCGGCCTGGGCGCGGCGGCGTCCGGGGCCCGTGGCCGTGCCGGGAACGTGCTGGGGGCCGCCGCGCTCATGGGCGCCCACACCGTCGCCGTCACCGGCGTCTCCCGCGAAGAGGTCCAGGGCGGCAGTCCGCTGCCGCCGCTCGCCGGGCTGGCCGCCGTCGCCGGGGTCACCGGGGTGACGGCACGCCGGAGCCCCGTCGCCGCCGCCGCGTACGCCGTGACCGCCGCCCGGCCCCTCTTCCACGCCGCGCTCAACCCCTCCCCGCCGCTGCTCCAGAAGGCGGTCGGCGGCGGCATCCGCGCGATGATCCCGCTCCAGTCGGCCCTGTCGGGGAAGAGCCCGGCGGCCACCGCGCTGCTGGGCCTGCTGCCCCTCGCCCGCCGCCTCTCCCGGAAGGTGAGCCCGACGTGAGCGCCCTGCGGTACGCGTACGGCACCAACGGCCTCGCCGACCTCCGGCTCACCGACGCCCTGCCCCTCCTCGCCGACCTCGGCTACGACGGCGTCGGGCTCACCCTCGACCACATGCACCTCGACCCCCTCGCGCCCGCCCTCGGACGCCGCACCGCCGAGGTCGCCCGCGCGCTGGACCGGTACGGGCTGACGGCCACCGTCGAGACCGGCGGGCGGTACGTCCTCGATCCGCGCCGCAAGCACGGCCCCTCCCTCCTCGACCCGGACGCCGACGCGCGCGCCGTACGGACGGGGCTGCTGCTGAAGGCCGTCCGCGTGGCCGCCGACCTCGGCGCCCACGCCGTGCACTGCTTCAGCGGCACCCTCCCGCCCGGCACCGCCGCGCACGACGCCTGGCCCCGCCTCGCCGACGCGCTCGGGGCCGTACTGACCGCGTGCGAGGCGGCGGGCGTCCCCCTCGCCGTCGAACCGGAACCCGGCCATCTCCTCGGCGACCTCGCCGCCTTCCACCGCCTGCGCGCCGCCCTCGGCGACCACCCGCTCCTCGGCCTCACCCTCGACATCGGCCACTGCCAGTGCCTGGAACCCGAACCCCCCGACGCCTGCGTACGCGCCGCCGCGCCCTGGCTGCGCCACGTCCAGATCGAGGACATGCGGCGCGGCGTCCACGAGCATCTCCCCTTCGGCGAGGGCGAGATCGACTTCCCGCCCGTACTGGACGCGCTGCGCGCCGCGGACTACGACGGCCTCGTCACCGTAGAACTCCCCCGCGACTCCCACGCGGGCCCGGAGCGGGCCCGTACGTCGATCGGCTTCCTCCGCGCCGCCGAAGGAGCCGTACCGACGGGAGCCGCCCCGAAGAAGGGAGACGGCACCCCATGCTGACCCCTCTCGCCTCGCTCCGTACCGGCCTGGAAATGCAGCTCGAAGCGGGCGCGCGGGAATGGCTGCGCCAGGCGCTCGCCGACGCCGCCGACACCCCGCGCCACGCCGGGCAGGCAGTGCCGCCCTGGGAGCGGCACTTCGCCGCCGCCGGGCGGCGCTGCGTCCCCGCCCACGGCGAGGACCCCGGATCCCTCGCCGAGACCGCCCGCGTCCTGCTGCTGCACGCCGCCTCGCCCGACGGCCCCGCGCTCGCGCGGCTGTACGAGCACGCCACGGCGCCCGAGCGCCACGCGGTGCTGCTCGCCCTCCCGCACCTCGACCCGCCTCCCGAAGCCCGCGCCGCGCTCGCGCTCGTCGAGGACGCGCTGCGCAGCAACGACACACGGCTGATCGCCGCCGCGCTCGGCCCGTACGCCGCCGGGCACCTCGATCCGCACCAGTGGCGGCACGGGGTCCTCAAGTGCCTCTTCACGGGCGTGCCGCTGAGCGCCGTCGCCGGACTGGAGCGGCGGGCACGCGGCGACGCCGAGCTGGGCCGGATGCTCACCGACTACGCCCGCGAGCGTACGGCGGCGGGCCGCACCGTCCCCGAGGACCTGCACCACGCCCTGAAGCTGACCGCCGAGACCGCTCCCGAAGCCGCCCCCGCTGACGCCCCCGAGTCCTCCCGCCCCGAGGAGCCGTGACCGCCATGCGCATCTTCGATCCCCACATCCACATGACGTCCCGGACCACCGACGACTACGCGGCGATGTACGAGGCAGGCGTACGCGCCCTCGTCGAGCCCTCCTTCTGGCTCGGCCAGCCCCGCACCTCGCCCGCCTCCTTCTACGACTACTTCGACTCCCTCCTCGGCTGGGAGCCCTTCCGCGCCGCGCAGCACGGCATCGCCCACCACTGCACCCTCGCCCTCAACCCCAAGGAGGCGAACGACCCGCGCTGCCGTCCCGTCCTCGACGCGCTGCCCCGCTACCTCCTCAAGGACAACGTCGTCGCCGTCGGCGAGGTCGGCTACGACTCGATGACGCCCGAGGAGGACACGGCCCTCGCCGCGCAGCTCCAGCTCGCCGTCGAGCACGAGCTGCCCGCGCTCGTCCACACCCCGCACCGCGACAAGGCCGCCGGGCTCGCCCGCACGCTCGACGTGCTGCGCGAGTCCGGGCTGCCGCCGCAGCGCGTCGTCCTGGACCACCTCAACGAGACGACGCTCGGCGCCGCCGCCGACAGCGGCTGCTGGCTCGGCTTCTCCATCTACCCCGACACGAAGATGGACACGGACCGCATGCTCCGCATCCTGCGCGTCCACGGCACCGACCGCGTCCTCGTCAACTCGGCCGCCGACTGGGGGAAGAGCGACCCGCTCAAGACCCGGCACGTCGGGGACGCGATGCTCGCCGCCGGGTTCACGGACGACGAGGTCGACCAGGTCCTGTGGGCCAACCCCGTCGCGTTCTACGGGCAGAGCGGACGGCTCACCCTCGACGTGGCCGCCACCGACGGCACCCACGAGGGCAACTCCATCCTGCGCGGCGGCGAGTGAGGAGGCGGACCGTATGCGTTTCCGGCACCCCGACGGCTCGACCGTCCACCTCGCGTACTGCACCAACGTGCACGCCGCCGAGCAGCTGGAGGGCGTCCTCTCCCAGCTCACCGAATACGCCGAACCCGTACGCCGCCGCCTCCACCGCGACCGGCTCGGCATCGGCCTGTGGCTGGCCCGCGACGTCGCCCGTACCCTCACCGACGACCCGGCCGCCGTCCGCAGGTTGCGCGCCGGGCTGGAACGGGCGGGCCTGGAGGTCGTCACGCTCAACGGCTTCCCGTACCAGGGCTTCGGCGACGAGCACGTCAAGTACCGCGTCTACCGGCCCGACTGGACCGACGACGCCCGCCTCGACCACACCACCGACCTCGCCCGCCTGCTGGCGGCGATGCTCCCCGAGGACGTCCGCGAGGGCAGCGTCTCCACGCTCCCCCTCGCCTGGCGCACCGGCTTCGACGCGGACGCCCGCCACCGCGCCCTGACCCGCCTCCACACCCTGGCCCAACGCCTCGACGCCCTGGAGGAGCTGACGGGCCGCTCCCTGCGCGTCGGCCTCGAACCCGAGCCGGGCTGCACGATCGAGACGACGTCCGACGCCGTACGGGCGCTCACCGGCGACGACGCGCCCCCGCCCCACCGCATCGGCGTCTGCCTCGACACCTGCCACCTGGCAACGGCCTTCGAGGACCCGTCGACGGCGGTCGCCTCCCTCGCGGCCGCGGGCATCCCCGTCGTCAAGTCCCAGCTCTCCGCGGCGCTGCACGCCGAGGACCCCGACCGGGAGGACGTACGGGCCGCGCTCGCGGAGTTCGCCGAACCGCGCTTCCTCCACCAGACGCGGGCACTGACCCCCGACGGCACGCTCCGGGCGGTCGACGACCTGGACCGAGCCCTCACCCCCGGCGCCCTCCCGAGGAACGGCCCCTGGCGCTCCCACTTCCACGTCCCCCTCCACGCCCCCCTGACCCCGCCCCTCACGGCCACGCTCCCGGTCCTGAAGGACACCCTCACCCACCTGGTGGGCGGCCCGGCCCCGTTGACCCACCACCTGGAGGTCGAGACCTACACCTGGCAGGCCCTCCCCACGACCCTCCGCCCCACCACCCGCGCCCGCCTCGCCGACGGCCTCGCCGCCGAACTCGCAGTAGCCCGCGACATGCTCACCGACCTCGGCCTGAAGGAGCTGCCATGACGACGGCCGTAAGCAGGCGCGCCCAGGCGCGAAGCGCCACCGGCGCGCCTGCGGCGGGCTACGCGCCTGCGGCGGGCTACGCGCCTGCGGCGGGCTACGCGCCTGCGGCGGGCTACGCGCCTGCGGCGGGCTACGCGCCTGCGGCGGGCTACGCGCCT
>NZ_JBIDAT010000008.1:418992-452257 GCF_043202595.1 Streptomyces sp. NPDC048172
CCTGCGGCGGGCGGGCCGCACCGGGTTGAGGCGGTCGGTTCAGGGGCGCGGGGAACTGCGCGCCCGGCCACGATGCACCCGCGGTCTGCCGCGGCGGGCAGGGGCAGCCCCTTGGCAGAGACCGGGAGAAGGCAGAGCGGGGGAGCACCGTGCCGTCGGGACAGGAGGGGTCGGGATGACTGAGGTTCAGCCTCTTCTCGTCGTCGACGTCGTAGGGCTCACGCCAAGGCTGCTGGCGCACATGCCGAGGCTGAAGGCGTTGGGGGACGGCGGGGCACAAGCGCCGCTGGCGACTGTACTGCCCGCCGTGACGTGCGCCGCGCAGTCCACGTTCCTCACCGGCGAACTCCCCTCCGGGCACGGAATCGTCGCGAACGGCTGGTACTTCCGCGAGCTCGGAGACGTCCTGCTGTGGCGCCAGCACAACAAGCTCGTGGGCGGCGAGAAGCTCTGGGACGCGGCACGGGCCGTACGCCCCGGGTACACGGTCGCGAACATCTGCTGGTGGTACGCGATGGGCGCCGACACCGACTGGACCGTCACGCCCCGCCCCGTCTACTACGCCGACGGCCGCAAGGAGCCCGACTGCTACACGCGCCCGCCCGACCTGCACGACGAACTCGTCGCCGAGCTCGGCGAGTTCCCCCTCTTCACCTTCTGGGGTCCCGGCGCGGGCCTCACCTCCTCGCGGTGGATCATCGACGCCACCCGCCATCTCCTCCGCACCCGCCACCCCGACCTCGCCCTCTGCTACGTCCCGCACCTCGACTACGACCTGCAGCGGTACGGCCCCGACGACCCCCGCGCGGCCCGCGCCGCCGCCGAGCTGGACGCGGCCCTCGCGCCCCTGCTCGACCAGGCGCGGGAGGAGGGGCGTACTGTCGTCGCGCTCTCCGAGTACGGCATCACGCGCGTACGCCGCCACGTGGACATCAACCGCGCCCTGCGCCGCGCCGGGCTGCTGAACGTCCACACGCAGGACGGCATGGAGTACCTCGACCCGTGGACGTCCCGCGCGTTCGCCGTCGCGGACCACCAGATCGCGCACGTCTACGTCCGCGACCCGGACACCGACCTGCCCGCGGCCCGCGAGGCGCTCTCCGGCCTCCCCGGCATCGCCGAACTCCTCGACGAGACCGGCAAGAAGGACCACGGCCTCGACCACCCCCGCTCGGGAGAGCTGGTCGCGGTCGCGGAGGCCGACGCCTGGTTCACGTACTACTACTGGCTGGACGACGCCCGCGCCCCCGACTTCGCGCGGCTCGTGGAGATCCACCGCAAGCCCGGCTACGACCCGGTCGAGCTGTTCATGGACCCCCACGACCCCTACGTCAAGCTGCGCGCCGCCACGGCCCTCGCCCGCAAGAAGGCGGGGATGCGCTACACGATGTCCGTCGTCCCCCTCGACCCGTCCCCGATCCGCGGCAGCCACGGCCGCCTCCCGGACCGTCCGGAGGACGGCCCGCTGCTGCTCTGCTCGCGCGAGGGCGCCCTGGACGGCCTCGCGCCCTTCCCCGCGACCGAAGTGAAACGACTCCTCCTCAACCTCGCACTGGGAGACCGATCATGACCAGCGAGCGAAACCCGGAACTCCACCGTGCCCTGCGCCGCAGAGGCTTCCTCGGCGTCGCGGCCGGCGCCACGGCCGCCACCATGCTGGGCGCGGGCTCGGCCGCCGCCGCGCAGCCCGCCGGTGGGCGGCACCGCCCGATCGTGCCGCGCGGCAAGCTCGGCATCCAGCTCTACACGCTCCGCGACCAGACCCAGGCCCTCGGCTTCGCCCGCGTCTTCGAGGAGCTGCGGCGCTACGGTTACGACTCCGTGGAGTTCGCCGGATACACCCAGGGCACCGGCGACATCTCCCTAAGGCAGCTCAGACGGCTGATGCGCGACAACGGCCTGCGCGGCATCGGCAGCCACGTGGGCTACTACTCCGACAACCCGGACGACTACACGTTCGCCACCCAGCTCGACAAGGTCGTCGACGACGCCGCGGCCCTCGGCCTGCCCCACGTCGGCACGGCCGCCAGCCCGGACCGGTACGGCCGTACGGTCGACGCGTGGAAGCGGGCGGCGGCCGACTTCAACGCCTACGGGGAGGCGGCCCGGAAGCGCGGCCTGAAGTTCTACCAGCACAACCACCAGATGGAGTTCGGCTTCGCCGAGGACCGCCCCGACGTACGCCTCTACGACGTGCTGCTCAAGGAGACCGACCCCGAGCTGGTCTATCTGGAGATGGACATCTACTGGGCGTACGCGGGCAAGCACCGTTTCAGCGCCCGCCCCGACGGCACGCCCGCGCCCTTCGAACCCCTCGACTACGTCAAGGCCGCCCCGCACCGCTACCCGCTCTTCCACGTGAAGGACGGCGAGCACGACGAGGCCTCGGCCGACGGCTACCACATGGTCGACGTAGGCGACGGCGACATCGACTACGAGCGCTTCATCGGCGCCCTCACCCGCCGCAAGGGACGGCACGCCGACCACCACTTCCTGGTCGAACGCGACGACGCCCCCGACGCGGACGTCAACCCGGCGGGCTCCTTGTCCACGGCCCGCCGCTCGGCGAAGTACCTGCGCCGCCGCTGACAGGCCGCCGTACCTTGCCGGGACGCCCCCTGCCTCGCTATCCGGAGAAGGGGGGCGTCTCCTCGTAGAGGTCGCCCGCGAACAGGCGGATCGGCTCGCGGAGCAGCTTGCGGTCGATCAGGTTCATCCGGTTGTCGCGCAGCCGCGGATAGACGCGGTGGCCCCGGTCCTTGCGCCGGGTGATCCCATGCTCCTTGAGCCACTCCTTCGGGGGCTCCTCGCCCCGGGGGAACCAGGCGAAGACCCGGTAGTAGCCCTTGGCGACCTCTTCGACGGTGACGCGTTCGAGGGCGTCCCACCGGATCGCGTACGTCGACTCCACGGTTCCGGCGAGGCCGGAACCGTGCTTGGTCACCAGCCACTGGGTGACGCTGAGCCCGTCTCCGTCGACGGTGACCCGGTCCAGCGGCACGGTCGCGCCCCGTACCAGGCCCGCCAGCAGGGAGACGAGCGTGACGGCGACCCAGAGGATCCAGCCCTTCACGCCGGGATCGCTGACGTCGGCGAACTCGCTGACCAGGTAGCCGCCCAGGATCCCGGCCAGACACCCGGCTCCTCCGATCATGTAGGTGTAGATCCCTACCAAGAGCCCTCTTCGCGCGGTGACGGTCACCGGGTCGCGCAGGACCTTCGTCCGCTCCGGGGGCTCCTGGGCCTGGGGGGCGGTGGCCCTCGGCGGCGCGGTCTTCTTGGCCGCGGGCTCGCGGGCCGCCGCGAGCGCCGCCAGCGCGGTGGCGACGTCCGGGCGCCGGGCGGGGTCCTTCTCCAGCAGGTCCACGAGCAACGGGCCCAGCGGGCCCGCCTTCTCCGGCGGGCGCGGCGGTTCGGTCAGGGTGGCGGCGATGTTGCCGACGGGGAACGGGGGCACGCCCTCGACGGCCTCGTAGAGGGTCACCCCGAGCGAGAAGAGATCGGCGCGGCCGTCCGCCTCCGTGCCCTGCCACCGCTCGGGGGCCATGTAGGCGGGGGAGCCGATCAGCAGGGAGCTGGCCGTCAGCCGGTGGTCGGTGTGTCCCACCGCGATCCCGAAGTCCGCGAGGAGGACCTCGCCGCCCGTGGCGAGCAGGACGTTGGCCGGTTTGACGTCCCGGTGCGCGACATCGGCCTCGTGCGCGGCGCCCAGCGCGCGCAGCAGGGCCGCGGCGACGGCCCCAACCCGCTCGACCGGCAGCGTGCCCCCGGCCTTCAGCTCGTCGGCGAGCGAGTGGCCTTCGACCAGCCGCATGACGATCCAGGGGACGCCCTCGACCTCGACGACGTCGTACACGGTGACGATGTTCGGGTGGTCCCTCAGCCGCGCCGTGTGCCGCGCCTCCCGCCCGGCCCGGGCCAGGAGCAGCGCGCGTTCCTCCTCCGTCACGCGGCCGTTCAGCAGAACCTGCTTCACGGCCACGTCCACGCCGAGCAGCGTGTCGTGGGCCTTCCAGACCCGGCCGAAGCCGCCTTCCCCGAGCAGCTCGCGCAGCTCGTACCGGCCGCTGATCACTGTCCCGGGCTGGGCCCCGTCCGTCATCGCACCCCGCTGACATGAGTTGTTGGCGTGGGCAGGATAGGAGCCCGAGCGGCTTGGGACGAGGGGTTTCACGGTTCCTGCCCCTTCAGCACCGCCAGCGCGATCTGGACCCGGTTCTCCAGGCCGAGGCGGGTCAGGACGCGGGTGACCGTGCTCTTGACCGCCGGTTCCGTCAGGGCCAGTTCCCGGGCGATACGGGCGTTGGACAGGCCCCTGGCCACCAGCAGCGCCACCGCCCGCTCCCGCTCGGTCAGCGTGTCCGGCGCGGCGCCGGACGTCAGGCCTGGTGGCAGGCCGGAGTAGGTGTCGATCAGGCGGCGGGCGACGGTCGGCGCGAGCGTCGGCTCGCCCGCCGCGACGGCGGCGACCGCCTCCGTGAGCCGGTCCGCCGTGGTGTTCTTCAGCAGGAACCCGCTCGCCCCCGCGCGCAGCGCCGCGTGCACGTACTCGTCGAGGTCGAAGGTCGTCAGGACCAGGACGCGCGGGCGCGGGACGGCCGGGTGCGGCCAGTCGCCGAGGAGGCGGGCCGTGGCCTCGACGCCGGTCGTGCCCGGCATCCGTACGTCCATGAGCACCACGTCGGGGCGGAGCGCGAAGGCCCGTTCGACGGCGGCGGCGCCGTCGGCCGCCTCGCCGACGACCTCGATGCCGGGGCTGCGCCGCAGCATCGCGTTGAGCGCCGTACGGACCATGGCCTGGTCGTCCACGGTCAGCACCCGCACCGGGGCCGTCACGCGCACGCCCCCATCGTGGCCTCGATCCGCCAGCCGCCCTCCGGCGTCGGCCCCGCGCGCAGCGTGCCGCCGAAGAGCGCGGCGCGCTCGCGCATGCCGACGAGGCCGAGCCCGGAGCCGGGCGAGCGCGGGGGAGGGGCGCCCGGGGGTGCGGCGTTCTCGACGCGGACCGTCAACTCGGCGTCCGAGGCGAGGAGTTCGACGCGTACGGGCACGGGCCCCGCGTGCTTGCGTACGTTCGTCAGCGCCTCCTGGACGATCCGGTAGGCCGAGACCTGCACGGCGGGCGGGAGCGCGGACGCCGGGCCGACGACGGTGAGCGCGACGGGGCAGCCCGCCGCCCCGGCGTCGGCGGCCAGCCGGTCGAGGTGGGCCAGCGACGGTTCGGGGGCCCCGGGGGAGGGGGCGTCGGCGAGCAGGCGTACCAGGCCGCGCATCTCCTCCAGCGCCGTGTCGGCCGAACGCCCGATCGCGGCCACGCCCTCGCCCGCCGTCCGTGGGTCCTCGGGCAGCACCACCTCGGCGGCGCGCGCCTGGAGGGCGATGGCGCTGACGTGGTGGGCGACGAGGTCGTGCAGGTCCCGGGCGATACGGGCGCGTTCGGCGGTGACCGCGCGCTCCGCGCTGAGCCGCTGCTCGGCGCGGAGCCGTTCCGCGAGGTCGCGCAGCCGCGCCGCGTCCGCGTACAGCCGCCGCCGGGACGCGCCGAGCAGCCACCCGGCCCCGCACAGCAGCGCCGCGACGAAGACGTCCGCGTAGCCGAGCGGCGGGCTGGCCTCCGGCGCCGAGAGCAACCGGGGCACATCACCCGCTAGTTCGGGGCCGAGCAGCGCCGCGAGGAGCACGGCGGGCGCGGCGAGGCTGCGGGGCGCGGAGGTGTGCCGGGCCACGGAGTAGCAGGCGAGCATGGGGGCCTGGGCGTTGTCGCCCAGCGGGTCGAGGAGTTCGCCGGTCACGTAGCAGGCCACGGAGGCGGCGAGGACCGGCCACGGGCGCGTACGCCGCCACGCCAGCGGCGCCGTCGCGCCCACGAGCAGCGCGAGGGCGAGCACGGTGCGCGCGGGCGAACCGTCCGGGAGCGGCGCGTTCAGCCGCAGTACGACCGTGACCCCGGTCAGCAGCAGCGCGAGCGCGACGTCCGCGCGCCGCCCGGCCGTCAGTCTCCGTAGCTCCATGTCCACCCCGCCCCCGGAGACGGAGCGCACGCGACGAAAGTTGCCCCGGGGGCCCCTTCCGGCGGGCGATGCCGGGGCGCGGGGCCCGTCCGTAGCGTCGGGGGCGTCGAGCGCATCCACCCGAACCGCCCTGGGAGGGCCCCATGTCACCTCATCCGTTCCGGCTCCGGCTCCGGCGTCGCCGGGCCACGCTGATCGCCGCCGCGCTGCTCGCGGGGGCGACGGCGGCGCCGCTGGCCGTGTCCCCGGCGTCCGCCACCGCCACCCCGCCGTCGCCCGACGGCCGGTTCCAGCGCGACGCGGACGCCGTGCGCGACACCGGGGCCGTCGGCGTCCAGGCCCGGGTGACCGGGCCGTTCTCCCGCTCCACCGCCGTCACCAGCGGCACGGCCGACCTGCGCACCGGCGCCCCCGTCCCGGCGAACGGCTACTTCAGGACCGCCAGCAACACCAAGACGTACGTCGCCACCGTCGTCCTCCAGCTCGCCGCCGAGCACAGGCTGACCCTGGACGACAGCGTCGAGCGCTGGCTCCCCGGCGTCGTACGCGGCCACGGCAACGACGGGCGGAAGATCACCCTGCGCCAGCTCCTCCAGCACACCAGCGGCATCCACGACGACTACCCCGGCTTCGACGACGCCGAGGAGTACGAGGAGCGCCGCTTCCGCCCGTACAGCCCCGAGCAGCTCGTCGCGCGCGCGATGCGCCACCGCCCCGACTTCGCGCCCGGCAAGGGCTGGGCGTACTCGAACGTCGGCTACATGCTGCTCGGCATGGTCGTGGAGAAGGCGACGGGCAAGCCCTGGCACGACGAGGTGCGGACCCGGCTGATCGAGCCGCTCAAGCTGCGCCACACCTACTACCCGGGCTCCTCGCCCACGCTCAGGAGCCCGCACGCGCGCGGCTACCAGCACTTCGCGACGGCCCCGAAGCTCGTGGACGTCACGCTGCTGCGCGACGCCAACGCCTCGGGCGCCCTCATCGCCACCACCGCCGACCTCAACCGCTTCTACCGCGCGCTGCTCGGCGGCAAGGTGCTCCCCGCCGCGCAGCTGAAGGAGATGAAGCGGACGGTGCCGCTCAGCGAGGAGTTCCAGGAGCCGTACCCGGGCGGCGCCTACGGGCTCGGCCTGATGCGGACCAAGCTGCCGTGCGGGGGCTACGCCTGGGGCCACGGCGGCGACGAGGCGGGCTACATGTCGCGCAACGCGGTCACCGGCGACGGCCGCCACGCCGCCACCGTCTCGGTCTCCACCGAGTGGTCGTACTCCAAGAAGGACATGCTGCGCCAGCACCGCGCGGCGACGAAGGTCGTCAACCGGGCGGTGTGCGCGAGCCGCGCACAGGACGGCTCGGACGGCCCGGACGGCCCCGGCGGCGCAGCGCGCGGACGCTGAGCAGCGCCAGGAACGACGCCAGCAGCGTCGGGCCCAGCGCGAACGGCAGCGCGCCCAGGGCCAGTACGCCCAGCGCGCCCGCCCCCTCGACGTCGAAGGCCGCGCCGTCGCCCTCCACGAGCTGGGCCACGGTCTGGAAGGCGAGATGGAAGCCGATGCCTGCCCAGATGTTCCCGGTCGCCAGCCGGAACGTGCCCAGCACGAGCCCGAAGACGAAGAAGACGAGCAGCCGGTCCGGGCTGGTGGCCGCGCCGATGAGGAAGCCGTAGAGGGCGAAGAGCGCGGCCTGCGCGGTGTTCGCCTGCCAGGGGCGCAGGACGTCGAGGAGGAGGCGCATGAGCAGGCCGCGGAAGACCAGCTCCTCCGGCAGCGCCTCGTACAGGAACACCAGCACCACCAGCATCCCGGCGACGGCGACCGCCTCCGCCACGGACGTACGGGGCGCGAGGCGGAGCGTCGTCAGGCCGGAGCCGAGGCAGAGCGCGAACCCCAGCGCGGACGGTACGGCCCAGGTCGCGGCCCCCAGCAGCAGCCGGGGCCCGCCCGCGCGCGGGGGCGGAAGCCCCAGCTCCGTCCACGAGCGCCCCGCCAGTACCGGCCGCCGGGCCAGCGCGACCCCCGGAACGACCAGGAGGGACGTCAGTACGGCCCGCGCGGCGTGCGTGGGGCGGTCGTAGTCGTCGCTGAGCGGCGTGCCGTGGAAGACGAACAGCCAGACGAGCACGGCCCCGGCGAACACGGCCAGGACCCGCGCCGCCACGCGTAAATGACTCTCGCCGTCCCCTGATTCCGTACGCCGTGTCCCCCGTGCTCCCGTACCCGGCATGTCGCATCCCCCCGTGGGGTCTCGGCGCGTGGCGCCTCAGCCCGCGGCGCCGAACACCTGGGTCCACCACGGGCCGCCCGCGCCGTCGTGGCGGCCTATGCCCATTTCCTTGAAGTCGCAGTTGAGGATGTTCTCCCGGTGCCCCGGGCTGTCCATCCACCCCTTCATGACGTCGGCGGAACTCTGCTGCCCTCGCGCGATGTTCTCGCCGTACGTGCTCCAGCGGTAGCCCGCCGCCGTGACGCGGTCGCCGGGATCCTTGCCGTCGGGGTTGTTGTGGTCGAAGAAGTCGCGTGCGTCCATGTCCGCCGAGTGCTTGAGCGCGGCGCTGTTGAGCTTGCTGTTGAGCCGTACGGGACCGCAGCCCTTCTTCTCGCGCTCGGCGTTGACGAGCGCCGTGACCTTCTCCGCCGTACCGGCGGGCGCCGGATCCGGCTTGGGCGGGTCGGGCTTCGGCTTCGGCGCGGGCTTCGCCGGTGCGCTGGTCGTCGGACGGCGCTCCGGCTTCTTGGTGGGCTCGGGCCGCTTCTTCTTCGCGGGCTTCTTCTTCTCGCGCGACGGCGAGGCGGAGGGGGACGGGCTCTTCGAGGAGGGCGACGCGCTCGGGGAGGCCGAACGCTTGGGAGCGTCCTGCGCGGAACGGGCCTCGACCCGCGTCGGCTCCTCCTTGTCCTCGTCGGAGCCCGGCGAGAGATAGACGATGCCGCCACCGGCCCCGAGCACCACGAGCGCGGCCGCGACCCCCGTCACGCGCCGCCGCCGGGCCCGCCGCAACCGCTCGGCCCGCCGCGCCCCGGTCCCGCCGCCGTGACCGGTGGGACCGGTGGGACCGGTGGTGGGACCGCCGGGCCCTGTCCCGCTGTACGCGGGCTCCGTGTGGACGGGCTCCGCGTAGGCGGCGGGGGCCGTGGGCGCGTACCCGGGCGGCCCCTGCGGTGCCGCCGCGGCCGTCGGCGTCGCCCCGAAGTCGGGGGAGCCGTGGGCGGGTGTCCCGTGCAGAGGGGCCGCGTACTCCGGGGTGCCGTGCGCCGGGGTGCCGAACGCGCCCGTGTCGTACAGGCTCGGTATGCCCTGGGTCGGCGCGCCCTGGCCGTACGCGGCGCTCATCGTGGCGTGGGCCGCGACCTCGGACGCTGACGCGCTCGCCGCGGTGAAGGCGACGGGCACCAGCGCGAGCCCGACCAGCAGCCGTTCGGCGGGGACGAGGTCCGTGGAGCCGCCGGAGCACACCGTGCAGTCGCGGGTGTGCCGGGCCAGCCGCTTGCGCCACAGCGGGGACGGCGCGCCGTCCCAGCCCATGGCCGCGGCCTCCAGCAGGATGCAGCGCGGCTCCGTGGCGAGCGCCCGTACGAGGACCCGCGCCGTGTCGAGCTGGCCCTTCATGCGCTGCACGCGTACGGCCGTGTGCTGCGGCGTCAGCTCCAGCGCCGCCGCGACCTCGGCCCGGGTCAGCTCGCCCGCGGCCTCCAGCCACCACAGCGACAGCAGCGCGCGGTCGGCCTCGTCCAGCCACCGGGTGGCCTGCGCGACCTCGCGCCGCTGCCCGGAGAGGCCGAGCCGGAGCACGGCGAGGTCGACGAAGTCCTCGCTGGGCAGGGCGGCCGGGTGGGTGTCCTCCAGCCGCCCCGCGGGTATCGCCTCGGCGCCGGTGCGCCGCCAGTACGCGCGCAGCTGGTTCATGGTGATGGCCACCAGCCAGCTGCGGAACTTCTCCGGAGCGCGCAGTCCGCCGAGCCCGGCCACGACCTGGAGCATGGTCTCCTGGACCACGTCGTCCACGTCCGCGTGCCCGTTCAGTGCCCGGCCGACGATGTTGTACACCAGCGGGAGGTGGGCGGAGACCAGCTGGTCCCGCGCCTGCTGGTCCCCGGCCCTCGCCGCCGCGATCAAGGCGGCCTGGGGTTCGCTGCTCACGCTGCTCGCTCCTTCTCGGTTCCTGGGGTCGGTCCGTTCCCCCTACTGGGGGTGCGCGAGAGGCCGGGCCGATAACAGAAACCCCGCGACCGATTGGCTCACACGTCCGAATCCTGTCAGACGGTGCGCGCGGAGATTCCTAGCGATTCCGGGCAGAATCCAGACTCGTCCGGACCCCGCGCGTGAGGAAATCGTCCGCGCCGCGCGTCCGTTCGCAGTCCGCGAGAGTGCGCTCGTACAGCGGGATCGCCCGCGCCGGATCGCCCGCCGCGTCGTACGCGGCCGCCAGATTGCAGCGGGCCATGAGGGTGTGCCGGTCGTCCCGGCCGAGAAGCCGTTCGTGGTCCTTGACGGAGCGCTCGTGCAGGGCGATCGCCCGCGGCAGGTCCCGCGTCTCCACGCACGCGATCGCCAGGTTGCCCCGTGCCATGAGGGTGTGCGGGTGGTCAGGGCCGAGCAGCCGCTCGGCGTCGGCGAGGGCGCGCTCGTGGACGGGGAGCGCGCGCTCGAAGTCCCCCGCCTGCGTGTACGCGCCCGCCAGGACGATCCGCGTGGCCAGCGTCGTGAGGTGGTCGGCCCCGAGGACCCGCTCGCGACCGGCGAGGGTCCGCTCGCAGAGGGGGACCGCCCGGGCGAGGTTCCCCGCCGCCAGGTACGCCGTCGCCAGATCTCCCTGGAAGCCCAGGGTGAACGGGCTGTCCTCGCCCAGCACGCGCTCGGCGTCGGCGAGCGTCCGCCTGTGCAGCGCCACCGCGCGCTTGAGGTCCCCCGCGCTCAGATACACCTTCGCCAGGGCGTTCCGGCTGGTGAGCGTGTCCGGGTGGGCGGCGCTCAGGATCCGTTCGGCGTCGGCGAGGGCGCGCTCGCCCAGGGGGATCCCCCGCTCGGTGTCCCCCGCGTCCGCGTACGCCGTGGCCAGGGCGATCCGGCTCATGAGCGTGTCGCGATGGTCGGCGCCCAGGACCCGTTCCCGGTCGGTGAGGGTCCTCTCGCGCAGAGCGGCGGCGCGCTCCGGTCTCCCCGCCGCCTTGTACGCCCTCGCCAGGTTGTCCCGGCTGGTCAGTGTGTAGGGATGGTCCGTGCCGAGGACCCGTTCGCGGTCGGCGAGGACCTGTTCGTGCAGCGGGGCGGCGCGTTCGGGACGGCCCATCAGCTCAAGGACCATCGCCATGGCGTCCCGGCTGTCGAAGGTGTGGGGATGGTCCGGGCCGAGGAGCCGTGCGCGGTCGTCGAGGATCTCTTCGAGCAGCGGGACCGCCCGTTCGAAGTCGCCCGTGGCGGCGTACGCCCTCGCCAGGTTGTCCCGGTCGAGCAGCGTGTCGCGGGGATCCGAGCCGGGGAGGTGCGCGCGGGCGTCGAGGGTCTGCTCGTAGAGGGGGATCGCACGGCTCACGTCGCCCGACGACGCGTAGGTCAGCGCCAGGTTGCACCGTGAGTTCAGGGTGTCCGGGTGGTCGGCCCCCAGGAGCCGTTCGGAGTCGGCGAGGACACGTTCGTGGAGGGGGATCGCGCGGTCCAGCTCACCGGCCGACCTGTACGTCAGGGCCAGATTGCTCCGCGCGGTCAGCGTGGACGGATCCTCGTCGCCCAGGAGGCGACGGCGGGCGGCGAGGGTGCGGAGCATGTACGTGGTGGCACGGGCCGGCGCGCCCTGCCCCGAACGGAAGGCGGCCACGCGCTCCAGGAGGGCCGCGGTGCCGAGGGTGTCGTGCTCCGGCGGGTGGTGGGAGGCGAGCGCCTCCGCGTGGGGGAGGAGCTCCCGGCACCAGTGCCACCGTGCGGGCTCCTCGACCTCGGCGGGGAAGGCGTCGCGGAGGCGAGTGGTGGCCTCCTCGCGGGCGGCGGCGATGTCGGACTCGGCGCGGTGGGGATCGTCGGCGGCGGGCGTGCGGGCGAGGGCCTGGACGAGGCGGTGCACGGAGAGGCTGCCGTCTGGGTTCCGGGTGAGCATGCTGTAGGCCCGCAGCCGTCCGAGCGCGGTGGCCAGGGCCGGGGGCGGGGCGAGGCCGTCCAGCAGGGAGCGGGGGACACGGTCGGGGGCGTACCAGGCCAGGATCCGCAGCACCCGGCCGGTGAACGGCACCTCGGCGAGGCGGTCGAGGGTCAGACGCCAGATACGGGCCACGGTCCGCTCGGCGTCGGTGCCCTCGGGCCCGGCGGCGAACATCTCGGCGGGCCACTGACGCAGCATTCCCAGATACGCGCGCGGGGCGGTGCCGGTCTCCTGGCAGTACGCCGCTGCCTGCTCCACCGCCAGGGCCAGCTGCCCCAGCTCGGCGCAGACCTCATCGGCGCCGTCGCTCTCGCGCGGCCCGTCGTGGGTGAGGACACGGACGAAGAATTCGCACGCCTCGTCCGGCGTGAACACCCCCAGGCAGAGCGGCGGGGCGAGCCGGTGCCAGCCCGTGGCGCGGCGGGTGGTGAGCAGCACCCGGCCCGCCTCGCCCACCCGGTCGAGGAGGGCGCGTACGTGGTCGGGGTGGTCGACGTTGTCCAGCACCACCAGCCAGTCGCCGTGCGTCGCCAGCCAGCCCAGCGCCCGTTCCGCCTGCAGCTCGGCGGGGAGCCCGGCCAGCCCCGGTTGCAGCGCCCGGCCCAGTGCGGCGAGCCCGGCGTCGAGCGACGCGGCGCTGTCCGCCGTGATCCACCAGCGCAGCCGGGCCGTGGCCCGGTGCGCGGCCCAGTGCGCGGCGAGCGCGGACTTGCCGACCCCGCCCAGCCCGCTCACCGCCCGCAGCACCACACCGCCGGGCGCGGCGAACGCGGCGTCCAGCGCGTCCAGTTCCCGCCCGCGGCCCACGAACAGCTCCGCGCGCGGCACGTTGGACACCCCGTCCGCCGCCGCGTCGTCGGGGATGGGCCCGTACGCCTCGGCGGGCAGCGCGTACTTCGCGTGCACGGCCGCGGCGTTGACGACGTCCCCCAGCGCGGCGATGGACCCTTGGCCGGCGGACACGGAGGGGGTGGCGGGAGCGGCGAGCCCGTCCCCGGGTCCGGACCCGGGGACGGGGGCGGAGCCGGACCCGGAGCCGGACCCGGAGCCGGACCCGGAGCCGGACCCGGAGCCGGACCCGGAGCCCTGCTTGGACCTGCGGCGGCGCTTGCTCATCCTCGTCACCGGCCGTCGTACCGGGCGCTGGACCCGTCGATGTCCCCGCCCGCCGCGATCGAACCGTCGCGCGCCGAGACTTCCTGGTCATCGGCGCCCGAGCCCGAGCCCGCGCCCGGCTCCGGCCCCGGGCCGGTGGCACGCGCCGTCGCGTTCCGGATGCTGCCGCGCGCCGCGTGCGACCCGCGCTCCGCGCGCACCGACGGCGACGCGGGGTCCCTCGGCGAGGTCCTGAGCTGCCATACCGCGACGCCCGTCGCGACCACACCGGCCACCGACCCCAGTACCCCGGTGACCTGAGCCGTCAGCTCCAGATCCGCGACCATCAGCCACGCCAGCAACCCGGCCACCGTGACGCCGCCGGCCACCGCCACCGTCCCCCACAGAGCTCGCACTCGGACTGGCACAGGGCCATTGTCCCGCAACTCGCCGCCACCTAGGGCTTGTTGGTGAGTTCTTCACGGAACGTGACCGGGTGTGCGGCGCGGCGCGTGTCAAGGGGCGCGCGGCGCGCGGAGGCGCCCGTACGGGGGTGGCACGCACTAACTGCCGTTGCGGGAACGGCAGTTCCTCGGACGGAAGGCGTGCTTCGCGGATGTCCGTCACCCGTGGGTGCGAGGGGTGAGTGCGCCGTCGCACTTCCGTTCATTATATGAAGAATGCCGATCTGTTCTTCATCGAGCCGGAGTCCGGGCAACCCTCGAAAGCGGCGTGATGCGGCGCCGTGGGTCCGGAACTCCTGGCGAGGGGAACGGAATTGTCGAAGACCGAGGCAGCGCGGCCGACCCCGCTCGGGGTGAGGGCGCGGGACGTACGGACACGGGGGCGGGCCCTGCTCGGGGCAGCGCTCGCGGCGGGCAGGTCGGTGGCCGCGGTCGCCGCCGTGGCCGGGCGGCCCATGGTGCGGACGCCGGTGTGGCCGTCGCCGTGGGTGCAGCTCAACCTCGCGCCCGCGACCCGGGACCGCTCCGAGGCGTATGCCCAGCTTCGGGAGATATCCCACGAGTTCCTGGACGACGGCCGGGTGCGCAACGTCTTCTTCATGCACAAGGAGCCCGGCCTCCGGGCCCGGTTCGAGGCGGCGGATCCCGACCCGAGCCCGCTGCGCGCCGCGCTTCTGCGCCGCCTCAAGGGGAGCGAGGCCCTGCGCCACGCGCCGGTCTGCGCCGTCTACGAGCCCGAGCACTACCTCTTCGGCGGCCGCGCCTCCATGCCGTACGTCCACGGCCTCTTCACCGCCGACTCGCTCGCCTGGCTCGACCACCACCTCGCCGCACCGGGGCGCGAGGGTGAACTCGCCGCGTGGCGGCACTCGTTGCTGCTGCTGAGGGAGTGCTTCACCGGGCTCGGGATCGTCGGCTGGGAGCACCGCGGGGTGTGGGAGGCGGTCCGGGAGCGTACGGGGCGGGGCGTGCGCGGCGCGGGCCCGGCGGACCCGGCGGCGCTCGCGGCGCGGCAGCGCGCGGCCGAGGGCATCGTCAGCTGCTGGCGCGCCCCGCGCGAGCAGCTCCTCGCCGCGTTCCCCGAGGAGCGCCGCACCACGCTCGCCGCCCACGCCGACGCGGCGCGCGAGGCGGGGGAACGGTGGCGTCGGGGCTACTTCGAGGCGGGCTCGGCGACGGTCGGGCCCCGCGCGGCAGCCGCGTACGCCACCGTCTTCCACTGGAACCGCGGCGCCCTCTCCACCGCGCGCCAGGGGCTGCTGACCGACGCGCTCGCGGAGGAGGGGGACCACGATGCCGCCCACGCCTGACCCCGAGGAGAGCCCCCGGCTCGGCGCCGTCGCCCTCGCCCGCGTGGCCGGGATGCCCTGGGAGAGCTGGGCCGCCGCGGGCAACGAGCCACTGGCCGCCCGCGCCGCAGCCCTCGACGAGGAGACGGAACGCCTCGCCGCCCTGGCCCGCACCCTGGGTGAACGCCTCGGCACAGAGATCGTCCCCGACCCCCGCCTCTCCGTCCCCGCCCGCAGAGCGGTCCTCGCCCTACGCCGCGCCCTCCACGCGGGCCGGGTGGACGTACTGCACGCGGACGCAGACCGTGCGGAGTCCGGAGACGTGGACCGTGCGGCGTCCGGCGACGTGGAGCGGGCCGCGTACCTCGCGATATCCATCGTCCGTCCCGGCCTCGCCCGCGAGCTCGCCGCACTCGCCCGGTGCGCCGCCGCGCTCGGTGACGCGCGTGTCCGCTTCGCGGAGGACGTCGTCGTCGAACGGGCGCGTGTAGGCGGGATGTTGCTCGGGCTGGCCGGTGCGCAGCCCGTGCTTCACGACTTCGTGACCGCCTCCTCGCCTCGGCTCCTCGACGACCTGGAGCGGCGGCTGCGGGCCGGTGAGCCCTGGGGCGGGAAGCGCCCTCGCAAGGGCGTGGGTTACGTGTGGCGGGCGCTGGCCCGTACCGCCGCCAAGACGACCCCGCGCGGCTGGGCGGGGCAGCTCGCGGCCGTGCCGGTGGGCGTCGCCGCGGGGGGTGCGCGGGGCGACGTCCCGCTTCTCCCGTACGGGGCACGGCTGGACGCCGTCGCCGCCGACTCCACGGAGAACGTCCACCGGCTCTGGGCCTCCCTCCGCGCCCTCGACCTCTCCACCGCGCCGCCGGACACCCTCCTGGCCCTCACCCCGCTGCACTGGACCACCCCCGACGAGTTCCGCTGCCACGCCGCCGACTTGGGGCAGGAGGACGACGGCCCGGGCGGGGCTCCAGGGCCGGCGCGTGCGGCCTCGCGGCTGCGGGCTGTCGGGCTGCGGCGGACGGGGGTGCTGGACGCCGTGCTGGGCGTGCTCGACGACGGGCCGTGCGCGCTGGGGGACCTGGAAGCCGCGCTGGTGGGCGGCCACGGGGAGGAGGGGCGCCGCGTACTGCGGGGGTTCCTCGACCACCTGCTGCGGCTCGGAGTGCTCCAGGTCTGCGCCGTGCCGGAGTCGCGGCGGCTGGGCTGGACGGCGGGCGTGGCCAAGGCGCCGGTGCGGCACGAGGTGCCGCGCGGATGGTTCCTCGACTCGTACCGGAGAGCGGATGCCACCGCGTCCGCCGTCTCCGCCGAGGGCGCGGCGAGCGTGGCGGACGGGCTGCGGCTCGCCCGGCGGCTGGCCGCGCTGCGTGACGCCGACCGGGCCGACCGGGCCGACCGTTTCGAGGCGGGCCGGATCCCCCGTCGGCCACTGCCCGAGGAGGCGGAGGGGATCGACTCCGAGCCGCGCCCGCTGCTGGACCTTCTCGCTGCGGACGACGCGGACGACGCGGACAACGGCACCGTCCGTCCCGTGCCGCGCACGCGGTACGCGGGGTGGCGGCCCGCGCGGACGCCGGATTCGGCGTACGGGCGTCTCCTCGGCCGTCTCGCCGCCCGGCTGGACGAGGAACAGGTCGATCTGGACGAGGCGCTGCTGGACGAGTTGGGGGCGCCCCCCGTCCCCGCCTGGGTGGAGAGCTGGCCCACGGACTGCCTGCTGCGCCCCCTCGCGGGGGGCGACGGGCCCGTGGCCGTGCTGGAGTCGGCGTCGCCCGCCGGTGTGCTGGACGCGCGCTTCGCCGAGGCGCTCGACGCGTTCGACGTGTTCGGCGCGCACCACGGCGGCTACGGCAACGTCCGCGCGTACCGCGCCTTCCTCGCCGCCTACGAACGCGCGACCGGCGTCCGGTTCGTGGAGCTGCTCGTCCCGCCGCTCGGCGAGCCCGCCGCCAACGCCGTCCGCCGCCCCGCCGTCACCACCTGGTGCACCGGCGACCCCAACACCGGGCTCTACCACCCGCCGGACGCGCTCGCCTCCGTACGGCACCTGCCGCTGCACCGCATCACCCTCCGCCGCGCGCCCGACGGCACGCTGGTCGCCGAGGACGGGGCCGACGGCGTGCGCCTGCTGCCCGTGCACCACGGGACCCGTACGCCGGTCCCGCCGTACGACCGGCTGCTGCGGCTGCTGACCTCGGCGGGGCATCCGGCGTCGCAGTACGCGGTCCAACTGGGCGGACTGGCGGGCGCGTTCCCCGAGGCGTGGCGCGTGCCGAGGCTGACGGTGGGCGGGCGGCTCGTGGTCAGCCCCGCGCAGTGGCGGCTGGCACGGGCGCGGCTGTGGCGGCCCGGGGACCCCGAGGCGGTGAAGGCCGAGCGGCTGGCGGCGCTGCGCCGCGCCGCCGGACTGCCGCGCTTCGGCTACGTACGGACGGAGCCGGGCGGCAAGCCCGTCCCGGTCGACCTCGCGGCCCTCCCGGCGCTCCAGGCGCTGGAACGGCTGTGCCAGTCCGCGCCGGACGGCGACGCCCTGTGGTTCGAGGAGGCGCTCCCCACGCCGGGCGTCGGCTCCCCTGCCGAAGGCTCCCCGGCGTTCCGCGACCCCGCGCACGACGGTGCCGCCGTCGCCACGCAGCTCCTGCTCCGGCTGCCGTACGACCGTACGGCCGACGCACTCGCCGCCGACGCGGCCCGCGCCCACGCCACCGCGTGCGGCGCCCCAGACCTCCCCGGCACACGGCCGTCGTACGGCGGCCGTGCGCAGGGGCGGACGCCCCATCCACAGAGAGAAGTGAGAGAAGGGAAGCACCATGCCTGCCAAGATCGAAGCCCTTGACCTGGACAACCTGATCGACGACCTCGACGCACGCATCAGCGAGTCCGCCCTGCCGGACGACACGTCGATGGACACGGGCCAGTGCAGTGGCCTCTGCACGGTCGTCGTCTGCACCGTGATCGTCTGCTGACGGTCGTCCACCGCGCACCGAGCCGCCCGGCCCCCGGCCGGGCGGCTCTCGCCGCCGCATCTTCCGTACGCCCCACCACACAGGACGTGAGGACACCCGTGACGGAGACGACTTCGACGGAGGAGGCCGCGACGGACGCCGTGATCCGGGCCCAGGCCCTGCGCCTCGCCACGGACCTCCTCACCCGCTGGAGCGAACGCGCCCCCGGCCCCCACGGCACCGGTACCGCCGCCGACGACACCCCGCCCGGCGACCCCGCCGTCCCCGTCCTCGCCGCGCTGCTCGCGGAGACGGGCGAGCCGTCGGCGGTCGCCGCCGCGTCCCGCGCGACCGTCGTGTGGGCGCGCGGCGCCGGGCGGGGCGGCGGCGGGCAGCGGGGCCTGTACGGGGGAGGGCTCGCCGGAACGCTCGTGGGGCTGCGCCACGCCGCCGCCGTCCACCCCGAACTGCACGCCGTGGCCGACCGCTTGCGCGACCGCCTGCTCGGCGACGACGCGCCGGGCGGCCCCGCGCCCCACGGCCAAGTGCCCCACGGCCAGGCCCCCTACGGCCAGGTGACCTTCGCCGACTACGACCTCGTCCTCGGCCCCTCCGGCGTGCTGCTCGCCCTGACGGCGGGCCTGGACAGCGCGGCGCCGAGCGTCGATCTCGCCCCGTACGCCGACCGCCTGGCCACCCTCTGCGACGCGCCCGAACTCGACGGCCTGCGCGCGCGGTACGCGGGGCACGAGCTCCTCGACTGGATGGACGGCCGCGTGAACACGGGCATGGGCCACGGCGTCGCCGGGGTGACCGTCGCGCTCACGGCCGCCGTACGCCACCTGGGGACACGCCCGGAGTGGGTCAACGCGCTGCGCAACGCGGTCCGTTGGCTGACGGCGCAGGCGTTCACGGACGCGCGGGGCGTACGGACGTGGGACGGCGCGGGGCTCGACGGGCTGGCGCCGCCGCCCGGCGCCCGTACCCGCCAGGCGTGGTGCTACGGCACGCCCGGCGTCGCCTGGGCCCTGTGGGACGCCGCCGACGCGCTCGGCGACGCGGCGACGGCGGCGTGGGCGGACGAGGCGTTCACGACGCTCGCGGGCGGCTACGACGAGGAGTTCCACCTCTTCGGCGACCACCCGGGGGACCGGCTGGGCCTGTGCCACGGCGCGTCCGGCGTGCTGGCCGTCGCCGACGCCTTCCACCGGCACGCGGCACCGCACCCGGCGGCGAGCCTGCTCCGCACCCGGCTGCTGCGCCATCTCTCCGCCAGGGAGGACGAGTTGTGCGAGCTGTCCGCGTCCCGCACGGGCCTGCTCGGCGGCGCGGGCGGCGCGCTGAGCGCCGTCCTCACGGCGACGGGGGGCACGCGGGGCTGGCTGCCGTGCCTGGGGCTGAGGTGAGCCGCCCCGCTCGACAATTGGCCTAGACCTATGCGAGGTGCCGGGGTACCTTCCACGCCATGACGATCCCTCACCGCACGCTCGCCCTCGGAACGCTGCCGTTCGGGACGAGCGTCGACGAGAAGACGGCCTTCCGGATCCTCGACCGCTTCGCGGAACTCGGCGGCAGCGTCCTCGACACCGCGAACAACTACGCGTTCTGGGCCGACGGCGCCACCGGCGACGAGAGCGAGGCCGTGATCGGCGCGTGGCTGGCCGCGCGCGGCACGCGCGAGGACGTCCGCCTCAGTACGAAGGGCGGCGCGCGCCCCACCGTCCCCGGCGGCGGTCTGGAGGAGGCGGAAGGGCTGTCCCCGAAGGCCCTCGCGGCGGCCGTCGAGGACAGCCTGCGGCGGCTCGGCACCGACCACGTCGACGTCTACTGGGCGCATGTCGAGGACCGTTCCGTGCCGCTGGACGAGACCGTCGAGGCCCTCGCCGGTCTGGTCGAGAGCGGGACGGCGGGGGCGGTCGGCCTCAGCAACCACGCCCTCTGGCGGGCCGAACGCGCCCGTGGCCTCGCCGGTGAACGGGCCCGCCCCACTCATCTCCAGTACCGGTACTCGTACCTCCAGCCGCGCTTCGACATGCCGCTGCCCTCGGCGGCGCATGTGCACGCGACGCCCGAACTCCTGGACTGGGTACGGGCGGAGGACGATCTCCGGCTGTGGTGCTACAGCCCGCTGCTCTCCGGCGGCTACACCCGGCCGGACGTCCCGCTCCCCGCCGCGTACGACCACCCGGGCACGCCCGCGCGGCTCGCCGCGCTGCGCGAGGTGGCGGAGGAGACCGGGGCCACCCCGAACCAGGTCGTCCTGGCCTGGCTGCTCGACCACGACCCGCCGCTCCTGCCGGTCGTCGGCGTCAGCTCGGTCGCCCAGATCGAGGAGGCCATGGCCGCGCTCCCGCTGCGCCTCGACGACGAGCAGCGTCGGCGCCTGGACGCCGCGGGGCAGTGAGCCCTCAGGACGGCAGCCGCGTGGCCACGACCAGGCGGCAGCGCGGGGAGCCGTCGCGGCGGCGGCCGAGTTCGGGGAGGGAGTGGAGGGTCACCGCGAACCCGGCCTCGCGCAGCTCGCGCCGTACGTCCGACAGCGGCCAGGTGCGGTAGTACATGACGAACGGCGGGCGCCACAGCGCGTTGCGCACGCGCATCGCGACGTCGAAGCCCAGCAGCGACCAGTACGCGGACGAGCCGGGGCGCGGCGGCGCCGCCAGCGGGAAGGCGAACCGGCCGCCCGGCCGCAGCACCTCTCTCACCTGCGCGAACAGCGACGGGCGCGCGGACGGCAGGAAGTGCCCGTGCGCCCCGAAGCTGACGACCAGGTCGAAGGCGCCCCGGCGGAACGGCAGCGTGCCCGCCGCGCCGCGCACCCACCCCACCCGCGCCCCGTCGGGCCCCGCCGCGGCGCGGGCCAGCATCCCCGCGCTGAAGTCGAGCCCCGCCGCGGGCCCCGCGCACACCTCGCGCAGCACCCGGGCGCCCGCCCCCGTGCCGCAGCACAGGTCGAGCCCGGCCGCGAACGGGCCGTACGGGCGCAGCGCGCGGGTCGTCGCGTTCAGCACGGTGTCGGGCGTGCGGTACGAGGTGTGGTCGAACTTCGGCGCCAGCAGGTCGTAGCCCCGCTCGACGGACGACAGCGCCTGGACGGCGAGCTCGCGGTACGTGGGCCCCTGGCGGCGGTCCCGCGCGGGACCCGGAGTGGGCTCTTGGGCGTCGTGTACGGACATCGCCGCCCAGCCTATGCGGGGTGGGGTCCGCCGCGGCCGGATCCCGGATCCCACTGCATCTTTCGATGGAGCGCGGCGCGGGGATCTCGTACCGCCCGGCGACGCGCCGAAGGGCGTCCGCGTGGTCCGCTGGAATCCCACAGGAGGTGCACACCATGACCGCCGAACTCCGAAAAGCCACCCCCGGGACCGAGCCCCGCGTCCGCGCCTCGGACGCCGAGCGCGAGGAGGTGGTCGAGCGGCTGCGCGAGGCGACGGCCGAGGGGCGCCTCACCCTGGAGGAGCTGGCCGACCGCTGCGAGGCCGCGTATCTGGCGCGGTACCGCGACGACCTGGACCGGATCGCCGCCGACCTCCCCGCCCCCGAGGCCGCCTCCGCCCCCGTCCACGGGACCGCGTCCGGCGCGACGGGGATCTACCGGTCGAAGGGGGGCGACGCCACCTACGACCGGCCCGAGCCCGACGCCTCGGGCCGCATCACGGCGACCTCGGGCCTGGGCGACCTCACCCTGAACCTCGCCCACGTACGGGCCCCGTCCACCGGCGAGCTCCGCGTCACCGCGAAGGCGTGGGCGGGCGACGTCCGGCTCATCGTCCCCGAGGGCGTGGACCTGCGCGTCAAGGGGAGCGTGCGCGACAGGACCGGCAAGCGGAAGAAGCCGGTCCCGAAGGACGCGCCCCGCGTCCATGTCACCGGGACCGCCGTCCTGGGCGACGTGGTCGTCCAGAGTCCCCGGGGCCGTTCGTCCTGGCGCGAGTGGATCGAGGAAGCGGTCGACACGGCGCTGGACTTCCTCTGACCGTTCCGGGGCTCCGGCGTGTCAGCCCTGGTCCGTGAGCGCCTCGACGGCGACGCGCGCCGCACGGGCGATGAGGGTGTCGTCGTGCTCCGCGTCCTTGGTGTCGCGGCGGGACATGACGGCGAGCACGAGCGGCGCGGCGTCGGGCGGCCAGATGACGGCGATGTCGTTACGGGTGCCGTAGCCGCCGTTCCCCGTCTTGTCGCCGACCAGCCAGCCCTCCGGGACGCCCGCGCGGATGAGGTCGTCACCCGTGGTGTTCCGCCGCAGCCAGTCGGTCAGCAGCGCGCGCTTGCGGGCGGGCAGCGCGTCGCCGAGCACGTACGTACGCAGGTCCGTGGCCATGGCGCGGGGCGTGCTCGTGTCGCGGCGGTCGCCGGGCGTCGCGTCGCTGAGCGCGATCTCGTAGCGGTCGGCGCGGGTGACGCGGTCGCCGAGCGCCCGTAGCGCGTCCTGGAGGCCCCGGGGGCCGCCGAGTTCCTTGAAGAGGAGGTTGGCGGCGGCGTTGTCGCTGTGCCGGACGGCGGCCGAGCACAGTGCCCGCAGCGTCATCCCGGTCCGTACGTGCTGCTCGGTGACGGGCGAGTGGTGGATCAGGTCGCCGCGCCCGTACCGCACCCTTTTGCCGAGCCCGTCGAGCGAGTTCTTGTCCAGCACGGCGGCGGCGAGCAGGGCCTTGCAGGTGGAGGCGTACGCGAACCGTTCGTCGGGCCGGTGCGTGACGGTCAGCCCGTTCCCCGTGTCCACGCCGTGGACGCCCAGCCGCGCGTCGTACCGCCGCTCCAGCGCGGCGAACGCGCGCTCGGCCTTGCGGCGGCGGTCGGACGGGAGCGATGAGGCGGACGGGGACGGGGAGGTGGTCTTCGGGTTCGGGCTCTCGTCGGACGAGTCGCACCCGGCGAGCGGGAGCACCGCGAGCCCGGAGAGCGTGGCGAGGGCGGAACGGCGGGGGAGGGACGCGGGCATGACGGAGCACCTCTCTGGGGGCCAGGAGCGGGGAGCGCGCGCTCTGAGGAGATCAGGAGCCGGGGGCTTCCGTCCAAGTCCGGGCGTGCTCACGGGCGATCCGCTGTCGATATGAGCCCAGCTCGGGGCCCTGGGGCGGATCCCCGGGGCGGATCCCTTGGGCGGATCCCTGGGGCGGATCCCTGGGGCGGATCCCTGGGGCGGGCGACGGCGGTAGCCTGGGGGCGCCTCGTCAGGGGTTCAGACAAGTTCCCCCAGTTCCCGTCCTCGCAGGAGGTGAGCCCGGTGCCTCTCGGCGCTGTCCGCCCCAGTTCCCTGGTCGAGCAGGCCATGGACCGGCTGCGTGAGCAGATCACCGGCGGCCACTGGCCCGTCGGCACGAAGCTCCCCGGCGAGACGACCCTCGCCAAGGAGCTGGGCGTCGGCCGTTCCACCGTGCGCGAGGCCGTACGGATGCTGGCCAGCGCCGGGCTCGTGAAGGCACGGCAGGGTTCGGGCGTCTTCGTCACCGCCACCCGCCCCGTCGAGGAGTGGCCGGACCGGCTGCGCCGCGCGGCGCTCGCGGACGTGTACGAGGTGCGGATGCTGGTCGAGGTCCAGGCGGTCCGGCTCGCGGCCCGGCGGCGCACGGAGGCGGACCGTACGGCGCTGCGCGAGGCCCTGGCGGGGCGGCGCGCGGCGGCGGAGCTGGACGACGAGGCGTTCGTCGACGCCGACATCGCGCTGCACGCCGCGCTCGTCGCCGCCGCGCACAACCCCGTACTGACGGACCTCTTCGCGGAGTTCGCGCCCGTGCTGCGGCGCGGGCTGGTCGAGCTGATGGCGCTCGTCGCGCCGCGCGACCAGGACCCCAACCACGGGGACGCGGAGCACGCGGCGCTGGTCGGGGCCGTCGAGCGCGGGGAGCCGGAGGAGGCGGCGCGGGTGCTGGAGGAGGACCTCGCCGCGACGCTCACGCGGCTGCGCGCGCGGGACTGAGCGAAGGACAAGCCGGTTGCGCCGGTCCTCGGTGCTGGCTAACTTGTCTGAGGACCTGACGAATTCTCGCAGGGTTCCTCCGCGCGTCCCGAGGACTGGACTCCCATGAACAAGGCCCGGCTGGGCTTCCTGGCCAGCACGCACACCGTCAACGACCTCTACCAGGGAGCGGTCCCCGCGCTGCTCCCGTTCCTGATGGCGCAGCGTCATTACAGCTACGCGGACGTGTCCGGCATCGCCCTCGCGGTGACCGGGCTCTCCAGCGCGGGCCAGCCCCTCTTCGGGATCCTCGCGGACCGCCGCCCCCGCGACTGGATGGTGCCCGTCGGCTTCCTGACGGCCGCGCTGGGCGTGGCGGGGATCGGGCTCGTGCACGGTTACGCGCTCACCTGGCTCTGCGCGGCGCTCGCCGGACTCGGCCTCGCCGCCTACCACCCGCCCGCGACCAGCATGGCCCGCGCCGCGGGCGGTTCCTCGCAGAAGGGCATGAGCGTCTTCGCCGTCGGCGGCACGCTGGGCGCGGCGCTCGCACCCGCGTGCGTCACGTTCCTCGTCGGCGTCGCGGGCCTGCGCGGCACGGCGCTGCTCGCGATCCCGGCGCTGGTGACGGCGCTGGTCTGGGCCGCGCGGTCCGTACGGTCCCCACGGCCGCGGCGCGGGAGGGCGCCCGAAGCGCCGCCGGGATCTTCAACGCGCCGCCCCGCGCGAGGAGTCGAGGGAGACGCGGGAGACGCGGGGGACGCGGGAGTCGCGCGGGACGACTGGCGGGCGTTCCGCAGGCTCGTGGCGACGGTCGTCGGCTGGTCCATCCCGTACGTCACCGTCACGGCGCTCGTCGCCCTGCACGCCGAGCGCACGCTGCACGTGGGACCGGGCAAGGGCGCGGCCGTCCTCACCTCGTTCACCGCGGCGGGCGCCGTGGGCACGCTGCTGGGCGGCTGGGCCGCCGACCGCCACGGCCGTACGGCCACCGTGCGCGCCGGATACGTGCTGAGCGTCCCCGCGCTGGCCGGGGTCGTCTGGGCCCCGGACTTCCCGTTCCTGGTGGCCGCGACGGTGCTGAGCGGCGCGGCCCTCTTCGTCCCGTTCGCCCCGCAGGTGACGCTCGCTCAGGACTACCTCCCCACCCGGCCCGGCACCGCCAGCGGGCTCACGCTCGGGCTGACGATGTCGGCGGGCGGGCTGTGCTCGCCGCTGTTCGGCATGCTGGCGGACGCCCACGGCCTGCGGACCGCGCTCGGCGCCGCACTCGCCGTCTTCACGGTCGCGGTCCTGGGCGCGGCCGGCCTGAAGGAGCCACGCCCGTACGGGCACCCGGTGTCCGTACGGGACAAGCCGGAGCCGGAGCCGGAGCCGGACGGCGCGGCGGCCGGGAAGCGGTGAACGGAGGGGAGGGAGCCGCTACGACCCCCTGCACTCCGACTCATGCGCGGCGTCGGCGGCCTCTGCGCGGGCGCGGGCGCCACGCCCTGACCGACCGCTTGTACCCGTCGGGCATCCGCAGCCCCTCGACCTCCGCCGCCGTGAACAGCCCGAGCGCCGCGTGCTCGTGACTGAGCACGGGCTCAGCCCCCGGAGTCAGCAACGCGCACCCGTACGTGACGATCAGGACGCGGCTCCCGGGACGGGTACGGGGGAACGGCTGGTAGATCCAGGTGTCCAGCAGCGGCCCCACCGCGACCTGCCAGCCGGTCTCCTCATGGATCTCCCGCTCGACGGCGGCCTCGGGCGAGGCGTCGGCCTCCTCGAGCCGCCCGCCGGGCAGCTCCCACTCGTCGCGCTCGTTGCGCAGCAGGAGCACCCGCTCCCGCGGATCCAGAACCACACCCTTCACCGAGACGGGCCACGTACGTGACATGGGGGTCGACTCCCAGTGTTCGGGGACTCGGTGGCTCGCCCCGCAGATTACGGTCTCCGGCATGGACGTACGAGGAGTCGACCCCCGGGACACCGCCTGGGAGGACGAGGAGCCGCGGTACCGGGTGTACTGCTGGGACCGGCGGCGGGTGTGCGCGGACGAGTACGAGGTACGGGGTGCGGCGGACGTCGACGAGGTGCTGGCGTGGGCGCGGGCGCGCGTGACGGAGCGTGCGGAGGGCGCGGAGGGCGTGGAGCTGACGTACACCGTGTACGTCCTCGTGGAGCCCGACGGGCCGGGGAGGCCGGGGCTGGTGCGGCTCGCGGGGGTCAGGGGCGATCCGTTCGCCTGAGCTCGCTCAGAGCGTGGCCTTCCCGGCGGCGTGGGCGACGATCGTGGCGGCCGTCTCCTCGGGGGTGAGGTCCGAGCTGTCGAGCCACCAGCCGACGTCGCCCAGCTTCTCCTCCATCGCGCGGTAGAGCGGCGCGATGGGGTAGCCGATGCGCTCCTCGGGCGCGCGGGCGGCGTTGCGGCGCTCGCAGACCTCGGGCGAGGGGGCCAGCACGACGAACCGCACCGGGCGGGGGCGGAGCAGCCCCGTCATCAGGTCCAGCACCTCGCGGTCGGCGACGACGTGTTCGAGGACGGGCGTGATGCCCGCGTCGGCGAAGTTCGCGGCGAGGGAGCACATGTTGCGGGCGCAGAGCAGCACTTGACGGCGGGACTCCTCGGAGGGCGTGCCGTTGAAGCCGACGCGGCCGCTCTCGACCATGTACGAGAGGACGTCGCCGTTGACGCGCGCGGCACGCGCGTGCCGCGCGGCGACCAGGGGCGCGACCGTCGACTTCCCCGCGCCCGGCATGCCGGTGAGGATCAGGCAGGCGGGGGTCGCTGACGCTCCGTCGGATGCGCTCATTCCGTATTCCCTTTCCCCTGCGGCCGTCCCGCACGGCATCCTCGCAACACGGGTCACGGGCGCGCATCCGATTTCCGGGGGCGCATCCGGGTTCCGGGCGCGGGCACGCGCGCGGGCACGACCGCCGGGTCTTGATCGTTAAGGCCGGTGACCCGCCGCAGAGCGAGTCACGACGTGCGACACGAGGTGCGACACGACGTGAGACACGACGTGCGACACGACATGAGAGGAAGCGAAGCCGATGAACGACCTCGCCACCGGGCACGACGCCCGCGCCCGCCCCGGCGTACGGCCCGCCGTGCCCGACGACGTACCGACCGCGGTGACCACGCTCACCAGCGCCTTCGCCGACTACTCCTTCACCCGGCACGTGATCTCCGCCGAGGACCACGAGGAGCGCGTGGCCCGCTTCCAGGAGCTGTTCCTGACCCGTGTCGGCCTGGTGTACGGGCGGGTGTGGGTGGCCGACGGCGCGCGCGCCGTCGCCGTGTGGACCACACCCGAGCGCGACCCGAGCCCGGCCTTCACCGAGATCGGCCCCGAACTGGGCGAGCTCGCGGGCGAGCGCGCGTTCGCCTTCGACTCCGCCGAGCGCGCCCTGGACCCGTACCGTCCCACCGAACCCGCCTGGTTCCTCGGCACGGTCGGTGTGGCCCCCGGCGCGCAGGGGCGGGGGCTCGGCACGGCCGTCATACGCCCGGGCCTCGACGCCGCCGACCGCGCGGGGCAGCCCGCGTTCCTGGAGACCTCGACCGAGAGCAACGTACGGTTCTACGAGCGCCTCGGCTTCGCCGTCACCGGCGAGGTCGAGCTGCCCGACGGCGGCCCCCGGACGTGGGCGATGCTGCGGCGCCCTGGCGGCGGCGCGTAACCCCCCCCAATTCCCGGAGTGCGGCGGGCCCTGGCCCTTGTTAATCTGCCGGGAAAGCGGATCGTTTCTCGCGGTGTTCGGAAACTCTCCAGCAGCTCGCGGAAAAACCGCCGGGCGGAACGGAGTTGCCGTGGCGATACCGACGGATTCCGCGCCCGCCCAGGCGGAGAGCGGGAATCTCCGGGCCCTGGTCGCGTCCGTACGCGAGGCGCTGCGCGAGGCCGTACGGGAATCCACCGCCGACGGCCCGGAGTTGCGGGCCGCGCGCGTGGCGGAGCGCCTGCGGCCCTTCCTCTCCGCACCGGCGCTGCTGGCGCCGGAGCAGCGCGAGGGCGACCCGGCCGGATACCGGCAGCACCTGCTGCACGCCGAGCCCGCCGAGCCCGCCGAGCACGCCGAGCGCGCCGATCTGGACGGCTCTGTCGGCGCGTTCTCCGTCGTCGCGCTCGTCTGGCTGCCCGGCCAGGAGACCCCCGTCCACGACCATGTGGCGTGGTGCGCCACGGGCGTGTACGAGGGGTGCGAGGACGAGCGGCGGTTCCGCCCGGCGGGCGGGGCGCTGGAAGTCGCGGGGAGGCGCGTCAACCGCGCGGGGGACGTGAGCAGCCTGGCGCCGCCCGGCGACATCCACCTGGTTCGCAACCCGGGCCCGGGACGGGCGGTGTCGCTGCACGTCTACGGCGCCGACCTCGGCCGCCTCGGCACGAGCGTCCGCCGCGTCTACCCGCCCGGGGCCCTGCGGGACGGCGGCGCCCCATGACCGGATCGACCGGAACAGGCACGCGCGTCCCCCTCCGCCACGCCCTGCGCTATGCCCTGCACTACGCGCTCCGCTGCGCCGGATGCGGGTGCGACGTACCGGACGACGGGCTGGCGTCGGCCTGCCCCGTCTGCGGGGACGGCGCACTGCTGCGCACCCGGTACGCGGACGGCGCGTTCCCCGTCGACCCGGCGGCGTCCGGCATCTTCCGGTACGCGCGCTGGCTGCCCGTACGGCGCGAGGTCCCGGGCTCCTGCCTCCCCGCCGTCTACCGCAGCGAGAGGCTCGCCGCCGCGCTCGGCCTCACCGAACTGTGGATCTCCTTCAGCGGCTACTGGCCCGAAAAGGGCTGCCATATGGAGACCGGTACGTTCAAGGAACTTGAGGCCCGTACCGTATTGGCCCGCATTCCCGAGAACGCGGGAACCCTCGTGGTCGCGTCGGCGGGAAACACGGCCGCCGCATTCGCCGCCGCGTGCCGCGATTCCGGTACGCCGTGCCTTCTCGTCGTTCCCGAATCCGCGCTGCGGGCCCTGGAATTCGGAATGCGGGGGAGGGGGAACGGGCACTCCGTCGTCCGGATACGGGGCCTCCCGAACTCCTCCTACGACGACGCGATCGCGTGCGCCGCGAGGCTCGTCGCCTCGTCCCCGCGTACGTCGGCGAGGGCGGCGTCCGTAACGTCGGCCGCAGGGACGGCCTCGGCGTCGTCGCGCTCGCCGCGTACGAGGCGATGGGGTGCCTGCCCGACGTCTACGTCCAGGCCGTGGGCAGCGGCGCGGGGGCGCTCGGCGTGCACGAGGCGGCGAGCCGGATCCTCGCCGGGGGCGGCGGGCCAGGCCTGCCGCGCCTCGTCCTCTGCCAGAACGCCGCGTACGCACCGCTCCGGCAGGCGTGGCACGGCGGTCGTACGCCGCTGGGGCGCGCCCCGTCCGCGTACGCCCCATCCGCGCACGCCCCGTCCACGTACGCCCCGTCCACGTACGCCCCCGAACTCCTCAACTCCGCCCCTCCCTTCGCCACCGCGGGCGGCGTGCGCGACGCGCTGCGCGCCTCCGGCGGCACCGTCCTCGTCGCGGACGAGGGCGCGGCCCGCCGTGCCGCCGCGCTCTTCGAGGAGTGCGAGGGCATCGACATCGAGCCCCCGGCCGCCGTCGGCGTCGCCTGCCTGCGGGCGGCCGTGCGCGAGGGACGCGTCGCACCCGGAGCCCGCGTCCTGCTCAACGTGACGGGCGGCGGCCGTGCCCGCCTGACCCGTCCGCCCCGGAGGTCCGGCCCGTGCCCGCCATGAACGAGGACGAGGCGCGGCGCCGCTTCGCGGCTGAGCCGGTCGCACGCCTGGCGACGGTGGACGAGGAGGGGCGGCCCCACCTCGTCCCGGTCGTCTTCGCCGTACGCGGCCCTGACGACGGCGGGCGTGCCGAGATCGTCACGGCGGTCGACGCGAAGCCGAAGTCGACGCAGCGGCTGAAGCGCCTGCGGAACATCGCCGCGCACCCGTCCGTCTGCCTCCTCGCCGACGCCTACGACGCGGACTGGACCCGCCTGTGGTGGGCACGCGCCGACGGCGAGGCCCACGTCGTACCGCCCGGCGACGGCGCGGCGCACGCCGCCGCCGTCACCGTGCTGCGCGCGAAGTACGCCCAGTACGCGGACCGGCCCCCGACGGGCCCCGTGATCCTCGTCGCCGTACGCCGCTGGCTGGGCTGGCGCGCGTCGCCCCTGCCGGGCCCGCCGGGGCGGTGGAGTCTCCAGCGAGGGGAGACGTCAGAGTGAGCGCATGAACGGTGACGCGCTTCTCGCGATCGGCGAACTGGCCCAGCGCACAGGGATCCCGGTCAAGACCATCCGCTACTGGTCCGACCGCGGCCTGATGCCCCCGGCGGGCCGCAGCCCCGCCGGATACCGGCTGTACGACGGGGAGGCCGCCGCCCGCCTCGACCTGATACGGACGCTCCGCGCCCTGGGCGTCGGCCTCGACTCCGTCCGCGGGGTCCTCGACCGCGAGACGACCTTCCCCGAGGTCGCCGCCGCGCACGCCGAGGCCCTCGCCGTCCAGATCCGCGCCCTGCGCCTCCGCCACGCCGTACTCACCGCGGCCGCCGAGTCCGCCGCCGCTCCCGAGGAGCTCGAAGAGCTCCACCGCCTGGCCACCCTCCCCGAAGCCGAACGCCACCGCCTCGTCGACGACTTCCTCGCCACGGTCCTCACCCCCGACGGCGAGCCCCCTACGCCCTTCGCTCCCCTCGCCGCCTCGCTGCGGCCCGAGCTTCCCGCAGAGCCCACGCCCGAGCAGATACGGGCGTGGGCCGAGCTCGCCGGGCTCGTCCGGGAAAACGGTTTCCGGGCGAGTCTGCGCGGGATGGCGGACGAGTACGGCGCGGAGCACCCCGCGTCCGTTCCGCCCCGCGCGGACATCGTGGCGGTGGCGTGCGACCTGGCGGGCCCGGCGCTCGCGGCGGGGACCGACCCGGCGGCGCCGGAGGCGGCGGCCGTGGCCGACGCGCTCGCCGCGCACCAGGCCACCCTCCTCGGCAGGCCCGACGGCCCGGACCTGCGCCACCGTCTCGCGGCACGCCTCGAACGCGCGGCCGATCCGTGCTGGGAGCGGTACCTCCGCCTCCTCGCCGTCGTCAACGGCTGGCCCGCGCCCGAAAGCCGGAGCCCCGCGTTGGCCTGGTCGGTCCAGGCCCTGCGCACACTCCGCACGGACACCCTCGTACTGCGCCCGTGGCGCGACGAGGACGCCCCGGCCGTGGCATCGGCCCACCGCGGCGACCCGGCACTCCGCCGCTGGGCCACGCACCGAATGGAGGACGATCCGGCTGCGCTCGACTGGATCCACGCCCAACGGGACGCCTGGACGGAGGAAACCCGGCACGCCTTCGCCGTCGCCGAACCCGGCCCGGAGGGCGCGTTGCTGGGCGGCGTCGTCCTCAAGCGCCCCGGCGAGGTGGGCTACTGGACGGCCCCCGAGGCCCGCGGCCGCTCCGTCGCCCCCCGCGCCCTGGCAGCCCTCACGGCCTGGGCCTTCACCGCCCTGGCCCCGCACGCCCCGGACCGCCTCGAACTCCTCCACCAGGCCGACAACACCGCCTCCTGCCGCGTCGCGGAGAAGTGCGGCTACCCCCTCACCCACCACCTCCCGCCTGCCCCGCCCGCCTATCCCGAGGAGGGCCACGTGCACGTGCGCGAGCGCTGAGAAGAGCCGAGAGGAGAGGCGAGGCGGGGTTCAGAGGCCGAGGCGGACGCCCTGGGGTGCGTGTTCGCGGGCGGCGGTGGCCAGTTCGGGGAGGTCGACGCCGCGGTGGAAGCGGAGGAGGAGCACGGCGTCCTCGTCGGTGCGGCGCCAGGAGGCGAGGGCGCTCAGGGTGCGTTCGGCCTCGGGGGCGGCGCCGGGGACGAGCCAGAGGCGGAGCCAGTCGGGTTCGAGGCCTTGGGCGCGGCGGCGCTGGTAGGCGGTCCACTGGTTGCCGGGCAGGCGGACGCGGGCGTGGCCGGTGTCGAGGCGGCGCACGTGGCGCCAGGGGACGTGGAACGGGGCGCCGCCGTCGCAGCGCACCAGGATCCCGCGGGCGTCGAAGCCGACCGCGTCCGGGCGGGTGTGCTCCCAGGCGCGGCGGCGCAGCGCGGGCACGGTCAGGGAGCCGAGCACCGCGCAGCCGCCCACCGCCGCGACGGCACCGCCGCCCGTACCGCCGCTCGCGGCGACCCCCGCCACGGCCAGGACCGCCAGCACGGCGACGGCGGCCCATGGCGGGACCACCGGCCTGGGGCCCGGCTCGTGAACGAACAGGGCGCCCGGCCCGAAGTCGGCGGGCGGTGTGAAGGCTCGGTGCGGCCCCCGCGGGTCCTGCGTGTTCTCCATCAGAACCTGGCCGGGGGGCGCCCCGCTTTAGCGGGGTGGGGAATGGTTTCTGAGTCCTGCTTTGATGTCAGCGGTGTGCATGGATCCATGGTTTTCACCTGAGCCGTCCTTTCTGCCGCACTAGACCTGTGGCGTGTCTATATTGATCGCGTGACTGTGACCAGGAAGGTTCGCCGATTCTCCGGCGGCGTGTATGACCTTGGGCTCCACGTGGTGTGGTGCCCGAAGTACCGCCGTCCGGTCCTCGGCGGCCGGGTCGCGGAACGACTGGAGGAACTGATCCGGCAGAAGGCGGAGGAGCGCGGCTGGGAGATTCTCGCCCTTGAGGTGGTGCCCGACCACGTCCATCTGTTCGTGCAGCACGACCCGAAGTCGTCGGCCTCGTACGTGGCCAACCAGTTCAAGGGCTTCACCTCCCGCGTCCTGGGTGAGGAGTTCCCGCACCTGAAGTCGCGGATGCCCACCTTGTGGTCGTCGTCGTACTTCGCGGCGTCGGCCGGCGCCGTCTCGGCGGCGACGGTCGAGAAGTACATCGACACCCAGTGGGAACGCCCGTGGAAGAAGGGGGAGGGCTCGTGATCCGCGCGTACAAGTTCCTCCTGCGTCCCACGGCCCGTCAGGCGGTCTCGCTGGGCGAGATGCTGCGTGACCACTGCTCGCTCTACAACGGCGCCCTTCAAGAGCGGCGCGACGCCTACCGGCACGCCTCGAAGACGACCGTCAGGTACGGGGATCAGTCCGCGCAGCTCAAGGAGATCCGCGCGTGTGACCCCGGGCGGCAAGGGCGCTGGTCGTTCTCCTCGCAGCAGGCCACCCTGCGCCGCCTGGACAAGGCGTTCCAGGGGTTCTTCCGCCGCGTGAAGGCCGGGCAGGCCCCGGGCTACCCGCGCTTCAAGGGCGTCGGGCACTTCGACACTGTCACCTTCCCCAGGGACGGTGACGGCTGCCGCTGGGACTCGGCGCCCCAGGATCCGCAGACCCGCGTCCGCCTCCAGGGCGTGGGGCATGTCCGCGTGCACCAGTACCGGCCCGTGCAGGGCCGCGTGAAGACGGTCAGCGTGAAGCGTGAAGGTAACCGCTGGTACGTCGTCCTCGCCTGCGACGAGGTGGCCGCCGAGGAGCTGCCGTCCACGGGGGCGAT
>NZ_JBIDAT010000009.1:0-70055 GCF_043202595.1 Streptomyces sp. NPDC048172
AGTGGCTCCTTCCTCCGCCTTGCGATCGCACGCACCAGACGCCACCGGGCCCGCCCTTCGGGCGGACGACGCTACTTTGAAGACACTCCCTAGCGGAAGTCCTCCACGCGGTCCCGTGCCCATTGCGCGAACGTCCGTGGCGAACCGCCCGTCACGGACCGCACGGTGGGCAGCGGGCCGAGGGTGCTCGGGTCGAAGTCCCCGGCGGTCCCGGCGTTCCCGGCGTTCCCGGCGTCCGCGGGGTCGGCCGGGTTGCCGTCGTAGTCGGTGAATCCCAGCAGGAAGTCCGCGGCCTCGGCGGCGAGTCCCCCGATCCTCCGGTAGATCTCCCGCGCCTCCGCCGCGGTGACCTCCTCGAACCCGACCTCTTCGCCGAGCGCGTCGGCGATGGCCCTGACCTGTTCGCGCGAGGTGATCATCTCCGGTCCGTTGACGTCGTACGCCTTGCCGTGGTGCCCGCGCCCGTTCTCCAGCAGGGCCGCGAGCGCCGCGTCGGCGACGTCCCGTTCGTGCACGGGGAACCAGGCCGAGTCCGGGTTCGCGTCGCGCACCACCCGCTCGGCCCGGATCGACGGCCCCCACAGCGCCAGCTTGTTGGCCGCGAACTCGCCCGGCCGGATGTGCGTCCACTCCACGCCGGACCGCACGCCGGACTCCTCGACCGCCCGCTCGACCGGCGGATGGAACGTCGTGTCGAAGCCGCCGGTCACCGCGCCCGACGAGAGCACGACGATCCGCTGTACGCCCGCCCGCACGGCACGCTCGACGATCTCCTTCGCCGTCGACGGCTCCGGGAAGAGGAACATCCGGTCCACGCCGTCGAAGGGCACACTCTCCGGCGCGGTGAGGTCCCCTTGAACGACCTCGGCGCCGGGCAGTTGCGCCCTCGCCGGGTTCCTGGTCAGGGCCCGCGCCTCGATCCCCGCCTCGACCACGCCCGCCGTCACATGCCGTCCCACGTTCCCGGTCGCCCCGGTGACCAGCACTCGCACTTGCGCCTCCCTTTTCCGTACGGCCTACGGATATTTTTTACCGTACCATCTACGGAAAAGGAGGAGGCGCGATGGAACGCAGCGGCGGCGGAGACCCCCGGGAGACCCTGCGCCTGCTCTGGCGCTCCCCGCAGGCCCGTTCGGGACGTGGCAGACCGCCCAAGGTCTCCCTGGAGAAGATCGTCGCCGCGGGCACGGCGCTGGCGGACCGGGACGGGCTCGACGCCATGACCATGGAGCGGCTCGCGGCGTCCCTCGGCGTCGGCACGATGACGCTCTACACCCACGTGCCCGGCAAGGCCGAGCTGGTCGACCTGATGGTCGACTCCGCCCGGCAGGAGCTCGACCTGACCCCCGCGGGCTCGTGGCGTGACCGGATCGAGCGCTACGCGCAGCAGACCACGGCGCTGCACGGACGCCACCCATGGCTGCGCGCGGTCTCGACCGTACGGCCGCCCCTCGGCCCCGGCCTGCTCGCCAGGGACGACTTCCTGCTGGCCGCCCTGTCCCTGACCGGCCTGTCCGCCGCCGAGAGGTCGGCGGCGAGCGACTCCCTCGTCACCTTCGTCGACGGCGCGGCCGCCGCCCTGGCCGAACACACCCACGCCGAGCGGATCAGCGGCCAGTCCGACGAGGACTGGTGGGCCGACCGCCAGGAGTTCTGGGAGTCCTTCTTCGACCCGGCGCGCTATCCGGCGATCGAACAGACCTGGCACAACGGCGGCTTCGACCGTGACGCGGCCAAGGCCGCCGCGAACGCGTTCGAGTTCGGCCTCCGCGCCCTGCTCGACGGCATCGCCGCGACGGCCGAACGGAATCGCTGACCGCACGGACACGCCCTCGGCGGACGGGGCGTCGGCGAGCGGAGAGCACGGGACCGGTGAGCCGTGGGCCCCACGGCGCCCACGGTGCACACGTACGACGGAACAGAACCCGCCGCCCTACTCCTCCGTCGCGCCGCTCCCACTCCCGCTCCCGGCGCGTGCCCCGCCCGCGCCCCGGAGCTCGGTCGCGGCGACCGCGTACCCCGCGCCCCGGCCCTCCGCGCGGGCCACGACGAGGCCGTCGCGCACCCGGACCGCGGTCTCGGTGAGGTCGTCGGGGACGGGGTGCCCGAGGGCGGCGGAGACCGTTCCCCCGTCTCCCCCGCCCGCTCCCTCGTCTCCCTCGTCGAACACGACGCGCAGTGCGGGGAGTTCGCCGGGTGGGAAGACCCGGCGCAGGGAGGCGACGAGGTCGATGACGCGCAGTCGGGCCAGCTGCCCGGCCTCGTCGGGGCCGTCCGTCACCACCACCACCGTCACCGCGTCCCCCGGGGCGGCCGAGCGGACGGCCTCCTCGGCGGCGGACAGCCGCCGTACGCCCAGGGCGACGACCACGCCGTCCTCGGCCAGGGCGACCTGACGGCCGGTCAGCTCGTCGCGTACGGCGGAAGGCGGCGACCACGGGTCCCGGGCGGACCGGGCCGGGGCGACGAAGGGCAGGTGGGGGAAGGCCGCGTCGTCGGCGAGCGGGAGGCTCGCCAGATGCTCGGCGGCGCGGGCCAGGTCGAAGGGGTCGCCGACACCGGGCGCGTTCTCCGCGAGCGCGGCCGCGCCGTGCAGCAGGGTCAGCGTCAGCTCGGCCAGCCGTACCCGCCGGGCGCCGTCCGGGGCGTGGTGTTCGAGCGCGAGTGCCAGCAGCACGGCCTCGAACCGCAGGATCTCAGCCAGCGCGGCGCGGGACGGCTCGGTCTCCAGTACGCCGGTCAGCGAGCGGAGTTGCAGCCGGCCGCTGCCCGGGGTGTCCGCGCCGAGCGGGAGGCGTTCCAGCCAGACCCGGGCGAAGGCTCCCAGCGCCGGCCCGGTGGAGCCGGGTGGGACCGCCGGGGGCTCGGCGGCCGTACGGGCCCGGTCGGCGAGGTCGCCGAGGACCGCCAGGTAGAGCGCCCGCTTGCCGGTGAAGTTGGAGTAGACGGCGCCCCTGGTCAGCTCGGCGCGATCGGCGATGCGGTCGATCTTGGCCTCCGCGTACCCCCGCTCCGCGAACTCCCGCCGGGCCGCGTCGAGCACCGCCGCACGGGTCCGGCCCTGCTGCTGGGCCCGGGTCAGTCTCGCCATCCGTATCCCCTTCCACTCGGGCCGTGTCATGATACAGAGGGCATCCAGATGATGGCGTCATCGGAATGTGGTGAACATCGGAAGTGGGTCCGTGAGCGACTCGGGCCGCCGCCAGGAGTGACACCTCGACATGAACGGACCCCAGAGCATGAACGAACGTCAGAGCATGGGCGGATCTCAGAGCATGAACGGCCCCCCGAGCATGGACGGACCCGGGGCCGCCACCGGCCACGCGAGCCTCCTGGTGCTGCGCGGCCTGCGCTGCGCCGGTGCCGCCGGTCTGCACCGCCTCCACCTCGTCACCGGGCTCGACGAGGCCGATGTCGAGTCCGAGCTGATCGACCTCGGCCGCGCCGGTCTCGCCCGTCGGCTGCCCGGCGGCCTCCCGGGGACGGGGTGGCAGCTCACCGGCGCGGGCAAGGACTCCGACGCCGAACGGACGGCCGGGGAACTGGAGTCGGCGGGGGCCCGGCCCGCCGTGACGGCCGCGTTCGAGCGGTTCCTCGTCCTCAATCCGGAGCTGCTCGACCTGTGCACGGCGTGGCAGCTCCGCCCCGTCGACGGCATGCTGAGCGCCAACGACCACCGCGACCCCGCCTACGACGCCCGGGTCCTCGCCGGCTTCGTGGAGCTGGACCGGCGCGCGTCCGGCGTCTGCGCCGAACTGACCGCGGCGCTCCCCCGGTTCGGCCGCTACCGCACCCGCCTCGCCGGGGCCCTCGACCGCGCCGCCGCCGGCGAACTGGCCTACGTGACCGACGACACCGCGTCGTACCACACCGTCTGGGCCGAGCTGCACGAAGACCTGCTCACCACCCTCGGAAGGGAACGATGAGCCCGCGCCCGGACCCGGCCTGGATCCGGCCGCTCTCCGCAGAGGCCGAGGAGACGGCCGACGTCCTCGGCGGGAAGGCGCACGGCCTGGTGCTCCTCGACCGGCTCGGACTGCGCGTGCCGCCCGGGTTCGTCCTCACCACCGGGGCGTGCCGCGCCTTCCTGCGGGACGGGCGCGTCCCCGACGGTCTCGGCGGCGAACTCCGGGCGGCCGTGGCGGATCTCGAACGCGCCACGGGACGGAGGTTCGGTGGCCCCGACCGGCCGCTCGCGGTCGCCGTCCGCTCCGGCGCGGGCGTGTCGATGCCGGGCATGATGAGCACCGTCCTCAACCTCGGGCTCACCACCGGGGCCACGGAGGGACTGGCGGCCGAGACGGGCGACCGGGCGTTCGCGGCGGACTCGCGGCTGCGGTTCCTGACCGGCTTCGCCTCGGCGGTCACCGGTACGGACGCGGCCGCGCGCGCCGTGGGTGCCGCGAGCGGAGGAGCGGAGGCCGTCGAGCGGCTCGTACGGGAACGCTGCGGCAGGGAGATCCCCGACGACGCGGCGGGCCAGCTGGAGTGGGCGGTCGAGGCGGTGTTCTCGTCCTGGAACACGCCCCGCGCGCGGACGTACCGCACCCTGCACGGCATCCCGGACGACCTCGGCACCGCCGTGGTCGTGCAGTCCATGGTGTTCGGCAACCGCGACGCCCGCAGCGGCACCGGAGTCGCCTTCAGCCGCGACCCCCGTACCGGCGAGAACCTTCCGTTCGGCGAGGTCCTGTTCGGGGGACAGGGAGAGGATGTCGTCTCCGGCAGGTCGAGGACCCGGCCGCTGGGCGACCTCGCCACGCGCGAACCGGCAGTCTGGGCCGAGCTGTCGGACGCCCTGCGCCGGATCGAGGAGCACTGCCGCGACGCCTGCTACGCCGAGTTCACCTTCCAGTCCGGCGAGCTGTGGATGCTCCAGGTGCGCCCCGGGCGGTTCGTCGGCGCCGCCGCCGTCCGGGTGGCCACCGAACTCGCCGAGGCGGGCACCATCGGGCGCGCCGAAGCGCTGCTCCGCGTCTCCCCGCGGCAGTTGCGACTCGTACGGACGCCGCGCATCGACCCGTCCGGGGCGTACGACCTCCTCGGCCGCGGCATCGGCGCCGTGCCCGGCGTCGCGACCGGGCGCGTCGCGACGACGGTGGACGCGGCGGTGCGCATGGCGCGGGAGGGCCCGGTGATCCTGGTCCGCCCGGAGACCTCGCCGGACGACATGCGCGGCCTCGCCGCCGCCACGGGCATCGTCACCGCGCGCGGCGGACCGGCCAGCCACGCGGCGGTCGTCGCACGCTCCCTGGGCAAGCCCGCGGTCGTCGGCGTCGACGGCCTCACGGTCGATACGGAGGGCGGCCGCGCGGCGGTGGACGGACGCGCCGTCGGCACCGGCACCCTGCTCACCCTCGACGGGACCAGCGGCGAACTCGCCCTCGGCGCCCCGCGCGTGGTCACGGACACGGCCGACGCCCCGCTGCGACGGCTGCTCGCCTGGGCCGACGAGATCTCCGGCGACGACTCCGCCCGCGACGAGACCCACCGCCTGTCAGCGGCCCACGCGGCCCTGCGCCGCTGACGCGACACCAGGCACCAGGCACCAGGCGCCAGGCGCCAGGCGCCAAGGACCATCCCCCTAGCGGCGAGCCAGCAGCACTCCGCCGAGCGTGCGTGCGGCCGTGGTGAGCGTGGGGTCGGGCTCGGCGGTGAAGCCCGCCTCGTCGAGCCAAGAGGCCACTTGGTCCGGCTGTCGACGGCGGACGTAGGACTCCGGCCACTCCGCGCCATCCGCCGCGCCGTCCCGCCGCGACTCGGGCGGGGCGGGGTCGCCGACGTGGAAACCCAGCAGCAGCAGACCGCCGGGCCGCAGCGCCCGGCGGAAACCGGCGAGGACCGGGGCGATCGCGTCGTCGGGGACGTGGATGATCGAGTACCAGGCGAGCAGCGCGGCCAGCGAGCCGTCCGCGAGGCCGAGCCGGGTCATGGACCCCACCTCGAACCGGACGCCCGGATGCTCACGCCGCGCCACCTCGATCATCCGGGGCGACAGGTCGATGCCGAACGCGTCCACGCCGAGGTCCCGCAGATGGGCGGTGATCCTCCCGGGCCCGCACCCCACGTCCGCCACGGGCCCGCCGCCCGCTGCCCGCACCCGCTCGGCGAACACCGCCATGACGTCGCGCTCTGGCGGCAGTTCGGACAGGAGGTTCCGCGTCTCGTCCGCGTAGCCGGTGGCATCGGCGTCGTAGGACGCCCGGGTGTCCGCCAGCCATCCCCCGCTGGTCACGACGGCCGGGGCGTCGCGCTGATCGGGCCCGAAGGGCAGCGGCCGACGGCCGGGCGGACCGCCGTACCGGCGCCGGTGCGGCGTTCGCGGTCGATGGTGATCGTCACGGTGCTCACGGGTCGTTCCTCTCTCCGTCGTCCCAGGTGACCGGCGCGAGGGAGTTGGCCCCGCTGCTTCACCCTCAGGACAGTCAGGCTAGGCCGGTCGCAGACAGAAGGGGTGTCCGGCGGGGCTGGCGTAGACACGGCTGGTCTGCTGCGCGTCCTGGGGGACGTCGCCGGTGGGCCGTAGCCGGGTGGCGCCCGCTCCGGTCGCGAGGCGGTCGGCGGTGGCCAGTTCGTCGACGGCGAAGTCGAGGTGCATCTGCTGCGGGGCGCCGTCCGGCCAGCCCGGGGCGACATGGCCGGGGGCCGCCTGGATCACGAGGACCGGGACGCCGGAACCGGGCGCCTGGATGAAGTGGTGGGTGGGTGTGCGGGTGACAGAGCCGCCGAGCAGCCGGTGCCAGAAGGCGCTCTCGGCCTCCGGTTCGGCGGCGTCGATGATCACGGAGCTGAGGGAGATGTGCACGGTGCCGTCCTCTCGTACGTACGTGTGGGGGATGCCGATCGCCACGCGGAGCGCCTCAGAGCGCCGGGACGATGCCGCCGTCGACGCGGAACTCGGCGCCCGTGAGCCACTTGGCGCGCCCGGAGGCGAGGAACGCGATCATCTCGGCGACGTCCTCGGGGTCGCCGGGCCGGCCCATGGGCACCTTCAGGTGGTCCACGATCTGCCGCTCGACCACGTCCCGTCCGACGCCCTGCCGGTCGGCCATCCGCTGGAGGTGGGCGGCGGCGCCCTCCGTGACGACGAAGCCCGGCAGGACGCACACGACGCGCACCCCGTGCTCGCCCACCTCGGTCGCCAGCTCCCGGCTGTAGGCGTTGAGCGCCGCCTTGGCCGCGGCGTAGGACGCCTCCGTGCGCTGCGGAAGACGGCTCGCGATCGAGGAGACGTGCACGACGACGCCGGACCCCCGCTCCACCATCCCCGGCACCAGGGCCCGGTCCAGGCGCACGGCGCCGAGCAGGTTCATCTCCAGGTCGGCGCGCCAGGACTCCTCCGACCTGCTCAGGGTCGGCGCCGGGGCGCTCGCCGCGCCCGCGTTGTTCACGAGCACGTCCACCCCGCCCACACGGTCGGCGACCCGCCGCCCGAGCTCCGCCACGCCCCGCTCGGTGGAGAGGTCGGCCCGGATGAACGTGGTGGCCGCCAGGTCCTCCCCCGGTTCGCTCCGCGACGCCGTCAGTACGGTCGCGCCCGCGGCGGCGAAGCGGCGTGCGGTCGCCGCGCCCAGGCCGCGGCTGCCGCCGGTGACCAGCACCCGGAGCCCGTCCAGTCCTTCTCCCACGATCGTCATGAGCGCCCTCCCATAAAATGAACCCGACTCCGGAAACCATACACAAACGGAGTCGGACTCACCTTATGGAGGCTCCGTTGTCATCGCTGTCATCGTCGTCATCGTCGTCGTCATCACGTCCGATGCGCGCCGACGCGCGGCGCAACCGGGAGGCGCTGCTGACCGCGGCGCGGGAGGCGTTCCTCGGCGGCGACACCGACGCGCACGTCGAGGAGATCGCCCGCAGGGCCGGAGTGGCCGTGGGCACGCTCTACCGCCACTTCGAGACCCGCGAGGCCCTCGTCGAGGAGGTCTACCGCAAGGAGGTCGACGAACTGTGCGCCGCGCCCGGGGAGCTCCTGGACCAGCACGCGCCGCACGAGGCCCTGCGGCGCTTCCTGCTGCTCCTCGTGGACCACGCCGCCGTGGGCAAGGGAATGGGCGCCGCGCTGGAGAGCATCATGGCCACGGACTCACCGGTCTTCGACACCGCCCGGTCCCGGATGGCCGACGCCCTCACCCGCCTCCTCGACGCGGGCACCGCGGCAGGCACCCTCCGCGAGGGCGTCACCGGCCCCACGCTGCTGCGCGCCCTGGGCGGCATCTGCGCGATGCACGCCACCGAGGGCTGGCAGGACGAGGCCCGGCAGATCACCACCGTCCTCTTCGACGGCCTGCGCCACGGCGCCCCGCGGGCGAGTTGAGCCGTCACCGGAGCCACCGCCCGCCCGCGTGACGGTGCGCTGGGGCGAGTGGCGGAGGCCCGGGCCGCCACGGGGCTGTCGGGCGCGGCCGACGGAGTGACTCCTCGGTCGTCCGTGCATATCCGGGACAACCGCGCGGGCAGCTCTCCTCCGTCCTGAACAGGAAGAACGGCTGCGGCATGCCCAGCCGGTGCCCACTGAGGAGTTCCACGTGAAGACCACCCAGGCGATCGCCGCTGCCCTGCTCGTCGGAGCCGCCGTCCTCGGCGCCGCAGGCTCCGCTTCCGCCGCCCAGACCGGCGGCGACCCGATGTCGGGCATCTCCCTCCAGGCGACCGACGCGTCGCTGGCCAAGGCGGGACCCGTGGCGGCGGGCGGCGGCAGCCACACGAAGGCGGGCCTCGTCGGCCCGTCGTTCTGACCCTTCGACGCGCGGTCACCCCGGCGCGAGGACGGGCCCTGCCCGGCCTCCGCCCGGGGCGGCGTCTCCCGAGGCCAGAGGGGCCCGCGCCTCGGTGACGGTCACGTTCCCGCCGCCTCCGCGGCGATGCGGTCGAACTGGGCGCCCATCGCCTCCGCCAGCGCCTTGGCCGCCGACAGCGGGCGCACCATGACCTGGAAGTCGTCGATCCGGCCGTCCACGTCGAGGTGCAGGAAGTCGCAGCCGTGGACCTCCAGGCCGGAGACCCGGGCCCGGAAGACCAGCGCGTGGTCGCGGCCGTCGGGGCCGGTGATCTCGCGGACGTAGCGGAAGTCCTCGAAGACGCGGGAGACCCCGCGCAGGATCGCCGCGGTGATCGCCCTGCCCTCGTACGGGCTGAAGGCGACCGGACTGGTGAACACCACGTCGTCGGCCAGCAGTTCCTCGATCGCCTCGTGATCCCCGGCCTCCACGGCCGCGCGGAACGCCTCCATGCGTCTCACCTCATAGTCAATTCGTTGAATAAGTGCGGATGAGAGTAATCGCATGCGCTACCGTGAGCCACATGGCACTGCGCAACGCGGTACTCGCCGCCCTCCTGGAGGGCGAGGCGTCCGGATACGACCTGGCCAAGGGCTTCGACGCGTCGATCGCCAACTTCTGGATGGCCACCCCCCAGCAGCTCTACCGCGAGCTGACCCGGATGGAGACCGAGGGGCTGCTCGCCGCGCGCGTCGTGCGGCAGGAACGGCGGCCCGACAAGCGGCTGTTCTCCCTCACCGGGGCCGGGCGCGCGGCGCTGCGGGAGTTCGCCGCCGAGCCGCCCCGGCCGGGCAGCATCCGTGACGAGCTGATGGTCAAGGTCCAGGCCCTGGACGAGGCCGGTCCCGAGGTCGTACGGGAGTTCGTGGAGGAGCGCGCCCAATGGGCCCGCGGCAAGCTCGACCGCTACCACCGGCTGCGCGAGCGGCTGCTCGACGGCCGCTCCGAGGACGACCATCTGCGCGACGCCGAGCGCGTCGGCCCCTACCTCACGCTGCTGCGCGGCATCTCCTTCGAGGAGGAGAACCTGCACTGGTGCACCCGCGTCCTGACCGTCCTCGACGCCCGCGCGGAAAGCCGGGGCAGGGCGGGGGACCCCGCATGAGCGACGGCCGCTACGGCCACTACGATCGCTACCGGCGTTACGTCGCCCTCGGCGACAGCCAGACCGAGGGCGTCGGGGACGGCGACGACGCCACGGGGCTGCGCGGCTGGGCCGACCGCCTCGCCGAACGGCTCGCGGGCGCGAACCCCGGCCTCGAATACGCCAATCTCGCGGTCCGGGGCCGTCTCGCCGGGCAGGTCCGGGCCCAGCAGCTCGCCTCGGCGCTAGAGCTGCGCCCGGACCTGGTCACCGTCCTGGCCGGGATGAACGACCTCATCCGTCCCGGTTACGACGCGGACGAGGTGGCCGGTCATCTGGAGGCCATGTTCGCCGCGCTGACCGCCGCCGGCGCGCGGGTCGCCACGCTCACCTTCCCGGACGTCTCCCGCATCACCCCGCTCGCCCGGCCCCTCGCGCCCCGGGTGGCCGTGCTCAACGACCGTATCCGCGCCGCCGCGCGACGCCACGGGGTCCTCGTCGCCGAGACCCACGGCCATCCGGTCGTCACCGACCCCCGGCTGTGGAGCACCGACCGCCTGCACGCGAGCCCCCTCGGCCACCAGCGGATCGCCGACGCCGTCGCCCACACGCTCTCCGTCCCCGGCGCCGACACCTCCTGGGCCGAGCCGCTGCCGCCCGCGCCCGCTCCCGGGCGCGTCAGGGCGACGGCGGCCGAGCTGCGCTGGGCGGCGACGTTCCTCGGCCCCTGGGCGGGCCGCCGCCTGCGCGGCCGCTCCTCCGGCGACCATCGCACCGCCAAACGCCCCGAGCCGCTGCCGGTGGCGGTGACGTGACGGTGACGGTGACGGCAGGGGCCTGAACCGCGCCGGTCCGGGTCAGTCCGTGGCCGTGACGAGGGCCGTGCGCATCTCCCGGACGAAGGCGTCCAGGTCGTCGGGAGTGCGCGAGGTGATGAGCGTCCAGCCGCCCGAGCTGTCGGTGGCGGCCTCCTCGTCCACCCAGTCGCCGCCCGCGTTACGGATGTCCGTGGCCAGCGAGGGGTACGAGGTCAGCCGCTTGCCCTTGACCACCGCGGCCTCGACCAGGGCCCAGGGGCCGTGGCAGATCGCGGCGACGGTGCTCCCGGCGGAGGTGAAGGCGCGCACCAGCTCCACGGCGTCGTCGTCGAGCCGCAGCGCGTCGGCGTTCAGGGTGCCGCCGGGGAGGAGGAGCAGGTCGTAGTTGCTGTGGTCCGCCTGGGCGACGGTGAGCGCCGGGGTGAGGCTCTCGCCCGGATCCTTGTCACCGACGAGCGTCTGGACGATGCCCGAGGAGACGGCGGCCACGTCGACCTCGGCGCCCGCGGCCAGCAACTCCCGTACGGGTACGAAGAGTTCGTCCTGCTCGACGCCGTAGTTGGAGACGACGGCCAGCACGCGCTTGCCCGTCAGGTTCTCGTCCGCCATGGCTTCCGCCCTTCCGTGCCGTGTGTGCTCGCGGGGTTCCCGCGTGCCCTTCCGCTGCCGCGGGAAACACGGGAGGCCCGGTCTTCGGGCCGACGATCCGGTCGGGCCCGCCATGGCCACCCGTCCCGCTCCCGACCGTAAGCCCCGTGCCGCGTGCGCGCAGCCGGGCGCCCCTCGGGCGGGGCCCTTCGCGGGGCCCCTTCGCCCGGGGCCGGGGCAGGTGCCCCGTCGGCGCCGCCGCCGCGACCGGCGTCCTGGCCCTCGGGCGCGGCGTGCGTTCAGGCCCGGTCCGGCGGAACCGATTCGCGGCGGAGGAAGCGGATGACCGGGTGGCCGGGGGCGTGCGTGATCTCGGTGCGTACGCCGTAGACGTCCTGGACGAGGGAGGGCGTGAGGACGTCGGCCGGGGTGCCTTCGGCCACGGTCCGGCCGTCGCGCAGGACGAGCAGGCGGTCGCAGTACATGGCGGCGAGGTTGAGGTCGTGCAGGGCGATCACGGTGGTCACCGGCAGGCTCACGACGAGGTCGAGCAGGTCGAGCTGGTGCTGGATGTCGAGGTGGTTGGTGGGCTCGTCGAGGAGGAGTTCGCGGGGCTCCTGGGCGAGCGCGCGGGCGATCTGGGCGCGTTGGCGTTCCCCGCCGGAGAGGGTGTGCCAGGACTGGGCGGCCCGGTCGGTCAGGCCCGTACGCGCGAGGGCCGCGGTGACGGCCGGTGCGCCGGGGTCCGGTGCCGGGGACCACGCGCGGCGGTGCGGGATGCGGCCCAGGGCGACCACGTCGCGGACGGTGAGTTCGGTCCGGGTGTGCGCGTGCTGCTCGACAGCGGCGACGCGGCGCGCGGTGGCGCGGCGGCCGACCTCGGGCAGGGGGCGGCCGTCCAGGGTGACCACCCCCGTGGAGGCTGCGAGCACGCCGGAGAGCAGGCGCAGCAGCGTCGACTTGCCCGAGCCGTTGGGGCCCAGCAGGCCGACGGTCTCGCCGGGGCGCAGCGCGAGCGTGACGCCGTCGACGAGGAGACGGCCGTCGGCGCGGCGCCCCACGCGCTCGGCACGCAGGCCGGGGCCGGGGTCGGGGTCGGGGTCGGGGCCGAGGCCGGGGTTCTCCGGGCACGGTGTCGGCTCGTACGTGCTCACGCTCGCCTCCGGTCGCGGTAGAGGACGGCCACGAAGGCCGGGACGCCGATGAGGGAGGTGACCACGCCCACCGGCACCTCCTGCGGGTCGACGACGGTGCGGGCAAGGGTGTCGACCCACACAAGGAAGACGGCCCCGGCCAGCGCGGTGACCGGCAGGAGCCGGGCGTGGCCGGGGCCGGTGAGCGCGCGGGTGGCGTGCGGCAGCACGAGGCCGACGAAGCCGATCGCCCCGGCGCAGCTGACGAGGGCAGCGGTCAGCAGCGCCGTCACGCACAGCAGAACCGTACGGGCGCGGGCCACCCGCACCCCCAGTCCGGCGGCGGCCTCCTCGCCGAAGGCGAAGGCGTCCAGCGTGGTGGCGTGGCCCAGGCAGACGACGAGGGCGACGACGAGTACGGCCGCGCACAGCAGCACCTGGCCCCAGTCGGCCCCGGAGAGCGAGCCGAGCAGCCAGAACAGCACGCCCTTCGTCGTCTCCGCGTCCGCGGAGGTGAGCACGGTGAACGAGGTCAGCGCCGAGAAGAGCTGCATGGCGGCCACGCCGGACAGCACGACGCGGTCGGGACTCGCGCCCAGGGTGTGGCTCAGTACCAGGACCATCGCGAAGGAGAGCAGCGCACCGACGAAGGCACCGGCGGACAGCGACACCGCTCCCGCTCCGACCCCCAGCACGGCCACGGCGACGGCGCCCGTGGAGGCGCCGGAGGAGACGCCGAGGACGAAGGGGTCGGCGAGCGAGTTGCGCAGCAGCGACTGCATCACGGCGCCGCACAGCGCGAGTCCGGCGCCGCAGACCGCGGCGAGCACGGTACGCGGCATCCGCAGGTTCCACACGATGCCGTCCCGCAGCGGGGTCAACTCGCTGCGCTCCCCGCGCAGATGGGCCGCGACCGAGGTCCAGACGTCGGTGGTGGAGATGTCGGCGGGCCCGATGGTCACCGCGAAGGCGAGGGAGAAGGCCAGCGCGGCGAGGCCCGCGCAGGCCAGCAGCGGCGTACGGAGCGTACGGGCGGCCGTAACGGTGCGGACGGTCACGGCGGTACGTGCGGTATGCGCGGTACGGGACGTCACTTGGCGAACCCGAGGTCCCGCAGCCCCTCGGCGACCTGCTCGACGCCCTCGACGGTCCGGATCGAGGGGTTCATCGCCTGACCGCTGAGCAGGATGAAGCGCTTCTTCTTCACGGCGGTCAGATGGCGCGTGGCGGGGTTCTTCTCCAGGTACGCGATCTTGGCCTTGGCGCTCTCCGCCGTCTCCGACTTCCGCGTCAGGTCGCCGAGGACGAGGACGTCCGGGTCCCGGTCGGCCACGGTCTCCCAGTTGATCTGCGGCCACTCGTCCTCGGTGTCGGAGAAGGCGTTCTTCGCGCCGACGGCGCGGGTGATCGCGCCGGGGGCGCCGCAGCAGCCCGCGAGGTAGGGCGACTGGGCGTTGGCGAACCAGTACATGAGGGTGGTGTCGCGGACTTCGAGGCCGTCGGTGGCCTTCCGTACGCGCTCCTTCAGCCGGGCGACGAGCCGGTCGCCCCGCTTCTCCACGTGGAAGGCCCGGGCGAGGTCCCGTATCTCGCCGTAGACGGTGCCGAGGCCGAGCGGCTCGCTGCGGGACCCGTCGCCGCCGCTCTCGTTGACCTTGCCCGCGGCGCAGTCCGACGGGGAGACGTACGTGGGCACGCCGAGCTTCTCGAACTGCTCCCGGGTGGCCACGCCGCCCTTGCCGAGCGTGGAGACGAAGGAGGCGGTGACGAAGTCGGGCTCGGAGTCCAGGACCTTCTCGAAGGAGGGGTTGTTCTCGGCGAGCCGCGGCACGGAGCCGTTGGCCTTCCCCAGCCCCTTCATCACCGGGTCGGTCCAGGTGGCCGTACCGGCCAGCCGGTCTTCGAGGCCGAGGGAGAGCAGGATCTCCGTGGTGCCCTGGTTGAGGGAGACGGCGCGGCGCGGCGGCGTCTTCAGCTCGACCTCGTGGCCGCAGTTGCCGAGCGTACGCGGATAGCCGGGGGCCGCCGCCTTCTCCTGTCCGGCCCCGCCCCCGCCACCACCTCCGCACGCGGTGAGCAGGAGTGCCGGGGCGAGCAGAAGGGCCGCGCCGCTCCGGGCGCGGAAAAGGGGCATACGAGACACGGGTGTGACCTTGTGCTGTCGGGGCTCGGGAACGCGGAGCCTGGCCTGCGGGATCCCTCGACGCGCGGGGCGTCGAGGTGCCAGCAGGTCTTCGGACTCGGGTTCGTCCGGACGGAGCGCCTTCCCGGTGCCGTGCGCGCCGGTCCTTCGACCGGCCCGCACCGCCCCAGTGGCGACACGTGCCCCGCCCGTCCCCCTCACCGCTGCGCGTCAGTTCCGGATTCTCACCGGATTCCCTGGCCTCGGAGGGCGCGACTGGCCCCGGCAGCGTATCAACAGGGCGATCGCCCCAGCTCGCGGTGGGTTCCGGTGCCGTCAGTCGCCGCCCGCGAGTTCGCCGGTGAGCTTGGCGTGCAGGCGGGCGCTGGGCTGGTTGAGGCCGATGATCTCGACGGCCTTGCCGCGCTGGGCGTACTTCGTCTCGACGGCGTCGAGCGCGGCGACGGAGGAGGCGTCCCAGATGTGCGCCGCGGTCAGGTCGATGACGACCTTGCCGGGGTCGCCCGCGTAGTCGAACCGCCCGACCAGGTCGTTGGCGGAGGCGAAGAAGAGTTCGCCGGTGACGGAGTAGACGACGCTGCTCCCGTCGGGGTCGGTGACCGAGGTGACGTCGGCCAGGTGCGCGACGCGGCGGGCGAAGACGACCATGGCGGTGAGGGTGCCGACGACGACGCCGATGGCCAGGTTGTGGGTCGCGACCACGCAGGCGACGGTCACGACCATGACCGTGATCTCCCCGGCGGGCATCCGCCGCAGCGTCTTCGGCGCGACGGAGTGCCAGTCGAAGGTCGCGAAGGACACCATGACCATGACGGCGACGAGCGCGGCCATGGGGATGTCGGAGACCACGGGCCCGAAGACGACGCAGAGCACCATCAGGAAGGCCCCGGCCAGGAAGGTGGAGAGGCGGGTACGGGCGCCGGAGACCCGTACGTTGATCATCGTCTGGCCGATCATCGCGCACCCGCCCATGCCGCCGAAGAAGCCGGTGACGATGTTGGCGACGCCCTGGCCGACCGACTCGCGGGTCTTGGAGGAGCGGGTGTCGGTGATCTCGTCGACGAGCTTCGCCGTCATCAGCGACTCCATCAGCCCGACCAGGGCCATCGCGAGCGCGTACGGCGCGACGGTCGTCAGCGTGTCCACCGTGAACGGCACGTCGGGCAGGCCGGGTACGGGCAGCGAGGAGGGCAGTCCGCCCTTGTCGCCTACGGTCGGCACCGCGATCCCGGCCGCGAGGGTGATCGCGGTGAGCACGACGATGGACACCAGCGGCGCCGGGACGGCCCTGGTGACCTTCGGGAAGAACACCATGAGCGCCAGCCCGCCCGCGAGCAGCGGATAGACGGCCCAGGGCACGTCGTGCATCTCCGGCACCTGCGCCAGGAAGATCAGGATCGCGAGGGAGTTGACGAAGCCGACCATCACGCTGCGCGGCACGAACCGCATCAGCTTCGCCACCCCGAGCGCGCCGAGCACGATCTGGAAGACCCCGGCCAGGATGACGGCCGCGACCAGATACCCGAGCCCGTGCTCGCGGTTGAGCGGCGCGATGACGAGGGCCACGGCGCCGGTCGCCGCCGAGATCATGGCGGGCCGCCCGCCGACGACCGCGATCGTCACGGCCATCGTGAACGAGGCGAACAGCCCGATCGCCGGATCCACTCCCGCGATGATCGAGAACGAGATCGCCTCGGGTATCAGCGCCAGCGCCACGACCAGCCCGGCCAGCACCTCGGTACGCAGCACCTTCGGGGAGAGCGAGGAGGGACGGAGACGGTACGGGCCGCGCGGACCGCGCAGGCGCGCGCCCGGGGACAGCATGGGTGAGGGCAAGGGGAAGAACACCTGTCGGGCTCGGGCACACCGCGCCGACGGGCGGCCGGACGCAGGCGTGCGTACGCGTCACCAGGGGCCTCATCGCCCCCGGTGCGGGAAGTGGGGAGGTGCGGGGGACAATTCCCGCACCGCGGGTAACGGCAGCGGAGACTGCCGCTCCGACCCTCGGCAACTCTACCCTAACGTTAGGGTAGAGATCTGACCCCGCCCGAGTGAGCGACGAGGAAGGCACCCGCGTGAGCAGCGAGCACATGCAGATCGGCGAGGTCGCGGCGCGCACCGAGCTGTCGCTGCGCACCATCCGGCACTACGAGGAGACCGGCCTCGTCCGCCCCTCCGCCCGCTCGCAGGGCGGCTTCCGGCTCTACACCGAGTCGGACGTGGCGCGGCTGATGGTCATCCGCCGCATGAAGCCGCTCGGCTTCACCCTCGACGAGATGCGCGACCTGCTGGAGGCGACGGACCGTCTCGACTCCGGCGAGGAGCTGTCCGACGCCGAACGGACGGCACTGCTGGAGCGGATCCGCGGCTTCGAGGAGGCGGCGCAGCGCCGGGTGGCCGATCTGCGCACCCAGCTCGCCCGCGCGGAGGAGTTCGCCGCCACGCTCGCGGCACGCCTCCCTTAGAGACGTACGCACCGTCGGCGGCCCTACGCCTCACGGGCCCCCGGGAACCTCCCCCTGGCCGAAGAGCTGGTCGAGGTGGCCGCGCAGGATGCTCAGGGCCGCCTGCGGGGTGCGCTGCCCCACCAGGACGCCGGTCCCCAGACCGTGGCTGAGTGCGAGGAGGCGGGCGGCCTCGCCCCGCGCGTCCCGCTCCTGACCGAGCGCACCGTCGTCCTGCGCGCGGCGCAGCGCCTCGGTCAACTGCCGCTCCAGCCGGTCGGGTCCGGCCACGAAGGGCTGGGCCGCCAGCTCCGGATCCGTCATGGCCAGCGTCGCATACGAGGTCCACACCAGGTGGAAGTCGCGGCTGGGCCCGTCGGTCGGCAGCGCCTCCGCGAGGAAGGCATCGATGAACGCGTGTGCCGTCACCGGACCGGGCAGAGCCCCCAGCCGCGCCGACCACCGCTGGTGGCTCTGCTCCTCCAGCCGTTCCAGGGCGGCGTGCATCAGCTTGCCCTTGGTCTCGAAGTAGTACTGCACCAGCCGCAGCGACACGTCGGCCTCGGCCGCGACGCCGCGCATCGTGACCGCGTGCAGGCCCTCGCGCGCGGCCAGCCGGACCAGCGCCTCGGCGATGTGCGCCCGCCGCCGGGCGTGATCGACTCGTTTCGGCACTCCGCTGCTCCGTTCCCTCTCGCTCGCGTCGCTTTTGATGATACATCTGTACCATCAAAAGCGGGCGATGCGTGGCGGAGGGCGGGAGGGGCGGATGAGCATGGCGGTGCTGTGGCTGGCCTGCGCGGCCCAGTTCATGGTCGTGCTCGACGTATCCGTGGTGAACGTCGCCCTGCCCTCGATCCAGTCCGCGCTCGGCTTCGACCCGGTGGGCCTGCAGTGGGTGGTGGGCGGCTACGCCCTCGTCTTCGCGGGCTTCCTGCTGCTCGGCGGCCGACTGGCCGACCTGTACGGACGGCGCCGGGTCTTCCTGTGGGGACTGGCCCTCTTCTCCGCCTCCAGCCTGGTCGGCGGCCTCGCCACCACGCCCGGCGTGCTGATCGCGATGCGCGCCGTCCAGGGCCTGGGCGCCGCCGTGCTCGCCCCGGCCACCCTGACGATCCTGACGACCAGCTTCCCCGAAGGGGAGGGCCGCACCAGGGCGTTGGCGGTCTGGACCGCCGTCAGCTCCGCGGGCGGCGCGGCGGGCAACCTCATCGGCGGCGTCCTCACCGAATCCCTCTCCTGGCGCTGGATCCTGCTGATCAACGTCCCCATCGGCGCCGTCGCCGCCGTGACCGCTCTCCGCCTGCTGCCCGCCGACGCCGCGCGAGCCACGCGGCGACGGCTGGACGCCGCAGGAGCCGCGCTGGCGACCGTGGGCGTCACGGCAGTCGTCCACGGCGTGACGCAGTCCCGGACGCACGGCTGGAGCGGGACGTCGACGCTCGCCGCACTGGGCGTGGGCGCCGTGGCGCTGTCCGCGTTCTCCGTGGTCGAGACGCGGTACGCCCCCGCTCCCCTGCTGCCCCCGGGACTGATGCGGCTGCGCGCTGTCCGTACGGGCAACGTGGTCATGCTGCTGGCCGGGGCCTGCTTCATCCCGATGTGGTACTTCCTCTCGCTCTACATGCAAGACGTCCTGCACTACGGCGCGTTGGCCACCGGCGTGGGCTTCCTGCCGCACACCGTCGCCGGAATCGCGGGCGCCCGCCTCGCCCCGGCCGTGATGCGGCACACCGGCGCCCGCGCCCTGATCGCGCTCAGCGCCCTGCTGTCCGCGGCGGGCTTCGCATGGCAGAGCCAGATCGGCGCCGACAGCGGCTACTTGAGCGGCCTGCTCGGCCCCGCACTCGTCATGTCCACCGGCATGGGTCTGCTGATCACCCCGCTCACCGCCACCGTCACCTCCGGCATCGACCCGCGCGACGCGGGCGCGGCCTCCGGCCTGATGAACGCCGCACGGCAGATCGGCGGCGCCGTCGGCCTGGCGGCCCTCGTCGCGCTCGCGGCCGATTCCTCTCGGCATGTGTTCCTGGCCCTCGCGGGCATCTGCGCGACGGTGGCCGTTCTCGCGGCGACACTGCCACCCCCCACCAGGGATAGAAAGTGAACACGTACTTTTCCACTCCCCATTACGGGTTGATGAGCGAGACAGATAAGCATTAGCTTGTCATTCATGGATGAGGTTGCGGGCTCGTACGACGAGCGGGATCTGTTGCTGGCGGAGTCGTTGCGGTGGGGTGTCTCCCGGCTGTCGTCCCGGCTGCGTGCCGAACAGCCGGGCAGCGGGCGGGCGCTGACGCGGCTGGCCGCCTCGGTGCTGGCGAACCTGCGCCACGGCGGCCCGCTCACCCCCTCGGAACTCGCCGGGATCGAGGGGCTGCAGACCCAGTCGCTGACCCGGGTGCTCAACGACCTGGAGGAGCAAGGTCACATCCGCCGCACCCGCAGCGAGGTGGACGCGCGCCGGCAGGACATCACGCTGACCGACGCGGGCCGGGACGCGCTGCGCGCGCACGTACGGGACGGCAACGCGTGGCTGGCGGCGGCGCTGCGGCAGACGCTCTCCCCGGCCGAGCGCGGGGTGCTGCAGATCGCCGCCGGGCTGCTGGAGCAGGTCGCCGTGGCCGAGGTCGACGGAGAGGCACCGAAGGACTCCCGCGCCTCCGGCGACGGCGCGCCACCCGCGCTGTGAGGCCGTCGAGGCCCTTGAGGTCCTTGAGGCCGTTGAGGCCGTTGAGGCCGGACGCGCGCGGCACCGCGCACCCGCCCCGCGCCGAGAAGGGCGCACCGCGCTCGCGGGGGCGGCTGCTGCTGGTGCTGGCCGGGCTGAGCGGGGCCAGCCCGCTGGCCACGGACATGTACGTACCCGGACTTCCGGACGTGGCACGGTCGTTGGGCACGGACGCGTCCGGCGCGCAGACCTCGCTGACGGCCTTCCTCGCGGGCATCATCGCCGGGCAGCTCCTACTGGGTCCCCTCAGCGACGCGGTCGGACGGCGCCCGGTCCTGCTGTGGGGCACCGCCCTGTTCACCCTCTTCTCCCTCGCGTGCGCGGCGGCCCCCACGCTCGCGGTGTTCGATGCAGCGCGGGTGGGGCAGGGTGCGGCGGGGGCTGCGGGGATCGTGGTCTCCCGCGCGGTCGTCACGGACCTGTTCGACGACCGCGAACTCGCCCCCGTCTTCTCCCGCCTGGGCGCCATCACCGCCGCGGCTCCCGTACTGGCGCCACTGGCCGGAGGCGCCCTGCTGCTGCTCCTGCCCTGGCGCTCCGCCTTCGCCGCTCTCGCCCTCGTCGGCCTGCTGCTGACGGCGGGCGTGGCGCGCTGGATCCCCGAGTCGCATCCGCCGCGGGCGCGCCTCGGTGGCGGACTGTCCGGGAGCCTGCGGGCGATCGGCCGGGTCGCGGCGGACCGTGCGGTGCTCGCGCCCGTACTCACCCTCGCGTTCGGCGGCGCGGCGGTCTTCGCGTACATCGCCGGGACGACCTTCGTCTTCCAGGACATCCACCACCTCTCCCCCGCCGTCTCCAGCCTCGTCTACGGCGTCAACGCGCTCGGCAACATGACGGGCAGCCTCGCCTACGGCCGCCTCGCCCGCCGCCGGTCCACCGAGACCCTGCTCGTGGCGAGCAGCGCGATGGCCCTGACGGGCCCCGTACTCCTGCTCCTCGTCCAGGCCGTCACCGGCACCGGCACCGGGATGCTGCTCACGTGGCTGTGCCTGCTGCTGGCCGTCACCGCGTTCGGCGTCTTCTTCCCCGCCGTGGTCACCCTCGCCCAACGCCGCGGACGCGCCGCCCCGGGAGCCACCTCCGCCCTCCTGGGAGGCGGCCAGTTCCTCCTCGGCGCGGCCGCCTCCCCCCTGGTCGGCCTCTTCGGCACCCACAGCCCCGCCCCCATGGCCACGGTGATGGCCATCAGCCTCCTCCTGGCCACCCTCGCGGCCCTGGCCACCCGGAGGGCTGCGTCCGCCTGACGTACGTCGGGTCAGGCCGCCGTGCGGGCGGTCATGGCCGTGTCCCGGCGTACGACCGTGAGCGGGCACTGCGCGTGCTGGAGGAGGGCCTGGCTCACCGAGCCGAGCAGCAGTCCGGTGAAGCCGCCCCTGCCGCGTGCGCCCAGGACCAGCAGTTGTGCGTCGGCGCTGGCGTCGATGAGTGCGGGACGTACGTGGGCCCGCTCGGTACGGACCGAGGCGCGGACGTCCGGGTGCGTCTTCCGGTGGGCGGCGATCGCGAGTTCGGCGACCTCCTGGTCCCGCGCCCGGTCCGCGTCGTCCCGGCCCGTGTCGCGCGGGTAGTCCTCGAAGAGCAGCGCGTCCATGGCGCTCATGCCCGCCGGGGCCGGGCCCGGGCGCGGGGGCGAGACGTGCAGGGCCACGAGCGGGGCGCCGCGCAGCCCGGCCTCCGCGAAGGCGAAGGCGGCGGCCGCGTCGCTGTCCTCGGAGCCGTCGACGGCCAGGAGCACCGGACCTTCCGGCGCCTCCCGCCCCCGGTGTACGAGGACGGGGCACGGGGCGCTCGCGCTCATGTGCACGGCGACGGAGCCCACGGCGGCGGCGAAGGCGCCCCGGCCGCTGGAGCCGAGCACGAGCAGGTCCGCCTCCTGGGCCAGCACGTCCAGCTCTCTCAGGGGCTGGCCGATGACGATCTGCCAGGTGACCTCCACGTCCGGCTCGGCCTCCGTGGCCCGGTGCACGGCGTCCGTCACGATCTGTTCCGCCTGCTGGTGCAGGGCGCTGTCCGGCGGGGGCAGCGGCATGCGGGCGGTGGCCATCAGGGGCCAGGCCAGTACGTGCACCACGTGCAGCGCCCCGCCGCGCAGCCGCGCCTCGCGCGCGGCGAGCGCGGCCGCCTCGGCGCCTGCCTCGGAGCCGTCCACCGCCACCAGCACACGGCTCTCGCCCCGGTCCTCGCCCTGCGCCCCAGGTGCCGTCATCCGAGCCACCTCCAGCATCGGCGGCCCGGTCCGGCCGCCCGGAGCCCCAGCATGGACGGGGCCCGTCCGGCACGCATGTCGGCGGTCCCGACGGCGGTCGCGACCGCGTACGCCACGACGGGCGGCGTGGACCGGCACCGCATACGCTGGACGGGAGCGCTCGGCCCCTCAGGGAGGTGCCCCGTGACAGGAGAGGTGCTCGACGCGGAGACGGTGGCGGCACTCGTGGAAGACGCCACGGCCGCTCCCTCCATGCACAACGCGCAGCCGTGGAAGTTCCGCTTCCTCCCCGGCAGCGGCACCTTCCAGGTGCGCTCCGACCTCGACCGCGCCCTGCCGAAGGCCGACCCCACCACCCGCGCCCTGCACCTGGGCTGCGGTGCCGCCGTGTTCAATCTGCGGGTCGCCGCGGCCCACGCGGGCTGGGACCCGGCCACGCGGCTGCTGCCCGACCCCGAGGACACGGAGCTGCTCGCGACCGTACGGCTGGCGGAGCCCGTCGCGCCCGACGGCGTCCTCACCCGGCTGTACCCCGCGGTCCACCGGCGGCACACGAGCCGCGCCCCGTTCACCGGCGAGGAAATCCCGGCGGACGTCAGGGACGCGCTCGGCGAGGCCGCTCTCGCGGAGGAGGGGCGGCTGACGTTCCCCGACGCGTGGCACGTGGAGTCCCTGCTGGAACTCGTCCGGGACGCCGAGGACCTCGACACCCTGAACCCCGTCGTCGCCCGGGAGACCGCGCACTGGGTGCGCGTGGACGACGCCGCCGGTGCGGCAGAGGACGGGATCCCCGCGCACGCCCTGGGGCCGCGCAAGCACGGCGGGAAGGCGCCGGTGCGGGACCTCGCGGGCGGGCGCGCCGTGGCGGGCCGGGAGACGGCGGCGTTCGAGCAGACGCCGCAGATCGCCCTCCTCGGTACGGTCTACGACCGTCCGCTGGACTGGCTGCTGGCCGGGCAGGCGATGGAGCGGGTCCTGCTCGTGGCCACCCTGAACGGGCTCTCGACCGCCCTCAACTCGCACGCCCTCGAATGGCCCGAGCTGCGCTGGGACGCCCGCGACCCGCGCTCCGCCATGGGCTACGTGCAGATGATGCTGCGCCTCGGGTACGGCCCGGAGACGCCCGCCACACCGCGCCGTCCGGTGCAGGAGGTGCTCGAATTCGAGTGACCGCCCGCTGCCGGGAACCTGCCAGCGCTCAGCCGTGCCTGCGGTGCACCGAGACCGCGTACGCCCCGCCCTCGTAGGGCTCGCGGGACCATGTCGCGTACCGCGTCTCGGGGGCGAGGCCCGCCGCCGCGCAGTGCGCGTCGTAGTCGTCCGCCGTGTAGCCCCGGTCCAGGGAGAAGCCCGCGACCAGGTGGCCTCCCGGCCGTACGTGCGCGGCGACCCCGGCGACCAGCTCGGGCTCCGTGCCGGGCGCGGTGAACAGGGGGACGTTGCCCGCCATCACGACCACGTCGAAGGTCGTCCCGAGGTCGAGACCGGCCAGGTCGCTCAGGCGCCAGGGGATGCCGGGGGCGAGGCGCCGGGCGGTGGCCAGCATCGAGTCGTCGACGTCCACCCCCACCACGTCGATCCCGTGCCGCGCCAGCTCGATCGCGACCCTGCCCGTACCGCACCCCGCGTCCAGGACGCTGGACGGCCCCAGCGAACGTACGAGCGTCGCCTCGCCGTGCACGTCCTTGCCCTCGGCGGCGATGCTGTCGAACCTCGCCTGATACTCCTCGCCGTTCCACGCCATACGTCCACCCTGGCACATCCGCCACTGGTGCCTCACCCGGCGGGCAGCTCCACGGTGACGCGGAGGCCGCCCTCGGGGCGTGGGGTGAGGGTGAGCGTGCCGTCGTGGGCCCGGGTGATCGTCTGGGCGATCGTGAGGCCGAGGCCGACGCCCGCGTGGTCGGCGTGCACGCGTTCGGTGCCGCGCTGGAACGGTTCCGTGAGCGTCGAGGCCCGCTCCGGGCCGATCCGCTCGCCGGTGTTCTCGACGGTGAGCACCACGGCGCCGGGGCGGACCTCGGGGCGGGCTTCGGTGCGGACCCACGCGGTGCCCCGGTCGGGCAGGTTGTGGACGATCGCGTTGTGCACGAGGTTCGTGGTCAGCTGCAGCAGGAGCGCCTGCGAGCCGGTCGTCGGGGCGACGTCGCCGCTGGTCCTGAGCGTGACGCCGTGCCGTTCCGCGAGCGGGAGGAGCGTTTCGGTGGCCTCTTCCGCCAGGAGGGAGAGGTCGACGGGCTCCGGGACGAAGGAGCGCTGGTCGGCGCGGCTGAGCAGGAGCAGGGCCTCGGTGAGGTCGATCGCCCGGGTGTTGACGGCGTGCAGACGGCCGATGATCTCGCCGGTGTCCTGGCCGGGGTCGGTACGGGCCACGTCGAGCAGCGCCTTCGAGACCGCCAGGGGGGTGCGCAGCTCGTGGGAGGCGTTGGCGGCGAATCTCCGCTGCTCGGCGACGTGCGCCTCCAGCCGGGCGAGCATCACGTCGAAGGCGTCGGCGAGTTCGCGGAACTCGTCCTTCCGGCCGGGCAGCCGGATCCGGTGGGAGAGCGATCCGCCGGTGGCCATGCGGGTGGCGTCCGTGATCCGGGTCAGCGGGGCGAGCATACGGCCGGCGAGGATCCACCCTCCCAGGAGGCCGAACAGCAGCAGGAAGACCATGGCCGAGACGGCCGCAGGGGCGAAGGTGCCCACGAGGAGCTGGCGATTGGGGTTGTCGTAGAGGGTCCGGCGGTCCCAGTCGTCGGGCACGTACTGCAGGAGGAACATCCACACGGCGGCCAGCAGCAGGCAGCCCGCGACCATCACGAACCCCGCGTAGCTGAGGGTGAGTTTGAGGCGCACGCTCAGCCCGGGTGCTCTAGGCACGCTCGCCTCCTCCCCCGCCCTGTCCGGCTGCGCCGGGTGCCGTGTCGATGCGGTAGCCGACGCCCGGCACGGTGGCGATGACCCAGGGTTCGCCGAGGCGTTTGCGGAGCGCCGAGACGGTGATGCGTACGGCGTTGGTGAACGGATCGGCGTTCGCGTCCCACGCCCTTTCCAGGAGTTCCTCGGCGCTGATGACACCGCCTTCGGCGGCGATCAGGACTTCGAGCACCGCGAATTGCTTTCTGGTCAGCGCGACATAACGGCCGTCCCGGTAGACCTCCCGGCGGAACGCGTCGAAACGCAGGCCCGCGATCTCCCGTACGGGCGGTCTGTTGTGGGCGCGTCTTCGGTCGAGGGCCCGGAGCCTGAGCGCGAGTTCCTGGAGTTCGAAGGGTTTCGTGAGGTAGTCGTCCACGCCGAGTTCGAATCCGGTGACCTTGTCGCCGAGCCGGTCGGCCGCGGTGAGCATGAGGATCGGCATGCCGCTGCCGGAGGCGACGATGTCCTGGGCGATCTCGTCGCCGGTCGGGCCGGGGATGTCGCGGTCGAGGACGGCGATGTCGTAGGCGTTGACGCCCAGCATCTCCAGGGCCGTACGGCCGTCGCCCGCGATGTCGGCCGCGATCGCCTCCAGGCGCAGGCCGTCGCGGATCGCTTCCGCCAGAAAGGGCTCGTCCTCGACGATCAGCACGCGCATGACCTCGATGCTACGAGGCGGCACATATCGTCGGCGTATCGAAAACCCCATACGTGCCGGCAACACCGCGCTTCCTTCACTGGCGGTATGGACCACACTCCGCGCTCGGCGCGCATCCCTCTCCGCCGGATTCACCGGCGATTCCTCGTCGGCCTGATTGCCGTCTTCGCGGCGATCGCCGCGCTCCTCAGTTATCAGGCCAGGAATTCCTCGTCCTCCTCGCCTCCCTCCTTCTCCTCTCCCCCGGGCTCCTCGTCTCCCCCGGGTGCGAAGGACGAGGCCGACGGCGCCGTCCCCGACGGCACGACGGTCCTCGACGAGGGCGTCCCGGCGGTGGACAGGCTCAGGCCGGAGCTGCGCGAGGCGCTCCGCCGGGCGGCGCGGGCCGCGCGGGACGCCGGGGGCGACGTGCTCGCGTTCTCCGTCAACAGCGGCTGGCGTTCCGCGGAGTACCAGGACCGGCTTCTTCGCGAGGCCGTCTCCAAGTACGGCTCCGAGGCCGAGGCCGCCCGGTGGGTGGCCACCGCCAAGACCTCGCCCCATGTGTCGGGGCAGGCCGTCGACATCGGCAGCTCCAACGCGACGGCCTGGCTCTCCGAACACGGCGACGAGTACGGCCTCTGCCAGGTCTACCGGAACGAACCCTGGCACTACGAACTGCGCCCCGAAGCGGCCGAGGACGGCTGCCCGCACATGTACGCCGACCCCACCCAGGACCCGAGGATGCGCAAGTGACCGCCGACGAGCGAGGGCAGACGATCGAGCGGACCGAGTCGGCTGAGGGGACCGAGCCGACTGAGCGGATCGAGGCGACCGAGCGAACCGAGGAGGAGGACCTCGCGCGGGAGCCCTCCCCCCGGCCGGGGCCCTGGCGGCGCGGCCTGGTGCTCGCTGCGACGGCGCTGCCGCTCGGCCTCCTCATGCTGCTGCACGCGCACGTCACGGACCGCGCGGGCCTCGGCAGCCTGCTGGAGACCTTCCTGCCGTGGTCCGGCCTGTTCGTCCCGCCGCTGCTGGCCGGGGCGCTGTGGCGCCGCTCCGCCTCCGCGCTGCTGGCGCTGCTGCTGCCGACCGTCGTGTGGCTGAGCCTCTTCGGCGGGCTGCTGACCGACAAGTCCCACGCGGGCGCGGGCAGCGCGCTGACCGTGGTCAGCCACAACGTCGGCGCCGACAACCCCGACCCGGCCCGCGCCGCCCGCGAGCTGACCGCCTCCGGCGCGGACGTACTGGCGCTCCAGGAGATCACCCCGCAGGCGAGGCCGCGGTACGAGAAGGCGCTCGCGAGGGCCTACCCGCACCACGCGGTGCGGGGCACGGTCGGCCTGTGGAGCAAGCTGCCGCTGTCGGGGACGCGGCCGGTCGACACGGCGACGGACGTCGGGCCGCTCGCGGACACCAAGCCGCTCGCACGCAGGCTGGCCGACACCCGGGCGCTGCGCACCACCGTGGCCACGGACAAGGGCCCGCTGGCGGTGTACGTGGCCCACCTCGGGTCCGTGCGCGTCCTGCCCCGGACCGGCTTCGCGACGGACGACCGGGACCGTGGCGCGCGGGCGCTCGCCAAGGCCGTCGCCGCCGAGCGCGAGCGCCGGGTGGTGCTCCTCGGCGACCTCAACGGCACAGCGGACGACCGCGCGTTCGCGGGCCTCACCGCACGCCTGCGCCCGGCACAGGAGGCGGCCGGGGACGGCTTCGGCTTCAGCTGGCCCGCGACGTTCCCGGTGGCGCGGATCGACCAGATCCTGGTCCGGGGCGTGGAGCCGGAGAGCTCGTGGGTGCTGCCCGCCACCGGCAGCGACCACCTGCCGGTGGCGGCCGGGATCGGCTGGTGAACGGCAGAACGTCGTGACCGTTTCCCGCCAGCCCTCGTACGGCGCACGGACCAGGATCTCCGTCATGCAGAGCCCGCCGGGCGGAACGGAGCCGGGCGGAGCCGATACCGAGAAGCACAGGAGTACCGCTATGGATCTTCGACTTTCCGGACGTGTCGCCGTGGTCACCGGCGCCTCGAAGGGCATGGGCCTGGCCATCACCAGGACGCTGCGGGAGGAGGGCGCCCGCGTGGTGGCGGCCTCCCGCAAGAGCAGCCCGGGCCTGGACGCGCTCGCCGGTCCCGGTCTCGTGCACGTACCCGTCGACCTGATGGACGAGGACGCCCCGGCGCGCGTGATCGAGCGCGCGGTGAGCGAGTTCGGGCAGCTGGACATCCTGGTGAACAACGCCGGTGGCCCGCCGCCCGGCGTCGAACTGCCGCGCGGCTCCTTCCTGGACGCCTCGCTCGACGACTGGCGCGGGATGTTCGAGTTCAACCTCTTCGCGGTCGTACGGGCGGTACGGGCCGCGATCCCGCACCTGCTCGAGAGCGACGCCGCCTCGATCGTCAACATCACCTCGGGCAACGCCCGCCAGCCCTCGCCGATCAACGCGGACTACGGCGCGGCGAAGGCGGCCCTGGCGAACCTGACCAAGCAGCTCTCCGGGGAGTTCGCCCCGCAGGGCATCCGGGTCAACGCCGTGGTGCCGGGCGTGACCCGTACCGAGTGGTGGACCGAGGAGGGCGGCGTCGCCGACAGGATCGCCGCGCAGGCGGGCACGGACCGCGACTCGGTCATCGAGCGGGTCGTCCCCGAGATGATGGACCTCGCCACCGGACGCTTCGTGGAGCCCCAGGAGATCGCCGACGCGGTCGCCCTGCTGGCCTCCCCGCGCTCGGGCAGCACCACCGGAGCGGAGTTCGTCGTCGACTCGGGCCTCCTCAAGGAGGTGTGAGCCGAGGTCTGCTTCAGAGCTCCTTCAGGAACAGCGTGCGGGCGTACGCGTCGAAGTCCGCGAGGTGCGCGGAGATGAAGTCCACCTCGTGGCCGACGACGTAGAAGACCACGTCGACGCCGGACTCCTCGGCCCGCCAGGCGTACCGGACGGAGATCATCGGCCCCGCCTCGTGGTCGTGCCAGCGGTTCACGGCGCGGATCCCCTCGCCGAGCCGCCCGCCCGGGAAGACCTCGGGCGCGAACGGGTGCGTCAGCTCGTCCGCGTTGCCGCGCACGGCCGTGCGGAGCACCGTCTCCCGGTCGCCCTCGATCGCGGTGACGACGGCGAACGCCTGGTGCGGGGGCGTTCCGGGCTCGGGCGCGAAGAGGTACGCGTAGTGCGCGGGGAAGGTGGAGAAGAGCGCGGAGTACTCCACGAGCCAGTCCCGCAGCTTCTTCACCTTCCGCCTCTTCGGCTGCTCCCCGTGCGTGAGCAGGATCGCCCTGGCGCACTCCCCGGCCCATTCCTTGCGCCAGTCGTCGTGCTTCTCCCCCAGCGGCATGGGGAACCAGGGCTCCTCCGTCTCGGAGTCCACCATGTAGACCAGATGCGCCTGTATCTCACTGGGCTGCGTCATTCGGCTTCCCCCGCACTTCTCCTCGGGCCCCGCGGGCCGGGGCCGGGGCCCGCAGCCTAGTACGGGCGTACGGGCCCCCGGCCAAACACTTGGCGTGCGCCGTCGTCCGGATGATGGGGTGGCGCGATGACTGATCACGAGGAGGCGGCGGCCGTCCGCCCGTTGGCACTGGCCTGGGTCGGCCGGCATCTGGAGGACGGGGAGCGGATCGTCGGGGTCGAGGCGCTGCACGGCGGCGTGACCGCGGAGATGCGCAGGCTGACCGTGGGGACGCGGGAGGGCGGCACGCGGGAGCTGGTGCTGCGGATGTTCGTGGACCCGTTCTCCCTGCGGAACGCCGAGGAGTGGCTGGGCCGGGAGGTCGCGGCCCTGACCACGCTCGCGGGGACCGGCGTACCGGCTCCCGGGCTGGTCGCGGTGGATCCGGCCGCGGCGCACTGCGAGTATCCGGCGCTCCTGATGACCCATCTGCAGGGCCGGACGGTCCTCGACGACGAGGGGGTGGAGGCGCGCGTTCCGCTGTTGGCCCGGCAGCTCGCGGCGATCCACGCGGTGCGGCCCGCCGAGCGGCCCCTGACGTACGTGGCGTTGACGACCGCCGACACCGTCGTCGTCCCGGAGGGTGCGGACGCGGCGGTGTGGGGCGCGGCGATCGAGGTGATCCGCGAGCCCGCGCCGCCGTACGAAGGGCGGTTCCTGCACCGGGACTTCCAGCCCGGCAATGTGCTGTTCGACGTGCGGTCCGCGGTCCGGATCAGCGGTGTCGTCGACTGGGCGGGCGCCTCCTGGGGCCCGGCGGATGTCGATGTGGCGCACTGCTCCACCATCCTCGCGCTGCTGCACGGCCCCGAGTGGGGCCACCGGTTCGCCGGGGCGTACGAGGAGGCCGGTGGCGTGCTGGCCGCGACCGTGGGCGAACGGCGGTACTGGCAGGTGCGGGACGCGCTGGCGTTCTCGGAGGAGGTACGGCTGGTGGCGCGGCCCTGGCGGGAGGCGGGGCGGACCGAACTGACGCCCCGGTTCGTGGAGAAGCGGCTCGACGCCTACGTCACCAGCGTGATGGACAGGTGGAGCTGAGCCCTCTCGCCCGTCCCGTTCGCGTCACTCCCCGACGATCGCCCGCAGCGCCGCCCGGTGCGCCCCGTACGCCTGCCGTCCCTCGCGGGTCAGGCTCAGCCAGACGCGCTGGCGCGTGTCCCGTACGGCCTTGCGCTGTGCGACGTATCCGGCCTCCATCAGGACCGTCACATGCTTGCTGAGCACCGAGGCGGACACGTCGAGCTGCCGCTGGACCACCGCGAACTCGGCCTCGCCCGCGGTGTCGAGCAGCGCGCAGATGCGCAGCCGGTTCGGGGCGTGGATGGTGGCGTCGAAGCCGCCCTCGTCGGCTCTCATGCGCCCTTCCGGTGCAGCCGTACGAAGGTGCGGTGCGCGGCGAGCGAGACGGCGGCGCCGACGAGGGAGGCGGCGAAGAGCCACGCGGGCTGCGCGGTGAGGCGGAAGACCAGGACCGCGCCGACCAGCAGGGCGGGCAGTCCGGTCATGAGGGCCAGCACGGCGCGCCGGGGCAGGACGTCCATGCGCAGGGCCACGCCCGTCTTCCTGCGCCAGTTGGCCCCCGCGACCGCGAAGAGCGCCAGGAACCCCACGGTGAGGATCAGCATGATCACGAGCCAGGCGCCGGACGGCAGCAGCCACTCGGGGCTCGCGACCACGCCCCCGTAGACCGGCGGGATCGCGGCGATGTAGACCGTGAGCGTGGCGGTGAACCAGCGCGGCCAGGGCGTCGCGGAGAGGGCCGCGGTCGTCGCCTGGACGTGCCGCACCTCGTCCAGGGCCGCGCGGGCCTGCTGCGGAGTGGGACGGATTCCCCCGTTGGTTTCCATGACGGAAACAGTACGGCCCGCTTTCCGTTACGGCAAGACTTGATTTTCCGTCCCGGAAACTCGCCGGGCGAGGAACTTGCCGGACTCCCAGAGCACGAGCAGCGCGAGCGGCGGGATCAACGTCCAGGCGAACTCCCGCAGTTCGAGCGCGGTCGTGTCCAGCAGGCGCTGGAAGACGTCCATCTGCGTGACCAGCACGGCGAGCGCGAGCTCCACGAGGATCGCCCGGTTCATCTGCTTGCTGTCGAAGCTGGCGGTGGTCAGGACGGTGCCCGTCTCGCTCCGGCACTCCAGCGCGGCGACGACCAGGCAGAGGGCGAAGGACGTGAACGCCATCGACTGGCCGACCTTGGCACTGTCGAAGTGCGACTCGCCGAGCTTGATCATGGAGAGCAGGCCGATCGTGATCGCCAGCCCGGAGAGGCCGACCGTGATCATCACGCCGCGCGTCAGCACCGGCTCGCCACGCGGACGCGGCCTGCGCTCCATGAGCCCCGGGCTCTGCAGGTCGAAGCCGAGCGCGAAGCCGAAGGCCGCGTTGACGAAGAAGTGGATCCACAGCACCTGCGCCGGGGTGAAGGGCTCACCGGAGGCGATGTTGAAGAGGGAGGCGCCGAGGAACGTCAGCACGAAGACGACGAGGAGCACGAGGACGAAGCGGATGTACTTGGTGAGGTTGTCGTAGATCTTGCGGCCCTGCTCGACGGCGAAGACGATCGTGGCGAAGTTGTCGTCGGCCAGCACCATGCGCCCGGCGTTCTTGGCGACCTCCGTCCCCGACCCCATGGCGATGCCGATGTCCGCCGCCTTGATGGCCGGTGCGTCGTTGACGCCGTCGCCCGTCATGGCGACCACGTGGCCCTTCTGCTTCAGGGTGTCGGCGAGCAGCACCTTGTGCTCGGGCGCGACCCGGCCGACGACGCCGATGTCGTCGATCCTGGCCAGCCGTTCGCTCTCCGGCAGCGCCGCGAAGTCCGCGCCGAGGACGGCCTCCCCCTCGATGCCGAGCTGCCGTGCGATGGCGGCGCCCGTGACGAGGTCGTCGCCGGTCACCATCCGCACCCGGATGTGCGCCGCCTGCGCGTCGGCCACCGCGCCCCGCGACTGCTCCCGGGGCGGGTCGACCATCCCGACCAGGCTCGTCATCTCCAGCCCGGTGACATGGCCGAGCAGATCCCCCGCCGGGTCGAACGCCGCCGGATCGAACACCGCCGGGTCGAGGTCGCACCGCGCCGCGGCCATCACCCGCAGGCCCTCGCCTCCCATACGCGCGATGTGCTCCTGCGCCCGCCTCTCCGCCTCCGCGTCCCACGGCACCGACGCACCCTGCGCCGACGCGGTGGCGGCCCGGGCCAGCACGGCGGGCGCCGCGCCCTTCACGAAGCACCGCACCACGGGGCGGCCCGCCGCGTCCGTCGCGGAGTTGAAGGTGGCCATCAGCTTGTACGAGGGGTCGAACGGCAGCGTGGCCAGCCGGGGGAACCGCTCCCTGGTGGCGTCGACGTCCAGTCCGGCCTTGTGGCCGAGGACCAGCAGGGCGCCCTCGGTGGGATCGCCGACCACCTCGCCCCGTACGAGCCCGGCGTCGTTGGCGACCAGGTACGGCAGGATCGCGTCCTCTATGGCGGGCGAGCTGCCGACGGCGTGGTGGACCTTGCCCTCCAGGCTGTACCCGGTGCCGGAGACCGTGTAGCGGTCGCCCGGGTCGACCACCTCCACGACGGTCACCTGGTTCATGGTGAGCGTGCCGGTCTTGTCGGAGTTGATCGCCGAGGTGAAGCCCAGCGACTCCACCGACGGCAGGTCCTTGATGATCGCCTCGCGCCGTGCCAGGTCGATCCCGCCGATGGAGAGGATCGTCTGCGTCACCGTCGGCAGGGCCTCCGGAATGGCGGCGATCGCCAGGGAGACGGCGGCCACGAACAGCGCGTCCCACGCGTCCCCGTGGCTGCGCCCCAGCACGAACATCACGATCATCGTCAGTCCGGCCGCGCCCGTGATCCACAGCGTGAGCCGGTCCAGCTCCCGCGTCAGCGGCGAGGACTCGCGCGGCGTCGCCGAGAGCATCCCGGAGATCCGGCCGAGCTCCGTACCGGCCCCCGTGGCCGTGACGAGCACCGTCCCGCTGCCGTGGGTGACGGGGGTGTTCATGAACGCCATGTTCGTACGGTCCCCGGGCCCCAGCCCGTCGCCGGAGAGCGGCCCCGACTCCTTGGCGGCGGGCACGCTCTCGCCCGTCAGCGCCGACTCGTCGATCTGCAGGGCGCTGGCCGCCACGATCCGGCCGTCGGCCGCGACCTCGTCCCCGGCCGTGAGGAGCACGACGTCGCCGACGACGACCTCCTCCGCCGGAATCTCGGCCTCCGCACCGTCCCTGCGCACCCGCGCGGTCGCGTTCAGCATCGACTTGAGCGCGTTCATGGCGCTCTCCGCCTTGCCCTCCTGACGCATCCCCACGACCGCGTTGATCACCGTCAGTACGAGCAGCAGGACGCCGGTGGTCCACTCCTCGATCACCAGGGACACCACGGCGGCGCCCACCAGGACGAGCTGCATGTAGCTGCGGTACTGGGCGAGATAGCGGCGCCAGGGCGGCAGCGGCTTCTCCTCCGGAAGCGCGTTCGGACCGTGCGTCCGCAGCAGCTCCGCCGCCCGCGCCGAGGTCAGGCCCACGGCCTGGTCCACGTCGAGCGCGGCGGCGACGTCCTCCGCCGCGAGCCCGTACCACTCCCGGCCGTGGTCGGCGCGCCCGCCCGGGACATCTGTCTGCGCGGTCATGGCACGCCCCTTCGCTAGCGCTGTCCGCCAGGGTGCTTGCTCTTCTTCTTGCGGGGTTTCGCGGCCGTACCGGCGGCTGCCTCGTACGGATCGGCCGCGGCGCCCTCGGGCGCCTCACGTTCCAGGTCCCGCTTGACCTCGGCCAGTTCCTTCCGGGTCCGGTCGCTGACGTGCGGGTACTGCGGGTCGAGCCCGATGAACGTGTGCGCCAGCACCGCACCGGCGCAGATCCGCGCGAACCACTTGTGGTCGGCCGGAACGACGTACCAGGGAGCCCACTTCGTGCTGGTGGCGGAGAGCATCTGCGAGAACGCCTCCTGGTAGTCGTCCCACCGGGCACGCTCGCGGACGTCCGCCGCCGAGAACTTCCAGTTCCGCTCGGGAATGTCGATGCGCCGGAGGAAACGGGTCCGCTGTTCCTCCTTCGAGAGGTTCAGGAACAGCTTCACGAGCTTGAAGCCGTTGTCGTTCAGATAGCGCTCCCAGTCGTTGATCGCGCGGTAGCGCCGCTCCCACACGTCCGGGCCGCGCGCCGCCCCCGGCAGCCGCTGCCGTACGAGGTGCTCCGGGTGCACCCGCACCACCAGGACCTCTTCGTAGTGCGAGCGGTTGAAGATCCCGATCTCCCCGCGCCGGGGCAGGCTGCGGGCGTAACGCCACAGGAAGTCGTGGTCGAGCTCCTCTGCCGACGGCGCCTTGAACGAGGTCACCCGCACACCCTGCGGATTGACTCCGCTCATCACGTGCCGGATCGTGCCGTCCTTGCCACCGGCGTCCAGCGCCTGGAGGCACACGACCACCCCGTAGGTCTCCTGCGCCGCGAGCCGCCGCTGGTAGTCGGCGAGCAGCTCGACGCCGCTGCGCAGCAGTTCGACGCCGTCGCGCTTCCGCCGGATGCCCGCCTTGTAGCCGGGATCGAAGTCCTCCGCGAGATTCACCTTCGTGCCCGGCTCGACCCTGAGCGGCCCGATGAACTCCGCTATCCGTTCGGCCCTGCTGTCGGCCATCGTCCGCCCGCCCCTCGTCACCCCGCACCGCACCGCACCGCCAGAATCACTCCGGCCGACGACGGCGGGCCTCACCCTCCGAGGGTGATTCGGGGCGTACGGGATCGAGTCGGCGCGGGTCGCGGCGCCGTTGCCGAGGGATGCGGGCGGGAATACGCTGCGGGGGACGGTTCGCCCCTGACCCTGGCGAGCGGCGTCCACCGTGCACGGTGTGCGCGGTGTGGGCGCGTGCAGACGACCCCCGGCGCCAGGGCCCGTTCCTTCCGTGACGGGCGAGCGGCCTTCGGCGTTCCTCTTCCTCCGCGACCTCGGACAAGGAAGGGGCGGGGGTGGCCTGGGCCGTGCGAGGGGGTTCCGCGTCCCGGGCCGTACGGCGGCCGCCTCCGAGCCATCCGGAGGCGGCCTGCCGCCGCATCGGGCTCGATGGCCACGTCCCCGCCCCCGGCCGGTGCGTTCGCGGTACGTGGCGCGCCCGGGCGGCGTGGGTCGCCGGGAACCGGGCGGGGCTCGGGCTATACAGGGACGGTGGGTCGACAAGAGCGTCCCGGCGGGGCCGGGCGGGCATGGCTGCCACGTCCGGTACTGCTGGGGCTGCCGCTGGGTCTGATCGCTGTGGTGGCGGTGATCGACGTCCTGGCGCCGCCCGAGGTGCATCTCGGGCCGCTGCTCGTCGCGGCTCCGGCCGTCACCGCGGCGTTCGGCGGGCCATGGCTGATCGCCTCGATGGGGGCCGTCGCCGCGGCGACGCAGCTCGGGCTCGGAGTGGCCCGGCGCGGCTGGCTGACCCTCAACCACGAGATACAGGTCCTCGCGATCATCATCGTCACCGTGGTCGTCGCGCTCTTCGCGCTGCTGCGCGAGCGGCAGGAGCGGGAGATGACCCAGGTGCGGTCCGTCTCGGAGGCCGTGCAGCGCGTGCTGCTGCGGCCGCTGCCGCCGCGCCTGGGGCCGCTGCGCGTCGCGGCCGTCTATCTGGCCGCCGAGGCGGAGGCGCAGGTCGGGGGCGACCTGTTCGCCGCGTCCCGTACCGAGGGGCGGACCCGGGTGCTCATCGGCGACGTACGGGGCAAGGGGCTCGGCGCGATCAGCGACGCCGCGCTGCTGCTCGGCGCCTTCCGGGAGGCCGCGCACCGGCACACCGACCTCTCCGCGCTCACCCGGTACCTGGAGCAGAGCGTGGGACGGGGACTCGCGGAGGACGCCGTGGCCGGGGACGGCCCGGATGACGGAAGCGACGTGGGGGACGTGGGGGACGTAGGGGAGGACTTCGTCACCGCCGCCGTCGTGGAGATCCCGGACGACGCGCCCGAGGTCCGCGTCGTCAGCTGCGGCCACCCTCCGCCGCTGCTGCTCCGCGGCCGCCGGGTCGTCCCCCTCCTGCCCACGCACACGGAGCCGCCGCTGGGCCTGGGCGAGTTCGCCGGCTCCGGCTACCGGGCCGACACCTTCGCGCTGGAGCCGGACGACCGGCTCCTCCTCTACACCGACGGCGTCATCGAGGCACGCGACGAGACGGGCACGTTCTACCCGCTGGCCGAACGGGCCGCCGACTGGGCGGGCGACGATCCCGAGGTGCTGGTGCGGCGGCTCAAGCACGATCTGCTCGCGTACAGCGGCGGCAGCCTGGGCGACGACGCCGCCATGGTCGCTCTCCACCGCGCCCCCGGAGGGCCGCCCTAGAATGCTGCAGATCATGTGCCGGGACCGGAGGGGTTGCAGTTCGGCTTGAAATGCAATAGCCGCACGATAGCCGCGAGCCGCGAGCCGCGAGCCGCGAGCCGCGAGCCGCGAGCCGCGAGCCGCGAGCCGCGCAGGCTCCGCAAGCTGCGCTGAGCGCGAAGGGGTTCGGGGTGGCCGCGCGGTCCGCTGACATCCCGTTCCTGCGCGTTCCGGTCGGGGACGACGCGCACCGTTGGAGCACCTTCCCCGGCGAGCGGACGCTCGTCGTCGCGACGCGCACCCTCACCTCCACCATCCGGGTCCTGGAGTCGCTGCCCGCCGTGCTGCGCGGCGACCCGCGCGTCACGGTCGTCTTCGCGCACGACCCGACCTCCGCCTTCAGCGACGGCTCGCTCGACCTGCTCCATGACGCGGGCTGCCGGGTCATGCCCTGGGAGCAGCTGTCCCGGATCACCCCCGATCTCATCCTCAGCGCGAGCGAGAACATCGAGGTGCCGGACGGTGACTGCCCGGTGCTCGTGCTCCCGCACGGGATCGGCTTCCAGAAGTACGTGCCGGACTCGCGCTCCGCGCGCAGCAGGCTGTCGGGCGTCGCGCACGACGCGCTCCTCGCGACGGGCCGCGCGTGGACGGCCGTATCGCATCCGGAGCAGGAGCGGCAGCTGCTGGCCGCGCACCCGAAGACGGCCGGGCGCACGCTGCTCGTGGGCGACCCCTGTCTCGACGAGCTGCTCGTCAGCGCGCACCGGCGCGGGCACTACCGGCGCGCGCTGGGCGTCGGGGAGGGGCAGCGCCTGGTCATGGTGAGTTCGACGTGGGGGCCGACCTCCCTCATCGGCCGCCACCCGGACCTGCCCGCGCGGCTGCTGGCCGGGCTGCCCTGGGACGCGTACCGGGTCGCGCTCGTGCTGCACCCCAACGTGTGGTCGGCGCACGGCGCCTGGCACCTGCGTACGCTCCAGGCCCGGGCCCTGGACGCCGGTCTCGTGCTCGTCCCCCCGGTCCACGACTGGCGTCCCGCGCTCGTCGCCGCCGACGCCGTCGTCGGCGACCACGGCTCGGTCACGCTCTACGGCGCCGCGCTGGGCAAGCCCCTGGCGCTGGCCGCGTACGGGCAGGACGCGGTCCCCGGCACCGCGGGCGCCGCGCTGGCGCGGCTCGCCCCGCGCTTCGACCCGGAGCGCGAGGCGCTGCCGCAGCTCGCGGACGTCCTGCGGACCCACGAGGGCGAACCCGGGCGGTACGCGCCCGCCGCCGCCCGCGCCTTCGACGCGCCGGGCACGGCCCTGGCCCGGCTGCGTACGGCCGTCTACGAGCTGCTCCGGCTGGAGCCGCCGCCCGCCACGCCGCCGTCCCCGCTGAGCCTGACGCCCCCGGACGCCACGGCCGGGGCCGTCGTCGCCTCGTGGGTGGTCACCACGCGAGCCCGTACCGGGGATGACGGCGCGTCGGCCGTACGCGTGCGCCGTGTCCCCGCCGCCGTCTCCGAGGGGCTGGACGAGGACGACGGCTGCTTCGCGCATCTCGCGGCCCGCCCCGACGAGGAGCGCGACCGGCGCCTGATCGAGAGCGCCTCGGTCCTGGTGGGCTCCTCCCCCGCGCCGACCACGGCGGCGGCCCACCGCTGGGCCCGCGACACGCTCGCCCGGTGGCCCGGCGCGCTGCTGGCGGCGACCGCGCTCGCCGACGGGGACGACGGGGACGGCGGGGAGTGCCTGGTGGCCCTCCGCGACGGCCGGGCCGTACGGACGGCCGGGGTGCCGGACCCCGGGCTGGCCGCAGCCGTCGTCCACTTCCGGCTGCGGGCCGGTGACACGCCCGACGGCGGCGCGGTGGCGGTCCGCGTCGGGGGCGGCCTCGACGGCACCGTACGGCTGCGCCCGTTCCCGTTCTGACCTGCGCGTCCCCCAAGTGGCCCTCTACACACTCCTCCTCGCCCGCACTACGGTGGTCCCCCACACACCCGGTAGGTGAAGGGGCGCTTGGTGGCAGTCGAGGTCGCGGCGGTCGCCGCATCTGGCGCGACGAGCACATTGGTCGGACTCGCGGTCACGGAGGCGTGGACACGGACGCGGACCCTGCTCACCCGCGTGTTCGGCCGTCGCGGGGACGGGACGGCGAGCGAGGCCGACGAGGAACTCCGCGCGGCGTTGGAGGAGTTGACCGCCGCGCTCCAGAGCGAGGACCCGTATGCGCGGGAGGACGCCGCCGACCGCCTGCGGCGCAGGCTGCGCCGTGCGCTGCGGGAGGAGTCCGAGACCGCGCGTGAGCTGGTCGCGCTGCTGCGCGAGTGGGGCGACGAGGACGAGCCGACACCGGCCCCGGCCCCGGCCCCGGTAGCGGCGGCCGGCCCCGCCGCGATCTCGTACGCCGTGCCGCCCGCCCTGCGCCCGGAGGGCCCGCCCTCACAAGTCCCGGCCCTGCGTACCCGCTTCATCAACCGCGCGGCGGAGCTCGACGACCTGGAGCGCTCGGCGGGCGGCTCCCCGCACGTGGACGTCCGGCTGCTGGCCGGGCCGCCCGGCGTCGGGAAGTCCGCGCTGGCCCGGCACTGGGCGCACACGGTGCGCGAGCGCTTCCCCGGCGGGCGGCTCTACGTCGACTTCGCGGCCCCGCGCGACGGCTCGGGCACCGGTCACGGGATCGGTGCCGACGTGACCGACGCCGTCGGCCACTGCCTGCGCGCGCTCGGCGTGGACGAGACCCTCCTGCCGCCGTCCCTGGAGGAGCGCACCGCGCTCTTCCGCAGCCGGACAGCCCAGCTCCGGGTGCTGCTCGTGCTGGACGACGTGACCTCGCCCGCGCAGGTACGGGCGCTGATCCCGGAGGGGCCGGGGAGCGCCGTGCTCGCCACGAGCACCTCGAAGCTCGGCGAACTCGCCCTCGACGGCGCCCGGCCGCTCCCCCTGGACCCCCTCACCACGGAGGCGGCGCTGCTCCTGCTGGCCGACCGGTGCCGCGCGGAGCGGGTCGAGGCGGAGCCCGGGGCGGCGCGGCGCGTGACCGAGCTGTGCTCCGGGCTGCCGGTCGCCCTGCACGTCGCCGCAGCGCGCCTGGTCAACGAACCGCGGCTGACCATGGCCGCGCTCGCCGCCGAACTCGCCGACGAGGCACGGCGGCTCCCCGCACTCAGCGTAGGAGGGCAGTCGCCGGTGACCGCGGTCCTCGACACGTCCTACCGCCGGCTCTCCCCCGAGCTGGCGCACGGCTACCGGCTCCTCGGCTGGATCCCGGGCCCCTCCTTCGACACCGCCACGGCCGCCGCCGCGCTCGGCTCCGGCTTCGCCTCTGCCGAAGTGCTGCTCGACGTCCTGGAGGACATGAGCCTGCTGGAGACCGGGCGGGACCGCCGCCACCGGTTCCACGGCCTCGTACGCGCCCATGCGCGCGAGCGCGCGGCGGAGGAGGAGCCGGAGGGCGGCGAACGCGAGGTCGTACGGCGGGTGCTGACGCACTACCTGGCCCTCACCGCGTTCGCCGACCGCGCGGTGCGCGCCGACCGGCTGCGCGTCGCGGACCTGGACGCGCTGCTCGCCGGGCGCGCCGACCCGTTCGCCGCGCCCGGCGGTCCCGGGCCGCTGGACTGGCTGGAGGCCGAGCGTCCCGCCCTCATGGCGACGCTGCGCGCCGCCGGACCGCACCGGCTGCACACCCCGGGGTGGCAGCTCGCGGAGAGCTTCACCGTGCTCTTCCTGCACCACCGGCACCTGGGCGACTGGCGGGAGTCCCTGGAGCTGGGCGCCCGGTACGCGAACGCCGCCGTCGCCCCGGCCGCCGAGGCCCGGCTGCGCACCCTCCTCTCCCGCCCGCTCCTCGACCTCGGCGAGGACGGGCAGGCGGGCGACGAACTCACCATGGCCCAGGCGTGCGCCGAGGTGGCGGGCGACCCGGTACTGCTGGCCTCCACGCTGGAGTTCACCGGCCGTTACTGGGACCGGACCGACCCCGCCCGCGCCCTCGACGCCTACCGGCGCTCCATGGAGCTGAACGAACGGGGCGGCGAGCCGCGCGGCGCGGCCATCGCCGCGTTCTTCCTCGGCCGCGCCCAGTCCGCGAACGGCGATCCCGAACTCGCCCTCGCCACCCTCCGGCAGGCCCGTACGGACCTGCTCGCGCTGCCGGACCCCGATCACCGTATGGCGGCCCGTGCCACCGCGGCGCTGGGCCGCGTCCTGGACGTTCTCGGCCGTACGGAGGAGGCCGTGGCCACGCTGCGGGAGGCGGCGGAGACGCTCCGGGAGCGCGAGGGGTACGCGTACGAGGCCGAGGCCCTCGAAGACCTGGTGCGCGTCGCCGACCGCCCCGGCGCCGACAGGTCCCGGCTGCGCGCGGACCTGGCCCGGATCGTGGAGATCCACGAGGAGATGGGCAGCCCGCGCGCCGAGGCTCTGCGCGAGCGGTTGCGCGCCGTGCAGGAGGGCGACGGGCTCTAGTCCGTCGCCGCTGGGCAGGGGCTGCCCCGTGCCGTGCGTTGCAGGCTGCGGCCGTCGTCGTGGCTTGTCGCGCAGTTCCCCGCGCCCCTGACGGGGCGCTCCGGGGAGCGCCCTCAAGGGGCGCGGGGAACTGCGCGAGCAACCACCCATAACCCGCAGCCTGCGACGGACAGGCGGGGCAGCCCCTGCCCAGCAGCCTCCGCCGGACACGGCTTAGCCGGAGTGGGCAGACGGTTCAGGGGAGCCTCGTTCGCCGTGCCAGTGGGCGAGTTTGCCGCGCCGCCCGACCGCCCGCAGCCGCCGTTCGACGGTGTCCTTGAGCTCGGGGGTGGTGATGAGGAGCAGCTCGTCCCCGCCGCGCAGCACCGTGCCGGGATGCGGGACGAGCGCGGTGCCGTCGCGGACGACGAGGGTGACGGCCGTGGGGTGGGGCAGCCGGAGTTCGAAGACGGCGACGCCCGTGAGCCGGGATCCGGGCGGGACGGTGGTGGTGAGCAGGTCGGCGTCCAGGACGTCGAGCGGCGCCGTCTCGACGTGGACGTCGTGCAGGGCGTCCGGCTTGGTCAGCCGGAGGGCGCGCGCCACGGTGGGCAGGGTGGGCCCCTGGAGCAGGGTGAAGAGGACCACCAGGACGAAGACGATGTTGAGCAGGTGCCGGGCGCCGTCCACCCCGGCGACGATCGGGAACGTCGCGAGCACGATCGGTACGGCCCCGCGCAGCCCCGCCCAGGAGACGAAGGCCTGCTCGCGCCACGGCGTACGGAACGGCAGCAGGCAGGCGGCGACGGAGAGCGGCCGGGCGACCAGGAGGAGGATCAGGCCCACGCCGACGGCGGGCAGGATCGCGGGCGGCAGTTCGCTGGGGGTGACCAGCAGGCCGAGCATGACGAACAGCCCGATCTGGGCGAGCCATCCGGCGCCCTCGGCGAAGGAGCGGGTGGCGGCCCGGTGCGGCAGCTTGGCGTTGCCGAGGACGAGCCCGCACAGGTAGGCGGCGATGATGCCGCTGGCGCCCGCGGCGCCTCCGGCGGCGAAGGCGACGATGCCGAAGCCGACGGTGGCCAGCGGGTAGAGGCCGGTGGCGGGCAGCGCCGTGTGCCGCAGCGCCGCGACGCCGAGGCGTCCGGTGAGCAGGCCGAGCGCGCCGCCGACGGCCAGTTGGTAGAGCACGTTCCCGGCGATGGCGGTGGGGCTGGGCAGGTCGGTGGTGGCGGCGCTGAAGACGAGGACGAGGATGATGGTCGGGGCGTCGTTGAAGCCGGACTCCGCCTCCAGCAGCCCGGTGACCTTCTGCGGCAGCGGCAGGGCGCGCAGGACCGCGAAGACGGCGGCGGCGTCGGTGGAGGAGACGATCGCGCCGAGCAGCAGGGCCAGGTGCCAGTCCACGCCGAGCAGGTAGTGCGCGCCCGTGGCGGTGACGGCGACGGAGAGCGCCACCCCGGCGGTGGCCAGGACGCCCGCGGGGGCGAGGAGCCGGCGTACGTCCGTCCACCGCGTGCTCAGTCCGCCCTCGACGAGGATCACCGCCAGCGCCGAGGTGCCCAGGGCCTGGGCGAGCTGCGCGTTGTCGAAGTCCAGGCCGATCACGTCCTCGCCGAGGACGATGCCGACGGCGAGGAAGAGCAGCAGACTGGGCAGCCCGAGCCGGCTGGCCATCCGGGCGGCGGCGATGCTGGCGAGCAGCACGCCGCCGCCCGTCAGCAGCACCAGGTAGAGCTGCTGCAAGGTCATCTCGTTCTCTCCGTGGTGGTGGTACGGCTACGGGCGGGGTTCACGGCGCGTCCGGGGGCTCGGACCCCTCAGGCCTCTCAGGCCTCTCAGGCCCCTCGGGCGCCTCGGACTCCTCGGCGGGCGGGGGCAGCAGATGGACGGCGCAGCCGACGGCGGCCAGGCCCGCGGCGATGAGCAGCCCGTGGCCGATCGCGATGCCGATGCCGAGGCCCGTCAGGGACACGGTCAGGGCGAGCCAGGCCCGTCGCCGCCGGTCCTCGCGCGGGCGGCACGGGCGGCCGCCCGCCAGGGCCCTGGCGAAGTCGGGGTCCTCGCGCTCCAGCTGGGCGGCGATGTCCTCCAGCTTTTCGTCGAATCCGGCCATGGCTCCTCCTCCTGCGGGTCGTTCCGTGCGTTCCGTCAGGCCAGGGCGAAGTAGCGCAGCCACACGTACAGTCCGGCGACCGTCACGGTGACGGCGGTGACGAGGAGGCCGTAGCGGCTGAACTGCCAGAACGAGATGTGGTGGCCCGACCACCACAGCATCCCGGCCTCCTCCTTGCCGCCCGCCGCCGCGACGATCTCCGAGACGACGGGGCTGACGGAGGCCACGAACGGGATGTTGTCGATCACGGCCGAGGGGACGACCGAGCCGAAGACCAGCGCCATGGACGTACCGAGCAGTTCGCCCTCGGTGGCGCGCGCGGCGGCCTCGCCCAGGTCGCCGATCACGCCCGTGCGCACCAGCGCGCCGACCATGACGAACAGGCCGGTGAAGAAGGCGAGGGTCTCCCACTCCACGTCCCGTACGACCTCCGCCGGGCTCAGCCGGGAGGCGGCCAGCAGGACCAGGCCGCCGGTGATCGCCACCACCGAGGGCTCCAGGTGGAGCACGGTGTGCAGGACGAACGCGACCATCACGAGCAGGACGACCACGCCGCTGACGATCAGCAGCCGTACGTTCTTCAGCGCGTCCCGCGCGCGCAGCTCCATGACCGCCCGGGCCCGCTCGGGGTCGCCGTGGAACGCGGAACCGGAACATCACCCGGGCCAGCAGCACGAGGACGCCCAGCCGGCGGCAGGCCAGGATCGTGACCGGCGCGATCAGCAGCACCGTGGTGACGTTGTCGAGCCACGCCGAGAGGAAGCCGGTGGCCAGGATGAGCAGCACCATCAGCCGGTACGGCCGTCCCCCGGCCCGTTTCGCCGCCCAGATCGCGATGAACTCGAAGACGCCGGTCCGCTTGAGCACCGCGCCGATCAGCAGCATGGCCACCGCGCCGCCGAGCGCTGCGGCGACGCGGTGCACCTTCTCCGTGGCGATCAGGAGATAGACCGCGGCGAACACCGCGACGGCCAGCCAGGCGGTGACCCCCATGGCCCGTCTCCTCACCTCGTACGGCCCGCGTCCTCCCCCGCCGCGCCGCCCCAGGTCCGCCGGGTACTCACCCTCGCCCGTGGCCGTACGGGGCCGCCATCGGTGGCGGCACCCATTTCCCGGGGGTGAGGACATGCAGACGGACTGCGGGAACGGGGGACTGTGCCGATGGACAAGGGGCCACCTGTCCACGGAGGGTGGCGGGTACCTGGTCGAGGCTGAGGAGGACGTGGCGCGGTGTCCCTGTTCTGGCGGATCTTCCTGCTCAACGCCGCGGTGCTGTTCGCCGCCGCGGCCCTGCTGCTGCTCGGGCCCGTCACCGTCTCGACCCCGGTGCTGCTCACCGAGGCGCTCATCCTGGCCGCGGGGCTCGCCGCCATGCTCACCGCCAACGCCGCGCTGCTACGGATCGGCCTCAGCCCCCTCCAGCGGCTGACCCGCGCCATGGCGACCACCGATCTGCGGCGCCCGGGGCACCGGCTCACGGCGTCGGGGCAGGAGGAGATCGCCGAGCTGATCGCGACGTTCAACGCCATGCTCGACCGGCTGGAGGCCGAGCGGGCCGCCAGCAGCGCCCTGGCCCTCTCCGCGCAGGAGGACGAACGCCGCAGGGTCGCGCAGGAGCTGCACGACGAGGTCGGCCAGACCCTCACCGCGGTCCTCCTCGACCTCAAGCGCGCCGCCGACCGGGCCCCGGACCCGCTGCGCGAACAGCTCGGCCAGGCCCAGGAGATGACCCGGGCCAGCCTCGACGAGGTCCGGCGCATCGCCCGCAGACTGCGCCCCGGGGCCCTGGAGGAGCTGGGGCTCACCAGCGCGCTGAAGGCGCTCACGAACGAGATCACCGCGCACGGCGACCTCACCGTCCAGAGCCACTTCGACTCCCCGCTCCCGAAGCTGGACCCCTCCGTCGAGCTGGTCCTCTACCGCGTCGTCCAGGAGAGCCTGACCAACGTCGTACGGCACTCGGGGGCCTGCCGCGTGGACGTCACCCTGCGCTCCGCGCCGGACGGCGTGGACCTGCTGGTCCGGGACGACGGCCGGGGCATCGGGCGTACGGCCGAGGGCGCGGGCATCAGCGGCATGCGCGAGCGCGCCCTGCTCATCGGCGCCGCGCTCACCCTCGGGCCACAATCGGGTGGCGGCACCCGGCTGCACCTCCATGTCCCGGCACTCCGAGGGAGCACATGACCATGGCCACGTCGGACACGACGACGAGGATCCTGCTCGCGGACGACCACGCCCTCGTCCGCCGCGGCGTCCGCCTCATCCTCGAAGGCGAACCGGACCTGACGGTCGTCGCCGAGGCCGACGACGGTGCCGACGCGCTCGTGAAGGCCCGCGAACACCGCCCCGACCTGGCCGTCCTCGACATCGCCATGCCCCGCCTCACCGGCCTCCAGGCGGCCCGCGAACTCTCCCGCCTCCAGCCGGAGGTGCGCATCCTGATCCTGACGATGTACGACAACGAGCAGTACTTCTTCGAGGCGCTCAAGGCGGGCGCCTGCGGTTACGTCCTCAAGTCCGTCGCCGATCGCGACCTGCTCGAAGCGTGCCGCGCGGCCATGCGCGACGAGCCCTTCCTCTACCCCGGCGCGGTCAGCGCGCTGATACGCGACTACCTCGACAGGGCCAGGAGCGGGGACGCGCCGCAGACCAGGACGATCACCGACCGCGAGGAGGAGATCCTCAAGCTCGTCGCGGAGGGCCACACCTCGCAGGAGATCGCCGGGATGCTCGTCATCAGCGCGAAGACCGTCGAACGCCACCGCGCCAACCTGCTCCAGAAACTGGGCCTGCGCGACCGCCTCGAACTCACCCGCTACGCGATCCGCGTGGGCCTCATCGAGCCGTGAGCCGTCACGGACCGGCTCATCCGCGTCCAGTTCATGCAGTGAGGCAGGCGCTGACCTGCAAGTGCGGTGCCACTCCCCTGCCTTGATGCCATCCGTGACACATGTGACGCCACCCGCATGGCTCGCCATGGCGCCAAACATGTGCCATGATGGCGCCATCGAACAACGAGGGGGCGGACCATGGGGACAGCACAGAGACAACCGCAGGCGGCACCGGGCGCGTTCGCCGCGTTCGCCCGCTTCGTGCTCTGCGGCGGAGGCGTGGGGCTCGCCTCCAGCTTCGCGGTGGCGGCCCTCGCCTCCCGGACCCCGTGGATCCTGGCGAACGCCTTGGTGACCGTGGTCTCCACGCTCCTCGCCACCGAGCTGCACGCCCGCTTCACCTTCGGCGCGGGCGGGCGCGCGACCTGGCGCCAGCACGCGCAGTCGGCCGGGTCGGCGGCGGCAGCGTACGGGGTGACCTGCGCGGCGATGCTCGTACTGCACCAACTCGTGGCATCACCCGGCGCGCTGCTCGACCAGGCCGTCTATCTCACCGCCTCCGCGCTCGCCGGTGTCGCCCGCTTCGCGGTGCTGCGCCTCGTGGTCTTCGCGCGGAACCGCGCGCGGACCGCGCCCGCCGTCCGCACCGTCCCCGTGACCGGCGCCCCGGTCACCGCCCTCTGCCGCGCCGCCTGAGCCGACGAGGCGTCCGTCACGGACGGCCGTGCGGGGCCAGCAGTTCGAACAGGCTGGAGAAGCCCTGGCCGCCGTGGCCGTCCGCGATCCGGCGGTCCATCAGCTTCTTGACCTCCCGCATCCGTACGGCCTCCACACCGGCGGACTCCCGGTGCCCGATCATGTCGTCCATCAGCGCGGCCTGGACGTCGAGCGGGCCGAGGTCCGGCGCGTACTCGCCGCGCTTGACCGCCTGGGCCATCGAGGTCAGCAGCGCCGGATAGGCGGGGACCGACGCGGCGACGCGCGCGCCGAACTCCTCCACGTCGACCCCCTCCGCCTGGACGAGGCGGAGCGTGTGCAGATAGCCGATCAGCAGCTCGTAGGCGACCGCGACCTGGGCGAGGAACTCCACGGCGGCGAGGCCCGCGTCCTCCCCGTGGTACGTCACGGTGCCCAGCTCGCGCAGCGTCTCCTCGTGCTCGGTGAAGGCGTCGCGGGAGCCGCTGAACGGGAACATGATGTCCGGCGTGCCGACGTACGGCGGGTCGCCCATGATCTTGCCGTCGAGGTACGCGGCGCCGTGCTCCCGCGCCCAGCGCTCGTACTCCCGGGCCTGGGACGGGGAGCCGCTCGTGAGGTTCACCAGCGTGCGACCCGCGACCGCGCCCTCCAGGGCGCCGAGCACCTCCTCGACGGCGGTTCCGTCGAGCAGGCAGAGCACGACGAGGGGGCTCGCCTTCGCCGCCGCCGCGGCGGTCGGGGCCGCCACGGCACCGGCGTCGGCCAGCGGCACGCTCCTGCTGGCGGTGCGGTTCCAGACGGTGGTGGGGTGGCCCTTCGCCAGGAAGGTCCTGGCGAGCGCCGATCCCATGGCCCCGAGGCCGAGCACAGTGACCGGTGTTGCTGTCGTCATGATGATTCCGTTCGCGTCGCGGGTGCGGGGTGGGTGCGGGGGTGGGGGTCAGGCGTCGAGGAATTCGCGGGTGAGCGCGATGATCCGGGTGGGGTCGGCGAACCAGTCCATGTGACCCTCGCCCGGGAGCTCCACCAGCTCGCTGCCGGAGATCGCCTTGTGCAGCTGCCGGGAGCCCTCGACGGGGATCATGGCGTCCTCGGCGAGGCCGACCACCAGCGTGGGTGCGGTGATCGCGGGGAGCAGGGGCCTGATGTCCACCTGTCCGCAGACCTCGATCTGGCGGGCGATCCCCTCCGGCGGCCAGGCGTCGGCGAGCGAGTGGGCCAGGCCCTCGTGGCCGAACCGGTCCAGCGCGGCGGCGCTGAAGCCGGTCAGCGCGGAGAACCGCTTGAGCGACTCGCGGTCGGTCTCCAACATCCTGCGCCAGGTCTCGAAGTAGAACCGGTCGCGCGGCCCGGTCGAGTGCGCCCAGCCGCCGACCAGGATGAGCCGTCGTACGAGCTCGGGGTGGGCCGCGGCGACGGCGGCGGCGCCGACCGCGCCGAGGGAGAAGCCGAGCAGGTCCACGGGGCCGTCGGAGCCGTCGGCCCCGTCGCGTATCGCCGCGGTGATCTGCTCGGCGATCAGGTCGACGGTCAGCTCGGTGCCGTCGTCCTCGGTGAGGCCGCTCCCGCTGAAGTTGGGGCGGATGACGGTGCGGGTGTCGGTGAAGTGGTCCACGACGCCGCCGAAGACCTTCTCGGCGTCGCCTCCCGCACCGTGGACGAGGGCCAGTCCGGGCCCCTGACCGTCGAGTTCGTAGTGGACACGGGTGTTGCGGGCAGCGGTGAACGGCATGCCGCACTCCTTGGGTGAGGACCGATTAAGTGAGTGCTAAGCTAATCACCGATTGCGCGACTGTCAATTAAATGAGTGCTCATCTAACGAGTACGTGTCTAGTGCGGGAGGATCCATGTCGGACGCGGTGGCTGCGGTACTGGAGCAGTGGCGCCGGGAGTGTCCCAGCCTCGACGTCTCACCGATCGGCGTCGTCGGGCGGATCATGCGGCTGTCCCGGCTGTGGGACAAGGAGATCAAGGACTTCCTCGCCGAACACGGCCTGGAGCCTGGCGAGTTCGACATCCTCTCCACGCTCCGGCGCTCCGGGGAGCCCTACGAGCTGAGCGCGGGCACCTTCCTCAAGGCATCCCTCGTGACGACCGGGGCGATCACGCTGCGGGTCGACCGCATGGCCGCGAAGGGCATGGTCGAGCGCGTCCCCGACGCCAACGACCGCCGCTCCGTGAAGATCCGTCTCACCCCCGAGGGCCTGGAGACGATCGACCGGGTCCTCCCCCTCCATCTGGCCAACGAGGCCCGCCTGCTGGACGGCATCGACGCCGAACAGCAGGCGGGCCTCGCCGCCACGCTCGCGGCGGTGCTGGAGGGACACGGCGACACCTCGGCACGCGCGGCGGGCTGATCACGCCAGTTCGGCCGCGGCCTCCTCCAGGGCGTCCACGCTGCCCGACATGACGGCGCGCATGTGCCGGGTGAGGTGCGGAAGCGGCCAGTCCCACCAGGCGACCGCCAGGAGGCGGTCCACGTCCGCGTCGCTGTAGCGGCGGCGGATGAGCTTGGCGGGGTTGCCGCCGACGATCCCGTAGTCGGGCACGTCGTCCACGACGACGGCGCCGGAGGCGATGACCGCACCGTGCCCGATCCGTACGCCCGGCATCACCAGCGAGCGGTAGCCGAACCAGACGTCGTTCCCGACGACCGTGTCGCCCCGCCCCGGCAGGCCCGTGATCAGGTCGAAGTGCTCGGACCAGGAGCCGCCCATGATGGGGAACGGGAAGGTGGAGGGGCCGTCCATCCGGTGGTTGGCCCCGTTCATCACGAACCGGGTGCCCTCGCCCAGCGCGCAGAACTTCCCGATGACCAGCTTCTCGGGGCCGTAGTGGTAGAGCACGTTCCGGGTCTCGAACGCGGTCGGCTCGTCCGGATCGTCGTAGTACGAGAACTCCCCCACCTCGATCAGCGGCGAGGTCACCAGGGGTTTGAGCAGCACCACGCGGGGCTGTTCGGGCATGGGGTGCACGACGGTCGGATCGGCGGGGACGGGCGGTGTCACGGGGTGGTCCTCCCGGTGGTCGAGGCGAAGCCCAGCCAGGTGTGGCGGTTGCCCCACCAGCACCAGCCGACCTTGGGGGCGTTGCGCCGCTCGCGGCCGTCGCGCCCCGTGCCGTTGCTGATCCAGAGGGCCGGGGTACGGGCGTCGTAGGCGCCGTTCGGCTTGCGCAGCCGGGAGCCGATGGTCATGAAGCAGTGGTTCCACTCCAGGGCCGCGGGCTGCTGGAGCAGCCAGTGGATGCCCTCGCTGAGCAGCAGCGGGCTGCGCCCCTCGGCTCCCAGCGCCGGAAGGGCCTCCTCCGGGCTCCAGTTGGCCATGCGGTCCCCGCGGTCCACGCCCGCGACGAGGTAGAGGGGCGCCTCGGGCAGCTCGATGCCGACGGGCGCGAACTCGTCGACGTCGGGCATGTCGGTGACGACGAAGCCGGGCTTCTCCTCGTGGCGGAGCAGGGGCGCCAGCGCTGAGGCCGGGGCCCGGTCCGGGTGTACGGCGAGCAGGGCACCCCCGCCCTCGCCCCCGCCGTCGGCGCCCGTCTCCGCCGCGAAGGCGCGCAGTTCGTCGGCGGAGAGTCCGGCGGTCCGGTGCACCCCGAGCTCGATCAGGCGCTCGGCCTGGACGGCGACGGAGGGGAGCGGCGGGAGCGGCGGGATCGAGGGGGGCGGGGAACTGGCGGTGGTCACGGAACTCCTCGGTTCATGGCACGGATCGTCGGGGCCGCGCGGCGGCCCGTCCGGGCCCATTCCAGACGATGCCCCGGCCTCGATCAACGGCGGATCGGATACCGTTCCATTATCCGTGGGTGATCGTTGCGCGGCGGCGCGCGGAGGGGCGGAGGGGGAGCCTCGTGGAGTTGCGGGACATCGAGGTCTTCCTGACCTTGGCCGAGGAGCTGCACTTCGGGCGCACCGCCGAGCGGCTGCACGTCACACAGCCGCGCGTGAGCCACGTGGTCAAGAAGCTGGAGCGGCAGGTCGGCGGCGCCCTCTTCGAGCGGACCAGCAGGCGCGTCTCCCTGACCCCGCTCGGCGCGCAGCTCCGGGACGACCTCGCCGAGGTCCGGGCCGGGCTGCGCAAGACCCTGGACCGCGCCACCCGTACCGCGCGCGGCGGCTCCGAGGTGCTGCGGCTCGGCATGATCTCCTGGAACACCGGCGACCTCCGCCCGGTGCTCGGCCCCTTCGCTGACCAGCACCCCGAGTGCGAGCTGCAGATACGGTCGTTGAGCTTCGCCGACCCGTTCGGGCCGCTGCGCGCGGGGGACGTCGATGTCGCGCTGCTGTGGCTGCCCGTGCGCGAACCGGACCTGACCGTGGGCCCGACCGTCTTCACCGAGTCGATTGTGCTCGCCCTCTCGGCCGCGCATCCGCTGGCGCAGAAGGAGTCGGTCAGCTACGAGGACCTCGTCGGCGAGGTCCTGATGGACGGTGTCACCCCGGACTACTGGCGCGAGGCCATCGTGCCCTCCCGGACGCCCAGCGGCCGCTCGCTCACCGTCGGCCCGACCGTCACCAACTTCGAGCAGATGCTCCCCATCCTCGCCACCGGGGAGGCCATGTCCCCCGTGCACGCGCAGGGCGTCCGCTACGTCCAGCGCGACGACATCGCCTTCGTCCCCCTGGAGGACGCCCCCATGGCGCACTGGGCCCTCGTCTGGCGCGCGGCGGACGAGAACGACCTGGTGCGCGCACTCGCGGACACCACCCGCACGCACGGTCCCCTATCTCTCTGAACGAGGGCCCGGGAAGGCGGTCCCGCTTCCGCCGTCCCCGGACAGGCGGGCCGGGTCGGCCTCGGCCGTGGCCGAGGCCAGGTCCAGCCCCCAGCCGTGTCCGTACGCGGCGACGAAGGCGCGCTCGCCCAGCGCGGCGTGCCCTCGCCGGGTGAGGGCACGGACCTGACGGTCCGTACGGTCGTGCGCGCCGCGCAGCCGGGACGCGACGCCCAGCAGGACGGCCGCCCCGCGGTGCTGCCCGTACGCCTCCGCGAGCGCGGCCGTGTGCACCGCCACCACGGCGAGGATCGGCAGGTCCCGGGCCTCGATCGCCGCCGCGTACGCGGCTGTCAGCGCCTTCTCCGCACCGGCCGGATCGCCCGTCTCCAGGCAGAGCGCGGCCCGTGCGCTTCCGGCCAGCGTGCGCGCGTGGTCGCCGGGGAACGGGGAGTCGCCGCGCAGTCCGCGTTCGGCCCGGTCGAGCAGCTCTCGCGCCCGTACGAGGTCGCCGTGCCGGAGCCGGAAGAGGGCGTCCCACACGTCGACCAGGGACGGCATCTCCGGCGCGTCCGCGCGCAGCGCCCGTTCCCGGGCCGCCTCGATCGTCGCGGTCACCAGGCCGGTGTCGCCGCGCCGCAGGTACAGGTCGATCCAGCGCAGCTCGCCGAGGACCTCGTCGGTGAGGCTGAGCGCGCCGAACTCGCCCGCCAGCTCACGGGCTTCGCGCAGATCGTCGAGCGCGCCGTCGAGGTCGCCGTCGTACTGCCGCAGCTGGGCGCGCATCGGCAGCACGTTGGCCTGGCCCCAGCGGTCTCCCGCCTGCCGGAAGCGGAGGAGGGCGGCCGTCACGTCGGCGCGCACGGTGTCGAGGCGGCCCGCGTTCTCCGCGAACTGGACCCGGAACATGCGCGCCAGCCCCGACAGCCACACGTCCTCGCCGTCGCCGTCGCCGTCGCCCTCTGCCTCGGCCAGCCGCTCGACGGGCGCGGGGACGGTTCGCTCCCCCAGCCGGAAGGCGAGCGCGAACGGGACGAGCACGCCGTACGGACCGGGCAGTTCCGGGTACGCGCGCAGCCGCGCGGCCAGCTCGCGGAGCGCCCGCTCGCGGAGCGCCGCCGTGCCGTGGGCCGTCCGCGAGGCGGGCGTGCCAGGCCCGCTCCCGGCGCTGTTGAGCAGGTGGAGTGCGCGGGCGCAGTCGCGCACGGCGTTGGGTGCCGGATCGGCCCCCGACACAGCCAGCGCCTCGCCCAGCCAGTGGGCCGCGTCCCGGTGCCGGCCGAGGATCAGCCAGTACCAGGTCAGGTCCAGGGCGAGCGCGACAGCGCCCGGGGCGTCGCCGGTGTCGCGGCGGCGGCGCAGGGCCGCGAGCGCGTTGTCGTACTCGGCGCCGATGGCGCGGAGGGCCTCCAGCTGGCCGGGCCCGCGCAGCAGCGGGTCGTACCGGGCCATCAGCGCGGCGAAGTGACCTGCCGCCAGATCGCGGACCGCGCCCAGCTCGCCCGCTCCGGCCAGCCGCAGTTGCTCGGTGCCGTACTCGCGCAGCGTCTCCAGCATGCGGTAGCGCCCCGGTTCGGGCGCGAGCTGGAGCAGCGAGCGGTCGACCAGCGCCGCGAGCAGTTCGGGCACCTCGGCGGGCGGCACCGCCGTGCCCGCGCAGAGCGCGACGGCCGAGGCGGCGGTGACGCCGCCGGGGAGGACCGCGACGCGGGCGGCGACCGTACGCTCGTGCTCGCCCAGCGGCTCCCAGCTCCAGGCGATCACCGCGCGCAGCGTACGGTGCCGCGGCAGCGCCGTACGGCTGCCCGTGGTCAGCAGCCGGAACCGGTCGGAGAGCCCGTCGGCCAGCTCGGGCAGCGACAGCGTCCGCAGCCGGGCCGCGGCGAGTTCGAGTGCGAGCGGCATCCCGTCCAGCCCGCGGACGACGCGCAGGACGTCGGGCAGCGTCGTCCGGTCCACCGCGAAGCCGGGGCGTACGGCCGCCGCGCGCTCGGTGAACAGACGTACGGCCGCGGCCCGTCGCGCCTCCTCGACGCCGTCGTCCGCTCCGGGCAGCGCGAGCGGGCCGAGCGGCACCAGCGCCTCGCCGTCGACGGCGAGGGGTTCGCGGCTGGTGGCGAGCACGCGCAGCCCGGAGCAACGGGCCAGCAGGGCCGTGACGAGGTGGGCCACGGCGTCGATCAGGTGCTCGCAGTTGTCGACGAGCAGCAGGCTCTCCCGGCCGCCGAGCCGGTCGGCGAGCACGTCCACCTCGTCGCCCCCGTCCCACTGCCGGGCCTCGAACAGCGCGCCGCCGCGCAACCCGGTCCCGGCGAGCAACGCGGCACCCACCTTGGCGGGCTCGGTGACCGAAGCGAGGTCGATCATCCAGACCCCGTCGCGGTACGCGCCCCGCTCACCGCCCCCGCGCCGCGCGGCCTCGACAGCGAGCCGGGTCTTGCCCGCACCACCGGGCCCGACGACGGTGACCAGCCGCCCGACGGCGAACAGCGCGTCGACCCGGGCGAGATCGCCGCCCCGCCCGACAAAGCTGGTCAGCGGCACGGGCAGAGCGCCGCCGGTCGCTGGTACCTGTTCCGGCCGTCCGGGCGGGGCGCGGTGGGTGGCGGGGCCTCGTAGGAGGGTCAGGTGGCGGGTGCGGAGGGCTGCGCCTGGGTCGGTGCCCAGGTGGGCGGTCAGGGTCGCGCGCGTCCGTTCGTAGAGGGCGAGCGCCTCGGCCTCGCGGCCCTGGGCTGCGAGGGCGTCCATGAGCAGTGCCGCCGCGCGCTCGTGGAGGGGGTGCTCGGCGAGCAGGGTGTGGAGGCGGGAGGCGGCGGCTTCGGGGCGGGCCAGGGCGAGTTCGGCGGCGGCGAGGTCGGCGACGGCCTCGACCGAGGCGTGGGCCAGCCGGGTCGCGGCGGCGGGCGCCACCGCGGCGACGGCCGTGGGCTCGGCCCCCGGACGTTCGCCCCACAGGGCCACGGCCTCGCCGAGCGCGGCAGCGGCAGCGACCGGGTCACCGGCGCGCAGCCGGTCGCGTCCGGCAGCGGCGAGCCGTTCGAAGCGGAGCGCGTCCACGTCGGCGGCGTCCACCGCCAGCCGGTAGCCGCCCGCGGCCTGCGCGACGGCCCCGGGCGGCGGGCCGAGGGCCCGGCGCAGCCGCGAGACGAGGGCCTGGAGCGCGTGGGCGGGGTCGGCGGGCGGGCTCTCGGGCCAGATCGCGTCGACGATGACGTCCCGCTCGACCGCCCGGCCCCCGGCGAGCGCCAGCCGTACGAGCAGCCCCCGCAGCCGCGCGCCGGGCACGGGAACGGGCACGGGGGCGGGCGATGCGTCGCGTGACGCCTCGAAGGCGCCGAGCAGCGTGACGCGGAGCCGCGCGTCCCCCGTCACCTCGTCACCCCGCCCGTTCCCGTCCATCCCGCCATCTTCGCGCGTGTGAGCGCCGTGTGCGTCCCGTGTGAGCGGTCCGCGCCAGCCTTCGGATGCCAGCCCGATCCAGAGATGCAGAGAGAGAAGTGCTGATGCGTGACGTGGTGATAGTGGGGGCCGGTCCAGTCGGTCTGTTCCTGGCCTGCGAGCTCGGCCTCGCGGGCTGTTCGGTCTTGGTCCTCGAACGGGAGCCGGAGCCGGGGTCCCCGTGGCGCGCGGACCCGCTCGGGATGCGGGGCCTGTCCGCCGCTTCGGCCGGGGCGTTCCACCGGCGCGGGATGCTGCGCCCGCTGCTGGCGACCTCGGGTCTCCCCGACCGTTCCGACCGTCCCGGCGACGGTACGGACGAAGCCGCGCCCCCTCGGAGCGCGGGGCACTTCGCCGGGATGGTGCTCGACCCGGCGCGGGTCGACCTCGACGCACTGCCGTACCGGGTGCCCGGCCCGGCGGCGGAGGGCGTGATGACGAACCTCGCGGCGATCGAGGCGGTGCTCCACGAGCGGGCGACCGCGCTCGGCGTGGAGGTCAGGAGGGGGGTCACGGTCGCGGGCATCGCCCGGGACGAGGAGGGCGTGACCGTGCGGGCCGAGGCGGACGGGCCGGGCCGTGAGCGTACGTACGCGGCGCGCTGGCTCGTCGGCTGCGACGGCGGGCGCAGCGCCGTACGGCGGGCCGCGGGCTTCGAGTTCACCGGCACCGAGCCGCAGTTCACCGGCTACGTCGTGCTCGCCGACGTCGCCGATCCCGAGAAGCTGCGGCCCGGGTTCACGCTCACCCCGGCGGGCATGTACGTCCGGATGCCCGCGAAGGGGCACCTCGGGGTGCTGGAGGGCGACGGCGGCGCGTTCGACCGTTCGCGGCCGCTGACACGCGAGCACCTCCAGGCGGTGCTGCGCCGCGTCTCCGGTACGGACGTGACGCTGAACGACGTGCGGCACGCGTCCAGTTTCACCGACCGGGCGATGCAGGCGACGACGTACCGGCGGGGGCACGTGCTGCTCGCGGGCGACGCCGCGCACATCCACTCCCCGCTCGGCGCGCAGGGCCTCAACCTCGGCATCGGCGACGCCATGAACCTGGGCTGGAAGCTCGCCGCGACCGTGCGCGGGCACGCGCCGGACGGGCTCCTCGACACCTACGCCCGCGAACGCCACCCGGTCGGCGCGCGGGTCCTCGACTGGACGCGCGCCCAGTCGGCGGTCATGCGGCCGGGCCCGTACGCGCAGGCGCTGCAGGGGGTGCTCCGGGATCTGCTCGGGACGCGTGACGGGACGACGTACACGTACGGGACGGTCTCCGGCGCGTCCCTCCGCCACGACCTCGGCGACGACCTCGGCGACGCGCACCCGCTGGTCGGCCGCGAGGCGCCGGACCTCCGCCTCGCGGACGGCACCCGCCTCGGCGAGCTGGCACGGGACGGGCGGGGCCTCGCGCTCGATCTCACCCCGGACCGGTCGCTGCGCGGCGCGGCGAGGCGCTGGGAGCGCCGGATCCGGTACGTGGCCGGTCCCGCGACCGACACGCTCGGGGCGGACGCCGTCCTCGTCCGCCCCGACGGCGTGGTCGCCTGGGCCGGTGGACGCGCCCCGGACGGCGAGGCGTTCGCGCGGGCCGCGACCCGCTGGTTCGGGCTTCGACCCGGGACGACCCGCTGAGAACCACCCCGTTCGACGACCGACCGATCTCAAGAAGAAGGAGCACGCATGACCCTCACCCTCCGCCCGGGAAGCACCGTGATGTTCACCGGCGATTCGATCACCGACTGCCAGCGGCTGGAGAGCGAGCGGGGGCTCGGCTTCGGCTACCCGCTGCACATCGCGGGCGAGTGGGGCCTGCGCCACCCGGACCGGGCCGTGACCTGGCTCAACTCCGGGATCGGGGGCGACAAGGTGCGGGACCTCGAAGCCCGTTGGCGGACGGACGTGCTCGACGCGCGCCCGGACGTCGTCTCGGTCCTCGTCGGCATCAACGACGTCGGCTGGCACACGTACGCGCCGGACGGCCATGTGATCCCCGTCGAGGAGTTCACCGCCGGGTACGACCGGCTGCTCGCGCCGCTCGCGGCGACGGGCGCCGAGCTGATCCTCATCGAGCCGTTCCTGCTGCCGGTCCGCGGCCCGATCGAGGTCGGTGACTCGTTCCTCGGCCCGGAGGTCATGGAGGAGTGGCGCGCCGACCTGGACCCGAAGATCCAGGCCGTACGCGGACTCGCCCGTACGTACGGCGCGCGGCTGCTCGCCGCCGACGGGCTCTTCGCCGGTCTCGCCGCGACGACCGGCCCGGAGCACTGGTCCGAGGACGGCGTCCACCCGACCCCGGCGGGCCACGCCGCCCTCGCGAGGGAGTGGCTGCGCCTGGTCGGATGAGCGTCAGGCGGTGCGGGAAGTCGCCGTGAGCGCCCGGGTGATCGCGTCGACGACGCGGGGTGCCTGGGCGTTCAGATAGAAGTGCCCGCCGGGGTACGTCTGGAGCTCGAAGCGCTCCTCGGTGTGGTCGCCCCAGGAGCGGACCTCGTCGACGCTCGCCCTCGGGTCGCTGTCTCCCACCATGGCGTAGACGGGGCAGCTCAGCGGGGGCCCCGGCCGGTAGCGGTACGTCTCCGCGGCGCGGTAGTCGCTGCGGATGGCGGGGAGCACCGCGCGGAGCAGTTCCTCGTCGTCCAGCATCTGGGACTCCGTGCCGCCGAGCTCCTTGACCGCCTGCACGAGCCCCGCGTCGTCGCGCAGGTGCGTCGTCTCCTCGCGGTGCCGGGAGGGCGCGCGGCGGCCGGAGGGGAACAGGGCCTGGAGGGTGATGCCGCGCTGTTCGAGCCGGAGCGCCACCTCGAAGGCGAGGGTGGCCCCCATGCTGTGCCCGAAGACCGCCAACGGCCGGTCGGCCCAGGGCAGCAGCCGCTCCGTCACCGCGTCGGCGAGGTCCGCGATGCTCTCCACGCAGGGCTCGGCCAGGCGGTCCTGGCGACCCGGGTACTGCACCGCCAGGACGTCGACCTGCGGGGCGAGCGCCCTGGACACCGGGAAGTAGAAACTCGCCGAACCGCCCGCGTGCGGCAGGCAGACCAGCCTCGTCGCGGCCTCCGGCGCGGGATGGAACCGCCGGATCCACCGATCCTCATCGGCGCGCGCGTTCACGTATACGTCCCCCTCGACTCCCGTACGTGCAGAACCTCGCACGACCTTGCTCGACCCCCGCCCCATCGGCAACCCCCATTTTTCCAGCAGGGGACACAGCAGGGGACAGCGCGCGTACGTTCGCGGTCCGGGGACTGAAGGCGCGCCCTCTTTGTGAGTTTTCCGCCCGTCGGCTGACATGCTGGGCCGCATGGCGACTCTCGACGGCAAGCTCATGTCAGCGGACGATCTGCTTCCCCTGGCGTTGACCAACGTCGGCCACTTCACTTCCATGCGCGTCGATGCCGACGGCGGCATCCGCGGCCTGACGCTGCACATGGAGCGCCTCGTGCGTGACTGCGAGGTCGTGTGGGGCGCCGGTCTGGACACCGACCGGGTGCGTGAACACGTCAGGCACGCCCTGGAGGGCCGGACCGAGCCGTGCGTCGTCCGCGTCACGGTCTACGACCCGAAGGCCGAGGCGGGTCACCCGGCAGGAACCGGCGAGCCGCACGCGATGGTGTCCGTACGAGACGCGGGCGCGATGCCTCCGGCGCCGCTGCGCGCCATGAGCGTGCCGTACGAACGCGACCTGCCCGCGGTGAAGCATGTCGGCCTCTTCGGTCCCCTGCGTGCTCGGCGTGCGGCGCAGCTCGCGGGTTTCGGCGACGCGCTGTTCGTCGGCCGCGACGGCCTCGTGTCGGAGGGCGGCACCTGGAACGTCGGATTCGTCGATCAGGACGGCGACGTCGTGTGGCCGCGGGCCGACGTGCTGCCCGGCATCACCATGGCACTGCTCCAGCGGCACGCCGCGCACCGGGTCACCACCGTCACCCTGGATCAGGCCAAGGGCATGGCGGCGGCCTTCGCCACGAACACCAGCATCGGCGTCCGCCCCCTGTCGGGGATCGATGACGCGGAGTTCGCCACCGAGCACCCGGTCCTGGCCCGGCTGCAGGAGACCTACCTGTCGGTCCCCGGCGAGACCCCGTAACCGGCGCGGTCATGGGTACCACCCCCATGTCGTCACAATGGGTAGTGTTCCATTACCTTCTGTAGTCAACATGGGCAAGGAGCGCCTGATGCGACCGAACCTGTCGCGCCGGACCTTCGTAGGAGCCGGCCTGGCGACGCTGGCGGCGGCCACGAGCGAAACGGCGAGTGCCGCCCCCGGCCCCAGGGGAGGTGCCCCGTCGCCGGAGCTCAAGCCGTTCGTGGACGAGCTGCCGATCCCCGAGGTGCTCGAAGGCGACCGGACTGTGACGATCGGAGAGTCGAGGCACCGTTTCCACCGCGAGCTGGACGTGGCGCCCACCTGGTCGTACGGAGGCGCCGAGGTCCTGGGGCCGACCCTCCAGGTGCACGCCGGTGAACCGGTCAGCCTGACGTTCGACAACAGGCTCGGCACCCACCTGTTCGACAAGTACGTCGACGTGGCGCTGGACGGGACGACCGAAGAGGACCGGACCAGGCCGCGCGCCAATGTCCATGTGCACGGCGCGCTGACCCCGCCGCAGTTCGACGGGCACCCGGGGGACACCTTCCGCCCCGGCGAGTCCAAGACGTACAGGTTCGCCCACCACATCGAAGCCGCCGGTCTCTGGTACCACGACCACTCCATGGGCATCACCCGGCTGAACGTGGCGGCGGGGCTGGCGGCCTCGTACTGGCTGCGCGACACCTTCGACACCGGGTCGGCCACCAACCCCCTGGGGCTGCCGAGCGGAGAGTTCGAGATCCCGCTGGTGATCGCCGACCGGCGCTTCCACGAGGACGGGTCGGTGAACTACCGGTGCCAGCGGCAGCTTCGCGACGGCCAGTGGGAGGGGGTGATGATCGGGGACACCACGACCGTCAACGGCAAGGTCACGCCCCATCTGCGGGTGGCGCGGGGGCTCTATCGCTTCCGGCTCCTGAACGGCTCCAACTTCCGCACCTACCGCCTGTTCTTCAGCGACAGGACGCCCTTCTGGGTGATCGGCAACGACGGTGGCCTGCTGGACGCGCCCGTGCGCACGTCGGCGGTCAGGATGATGCCGGCCGAGCGCTACGACATCCTGGTGGACTTCTCCGGCCTGAACCCGGGCGAGAGCGTCGAGCTGTCCAACGACGAGTATCCGTCCGACACGATCCAGCGCTTGACCGGGGCGACGGTGCTGCCGCGGGTCATGCGGTTCACCGCGGGGAGCACCGCGCGCCGCCCCGGCGGGGTGCCCGGGCGGCTCCGTGGCGGGCGGCGGCAGCCCCCGTTGCTCGCGCCGGTCCGCACGCCACGGCGCAGGCGCGTCGTGACCCTGAACATGGACGACCGGCCGAACGTGCCGAAGCACGCGATGCAGACCGGGATGACGCTGAACAACCTCTGCTTCCACGACGAACCGATCGAGATGCCCCGCCAAGGCACGACCGAGGTCTGGGAGTTCGTCAACACCTCCGTCGACGAACACCCCATCCACCTGCACCTGGTGGACATGCGCATCATCAACCGTCAGGCACTCGACGTGGATGCCTACGTACGTGCCAACCCGATGCCCGCACGCGGCACCCGCTGGGCGCCCGTGCCCGACCCGTTCCTGAGCGCCCGCCCGCAGCGCCCCGCGGCGTGGGAGAGCGGGCCCAAGGACACCGTCCGGTGCCCCGTCGACACCGTGACGCGCGTGATGATCCGCTGGCCCACCGCCGAGGAACTCGGCTTCGACCCCGACGCGGCCTTCACCGGCGCCATGGGCCATGAGCTGCGGGGCTACGTCTGGCACTGCCACCTCATCGACCACGAGGACGAATGCATGATGGCCCGCTTCCGGACGATCGCGTAGGCGTACCCGGGGGGGGGACCGAGCCGAAGCCCCCCGGAGGAGCACCGGTTCGGCGCCCCTCGGTTACGCTCGGCCTCGCCGACGCTCACTCCGCGGCCCGGGGAGGCCCGGCCCGGACCGCCCCTGAGGAGACGCCCGCAGATGAACGCGCCACCGCCGTCCGGAGAAGCCGTCCGGATCGGCGTTCTCGCTCCGCTCACCCCGCCCGGCTGGACCGAGGCGGGGCAGCATCTGCTCGCCGGGCTCGAACTGGCCGCCGGTGACGTCAACGACGGTGGCGGGATCGGCGGACGGCCGCTCGAACTGGTCGTGCGCGACACCGCCGCCGACCCGGCGAAGGCCGCGGCGGCCGTGGACGAGCTGGCGGGGCTGGGCGTGGCCGCCCTCGCCGGTGAGTACCACAGCGTCGTCGCGCGGACGGCCGCGACGCGGGCCGACGCGCTCGGGCTGCCGTTCCTCTGCTCGTCGGCGGTGCTCGACGCGCTCACCGACGAGCCGACGGAACGGGTCGCGCGCCTCGCCCCACCGCAGTCCCAAGGGTGGCGGCTCTACGCCGACTTCCTCCTCGGCGCGGGGCACCGCCGGGTCGCCGTCGTGGCCGCGCCCAGCGTCTACTGGGCGTCCGGGACCCGCGTCCTGCGGGACGCCCTCGCGCCGCACGGCGGCACAGTCCTCGCGCTCGACGCGAGCGCGCTCACCCCCGCCGCGGTCTGCGACGAACTCGCCGCGCACGGCGCGACGGCCCTCCTCCTGCTGGTCGGCCACCCGGAGCCCGCGGTCCCGCTCGTACGGTCCGTCCGGGGCGACGCGCGCCTCGCCGGGGTGCTGCTGGGCGCCCCGGCCGGGCAGCCGGAGTTCGCCTCCTGGGCGGAGCTGCTGGGCGACGACGGCGCCGGGGTCCCCTTCCTGCGCTATCTGCCCGCACGCCTCGGGCCGCTCGGCGCGCGCGTGGAGACGGCGCTGCGCGAACGGCTGCGCGCGGCACCCTCGTTCGTCGCCTTCGAGGGCTACGACACGGTGCTGGTCCTCGCCGAAGTGCTGCGCTCCCACGGCACGGAGGACCGGGCGCGGGTCGCCGAAGCCTGGCGGCACGTCGAGGTCGAGGGCACCCGGGGGCGGATCCGGTTCTCCCGTACGCCGGGCATCGGCGTACGGCAGTGGGCCGAAGCACCGGTCCAGGTCGTCGACCGGGACCCGTCGGCGCCCGGCAGCTTCCGGGTCCTGCACGCGCGCTGAGCGCACTCCCCCACCGAGGGGCCGCGGTCAACCGGGGGCGGTGCGTCCGCGGCCCCTCGCCCCTGGGGGTGCGCCCAACGTAGGGCCGAACCGGCGGCCCCACGCCGGAAATCGCTCCGGCGGACCCTTCAAGATCGCGCACTGCAGGATGTTGCAGGGGGAGCAGAAGGGACGGATGGGGCTCAAGCTGCGGAAACAGCGCCTCCTCCGCAAGGCCGGTCTCGACAGGCCGCACCGCCTGGAGTACGTCAAAGACACCAGGGCGGCACGCTCCCGACCGGCAGGAGGCCCCTCATGGACGTCAAACGCTCAGCCCCCGTGGAGAAGAAGGTCACCGCCTCCTCCGTCGCCGCGTTCCTCGCCAGCGTCGGACTGCTCGCCGTGCTCACCGCGATCCAGGACAACAACGGCCTGGTGAGCGGCCTGCCCGACGCGCTCGAACCCCTGATCCTCGCGCTCGTGCCGACCGCCATCACCTTCGTCAGCGGCTGGATGGCCAAGCACACCCCGCGCCCGGACATCGACGCCGACGCCTCCGCCTGACGCGTCCGCGTGACGCGTCAGGCGGCGGGGTCCGTCACTTGCAGCCCTTCCCCTTCCCCTTGCCGCAGGTGTCGCGGGGGTTGGCGATCCGCTTCGTGAGGTGCTCGTCCTTCGTGATCGTGAAGGGGCCGGTGACCGGGTTCCGGGGAAGCCGGTAGCCGTCGGGGACGGCGGTCTCCAGCAGGTAGTACGTGCCGCGCGCGAGCCCGGCGAAGACGCAGAGCCCCTTGGTGTCGGTGGCGCAGCCGCTGCCGGACTTCGTGTCGGGGGCGGGCCCCCGGGTCTGGAGCCCGGCGACGCCGTTGGTCTCGCGCCAGAGCTGGAAGACCGCGCCGGTCAGCGGACGACCGTTCCGGGCATCGACCTTGTGCACGGTGACGGTGCCGCCCGGCCCGCGCACCGGCAGGGTGAGGTCGTCCTTCTCCGGGCCGACCTCCTTGCCGTCGTGCGTGGCGGTGGCGGTGGCGACGTTGGTCACGTGCCCCCGCGCCGCGTCCTCGGCGGTGACGGTGCCCGTCCCCGTACAGGTCATCCGGGCCCCGACCGCCAGCCTCGTCTCCGGGCACGAGACCGGGCCCAGCCGGTCGTCGGTGACGCGCACGTCCTCCAGCTCCGTGTTTCCCGTGTTGGTGACCGTGTAGGAGTACGGGACGGAGTCGCCCTCCTTCAGCGGTACGGGAAGGTCGTCGGGCACGGACTTGGTGAGGCTGAGCGAGGGGGCCGGCCGGCCGATGACGATGTTGCGGATGAGGTGGACGTTGGACCAGACGCCCGTGGATCCGGCGAAGCCGAACTTGTAGCTGCTCGGCACCGGCCCCGGCGCGGGCGTGCGGAGGACCTGCTGCGCGCCCTTGCCGTCGTGGAAGTCGATCCACACCGTCAGAACCGGGTCGGGCGCGGGCGTGATCTCGACCGTCACCGTCCGCTTGGAGGGTTCCAGGTCGCGCTCGGCCTGGACGGGGTCGGAGGAGACCTCGGTGGCCGGCCCGTGGAGCTGGCCGGGCAGGCTCGACTCCCAGCCGGTGGTGTCGGAGTGGTTGCCGGTGTAGGTGGCGTCGAGGAAGCAGTATCCGTCGAGCCCGTCGCCGGGGCCGCGCACGGTGACCATGTTGGGACCCGTGCTGGAGATCGTGGGGAACGCGGTTCCGGCCGGGGACGGCTTCCCCGCGGGACAGCCGCCGCTGCCCCGTCCCTCGCCGTCGTTGAAGTGGTTGCCGAGCACGTCGAGGCCGATGCCGACGTACCCCTTGTCGACGCCGGGCACGACCCCCTCGGTGGGGTCGTTCTTCTGCGCGTAGCCCAGGCTGCCGCCGAAGGCGCCGGGGGTGTCGAGCGTGGCGGCGCCGTCGACGAGGAAGAACGAGATGCCGTCGGCGGGCCGCTTCTCCCCGTTGAAGACGGCCGTGGGCCCGTACTGCCACTGCTCGAAGCTGACGACCAGTCCGTCCTCGGCGGGGATGGGCCTGTTGTAGAGGGCTGCGCCGCTCTGGTCGGTCCTGGCGTCGGTGAGCTGCAGGAAGCCGTGCCCGTCCGCGCCGGGCGGCGGCACCGGGCCACCGGGCTGGGAGGGCGCCGGGCAGCCGCCCAGGACGTGCGTGCCGGAGAGGGGCGCGGTGCTGGAGGCCGGGGCGCCCGTCAGGCAGGCCGAGCCGTAGCCGAGGAACTCCGGGGCCGTGGCGCCCTTGAAGTCCTCCTCCAGGTAGGACGGAGGCGGGGCCTGAGCCGGGGCCTGGGCGGCGGCCGACAGCGGGGCGAGGAGCCCCGACAGCAGCGCGAGTCCGCCCAGGAGTCCGAGGGCGGTGCGGGCCGGACGCCGCGGCGGCGCGCGGAAGAGGGTCGCTCGGGCGGGCATGGCGCGCGCTCCTTCGAGGGGTGGGCGCGACGGTCGGCGCCCGGGGCGGTCCTCGTACCTGCGTATCGTCGGCCGCCCCGCACCGGCCGGTCGTATCGCCACACACACCGATCACCCGATCGAGCGGTGGTATTCGGCCCCGCACCCCGTCACGCGCCCCGGGCGGGCAGGTCGCCGAGCGCGTGGCGGATCGCGGCGAGGAACGTACGGACCAGGGGGTGCTCCCCCGCTCCCGCGCGTACGGTCGCGAGCACCGTCCTGGTGTGTCCGGCCGAGCCGTCGAGGACGAGGCCGGGCGCGCGGTCGTACCAGAGCATGTCCGGCAGGAAGGCGGCGGCGTGGCCCTCCTCGGCCAGCCGCGCATGGACCAGCATGTCCGCGGAGACGTAGGCGACGTCCGGCTCGAACCCGGCGGCGTGGCACACGCCCGCCGCCCAGGTACGGGCGGGGGTGCCGACGGGCTCCATCGCCCAGGGGTGCCCGGCGAGTTCGGCGAGGGACGCCACCGGGTCGGCCGTCGCCAGCCGCATGGGGTCCTCGCCCAGCAGGTGTGCTCGAACTCGGCGGCGCGGGCCGGGCGCGCGTGGCCGGGGAACGTCTCGTCGAGCACGAGGTCGAAGTCCCGGGTGAGCAGCCCGGGCAGCGAGGTGTCGGGCTCGGCCTGCGTGGCCTCGGCGCGCACCCGGGGGTGGTGCTCCCGCAGCCAGGTCAGCGCGGCGGGCAGCAGGGCGAGCATCGCGGTCTGGAAGGCCGCCACCCTGATCGTTCCGGTCACCTCCCGCAGCGAGGCCCCGATCTCCGCCTCGGCGCGCTCCAGTTCGCGCAGCGCCCGCTCCGTACGGGCCACGAGGATCTCCGCCTGCGGGGTCAGCCGGACGCCGCGGCCCTCCCGCTCCAGCAGCGGCGCGCCGACCTCGGACTCCAGCAGCGTGAGCTGCTGGGAGACGGCGGAGGGGCTGTAGGACATGGCCGAGGCGACGGCGGCCAGCGTGCCCCGGTGCTTCAGCTCGCGCAGCACCTCCAGGCGGCGCAGGTTGTACACGGCCCTCACCCCATCCCTCAGTTTTCTTGACCTGTCCCCTCCAGAAACATTCACTTTACTGAAGAGAGGCCCTTTGGAACGGTGAGGGCATGGACATCGACGCTCTCCGGCAGGACACCCCCGGCACCGCGCACCGCATCCACCTCAACAACGCGGGCGCGGGCCTCCTCTCGCGGCGGACGCTCCAGGCCGTCACCTCCCACCTGGAGCTGGAGGCCACGATCGGCGGCTACGAGGCGGCGGACCAGGAGCGGGACCGTATCGACGCCGTCCACGGGCACCTCGCCCGTCTGGTGGGCGGCCGGGCGGCGGAGATCGCGCTGTTCGACAACTCCACGCACGCCTGGAACGCCGCGTTCTACTCCCTGGAGCTCAAGCCGGGCGACCGCGTCCTCACCGGCCGGGCCGAGTACGGCAGCAACGTCCTCGCCTATCTGCAGGCCGCCCGGCGCACCGGGGCCGAGGTGGTCGTCGTCCCGGACGACGCGGACGGACAGCTCGACACCGCGGCCCTGGCGGACCTGATCGACGACCGCACCCGGCTGGTCGGCGTCACCCATGTCCCCACCAGCGGCGGGCTGGTCAACCCGGCCGCCGAGATCGGCCGCCTCACGCGCGCCGCGGGCGTCCCCTTCCTCCTCGACGCCACGCAGTCCGTCGGCCAGTTCCCCGTGGACGTCGCGGAGATCGGCTGCGACATGCTGACCGCCACCGGCCGCAAGTTCCTGCGCGGCCCGCGCGGCACCGGCTTCCTGTGGGTGCGCCCCGAGGCCCACGCCCACCTGGAGCCGTACGTGGCCGAGGTCGCCTCCGCCACCTGGGACGGCGAGCGCGGCTTCAGCTGGCAGGAGGGCGCACGCCGCTTCGAGACCTGGGAGAACTCCTACGCCAACGTCCTGGGGCTGGGCGCCGCCGCCGAACAGGCCCTGGAGCTCGGCATGGACGCCATCGGCGCCCGCGCACTCGCCCTCGGCGCCCGGCTGCGCGAGGCCCTCGACGCCGTGCCCGGCGTCACCACCCACGACCTCGGGAGGCGACGGTGCGCGATCGTCACCTGCGCGGTCGCGGGCATGGCAGCGGCCGAGGCCGCCGAGGCGCTCGCCGCGCGCGGGGTCAACGTCACGGTCACCGATCCAGCGCAGACCCAGTTCGACACCGAGCAGCGCGGCGTCCACCCGCTCGTACGGCTCTCGCCGCACTACTACAACACCGAGGCCGAACTCGACCGCGCCGTGGAGGCCCTGGCCGAGATCGCCGCGGGGGGCCGCTGACGGTGTGGTGCGGCGCTACGAGGAGATGGTGTGCTCGCCCGCCGCCATGGCGGTCGCGACCGGGTCCGGGCCGTGGCGGCCGTCGAACTCCTCGTAGGCGCGCTCGATCTCCTGGTGCGCGCGGGCCACGAACGGTGCCCATTCGCGGTGCGTGACGATCACGAACCGGCCCTGCCGCACGGCCTCGACCACCTGCTCACCGACGCGGTCGGGGTCGGCCCCCTGGGCGAGCAGCGCGCTGTTCCGCTCGGCGACGGCCGGCTCCATCCGCCGTCCGAGCAGCTTCGCCTCGGCCTCCCCGGCGTTGAAGTTGATCGGGGTGGCGACCGCGCCGGGGATGAGCAGCGAGACGCCGATGTCCGTGCCCTCGAGTTCCTCGCGCAGCACCATCGACAGCCCCGTGCTCGCGAACTTCGAGGAGGCGTAGGCGGCGACGCCCGCCATCGGCACCACCCCGGCGACCGAGGCCGTGTTGAGCACATGGGCGCGGCCGCCCCGGCTCTTGAACCGCGGCAGGAAGGCCGCGACGGAGGCGAACTGCGCGTCGATGTTGACGCCGTACACCCAGCGCCACACCTGGAGCGGCGTCCGGTCTGCCGCCCCGCCGCCGTTCACCCCGGCGACGTTGCACAGCAGCGAGACGGGGCCGAGCGCCTCCTCGGCGCGGTCGGCCACCGTCTCCCACCGATCGATGTCGCTGATGTCGAACGGCACGGCCAGCACCGTGCCACCGGCGTCCCGCAGGGACTTCTCCGCCTCGGCGAGCCGCGCCTCGTCGACGTCGACGAGCGCGACCCTCGTCCCCTCGGCGACGAGCGCGCGGGCGACGCCGAGTCCGATGCCCGACGCCGCGCCGGTGACGAGCGCCGCCTCCCCTGCTGGCCAGCTCATGAACCTCTCCTCCCGAAGCCTGTGGTGAATCCGCCGCCAAGCTACGGGCCGCAGGGCCCGGGGTCGCCCGCCGATCGCGGCGGTTTCCGGGGCCGTCACCCGCCAGCTGGCGGATCCTCCGGGCCGGTGAGGCGCAGCAGCAGTTCTGCGGCGATGTACCGCATCCTGCCGACGTTGGTGCGCGGGTCGTAGCCCAGGGCGTGCGTCAGCGCTTCGTTGCGTGCCTGCACGGTGGAGTGGTGCATGCCCAGGACGGCCGCGGCGGAGCGGATGCTGTCGGCCTCCACCAACGTGCGGAGCACGTCCGCTGAACGCCCGTCGAGGCGGGCGAGCGCGCGCACGTCCCCGTGCGGGGTCCGGGGGTCGTACGTCTGCGCGAGCAGCAGCATCGCGCCGAGATCCGTCGCGTCGACGGTCGGCGCGGAGGCATCGGCCAGCCGGAGCGCGACGACCGCTCCCTCCCAGGACTCGGGTGCCCGGTCGGCGCGCTCCCAGGTCCCGAGCCCGGCCGGTTCCGGCGGGCTGAGCTTGCCGGAGGTGTCGAGCGTGGCCCGCAGGAGCCCGTACCGGGTCGGGACGATCGCCGAGGGCGCGGCCATCTCGGCGGAGTCCGCCCCGGTCGCCAGGATCCGCACGGGCCTGGCCGGGTCGAGCCGGTGCTGCGCGAGGGCCGTCACCCGCTCGGCGAGCGGGCGGGCCGCGTCGATGACCGCGTCGAGGCCGCCGTCGGGACGGCGGCGCGCCTCCAGCAGCTCGACGCCGAACGCGAGGCGCTCCACGACCATCTCGTCCTTGGCGTCCGCCTCCCCCTCCCCCTCGCGCTCCCCCTCGCGCTCCAGCCACACCGTCCACTCCGCGCCGGACCTGCGGACCGAACGCGCAGGGACGTCGGCCGTGTCGGTGGTCGCGGCGGGCCGGCGCCCGTCGGGATCACGCCGGGTCACCCGCCCGCGGACCTCGGCCCCGGCCACAGCTCCGGAGAGGACCGCGGCGCCGCGCAGCAGCCCGTCGAGTCCGGCACCCCGGGAGATGAGGACGTCGAAGTACGACACGATCCGCAGAATTTCGCCCGCCTCCGGATCGAGTGAATTCAGCCGTCCGGCCAATTGCTGCAACCGCTCTCCTCCGCTTTCCCCGCAGCTTATCGGGGTTCGCGAGCGGGCGCCGTCTCAGGAACCCAGGGTCCGCGCCACCCAGGAATTCCTCGCGGCCGTCATGGCGTGGGCGAGAGCGGTGTGGGGAGCGGCCAGGTCGAAGCCGTGGAATCCGCCGGGCCAGATGTGCAGCTCGGCCTGCACACCCGCGTGCCAGAGCGCTGTCGCGTACGCGACGTCCTCGTCCCGGAAGACCTCGGCCGAGCCGCAGTCGATGAACGCGGGCGGCAGCCCCGTGAGGTCGGTGGCGCGGGCGGGCGCGGCGTAGACCGACACGTCGTCGGTCCCGCGCCGCTCCCCGAGGAGCGCGGTCCAGCCCATGACGTTGCTCCCGCGGTCCCAGACGCCGACGGCGTCGAACTGGGCCGAGGAGACCGTACGGTCCCTGTCATCGAGCATCGGGTAGATGAGGACCTGGCCCGCCAGGGCCGGTCCCCGCCGGTCGCGTGCCAGCAGCGTGACGCCCGCGGCGAGACCGCCACCGGCGCTCTGCCCGGCGATGATCAGCCTGTCGGGGTCCATCCCGAGCGGTCCGGCGTGCTCGGCCGTCCACTGCAGCCCCGCGTAGCAGTCCTCGATCGGATAGGGATCGGGGTGCTCGGGCGCGAGCCGGTACTCGACGGTGACCAGCACGGCGTCGTGCTCGACGACCCAGGGGAGGACCTGGCCCAGCCCGGAGAACCGGTTGCCGGAGACCATCCCGCCGCCGTGCGTGTGGTAGATCCCCGGCCCGAGCCCCTGGTGATCCTGGCGGGTGATGACCGAGACGGTGATCTCGTCGCCCAGGTGTCCCGGCACCGGGAAGTCACGCCGGGTCAGACCGGCGCCGTCGAGCATCTCGTCGGTGACCTCAGCGGGTCCCTCCCGGCGCATGTCCGGGATCATCTCCGCGGTCATCGTCGGGGGAATCTGATCCGCGAGAGCCACGAGCACGGCCTCCAACTCGGGATCGAACGGCGGTCGCGGCACGTTGACGGCCATCACTACTCCTTCTCCTTCGACCAGCGCAACGGTGATCCCGGCGCCGGATCCTTCGCTCTGTGCGTACGGGGGGGGGAGGTCCGGGACCTCCGCTGACCGGGGGCGGCCGATGACCGGGGGCGGCCGATGACCGGACGTCCTCGGTGGCCGGAGGCCTCCGGCCACCGAGGCTGGTCAGCGACCGGACGGCGGCCGGGGTCTTCGACTGCCGGAGGCAATCAGCGGTCGACAGCCGGAGACGGCCAACCGCCCGACGGCCGGGGACGGCCAGTGGCCGGAGGCCTTCGGGGGCCGGAGGCGGCCGGGTCCTTCGGAGGCCGGTGGTGGGAGACGGCCAGCTGCCGCAGACGACCAGCCGCCGGAGATGGCCAACCGCCGGAGGCGATCAGCCACCGCAGGCGGTCAACGACCGCAGGCGGCCCGCCGCCGGGGACGGCCACCCACCAGAGACGGACCACCGCCGAAGGCAGCCAGCACCGGAGACGGCCCGCCACCGCAGACGGCCAGCGGCCGGGCAATCGGCCAACCGCCGCAGACGGCCAGCGGCCGGAGGCGATCAGCCACCGGAGACGGCCAACCGCCGAAGGCGATCAGCCACCGCAGGCAGTCAACGACCGCAGGCAGCCCGCCGCCGGGGGCGACCAGCCACCAGAGACGGACCACCGCCGAAGGCAGCCAGCACCGGAGACGGCCCGCCACCGCAGACGGCCAGCGGCCGGGCAATCGGCCAACCGCCGCAGACG
>NZ_JBIDAT010000009.1:70151-162711 GCF_043202595.1 Streptomyces sp. NPDC048172
GACGGCCAGCGGCCGGAGGCGATCAGCCACCGGAGACGGCCAACCGCCGAAGGCGATCAGCCACCGCAGGCGGTCAACGACCGCAGGCGGCCCGCCACCGGGGACGGCCACCCACCAGACACGGTCCGCCACCGGAGGCAGCCAGCCACCCGAGACGGTCCACCCCCGGAGACGGTCCAGCCACCCGAGACGGCCAACCGCCGAAGGCGATCAGCTGCCGCAGGCGGTCAACGACCGCAGGCGGCCAACCACCAGAGACGGACCACCGCCGAAGGCGACCAACCACGAGGAACGGCCAGCCACCAGAGGCCGTCAGCCACCGCAGGCGGCCAGCGGCCGGGGGAACGGCCAACTGCCGCAGGCGGCCGGCGGCCGGAGGCGATCAGCCACCGGAGACGGCCAGCCGTCGGAAATGGTCAGCCGCCGGGGCCCTCAGGTGAGTTGGAGGAGGATCTTTCCGCCGACGCCGCCTCGCAGCGAGTGGAGCGCGGTGACGACGTCGTCCAGTGGTAGCTCCCGCACCCAGCCGGTGGTGTCGTAGACGCCGTCGGCCATGGCGGCGATGACCTCGTCGAATTCCTCGGGGCGGTATCCGACCGCGCCGACGATCTCCGTCTCGCCCATCATGAGCTGCGTGGGCTGGAAGTCCATCGACTGTTCGTGCAGCGCGACCACCACCAGGCGGCCGCCGGGGGCAAGGGCCGCCAGGGCTGAGGTGACCGCCGGTCCCGCGCCCGCCGCGTCCACCGCGACGTCCACGCCTTCGCCGCCGGTGAGCGAGGCGACGGCGGCCGCGAGGTCCTCGTTCACCGGGTCGACGACCCGTGCGCCCAGCGCGGCGAGGGTCGCGCGGCGGTCCGCGCTCGGCTCGGAGACCAGCACCTTCTCCACGCCACGGGCCTTGAGCGCGAACCAGGCGCCGATGCCGATGGGCCCGGCGCCCGCGACGAGGGCGGAGCCGCCCGGCTCGACGCCACCGCGCGCGACGGCGTGCCAGGCCACCGCCATCGGCTCCACGAGGGCCCCCATCCGCAGGTCCACCCCGTCCGGCAGCACATGCAGCTTCGACGCGTCGAGCGTGGTGTACGCGGAGAGGCCGCCGCCCTCCACGTTCGACCCGAGCGCGCCCATCAGCCGGCAGGAGAACGGCAGGCCCTCGCGGCAGGCGGCGCACTCCCCGCAGGAGACCGCCAGTGGATAGACGGCGCCGCGGTCGCCGACCCGGACGTCTGTCACGCCCTCGCCGACCTCCACGACGGTGCCGGAGAACTCATGGCCGAGGATCTGCGGCAGCGTGGCACCGGTCAGCGGGTGCGGCTCGTCCAGGGAGAACGGCAGCGACTCGGGGTGGAAGAAGAAGTGGAGGTCGGAGCCGCAGATACCGGCGAAGGCGTTGCGCAGTTTCACCTGCCCGGGCCCGGGGCTGGGCTCCGGCACCTCTTCGATACGGAGGTCTTCCCTGGCGTGGAAGCGGGCAGCTCGCATTCTTCTTCTCCTTCTCCGAGGAAAACGGAAGGCGAACGCGGCGCCTGAGCCTGCGCCTGTGCCTGTCCTCGGATGTCCTTCGTTCTTCACCGCACGACCGCGATATCCGCTTGATCGTCGCGTCCCCCCGGCCGTACGGACCACCGCCAGCCGCGGCGGATTCCGGGGACGCGGCCCGCCAATCGCGCGCGGCCGGCCGGTCAGTCCCGGGGCGGGCCCGGCGTGTACGACGCGGCCTCGGCCTCCGCCTCCTCGGGGGCCGAGGCGCGGATCGCGTCGCGCAGGCGGGCGTGGTCCATGTACTGCCCGGGCGGCAGGGACGCGTCGTCGAAGTGGCTGCGCAGCGAGGCCCGTACGACCTGGGCGAGGTCCGCGTAGAGCCCCGCCAGCACCTCGTTGTGGGAGGCGGCGACGACCGCGAGGTGGAATCCCGCGTCCGCGTCCACGAACGCGTCGCGGTCGCCGGACTCCCAGGCGCGCTCCCGCCGCTCCAACGCCTCGTCGAGCCTGCGCAGGTCCTCTTCCGTACGGCGCTCCGCCGCCAGCCGCGCGGCGGTGGCCTCCAGCGCGCCCCGCACCTCGATCACGTCGCGCTGCCCGGCCGCCTCGAAGCGGCGCCGCATCACCTCGGCCAGCTCGCTGGTCGCCGCGACGTAGGTGCCCGAGCCGTGGCGGATGTCGAGCAGACCGTTGTGCGCGAGCGCCCGCACGGCCTCGCGCACCGTGTTGCGGGCCACGCCCAACTGGCGCACCAGCTCGGGCTCGGTGGGGATGCGGGAGCCCACCGGCCAGGCCCCCGAGGTGATCTGCTGCCGCAGCCGCGCGACCACCCCGTCGAAGAGCCCGCTCGGCCGCGGGACTGGACGGAGACTCATCCCATGATTATACGATGCGGGGGTGTCCCGTGAGGAAGTGTCCGGTGAGGCGGCGTCCGGTGAGGGCCTGGCGGCCCAGTACCCGGCGGAGGCGCGGCAGTTCGGGGTCCACGCCCCCGGCGGCCGGGTGCGCCTGCTCGCGCCCGTGGCCCTGATGCTGGCCGCGCTGAACCTGCGGCCCGCCGTCACCAGCGTCGGCCCCGTGCTCGAAGAGGCCCGCGCCGACCTGGGGATGAGCGCCACCACCGCGGGGCTGCTGACCTCCCTGCCCGCGGTCTGCTTCGCGCTCGTCGGCTTCTCGGCCTCGCGCCTGGCGCACCGCTTCGGGCCCGACGCCGTGCTGACGGCCGCCATGGTCACGCTCGCGGCCGGGCTGGCCCTGCGCCCGCTGCCGGGGAGCGGCGCGCTCTTCCTCGCCCTGAGTGCCGTCGCGCTCGCCGGGGTCGCGCTGGCCAACGTGCTGCTCCCCGCCGTCGTCAAGCGGCGGTTCCCGGACCGGGTCGGCGCGATGACCGGCTTCTACTCGATGGCGCTCAACGCGGGCGCCTCCACAGCCGCCGCCGTCACCGTCCCGCTCTCCGGCGCACTCGGCGGCGCCCTCGGCGGCGACTGGCGGGGCGGCCTGGGGATCTGGTCGCTGCTCGCGCTCGTCGCCGTACCACCCTGGCTCGCCCTCGCGCGCGACCGTACGGGCGGAGTGGGCGAGGCACCGCCAACTGCCGCCTCAGCGCCCACGACATCCGCCACCGCCACCGCCACCGCGCGTACGCGCCTCTCCCGCAGCCCGACCGCCTGGGCGCTCGCCGTGTACTTCGGGCTGCAGGCCACCGCCGCGTACGTCGTCATCGGCTGGCTGCCGCAGATCTTCCGCGACGCCGGGCTCTCCGCCGGGACCGCGGGCCTGCTCTTCGCCGTGACCTCGGTGCTCGGCATCCCCCTCTCCTTCGCGCTGGCGGCCGTCGCCGGGCGGCTGCGCGACCAGGGCGGGATCGCGGTGACGATCGGGCTGTTCGGCCTCGCCGGGTACGCGGGGCTGTGGGCGGCGCCCGCCTCCGCTCCGTGGCTGTGGGCGTGTCTGCTCGGGGTCGCCAACTGCTCGTTCCCGCTGGCGCTCACGATGATCGGGATGCGCGGCAGGGACAGCGCGACCGTGGTGCGGCTGTCGGCGTTCGCGCAGAGCACCGGCTATCTGCTGTCGATCCCCGGGCCGGTCCTGGTCGGCGCGCTCTACGAGCACAGCGGCGGCTGGCGGGCCCCGCTGGTCCTCATGGCGCTGCTGATGCTGGCGCAGCTCGCGGCCGGTCTCCTCGCGGGGCGCGACCGCCGGATCGGCTGAGCGAGGGCCGCGCGGGCCGCGAGGGCCGTGAGGGCCTACCGGTGGGAGAGCGACACCGGGAGCGGGCGCGGCGGCACCGGGGTCGAGACGACGATCGACGTCGTCGTACGGCCGAAGAGCAGGAACGCGTCGAGGATCCCCTCCAGGTCCTCGATCGACGGCGCGTGGACCTTGAGGTGGAAGCAGTCCTCGCCGGTGATCCGGTGGCACTCGACGACCTGCGGGGTGTCGACGGCGGCCTTCGCGACGTTCGGCAGCTGGCCGGGGCCCGGGGAGACGCGGACGAGCGCCGTCACCGGCATGCCGAGCGCGGCGGGGTCCACCTCCATCCGGTAGCCGGTGATGACGCCGAGCCGCTCCAGGCGCTGCACCCGCTCGGTGACGGCGGGCGCCGACATCCCGACGCGGCGGGCCAGCTCCGACATGGACAGCCGCGGGTCGTCGTGGAGCTCGCCGAGGAGGCGCACGTTGACGGCGTCGAGGAGCCTGGTTCGTTCGCTGTAGGTCTTCTGGTCGTTCGGCCTTGATTCTCCAGGCATCCCGCGCCCCCGGGCTTCAAACAGACATTCAGTTCGGCTGCTGTGGCCTGCAAGATACCCCTCATGACCCGCACTGCGACGGTCCCGGTCCCGGCCTCCTCGGTCCCGGCGCCGGTTCTCTTCGGGGTCAGCGCGGTCTTCCACTATGTCGGCCCGGCGCTGGCCGTGCTGCTCTTCGCCCACCTGGACGTGCTCGGGGTCGCCTGGCTCAGGATCGCCGGGGCGGCCGTCGTCCTCGCGCTGTGGCGCAGGCCGTGGCGGACGAGGGTACGGCCCGCGCGGGGGCAGTGGCGGGACCTGGCCGGGCTCGGGCTGGTGCTGGCCGCGATGAACTCGGTGTTCTACCTGGCCGTGGCGCGGCTCCCGCTCTCCACGGTCGCCGCGATCGAGTTCCTCGGCGTCATCGGACTGGCCGCGGCGGGCGCCCGTACGGTCCGGAACGTCCTGGCGCTCTGCCTCGCCGTCGGCGGCGTGCTCGTCCTGACCGACATCAGGCTCACCGGGGAACCGCTGGGGTTCGGCTACGCGTTCGCGAACTCCGCGCTGTTCGTGCTGTACGTGGTGCTCGGCCACCGCGCCGCGAACGCCGCCCCCGCCCCGGGGGTACGGGGTCGGCCGGGCGGCATCGACCGGCTCGCCGTCGCCATGGTCTGCGCGGCGCTCGTCGCGACCCCGGCCGGGATCGGGCAGGCGTGGCAGGCGTTCACGCACCCGGTCTGGCTGCTGGCCGGTGTCGGCGTGGGCCTGTGCTCCTCCGTCATCCCCTATGTGGCGGACCAGTTGGCCATGGCCCGGCTGCGCCGCTCCACGTTCGCCCTCATGCTCACCATCCTGCCCGCGACCGCCACCGCCGTGGGGCTGATCGTGCTCGCCCAGCGCCCCACCGTCCCGGACCTGGCGGGCATCGCGCTGGTCGCCGCGGGCATCGCGGTCCATCAGCAGGCGCGGCCCCAGGCACGCACGCCCCGGAAGGAACCGTCATGAAGTACACCAGGCTCGGCTCGACAGGGCTGAAGGTCTCGCGGATCTGCCTCGGCATGATGAGCTACGGCGATCCCGCGCAGTGGGCGTGGCTGCTGGACGAGAAGGCCGCCGAACCCTTCGTACGGCGGGCGGCGGAGGCCGGGGTGACGTTCTTCGACACCGCCGACTCGTACTCGGACGGGGTGAGCGAGGAGATCACCGGGCGGCTGCTCCGCGCCGCCTTCCCCCGCCGTGACGACTACGTGCTCGCCACCAAGGTCTACTTCCCGGTGGGCGACGGGCCCAACGACAGCGGCCTGTCGCGCAAGCACATCCTCTCCAGCATCGACGGCTCGCTCCGGCGCCTGGGCACCGACCATGTGGACCTCTACCAGATCCACCGGTGGGACCACGAGACCCCGATCGAGGAGACGATGGAGGCCCTGCACGACGTCGTACGCTCCGGCAAGGCCCGCTACATCGGCGCGTCCAGCATGTACGCCTGGCAGTTCGCCAAGGCCCAGCACGTCGCGGAGCGGCACGGCTGGACGCCGTTCGTGTCAATGCAGAACCACTACAACCTGGCCTACCGCGAGGAGGAGCGCGAGATGATCCCGCTCTGCCTCGACCAGGGCGTGGGCTGCGTCCCCTGGAGCCCGCTGGCGCGCGGGCTCCTCACCGGCTCCCGCGAGCGCGGCGGCGCGCGGTCAACGGCCCGCTCGGACAGCGACGAGATCGCCGAGGAGATGTACACCGACGCCGACTTCGACGTCGTCGACGCGGTGCGCGAGGTCGCCGCCGCCCGCGGACTGCCGCCCGCGCGGATCGCCCTGGCCTGGCTCCTCGGCAGACCGGCCGTGAGCGCCCCGATCGTGGGCGCGACCAAGCTCTCCCACCTGGCCGACGCCATCGCCGCCATCGACGTCCCCCTCACCCCGGAGGAGACCACCCACCTCGAAGCCCCGTACCGACCACACCCGGTGCTCGGCCACTCCTGATCACGTGCCCTGATACGGCGGGATCCACTGCAGGTTCCGCTGGACGTACGAGGCCATGCGGCCCTCCAGGCGCAGGTGGAGCTGGGTGTGGCCGCACGCCGCGCAGACGTAGGCGTCGAAGACGGGCTGTTTGCCGAGGAGAGAGCCCGACTGCCGCAGCGCGCCCTGCGCCGTGTACTCGCCGCGGAACACCTCGTGCGCGCCGCACACGGTGCAATGTCCGTATCGCATGTCCCCGTTGGTCATGGGCGACAGCGTAGGTGGTGTCTGCTCGCACCGATGAGTTCCGCGTGCCGTCGTGGTCGGTCTCCTCGACCGGTCCCCGACGCGAGGAGCAGCACACATGATCGTCATCGCCGGAACGCTGCGGGTGGAAGCCGCGGAGCGCGACGCCTATCTGAGCGGATGCGCCGAGGTGATCGAGCAGGCCCGGGCCGCCGCCGGGTGCCTGGACTTCGCGCTGTCGCCTGACCCGGTCGAGCCGGGGCGGATCAATGTGTACGAGCGGTGGGAGTCCGACGAGGTGCTCGCGCGCTTCCGCGGCGAGGGCCCGGAGGCCGAGCAGACGGCCCGAGTCCTCGACGCGGAGGTGAGCAAGTACCGGATCTCGGCCGTCGAGGCTCCCTAGGAACGGCGGGGGGCTCAGACGTCCGTGATGTGGACGCGTTCGCCCTGCTGGCCGTAGATGGCGAGCGTCTCCGCGGGCATGTCGTCCCGGGCGTTGCCGATCCAGTGGGCCGCGTTGGTGTCGAACTCCGCGGCCTCGCCCGCCTTCAGCTCCGTCCGGGTGCCGGTGAGCACGAGTTGGACGGTGCCCTGGAGCACGTAGAGCCACTCCCGGCCGGGGTGCGTGTGGAACGTGGGCGGCGGGAGCTGGGAGACGGGCGGGTAGATCACCTTGTACGCCTGGAGGCCGCCCGTCTTCAGGCCCAGCGGCACGAAGGTCAGGCCGTGCTTGCGGAACGGGCGCAGGTGGACGCGCGGGTCGCCGGTGGCCGGTGCGGCGACGAGTTCGTCGAGCGGCACCGCGTAGGCGCGGGCGAGCGGCAGGAGCTGCTCCAGCGTGGGCCGGATCAGCCCCCGTTCGAGCCGGGAGACGGTGCTCGGCGTGATTCCCGTGCGCTCCGCCAGGTCGGCGAGGGTGATGCCGAGGGCCTTGCGGAAGCCGCGCAGCCTCGGGCCGACGTTCTCCAGCACCGCGTCGTCGTCGGTCACTTATCGGCTCCTTCACCTCGGGCCCCCGCGTCAGGGTGATTTGCAATCCTGCAAAAAATGAGACGGGTTCGCAAGGAACCCGCTCAGGATGGCGCCATGACACCGACCCGCAGCCACACCCCCCTCTCCCGTCGCCGCCTCCTCCTCGGAACCGGCGCTCTCTCCCTCTCCCTCGCCGTGGGCGGCACCGTCGGGTGGAGCACGCTCGACGGCGCCGCCGCGACGCCCGCCCCGACCGCCGCGCACTCCTCCTCGTACGACGCAGCGACCCGGCACGACGCGGCGTTCAACGCGACGTTCAAGCACAGGTTCGCGACGGTGCGCGGCGTGCGCATGCACTACGTCACGGGCGGCAGCGGCCCGGCGCTGGTGCTGCTGCACGGCTGGCCGCAGACCTGGTACGAGTGGCGGAAGATCATGCCGAAGCTCGCCCGGCACCACACCGTCTACGCCCTCGACCTGCCCGGACTCGGTGACAGCCAGGGCAGCCCGTCGAGCTTCGACAAGAAGACCCTCGCGCGCTACGTCCACGGCCTGTTGCGCGACCGGATCGGGCTGGACCGCTTCGACCTGGTGGCGCACGACCTCGGCGCCGGGGTCGGCTTCCAGTACGCCGCGCAGTACCCGCGCCAGGTGACCTCCTATGTGCACATGGACTATCCGCTCCCCGGCCCGGCGCTCCCGGCCGACCGGTACCGGACGTTCTCCTGGCACATGGCCTTCAACAGCCAGCAGGGCATCCCCGAGAAGCTCGTCGACGGCAGGGGCGACGTGCGCGACTACATCACGGCCTTCTCCACCCAGGTCGCCCACGGCGGCTCGGCGTTCGGCGGTACGAGGACCGAGCCGCCCTTCTCCCGCGCCGAGACCGCCGAGTACGCCCGTACGTACAGCCGCCCGGACGTCCTGCGGGCCGGGTTCGAGCTCTACCGGAACCTGGACGAGGACGAGCGCGACAACACCGCGGCCGCCCGCCCGGAGACCCCCACGCTGCTGCTGACGGCGACCGGTTCGCTCGCCTCCACCAAGCCGACCCTGAAGCCGCTGCTGCCCAAGGTGGTCCGCGCCGTGGAGATCCCCGAGTCGGGGCACTGGCTGGCGGAGGAGAACCCCCGGGCCGTGGCGCGGGAGATCCTCGCGTTCACCCGTTAAAAAAATCTCACACTGCTCAACTCCTTCGCACACCGCTAACGTCGGCGACGGCGAAGAGGAGGAGGAGCGAGGCGCCGCGCTCCGGACCCATCCCGCCGTATGTCTTCCACCGCGAGTTCCAAAGGAGTAAGTGCGTGTTCGAACGCATAGCCGAGCTGGCGATCCGCCGGTCGCGGCTGGTACTGATCGTCACCGTCGTGGCCGTGGCCCTCCTCGGCGCCGTGGGCGCCACCGCCTTCACGAAGCTGCAGGCGGGCGGGTTCGACGACCCGTCCTCCGAGTCCTCGCAGGCGAGGGACGTCATCGACGAGAAGTTCGGCGGCGAGACGAACCTGGTGCTGCTGGTCCGTTCGCCCGACGGCCGCGTCGACGCCCCGGCCGCCGAACGGACCGGCAAGGCCCTGGTGTCCGACCTCAAGAAGGAGGGCGACCTGGAGAACGTGGTCGGGTACTGGGACACGAAGAGCCCCGACCTGCGCTCCAAGGACGGCCGCGAGGCCATGGTGCTCGCCCGGGTGAAGGGGAGCGAGACGGAGCAGCAGGACAACGCCAAGGGCGTCATCGACGACTACAAGGGCTCGTACAAGGACACCCTCACGGTCAAGGCCGGTGGCACCGCCGGGGTGAGCTACGAGATGGGGCCGCAGACCGGCGAGGACCTCGTCCTGGCCGAGAGCATCGCCGTACCGCTCGTCCTCCTGCTGCTCCTGGTCGTCTTCGGCACCGTGGTCTCGGCGCTGCTGCCGCTGGTCATCGCGCTCATCGCCATCGTGGGCGTCTTCGCACAGCTCGCCCTCGTCGGCGGCGTCACCGACGTCTCCATCTTCGCGATCAACCTGACCACGGCCCTCGGCCTCGGACTGGGCGTCGACTACGCCCTGTTGATGATCAACCGGTTCCGGGAGCAGCTCGCGGCGGGCGCGAGCGTCGAGGACGCCGTCCGCAGGACGATGAGCACGGCGGGCCGTACGGTCGCGTTCTCGGCCGCCACGGTGGCGGCGGCGCTCGCGGCGCTCATGGTCTTCCCGCAGTACTTCCTCCGCTCGTTCGGCTACTCCGGCGTCGGCGTCGTCCTCATCGCGGCCCTCGCGACCCTGTTCGTGATGCCCGCGCTGCTGAACGTCCTGGGGCACCGGATCGACAAGGGGCGGATGCCGTGGGCCAAGCGGGGCCGCGCGGGATCCGGCGCCTCCGGCGCGTCCGCCGCGTCCGCCGACGCGGGCGCGTCCGGCTGGGGGCGGCTCGCCCGTACGGTCATGCGGCGGCCCGCGCTCACCGCGCTGCCCGTGCTGGCGGTCCTGGTGGCCGCGGCGAGCCCGCTGCTGGGCATCACCTTCGGCACGGCCGACGAGCGCGTGCTGCCCGAGAGCGCCGAGAGCCGCCAGGTCTCGACGTCCCTGCGGGAGAACTTCGACGGCAACGACGCCGCGGCCCTGCACCTCGTCATCGACGAGCGCGTGGAGAAGGAGCCGCTGACCTCGTACGCGGCCCAACTGTCCAGCCTCCGGGGCGTCGTCCGCGTCGAGACGAGCGTCGGGGTCTACGCCAAGGGGCAGGCCAAGCCGTCGGCCCCCGGCAACGCGACGCTCGGCCGCCCCGGCGCGCAGCAGCTCAACGTGGTGAGCGGCCTGACGCCGAAGTCGGACGCGGCCAAGGACCTGGTCGACGACGTCAGGGCGGCCGCGCCGCCCGCCGGGACCCACCCGCTGGTCGGCGGGGGCGACGCCGAACTGGTCGACTCCAACAGCTCCATCGGCGACAAGCTCCCGCTCGCCGCGGGCCTGATCATCGTCACCACCTTCGTGCTGCTCTTCCTCTTCACCGGCAGCGTCGTCCAGCCGCTGCGTGCCCTGGTCCTCAACATCATCAGCCTGGGCGCGACGATCGGCGTCATGACCTGGATCTTCCAGGACGGCAACCTCTCCGGCCTCCTCGGCTTCACCCCGCAGCCGATGGAGACGTCGATGACGGTGCTGATGTTCTGCGTCGCCTTCGGCCTCTCCATGGACTACGAGGTCTTCGTCACCAGCCGCATCAAGGAGCTCCACGAACTGGGCGAGGACAACGAGTCCGCCGTCGTGAACGGCCTCGGGCACACCGGGCGCATCGTCAGCGCCGCGGCCGTCCTGCTCGCGGTGAGCTTCTTCGCCTTCGGCGCCGCCGAGATCAGCTTCATGAAGCTGTTCGGCCTCGGCAGCGGCCTGGCCATCCTCATCGACGCCCTCGCCGTGCGCGGCGTCCTCGTCCCGGCCGCGATGCGCCTCCTGGGCCGCACCGCCTGGTACGCGCCGGGTCCCCTCCGCCGCTTCCACAACCGCTTCGGCCTCAGCGAGGACGCCCCGGCCGCCAAGCCGGAGCCCGTGCCGGAACCCCCGTACGAGAGGGACTCGGCGGGCGTCTGACCCCGCTCCCCCGCCGCCGCGTCCCGCCCGTCCGGGTGGGGCGCGGCGTCCTCATGCGACGCCCTGTGCCACCAGCGTGTCGATCTCGCCGTCCGTGAGCCCCAGTTCGCCGAGGATCGCCCGGGTGTGCTCGCCGAGCGCGGGGACCGGGTCCATGCGGGGCGCTTCGGTGACCGGTCCCGGCGGGGCCAGCGACGGTACGGGGCCCGCCGGGGTCCCGACCTCGTGCCAGCGGCCGCGCGCGGCGAGCTGCGGGTGGTGCCAGACCTCGTCGAGCGTGTTGACCCGCGCGCTGGCGACGGGGACGGCGGCGAGCAGCTCGACGGCCTCGGTGCCCGTCAGCTCGGCGAAGCGCCCGGAGACGATCTCGCCGAGGGCCTCGCGGTGCGCGTCGCGGGCCGCGTTGCTCGCGTAGTCCGGGTGGTCGGCCAGCTCGGCCCGGCCGAGGAAACGGTCGCAGAACGCCGCCCACTCGCGCTCGTTCTGGACGCACATCATGACGACCTTGCCGTCCCCGGCGACGAACGGGCCGTACGGGTAGATGGTCGCGTGCGCGGCACCGGCGCGGGGCGGGGGCTCGGCGCCGTCGTAGGTGTAGTGGAGGGGGAAGCCCATCCACTCGACGGTGGCCTCCAGCATCGACACGTCGACATGGCTGCCCCTGCCCGTCCTGCCGCGTTCGAGGAGCGCGGCGAGGACCGAGCTGGCGGCGTGGGCACCGGCGGCGATGTCGGAGACGGGGATCCCGGCCTTCGCCATCTCCTCGGCCGTGCCGGTGACCGAGAGCAGGCCCGACTCGCTCTGGACCATCAGGTCGTAGGCCTTCCGGTCGGCGTACGGGCCGTCGGCGCCGTAGCCGGAGATGTCGCAGACGATCAGCCGGGGGTGCTCCTCCCGCAGCGCCTCGAAGCCGAGCCCGGCGCGGGCGGCGGAGCCGGGGGCCAGGTTCTGCACGAACACGTCGGCACCGGCGAGGAGTCCGCGCAGCGCGTCCATGCCGCGCGGGTCCTTGATGTCGAGCGTCAGGGACTCCTTGTTGCGGTTGACCCAGACGAAGTGGGAGCTGAGGCCGTTCACCCGCGTGTCGTAGGCGCGGGCGAAGTCACCGGTGCCGGGCCGCTCCACCTTGATCACACGGGCGCCGAGGTCGGCGAGCTGGCGCGTGGCGTACGGGGCGGCGATGGCCTGTTCGAGCGAGACGACGGTGAGACCGCTGAGGGGACGCATGTCGTCCATTCTTTCCCCCGGCCGGGACGGCTCGGCTCAGCAGGAGGCGGCGGCGTGTGCCGCGCGGTCCAGGAGGCGGCGCCACACTCCGTTGGCCATGGCCTCGTCGGTGGGGCGCAGGCCCAGGCGGTTGGCGTGCATGTGGAGCAGGCTCAGCACGATGTTCTCGCGCTCGTCCTGGAGTTCGCCGGTGCGCTCCAGCGCGTCCATCCGCCCGGTGAGCCGCTCGGCGGCCGGACGCCAGGTGGCGGCGGCCTGGTCGAGCAGCGCGCGCACCGGCCCGTCCTCGGTACGGGCGGTCCACAGGGCGCGTCCCGCGGTGCGGTGGAGGCCGCCGCCCGCGTTCTTCTGCGCCGCGAGGCGGGCGAGGGCGTGCCGCGCCCCGCCGTCGGGGATCAGGCAGGCGCAGAGCCGGTCGAGGGTGAGGGCCCCGAGCGCCGCGCGCTCCTCGGCCGCGTCCAGGCCCAGGTCCGGCAGGCCGGTCCCGTTCTCCCGCAGGTGCCGGAGGAGTCGGACGACGGCCGCGCTGTCCTGCCGGAACCACTCCTCCACGTCGCCCATCAGTTCGGGCCCGCCGTACCGCTCGACCTCGCGCTGGTAGCTGACGTAGGTGTGGTCCGCGATGTGCCCGCCCCTGGCCAGGTCGTACGCCCATGACGTGACCTCGCGCAGCACGTCCGCACGCGTGGACTCCTCGGGCGCGTGGAACCGTACGCGCAGGTGGGGGGCCGGGTCGTGGTAGCGCAGGAAGAACGGCGCCGGTACGCCGTACCGTTCGGCCAGGCGCTCGGTGAGGCCCGCCAGGCCGACGCCCAGCAGGGTGTCGTGGGCGTCGGGCTCCGCGTAGAGCTTCACGGCCAGCCAGTCGCTGCCGATCCGCTTGATCCGCTCCCCGGGGTCCCCCGTGGTGGCGCGGACCGGGCGAGGCGTGAGGTGCCGGGCCACCCGGCCCGGGTCCCGGCCGTTCCGGACGAGGGGCACCACGATCTCGGAGACGTACGGCTCTCCGGCGGCGTCGCGCAGGTAGCTCTCGTCGGGCGCGGGCAGCGCCTCCTCCAGGACGACGCCTTCCTCCGGGGCCTGGTCCAGGCTGTCGCGGAGCTCGCGCAGGGAGGGGGCGCTGGTGAGGTCGAGCAGCAAGGTGTTGTCGTTGTGGGCGAGGTTGACCAGGCGGGGCACCATCCACGTCCCGGCCCAGGCGCCGACGGACTCGGCGAACGCGGCCAGGCCGTCCCCGTACGGCGCGAGGTCGCCCGGCCGGAGCCGCCACCGCGCCCGGCGCAGCACCAGGTCGCCCCGCTCGACCCGGGGCAGGAACGGCATGGTCCATCCCAGGCCTTCCCAGCTGAACGCCGAGATCGGGGCCGAGAGGGCGTGGGAGACGTCCAGCAGGAAGCGGCAGGGGTCCGGCGCCCCCGCGCGGTTGAGCATCGTGCGGTCGGTGACGTACAGCCGTCGGCCCAGGGAGCGGCTGCGCAGATAGAGCTTCCCCTCGGCCACGCCGACGAGGATGTCGTCCAGCCGGATCACGCGCTCCTCGTCCCGGCCGGGCGTCACGTTGACCGGCAGCTCCCAGGTGTGCGCGGTGGGGCGGATCAGGACGTTGATGGACCGGGACTCCTGGGGGAGGGAGGACAGCTCGGCGCAGACCGCGTCGCCCTGGCACTCCTCCTCGACGGCGGCCAGCTCCCGCAGCGACGACCGGGTCTCCTCGTCGAAGAGGTCGTGGAAACGGGAGAACGTCCGCCCGCCCATCACCACCCCCGAGGTGCCGCAGACAGCGCGCCAGCGGTCACGCGCGGGGCCCGGTGCCAGCAGGCTGAGGTAGAGGTCCAGGACGGGCAGCGGCGGGCGGCCGTCGTCCTCGGCGGCCGAGGCCGGGGCGAGTTCGTCGAGCAGCCGGTCGTCGAGCTGGACGCTCGGCTCCCGGCGGGCCAGGGCCCCGGTGATCATCCGGTGCAGCACGGCCTCCCGCGACGACACCTGCGATCCGTCCGACGGGTCCTTCGGGCCCGCGGTCTCCGGGACGACGCCGGGCAGCGGGTACGTCCGGCCCGGGGAGCTGTAGCCACGCGGCGGGCCGAGGCCCGTCTCCGGGGTCAGCGCCTCCAGCAGGGGGACCTCGGAGCGGTGGCCGTACCGCTCGGAGAAGGCGTCGGCGTACTCCTTGAGGTGCGGCGGGTAGCCGTCCTCCGCGCCCACGCGCAGGAACACGTTGACGGCGTCCTCGGCCAGTCCGGCCACGGGCCGGGGCAGGATCAGGGGTCCGTCCGGGTCCAGCGCCGAGTCGATCTGGAGGGTCGGGCCCGCGTGGCCGCCGACGGCCTCGGGCACCGGCGCGCTCGCCGCCCCGAGCAGCTCCGCCACCGGGAGTTCGCCCTGGTTGAACGCGCTGATCGCGGACTCCACGTCGTCGACCGCCCGCGCGACGGCGGGGTCGGTGACGGGCGGCAGCATCGCGCGCAGCAGCGAGCCGTCCCGGTCCGTCGCACCGGCCGGCGGGACGAGCAGCCGGGGGCGCTCGGCGGTGATGAGGACGTCGCTGTCGAGGAGACCGTCGAGGAGGGCCGCGATCCGCTCGGCACCGGCGCTCGGATAGGCCTCGGTGAGCAGCGCGGTGAGGTCGCCGAGCGTCGTCGGCGTACGGGTGCTGTCGAGCACGGTCCGTACGGGCGCGGTGAGCCGGACGCTGACGGAGCGACGGCCCTTGCGGGTGGCGCTCCCCTCCTCGTCGTGCGCGCCGTGCCTGTTGTCCTGGCCGTAGCCCTCGGCGGTGGACAGCCACGCCCGGCCGCGGGAGACATGGAGCAGGTCGTTGCGCCGCACCCGCAGCTCGCGGGGGCGCTCGGCGCCGAAGGCGAGCCGCTGCACCAGGTGCATGACCCACCCGGAGTCGGCGCGTGCGCGGGCCGTTCCGATGGCGCCCTGCCCGAGCCGCGTGTGCTGCTCCTCGCCGAACACGCCGGAGGTCACGCCCGCGAAGAGGCCGAACGGCGTCGGGCGGAAGCTCATCCGGTTCAGGTAGCGGCTGAGCCCGCGTACGGCCTTGCGCCTGTTCTTGCCGGTGAGGGTGTCGAACCGCTCGACGGCGTCGGCCAGATGGGGCGAGGCGGCGCGCACGGCGTCCGGTACGCCGGGGGTCCCCCAGAGCTTGAGGAGCTGGTCCGCGTACGCGTCCTGCCAGTCGTCCGTGCCGTCCGCGGCATCCACCACGTCCGCCACGGGCAGCGAGCCGAGCAGTTCGAGCATCGGGCGTGCGGGCAGGGCCGGAGCCCTGAGCATGAAGAAGCCGCAGGCGCGGTACGTGTCGGTGGTCTTGTCGCTCATTTCTCCCCCATGCCTGGGTCCTGCCTCGGGGTCAGGAACAGCAGCTCGTCCCACCCGGCCGCCGCGTCGGACACCGCGCCGAGCAGGGTGAGCAGGACTCCGGACGCGCCGTTCAGCAGGCCGGGGTTGTGGTCCCGCGTCCCCCACGGGTCGTAGTCGGGGAAGAGGTAGGGGTGGTCCGGGTCCGCGTACGCGCACAGCCGCGCCAGGAACTCGTCGCGCAGCCGCCACAGGTCCGGCACGCCGGTCTGTGCGGCGGCGCGGCCGTAGACGGTCACCAGCCCGGCCAGCCCGTGGCAGAGCGTGGGCGAGTTGAGGCGCTGCTCCTCGGCGGGCGTACGTTCGATGCCGAGCAGCGCCTCCACGGCGAGGTCCGTCGGCTCCGGGTCGCCGCAGGCCGCCGAGGCCGGAAGCAGGCCCGCGGCGACACCGGGCACGCCGTAGCACCACGCGCTCCTGGCCGGGATCCGCCGGGAAGCGGGGTCGGGGCGCCCGGAGTCCGGGTGGGGCAGCAGGAGGTTGGTCCACGCCGGGCGGTCGAGGCCGTCGACGCGCAGCCCGTCGAGGGTACGGGCGAGGGCGCGGACCCCCTGCCGTACGCGGCGCGACCGCTCGTCCCCGTGCGCGGCGTCGGGGCGGGAGAGGGCCGCGAGGATGCCGCCGGGGCCGTGCGCGAAGCCCAGGTTGTAGACGCCGTCGGGAAAGTCCTTCACGTACCCGGGAAGGGGCGTCGGCTCGCCGTCGGGGCCCGGGATGCTGGGGAAGTGGGAGGGCGCGCAGAACCACCGGAGCGGTCCGTCGCCGTCGTCCCGGGTCAGCTCCGCCAGGTAGTCGACGAGGCGGGCGGTGGCCTCCGCGACCGTGTCCGTCGGGGGTCCGCCGAGGACGCCGGTGGCCTTGAGGAGTGCGGCGAGCCAGCCTGCCGCGCCGCCGACGACGTCGTACTCGTGCGCGGCGACGCTGCGCGCGGCGGTGGGGAGCGGGATCGCCAGCGTCTGCTCGGCGAGCTGGTCGGTCATCGTGGCGAGCGTCGGGAGGTAGCGCGGCTCCGGACGGGCGAACTCGGTCACCGCCCAGACCACGCCCGCCGTGCCGAGGTACAGGCCGGGCGCCCGCAGGGGCTCGGCGGCGCTCATCTCGGCGGTGCGCCGCAGGTGGCGGCGGCCCGCTGTGAAGTAGCGGTCGTCGTCGAGGACTTCGGCGGCGTAGCGGAGGGCGATCGCGACGCCGGGGGCGCCGTCGGCGAGATCGGCCTTCTCCGCGGCGGCTCCGGCCGATTCCAGGAGCCGGTCGGCCACCTCGCGGGCCAGCCGCAGGACCTCGTCGTCGGTCACTTTCCCCGCGGAACGGGACTCCATGGCTGCGCCGTTCCCTCTCTCAACCTTCTCGGACTTTCTGTTCCCTCGGCGAACGACCATACGGAGGGCTCAGAGGCCCCTGTGCGGACCGCGGGGCCCTCCGCGTGGCTCGTGACGGATGTGCGTCACCTCAGGGGAGAGGTGTCAGCAGCAGCCGCTCAGGGTGTCGGTGCACAGCGAGGTGCGCGACGTCTCGCAACCGCCGTTGTTCGTGGCAGCCGCGGAGCTGGTCGAACCCGCCGCGTGACCGACGCGCAGGTCGAGGGAGAATTCGTCCTCCAGCAGGTCTTCGCTCATTTTTCTTTCCCTCCGTTTAGGGGACCGCACGGGATTCTCCGGGGCAACGGCCTTTGTGAACGCCGGATTTCCCGGAGGTTCTTGGAACGTAGTGGAGCGCCGCGATCACCGTCAACTACCGGGCCGCCCCGACTTCTTGAGAAACCCGAGGGGGGAGGCAGGAATACAAGGGAAAACTGCCCCGTGTGCATATCTGTCTTGTCCGGAATCAGAGTGATTGGTTCGGCAAATTGCCACTGAACGGTGATCAGTTGGTCCCGGACGCCGCCGGGCGCGGGCCGAGCCCGTACTGCGCCGCCTGCGCGTCGAACATGCCGCGGTAGAGCCCGTCGTCGCGCTCCATGAGCCGCTCGTGGGTGCCGTGTTCGGTGATGTGGCCGCGGTCCAGGACGTAGATGTGGTCGGCGGAGGCGGTCGCGGCGAGCCGGTGGGTGACCAGCACGACGGCGACGCCGCTGTCGGCCAGGGTCCGCAGCCGGTCGAACGCCTCGATCTCGGCGTGCGGGTCGAGCGCCGAGGTCGGCTCGTCGACCAGCAGGAACGGCGCGCCCCGGTAGAGGCTGCGCGCCGTGCCCAGCTTCTGCCACTGGCCGCCGGAGAGCTGGACGCCGCGCTCGTACCCCTTGAAGACGATGGAGTTCCAGCCATGCGGCAGGCCCTCGATCAGCTCGTCCACGTCGGCGCCGCGTGCCGCTTCCCTGACGCGCGCCATGTCCCGGGGAAGGTCGCCCGCGCCGACGGCGACGTTCGCCGCCGCCGTCATCTGCCAGTTGGGGAAGTCCTGCGTCAGCATCCCCACGGAACGGAAGACGTCGGCGCGCACGGCCTCGCGGACCTCTACGCGTTCTCCATCCGGGCCCACCCACCACACCTCGCCACCGCCCGGCAGCAGGAGCCCGCCGAGGATCTTGGCGAGGGTGGACTTGCCGGAGCCGTTCGCCCCGACGAGCGCCGTCACCTCGCCCCGCCGTACGGTCACGTCCACGCGGTGCAGCGCGGGCACCGTCGCGCCGGGGTAGGTGAAGGAGACGTCCCGCACCTGGACCTCCCGTACGGGCGAGGGCAGCGGCGTGCCGGTGCGCGGGATGGCGTGCTCGGCCGCCAGCCGGGTGGCCTCCTCGGTGTCGCCGAGCTGGAGCATCTCCTCGTACATACGGTTGACCTGCTGCACCAGCGAGGTGAGCCGTCCGGTCGAGGTGCGGATGGCGATCACGGCCGTGCCGCCCACGGCGATCGGGAGGCCGCCGCTGGTCAGCAGCCACCACAGCACCCCGTAGCAGCCCAGGGACGCCAGCCCCGAGAACGCCCCGGCGACGAGATCGGTCCGGGCCTGGGCGCGGGCCAGCCGCCGCTGCTCGGTCTCCATCAGCCCGGACATCTCCTCGTACCCGCGCAGCAGCAGCGAGCCCGCGGCGTGCGCCCGTATCTCGCCCGCGGCGTGCGGCATCGTCAGGAACTGGAGGAGGGTGACGACGGCCCGGCGGTGGTCGATCCAGTGGCGCCGCGAGATGTACTCACGGCGCGCGGAACGCACCGCTCCCCAGCCCTTGGGGAACGCGATGACCAGCAGCATCGGCAGCAACGACCAGTGCAGCGAGGCCAGCACGACGGCCGAGGCGACCATGCTGATCACGACGTTGGCGACGCCGACCGTCAGGGTGAGCATGCGCCGCGCCGAGTCCGTGCCGAACCTCCCCGCCTCCAGGTGGCGCTGGATGTCGGTGCGTTCGGTCGCCTCGACCTCCACCTGCGTCACCGCGCGGTAGTAGCGCAGCGAGACGGCCCGCTCGACCTGGGGCTCCAGCCGTCCGGACATCGCCGTCGACCAGGCCGTCAGCAGCGCCGTGCCGATGGAGACGACGGTCAGCAGGACGAGCGCGGGCAGGGACTCCTGGAGCTTGTCGCCGGTCGGGCCGTTCGCGAAGAGGCTCGCGAGCACGCCGTTGACCGCCACGAGCCCGAACGCTCCGGTCAGCCCCTGGCCGATCTGCGAGAGCACCAGTCCGGCCGTCGCGCGCGGGTCGGTCTCCCAGCCCGCGCGCATGACGACGCCCACCATGCGCGGCAGCGCGGCGGCCATCTTCCTGAAGCGCAGCCGCGCCACCGCGCCCTCGTGCTCGACGAACGCGTCGTCCCAGCGCAGCCGCCCGCCGAACAGCTCCCGCTCCACGGCCGATACGCCGTCCGCGTCCGTCGGGCCTGCGGTGGGCTCAGTGGCGCGACGTCGGGTCACGGGTGCCTCCAGTTCGGGCGCTGCGGAGGGCGCCGGAGAGGTCGTCGGAGAGTGATCGACGTCACCGTACTCGGATTCGACCCCGCCCCGTTCGCACGAACGGGGCGAAATGCCGCATGGCCCGCGAAAATTGAGACTGACGGGGAGAGGGAACGAGGGCTTCCCGAATTACTTCGGTTTTACGCAATGCAGAAACAGGAAAAGGAAGCCGTGTGCTAATGCGCGACCGGGCATCCTGGAATACGCGCGCCGCCCGCCTCTCTCCCTTACCGGACCCGGTTCCATTCCCGCTCCCCCGCGCTCGGCGCGGCGAGCGCGAGGCGGCGGTGCGTACGGCGCAGCATGAGCCGGACCATGAGGGGGTGGACGCGCCGCACGAGCGCGAAGTAGAGCCGTCCGCCCGCGTGGTGCGTACGGACGACCGTGCCGAGGGTGACGCGGCCGTCGGCGACGAGGACCGAGGCGCGGAAGTCGAGATGCCGGGCGTCCTTGCCGAGCAGGATCTCCCGGTCCTCGTGGTCCCGGCCGAGGACGGGGAACGCGCCGCGCAGCACCCCCTGCCACGCCTCCGGCCGCTCGGGCATGCCCGGCTGGATCTCCAGCTGCCAGGCGTCCTGGAAGTCGGTGCGGGGGAAGGCCGCGCGGGCGAGCCGCGCCTCGGCGGGGAGGTCGACGGCGCGGGCGCGGGGCCAGGTCAGCCGATTGAACAGCCGTACCCGCAACGGCCGTTGGAAGGGGGCGCCGGAGACGGCGCCGGTGGCCGCCCGTTCGACGTTGTCGAGCATCTCCTCGACGACCGCGCCGTGCACCGCCTTGATCACCGCCTCCCAGAGCAGCCGCTCGCCCGCGCCGAACCGCTGCTCCAGTGCGTGCTCCACGTGGCAGCGCTCGGCGTCGAGCGCGCGTATCCGGATCTCGTGGAACCCGCCCGAACCGTCCGTGAAGTCGAAGCGGATGCGGCGGCCCGGCTCGTAGGCGCTCACGCGGTAACGGACGAAGCCGTGCCCGCCGTCGGCGCCCACACCCAGCGGCCGGTCGAAGCGCATCGGGGGCCACACCGGCGTGGGGAAGAGCGGATCGTCCTCCCCGCCGATGCGGTCGAGCAGGGCCGCGACGGTGTCGAGCGGAGCCCGGACCACGCGGGTGTGGACGTCACGGACCTGCCCCTTGAGGGAACCCATGGAAGACCTCCATACGGGTGCGTATGTTTTCCATACGGTACCGTATGGTCATGGCACGAGGCTCCTCCCCCACCCCCCACCGCTCCCCCGGCACGCGTCGGCGGCTGACCGCGCAGGACTGGGCCGCCGCGGCCCTGACGGCCATGGGCGAGGGCGGCGGGCTCGCGGCCGTCTCCGTCGAGGCGCTGGCCACCCGCCTGGGAGCCACGAAGGGCAGCTTCTACTGGCACTTCGCCAACCGCGACACCCTGATCCAGGCCGCGCTGGAGCGCTGGGAGCGGCTCGACACCGAGGCGGTGATCGACTCCCTGGAGGCCGAGCCAGACCCGGAGAAGCGGCTCCGCTCACTGCTGCTCCGGGCGACCGACGCGGCCGCCGAGGACCCCCTGGAGCTGTCCCTCCTGGCGAACGCGGCGCACCCCGCCGTCGCCGCCGTCCTCGGCCGGGTGACCGAGCGCCGCATCGGCTATGTCACCGGCCTCTTCCGGGAACTGGGCTTCTCCGGGACCGAGGCGGAGCGCCGCGGACTGCTCTCGTACTCCGCCTTCCTCGGCCACGCCCAACTGGGCCACTCCGTCCCGCGATCGCTGCCCGCCGGCGCCGCGCGCGACCGCTACCTCGACGCGGTCATCGACACGATGCTGAAGCGGTAGCCGTAGCCGTAACCGTAGGGGGAGGGGCTGGGGGCTCCACCATGTCCGCCGCCTGTGGGCACGGTGTTTCGGGCAGCGCCGAAACTCCTGGAGATGGCGCGTGAAGGCGGCGACCATGGCTCCAGCGGTGCGCGTGCCTCCTCATGGGGGAGTGAGGAGGGCCGCGCACCGCCCGGGGGGGGCGAGCGGATGAGGGGGAACGCATGCGGGGGATGCGTACGGCGGGGAGCGGGCCCGGCGGGGACGGCCCGTCCTGGGGGATGACGCGGTGTCGGGTGTGCCGGGTGTGCCGGACGTATCGCGGCAGGCTGTCGGGCCCGGGCGGATCGGCCCGTATCTGATCGTCGGCACGCTGGGAGAGGGCGGCATGGGGGCCGTCCATCTCGGCCGGGACCCGTGGGGGCGGGCCGCGGCCGTGAAGGTGCTGCGCCCCGGGCTCGCAGGGGACCCGGAGATGCTGCGCCGCTTCCGGCGGGAGGCGGACACCGCGTCGGCCGTACGGGGGCCCGGCGTAGCGGCCGTACTGGCGCACGAGCTCGACGGTGCCACGCCGTGGATCGCCGCCGAGTACCTCGCGGGGCCCACGCTGCACGGCGCCCTCCGTACGGCGGGGCCGTTCGCCGAGCCCGCGCTGCGCGCGCTCGGCGCGGCGCTCGCCACCGGCCTGACGACCATCCACGCGGCGGGGCTCGTCCACCGCGACCTCAAGCCGGGCAACATCGTGGTCACCCGCGACGGTCCCCGCATCATCGACTTCGGCATCGCCCGGCCCGAGTACGGGCTGACGCTCACCGCGCCCGGCAGCGTCGCCGCGACGCCCGGCTACGCCCCGCCCGAACAGGTACGGGGCCACCGCACCGGCCCGGCGGGCGACGTCTTCGCGCTGGGCGCCGTCCTCGCGTTCGCCGCCACGGGACGCCCGCTGTACGGCTCGGGCCACCCGGCGTCCGTCCACTACCGGGTCGTCTACGAGGAGCCCGAACTGGACGGAGTTCCGGCGCCGTTGGTGGAGCTCGTCCGCGCGTGCCTCTCCCACGATCCGGCGGTACGGCCGCGTCCCGGCGGGCTCGTCGAGGCGTTGGCGGACGGGGGTGGGGCTGGGGCGTCGCCGCCCTGGCGTACGGGCGTACTGGCCGCGGAGATCGCACGGCGGGAGAGCGAGGCCGCCGAACTGCTGGCTGACGCAGGGCCGTTGCCGCCCGAGGGACCGCCGTCCGGCACCGGGGCGTCGCGGCGCCAGGTGCTCGCGGTGGCCGGTGCGGCGGGGGCCGTCGCCGCGCTGGCGGGCGCCGGGTGGGGAGCCTGGCGGCTGAGCGGCGGGGGTGGCGAGGGCGGCGGCGGAGGTACGGAGACGTCCGCCGCGGGCGTACCGGTGGCCGGGCCGGTGCGCCGGAAGGCGGACGGCGCGGCACCCGCCCCGCTCTGGCAGGCCGACGGCCTCCGCGCGGACGGCCCCGGGCCCGTCGTCGCGGGCCGCGTGGTCGCCGCGGCGACCGGGCGCGGACTCGCCGCCTGGTGGCAGCACACCGGGAAACGGGCCTGGCTCTGGCACTGGCCGGACGGCGACGGCCCGAACGCCAACGGCTCCGACAGTGCACGCGGAGCCGTTCCCCCGGCCCTCCTCGGCGCCGCCCCGCCCGGCGGACCGTTGCTCTGCGTGACCGGCGGGGGCCGGATCACGGCGCTCGACGCGCGGACGGGCGAGCGGAGTTGGAGCACCCGGGAGGCGGACGCGCGCGAGGTGCTCGCGGTGGGGTCGGCACGCGCGTACGTCCTCGACGGCGAACGCCGCGTCCGCGCCCTCCGGCTGTCCGACGGCGCCCCGCGCTGGCGCGCCACCGGACCCGTCGGGGGAAAGGGGCGGGTGGCGGCGGCGCTCGCGGGCGGCAGCCTCCTCGTCGTCGGCGCGGAGGGCGAGGCCGTCGCGCTGAACGCGGAGACCGGGAAGGCCCGCTGGCGGCGACGGCTGTGGCAGCCCTCGGACGCCCGCCGCGCGGGCCACCCCGGCGCGGGCGCGCTCGCGCCCGCCGCGTTGGCCGAGGGGCCCGGCGGGTCGGGCGGACCCGGCGGATCCGGCGGGGCGTTCTGCGTGGGCGGCCGCGAACTCGCCGTGCTCGACGCGCGCGACGGCTCCGCACGGTGGACCCGGCCCGCGCAGGACGTGCTGTGGGGTGCGCCCACGGTCGCGGCGGGGCGCCTGTACGTCTCCGGCGGCGACCAGCTCACCTGCTGGGACGCGGGGTCCGGACGCCAGCGGTGGACCGCCGAACTGCGGCACAGCGCCCTCCCCCAACTGCCCGCCGTCGTCCTCGGCCACGCGCTCTACGAGGCGCTGGGCGCGGTGCCCCTCGGGGCGGACGACACCCGGGTCTCCGACGCGGGCGTCGCCACGGTGGACATCCGCGACGGCTCGCACGCCTGGACCCTCTCCGACGACCGGCCGGTCGCGGGCTGGCACCTGGCGGGGGCCGCGGGGCGGGTCTTCGTACGGCGGCGAGGGGCGCTGCGCGCGATGCCGGTGCTGTGACGGACGAGGGACACAGGACACAGGGGGTGTGGTCCGTGAGAACGGGGACAGAACCGGGGACAGGGAAAGACCGCGGCGCTGCACAGGGCGACGGCGGACCCGACACCGTCGCGCGCTACCGGGTGCTCGGCCCCCTGACCTCGGCGGGCGGCGAACAGCGCTTCCTGGCGCGCGACCCGCGCACCGGGGCCCTGGCCGAACTGACCCGCGTCGAGGGCGACGACGGCACCCTCGCCCTCACCGAGTCCGCCGAAGCGCTGCGCCGCGCGGCCGGGCCGGGTGTGCCGCTGGTGCTCGACACCGTACGGGGCGCGGACGAAGGCTGGCTGGTCAGCCCGTACGTGCCCGCGCTCACCTGCGCCGAGGCGGGCGCGCTGATGTACGGCGGGCTGCCCGCGCGGACCGTACGCGCCCTCGGCGCCGTACTGGACGCGGCGCTCGCCCGGCTGCACGCCACCGGTACGGCGCACGGCGCGCTCGCCGACGACGGCGTACTGCTGCGCGGCGACGGCCCCTGCCTCACCCGGCCGCGCCCCGAACGCGGCGGCACGTGCGAGGGGGACCGCGCCGATCTCGCCCGGGTGCTGGGCCAGTTGGCGTCCGGACCGCTGGACGGGGCCCCCGCCGACGCCCCCGCCGAGGCGTCCACGCCCGTAGCCCTGCCCGCGCGCCTCGTCGGCGCGCTCGCCCAGCAGACCGAACGGGCCCTCGCCCTGGAGCAGGACGACCCACCGCCGGAGCGGGAGCCGGAACCGGTATCGGAGCCGGACACGTTCCCCCTCGACACCGCCGCCCCAGGCCCCCGTACGCCCGCCCGGCGCACCCTCCTCGCGGGCGCCGTCGGCGTGCTGGCCGGTGCGGGCGGCGTCGCCGCGTGGGTCGGAGGACGCGGCGGCACGGCGGCGCTCACCGGGTCCCGCGACCGCGACGGGGACCGGGGCCGGGACGGGGCCGCCGGGCACCGCGTGCCGCGCGGCACCGCTCCCCCGGCCCTGTGGCGGTACGACGGCCCGGCGCCCGGCACCCCGCACCGCCAGGACCAGGTGCTCACGGACGTGGACGCCGACCGCGTGTACCTCGTCGAGCCCCCGTACGTCACCGCGCTGCGGCTCTCCGACGGCAGCCGGGTGTGGCGGCGGGACGACACCGGCATCCAGACGGGCGGCCTGCGTCCGCTCTCGGAGGGGACGCTCGTCGCCGTACGGCGGGGGCGCCTGCTCGGCCTGTCGGCGGGGACCGGTCGGCAGCTGTGGGAACGCCGCGTCGAACTGCCCACCGGGTGGGGCGAACTGGAGCTCGTGGGCGTGGAGCGAGGTTCCGACGTCGTCCACCTGATGGCGGACGACCTCTCCCAGGGCCGCTCGACGCCGACGCCCTCCGGCCTCAAGGTGCGGGTGTTCGCGTACGACACGCGCCGCGCGGCCGTCCGCTGGGAGCACACCTTCTCCGCGCCCCGGCGGACCAACGTCGGCTTCGGGCCGCTCGGCGAGGACGGCCTCCTGCTGAGCGTCGGGCAGGGGGACGAGGGCATCGAGCTGAGCGGGCTGTCGTCCTCGGACGGCACCCGCACCTGGCGGCACACCCACCGTTGGACGGCGGACCGGCTCCGTTCCTCCGACGCCAACGCGTGGTCCGACGCCGCGTCCCGGCGTCTCCTCTGCTCCGCCGAAGGCCGCCTCTACGGCACGTCCTTCACCTCGACGGCGGGCCCCCGCTGGACGACGGACCTGCGCGACGACAAGGAGCACCCGGGCCCGGCGGCCCTGCACATCGCGGGCACGCGGGCGCTGCGCGGCAGGCGGCGCACGCTGGTGGTGACGGACCCGTACCAGACGGTGTACGCGGTCGATCCGCGTGACGGACGCGAGCTGTGGCGGCATCTCCTGGAGCGGGACCGGACGTTCCCGGCCCGCAAGGACACGCGGGCGCCGGACACGGCGGCGAGCACCGCGTGGCGGGGCAGACCCCTGCTCGTGGGGGGCCGCGAGGGCGTCACGGCCCTGGACCCGCGTACGGGCGTTCCGCTGTGGCGGTTCCGGGCGGCCGAGGAGACCACGGTCTGCTCCACGTTCGCGGCCGGGCGCCTCGCCCTCCTCGCCGCCTCCGGTTCCGTCTACGCCCTGCGCCTCGGCTGAGGCGACGTCGCCCGTGAGGAGAGCGAAAGCCAGATGACCGAGAACGTGGATCAGACGGGGCGGACCACGGCGTACCTGCCGGGCCCCCTGCTCGCCGGGGACCCCGAAACCATCGCCGGGCACGTGCTGCTGGGCCGCCTCGGCGCCGGGGGCAGCGGCACCGTGTACCTCGCGCGGACGCCGGGCGGCCGTCTCGTCGCCCTCAAGTCCCTCCACCCGGCGGGGGCGGAGGACCCGTCGGCGCTCGCCCGGTTCCGCCGGGAGACGGAGGCGGTACGCGCGCTGGGCACGCTCCCCTGCTTCCCCGAGGCCGTGGCGGCGGGGACCGAGGAGAGCCCGGACGGCCCCGGCCCCGGCCCCGGGCGGCCGCCCCGCCCCTGGCTGGCGACGGCCTATGTGCTCGGCCCGTCGCTGGCGGCGGCCGTACGCGCGCACGGCCCGTGGCCCGAGGAGGCGGTACGCACCCTGGGCCGCCACCTGGCCGCCGCGCTGGCGGCGCTGCACGGCGCGGGGCTGGTGCACCGGGACGTGAAGCCGTCGAACATCCTGCTGTCGCCCGCGGCACCACAGGTGATCGACGTCGGGGTGGCGGCGCTCGCCGAAGGGGACGGCGCGCTCCTCACCGGCACGGGCCAGCACCCGGGCACGCCCGCCTACATGGCGCCGGAGCAGACCGGGCACGCGGCATCCGCATCCGGCGAGGTGGGTCCGGCGTGCGACGTCTTCGCGCTGGGCGCCGTACTGACGTACACGGCGACCGGCCGCCCGCCGTACGGCGAGGGCGAGTCCGGCGAGGTGCTGTACCGGCTCACGCACGAGGAGCCCGAACTGACTGCGGTGCCGGAGGCGCTGCGCCCCCTCGTCGCCGCCTGCCTGGACCGGGATCCCGGACGCCGCCCCGCCCCCGCCGAGCTGGCGGAACGGCTCGGCGGCGCCGCCTGGTTCGGCGGCGGGCTCCCCGCACCGGTGCTGGCCGACCTCCAGGCGGGCACGGCGCGGGCGGGCACGCTGGGCGTACGGCGCACCGCCGAGGACACGGCACCCCTCCCCTCACCGGGCGGCGGGGGTCGTATCACCCGACGCCGCGCGCTGGCCGGTGCGGCGGCGCTGGCGGTCGGCGGCGCGGCGGGGGCCGCCTGGCTGCTGCGCCCCGCCGGGGCGGAGGGCCACCCCGGCGGCCCCTCGACGCCCGCCCGGAAAGGCGGCAAGCTGCCCGGCGGCGCGCCCCGGCCGCTCTGGACGCGGCGGGCGAAACTCTCCCCCGCCTCGGGCCCCTTCGCGGTGCTCGGCGACACCCTCGTGGTGTCCGGCGACGACGACGCGCTCCTCGGTCTGGACCCGCGCCGCGGCACGCTGCGCTGGCGCCGCGAGGTGGCGGCGGGCGGCCTGGCCGTCGCGGGACGGGTCGTACGGGCGGGGGCCTCCCCCGTCACACGGCTGGCCGTCGTGGAGGCGGCGGACGGCCGCACCTGGTACACGGAGGATCTCGGCGCCGACTTCTCGTGGATGAACGAGGCCGTGTGCGCGGCGGACGGCGACACCGTCTACGCCGTCGGCCACGACTGGGTCGCGCACCGCGAACGCGCCCGGAAGCACCCCGTCGAGAAGCTGGACCGCTTCCTCGTCGCCTACGACCTCCGCGCGCGGCGCCGCCGGTGGCGCGTACGGCTCGCCCCGAGCGAGAACGGCACGGCGGTCGCGGCGGCGGGCTCCGGCATGCTGGTCCTCCTGGAGACGGACGCGGTCACCGCGTACCGGGCCCGCGACGGCTCCCGGGCCTGGCGCCGGGAACTCAGCACGGAGGCCGTGGAGAAGGACAAGGTCTTCAAGGACACCGACCGCGCGGTGACGGTCGCGGACGGCACGGTGGTCGTGACGGGCCGCGGCGTCCTCGTCCTGGAACCCCGCGACGGCCGCACCGTCTGGAGCCTCGACCCGGAGGAGACGGGCAAGGGCATGCCGGGCAAGCCCCTGTACGGGCGCGCGACGGTCCACGACAGGACGGTGTACGTCGTCATCCTCGGCCGCGAGATGTTCGTGACCGAACGCGACCGCCGCAAGATGCGCTGGCGGTGGCAGACCTCCGTACTCCTCCAGCAGCCCCCGGGCCAGGCGCCGTTGCTCGCGGGCCGGTACGTCTTCCCCCCGGCGGACGGCGAAGCGGCGGTCATCGCGGTCGACCGCCGCACCCACAAGACAGCCTGGACCCTCCCCACCTCGGGCCCCGGCCGCAACGCCACCCACCTCACCACCCACGGCACGGGCCGCACCCGCACGCTGTACGTAGCGGACTCGGAGTCACTCCGGGCACTCCCGCTGGGCGATTAGCCCCCGGGCCCGTATGGCCGGGCTCCGTACGGCGCTATACCGTGAGGACGCGCGACGTACGGATCAGGACGGGCCGGGACGGGCCAGGACGGATGGAAACGGACAGCATGCCGGGAGACACCTCACCCGCCCGAAAGCCCAGCGGTGCCGGGCAGGAGCCCGTGTTGCGGGCCTCTCACGCGGACCGGGACCGGGTGGTGGAGGCGTTGCGGATCGCGGCGGGCGAGGGCCGGCTGACCACGGAGGAGCTGGAGGAGCGCGTCGAGGCCGCGCTCTCGGCCCGTACGGTCGGCGAACTGGCCCCTCTCACCGCCGACCTGCCCGCCGTGTCGGTCTCCACCGGCGCGACCGTGGCGGAGGTCGAGGACGTGGTCCGCGTCGAGCAGCGGTTCGCCCCGGTGGAGCGCACGGGGCGCTGGGTGGTGCCGCGGAGGCTGGAGTTGGTGACCGAGTGGTGTGAGGTGACGCTCGACTTCACGCGGGCGGTCGTCACGCAGGACACGCTCGTGATCGACATGGCGATGCGCGGCAAGACCCTGACTCTCGTCACGGGCCCGGGTGTCGTGGTCGACACGGACGCGCTGGCCCTGGAGCACTGCAAGGTCAAGCGGCGCGAGGACGACGACCCCGACGCGCCGGTGACGCTACGGGTGCGGCTGACCGGCAAGAAGACCTTCGGCGGCGTCGTCGTACGGCCCCCGCGGCGCCCCCTCGGCGAGCGCCTGCTCGGCCGCCGCTCCTAGGCGTGTCCGGCGAACCTTGGTTGCCCTTTGCTGTGGCCACTGGGCAGGGGCTGCCCCTACCTGTCTGTCGCAGGCTGCGGGTTGTAGGTGGTTGCTCGCGCAGTTCCCCGCGCCCCTGACGGGGCGCTCCGAGGAGCGCCCCGTACCTCCAGAGGGGCGCGGGGCAGCCCCTGCCCAGCCCTCAGTTGAGGGCAACCACGATCCGGCGGGCGGAGGGAAATCGGGGCTTCGGGTGCCGTCCGCGCCGTAGGGTTCTCGCGTGACGAGCGACGAACGAACGGTGGCGTACACGGAGATACCCGACTTCGAGCAGAATCTCGCGGATTTCGACTCGGCGAGATTCACCCGGCTCCGGCCGGGTCAGCGCCAGGTGCTCGCGGCGTATGCGGAGCAGCACCTCGACGCCAGGGATCTGGCCGTCGAGATGCCCACCGGCGAGGGCAAGACGCTGCTGGCGTTGCTGATCGCCGATCACGCTCTCTCCCGCGGATGGTCGGTGGCCTACCTGACCGGCACCCGGCAGCTCGCCGAGCGGGTAGAGGAGGAGGCCGAAGCGCTGGGGCTGGAGATCGTCCGTTTCGCCGCGGGGCAGTACGGCGGCGCCGGACTCGACGACTACCACCAGGCCCAGTCCGTCGGCGTCATGAACTACTGGGTCTACTTCAACAGCAACCCCGTCCCGAAGCCCGCCGATCTGGTCATCTTCGACGACGCCCATCTCGCCGAGCAGCCCCTCAGCGGCTTGCAGACCCTGCGCATCCCCGACAAGCCCGGTCCAGCTCGCCGGCTCTACCAGGCGGTCTGCGAACTGGTGGTGGCGCACACGGACGCGTATCCCGGTCTGCGCGCGATGCTCGACGGCACCGCCCAGCCCGGCACGCCGCCCGAACTGCTCTCCTTCCGGGACTGGGACGCGATCGCGGGCCCGGCGCGCGACGCCATCGAGGCGTCGCCCCTCGTCACGGAACGCAAGCGCAAGGACGAGGCGATGTACGTCTGGCCCACCGTCCGCGACCACCTCACCCAATGCGGCGTCCTCATCGGCCCCTCCGGCATCGAGATCCGCCCCTACCACCCGCCGACCGCCCTCAACAGCCAGTACAGCCGGGCCAGACAGCGCGTCTACCTGTCGGCCACCCTCGGCTCGATGGACGACCTGCAGCGCCGGATCGGCGGCGGACCGGTCACCCGCCTGACCACCGCCGCGCCGCTGCCGTCCGGCGAGACGGGCGAGCGGCTGCTGGTGCTCAACCCCGGCGCCGAGAGCCCCTCCGACCCGAAGGTCCTCGGCTGGGCGCTCGCCCAGGCCCGCGCGGCCGGTGGCCGGGCCGCCTGGCTGTGCGCGGGCCACGCGGAGGCCGACACCCTTGAGGAGACCCTCACCGACCGCGGGGAGCAGGTCTACCGTCTCCGTTCCGGCGACGACGCGATGGTCGAGACCTGGAGCGGCGCCGCGAGCGGACACCTGATCACCGCTGGCCGCTACGACGGGCTCGACCTCGCGGGCGACCTGTGCAAGCTGGTCGTCATCACCTCGGTCCCGCAGGCCAGCAGCGAGTTCGAGCGGTTCGTCGTCGCGTATCTCGGCGACGCCGGTTTCATGCGCCACCGCGTCGGCCAGCGGGTCACACAGGCGCTGGGCCGCGCCAACCGCGAACGGACCGACCGCTCCCTCTACCTCGGACTGGACCCGAGCTTCGCCCAGATGCTCGCCGACCCGGCGGTCCGCAGGTCGATCCCCGCGGGCACCGAACCCACCGTCCGCGCCGCACTGGAGACCCACGAACAAGGCTGGGAAGGCGCGCTACGGGCCTGCGCCGCCTTCTGGGAACCAGAATCGGCCGCCGCGGAGGCGGAAGCCGCCTCCCCCACGGGCCCGCGCCGCAAGGCCCGGCCCGGCCGTGGCTCCGGCGGGAGCGGTGCGGTCTCCAGCGCCGAGGCCGAGGTGTTCGCGGCGACCGACCTCTGGCTGGGCGACCACGCGGGAGCGGCCCGGAAGGCGGGCGAGGCGGCAGCCCAGCTCACCAAGGCCGGAGAGACCGAGCACGCGGCGTTCTGGCGCTACGTGGAGGCCCACGCCCGCTACGACCGAGGGCGGCCCGAGGACCGGGCCGCCGCGCGCAGGGCGTTGGAGGACGCCATCGCGGGCGGCCCCCGGACCGCCTGGTTCCGCCGCCTGGCGCGCGACATCGCCGACCTCGAAGGCTCCGGGCACACCGCTGACGACACCGACCGGTTCTTCCTCGCGTGGGACGAGTGGCGGCGTGAAGCCGGTGCCCGGCTCGACCGTGTGCTGTCCCAGGGCCGCGCTCTGCTCGTCGGCAGCCACGATGAGCAGTGCGAAGGGCTGATCATGCTGGCCCGCCTCGTGGGTGCCGGTGGCGAACGCCCGCCGAAGAAGGAGCAGAGCGCCACGGACTGCCGGTGGACCTGGTCCACGAGCAAACGGGCCGAGCGCCGGGTCTGGGAGGTCAAGACCGCCCCGGAGGGTGAGCCTCATCCGCTCAGCCGCGGCGACGTGAACCAGTTGCTCGGACAGATCGAGGTCGCGACGAGACGCTCCGCGAAGACCCGGGTCCTCGGCTGCCTGCTCACTCCGGCGACGGCTCCCCAGCACGACGCCGCCGAAGCGGCTCACGACAGGATCGTGCTGGTCAACCACGGCGCGGCGGTGAGGCTCTACGACGCGCTGGCCGATCGCCTCCGCCAGTACGACGCGCTGTGCGGTGACAACGACGCCGAAGCACGCGGTACGGCCCGCACGAGGATCGAGGCGCTCCTGCCCCAGGAAGACGACTGGCTGGGCAAGCTCCTCGCGCCCTCCCGCGGACGGCTCGTCACCGCGGACGACGTGAGCGCGATCTTCCCGTCGACGTGAAGGCGCACGGCGGACGGCACGGCGGACGGGGCGCTCAGGGGGTGCCGCACATGAGGCTGTGGGCGGGACGGCTGCTCTTCTCGCTGCTGTACGGCACGACGGCGGCCGTGGTCTGGTCCCTCGTCCGCGGCGAGTGGGGAGCGGATTCCGTCGTGTACGGGGTCACCCTCGCCGTCGCCGGTGCGGCGCTGCAACCGGTGCTCGGCCGGTGGCAGCGCCGGATCCGCGAGGTGGACGAGGAGAACCTGCGCCGGGCCCGAGGGGAGTGATCCCCCGCTCCTTCGCCGAGGTGCGGGCGTACGGGAGGGTCGTTACGTTTGCTCAGGGGAGGCAGAAAGAAGGAGCGTGGTCGGCGTGGCACGGAACCGGCGCCTGATCCTGAGCCCGCCGTCCGAGGTCTGGGACCTGCTGGCCGACGGTCACCGGTACGGGGAGTGGGTGACCGGCACTCAGTCCGTGCTCGCCGCCGACCCGCACTGGCCCGAGGTGGGCGCCCGGCTGCGCGTACGGGTCGGCGTGGGGCCGCTGACGTTCGACGACACCTGCGTCGTCCGTATCTGCGAGCCCCGGCACCGCCTGGAGCTGGAGGCGAAGGCGGACCCGTTCGGCGCGGCCCGTATCGCCATGAACCTGATCCCCTGGGGCGACTGCACCCTCCTCATCCTCGAATGGCACCCCCTGCGCGGCCCCGGCACGCGGATGCACGGGCTGCCCGTGGACTACGTCGTGGCGGTCCGCAACGGCATGATGCTCACGAAGTTCGCCCGGATCGCGCTCCGCGAGCACGGCATGCTCGGCCAGAAGACCTGACCCCCGGCCGAGGAAGAGCGCCCGTCAGGCGTCCGCCGTCCCCGCCCACACCCCGGGCGTACGGCCCGACCACGGGCTCGCCTCCTCCAGTTGCCCGGCGAGCCGGAAGAGGAGGTCCTCGCGGCCGTGTCCGGCGGCGAACTGCATGCCGACCGGGAGCCCCGTCGCGGGGTCGGCCGTCACCGGTACGGACATCGCGGGGGTGCCCGCGACGTTGAACGGGAGGGTGAACGGCGAGCGGTCGGTGAGGCGTTCGATCCAGCCGAGCCCGTCCAGCGCCTCCCCGCCCTCCGCATACGCTCCCAGGCGCATCGGCAGTTCGGGCAGGGTCGGGGTGAGCAGGACGTCGTACGAGTCGAAGTCCCGTGCCAGGCTCCGCGCGACCCGGTTCCGCATCCCGAGCGCGGCGGCGAACTCGGCGCCGCTGACGCGCTGTCCGTACCGGTAGCCCGCGAGGGTCTCCTGTTCGAGGGTCGAGGTGTCGACGGGGCGGCCGGTCGCGGCGGCCAGTCCGTCGATGAGGGCGGTGAGATTCACCGTCGAGAGCCGGGCACAGGCCAGGACGAACTCCTCCCAGCCGACCCCGAGCCCAGCCGACGTCTCCGCCTCCACCTCCTCCACCCGGTGCCCGAGCGACGTCAGCAGCCGTACGGTGCGGTCGAGCGCCTCGGCCACCGGCGCGGCCGTGCGGCGCCCGCCCCACCCCTGCGCGAGGACGCCGACGCGCAGCGGCCCCGGTCGGCGCCCGACCTCCTCCGCGTACGGCCGCGAGGGCTGCGGCGCCGCGTAGGGGTCGCCCGGCTCCGGGCCGCGCATCCGGTCGAGCAGTACGGCGCTGTCGCGCACGGTACGGCTCACGCTGCCCTGCACGGCGAGGCCGCTGAGGACCTCGTCGGCCCCGGGCCCCATCGAGACCCGGCCGCGCGTGGGCTTGAGCCCGAAGAGGCCGGTGTACGCGGCGGGGATGCGCAGCGAACCGGCGGCGTCGGTGGCGTGCGCGACCGGGACCGCTCCGGCGGCGACGGCCGCCGCCGCTCCCCCGCTGGACCCGCCCGCGCTCAGCCCCGGGTCCCACGGGTTGCGGGTCGGGCCGTGCGGCGCGGGCTCGGTGGTGATGCTGTTGGCCAGCTCCGGTGTCGCCGTACGCCCGAACGTCACGAGCCCGGCGCGGCGGAAGCGCCGCATCACGTACGAGTCGGCGTCGGCGACATGGCCCGCCGCGAGGCGGCTGCCCAGCTCCGTGCGGCGCCCGGCCATGGCGACGCCGATGTCCTTGATCAGGAACGGCACCCCGCCCAGCGGCCCGGAGGCGGGGCCCGGCTCGTCGTCGGCGGGCCAGGTCTCCACGACGGCGTTGACCCGCGGATCGACGGCCCGTACGGCCGCGCGCGCGGCCTCCTCCAGCTCGGCGGGGGTCACCTCGCCCCTGGCCACCAGCTCCGCGAGCCCGACCGCGTCGAAGCCCACGTACTCGGAAACTCTCACTGTCACTCACTCCCGGGGAACGAACGGTACCGTCTGGTCCCGCGTGATACCGATCGGTATCACGCGGAACCGACTGGTACCGTAGCAGCCGTGACACTGACCACGGGAAGACCAGCCGGAAGGCCGAGCAGGGTGGCGAAGCTGCCGCCCCGGGAGCGCGTCCTCGACGCCGCGGAAGAGCTCTTCCAGAACGAGGGGATCCAGCGGGTGGGCGTCCAGGCGATCGCCGACCGGGCCGGGACCACCAAGATGGCGATCTACCGGCACTTCGCGACCAAGGACGAACTGGCCGCCGAGTGGCTGCGGATCGTCGCGGCGGACTACCGGGCCGCCTTCGACCGCGTGGAGGCCGAGCACCCCGGCAGCCCCCGGCAGCAGATCCTGGGCCTGGCCCGTTTCATCGCGGAGGGGCTGCCGGAGATCTCGTACCGGGGCTGCCCGTTCATCAACTCCCTGGCCGAACTCCCCGACCGCGCCCACCCGGCCCGGCAGGTCGTCGAGCGGCACAAGGCCGAACAGGCCCGCAGGCTGGGCGCCATGTGCGCGGCGGCCGGGCTGCCCGACCCCGAACAGGCCACCGCCGAGATCACCTTCGTCCTCGAAGGCGCGCTGGTCAGCATGCAGAACGGCAGCGTCGACCGGGTCGCCGAGCGCGTGCTGCGGAGCGTCGAGCGGATCCTCGGCTGACCGACCCGGTCCGTACACGCGTCGGCGGTTGGCCGGTACGCGCGTAGGGGCGGACGCCCCGCGCGCGGTACAACCGGCTCATGACCGAGGAGCGGCTGCCCGGCGGCAGGACCGTGGGGGCCGTACGGATCGGGGACACGGTCCACCGGCCCGTACAGCCCTGGACGCCGACCGTGCACGCGGTGCTGCGCCATCTGGAGTCCGTGGGCTTCACCGGCGCGCCCCGGGTGCTGGGCCTGGACGGCGAGGGCCGCGAGATCCTGACCTATCTCGCGGGCGAGAGCGCCGGGGAGGACCTGCCGTGGCCCGCGTGGGTGTACTCGGACGCGGCGCTGGCCGACGTGGGCACGTGGGCCCGGCGGCTGCACGACGCCACGGAGTCCTTCGTGCCGCCGCCGGACGCGCGCTGGCTCGCGGGGGTGACGTGGCGGCCCGGCCTGGTCGTCGGCCACCACGACGCGGCGCCGTGGAACGCGGTGTGGCGCGAGGACGGGCTCGCCGGGTTCTTCGACTGGGACAGCGCCGGGCCCTCCTCGCGCGAGGTCGACCTGGCGTTCATGGCGCTGACCTGGGTGCCGCTGCAGGCCCGCGGCCTGGCGGAACGGACCGGGTTCACCGCGTTCGAGGACCGTTCCCGACGCCTGCACCTGCTGCTCGACTCCTACGGCTACGAGGGCGACCGTACGGCCTTCGGCACGGCGGTGACGGCCCGGGCCCGTATGCACGCCGACGTCGTCGACCGGCTGGCGGCCGCGGGCGAACCCGGCTACACCCGGCCGGGCCCGATCGCCGCCGACCTGCGCCGGGCCGCCGACGAGGTCGAGGCCCTGCCCGCCTCGTTCTGGTCCCGCTGAACCGTCTGCGAGCATGGCGCCGACCCTCACACGCACACGAACGGGGTGGACCATGCTCGTGCTCCTGCTGTCCGTCGTCCTGCTGCTCGTCATCGGCGGCTGCGTCTGCGTCGTCTGGACGGCCCGGGGCGACGCCCCGCGCTGGGCGCGCGGCGTCGCCAGGGTGACGCGGCTCGGCAGCGACGTGACCCGCAGCGTCACGCCCCGGAACTCCCGCTCGCAGCAGAACAGCAGCAGCAGCGCGGACGAGTAGGCGCTCCCCGGCGGAGCCCGGCCGGTCAGCTCACCGGCGCGGTTCGAACGTCATGTCGCCCCGGGTCGTGTTGCGGATGTGGTCGCTGGCGAGCATGTCGTGCGGGAAGCCGAGCGAGGGCGCGCTCGCCTCGTCGAGGCGGGCCAGCTGGGAGGGGGTGAACTCGACGTCCAGGGCGCCGAGGTTGTCCTCCAGCTGCGCGGGGGTACGGGCGCCGATGATCGGTGCCGTCACGCCCGGGTTGCGCAGCGTCCAGGCCAGTCCGACCTGCGCGGGCGTACGGCGCAGCTCCGTGGCGACCTCCTTCACGGTGTCGGCCACGGTGAGGTTGCGCTCGGTGAGCTGACCGACGGCGAGGTTGAAGCTCTTGCGGGTGCCGTCGCCCGCGTCGGCGTTCGCCGCGACCAGGTCCTCGCGGCTGTACTTGCCGGTGAGCACCCCGCCCGCCAGGGGCGAGTACGGGACCACGCCCAGCCCCATCTCGCGCGCCATGGGGATCAGGTCGCGCTCCCCGCCGCGCTCGATCAGGTTGTACTCGATCTGCAGCGCGGTCAGCGGCGACCAGCCGCGCAGGTCGGCGAGCGTCTGCATGCGCGACACCTGCCAGGCGGGGGCCGCGCAGATCGCCACGTAGAGGATCTTGCCCTGCCGGACCAGGTCGTCCATGGCGCGCAGGATCTCCTCGACCGGCGTCGTGAAGTCCCAGACGTGCAGGTAGAGCAGGTCGATGTACTCCGTGTTCAGCTGCCGCAGGCTCGCCTCCACCGAGGTGGACAGGCTCTTGCGGCTGCTGCCCGCGGAGTTCGGGTCGCCGGGCCTGCGCAGCGTCGTGTACTTCGTCGCCAGCACCAGGCTCTCGCGGTTGTCGCGGGTGAACTCGCCGAGCATGCGCTCGGAGGTGCCGTCGGTGTAGGTGTTGGCGGTGTCGATGAAGTTGCCGCCGCGCTCGACGTAGAGGTCGAACAGCTTGCGTGCCTCGTCCTTCTCGGCTCCCCAGCCCCATTCCGTACCGAACGTCGCCGCGCCCAGTGCCAGCGGGGAGACCCGCAGTCCCGAGCGGCCCAGCAGCCGGTACGTGTCGAGGGTGAGCGGCATCGTGTCCTCCTGTGCTTGTGATGCGTGTGATCCGTGCGATCCGTTGCCGGGATCAAGGCTGTGACAGCCGCGCACAGGGGGTAAGGGAAAGCGGATCCTGGGAACGCCGGTCCCACCCTGATTGTTGGACCAGGCATGACGACCTCCACAGCCCCCGCCGTCTCCCCCACCGTGGACACCACGCACGAGCTGGCCGCGTTCCTGCGGACCCGGCGCGAGCGGCTCGACCCGGGCGCCCTCGGCCTGCCCGCCCGCCGCCGGAACCGCCGCACCCCAGGCCTGCGCCGCGAGGAGGTCGCCGAGCTGGCGGGGGTCAGCGTCGACTACGTCGTCCGGCTGGAGCAGGGGCGCGGCCTGCGGCCCTCGGCGGACGTGCTGGAGGCCCTGGCACGGGCCCTGCGCCTGGCCCCCGCCGAGCGCGCCTATCTCTTCGACCTGACCCAGCAGCGTCCCCGTAAGGAAGAGAAGCCCGCCACCGCGGCGGCGCCCCCGCTGGCCCGGCTGGTCACGGACCTGTCGCCGCTCCCGGCCATGCTGATGAACCACCGCTACGACATCCTGGCCTGGAACCACGAGATGACGCGGCTGCTCCTGGACTTCGGCACCCTGCCCCCGGCGCAGCGCAACTCGATGTGGCTGTGCCTGATGCACCCGGAGGTCCGCGAGTTCTACGTCGACCGGGAACGCGTCGTTCGGGAAGGGATCGCCCACCTGCGCGCCGCGTGGGCCGCGCATCCGGAGGACCAGGCGCTGACGGACCTCATCACCGGATTCCTCGCCCAGGACGAGGAGTTCGCGCGCCTGTGGGCCGAGCGGGACATCAAGGTCAACGGCCGCGGGCACAAGCTGATCCGGCACCCGGAGGCCGGGACGCTCGGCGTCCACTTCGAGGTGCTGATGCCGCTCCAGGACCCGGACCACCGCCTGGTCATCTTCCGCGCAGCGGACGAGGAGAGCCAGTCGGCCCTGGACCACCTCTGCGCCGACTGACGGCTGACGACTGACGGCTGACGACTGACAGCCCGCGAGGGAACCTTCGTACGCCTCCCTTGCGTCTACACCGGTGTCGAAACAACGCGAGAGAGGCGGGACGCCATGGGCATCGTCAGCTGGATCATCCTCGGCCTGCTGGCAGGCGGCATCGCGAAGGTGCTGCTGCCCGGACGGGACCCGGGCGGACTGGTGGGCACCACCCTCATCGGGGTCGCGGGGGCGTTCCTCGGCGGCTGGATATCGTCCAACTTCCTGGACCGGCCCATCCAGAAGGAGTTCTTCGACCTGCCCACCTGGGGCGCCGCGATCGGCGGTTCCCTCGTCCTGCTCATCGGCTTCCGGCTGCTCTTCGGCAACTCCCGCGACTGACGGACGCCGCGGTCCGTCTCCCCGCCCTCAGAGCGCCGGGGAGGCCGCGAGCAGGGCGAGGATGGCGGTGCGGACCTGGGTGGTGACCGCCTCGGGGGTGGAGGCGTCGAGCTTGCCGTCGAGGTGGAGGAACGCGAGGCCGTGGACGAGGGCCCACACCGGGGTCCAGAGGGTGTCCGGGTCGGCGCCGGGGAAGGCGCGGCGGACGATGTCGCGGACGTACTCCGAGATGACCTCGGTGGCGCTGACCCGTTCCTCGCTGGCGGGGTCGCAGGGCTCGGCGAACATCGCCCGGAACAGCGCCGGGTGGTCGAGCGCGAAGCGTACGTAGGCGACGGCGACGGCCGCGAGGTCGTCCGGGGTCGCGGGCGCGGGGTGGGCCGCGGCCAGGTGTTCGGCGAGCTCACGGTAGCCCTCGGCGGCGACGGCGGAGACGAGCGCGTCGCGCTCCGGGAAGTGGCGGTAGGGCGCCGTCGCCGAGACGCCCGCGCGCCGCGCGACGGCCCGCATCGACAGCGCGGCGCTGCCGTCCTCCTCCAGCAGCTCCCGCGCGGCACGCAGGCAGGCCGCGCGCAGGTCGCCGTGGTGGTACGCACTCGCTTGTGGCACAGGTCACGCTCCCTCATGTGTGCACTGCTTACATTCACTGGTTAATGTGAGCAGTGCACACATCCTAAGTGATCGACCAGGGAAGAGAGGAAGCGGATGACCAGCGAGCTGTTCTCGCCGTTGTCCCTGCGCTCCGGACAGGTGCTGGGCAACCGCGTCGCGAAGGCCGCCATGGAGGAGAACCTGGCCGGGGACGGCCAGCTCCCCGACGCGCACCTGCTGGCCCTCTACCGCCGCTGGGCCACGGGCGGCACCGGACTGCTGATCACCGGCAACGTCATGGTGCACGCCGAGGCGCTGACCGGACCCGCCGGTGTCGTGCTCGACGAGGCGGCGCCGCTGGAGCCGTTCGCCGAGTGGGCCGAGGCGGCGAAGTCCGGCGGCGGGGCCGTGTGGATGCAGATCAACCACCCGGGCCGCCAGGTGCAGGCCGGGATGCCGGGCGTCGTGTGGGGCCCGTCCGCCGTGGGCGTCGACCTGGGCAGGCACAGCGGCCGCTTCGGCCACCCCGTCGCCATGACGCCCGGGCAGATCGAGGCCACGGTGGGCCGCTTCGCCGTCACCGCACGCCGCGCCGAGGAGGCGGGCTTCGACGGGGTGGAGATCCACGCCGCGCACGGCTATCTGCTCTCGCAGTTCCTCTCGCCCCTGGTCAACCGGCGCACCGACGCCTGGGGCGGCTCGCTGGAGAACCGGGCCCGGCTGCTGCTGGACGTCGTCCGCGCCGTGCGCGAGACCGTCTCGCCGTCCTTCGGCGTCGGGGTGAAGCTCAACTCCGCCGACTTCCAGCGCGGCGGCTTCGACGCCGACGACGCACGGCAGGTCATCGAGATGCTCGAACCCCTCGGCGTCGACCTGATCGAACTGTCCGGCGGCAGCTACGAGAGCCCGGCGATGACCGGCCGCCCCGCCGAAGCGCGCGACCGGGCCGGTGGTGACGCGCGCGGGGACGCCCGTACGCGGGCCCGCGAGGCCTACTTCCTGGACCTGGCCCGGGACCTGGCCCGCACCAGCCCGGTCCCGCTCATGCTCACCGGCGGCATCACCCGCCGCGAGACGGCCGAGGCCGTGCTCGACAGCGGCGTCGCGCTCATCGGCATGGGCACGGCCCTCGCCGTCACCCCGGACCTGCCCGAACGCTGGCGGAACGGCCGCGAGGCCGACGGCCGCATACGGCCGGTCACCTGGTCCGACAAGGCCCTCGCCTCGGCCGCGAGCATGGCGCAGGTCCGCCACCAGATGCGCCGCGTCTCCCGCGGCGGCGAGCCCAGGCCCGGCACCCACCCCGCGCGCGCCCTGCTCTGCGAGCAGCTCCAGCAGCGCCGGGCCCTGCGCCGTTACCGCACCTGGCTGACCACGTCCCGGGCCGCCTAGCCGTCTCCGGCGCCCTCGTCTCGGGGCGGCTGGACAGGGGCTGCCCCGCCTGTCTGTCGCAGACCGCGGGTCGTGGGTGGTTGCTCGCGCAGTTCCCCGCGCCCCTGAGGCCTCAGGGGCGCGGGGCAGCCATGAACCGCCGGGCAGCAAGGCCCACGAGGCGCCTGTGACCTGCTGGTTATCGGAGCCATAGGTGAAACGGGGGTTCCTCGGGCGGAGCGGTCACGGGACGCTCGGAGCGCTTCAGATTCCCGTCGCAGAAGCGCGAGGAGCCCTTCGTGAAATCTCGGACCTTCACGGTCAACGACCGCTCGTACACGATGCCGGACAGCCCCGTCGTGGTGATCTGCATCGACGGCAGCGAGCCCGACTACCACCTGGAGGCGGCCGCGGCCGGGCGGATGCCGTGGCTGAGCAAGGTCCTGGCGAACGGCGGCACATCGTGGCCCGCGCACTGCGCGATGCCCGCGCTGACCAACCCCAACAACGTGTCGATCGCGACGGGGCACCCGCCGCGCAGGCACGGCATCAGCGGCAACTACATCTTCGACACCGCGACCGGTGAAGAAGTGCTGATGAACGACAAGCGGTTCCTGCGCGCCCCCACCCTCTTCGCCGCGGCCAACGACGCCGGGCTGGACGTGGTCGTGGTGACCGCCAAGGACAAGCTGCGGCGGCTGCTGGGCGCCGGGCTCGTGGAGGACGGCCCGGCCCTCGACGGCCCCGAAGGGGCCGACGGCTTCGTCGCGCCCCGGCGGCGCGGCATCTGCTTCTCCGCGCAGAAGGCGGACGAGGCCACCGAGGAGGCCAACGGCATCGGCCAGGTGCTGGAGCTGGTGGGCAGGCCGCTGCCGGACGTGTACTCCGCGGAGCTCAGCGAGTTCACGCTGGCCGCCGGGGTGGAGATCCTGGCCACCCGGGGCGCCGACCTGATGTACCTCTCCCTCACCGACTACATCCAGCACAAGCACGCGCCGGGCACCGAGACGGCCAACGCGTTCTACGAGATGATCGACCGTTACGCCGCGAGGCTGGACGAGCTCGGCGCCGTCGTCGTGCTGACCGCCGACCACGGGATGAGCGCCAAGTCGGACGCCGACGGCTCCCCCCGCGTCGTCTACGTCGAGGACGAGGTACGGGAAGCGCTGGGTACCGGGGACGGGGGCGGGGACGGGGACGCCGAGGGGCTCCGCGTCATTCTCCCGATCACCGACCCGTACACCGTGCACCACGGCGCGCTCGGCTCGTTCGCCAGCGTCCATCTCCCCGCGGGCGCCGACCGTACGGCCGTCGCCGAGGCCCTGCGCGGCATCGACGGGGTGCAGGAGGTGGCGGAGCGCGCGGAGGCCGTGGAACGGTACGCGCTGCCCGGCGACCGCATCGGCGACCTGGTCGTCCTCGCCGAGGCCGGAACCGCGCTCGGCCGCTACGCGGCCTGGCACGACCTCAGCCAGCTCGACGCGCCGCTGCGCTCCCACGGCGCGCTGGGCGAACTGCGGGTTCCCTTCCTCATCAACCGGCGGCTACCCGAACGTGCGGCGCAGGACAGCCGGTTGGCCGAGGCTGCCCGCGTCCACAACTACGACGCGTTCTGGGTGGCCACCACGCTGGTCGCCGAGGCGGGAACGCCCGCCGGGACACGCACCGAGTAACGCTCCGCCCTCCTCCGCTCCCCACATCGCCAGATTGGTTGAGAAGCCATGCCGGAGCCTGGAAAAGCAGTGTCTGAAAGAGCGGTGTCCGCACAGCGGGAAGCGTCCCCGCACGACGCGGACCCCGAGCTCGCCCCGGTATCCCGGCGGGCCTTCACCCGGCTGAAGTGGCGCATGCTGCTCGCGGCCATGTTCTGCTACTTCTTCTTCTACACCGGCCGCCAGACCTTCGGCTTCGCGATCCCCGGCATGGAAGAGGATCTCGGGCTCAGCAAGACCACCCTGGGCGCGATCAGCGGCATCCTGCTGTGGTGCTACGCCGCCGGGCAGATGATCAACGGCAATCTCACCGACAAGTGGGGCGGCCGGCGCATGATGAGCGCCGGTGCCGTCCTCTCCACGGTCCTCAACTGGGCCACCAGCTTCGGCACCGGCGCCCGGAGCCTGGGCCTCCTGTGGGGCATGAACGGCTACGCGCAGTCGCTGGGCTGGCCCGCGGGCGGGCGCGTCATCTCCAACTGGTGGACGCCGCACGAGCGCGGCAAGAGCTTCGGCTTCTACACCTTCGCCGCGGGCATGGCCTCGGTGCTGGCGTTCGTCACCTCGACGCTCGTCGTCGACACCTTCGATCTGGACTGGCAGTGGATCTTCCGGGTGCCGGTGCTGCTGATGCTGGTGGGCGGCGTGGTGTTCTACGTGGTGGCCCGCGACACCCCGGCGCAGGCCGGGGTGGCCGCGCCCGAGGAGTTCAGGGACGACACCGAGCACACCGAGATCGACCGGCCGGACGCACAGGCCGAGGGCGGCTTCCTGCAGCGCTACAAGGCCGTGCTGCGCATCCCGAAGATCTGGTCGACCGGCATCGCCATCGGCTTCCAGAACGCCGCCCGCTACGGGCTGCTGGTGTGGGTGCCCGTCTACTTCCTCGGGGACGACTGGGAGGACGGCGGCGGCGACAGCGGCGTCAGCCCCGTATGGATCTCGGTCGCGCTGCCGGTCGGCATGGCGGTGGGCGCGCTGGTCAACGGGCAGCTGTCCGACCGCCTCTTCGGCTCCCGGCGGGACCGGCCCATCGTGCTGTTCATGCTGCTGGGCGCGGTCGCCTCGCTCACGATGTACCTCGCGCCGCTGAGCACCGCCACGGGCATCGGCGTCCTCTTCCTGACCGGCTTCTTCGTCTACGGGCCGCAGTCCTCCTTCTGGGCCCTGTGCCCGGACATCGCGGGCAGGAAGATGGCGGGCACCGCGACCGGCGTCGTCAACTTCTTCGCCTACCTCTTCGCCGGGGGCGCCGAACCGCTGGTCGGCGCGGTCATGCACGCCACCGGGAACACCGACCTGATCTTCCCCATCGTGGCCGGCGCCTGTACGTGCAGCGCCCTGGTCGCCCTCACCATCCGACGCTAGGCAGGGACGGGACGCACCATGACGACCGAACTGAGCAGCCGTACGCCGGAACAGCGGCTGAGCGCGACCGCCGCCGTGTGGGCGGGCCTCGACGACGGCTTCACCGTCGGTCCCCAGCCGCTCCCCGAACTGGCGCCCGGCGAGGTGCTCGTACGCGTCGAGATGGCCACCGTCTGCGGCAGCGACCTGCACACGCTGGCGGGCGACCGGCCCACGCCGCTGCCGACCGTGCTGGGGCACGAGGCCGTCGGGGTGGTCGAGGCGACGGGCGGCACGCCGCGGCTGTCCGACGGCACGCCGCTGCTGCCGGGGCGGCGCGTGACCTGGACGATCGGCACCTCGTGCGGCGCCTGCCGCCCGTGCTCCCGGGGCGCCTCGCAGAAGTGCGTCCACGTACGGAAGTACGGCCACGAGGAGTTCTCCGGCCGCTGGCGGCTCAACGGCGGGCTGGCCACGCACTGCCATCTGGCCGAGGGCACGGGCGTGGTGGCCGTACCGGACGAGCTGCCCGCCGAGGTCGCCGCGCCGGTCAACTGCGCGACCGCCACCGTGGTGTGCGCGGCGCGGCGGGCCGGGCTCGCCGCGGGCGACACGGTCGTGGTGACGGGCTGCGGCATGCTGGGCCTGACCGCCGTCGCCTACGCCCGTGATCAGGGCGCCCGGCACGTGCTCGCCTGCGACGTGGACCCCGCGCGCCGCGCGGCGGCCGTACGCTTCGGGGCCACCGCGAGCTGCGCCCCGGAGGAACTGCCCGAGGCGGCACGGCGGTTCGGGGCCGACGTGGTCCTGGAGCTGTCGGGCAGCGGCAGCGCCGTGCAGACCGCGCTGGACATCGTCGGGCTGGACGGGAGCGTGGCGCTCGTCGGCTCGGTCTCCCCCGGCCCCGAGGTCCGTATCGAGCCGAACGCCTTCGTCCGGAACCTCTCCTCCGTCGTCGGCTGCCACAACTACCGCGTGGACGACCTGGCCGAGGCGGTCGCCTTCGTCGCCCGTACGCCCCACCGGGAGCTGCTGGCGGGCCTGGTCTCCCGGCCGTTCGCCCTGGAGGACATCGACGGGGCCGTCGCCGCGGCGCGCGAGGGCACCTGGCCCCGGGTCGCCGTCCGCATGACGTGAGAGCCCGGAGTCCCCCGCATCCCCTCCCCCTCCCCCTCCTACCTGTTACGGAGCACCCCATGGCGCACCCGAAGACGGACCCGCACCCGGACCACCTCCTCAACCACGTCTCCGGCCGCTGGCTCGGCGCCCGTTCCGGCCGTACCCGCGCGAACGTCAACCCCGCCGACACCACCGACGTCATAGGCGAGTTCGCCGAGTCGGGGGCCGCCGAGGTGACCGCCGCCGTCGACGCGGCGGCCGGGGCGCAGGCCGCCTGGGACGCCGAGGGTCCCATCGGCCGCGCCAAGGTGCTCTCCGCCGCCGTGCGCCTGATCGAGGAGCGCGCCGAGGAGTTCGCGCGGGCCGTCACGCGCGAGCAGGGCAAGAGGCTCAGCGAGAGCCGCGGCGAGGTCAAGCGCTCCCTGGCCATCCTGGACTTCACCCTCGGCGAGGCCCGGCGCATCAACGGGGTGACGACCCCCGCCGAGGAGCCCCGCACGATGGCGATGACGTTCCGCCGCCCGCTCGGCGTCGTCGGACTGATCACGCCGTGGAACTTCCCCGTCGCCATCCCGATGTGGAAGGTCGCCCCCGCCCTGGTCTCCGGCTGTACGGCCGTGCTCAAGCCGTCGCCGCTCACGCCGTGGACCTCGGCGCTGCTGGTGGCCGCGTTCACCGACGCGGGCGTGCCGCCCGGCGTGCTCAACCTCGTGCAGGGCGACCGGGAGCCGGGCGAGGCGCTGGTGGCCGACCCGCGCGTGGCCGGGATCTCCTTCACGGGCTCCCTCCCGGTGGGCCGGGCCATCAACCGCGCGGGCGCCGGACGGCTGCTGCGCACCCAGCTCGAACTGGGCGGCAAGAACGCGCTGCTGGTCCTCGCGGACGCCGACATCAAGGAGGCCGTCGACGCCATCGTGCACGGCGCCTTCGGCCAGAGCGGCCAGCGGTGCAGTGCCACGAGCCGCGTCGTCGTCGACAGGGCGGTGAAGGCGGAGCTCCTCGACGCGCTGCTCCCCCGGGTCGCCGCGATGCGGGTGGGCGCCGGCACCGAGGAGGGCGCCGACATCGGCCCCGTCGTCAACGAGGAGCGGATGCGGGCCTGCCTGGACGCGGTGGACTCCGCCCGTACGACGGGGGCCCGTATCGCCTGCGGCGGGGAGGCCGCCGAGTGCGCGACCCTGGGCCACTACGTCCAGCCGACGGTGCTGACCGAGGTGCCCTGGGACAGCGAGATCGCGCAGGAGGAGGTCTTCGGCCCGGTTCTCTCGGTCATCGACTGCGACGGCTACAAGGACGCGATGCGCATCGCCAACTCGGTGCGGTACGGCATGTCCGGCACCGTCTTCACCCGGGACCCGGCGCTGATCTTCCAGGCCCTCCAGGACTTCCAGGCCGGAATGCTGCACGTCAACCGCCCCGGCGTCGGCGCCTACGCCCACCTCCCGCACATGGGCGCCAAGGCCTCGCAGCTCGGCGCGCCGGAGTGCTCGCCGGAGGTCTGGGACTTCTACACCGACCTGCGCTCGGCCTGTATCCGATACTGAGCGGGAGGATCACGCGCGATCACGCCGACGAAAGGCTCCGCCTCTCATGAGCAGTGTCTATCAGGACGAACGTCTGGCCCATTCCTACGAGTCGGGCAACGAGATGCCCGAGAGCGCGCTGCGCGCCTGGGTGGAACTCTTCGCCTCGCACAGCGACCGGCCGTCCCCGGCCGTTCTCGAAGTGGGGGCCGGGACGGGCATGTTCGCCGCCGGGATGGCCCGCTGGATCGAGGGCGCGAGCGTGCTCGCGGTGGACCCCTCCGAGCCGATGCTGGCCGAGGCCCGCCGCCACAACCCGCACCCCGCCGTGCGCTACCTCCCCGGCTCGGCGGAGGCCGTGCCCGCTCCGGACGGGTCCTTCGACCTGGTCCTGCTCTCCCGGGTGATCCACCACGTGCCCGACCGCCCGGCGGCGGCCCGTGAGCTGGCCCGCGTGCTCCGGCCCGGCGGCGTGGCCGTCGTCCGCACCACGGTCAGGGAGCGGCTGGACGCGGTGGTGTACGACTACTGGCCGGAGGTGCGGGAGAGCGACGCCGGTCGCTTCCCCCGCGAGGACGACCTCGTCGCCGACTTCACCGCCGGGGGCCTCGACCCGTACCGGACCACCTCGTTCGCCCAGCCCGTGGCCCGGAGCCTGCGCGAGTACCACGCCCGGATGGCCACCCGGCCGCAGTCGAAGTTCGCGCATCTGACGCCGGAGCGGTTCCAGGAGGGCCTGGAGCGTCTCGCCCGCGCGGCGGAGAGCGGACCGTCCGACGAGCCCGTCCTCGAACGGTACGACGTGCTCTCCTTCATCCGCCGCTGACGGACTGCCGGACCGCCCCCCTGAGCGCCTCCGCGATGCGGTCCACGTCCGTCTCGTCCGTACGCCAGTTGCTGAACGCGGCCCGTAGCGCGGGGACGCCGTCCAGGACCGTGGGCGTCAGCAGGGCCTCGCCCGTGTCCGCGACGGCGCGGGCGAGGCCCTGGAGCTGCTCCATGGCGGGTGCCGTGCCGTCCTCGGTGGCCCCGGTTGTCACGGTTGTCACGGTGAAGCAGACGATGTTGAGCCGCACCGGGGCCAGCAGCCGCAGCCCGGGTACGTCCGCGAGGCGCTGCCCGAGGAGGCGGGCGCAGCGGAGGTTGCGCGCGACGATGTCGCCGTGCCCCGCACGGCCGTACGCGGCGAGCGCGAACCAGGCCGGAAGGGCGCGCAGCCTGCGGGAGTTCTCCGGCGTCAGATGGACGAAGTCGGGCTCGGCGCCCTCGTCGGGGGCGCCGAGGTAGGCGGCGGCGTTCTGGAAGACCCGGGTCTGGAGCGCGCGGTGCCGGGTGAACTGCACGGCGGCGTCGTAGGGCACGTTCAGCCACTTGTGCAGGTCCACGCAGACCGAGTCGGCCGCCTCGATGCCGTCGAGCAGGTGTGCGTGGTCCGGGGAGAGCGCGGCGAACGCGCCGAAGGCGGCGTCCACGTGCAGCCAGAACGGACGGCGCTCGCGCAGCTCGGCCAGCGCGCGGAGGTCGTCGAAGTCCCCGGTGTTCACGGTGCCCGCGTTCGCGACGACGACGGCGGGGCGCGGGTCGGCGTCCAGCTCCGCCGCGAGCGCGGCGACGTCCACGGCCTCGCGCCCCGGCAGCAGCGGCACGGTCCGTACGGCGTCCCGCCCGGCGCCGAGCAGCGAGAGGGCCTTGAACACGCTGGAGTGCGGGGCGCCCGACAGCACGCGGAACGGGCCGTCGAGCGCGCCGAGCCCCCGCTGCGCGACGGAGACGCCCTGCTGCTCGCCGACCCACTCCCGGGCGAGGGCGAGCCCGACGGTGTTCGACATCGTCGCGCCGGTGACGAACGCGCCCCGCTGCTCCGCGCCCAGCCCGAACAGCTCGCGCAGCCGCTCGACCGTCTCGCGCTCCAGCTCGGTGGCGGTGGAGTCGCCGCCCCAGACGACGTTCTGGTCGTACGCCGCGACCAGCCAGTCCCCCATCAGCGCGGCGGGGGTCGCCCCGCCGGTCACGAAGCCCAGGTAGCGGGGCCCCGCGCTCCCCGAGAACCCGGGCTCCCAGCGCCGCGCGAACTCCTCCAGCGCGCCCCGCGCCCCGGCTCCGGTCTCCGGCAGCCCGGCGCGCGGCCGTACGGTCCCGGTCCCTGTCCCGCCCCCCGCGACGGGCCGCTCGCCGAGGCCGTCCAGCATCGCCGTCGCGCCCTGCCGGACGGCGTCCAGAAGATCGGGCAGTTCCGCGAGGTCCGCCGCAAGACGAGGGTGCACATCCGCTCCACAGGCTCGTTCCGAAGTGCTGGGATTCCGGGGTTCCGGGGTTCAGCAGTCCGGAAACTAGCCCGCGGACCAGGCCACGTCATGGGCCAATCGCGCGGGAGTGGCCCGGCGGAGCCCGGCGGAGCCCGGCGGAGCCCGGCGGAGCCCGGCGGAGCCCGGCGGAGCCCGGCGCGGCGCGTGGGAGGCTGGCGGCCATGGTGAGCCTGATCCAACTGGAAGTGCTGGTCAAGGTCGTCGAGTGCCGGGGCTTCTCGGGGGCCGCGAAGGCCCTGTTCATGAGCCAGCCCGCGGTCTCCCAGCACATCAGGAACCTGGAGAGCTCCTACGGCGTACCGCTCGTGCACCGCACCACGCAGGGCGCGCGCCCCACGCCCGCCGGGGACCTGGTCGTGGAGCACGCGCGCGAGGTGTTCGCGCTCCTGGACTCCCTCGACCGCGCCGTGGCCGCCTACCGCGGCCTGGGCGGCGGTCAGCTGGTCCTCGCCGGGACGACGACGCTGGGCACCTATCTCCTCCCCCGCCTCGTCGCCGACTTCTCCGTACGGGCGCCCAAGGTCACCTGTCAGATCCGGGTGGGCAACGAGGACGCCGTGGAGGCGTGGCTCGTGCGCGGGGAGGCCGCGCTCGGCCTGTGCGTGGACACCCCGCGCGACGAACGGCTCCAGGCCGAGGAGATGTTCCAGGAGAACATGGTCCTCGTCGCCTCCTCCGGCTCCCCGCTGGTCGGCCGCGAGCTGACGGCGGCCGACCTGGAGGGGCAGCGTTTCCTGATGCGCGAGGTCGGCTCCGCCACCCGCCGGATCCAGGAGCGCTCCCTGCGCGCCTGGGGGCTGGAGGCGGCGGAGCAGTGGGACCTGTGGGGCCCGGACACCCTCAAGGAGGCGGTGTACGAGGGCCTCGGCGTCACCCTGCTCTCCGAGCACGCCGCCCGCCGGGAGATCCGCTCGGGCATCCTCAGCACGCTCAGCGTCACCCCCGCGCCCCCGACGCGCGCCGTCTCCCTGGTGCGGCGCGCCGACCGCGTCCTCACCCCGCCGGAGGAGGCGTTCGTCCAGCTCGTACGGTCGGTGGCGGCGTGGCCCGCATGACCCGGGCCTGACCGGACCCGGGCCGGTCCCGTCAGGCCGGGTAGTACCGGCTCCAGGGGCTGCACTTGGCCTTCTTCGTCCACGAGGTGCAGACCTTCACGCGGACCCTCCAGCTCTCGCCGAAGTCCCCACGGACGGTCCGGACCTTCTTCCCCTTGCTGCTGAAGTACCGCTTCGGGTGGCCCTCGGCCTGCACGATCGCCTTCGTCCACCGGCCGTTGTCGTAGCGGTCGGTGATCTTGATCTTGTCGCCCTTGTCGTAGTACGTGACCTGCGTCCAGCGGGTCTTCGAACTGCGGCAGAACGCGGCGGGCTCGACCATCACGGCCTGGCACGTGGTCTTCTTCACGCGCGGGGCCGCCTCGTCCGCCTGCGCGACGGCGGGCGCCGCGAGAAGGGCGGGCACGAGCAGCGCGCCCGCACCCGCGGCCACGAAACGCTTTCCGGTCATGTCGTCCCCCACCCGCTCCAGTCGGAGCACTTGGCCTTCTTGCTGAATGAGGTGCACACCATGAGGCGCACCTTCTTGCCCTCGGTGAATTTGTTGCCGATGATCCTGCGCTGCTTCCCCTTGCTGGAGAAGACCGCCTTTCCGCTCCCCTTGACGTGAAGCACGACCTTCGTCGACCGGCCGTTCGCGAAGCGGTCGACGATGTCGACCTTGTCCCCCTTGTCGTGGTAGCTGGCCTGCGTCCTGCCCTTCGAGCTGGACTCGCAGCGCGCGTAAGGCTCCCGGAATTCCTCGCAGTAGGCCGCCGCTTTACGCGCCTCCGCCCCCGAGCCGTTTCCGGCGTAAGCGGTGGTGGCCCCCGCGGTCAATCCGCCACTCGCGACCAGAACGGCACACGCGTACGCGGCCGTCTTCCGTACTGTTCTCATGCAGTCGTCCCCCAATTTCCCGTGCCGCGGAATTCCGTAACGGACGCGACAGCAGCAGAGTGCACGGCCGCCCGGAAACGGACCAGGACTTTCGGGGACACCCGAAACTCTCCCCGGAACTCACGGGGTCAGGGGCCGCACCTGGAGTGTGAGGCCCTCGGGGCTGGTCACGCGGAGTACGTCCTCGGTGCGGGTCGCGGCCTCCGGTCCGTACGCCCGTGCCCGTACGGCGACGGCTTCCGGGTCCTCGACGCCGACGGCGAGTTCCCAGCGCGGAGTGGAGGGGACGGGGCGGCGGGCCGGGACGAAATCCGCGCGGGCGAGGCTGGCGCCCAGGACCTCGCGGTAGAAGTGCCGGGCCTGGTCCGGCTGTTCGCTCGCCAGGACCATGCGCTGGGGTGTGCCGGGCACGCGGGGCGGGAGGTTCCACCCGCCGAACGTGTACCGCTGCCACAGCGAGAACGCGGCGCCCAGCGGGTCGACGAGCATCGCCATCCGGCCCTGGTCGCCCGCGTCGAAGGGCGGGACGACGAGGCGCGCGCCCTTCGACGTCGCGGCCTCGATATGGCCGTCTACCTCGTCCACGGCCAGGTAGTGGGCGAAGTGCGGGGCCGCTCCCGGCGGATACACCGGGTTCGCCAGGTCGCTCACGCCGCCGATCAGGTGGCCGCCCGCGGAGATCTTGGTGGCCCGGCGCCAGTCCTCCTCGTCCACCGCGAAGCTCCACCCGAGGACCTCCGAGAAGAAGGCCGCCGTCCCGGGAAGGTCGCGGGTCTTCAGGTCCATCCAGCAGAATTCGTTCACTGAACCCAGACGGGCGTCGGTCATCTGTGCTCCTTGTCGTCCGGGGCCTGGGTACCAGCCACCCCCTCGGCTTCACAAACGGATTTCCCTGTTTCCGCCGTGAGTTCACCGAGTGGCCGCCGGAGGGCGGAGAACGGACGTGCCAGCGGGCGCCGTTCTTCAGCCGCCGCCGGTCAGGAGCCGCCCCTCAGGCGCCGCCCGTCAGGAGCCGCCCGCCCAGTCCCAGCGGCACGGGTCCACGCGCCGGGGCCGGTACAGCGCGCCCGCGCCCGTCCCCGCCCCGGGCCCCTCGCCGATCCCGGAGACGAGGAACGCGCCCTCGCGCAGCTCGGCCCCGACCTCGCCGGAGACGCCGGACACGTCCAACCGGAGGCCGTCGAGCGGTCCGCCGATCAGCTCGACGTGGTCGTGCGCCTGACGCGGCAGTTCTTCCACGGCCCCAGCCTCGCACCCGCCACTGACAACTCCGCCCAATCCAGGCGCCGTGTCGCCGCGCACCGCATACGCTCGCGGCGGCGACGGTCGCCCGGCAGAGCGAAAGGCACGGGAAATGACTTCTCAACTGTCCGCGGTCTGCGTCGACGCGCTCCAGCCGCCGCGCCTCGCGCGGTTCTGGTCCGGGGTCCTCGGCAGGCGGACCGTCGAGGACGCCCACGGCGGCCTCACGATCCCGCCGGCGGACGGCACCGGGTTCCGCCTCCGCTTCCCCCGGGTCCAGGAGCCGAAGACGGGCCGGAACCGGATGCACTTCGACCTGACGAGCACCTCGCTGGAGGACCAGCGGCAGACCGTGGACAGGGCGCTGGAGCTCGGCGCGCGCCCTATCGACGTCGGGCAGCGCCCGGAGGAGGGCCATGTGGTGCTGGCCGACCCCGAGGGCAACGAGTTCTGCGTCTGCGAGCCGGACAACGCCTTCCTCGCCGGTTGCGGCTTCATCGGGGCGCTGGCCTGCGACGGTTCGCAGGAGGTCGGGTACTTCTGGAGCGCGGCGCTGGGCTGGCCGCTGGTCTGGGACCAGGACGAGGAGACCGCCGTCCAGGCGCCGCACGGCGGCCCGAAGGTCACCTGGGGCGGCCCCCCGCTGATGCCGAGGGCGGGCAAGGACCGCCTCCACTTCGACCTCGCTCCCCCCGCCGGAAGCGATCAGCGGGCGGAGGCCGAGCGCCTGCTCTCCCTCGGCGCGAAGAGGGCCGACGCCGCCGGAGACGGCACGGGACGGCTGGCAATGACCGACCCCGACGGCAACCCGTTCAGCCTGCTGCCGACCGGGTGACGCCGAGGGCGACGGACCGATGAGTTCCGCTCCCGTCCGTGGTCAGTATCGGTCAGTCGAGGCCTTCGACGATGCGGAAGTCGCGCTCGACGCCGTCGGAGAGGGCGGCCAGCGCCTCCTGGTAGGCGGCGCTCTCGCGCGCCGCGACGGCCTGCTCGAAGCTGTCGAACTCGACCAGGACGGTGCGCTCGGCGATTCCGGCGTCGTACGCCACGACCCGACCGCCGAGGACGAAGGTCCGGCCGCCCGCGGGCTCGACGGCCAGGCGGGCCAGCTCGTTGTAGGCAGCCAGCTTCTCGGGGTCGGAAATGGTGCGGTAGACGCTGACCCAGTAGCCCTTGGGCATGGAACCTCCAGTGTTGAGATGAGTGCGACTGCGCCGTTACGGTCCGCCCCCGGCGGCGAAGTGCGGCAGGACCATGTCGATCAGTGCGTCCACGTCCGCTTCGGCCATCGGCTCGCCCGTCATGCCCATGCGGTGGAGCAGGACGCCGACGACGACGTCGATGAAGAAGAGCACCCGGTGCTCCGGCTCGTCCAGGGCCTCCTGGAACGCGAGGCGGTACGGGTCCTGGAAGCGCGAGGAGAGGATCGCGCGCAGCGCCGGGTCGCTGACGGCGTCGCTGAACACGCCCGCGAACGCGTCGCCCACGCCGGGTTCGGCGACCTTCGCGGCGGTCCAGCGGATGGCCGCCGTCATGATCCCGGCCCGGTCGTCGCCCTCCAGCGGCGCCGGGCCGAACGCGTCCAGGAGGCAGTCCACGATCAGCTCGCCCTTCGTGGGCCAGCGCCGGTAGACCGTCGACTTGGCGACCCCGGCCGCGGCGGAGATGCGCTCGACGGTGGCCCGCGCGTACCCCAACTCCTCGACCGTGCGCAGCGTCGCGGCGAACACCGCGGCGTTGACTCCCGCGCGGGGACGGCCGGGGGGCCTGGCGGAGGGCCCGGAGGGCCCGGCGGGTGTGGTCGAGGTCATATCCCGCAGGATACCTTGTTTCGCTACCTTGGGTATCGATACTCAAGGTAGCGAAACCCAAGGCAGCGAAACTCTCTGAGCGAGGAGCCCCGCGCATGGACGAGATCACCTTTGCCGACCGCCCGCCGGAGCCGGACTACGCGACGCTGACGCCCGAGGGGCTGATCGCCTTCCGCGAGGCGGAGAACCGCGTCCGGGCCTCCGCGGCGGCGCGCGTCGTCCTCGGGCGGCCGGACCCCGAGGCCACCATCGCGTGGCGGGAAGTGGCGCTGCCCGGCCGCGACCTGCCCGTCCGGGTGCACCGGCCGCAGGGCGCGGAGCGGGGCGGCGCGCTGCCGCTCGTGCTCCATGTGCACGGCGGCGGGTTCGTCGGCACGGCGACACAGTGCGACTGGGTCACCAGCCACGTCGCCGCCCGGCTGCCCTCGGTCGTCGTCTCCGTCGAGCACCGGCTCATCGACCCGGACACCCCGCTGTCGGCGGCCGTCGACGACGGCTGGGACGTGCTCCGGCACGTGGTGCGGAACGCCGGGGAGTGGGGCGTCGACCCGACACGGGTCGCCGTGTTCGGCGAGAGCTGCGGCGGACTCGTCAACGCCCTCGTGGCGCTGCGGGCCAGGGAAGCCGGAGCGGCCCTCAGGGCGCAGGTGCTGGTCAACCCGGCCGTCGATGTGACGGAGGCGATGTTCGACCACGCGTCCATCGCCGAGTACGGGCACGCCCCCGGCGCCGCCGAGCCGCTGCTGCGCTACTTCCGGCGGCTCGCCGTCCCCCCGGGCACCGACGCCTCCGAAGTCCGCGCGCTCTCGCCGCTGCACGCCGACGACCTGAGCGGGCTGGCCCCGGCGCTCGTCGTGGTCCCGACCCACGACGCGCTGGCCGATCACGGCCGCCGCTACGCCGAGCGGCTGCGCGGCGCCGGAACGCCCGCGCGGCTGACCGAGTACCCGGGGGCCCCGCACGGGTTCCTCAGCATGCCGGGCCTGGAGGAGCAGGCCCATCCCGCGCGGACGGAGATCCTGGACTTCCTCCGGGCCTCCCTCGCGGACTGACCTCACGAGCTGACACGACATCAACGCACCGAGGAGAAGCACACCATGCAGCGCATCGGCATCATCGGGGTCGGCGAGATCGGCAGGGCCCTCGTCGCGGGCCTGTGCGAAGGCGGCGGCGGGGACGACGAGGCGCCGCGGGTGCACCTCTCCCCGCGCGGCGCCCGTACGGCCGCCGAACTGGCCACCCGTCACCGGACCGTGGAGGTCTGCGCCGACAACCAGGAGGTCGTGGACCGTTCCGAGATCGTGCTCGTCGCCGTACGCCGCCAGGACCGGCACGAGGCGCTCGCCGGACTGACGGTGGGCGACGAGAAGATCGTGGTCAACGTGATGGCGGGCGTCGCCAACGACGACCTGCGCGGCACGCTCGCCACCGGCGCCGCGATCGTACGGGCGATCCCCCTCCCCTCCGTCCGCGAGCGGCGCTCCCTCACGGTGACGTACCCCTCGCACCCGGCGGTGGACGCGCTCTTCACGCGCCTGGGCGGAGCGCTCCCGGTCGCGGACGAGGCGGCGTTCGACGTGTTCTCCGCGCTGACGGGGACGCTGACCAGTCACTACGCGTACCTCGCCACGCTCACCTCCTGGGCCGCCGGGCACGGCATCGCGCCCGAGGACGCGGACAGTTACGTGCGCGGTCTCTTCCAGGGCGTCGGCCGCGCGCTGAGCGACGAGTCGCGCTCGCTGCACCAGCTCGCCGCCGACCACGAGACCCCGAAGGGCAACAACGAGCGCATCCGCACCACCTGGTTCACCGAGACCAACGCCGAGGACCTCCACAAGGCCCTCGACGGACTCCTCGACGACCTGAGGTGACCCGCCCGACAGCCGCTACGACACCTTCCGCACCTGGGTGGAATCGCTGCCCAGGGGCGTGCCGTCGGTGCCCGTCGGCGTGAACTCCGGTACCGGCGTGCCGCGTGCGTCGACGAGGGTCGAGCGCGCCTCGCCGGGCTCGAAGGCGTGCCGCTCGCCCCACTGCCGCAGGGTGAGGACGACGGGGAAGAGGTCACGCCCCGCGTCGGTGAGCACGTACTCCTGACGCCGTCCCGAGGGCGCGGCGCGCTGGGTGAGGAGTCCGTGGGCGATGAGCTTGCGGAGACGGTCGGTGAGGATGTTCCGCGCGATGCCGGTGCGGCGCTGGAACTCGGTGAACGACCGCGCCCCGTCCATCGCGTCGCGGACGACGAGCAGGCTCCACCGGTCGCCGACGAGGTCGAGCGTACGGGCGACGGGACAGTCCGGGTCCGTCCAGCCGGAGCCCGCGGCGCGCGAGCTGCTGCTGCTCGGCATGACACCTCCAATGAGTTGCGGATTGAAACCATCATGCCGTACCGTCCGAACGGTTGCAATCTGCTACTAACTCAGGGGGTGCCATGGACACGTGGCGGCGACTGCTGCTCGCGGTGGTGTGCGGTGTCGCGGTGGCGAGCGTCTACGCCGCGCAGCCGGTGCTGGAGCCGATGGGACGCGACCTCGGCGTACCGGCGGAGCTGACCGGCTGGATCGTGGCGACCGGCCAGTTCGGCTATCTGGCGGGCCTGGTGCTGCTGGTGCCGCTCGGCGACGTGACCGACAGGCGGCGGCTGATCGCCGCGCACCTGGCACTCACGGCGGCGGGCCTGGCCGTCACGGCGTCGGCGGCGGCGACGGCCGCGTGGACCGCGTTCGCCGGGCTCGCGGCGGCCGGGCTGTTCGCGGTCGTGGTGCAGACCGCGGTCGCCTACGCCGCGTCGGTCTCGCCGCCCGCCGAACGCGGGCGGAACATCGGCGTCGTCACCTCCGGCGTCGTCGTCGGCATCCTGGGCGCGCGGGTCGTCACCGGGGCGCTGGCCGAGGCGTGGGGCTGGCGGAGCGTCTACGCCACGCTCGCGGCGCTCTCCCTCGGCCTCTCCGCCCTCGTCCTCGCCGTCCTGCCGCCGGAGGAGCGCCCCGCGCGAGCAGCCGGGTACGGGCGTGCCGTCGTCGCGCTCGGCGGGCTGTTCGGGGAGCGCCTCTTCCTCACGCGCGGGCTGATCGCGTTCTTCCTGTTCGCCTCGTTCGGCACCCTGTGGAGCGGGCTGTCCCTGCCGCTGTCGGCCGCGCCGTGGCGGCTGGACGAGAGCCAGATCGGGCTCTTCGGCGTCGCCGGGCTCGCCGGGGCGCTCGGCGCGGCACGCGCGGGCCGGTGGGCAGACCGGGGCCGGGCGGCCCCGGTCACCGGCCTCGCGCTCGTCCTGCTCCTCCTCTCCTGGGCGGCGATCGCCCAACTGCCCCGGTCCCTCGCGCTCCTGGCCGCTGGCGTCGTGCTCCTCGACTTCGCGGTCCAGGCCGTGCACGTCAGCAACCAGCACCTGCTGACCGCCGCGCACCCCGAACGCACCAGCGCCGCCATCGGCGGCTACATGGTCTTCTACTCCCTGGGCTCCGCCCTCGGCGCCGCCACCACGACCGCCGCCTACGCCGCCCACGGCTGGCCGGGCCCCACCCTCCTCGGCGCCGCCTTCGCGCTCTGCGCCCTGACCGTATGGGCCGTCGGACGGCGCTTCACCAGCGCGGGTTACAGTCCGGCTCATGGTGATTTCCGCGTCCGGTGACGTCGCTCCCGCGGTCGCCGATGTGCTGGGTGCCGGCGGGGTGTTCAGGGATCCGCTGTGGCGGGTCACGGTCGAGCTCAGCGAGCTGGAGCGGGAGCTGCTCGGGGCGTGGTGGGTGCGCAGGCTGGGGTTCGTGGCGCACGCGGGGGCCGCGTCGATCGCGGCGACCCAGTCGTACACGCGGCTGGAGCACTCCCTCGGACTGCTCGCGCTGACCGCGCACTTCGCCCCCGGCGACGCCGTGGCACGGGCGGCGGCGCTCCTGCACGACGTGGGGCATCTGCCACTCAGCCACACCTTCGAGGGCGTCGCCGGTCTCGACCACCACCGGCTCGGCGCACGGCGCATCGGCGAGCTGGCCGGGCTGCTGGCGGCGCACGGGGTGGACGCGGACGAGGTGATCGCCGTGGACGAGGGCACGCGGCCGTCCGTGCTGCGCGGCGGGCCCGGCGCGCTCAAGCTCGACCATCTCGAATCGCTCGTACGCAGCGGCCGGGCGCACGGCCGTACGCGGCAGGCGCCACCGGAGACGCTGGCCCGCCTGGAGATGGCCGACGGCGCGGTGAGCACGGACGCCGCGACGGGCGAGTACCTCGCCGAACTCGTCGCCGGGGAGGCCCGCTGGCTGTGCTCGACCGTCAACGCCGTCCCGTGCGGCGTCGTCCGCCATCTCGCCGCGGTCCTGCTCGACGCCGCCACCCCGGAACGCCGCGACGAGATCGCGGCGATGACCGACGACGAGTTCTGGGTGCTGCTGCTCACCGACCCGGCGACCGCTGACGCGACGCGCGCCCTGCGCCGCTCCCCGGACTGGCCGACCCGCGAAACAGACGCCACAGACGCCACAGACGGATCAGACGGACCAGACGGACCAGACGGCGGCGCCGGCATCGTCTTCACCGTCCACGGCCGCTATCTCGACATGCCGCTCGTCGACGGCCGCCCGCTGGCCGCCACCCACCTAGCGTTCGCCGAACTGCCCGCGCTGCCGTGGAGCTGCCGCATCCTGCCCCCGCCGGGGAGCGGGATCGCCCTCGCCGGGTGATCTACGGCGATGCCTCGCCCGCGAGGAGTCGGTGGGCGCGTGCCGTGTCGGTGTACTCGCGGACGCGGTGGACGAGGCCGTCGCGGAGTTCGAAGACGAAGCAGTAGGCGTTGCTGAACGGGCTGCCGTCGGGGAGCGTCGCCGTCACGGTCGCCTCCACCGTGGCCCGTTCGCCGTCGGTGTGGACGCCGAGCAGCGAGAAGCCGAGGTCGCGCGCGAAGAGCCGGGGCAGGTCCGCCGTGAAGAAGCGCGCGATCGCCGCGCTGCCCACCATGTGGTGCGGCGCGCCGAGCGCGCGGGCGACGGCGTTGCCCGGGGGCGAGAGCCACTCGGCGTCCTCGGCGAAGACCGCCGAGATCCGCTCGGGATCGTTGCTGACGAGCGCCTGCAGGGCGCCGGGGACGATGCTGTCGTTCATGGCCCCACTGTCGCGGGGGCCGGGCGCCGGTGTCTTGGAGAAATGTTCCGGCCGGTAGGGGGTTTCTGATGGATCTCCGTGGAGGAAGGAGCGGCGTCCGGTGCGTGCTCTCGGCGTGCCGGCCGGAAGTCCTCGTACTGGGCGTACTTGGTCTTTCGGCCGGTGCGGCGAGAGTGCGTGCCGGGCGTCGCGACGCCGCGGAGATCCATCAGAAGCTCCCTAGCCCGCCCCTCCCCCTCCTAGCATGGAGGCATGCGAACCGCCGTGCGCGTAGAGGCGGCCGTGGCCGGGTGGGACGTCGCGCGGCCGACGGCCCCGGGCCGGGTGCCCGGCGTCGGACTGGCCGGGTTCCGCAGCCGTGGCCCGCGCCCCGTCGACGTACGGGTGGTTCCGCACCCGGCCGTCACGCTGGCCCTGGAGTGCGGCGACGGGCCGCTCCTCGTGGACACCGCGACCGGACGGCAGCGGCACGGCGACCTCGCCGCCGGGTATCTGCACGGCGCCCTCCGCGTGCGCGGCGCCCGCGTCGAGTGCGTGCAGATCCGCCTCTCCCCCGTGGTCGCGCGCGCCGTGCTGGGCGTCTCCCCAGAGGAGCTGAACGGCACGATGGCCGCCCTCGGCGAGCTGTGCGGCGAGGGGGCGGTGGCGCGCGTACGGGAACGGCTGGCGGAGGCCGCCTCGTGGCGGGAGCGGTTCGCGGTGGCGGAGGAGTGGCTCGGCCGACGGGCGGACGCCGGGGCGCCGGTGGACCCGGAGGTGGCCCGCGCCTGGGACCGTATCGTCGCCAGCCGGGGGCAGGCCCGGATCGACGGCCTGGCGGCCGAGGTCGGCTGGAGCCGCAAACGCCTGTGGTCCAGGTTCCGTTCGCAGATCGGCCTCCCCCCGAAGCGCGCCGCGCGCCTCGTCCGCTTCGACCGCGCCGCCCACCGGCTGGCCGCGGGCGAGGGCCCGGTCACGGTCGCGGCCGACGGCGGCTACGTCGACCAGTCCCATCTCCACCGCGACGTCGTGGCGTTCAGCGGGGTGACCCCGGCGGCCGTGGTCGGCGGGCCGTGGATGGCGGTGGACGATCTCGCGTGGGCGTGACGGGCGCCCCGGGTGCTCCGGGTGCCCCGGGTCATCCGGCGGGGCTGCGCCCCCAGGCGGAGATCATGGGTGAGGTGGCCAGGTCGAGGCCGCCCGTGGCGACGTTGGCCAGGTGGCGGTCGATCTCCTCGTCCGTGGCCAGCCCCGCGGCGACGAGCTTGTCGCGGACCTGGAGGACGGTCGCCCTCTCCAGCACCGTGCACGCGGGCGAGGTCACCGGGAAGTAGGCGTCGGCCTGTACGTCCGCGAGTCCGGCCTCGCGCAGCGTACGCGGCAGCCTGCGCCCGTAGGCCAGGTCGGCGCCGCGCCCGCGCAGCAGTTCGCGGAAGCCGCGGCGCAGCCTGTTGGCGAGCTCCTGCTCGGGCCCGTACTCGTCGGGGCAGATCAGCGGCTGCAGCGCCGGGTCGGCGTCCTCCAGGATCAGCCACCCGCCGGGCCGCAGCGCCTCGGCCATCGCGCGCAGGGCCCGCTCGCGGTCGGCGACATGGACGAGGACGAGCCGGGCGTGGACCAGGTCGAACGGGCCTCCGGGCGGGGGCGCGTCGGCCGCCACGTCGTGCCGGAGCACCTCGAAGCCCGCGCCCTCCGGGGACACGTCCCGCATCCAGGACGTGTCGATGTCGGTGGCGACCACGTGTCCCTCCGGGCCGACGCGCGCGGCCAGCCATCCGGGGACGGTGGCGCCGCCCGCGCCGACCTCCCAGCACCGCCAGCCCGCGCCGACCCCGACCGTCTCGAAGTGCCGGAACGTCCACGGGTCGAACAGCTCCGACAGCGCGGTGAACCGCGCCCCCGCCTCGGCCTGCTGGTTGTCCAGGAGATACCCCTGGTCACGAGTGTTTTGCGCGTCCCTTCCCATGGGCCGATCCTCGCATCCGCCCCCCGTAGGTCCTGGCCTGATCACCGAGCGGCGGCCCCGGCGTATTCTCGCTGGGGCGTGTCGAGCGGAGGTCGGTGCAGGTGGCGGGCAGGACGACGGGGGCAGGCGGGAAGACCTCGATGGGCGCGCGGGCGCGCGAGGAGGTCCGACAGCGGATCGTCGACCGGCGCTACCCGATGGGCTCCCGCCTCGTGGAGCGCGAGGTCGCCGAGGAGCTGCGCATGTCGCGCGTCCCGGTGCGCGAGGCGCTGCGCGCGCTCGTCGCCGAAGGGCTGCTGGAGCTGCTGCCGCGCAGCGGCGTACGGGTGCGCAGCCTGGAACGCGCTGACGTGCGGCACCTGTACGAGGTGTGGGAACCGCTCGCCGTCCAGGCCTCCCGCCTCGCCGCACGCCGGGTCGCCGCGAGCGCGCGGGAGGCGCCCGGGGAACCCGGGGAGCCCCAGGGCCTCGGGGCCCTGCGTGCCTGCCTGGAACGGGCCGAGCGGGCGGCCGTGGACGAGGAGGGCACGCGCGAGGTGGCCGCGCACACGGCGTTCCACGAGGAGATCGTGGCGCTCGGCGGCAATCCGCTGCTCGCCCGCATGATGGAGCAGCTCGCCTGGCAGCTCCAGCTCGTCTTCGGGATGCGCGCGGAGCCCGCGCACATGCGGGCCCAGCACCGGGACATCTACCGGCACATCGCGGCGGGCGACGAGGAACCCGCCGCCGCGAGCACGCTCATCCACGTGCGCGACAGCCGCGCGGTGGCGCTGCGCTCGCTCTTCGGGGACCACTAACCCGGTCCGGTTTTGTATACCGCACCTCCGACATTCCTACGGATTTCCCGCACCCAGCCCCTTTGATCTTGTCGGAACACCTCTCTTGGTATACAAAAACCGGGGTCGATCGTTCCCCACCCTGGAGCTGCCATGAGCGTCGAGCCCACCCGGACCCCGTCCCGGATGTCCCGTCGCGGTGTCCTCGCGAGCGCCGCGGCGTTCGCGGGCACCACCGTCACGGTGTCCGCCGCCACCCCGGCCGCGGCCAAGACCGAGAGCCCACGCGGCAAGGGGCCCGCCAAGGCCGTGGTGTTCCGCGACGTGCGCCCGTCCGGCGCGCGCGAGCCCGTGGACCTCACCGTCGTCGACGGCCGGATCTCCGACCGTCCGGCGCCGCCCGGCGCCGAGGTCGTCGACGGCGGCGGGCGGCTCGCGCTGCCCTCGCTCGTGGACGCGCACATCCACCCGGACAAGACGACCTGGGGCGGCGACTGGGTCTCGCGCAAGCCCGCCTCCGGGATCGCCGACTACGCGGCGCAGGACGTCGAGCTGTTCGAGAGCCAGAAGCGTCCGGTGGGCGAGCGCGCGTACGGGCTGATGGCGCACGCCGTGACCCGGGGCACCCGCGCGATGCGCGCCCACGCCGACATCGCCCCCGCGTACGACCTGGCCTGTGTGGAGGGCCTGGGCAGCGCCCGCGAGCGGCTCGGGCACGCGCTCGACGTGCAGATCGTCGCGTTCCCGCAGCACGGCGTGATCCGTACGCCGGGCACGGCCGAGCTGCTGGAGGAGGCCGCGCGCTCCGGCGCCGTCGACCAGATCGGCGGCATCGACCCGATCAGCTTCGACCAGGCGCCCAAGGAGCAGCTCGACCTCGTCTTCGGGCTCGCCGACCGGCACGGGCTCGGGGTGGACATCCATCTGCACGACAGGGACGAGAAGGGCACCGACGTGCTGCGCGCGATCGTCGAGCGCACCCGCGCGCTGGGCCTGCGCGGCAAGGTGACGGTCAGTCACGCGTTCTGCCTCACCAAGCTGTCGGACGCCGAGCTGAACCGTACGGCCGCCGAGCTCGGCGAGCTGGACATCTCCGTGACGACCGTCGCCCCGAACGAGTCGCTGGTCCTGCCCGTCGCGAAGCTGCACGAGCACGGCGTACGGGTCGGCCTCGGCTCGGACGGCGTGCGGGACGCGTGGAGCCCGTTCGGCAACGCGGACATGCTGCACCGCACCCACATCCTGGGCTGGGTCACCGACGTCCGCCTCGACGAGGAGCTGAGCGACTGCTACGCGGTCGGCGCGCACGGCGGCGCCGACCTGATGGGCATCGGCCGCTCGGAGTTCAAGGACGGCGACCCGGCCGACTTCGTCCTCGTCGAGGGCGAGGGCGTCCCGCAGGTCGTGGTGGACATGCCCCGGCCCGACATGGTCGTGCACGCGGGCCGCGTGGTGGCCCGCGACGGCAAACTGCTGTAGGCCGTGGCCACTGGGCAGGGGCTGCCCCACCTGTCCGCCGCAGCCTGCGGGTTGAGTGTGGTCGCTCGCGCAGTTCCCCGCGCCCCTAGAGGTACGGGGCGCTCCTCGGAGCGCCCCGTCAGGGGCGCGGGGAACTGCGCGACAAGCCACGACGCAGCCGCAGCCTTGGGGGCACCTCCCTGTCCGGCCCTGGGACGAAGGTGCGGCTCAGGTGACCAGGCCCTGGCGGTAGGCGTAGACGACCGCCTGGACCCGGTCGCGGAGTTCGAGCTTGGTGAGGATGCGGGAGACGAACGTCTTGACCGTCTCCTGGCTGATCTGGAGCGCCCCCGCGATCTCGCCGTTGGAGAGGCCGTCCGCGATGAGGCGCAGGACCTCCAGCTCGCGCGGGGTCAGCGGGGTGTCCTGCGGGGAGCCGTCGGCGGGCCGGATGCGGGCGGCGAAGCGGCCCACCAGCTGCCGCGTCACCTCGGGGTCCAGCAGCGCGGCGCCCATGGCCACGGTCCGGATGCCGTGCAGCAGGTGGGCGGGCGGCGCGTCCTTGAGCAGGAAGCCGCTCGCCCCGGCGCGCAGTGCCTCGTAGACGTACGAGTCGAGGTTGAAGGTCGTCACCACGAGCACCTTCACGGGGTGCGGGACCCCGGCCCCGGCGAGCAGGCGGGTGGCCTCGATGCCGTCGAGCACCGGCATGCGCACGTCCATGACGACGACGTCCGGGCGCAGTTCCGCCGCGAGCTCGACGGCGGTCTGCCCGTCGCCGCACTCGCCCGCGACGGCGAGGTCGGGCTGGGCGTCGATGATCGTCACGAGTCCCGTACGGACGAGGACCTGGTCGTCGCAGACCAGGACGCGGGTCGGCGCGGCGGTCATGAGGCACCGCCCGCCGGTATCCGGGCCCGGACGACGAAGGTGCCGCCGGGGCGCGGGCCCGCGCTGAAGTCGCCGCCGAGCAGCTCGACCCGTTCGCGGGCTCCGGCCAGGCCCCGGCCGCTCCCGGCGGGGAACGCGGCGCGCGCGCCGGAGCCGTCCGTACCGATCTCCACGGATATCTCCCGTTCGCCGTGCCGCACGTCGACCGAGGTCGGGCTGCCGTGCGCGTACTTGAGGGCGTTCGTCAGCGCCTCCTGGACGACCCGGTACGCGACGAGGTCGGCGCTGCCCGTGGACTCCGCGGGCGTGCCCTCCTCGCTGAACTCGACCGGCTGCCCGGCCTGCCGGGTCTGCTCCACGAGCGTGGGGAGCCTGCCGACGGACGGGGTCCGGTCCCCCGCCCCCGCGAGGGCGCCCGCGCGGTCGAGGGTGGTGTAGTCGGGGTTGAGCAGGTCGAGCAGGTGACGCAGATCGGTGACGGCCCGCCGCCCGGTGTCCGTGACGGCGTTCAGCGTCTGGTCGAGGCGCTCGGGCGAGGCGGTCAGATAGCGCGCCGCCTCGGCCTGCACGACCATCGCCGTGACGTGGTGCGCCACGACGTCGTGGAGTTCCCGGGCGATCCTGGTGCGTTCGGCGGTACGGGTCTCCTCCGCGACGCGGCGGCGGCGTTCGGCCTCCGCCGACCTGGTGGCGCGCAGCCAGGCGCCGATGCCCCAGGCGAGGACGACCGCCAGATAGAACATCACGAACTCGCTCGCGGGCATGCTCGGGCCCACCATGTGGAGGGCGATCGCGAGCGGTACGTACGCCAGGGTGAAGCCCAGCTTGACCGTGCCCCGGTGCCGTTCGACGCAGGCGCCCGCGCCGACCACCGTGAGGGCCATGCCGGTGCCCGCGAGCGTGTGGTAGCCGCGGAGCTGGTCGGCGGCGAAGCCGAGCGAGACCAGCGCGAGGCTCGCGGTCGGCCACCTGCGGACCACGGCGAGCGGCGCGCACTGGAGGACGATCGCCACGACGGCCAGCCAGTCGAAGGGGCGGTCGGGCACGCCGCCCACCTGCGTGCCGTTGCTGTGGAAGTCGGGCACGAACGAGGCGATGAGGAACACCAGGCCGAGGAACGGCCCGAGCACCTGCTCGAACGGGAGCCGCCGGAAGGCTCCCCGCAGTCTCTGCCCGTGTTCCTGTATCCGCCGAAGATCGCTCACCGGGGAAGTGTAGTGAGGGCGTCAACCGGCGCGGCCTGTCGGCGGCGGGGCCGCACATGTCCGTGCCGTCGGGCGTACCAGAGGAATCCGACCGTCGCGAGCAGGCAGAACACCACCGAGTACGGGCTGCCCTCCGGGCCGAAGTCGCCGCCCGTGACGAGGGCGGGGCCCGAGGTCGTGGAGTCCAGCAGGCCCTGGTTGTCGCCGTTGCCCGAGACCGCGGTGCTGAAGATCCCGGCGGCGGCGAAGTTCCAGCCGAAGTGCAGGCCGATGGGCACCCACAGCCGCCGGGTGGCGATGTACGCGGCGGTGAGCATGCCGCCCGCCTCGATGGCGATGGCCACGGCGCCCCACAGGCTCGCGTCCGGATTGGCCAGGTGGTAGACGCCGAACAGCACGCCGGTCAGCGTCATCGCGATCCAGGTGCCGGTACGTTCCTCGATGATCCGGAACAGCACGCCGCGGAAGAGGAGCTCCTCGGTGACGGAGGCCGCCGCCATGAAGCCGATCAGGCCCGCGGCGCCCGTCCGGGAGCCCAGCCCCTCGACCTCGTAGTACTCCAGGAAATAGAGGTTCAGGACGACGAGTCCGAAGAGCGCGACGCCCAGCGCCGTCCCCCAGCCGACCGCCACCCCGGCGCCCTCGCGGCCCAGCTCCACGCAGGCCCGCCGCTCGGTCCGCCGTACGACCCAACCGTAGACCAGCAGTGCCAGCGCCGCGGTCACGAGGCCCGCGCCCAGCATCAGCCATGGCTCACCGTCCACCGCCATGAGCCCTTGACCGCCGACGAAGGCGACAGCCGCGACGGTCACGAGCTGCCACACCACTCTCATGGAAACCCCCTGCACCACACCCCGCGGCCGGAGCGCCGCGGCTCCCCGAGACGCTACGGATCTTGCTCCCCGGAATCGTCACCGCCCGGTGGACACCTGCGCGTAGCTCGCACGGGGGACAGTCCCACGTACATCGTGCGGTGCAGCGCGGTGACATGGGCGTGCACCAGTCGCCCGGCGCGGGCGGCGTCGCGCGCGGCGAGCGCCTCGCGGATCCGCTGGTGCTCCGCGTTGCTCTCGCAGAGGTAACTCATGGGGTACGGCAGGAAGTACAGGTACAGCTCGCCGGTGACCCGGGCGTAGAGCTCCAGCGCGGCGGGCTGCCCCGCGCCCTGCGCGATGCCGAGGTGGAACCGCTCGTCGGCCGCGCGGAACTCGGCCCAGCTCCCGGCCTCGTCCATGGCCGTGACGCACGCGTCCAGCGCCGCGAGACCGGCCTCGTCGAGCCGTTCGGCGGCCAGGTGCGCGAACCCGGTCTCCAGCACGGCCCGTTCGTCGACGAGCCGGTGCACGCGCGCGCTGTCCTGCGCGTACGCCGCGACCTGCGGCACCGCGTCGCGGCGGGGCTCCTCCGCGACGAAGGTCCCACCGCCCCGCCCCGGGCGCCGCACGACGACGCCCTCGCGCTCCAGCGAGGTGAGCGCGCGCCGCACGGTGATCTCGGCGACGCCCAGCGCGGCGGCCGTGCTCGGCACGTTCGGCAGCCGCTCCCCCGGCGTGAGCAGGCCGAGGTCGACGGCGAGCGAGATGCGCGCGCGGACCGTGTCGACGGCGCTCGTACGGCGGATGGCCGCGAGGGCCGTACTGGTGAGGGGGTGCTCCGACGCGCGGTCCTGGGACGCCATCGCCCCAGGGTAAGCGGCGTGCCACGGCCCGCTTTCGGCCGCGCCGACGTCTTTACGTGCTCAAAGTGAGCATGTTTCCATGGCCGGGATCGACTGCCGCCCGCCGAGGAGTCGCATGAAGATCGCCGGACTGCAGACCGCCGGGACCCCCGGCGACGTGGAGGCCAACCTCCATGAGCTGGACGCCGCGTGCCGCCGGGCGCGCGAACGCGGCGCCGAACTGCTGGTCACGACCGAGATGTTCGTGACCGGGTACGACATCGGCGACGCCGTCCTCGCCCTGGCCCGCCGCGATCTGCTCACGCCCGCGCGCGCCCTCGCCCGCCGCCACGGCATCGGCCTCGTCCTCGGCGCGCCGGAACAGGCGCCCGGGGGAGGCTGCTACAACTCCGCGTTCCTCATCGGCGCGGACGGCGCGGTGCTCGGCCGCCACCGCAAGACGCATCTCTTCGGCGCCCTCGACCGCGCGTACTTCACCCCGGGCGACCGCCTGACCCCGCCCGTCCGGTACGGAGACCTCCGGATCGCCCTGCTGATCTGCTACGACGTGGAGTTCCCCGAGCCCGTGCGCGCCGCCGCGCTCGCGGGCGCCGACCTGGTCGCGGTGCCGACGGCGCAGATGCGGCCGTACGAGTTCGTCGCGGACCATCTGCTGCGGGTGCGCGCCTGGGAGAACCAGGTCTACCTCGCCTATGTGAACCACGACGGCGAGGAGGGCTCCCTGAGCTACGTCGGCCGCAGCTCCCTCGTCGCCCCCTCCGGCGAGGTGCTGGACCAGATCCGGCACGGCACGGGGCTGCTGTACGCCGACGTCGACCCGGAAGTGGTCCGCAAGGCCCGCGCGGCGAACCCGTACCTCGCGGACCGCCGACCGGAGCTGTACGAGGAGGACCGCCCGTGCTGAGGAACCCCTCCGGCCCCTCCGAGCCCTCCGGACCCCCCGAACCGGCCGCGGGGAGGCACGGACCGCAGCCGTCCCGGCCCGAGCCGTCCCCGCGGTCGACCCCGCAGCCGTCGGGCAGCCTCACCGGCAGGCTCGGCACCGGCTCCATCGTCTTCATGGTGATCGCCGCCGCCGCGCCCCTCACCGTCGTCGGCGGCAACGTCCCGCTGGCCATCGCCAGCGGGCCCGGCGCCGGAGCCCCCGTCGGCTTCGCGCTCGCCTCGCTCATCCTGCTGGTCTTCGCGGTCGGCTTCGTGACGATGACGCCGTACGTGCGCCAGGCCGGTGCCTTCTACGCGTACGCCACGCGCGGGCTCGGCCACCGGACCGGCGTCGGCACCGCCGCCGTCGCGCTCGTCACCTACACCGCGATCCAGGCGGGCGTCTACGGCTACCTGGGCTGGGCCGTGGACAGCGTGCTGGGCGACTTCGGCGGGCCGACCGGGGTGCCGTGGTGGGTGTGGTCCCTGGCGGCGGTCGGCGTCGTCGCGTTCCTCGGCCACCGGCACATCGAGCTCAGCTCGAAGGTGCTCGGCGTCGCGCTCGTCCTGGAGATCGCGGTCGTCGCCGTGCTGGACGCGGTGATCCTCGTCCGGGGCGGGGAGGACGGCGTGAACGTCACCTCGTTCACGCCGGACGCGGCGCTCTCCGGGCCGCTCGGCGTCGCCGTGCTCTTCGCGCTCACCGGGTTCATCGGCTTCGAGTCGACGGCGGTCTTCCGCGACGAGGCGCGCGACCCGGACCGTACGATTCCGCGCGCGACGTACTGCGCGGTGCTCGTCATCGGCGCCTTCTACACCCTCTCCTGCTGGGCGCTGGTGCTCGGCGCGGGCACGGACAAGGTCACGGCCGTGGCCGACGAGTCGCTGGCCAGCGGCGGCAACATGCTGATGGACGCGGCGGGCGCGTACGTGGGCACGGTGCTGCGGGACATGATGCAAGTGCTGCTGCTCACCAGCCTGTTCGCGTGCGTCCTCTCCTTCCACAACGTCATCGCCCGCTACACCTTCACCCTCTCCCGCCAAGGGCTGGCCCCCGCCCGCCTCGGCGCGGTGCACGAGCGGCACCGCTCCCCGCACGTCTCGTCCCTCGCGCAGTCCGCCACGGCGCTGTCCCTCGTCGTCCTCTTCGCCGCGCTCGGCGTGGAACCGTTGGTCGGCGTCTTCGGCTCGATGGCCGGGGTCTCGACGGTGGGCATGGTGCTGCTGATGCTCACCACCTCGGTCGCCGTCCTCACCTTCTTCGCCCGCCGCCCCGACCTGGCCCGCGGCCGCCCCTGGCAGACCCGCGCGGCCCCGCTCCTCGCCCTCGCGGGCCTGCTCACGGGCCTGTGGCTGGTCGTCTCCAACTTCACCCTCATCACAGGCGGCGGCACGGCCGTCAGCATCGCCCTGGGCGCGATCCCCTTCGCCGCCTTCGCGGCCGGCCTGGCGTACGGCCACCGGCCCGGGAAAGGTGACCTTCCGGAACGGTGACCGGTACTCCTTCATCCGGTCTCGCCCCTGCGGGTCAGCTCTCGCGGTGGACCTTCGTGTTGGAGGCCTGGGCGCGGGGGCGGACCACCAGGAGGTCGATGTTGACGTGGCTGGGGCGGGTGACGGCCCAGGTGATGGTGTCCGCGACGTCGTCGGCGGTCAGCGGCTCGGCGACGCCCGCGTAGACCTTCTCGGCCTTCTCCGTGTCGCCCCGGAAGCGCGTGAGCGCGAACTCCTCGGTCCTGACCATGCCGGGCGCCACCTCGATCACCCGGACCGGCGTGCCGACGATCTCCAGCCGGAGGGTCTCGGCGAGCACGTGCTCGGCGTGCTTCGCCGCGACGTAACCGCCCCCGCCCTCGTACGTGCCGTGGCCCGCCGTGGAGGAGAGGACCACCACCGTCCCGTCGCCGCTCGCGGTGAGCGCGGGGAGCAGGGCCTGGGTGACGTTGAGGGTGCCGATGACGTTCGTCTCGTACATCCGCCGCCAGTCGTCCGGGTCCCCGGCGGCGACGGTCTCGGCGCCGAGCGCGCCGCCCGCGTTGTTGACCAGCACGCCGACCGTACGGAACGCGCCCGCGAACTCCTCGACCGCCGCCCGGTCCGTCACGTCCAGCGGATACGCCTTGGCCTGGTGCCCCGCCTCGTTGATCTCCTTGGCGAGCGCCTCGATCCGCTCCTCCCGCCGCGCGGTCAGCACGACCCGGTAACCGGCCGCCGCGAGCTGCCGCGCCGTGGCGGCCCCGATCCCGCTGCTGGCACCGGTGACGACGGCGATACGGGCCCCGGCAGGGGGTACGTCGGCGGCCATGGCACTGCTCCTCGCTCGTACGGTTCCGAAGCCGACGCCGGACGCCGACCGCCCCCAACCTTATGCAGTCCCCATGCGGTCCCCGCCGCCGGACCTCAGGGGCGGTGGTCCAGGACCAGGTCGCCCGGGGTGCGGGAGGGGGGACCGGCGTAGAAGTCGAGGACGGCGGCGTGCCACTCCGCGGTGGACAGGACGCCGTCGCCGTCGGTGTCCAGCGCCGCGAACGCCTCCGCCGCGCCGGACTCGCTCTGCCCCATGGCCACCTGACCCGCCGTGAACTCCCCCAGGCTGACCGCCCCGTCGCCGTCGGTGTCGATGAGCGCGAGGTGCGCGGCCACGGACGGGCCGACCAGTTCCGGGATGCCGCCCTCGGCGCGGGCCCGGGTCAGCGCCGCGACGAACGCCGCCTCGCTCAGGGCCCCCGCCTCCACGTCCGCGAGCGCGACCAGGCCCTCCCACATGTGCCGGGCCCCCGCGTGCAGGGCGCGCGCCCGGGGCTCGTCGTCCGGCACGCCCAGGCCCCGTACCAGACGCGCGGCGCGGGTCCGGAAGTCCTCGGCGGTGACATAGCCGTCCCCGTCGGTGTCGTGCTGCCGGAAGCGGTGCATGTACTTGGCGCGCAGCGCATCGTCGTCGGTGAATCCGCTGGTCATACCGGCTCCTCACGGTTTCGGGCTCGATCAGGGGACGTTACCCACGCGAGGACTCATGGCCGCATTCCTCACTCGTCATGACGAGGCGCGGCCATCCGTGCTGACGGGACCGGTGCGCCGGCCCCGCGTGCTTCCGTGCGCGGGGACTGCCCCCTGGCCGGTGCGCGGCGCGGGCCCGCACGGTGGGAGGAGCGGACTGCCGACGCGCGAGGGGGAACACCGTGATCCATGTCAGCGAAACCGTCGCCCTGCAGACGATCGAGGACTTCCTCACCGAGGAGGAGGCCGCCCAGCTGGTCAAGGTCATGGACCTGGAGCTGGGGGCCTCGGGGTGGCGGCCGCGGCACCAGGCCGACGTGCTGCCCGCCCCGGACGCCGCGCTGCACGTCCTCCACCAGGCCTTCGACCGCGCGCTCCCCACGGTGCGGCGCACCATGCCCTCCATCGCCGCCGCGCTCCGCTGGGGCTACACGGAGCTGCGGCCCGGCGACCGCGTCCCCACGCACCTCGACGGGATCCCGGACCCGGAGACCCCGCCGCGCAGGATCGGCCGTATCGGCGTCACGCTCACCGACGCGGAGGAGGGCGGCGTCTTCTACGTCGCGACGTCGTCGAGCGCGACGCCGTGGACGGGTCGCGCGCTGGGCCCGGACGACGGGTACCAGGACGGGACGCGGCTCGCCCGCTCGCTCCCGCACGAGGCCGCGTACGTGCGCGAGCACCTCGGCGAGTCCCACTGGATCTCCGAGACGCCCAAGACCCACTGGCACACCGACGCCCCCGCCCGTACCGCCGTCGCCTACGGCGCGCAGCTCATGCACGGCGTGACGCCCGTACGTCGTGGCCTGGCGCGGAAGTTCGTCGCCGACCTGGCCGACGGGGCCGCTCCCGGTGCCGCGTCCTGATCCCGGTGCCCCGGCGACCGCCGCCGGGGTCCGTCACCGTCATGGGGCATCCTGGGGCCCATGACCGCGAGAGGACACATACGCCGCCATGCCACCGTCACAGCCGCCTGTCTGGCCGTGCTCAGTGGCGGGCTCCTCCTGGGGGGCTGCGGCAACGGGGACGACGGGAAGGACGGCCGGGGGAACGGCCGGGGGCAGGGTGCCGAGGAGACGCGGGAGGGGCGCGCGACGCTCTCCGAAGCGCAGCGCGACCGCGCCGACCAGATGCTGACCGTCTTCGAGAACGGCACCACCGAGCCGCAGTACGACTACGCGGAGAACCTCGGCGACGGCCGTGGCGTCACCGCGGGCCGCATCGGCTTCACCACCAGCGACGGCGACGCGCTCACGGTCGTACGGGCATACGCCAAGGAGGTGCCCGGCAATCCGCTGGCCCGGTTCGCGCCCGAGCTGGAGCGGCTGCGGAAGCAGAACAGCGGGGACACCGAGGGGCTCCCGGAGGAGCGGTACGTCGCGGCCTGGAAGCGGGCGGCGAAGGACGAGAAGTTCCGCGAGATCCAGGACCGCCAGATCGACCGGCGCTACTACGGCCCGGCCATGCGCGAGGCCGACCGTGTGGGACTGAAGACGCCGCTGGCCCGCGCGGAGCTGTACGACACGGCGGTGCAGCACGGCGCGGGCCACGACCCCGACAGCCTGCACGCGCTGGTCCGCCGCACCACGAAGAAGGCCGGTACGGTCGGCGAGGCGGGCGAGAAGAAGTGGCTCGACGCCTTCCTCTCCACCCGCGCGGCGAACCTCCGCTCGCCGTCCAACGAGGCCACCGCCGACGAGTGGAAGAAGTCCGTGGACCGGGTCGAGGCCATCCGCCGCCTCGCCGACCGCGGCAACTACGACTTGGACGGGCCGTTCAAGCTCAAGGCGTTCGGGGGCTCGTACTCGATCGAGTGAGCCGTCGAGCGGGCCGTCAGGCGTGCTGGACCAGGTGCTTGATCTCCTGGAACTCGGCCAGCGCGCGGGGCCCGTTGAGCCGTCCCACGCCGCTCTGCTTGAAGCCGCCCTCCTCCATCTGGTCGCGGATGACGGCCCAGGTGTTGGTCCACACCGTGCCCGCGTCGATCCGCCGCGCGACCCGCAGCGGGCGGTCGACGTCGCGGGTCCAGACGGAGGCGGCGAGCCCGTACTCCGTGGCGTTGGCCCTGCGGACCGCGTCGTCCTCGTCGCCGAAGACCTCGAACGTCGCGACCGGGCCGAAGACCTCGTGCCGCACGAGGGGCGCGGCGAGGTCCTCGACCTCGACGAGGGACGGGCGCAGCAGAGCGTCCGCGCCCTCGGCGTGCAGCAGGCCGCCGCGCACGAGGATCTTGCCGTACGCCCCCGCGTCCGCGACGAGCGCGTCGATCCGCTCGGCCTGCGCGCGGTCCACGACCGGGCCCATGTCGGTGTCCGGGTGGTCCCCGGGCCCCGGCCGTACGGCCTCCAGCGCGGCCGTCAGCCGGGCACGCAGCTCGTCGGCGATGCCCGCCTGCGCGAGGACGCGGCTGCCCGCCATGCAGAACTGGCCCGCGAAGGTGGTGACGGCGGCCGTGAGCACCGGTACGGCCGCGTCGAGGTCGGCGTCGTCGAAGACCAGCATCGGGGACTTGCCGCCCAGCTCCAGCACGCACGGCTTCACGCGCCGCGCGGCCTCCGCCATGATCGCGCGGCCCACAGCCGTCGAACCGGTGTAGCTGACGACGTCGGTGCCGGGGTCGGAGACGAGCAGCGGGGCGCCCTCGTTCCCGGACTCGGTGAACGCGTTCAGCACCCCGGGCGGCAGGGAGGCCGTGTCCGCGACGATCTCGTAGAGCAGGGCGTTGGTGAGCGCCGTCTGCGCGGGCATCTTCATCGCGACGGTGCAGCCCGCGGCGAGCGCCGGGGCGAAGGAGCGTACAGCCAGGACCACGGGCGCGTTCCACGGGACGATGACGCCCGCGACGCCGAGCGGCTGATGCAGCGTCAGGGAGTAGCTGCCGGGGGCCATTTCGCCCGCGCGGCCGGTGTCGGTGAGGGCCAGTGCCGCGTTGTAGCGGAGCTTGGGGATCGTGTCCCCGAGCTCCAGTTCGGCGTCGGCGCGCTTCTTGCCCTGCTCGCGGGAGAGCAGCGCGACCAGCTCCCCGCGCCGCGCCTCCATCCGGTCGGCGAGCTCCAGCAGCGCCCGGGACCGCAGCGCGCGGTCCCGGGCCCAGGCCGTTCCCTGGTCCTCGAAGGCACGCCGGGCGGCCGCGACCGCGGCGCGCGCGACGCCCTCGTCGGCGTCCGCGAACGTGCCGATCACCTCGCCGGTCGCGGGCGCGTACGACTCACCCGTACGGGGCCCGTCGTGCCAGGAACCGTCGATCAGATTGCGTACGTGCGGAAGAGCCATCGCCTGCCTCCTCGCCGACCCGGCTGTGCGGTGGACCGACCGCACCGTCGCACCGTTGGCACCTCTTGGGAAGAGGGCCCCGGCTACGCGGCTACTCGAAGCGGTCCGTGGGGCCCGCGCCGCGGCGGACGACCTCGGCCTCGCCGGAGGAGAAGTCGATCACCGTCGTCGGCTCGGTGCCGCAGTCGCCCGAGTCCAGGACGGCGTCCACGACGTGGTCGAGCCGGTCCTTGATCTCCCAGCCCTGCGTCAGCGGCTCCTCCTCGCCGGGCAGCAGGAGGGTGCTGGAGAGCAGCGGCTCACCGAATTCGCGCAGCAGCGCCTGGGTGACGACATGGTCCGGGATGCGGACGCCCACCGTCTTCTTCTTCGGGTGCTGGAGCTGGCGCGGCACCTCGCGGGTGGCGGGGAGGATGAAGGTGTAGCTGCCGGGCGTGGCCGCCTTGACCGCGCGGAACACGTCGTTGTCGAGCTGCACGAAGCGGCCGAGCTGCGCGAAGTCCTCGCAGACGAGCGTGAAGTGGTGGCGGTCGTCGAGGTGGCGCACCGAGCGGATGCGGTCCACGCCGTCACGGTTGCCGACGCGGCAGCCGAGTGCGTAGCACGAGTCCGTCGGGTAGGCGATCAGGGCGGTGTCGCGGAGGCTGTCGGCGACCGCGCCGAGGGTCCTCTGCTGGGGGTTCACGGGGTGCACGTCGTAGTACTTCGCCATCCGCCGAGGGTACGGGAGTGGACACGTGTACGTCCGGGTATGCGCGGCGCCCCCTCGCCGGGGCTTGCGCCGGGCGGCCATACTGGGTCCGTCCGCGACCCCCCACAGATCGACGCCATGCCGAAGACCAGTTCCTCCTCACCCGCCGTCCCCGACACGATGTGGCTGGGACATGGGCGCCACCTCGGGCCCTCGCCCGAGCAGGATGTCCGGCGCAATCTGATCGCGCTCCAGGCCGCTGGCGTGATCGACGGCTTCCTCGCCCTCACGCCCGCCGAGGCCGCCTCGTCCGCCGTCGGCGGCCTCGCCGACCCGTTCGACGGCGAGGGCGGCGCCCCCGCGCTCGACCCGTCGGCCCGGCAGGTCTTCGAGGCCCGCTGGCGCGTGGACGACGAGGTGACGGTGCGCGCACAGCTCACCACGTACGAGTCCGCGGAGCGCCGTAAGCACGGCGAGGCCGTCGCCTGGGTGCTCGCCGCCGAGGCCGGGCGGCCCTGGGACCCGCGCTGGCCCTCCCCCGCCACGATGTTCTGGCCCGACAGCGACAGCACCGAGTGGGACCACGACGCGGTGCCGGGCCCCCGGCTGCGGCTCACGCACCGGCTGCCCGAGGACGACAAGGAGATGCGGCGCCTGCTCAAGGAGTGCTCCCGGCAGAGCTGGAGCGTCCATGTCGTCATCCACGAGGCGATGACCCCCGACGCGCGGGGCAGCCGCCCGGTGACGCTCTTCCTTCCGCCGGGCCTGCGCCACCGCGTGGTGGAGCACCGGGCCTCGCCGGAGCAGTCCCAGATCGTGAACTGGGCGCTGAAGGACCTCCGCGTCCACGTGCCGCGCGGCGGCGCCGTCGTCCTGCCCTCGACCCCGGCGCCCCCGGGGTACGACGCGGACGCCTTCTCGGTGCGCAACGTCTTCCTCGACGGCACGGAGCCGACCGAGCTGATCGAGAAGATCATGGCCTACGCCGCCCTCCCCCGCGCCCTGGCCCCCGAGGCGGGGCAGGCCGTGGACTTCCTGCGGCGGCGCTGGCACCTGCTCACGCCGGAGGAGGAGCTGGACCGCGCCCGCGGCCTCGTCGGACGGTACGCCGAGGCGCTCACGGCCATGGCCGAGTCCCGCGACGCGTACCGCGAGGAGGCCGAGCGCGCCCGCGCGGCGCTCGCCTCGGCGGGTGCGCCGGGTCCGGCGGGCACGCCGGGTACGTCGGGTCAGGCCCCGTCGCCGGACGGACCGGCCCGGAGCGGCTTCACCCAGGTGTTCGGCCGCCTCCGCGACGCGGCGAAGCGTCCGCCGCCGCCGCCGTGACCGAAGCGGCCGAGCAGGGACTGCCCCTGCCTGTGCATCGCGGGCTGCGGGTGGTGGGTGGTTGCTCGCGCAGTTCCCCGCGCCCCTGACGGGGCGCTCCGAGGAGCGCCCCGTACCTCTAGGGGCGCGGGGAACTGCGCGACAAGCCACCGCGCACCCGCAGCCTGCAACACACGGCACGGGGCAGCCCCTGCCCAGCCCAGAGACGAGGGCACCGGGCGCCACAGCCTACGTGGTGTCCGTACGGGCGAGGAAGTCGGCCAGCAGTTCATTGACGGCAGCGGGGCGCTCCAGCGCGGGGAGATGGCCCGCCCAGGGCAGTTCGAGGTGCTCGGCGTCCGGGAGTTGGGCGGCGGTCTGCCGGAAGTCGGCGAAGTCGTGCGCGCCCGAGACGGCGAGGCAGGGGGCCCGGACCGCCGTCAGATCGACCTCGGCCTCCACCGGCTCCGCCTCCTCGGGCGCAGCCGACTGCACCTCGAAGGCGTGCCGTTGCATCGTGCGTACGGCCGCGCGGGCGGCGGCGTCGGCCTCGGGCCCCAGCCAGGAGTCGACCATCAGCTCCGTCGCGGCGGCGACATCGCCCGCTTCGAGCAGCACCTCCTCGCGCGCGCCGAGCGCGGTGAGTTCGGCGGACGGTTCGTGTCCGGGGACGGCGGAGCAGAGCAGCGCGAGCCCGCCGACCCGCTCCGGCCACCGCGCGGCCGTCTCCAGGGCGACGTGCCCGCCGTACGAGGCCGCGACCAGCACCGCCCGCGCGATGCCCAGCGTGTCCAGGAGGCTCAGCACGTCCTCGGCGTCGCTGTACGGGCGGTCCGCCGCCGGGGTCCCGCCGAAGCCGCGGAAGTCGCAGCGCACCAGGCGGTGCCCGGCGCCGCGCAGGGCCGCCCACTGGGCGTCCCACATCCGCCGGTCGCAGACTCCGGCGTGCAGGAACACCACGGCGGGGCCGTCTCCGTCCACGTCATGAGAGAGCGTCATCCGCGGACCTTATACGGCGCCGACCGCCGGCCGGCCGCCATGACGGCCGCCAAGGGCGCGCTGCTGCCTCTCATGCGGTCCGTCGCGCTCGACCTCACCGTCTCCGGCGGGGCGGGAGTTCACGCGCGTCCCTGACGAAGACGACGCCGTCGATGTCGGCCAGCTGGGCCGGGTCGAGCGGGGCGTAGCCGTAGTACGGGGAGACGCGGGCTGCGGGGGCCGGTCCGCCGGACGCGGCGGCCAGCCGGGGGGCTTCGGCCAGGAGGCAGCCGTCCTCCGCGAGCGCGTACAGGAGCCCCTCGACGGTGTCCGGCGGCGGGGTCTCCACCCCGTGGTGCGGGAGCGTGCCGAGGGCCGTGGCCAGGTAGGCGTACCGCTCGCCGAGGCGTGCGTCCACGAGCGCGCCCGCGCCCCACCACTCCAGCGACAGGTCGCCCATCTGCATGGTGCTCCTGCGGCGCTGCAGATGGCTGTTGTTGGCGGAGACGAGGACGGGGCCCCGCTCGGCGAGGGCGAGGAGGTTCTCGGCCATCATCCGGCCGCGCAGCCCCGCCAGCCGCCCGATGCGGCCGGGCGCGGGGTCGGCCATCCGGAAGTGGTAGCGCAGCAGCCCGACGGCGGTACGCCCGTACAGCCGCGCGCGGTCCCACTCGTCCGCCCCGTCCGCCCCGCCCGGGTCCGGCACCTGTACGCCCAGCAGGGTCACCAACTCGTCCGCGAGCAGCCGCAGTTCCCTGACCGCTTCCGATCCGCCGACCGACCGGGCGGGGTCCCGCATCGCGGCGGGGTCGGTCCACCGCTCGTCGGCGCCGAGCAGCTGGTCGAGCCTCTCCTCGGTGCAGGGCAGCAGGGTCGCGTCCACCCGCGCCGCGAGGTGGGCGTGGAGCGCGGTGAGGGCCCGCCGGGGGCTCTCGGCGGCGGTCATCTCCAGCGGGCCGTCGAACCCGGCGAAGCGGACGCGCGCGGACGGGGGCCGGTCCTCGTTGAACTCCCGCATCCAGCCGACGAGTTCACGGTTGGCCTCGGACGCGTTGAACCACGTGTGGCTGAAGCCGTGCGCCATGACCTCGCCCAAGGTGCCCGCGCCCGAGGTGACGTGGTCGTCCACGCGCAGGCCCGCCAGGCAGTCGCTCTCGATCGCGATCGTCCGGTACCCCTCCTCCTCGACGAGCTGCCGGAAGAGCGCGTTGCGCACGTCGAGCAGCGCGGGCTCGCCGTGCACGGGCTCGCCCAGGGCGAGGATCCGGGGGCGGGCGGGGAGCAGCTCCATGACGGCGGTGCCGTCGACGGCGTGAGTGGTCCCCGAAAGGTCGATCGACGTGTCTCTTGCCATGCCGGTTGCCATGGATTCAACGGTATCGTTGAACATTCGATGGAAACTTCCGTACGGGATCAGCGAGTTCATGGGACGAAAGCTTCAAAGGGGTGAGCGGCTGCGGCCGATCGATCTGGCACGTGCGCACGGCCTGTCCACCCAGGCCGTCCGGAACTACGAGGACGCCGGGATCCTCCCGGCCGCCGACCGCACGGCCCACGGCTACCGCACCTACACGCCGCTGCACGCGCGGGCCCTGCGCGCCTTCCTCGCCCTGGCACCCGGCCACGGCCACCGGACGGCGACGGCGATCATGCGGGCGGTGAACGAGGGCGCGGACGAGGAGGCGTTCCGTCTCGTCGACGGGACCCACGCCCAGCTCCTCGACGACCGGCGAACCCTCCAGTCGGTCGAGAACGCCCTGCGCGCCCTGGGCCCGGGAGCCGCGTCCGATTCCCGGGTGGAGGGCGGCGCCGGATCCGGTGGCACGTTCATCGGGCCGCTGGCGGAGAGGCTCGGGGTCCGGCCCGCGACACTGCGCAAGTGGGAGCGCGCCGGGCTCGTACGCCCGTACCGCGAGCCGCGGACGGGATACCGCGTCTACGACGAGGCGGCCGTGCGCGACGCGCTGCTGACGCGGCAACTCCGGCGCGGCGGCCATCTCCTGGAGCAGATCGCCCCGCTCATCGAGCAGGTGCGGACGGCCGGAGGGGTGGAGCCCCTGGAGACCACGCTGCGCGACTGGCACGCCCGGCTCGCCGCCCGGGGGCGGACGCTGCTGAGCGGGGCCGCCGAGCTGGAGGCGTACCTCACCGCCACGGCCCGGCCGGAGAGCCACCGGCCGTAAATCCAGGTGCCCTCCCCCGCGCGGCGCCGGTAGCGTGCGCGGGCATGACATCCGACCTGCGACGCCCCCCGCTGCAAGCGGACGAACGTACCGCGCTGCTCGGCTGGCTGGACCTCCAGCGGCGGATCCTGCGCTGGAAGTGCGAGGGCCTCAGCGACGAGGACGCGCACCGCGCGGTCGTCCCGACCTCTCCCGCCATGACGATGGCCGGTCTGGTCTCCCACATGCGCTGGACCGAACACACCTGGCTGGAGGTGCTGTTCCTCGGCGGCGACAAGAAGCAGAACCCGGCGTTCGACGAGGTCGACGAGGACGCCGACTGGCGCACCGCCGGGCGCCCCCTCGCCGAACTGCTCGCCGAGTACGAGGCCCAGTGCGCCCGGAGCGACGAGATCGTCGCCGCGGCCTCCCTGGACGACACCGGCCGCCACCCCGACTTCCGTTCCGCCGGGGCCAATCTGCGCTGGATGCTGATCCACCTGGTCGAGGAGACCGGACGCCACGCGGGGCACGCGGACCTCGTCCGTGAACTGCTCGACGGCACGAAGGGCTATTACTAGACGGTGTCCGGTACCGGTACGAGTTTCCGGCTGGCGGCGTACGCCGTGTGCGTCGAGGACGGGCGGGTCCTGCTCGCCCGTCACGTGCCGCCGGGCGGCGAGAGCAACTGGACCCTGCCGGGCGGCAGGGTCGAGCACGCGGAGGACCCGTTCGACGCGGTGCTCCGCGAGGTCGCCGAGGAGACCGGGTGCACGGGGGTGGTCGAGCGCCTGCTGGGCGTCGACTCCCGCGTGATCCCCGCCGCCGAACGCGCCGTCCCCGGCGGCCCCGACCACCAGAACGTCGGCGTCTTCTACACCGTCCGCATCACCGGCGGCCGGCTCCGGCCCGAACCGGGCGGCGAGACCGCCGAGTCGGTCTGGACCCCGCTCCCGGCCGTCGCCGCCCTCCGCCGCTCGTCCCTGGTCGACACGGGCCTCGCGCTGGCCCGCACCCTCCCGCCGACGGGTCACGTCCCCGGCACGCCGGTCGGCGGGCTGATCCAGCACTGAGGCCCGCCGAGCGGCGTCGGCGGGCCACGGCCACGGCGGCGGCGCGGTTCACGCGGCGCCGAGGAACCCCGGGTCGGCGCCGTCGATCTGGCGGCGCGAGTCGCGGCTGATGCCGAGGAGTTCGGCCATGGGCACCGCGCGGCGGCTGGTCGCCGCGAGGTCCTGACGGGCCTCGGCGGACCACAGCGGCGGCTGGACCGACAGCCCCTGCCGCCCGTCGAGCGCGGCGACCTCGGTGCGCCAGCCGTCCCACCGCAGGCTCTCGTAGAACTTCTGGATCCCCCCGGAGAAGAGCCAGGACAGCCACGCCGAGTGACCGGCGCCCAGCGGCTCCCAGCCGAGGGCGTCGGGGGCGAAGTAGACCATCTCGCCCGGCCCGCCGGGCCGCCCGGCCGCGCCCGGGTCGCCCCCGTTGACGGCGAACACCCCGCCCAGCACGTCGTGCGCGACCACGAGCCCCGCCTCCGGCTGCCAGGCCGGGTCGAACGCGGCGGGCATCCCGTTGACCTCGGCCAGCCCGGGCACTCCCCCAGAGCCTGAGCCTGTGCCGGTACCGGTGCCGCCCGGGCTTCCGAAGATCCGCAGCCATCCGCCGTCCACGAGCAGGCCGCCGCAGTTCAGTACGAACCCGCCCAGGTTCGACCGGGCCGAGACCTGGAGCTGCAGCAGGGTGGCGTGGGCCGTACCGGCGTCGGCGGGCAGCACCTCGACGGGTACGTCGGTGGCGGACAGCTCCTGAAGGAAGTGCGGCCAGGCCGGGTCGTCGACGTTGATGAGTTCTTCGATCTCGCGCATCCCGGCATCGTCGCAGCGGCACCTGACGCACCGCCGGGCAGGGGTCACCCCGCGGTCTCCTCCTCCAGGAGCGCGCGGGTGACCGGGCCGTAGACGCCGAGGGGTTCGTCGATGGCGCGGGCCCGCTGGTAGCGGTCGACGGCTTCACCGACGGCGGCGGAGTAGTGGCCGTCGGAGCTGCCGAGGTAGAGGTAGAGCTGCTGGAGGCGGCGTTGGAGGTCGGCCACGCCGGGGCCCCGGCTGCCCAGCGAGAGCGCCCCGCCGTCCCCGTGCCCGGGGCGGGAGGAGCGGGGCCGCTCCGGGCGGTGGTGCTTCGCGGGGTCGCCGGTGGCACGGTCGCCGGGGTCGGCCGAGGGCGAGGACGAGGACGAGGGCGGCGGGGTGGCCGTACGGGTGGGCGGTTCGCTCGGGCGTGCGGCGGCCGTCGTCCGGGAGGGCGTGGACGCGGGCGTGGGGCGCGCGGCCGGGGAGGCGGAACCGACGGGTTCGGGGGACGTCGAGGGCTCGGGGGCCGCCTGGAGGGTACGGCGCGCCTCCGGTTCCGTACCGCCGCCCAGGGAGTGCGTCCCGTAGACGATCATCGCGGCGCTGCCGCCGATCGCCAGCGCGGACGCGAACAGCCAGGGAGACCTGCGGGAATGGGGTGACCTGCCGGACCCGCCGGTCGTGCCCGACCCGCCCGACGTGCCCGACCGGCCGGACCGGCGGCCGGGCCGCCGCCGCCGGGTATGGATTCCGCTTCCGCGCGCCGGGGGAACCTCACCCGCTGCCGCGGATTCGGAATGCTCCGGAGCCTCGAAGGAATCCGCGGTCGCGAAAGGCTCGGCGGACTCGAAGAGTTCCAGGGACTTACGGTCGAGGGCCGCGGGTTCGCCGGACGCCGATATGTGCCCGAATACCGGGTCGGCCGGTGCCGGGGCACAGCCGCACACCCGCGTACCGCCCGCCTTCTGGACAGCCCCGCACTGCCCGCACTGCTCTTGCTTCAATGTCGCTCGGCTCCCGGAACTCGTTCCCTGGTGAGAGGAAAAGCGTAGCCTCGCGCATTCTTAAGGGAAGCTCATCCGACCCTTAAGCCTCCCTGCGCACGGCCCACTTCCGTGGCCGGTCAGCGGGCCGCGCCTTACTCTTCCGGAGGCCGGGGAGACACGGACGGGGAGAGCGGAATGACCAGCGCGAGGCACCATGCGGAGGCGGACGCCGGCAATGATGCCGACAATGGGGCCGAGGTGATGCACATTTCGCCGCGCGACCCCTCGCACGGTGTTTCCGAGGTGAGCGCGTGCGGATACTGCGGACGGCAGCTCTCCCAGCCGACGGGATGGGGCTGGCAGGCATTCTGCACCGACAACGGAGGCGCCTGCGAAAGGGCCGCCGCCGCACAGCGCAGCCGTAATCGCCACGCCCCCGGTCTCACGGGGCAGGTCGCGCTCGTCTGGGACATCGTGGAGCAGCTCCAGCAGGCCGGTGAGAATCTCGCCGTCTCCCTCACCTCCGGGCTCAGCGTGGCCGGTGTCGAGCGGGCCCTCGCGCAGCAGCGCGCGGAGACGGCGGCCGAGGTCGCACTGGCCCACGCGGACCGCGACGCCGCACGCCAGGAGGCCGCGCAGGCGTGGGAGAAGGCGGCGGAGGCCACCCGGCGCGCGGAGAACCTGGAGCAGGCGAACGCGCTGCTGACCGAGGCCGACGAGCAGTCGCGCGCGGAGCACGCGCACGCCGCCCAGCAGCAGGAACAGGCCCTGCACACCGCCCAGGAGGCGGCGGCGCGCGCCGCCCAGGCGCTCGCCGAGCGGGACCACCTCATCCAGCAGGTGCAGAACGTCGGGGCCGCGCTGGAAGAGGCCCGCGTGGAGGTCACGAACGCCCGGACCCGGGTCGGCGATCTCCAGACGTCCCTCCAGGTCGCCCGGAGCGAGACCGCGGCGGCGGAACGGGAGGCGGAGCAGGCGCACCAGCAGTGGACGGCCGCCCAGGAGGAGAACCGGGCCCATCTCCTCGCGCTCGACGAGGCGCGCGAGGCGGCGAACGCCGCCGGGAACGCCCACAAGCAGCTCGACGCCGAGGCCGCCCAGCTCCGGCAGCAGAACGCCCAGCTGCGCGGCGAACTCAACCAGGCCCTGGTGGCCGCCGAGGACTCCGCCACCGCCGAGGAGGAGGCGCTGCGGCGGCTCCAGGAGGAACAGGAGCGCGGCCAGGCGCTCCAGCGGACCCTCGGCGAGAAGCACGCGGTGCTGGCCGCGCTGAACACCGAGCTCGAAGCCGCACGTGCCGAGGCCGAACGGGCGCGCAGCCAGATCGACCAGATCACCCGCCAGGCCATGGCCGAAGCCTGACCTCTCCGCTCCGCGTACGGGCGATAAGCGCACGGACAGCCGTCGCTCAGGGAACTCACAGGCGGCCCCGCCAGGCTGCCCGGCATGGCATACGCAGAGCGGGCACACGTACAGCGGCAACCCCAGGCACCGCCTCCCCCGGACCCGGACGAGCCGCGCTGGGCCCGCCCCGCGCTCTGGGCGATCCTGGCGCTGGCCGCCGTGCTCTACCTCTGGGACCTGTCCTCCCTCGGGCACGCCAACTCCTTCTACTCCGCCGCCGTCTACAGCGGCACGCGGAGCTGGAAGGCGTTCTTCTACGGGGCACTGGACTCGGGCAGCTTCATCACCGTCGACAAACCGCCGTTCGCGCTGTGGGTGATGGGGCTCTCCTGCCGCGTCCTGGGCTTCGGCACCTGGCAGATGATGCTCCCGATGGCGGCGGCCGGGGTCGCGTCCGTCGCGCTGCTGCACCGCATGGTGCGCGTCTGCTCCGGGCACGCCGCCGCGACCGTCGCGGCGCTGGTGCTGGCGCTGACCCCGATGACCGTCGCCATCACCCGGGACAACAACCCCGACCCGGTGCTGGTGCTGCTGATGCTGCTCGGCGCGCACGGCACGCTCCGCGCGATCCGTACGGGCCGGGCGCTGCCCCTGGTGGGCGCCGCCGTGGCGATCGGCTTCGCGTTCAACACGAAGATGCTGCAGGCGTACATCGTGCTGCCCGCGCTCTTCCTCGCGTACGCCGTCGCGGCACCCGGCGGTCCCGGGCGGCGGGCGCGCCGTCTCGCGCTGGCGGCGGTGGCGCTGGTGGTCTCCAGCGGCTGGTGGATGGTGCTCGTCGACCGGATTCCGGCCGGGTCACGCCCGTTCATCGGCGGCAGCGAGGACAACACCGTCTGGGACCTCGTCATCGGCTACAACGGCCTGGGCCGCGTCTTCGGCGAGAACGGGGGCGCGGGCGGCGGGCCCGGTGGCGGGGGTGGCGGTCCCGGCGGCGGGGGCGGCGGACCCGGTGGCGGGGGCGGCTTCGGCGGGGCGGCCGGGTTCGGACGGCTCTTCAACGACATCAACGGCGGCCAGATCTCCTGGCTCATCCCCTTCGCCGCGCTCGCGCTCGTCGCCGGGCTGGTGCTGCGCGGGCGCCGTCCGCGCACCGACCTCCCGCGCGCGGCGCTGCTGCTGTGGGGCGGCTGGTTCGTCCTGCACCACCTGGTCTTCTCCCTCTCCGAGGGCACGTTCCACCCGTACTACGTGACGGCCATGGCCCCCGGGATCGCGGCGCTCTGCGGGGCGGGCGGCGTGGCGCTGCACCGCGCGTTCCGGCACGACGCGCGCTGGGCCTGGGCGCTGCCGGTGGCCGTCGCCGGGACGGCCGCGTGGGCGGTGGTGCTCCTCGGCCGTACGGACGGCTGGAACTCCTGGCTCCGCCCGGCGATCGCCGTCGTCGCGACGCTCGCGGTCGCGGCGCTCCTCGTCGCCCGCTTCGGCACGCTGCGGCGGGCCGTCGACCGGCGCCGGCTGATGACCGTCGCCGCGCTCGCCTCGGTGACCGCCCTGCTGGCGGGCCCGAGCGCGTACGCCGTCTCCACCGCCGTCTCCTCCCCTGACGGCGCCATGAACGGCACCAACCCCACGGCAGGCCCCACGGCAGGCCCCACGCCGGGCAACGCCATGGGCATGCCGGGCGGCGGCCGTCCGGGCGGGAAGGGCGGCCCCGGGGGCCAGGGCCCGTCCGGCGGCCAAATGCCCTCCGGCAGGCCGGGTGCTCCCGGCGGGCAGGCCGGGAAGGGTGGCCGGCCTCCGTCCGGCGACGGCGCCATGGGAGGCGGGCGTACCGGCGGGGCCATGGGGGGCGGGCTCGACTCGAAGGCGCTCGCGTATCTCAAGGCGCACAGGGACGGTGCCACCTGGCTGGTGGCCGTCGCCGACGACCAGTCCGCGTCCTCCGCGATCCTCGCGAGCCGCGAGCCCGTCGCGTCCATGGGCGGCTGGACGGGAAGTGACGACGCCATGCCCCTCGCCAGGCTCAAGAAGCTGGTCGAGGAGGGCAAGCTCCACTACGTCCAGGTGGGGGGCGGTCGCGCCCGGAGCGACGACGTCGTCGACGCGTGGGTCAAGAAGCACGGCACCAAGGTCAAGGCCGTCGACGCCTCGCTCTACCGTCTCGACCCCTCTGACATGCGCTGACGCGCGCGGCACTCTCATCCCGCTCAAGGGCCTCTCACAGGAATCTCTCAGGAAACGGGAGCACGATCGTCCGCATGAGCGCGTACCTGACCCGGGCCACCCGGCCCACCCGGCCCGCCCGGCCCGCCCGGCCCGACGGCACCCCGGTCCGCGTGCTCGTCGTGGACGACGAACCGTCCCTCTCCGACCTGCTCACCATGGCCCTGCGCTACGAGGGCTGGGACGTGCGGTCCGAGGGGGACGGTCGCTCCGCCGTCCGTACGGCGCGCGACTGGCGGCCCGACGCCGTGGTGCTGGACGTGATGCTGCCCGACATCGACGGCCTGGCCGTGCTGCACAGGCTGCGGGCGGCGGAGCCGGACATCCCCGTGCTGTTCCTGACGGCGAAGGACGAGGTCGAGGACCGGATCGCGGGGCTGACGGCGGGCGGGGACGACTACGTCACCAAGCCGTTCAGCCTGGAGGAGGTCGTGGCCCGGCTGCGCGGACTGCTGCGCAGGGCGGGCGCGGCGGCGGCGCGCAACGAGCAGCTGCTCGTCGTCGGCGACCTCGTGATGGACGAGGACAGCCACGAGGTGAGCAGGGCGGGCGAGGAGATCCACCTCACCGCCACCGAGTTCGAGCTGCTGCGCTTCCTGATGCGCAATCCGCGCCGGGTGCTGAGCAAGGCGCAGATCCTGGACCGGGTCTGGTCGTACGACTTCGGCGGCCAGGCGAACGTCGTGGAGCTGTACATCTCCTATCTGCGCCGGAAGATCGACGCGGGCCGTACGCCGATGATCCACACGCGGCGTGGCGCGGGGTACCTGCTCAAACCGGCCGCGTAGGCACGTCGGATGAGGCCTCTCCGCCCCCGCCCCCGCCCCCGTCCCCCTCGCCGCTGGTCCCTGCGGACGCGGCTCGTGGTCTCGGCCGTGGCGCTGCTCGCGGTCGTCGCCGCCGTGATCGGCACGGTGACGACGATCGCGCTGCGCAGCTACGCCTTCGACCAGCTCGACCAGCAGCTCGTCGACGTCGCCCACCGCGCGGCGGGCCCGACGGCGCGCGAGCGTCCGCCGGGCGCCGAGCCGCACCGGCCCGGGCAGCGCCCCGTCGTGGCGGGCCCGGGCCAGCCGCTCGGCACCGCCGGGATCCGGCTGGACGGCGGGGGCGAGGCGTCGCACGGCGTGGTCAGCGAGCAGGGCGGCTCCGCCGCCGACGGCGGACCGCCGGACATCGGCACGGCCGCCCTCAGCTCCGCGCAGCGGGCCGCGCTCGCGGACGTACCGCGCGACGGCGAGGCGCACGACGCCGACCTGCCCGGCCTCGGCGCGTACCGGGCGACGGCGGTCCCGGGGCCGCGCGGCGAGAGCTACGTCGTCGGCATCCCCGCCGACTCGGCCGAGAACATGGTCAACACGCTGATCGTGGTGGAGCTGTGCGTGGCCGGGGCCGGGCTGGTGGCCGCCGGGCTCGCGGGCGCGGGCCTGGTCGGGATGACGCTGCGCCCGCTGCGCCGGATGGCGGCCACCGCGCGCCGCGTCTCGCACCTGCCCCTCCACCAGGGGGAGGTGGACATCCGGGAGCGGGTCCCCGCGCGCGACACCGACCCGCACACGGAGGTCGGCCAGGTCGGCGCCGCGCTCAACCGGATGCTGGACCACGTCGGTTCGGCGCTGGCGGCGCGGCACGAGAGCGAGACGCGCGTACGCCGGTTCGTCGCCGACGCCAGTCACGAGCTGCGCACGCCGCTGGCCTCGATCCGCGGCTACGCCGAACTCACCCGCCGCGCCCACGAGGAGACCGGCCCCGACACCCGGCACGCGCTGACCCGGATCGAGGCCGAGTCGGCGCGGATGTCGGTCCTGGTGGAAGACCTGCTGCTGCTGGCCCGCCTGGACGCGGGACGCCCGCTGGAGCGCGTCCGTACGGACGTGACGGCGCTGGTCGTCGACGCGGTGAGCGACGCCCGCGCCGCCGCGCCCGGCCACCGCTGGCGGCTGGACCTGCCCACGGCGCCGGTCCACGCGGAGGTGGACCCGGCGCGCCTCCAGCAGGTGCTGGCCAACCTCCTCGCCAACGCCCGTACCCACACGCCGGAGGGCACCACGGTCACCGCACGGCTGCGCGACGACACGTCCGGGCCCTCGGTCGAGCCCTCGTCCGGGCTCGCGGTCGACGTGGAGGACGACGGTCCGGGCATCCCTCCCGACGTCCTTCCCCACGTCTTCGAACGGTTCGCGCGCGGCGACGCCTCCCGCTCCCGCGCCCACGGCGGCACGGGGCTGGGCCTGGCCATCGTGCGGGCGGTCGTCTCGGCGCACGGCGGCCGGGTCGAGGCCGCCTCGGCACCGGGCCGCACGGTCTTCACGGTCCGCCTCTCCTGACGACCCGCGCGCGTACGGACGCACAGCCCCCGCACAGCCGCACCACACGGCCCTGACAGCGCACTTGGCGAGCGTCGGGGCCATGCGAACCGAGACAGCACCCACTCTCCCCGCGCGGCGGCATCTGCCCGCCGGGCGGGAGGCACGGACGACGACCGTGCTGGACGTGGTCGTCCCCGTCCACAACGAGGAGGCGGGACTTGAGCCCTGCGTACGGCGGCTGCGCGACTTCCTGGAGCGGAACTTCCCGTACGGCTACCGCATCACCGTCGCGGACAACGCCAGCACCGACCGCACCCCGCTGATCGCGGCCCGCCTCGCCGCGAGCCTCGACGAGGTGACGGCGTACCGGCTGGAGGAGAAGGGTCGGGGGCGGGCGCTGCGGGCGGTGTGGGGCGCGTCGGAGGCGCCCGTACGGGCGTACATGGATGTCGATCTGTCGACCGATCTCAAGGCGCTGCTGCCGCTGGTCGCGCCGCTGATCTCCGGGCACTCGGACGTGGCGATCGGCTCGCGGCTGACGCGGTCCTCGCGCGTGGTGCGCGGGCCCAAGAGGGAGTTCATCTCGCGCTCGTACAACCTGATCCTGCGCGGCTCGCTCGCCGCGCGGTTCTCCGACGCGCAGTGCGGCTTCAAGGCCGTACGGGGCGAGGTCGCCGACCGGCTGCTGCCGCTGGTGGAGGACACCGGCTGGTTCTTCGACACCGAGCTGCTGGTGCTCGCGGAGCGGTCGCGGCTGCGGATCCACGAGGTCCCGGTGGACTGGGTGGACGACCCGGACAGCAGGGTCGCTCTCGTACGGACCGCGCTGGAGGACCTGCGGGGCGTGTGGCGCGTGGGGCGCGCCCTGGCCACGGGGGCGCTGCCGCTCTCGCGGCTGCGCCGTCCGTTCGGCGACGACCCGAGGGACCGGGAGCTGCCGGGCGTACCGGGCGGGCTGGCGCGGCAGTTGGCGGGCTTCTGCGTCGTCGGCGGCTTCAGCACCCTGCTCTTCCTGGGGCTCTACTCGCTCTTCCGCACCGGCACGGGCCCGCAGTTCGCCAACGCGCTCGCGCTGCTGCTCTCAGCCCTCGGCAACACCGCCGCCAACCGGCGCCTCACCTTCCGCGTCCGGGGGCGCGACGGGGCGGTGCGCCACCAGGCGCAGGGACTGCTGGTGTTCGCCACCGGGCTCGCGCTCACCAGCGGCTCGCTCGCCGCGCTCGACGCCGCCGGTCCGGACGCCTCGCACAGCACGGAGCTGGCCGTACTGATCGCCGCCAACCTGGCCGCGACGGTGCTCCGCTTCCTCCTCTTCCGCACGTGGGTCTTCGCCGCCGAGGAGGAGCGCGCCCCCGCCGGGCGGCGGTGATCGCCCGGGGGATCACGGCTTGAGGCCGACGCCCACCCAGACGCCCGACTCGGCGGGGGTCATGGAGTTGGCCGGGCGGGGGTACTCGCCCTCGCCGATGAACTCGGGGTGCCACTCGTACGAGACGGTGAGGCCCGGTGCGAGGAGCTCGACGCCGCCCGCGGCGAAGAGTGCCTCGGTCCGCTCCCGGTCCCGGAGCTCCAGCGCTATGCCCCGCTCCGCGTAGATGGCCTGGACCTCGTGGAGGCGGGGGTCGAGGTCGGCGGAGCCCTGGCTGATGGCGAGAGCGCTGCCGGAGGGCAGGTCCGCCATCAGCGTCCGCACGATGCCCTCGGGGTCGTCCTGGGCGCGCACGAAGTGCAGCAGCGCGACGAGCGTGACGGCGACGGGCCGCTCCATGTCGAGCGTCTTGCCCGCGTGCTGCAGGATGCGCTCGGGCTCGCGCACGTCCGCCTCGATGTAGGCGGTGGCGCCCTCCGGGGCGCTGGCCATGAGGGCCCGGTCGTGGGCGAGCACGACCGGGTCGTGGTCGACGTACACGACGCGTGCCCCGGGGTGCACGCCCTGCGCGATCTGGTGGAGGTTGGGCTCCGTGGGGATGCCCGTGCCGATGTCCAGGAACTGCCGGATGCCGTGGTCCCTGGCGAGGTGCCGGACGCCTCGGTGCATGAACTCGCGGTTCTCCCGCGCGGCGGTGAGCGCGGACGGGAAGACGGACAGCACCTTCGCGGCGGCCTCACGGTCCACCGTGTAGTTGGACTTGCCGCCCAGGAAGTAGTCGTACATGCGGGCGGGCGCCGGGCCGACCGGGCCGATCGGTGGTTCCTCCGGCGTCTGCTGGCTCATCGGCGATCCCTCGTCGTCTCGTGGTGCACGTTCCGTGATGTCCTGTGCACCAACAATGGTCGGCCACGGCCGTGTTGCACGCCACCCCGTACGGCATCCCCGTACGGCACCCTCGTACGGCGTTCCGGCCCGGTGCGATCATGGCGCGTGATGAACGCCGACACCCACGCCGAAGACGCCGCCTGGCCTGACGTGCCCGGCGACACCGCGCTCACGCTCAAGGTCCCGGAGGCCGATCCGCTCGTACGGGCCGGGTTCCCGGCGCACGTGACGGTGCTGTACCCCTTCCTCCACGAGAGCCGCCTCGACGCGGCGGCACGCGGCGAGCTGGGCGCGCTCCTCGCGGGGCACGACGCGTTCACGCTGACGTTCGCCGAGTTCGGGCGGTGGCCCGGCGTGCTCTACCTCGACCCGTGGCCGCACGCCCCCGTCACGGCGCTGACCAAGGACGTCACCCGGCGCTGGCCCGAGGCCGTGCCGTACCGGGGGCTGTTCGGCCCGGGGCTCGCGCCGCATCTGACGCTCGCGAACAGCGAGGGGCCCGCGACGCAGGACGCCGCGTACGACGCGCTGGAGGGGGAGTTCGGGCCCCGGCTCCCGCTCAGCTCGTACGTCCGCGAGGTCCACCTCATCGTCTGGGACGGCCGGACCTGGCGGGACGACACCGCGTACCCCCTCACGCGCTGACGAGCGCCGGTCCCGCGTCTCCTAGGGTCACCCCATGACGCGAACCACCCCGCCGCGCCCGCTCGACGTCGAGGCGCTCTTCCCCGAACTGGCGGCCCACCGGGGCACGACGACCCGGCTGCACCCCAGGCCGGGCTCCCCCGGCGTGACGGACAGCTCCGTCGGCGGTCCGCTGCTGTGGCCCGCCGACGAGCCGTGGCCCGTGTGCACGGAGCCGCACGGGCGGGCGCGGGGCCGCCGCCCGGAGGACATCCGCCGGTACCGCGAGGTGCTGGCCGACGCCTGGCGGCGCGATCCGGTCTCCGGCCCGACGGACGAGGAGCGGCGGCTCCTGCGCGAACTGGACCGCGAGCACCGGATCCCGGACCTCGCGGACACCGACCCGGTCCCGATGATCGGCTTCGCGCAGCTGTACCGCCGCGACCTGCCCGACCTGCCGCCGGGACCGCCCGGCTGCGATCTGCTGCAGCTCTTCTGGTGCCCGTTCGACCGCCACGGCAGGACCGGGTACGGGATGTCGCTGGACGTGCGGTGGCGCGACGCGGCAGCCGTGACCGACGTCCTCGCCGAGCAGCCCCTGCCGCCGGTCGTCGGCTACGAGGGGTACGTGCCCGCGCCCTGCGTCCTGCACCCGGAGCAGGTGCGCACCTACCCCTTCGCCGGTCTCCTCCCCGACGAGCTGCGCGAACGGATAGACGTCTGGGAGGGGGACGACGAGGAGGAAGAGGACGAGGACGAGGACCAGACGCCACGGGCCCGCTACCAGTACGACCTGTCCATCCCGCCCGGCTGGCGCGTCGGCGGGTTCGCCTCCTGGCACCTGACCGACCCCGCCCCCATGGACTGCCTGTCCTGCGCGACCCCGATGCGGCTGCTGGTGACTGTCGACAGCTCCGAGTGGGACGGCGGCAGCGGCAGCTGGCGCCCGGTCGAGCAGGCCGGTCTCCGCCCCCACCCGCACGCCCTGCCCACCGAGGTGACCGTGGGCCGCGCGGGCGAGCTCAACGTCTTCTCCTGCCCCGCCGACCCCGCCCATCCGCCCCGCTGGAGCGTCCAGTGAGGCCGCCCCGGCCCCGAGGACCGCTCACCTGACGCCGAGGTCGTCCCCGGAGTAGTGGCGAGCCCCCTTGGTGGTCAGCCCCTTCGGCGTGCCGGGCAGGAACCAGACGCCGCCGTACCGTCCCTTCGGCCCGGTGAAGGGCGCGGCGGCGAGGGCGTCGTCGTGGCCGTCGTGGTCGGCGTCGAGGACGCGGAGGGTCTCGGCGAAGCGGTCGCGCGAGGCGAACCTGGGCCCGGCGGCGGCCCGTCCCGGCATGCCGTCGCTGTCCATGTCGAGGGTCTGCAGCCGGGCCATCGTGACGGCGCCGCCCGTGCCGCCCGTGCCGGTCAGCCGGGTCACCTGGACATGGCCGCTCCGGTCCGCCGAGCCCTCATGGACCGTGGAGACGGTGTTGCGGGCGGAGCCGCCGGTGACGTGCCCGGGCAGCAGCGGCGTGCCGACGGTGCCGGACCCGGTGAGGGTCAGCCTGGCCGTGCCGGGCCGGAGACCGCCGGGGCCGCCGCGTACGTACGTACGGTCGCTCTCCCCGCCCTGGCCGGGCGGGAGGACGTCCGGGTGGCGGTCGCCGTCGAGGTCCACCCCGGCGCGGGTGTCGCCGCCCTGGCTGCCCGCGGCCCGGCTGAGCCGTTCGCTCAGCGCCCTGTCCTCCACCAGGCCGTCGCGGGCCGTGCCCCGGAAGTAGCGCACGGAACGGGCCGGAGGCGCGTCGTCCGCCCCGGACTCCTCCTGGAGGTTCCGGCCGACCACCAGGTCGCTGCGGCCGTCGCGGTCGAAGTCCGCCGCGGCGGTCGCACCCGCCGAGGCCAAGGTGCCCTCGTCGTCATCGAGTCGGCGCACCGCCCGGGGCTTCCCCTCGGCGGAGACGGGACCGAGCAGGAGCGTCCCGCGGCCGTAGAGGTCGGAGTTGCCGTCCCCGTCGAAGTCCGGGCCCCGAAGGGGCGGACCTTCACCTTCGGGGCGGCCCGGTGCCGGGCGCCCCCGTCGGGGGAGCCGCGCCCTCCACGGCCTGGGCCGTGTGCGCCGGATCTCAGGGCTGGTCAGGGGCTGCCCCGTGCGGTGTGTCGCAGGCTGCGGCCGCGTCGTGGCTTGTCGCGGGGGGGGCCCCCCCCCCCGCGGGGGCGGGGGGGGGGGGGCCGGGGGCGGCCCCCC
>NZ_JBIDAT010000009.1:162721-278237 GCF_043202595.1 Streptomyces sp. NPDC048172
GTATCTGGGGGGTGGCCGGGGGGGCCCCGGTGGGGTGTGGGGCTGGGGGGGCCGGCGTGGTGGCTTGGCGCGCTGTCCCCCGCGCCCCTGCGGCCTCGGGGGCGCGGGGAACTGCGCGAGCGACCACCCACAACCCGCAGACTGCGACACACAGACAGGGGCAACCCCTGCCCAGCAGCCACAGCACAGGACAACACACCTAGGCTTCCCCCGGAATCCGCACACCCCGTAGACCGACCGGTCCCCGACCTCAGGAGCGCACCACGTGTTCGAGCCCGCGCCGGAGCACCCGTACCCCGACAGCACCACGCCGGGCGGGAAGCCCGCACCGCACGAGCTGCTCACGCCCGTACTGGGCCTGCTGGGCACCTGGCACGGGCGGGGCGAGGGCACGTACCCGACGCTCGCGGAGGACTTCGCGTACGCGCAGGAGGTCACCTTCAGCCACGACGGCCGCCCCTTCCTCCGCTACGAGGCACGCGCGTGGCTGCTCGGCGCCGACGGCACGCCCCTGCGCCCCTCAGCCCGCGAGAGCGGCTGGTGGCGGATTCAGCCCGGCGGGCGCGTGGAGGCGCTGATCACCCAGCCGACCGGCGTCGCGGAGATCGCCGTCGGCGAGGCGGCCGACGGGACCGTGGACCTCGCGACGCACGAGGTCGCGCTCACGCCCACCGCCAAGGACGTCGAGGCGACCCGGCGCCGCTACACCCTGGAGGAGGACGGCGGGGCGCTCGCGTTCGCCCACGAACTCGCGGCGGTGGGCCAGCCGTTGCAGCGGCATCTCACGGCGAGTCTGCGCCGCGCGGCGTAACCGGCCGTCGGCCGGGGGCCGTTCGCCTCTCCCGCGCCACCCCCGGCACGGGGGACCCTGGCGGGGTGCGCCCTCTCTCCGACCGGCCCTCGTCGCCGGGCAAACGGTTCGCGCGGCTCGCTTACTCCCGTATGGCGTACGTGGACGAGGGCGCCGGGCCGCCGGTCCTGCTGCTGCACGGGTGCCCGTTCTCCTCGTCCGTCTGGCGCGGCGTGAGCGCGCGGCTGGCCGGGCGGTACCGCTGCCTCGCGCCCGATCTGCTGGGCGCCGGGGACACGGAGACGCATCCGCGCGGCGACTGGCGTCTGCCGGAACAGGCCCGCGCGGTGCGCGGACTGCTGGACGCGCTCGGTGTGGAGCGGGCCGCCGTGGTGGGGCACGGCCACGGGGGCGCGGTCGCGCAGCTCATCGCCCTCCGGTACCCGGAGCGGGTGAGCGCACTGGTGCTGGCGGGCTCCCAGGCGTACGACAACTGGCCGAGCACGATCGAGCGGCCCTTCTTCCACTTCGCCCAACAGCCCATGGTGGGACGGATGATGACGTGGAACTGGTCCCGGCGCCCGCTCTTCCGCCAGTGGCTCGTCAACCACCACCTCGTGCACGACACCCGCGCCCTCACCCCCGGACTCGTGGACGGCTGCGTCCGCGACAACCTCACCGGGTGGCGCCGCCGCGCCAGGACCCGCCGCCTGATGGGCGCCCAGCTCAACCGCGCCAACCAGGCCCACACCCGTACGGCCGCCGGGGAGCTGTCCGCCCTGACGCTGCCGACGTTGCTGCTGTGGGGCGAGGAGGACGCCCATTACCCGCCCCGCTGGGGCGAGCGGCTGCGCGCCGACATCCCCGGCGCCGTACGCCTGGAGCTCGTCCCCGGCGCCGGACACCTGCTGATGGCGGAGCGCCCCGACCACGTGGCGTCGGCCCTCGACGCGTTCCTGGGGGCCCACGGGGCGGACGGCGGCACGCGCTAGTTCACTCGATGCGCTGCACTTGTGCGTGCTTCGGCGAGTGCCGCGGGGGCCGGGGGTAGTGGGGAGCCGTACGAACGGAGCCGAGCGAACGGCGATCTGTGACTGCCTCCTTTTCCCCCGAACCCCCCGCATCCCCCGCGTCGGACGGCACCGGCGCCTTCGACCCCGAGGACCGGCGGCGGCTCGACCGGACCGTGGCCCGCGCGCGGGAGGCGCTGCGCGCCCGCCCCGGGGCGCTGTTCCCGCCCGCGCTGCGCGAGGGGCGGGCCGGGCGGCTGCTCGCGGAGCGCTGCCGCTTCGCGCACCACGCGCTGCTGCTCTTCCCCTCGACGGCGGAGGCGGCGCTCGCGTCGTTCACCGCCGCCGGGCTGGATCCGGTGCGCCCTGTGCCGAGCGTCGTGGTCAAGGCGCGGCTGGCGGCGCGGTACGGGCTCGATCCGGGGCGCTGCGAGGTGTGGGTGACGCGGCTGCGGCTCCGCGCGGAGGAGGCGGACGAGGCAGAGGAGGCCAGTCCCGCCGTGGAGGCGTTCCTCTTCCCCCGTTCCTGCCCGTCGCTCGACGCGCGCCTCGTCCGCGACGAGCGGCGGCTCGGGCTGGAGGATCACACGGCCCTCTCCGTCGCCGAGCCGACCGAACAGGTGCTGGCGGAGTTGCTGGACGCCCTGACCGGGGCCGGGCTCTGCTGGGAGGGCGGCGGGTTCAACCCGCACGAGGGCCCGTACGGCAGCACCGTCCTGTACTTCGCCGGTACGGAGCGTGGGGCGCTGCTGCGCTGGGAGCTGAGCTGCCCCGGCGACTTCCGCGCGCTGCTCTCCCGCCACCCGGTCGACGACGAGGCCGTGGCACGGGTCTACGCGGCTGCCGCCCGCGCCCGGTGAGCGGGTTCCCCCGGCGTCACTCGGCCGGGGGCCCACTCACCACCACAGGCCGACGAGGCAGCCGAGCAGCACGCACGGGGGCTGGAAGCTCGCGAGGTTGAACAGCCCGAGCGCCGTGGTGCCCGACGGCTCGCGCAGCAGCCGCACGGCGGGGGCCACGAGCAGCAGCACTCCGCTCAGCACGCCCGCCGCCACCCCGGCGGTCCCGAACGACGGCCGCGCGGCGAGGGTCAGCGCGACGCAGGACGCCGCCGCCACCAGCAGGCAGCCGCACGCGAACGCCGCGCTGCGGCGCTGTCCGTGCACGGTGGGCAGCGTGGTGATGCCGAGCCGCGTGTCCTCGTCGACGTCCGCCATGTCGTTCGGGACGTTGCGGCCGCCCATCTCCCACGCCGCCATCCACAGCGCGAACAGGGCCAGCCGCACGTCGACGGTGTCCGTGAACGCGAACCAGCCCGCGGCCGCGCCGCACGCCACCAGGACGCCGCTGAGGAAGACCTTGTACGGGCTGACCCGCGCGAGCGCGCAGTACGCGGTCTCCAGCAGCACCCCCGCGACGAAGAGCGCGAGCGCCGTCCAGCTGAGCGCCGCGAGCCCCACGGCGGCGACGGCGCCCAGTCCCGCGGCCCAGCACACCCCGGCCCGGAACGTCAGCCGTCCCCCGGCCAGCGGGTGCAGCCCCGCCCGCTCCAGGTCCCAGCCCTGCCCGGGACCGGCCTCGTCGCGGCGACGGCGGTCCAGCGGGGCGTCCAGCAGGTCGTTGAGCGCGAAGGCCGCGAAGAACCCCGCGACGATGGCCACCAGCGCCACGGCGAACCGCCCGGCGGGCGGCTGCGTGGTGGCCAGCAGCACCCCGAGCACGGGCTGCGCGATGCTCAGCGTCGCCTGCGTGCCCCGCGACAGCCGGTACAGGGCCTTCAACCGCTCGAACGCGACGCTCATGGACGGCCTCCCGCGAGCGGGCCGTGGCCCGCGTACTGGACGGCGAAGTCCATGGCGGCCTCGCCGGGTTCCGACAGACGGCGCAGCCGCTCCCGCTTCAGCCGCAGCCCGAACCGCCGCGCCCCCGCCGGGGCCGCCTGGTCGACGGTGAGCAGGTCCATGAGGCGGTCGGCGAACTCCTGGGTGCGCCAGATCTGTCCGGTCCGGTGCGCGCTGTAGGAGTCGAGGGCCGCGCTCTCGCCCGTACGGCAGAACGCGGTGAGCGCCTCGGCCAGGTGCGCGGCGTCGGCGACGGCCGCGTTCATGCCCTTCGCCGCCGCGGGGACGAGCCGGTGCGCCGCGTCGCCCGCCAGGAAGACGCGGCCGAAGCGGAGTTCGCGGCTGATGGTGCTGCCCATCCGCAGCACGCCGGTCTCCCGCAGCCGCCCCACGCGGGGCAGTCCGTGCCGGGCCGCGTCGAGCCGCCGCCGCAGCTCCGCGCGCAGCCGCGGCTCGGGCCACTCGGCGGCGGCGCCACCGGCGGGGATCTGGAGGTAGCAGCGCGCCACGCGGGCCGTGCGCGGCATCATCCCGGCGAAGCCGCGGTGGTGCAGCCCGTAGGTCACGCTCTCGGGCGGCCGGTCGACCTCGGCGAGCGCGGTGAGCCAGTCCGACGTACGGCGGACCGACAGGTCGCCGCGCACCCGCCACGGTACGGCCCGCCGGGTGACCCCCCGGTGCCCGTCGCACCCGGCGACGGCGTCCGCCTCGACGAGCAGGCCGTCGCAGCGCACCCGCGGCCGCCCCGACTCCGGCTCCTCGACGCCGCGCGCGGGCCGCGCGAAGTGGATGGTGCCGCCCCGCGCCTCGAACTCCCGGACGAGATCGGCGACGAGCAGGTGCTGCGGATAGACCCAGTGCGCGGCGCCGCCGGTGCGCGCGGCGTAGTCGATCCGGACGCGCTCGCCCTCGCACAGGAAGTCGCACCACCCGTGCCGTACGCCGTCGGCGAGCAGGCCGTGCGCGAGGCCGTGCGCGCGCAGATACGCGACGACGCGGTCCTCCACGAGCCCCGCACGGGCCCGCCGTTCGAGAGCCTCACGCGGCTGCCGCTCCACGACCTCGACGGCGACTCCGGCACTCAGCAGCACATTCGCCAGCACCAGCCCGGCGGGCCCCGCCCCGACCACCACCACGCGCACCCGCCGGTGCGCGACCGCCGGGGTCACCGGGCGTCCTGGGCGGGGGCCGGGTCCCGGTCCGGGGTCGCTGTCAGGGATACGGCGAGGTAGCCGGGGAGGCTGAAGCGGTGGCGGACGTGGAGTGGGGTCGGGCTCTGTCGGGCCAGGGCGGTCACGGCGCTCGCGCTGTAGACCTTTCGGAGGCTGATCAGTCCGTCGTGCGCCTGTGTGAGCCCGCCGGTCAGTACGAACAGCGGCACGATGCCGAGGAATCCGGGGTGCCGCCAGCCGTCGATCAGCAGCAGGCGCCGCGCGACGCGGGTCCCCTCCGTGATCAGCCGGACGACCTGGGCGGGAGCGAGGTGGTGGAGCGCGAAGCAGAAGACCGCCACGTCCCAGGTGCCGTCGGGCGCGTCGATACGGGTCCCGTCCACCACGCGCAGGTCCACGCGCGGCTCGTCGCCCAGCGGTCCGGCGCGCAGCGCGGCGACGGACTCGGCGCTGACGTCGCTGACCGTGACGCGTGCCGAGGGCCGGTCGGCGAGCAGCCGCCGGGTGAGCCTGCCGCGCCCGGCGCCCAGCTCCAGGATCCTCGGCGCCGCCAGGCCGTCGGTCTCCCCCAGGGTCAGCCGGCTGCACACCCGGTAGGCCCCGGTCAGCCGCTGGAAACGGTCGAGTCCGCGCAGCACCTTGGCCGCCTCGGCGGCCCGCGAGGGCTGGTCGATGTACTCCGGGCGGTCCGTCTCGTACAGCCGGTCCCACCACGCCGCGTCCGGTCCGCCGCGCGGCATCTTCACGTCCACGTGCCCGAGTGCCTTCCTGTTCATGAGAGTTCCTGGACCGCTCGCGTGCGGGCGGCCGCGGGGGCGCGCAGCGCCCACCAGGTGACGGCGGCCGTGAGCATGACGAGAGCGGCCGTGGCGTGGGCGGTCACGGAGAGGGCGTGGGTGAAGGAGTCCGCGACCACGGCCCGTACGGCCGGGGGCAGTTCGCCGAGGTGCGTCAGCGCGTGCAGGGTTCCGGCGGTGCCCTCCTGCCCCGGGGGCGGAGCGGCGCCCGACTGGTCGGTGAGGTGCCGCTCGAAGGCGGTCATCAGCACCGAGCCCAGCGCCGCGATGCCCAGCGCGGAGCCGACCTCGCGGGACGCGTCGTGCAGGGCCGAGCCCACGCCCGTACGGTGCTCGCCGACGGCGCCCAGGATCATCTCGTTGACCACCGTCGCCAGCAGCCCGGCGCCCGCGCCGCACAGCACCTGCACGACGGCGATCAGCCCGTACCCCGACTCCGGGCCGACCCTGCCGAGCAGCAGCAGTCCGGCGGCGACCAGGCCGAGCCCGGCGGCGGGGATCACGTGCAGCGGCCCCCGCTTCAGCAGGAACAGCGCCGCGCCCGCGCCCGGCAGCATCCCGGCGGTCATCGGCAGCGTCCGTACGCCCGCCTGCCAGGGCGTGCAGCCCAGCAGGCCCTGGAGGTAGAGGCTGATCAGGAAGAGCGTCCCGAAGACGGCCAGGCACATCACGACGCCGACCGCCACCGCGCAGCGCACCCCGACGTCGCCCCGCACCCGCCGCTCCAGCAGCGGCGCCGCCGCGCGCCCCTGCTGCCGCCAGAACGCCGCCAGCAGCAGTACGGCCAGCGCGTACGCGCCGAGCACCGGCCAGCTCAGCCAGCCGCGCGACGGGCTCTCGATCACCCCCCACACCAGCGCCAGGAGCCCTCCGGCCGACAGCAGGCAGCCGACGACGTCGACGCGCGGCGCGTCCGCCGAGCGGGACTCGGGCACGCACGCCCACACGGCCGCCGCCGCGAGCGCCGCGACGGGCAGGTTGATCCAGAACCCGGCCCGCCAGGAGTACGCCTCGACCAGCGCGCCGCCGATCACGGGCCCCGCGAGCCCGCCCGCGCCGACGACCACGGTCCACGCCAGGTACGCCCGCCGCCTCGACTCCCGTTCCCGGTAGAGGGTGGTGAGCACGGAGAGCGTCGCGGGCAGCACGATCGCCGCCCCGGCGCCCATCAGGCAGCGGGCCGCGATCACGGTGCCGGAGCTCTCGGCGGCGGCGCCGATCGCGGAGGTCGCGCCGCACAGCAGCACGCCGGTGACGAAGCAGCGCCGCCGCCCGAAGCGGTCCGCGACCGCGCCGCACGGCAGCACCGCCGTGGCCAGCACGAGCGGGAAGCCGTCGATGATCCACTGGACCTCGGCCATGCTCGGGTCCAGGTCGCGCTGGAGGTCGGGCACGGCCACGTTGAGGATCGTGGCGTCCATGCTCAGCAGGAACAGCCCGACGAGCACGGCGCTCGCCGCCACCCCGCGCGGCACGCGGACGCGCGCGGGTGCGGGCGCCGACAACTCGGCGCGATTCGTCGTCATGAGGGTTCTCGGCCCCTGTTCGTCCGTAGGGCGTTCGTCCGGAGGGCATTCGTCCGGAGGATCCCGGCGAGATCACCCACCCTCACTCAACGTACACACCCCGCCGCACGCGGTGACAGTCCGTCAAAAGGGTTACGGGGCACGCAGGTCAGGCTCACGGGCGGCGTGAACCGCGCTACCTTGCCTGTGTGTTCGAGACTGACGACGAGTCCCGCGACGGCATAACCGACCTGCCGACAGTGCGAGTTGAGACCGTGGATCTGGACTCACGCGGCGCGCGGCAGATCGGGGCGCGGCCCCGGGCCTCGGCCGCGCTGAGCGAACGGTCCGAGGACGTGCGGGCGGCGATCGTCCAGGCGTCGGAGATCGCCCAGCGGTCGGTGGCCGAAGTGCCGCGCCGCGACGGGTGGTCGGTGAGCACCATGGAGATCACGTTCGGGCTGACGCTCGCCGCCGAGGCGGGGGTGATCCTCTCCAAGGCGTCGGCGGAGGCGTCGTTCGAGATCACCCTCACGGTGGAACGGGACACGGGCCGCTCCGGTGACGCCCCCTCCGGCCCGCCGCCCCCGGACGCGGCGACGTGAGCGCCGCCGACTACTGGGTGCACATCCACGACGACGACCGCTATCTCGGCGCCGGGTTCCTCCTCACGCGCGGATTCGTCCTCACCGCGCTGCACTGCCTGGGCAGCCGCCCCTCGGACCAGTCGCTGCTGCGCCTCGAACTGCCCGACGGGCAGAGCGTCTCGGGCCGGGTGTGCGACGCCGTCAAGGAGTCGGACCTCGCCCTGATCGCGGTACGGAACGCGCACGCGCACGCGGCCTCCCTCCCCCAGGCCCCCGCGACGGACGCGCCACGGGCCGACGTCCGCTGGCACTGCCGCTACCTCCCGCCGAACGAGGACGCGGGCACCCGCCTCAGCGGCAACGTCACGCACGCGCCCGTCGACCACCGCTGCCTCGCGGGCGGCGTGGTCACGGCGCTGCAGCTCCAGGTGGACCAGTCGCTCGGCAGCTTCGCCGGGTACTCGGGCGGCCCCGTGGCGACGGAACCGGACCGTGCGGAGGAGGTCGAGGGCCCCGTCGTCGGCATCCTCCTGGAGGAGAAGCTCAACCGCCTCGACCCGGCACGGGGCAGCAACGTGCTCTTCGCCGCGACCGTGCGCCATGCCGTCGAGCGCTTCCCGCAGTTCGCGGTCGACCACCTCCGCGCCGTCGTCACGGACCCCGGCCGGGACCCGGCACGCCCCGCCGCTCCCCGCACGTCCGCCCGTGAGTCGGCGCTGAGCGGCATCACCGACATCCTCACCTCGCTGCGCCAGTGGGAGGAGAGCGGCCTCATCACGGCCGCCGAGGCCGAGGAGACCCGCGGCCGTACGCTGAAGCGGCTCACCGACGGCTCCCTCGACGGCCCCGGGGACGGCGGCCCGTGACCGGCCCCCACGGGGGCGGCGCCCCGTTCTGGACGGTGGCGGTCGAGGCCGCCGAGGCGGCCGTACGCGGCGACGCGCAGGCCCTCGCGCTGCTCGCCGACCCGGACGACCCCGTGCTCGCCGACGTGCTCAGGCATCCGGCGCTGCTGGACACCCCGGAGGACGCGGGGCGGTTCGCGTATCTGGTGGCGCTGCTGCGGGAGTCGGGGCGTACGCGCTCCCACGCACGGGCGCTGGACGAGGCCGAGGGACGCGTCGCGGCGGACGCGGTACCGGGGGCCGTGCGAGGTGCCGTGCACACCCGGGTGGCCGTGCTCCTCGACGAGGCCGGGCGGCACGAGGCGGCACAGGAGGCGCTCAGTTCCGCGCTCCCGGACGCGCTCGACGGCCCCGACGGCGCGCAGGCGCTCACGCTCCTCGGGGCCCTGGCGGGCCGGCGTCAGGACTGGAGGGCAGCGGCCTCGTACGCACGCCGGGCCACCCGCCACCTCTCCGCCGTGCCGGACGCCCGTGGCCGGCTGGAGATCCGGATGCGCTCCAGGTCCGTCCTCTTCCAGGCGGCGAGGGCCAAGGGTGACGGAGACGCCGCGCGGGAGCTGGCGGCCGAGCTGGAGTCCGTGTGCGAGGAGCTGATCGACGCGTGGGGCAGCGAACACCCGCGCGCGCTCACCGCGTTGGTGACGATGGCCTCGGCCCGGCGCGAGCTCGCCGTGCGGGACGGGGACGCCCGGAGCGCCGACCGGCTCACGCACGTACTGGCCGCCGCCGCGCAACGTGTCGCCGTCACGCTCGGCGCCCGGCATCCGCAGACCCACGCCGTGCGGGAGGCACTGGCCCGCGCGGAGGCTCCGGTGGCGGTACGGGCCGGCCACGAACCCGCGCCGCTGGACGTGCTCTCCCTGGAGCTGATCGTCCACGGCGTCGTCAACACCGACCCGGCGGAGATGCTGGGCGACACCCGTATCGAGCAGACGCAGGGCGACACCACCGCCGGGCTCTTCCGGCGTACGGAGGACGTGGACGCCGAGGAGCGCGGGGGCGAGGGTGAGGGGCCGCGGTCCGTCTCCGAGGCGTACACCTGGTCCAACGCCGTGACCGGCAGCCGCAGCCGCACCCTGTGGCTGCTCCTGCTGCCGTTCACGCTCATCAACCTCGCCCACTGGACGCGGCCCGCCGCGCGTGGCCACACGCGTACGGTGCGGCTGCACGGTGCGGTGGTGCGGACGCTGGCGCTCACCCTCACCGCGCTGACCGTCGCCGCCGTCTGCGCGGTGGCGATGGACGTCGTCGCGTGGCAGTGCGCGGGCACGTACGCGTGCGCGGACGACCGCTCCTGGCTGGCGTTCATGGCGACGGGGGCCGACGGCTCCGGGAGCTGGTGGAGCAGGCCGGGCTCGCGGCTGACGGTGGCCGCGCTGGTGCCGACGGGGCTGCTGGCGCTCGTGTGGTGGCTGGCGCAGCGCACCTGGCACGCGTACGAGAACAAGCCGCCGGTCAGGCCCTTCGAGGAGGAGCCGTCGGACGGCCCCCAACAGCCGCTCTCCCTGCCGGGCTTCTGGTACTCGGCGCGGCTGATCGCCCGGCTGCGCGCCGCGCACACCGCGCTGGGGCTGGTCGTCATCGCGATGTTCCTCGTGGTGGCACCCCGTCAGTACGACGGGAGGACGCCGGGCACGAGTGCCGGGCTGGAGGCGTTCGGGTGGGTGGTCCTGGGGCTGGCCACCGTGTGCGGGGTGCTGGCGGTCGGCGTCGCGGTCCGCAGGGGGCGCAGCGAGTTCCGGCTCGACGTGGAGCGCGACCGGGTCCCCGTCCGCGTGCTGCCCCTGCTCGCGCTCCTCACCCTGCTGCTCGCCGCCGCCTACGCCCTCTGGCCGCGTCCCGGCTGGGTGTCGGCGGGGAGGCTGGCCGGGGGCGAGGTCTTCGGGGCGCTCGCCACGCTGCAGTGCGTCGGCGTGGTCCTCCTCGCCCTCATCGGCCACCAGCTCCACCGGCGGCGGCCCGACCCCCGCGCCGCGCTGCGCGGGTTCGCGCCCGCTGCCGCCGCCACGCTCGCGTGCGGGCTCGCGATGGCGCTGGCGGCGGGGGCCGCGCAGGGCGTCACGGACTGGCTGTTCGGGCGGGGCGCGTTCGGCGGAGAGGGACTCCCGTTGCCCGGGCCGCCGCCCCAGCTCATCTGGACGGCGGCCACCATTCCGGTGCTGCTGGCGGTCGTCGTCGTCCTCTACTCCGCCCAGGCCCTGCGCCTCCACGCCGACGCCCGCCGCCTCACGCCGGAGATCCCCCACCTCTACCCCGAGTCGGTGCCGGAGGTCTCACGGACCCGGCTCATCACCCGGGCGATGGCGCGGGCCGACCTGCTGGACGCGGTGCCGCGGCTGCTGGCGGTCGCTGTCACGGCGTCCTATCTGCTCATGTACGCCACGGTGCTGGGCTCCCAGCTCACCGGAGCCTCCCCCAGGGGCCTGGGAGCCCCCCTCTCGGCGGTGCAGACCCTCGGCTCCTGGCTGATCGCGCTCGGCTTCGTCCTCTTCCTCAACCGGGGCCGGATCGCCTACCGCGACCCCGCCTCCCTCAGCGCCCTCGGCATCCTCTGGGACGTGGGCACCTTCTGGCCGCGCGCCGCGCACCCCTTCGCGCCGCCCTGCTACGCGGAGCGCGCCGTGCCCGACCTCGCCTGGCGGATGGCGACCTGGTCCCATCGCATGGGCCCCCGGGGGCGGTTGCTGGTCTCCGGGCACTCGCAGGGCAGCGTCCTCGCCGTGGCCGCGCTGCTCCAGCTCGACGCGCGCACCCGGTCCCGCGTGGCGCTGCTGACCTACGGTTCGCCCCTGGAGCGGATCTACGCCCGCTGGTTCCCCGCCCACTTCGGCCAGGAGGCTCTTGCCGCCCTCCACTACGAGGTCGGGAGCTGGCGCAATCTGTACCGGCTGACGGACCCGGTGGGCGGGCCGATGCGGCTGACCGGCGACGGGCCGGAGGTCGACGGAGCGCCGCTGCGCGACCCGCTCGCGTACGGCCGTACGCTCGAACACCCCCTCCCCCGCCCGGTCATGGGCCACGGCGACTACCGCGCCGACCCGTCCTTCGCGGAGGAACGGGCACGACTGCTGGCACCGCCCCCGACCGGCGGGCGCGGCTCAGGAGGACCGGGTCGGCCGTGAGCGCGTGAGGGCCACCCGGCCCAGCACCAGCGCGCCCGCGCCCACCAGCATCGCGACGAAGGCGCCGCCCAGGCCGTTGCCGGTGCCGAGGCCGCCGTCGGCGGTGGCCGCGACGAGGGTGCCGAGGGCGAGGGCCGCCGCCCCCGCCGTCAGGGCGACGACGGCACCGTGCCGTGCGCCGGCGCTGACGTGCGGGCGGGCCAGGGCGAGGACGCCGAAGGCGAGGCCGGTCAGGCCCAGCACGGCGGCCGTCACGGCGCCGAGCCGCCCGGCGCTCAGGGCGGTGGCGGAGGCGGCGCTCGGCTGGGCGGCGGCGTGCGCGGCGGCCGGTGCGGCGAGCACCAGCAGGGCGGCGAGGGCCGCGCCGGTCGCGGTGAGCGCCCGTCGGGCCGTGGGCAGGAGGGCTGTTGGCCTCATCTTCGTTCTCCTCTTGTGCGTGTCCGTCGAGCCTGGCGTCGCCCGGGCCGCCCGTCGTCCCGCGGGCGCGGACACTTCGCGCTGCCGTCGGCGCGGCACGCGCGTGCCGCGGACGCCGCAGCCGCGCGGCGCGTACCGCACGCGCGGTAGTCGAACGCTCGTCCCCTGGCGGGACCCGCCCAGCCTGCCGCGCGGCTAGGGTGCGGCCATGGGTACGGGACGACCCCGGGGGCGGGCGCCCGGTGCCGGGGACTGGGCGATCGCGGCCGGGGTGACGGCGGCGCTGCTGGTGACCGGGGTGGCCGGGGTGGCCGGGGAGTCCGCGCGGCACTCCGGCACCGGCACGCATCTCGACCCGCTCGGCCCGCTGCTGCTGGCGGCGGGTGGCCTGGCGCTGGCCGCGCGCCGGACGGCTCCGGTGCCTGTGCTGGCCGTGACCGGGGTGTGCGCGGCGGGGGCCCAGGCGGCGGGGTACGACGTGCCCGCCGTCGCCTACCTGTTCGCGGTGTACGCGGCCGTACGGGCGGGGCACCGGACCCTCACGGTGGTGGCGAGCGTGCTCATGCTGGCCGCCCTGCCGCTGGCGGCGCTGCTCTCCGGGACGCACGACGCGGGCGCGGCGTTCGCGCAGGCGCGGGGCGCGCTGGAGATCGCCTGGCTGATCGCGGCCGGGGCCGCGGGCGAGGCGCTGCGGCAGGCCGAACGGCGGGCCGACGAGGCCGAGCGCACGCGGGAGGAGACCGCGCGGCGCCGCGCGGACGAGGAACGGCTGCACATCGCGCGGGAGTTGCACGACTCGCTGACCCATCAGATCTCCATCGTCAAGGTGCAGGCGGAGGTCGCCGTCCGGGTGGCCCGCAAGCGCGGCGAGCCGGTGCCCGAGCCGCTGCGGGCCATCCGGGAGGCGGGGCGCGAGGCGGCCCGGGAGCTGCACGCGACGCTGGGGGCGCTGCGCGACGACGGCACGGCCCCGCCGCGCGGGCTCGACGACGTACCGGAACTGGTGGAGCAGGCGCGGGCGATCGGCCTGGAGGCGACGTTGACGATCGAGGGAGCGCGCCACGGCATGCCCGCGGCGGTGGACAGGACCGTCTACCGGATCGTTCAGGAGGCGCTGACGAACGTGGCCCGGCACGCGGCGGCGCGCACGGCGTCGGTCCGGATCGACTGTCGTCCGGACGCGCTCGCGATACGCGTGGACGACGACGGCCGGGGCGCGTCGCCGGGCGGCGACGGCGTCCCCGCGACCGCGACCGCGACCGGTGTCGGGCTGGCCGGGATGCGCGAGCGGGTCACCGCGCTCGGCGGGCGGCTGCGCGCCGGGCCGCGCGACGGGGGCGGCTTCTCGGTGCGGGCCGAACTCCCCGTGGACCGTACGCCGTGATCCGGGTCCTGCTGGTGGACGACCAGCCGCTGCTGCGCAGCGGGTTCCGCGCGCTGCTCGACCTGGAGGACGACATCGAGGTGGTCGCCGAGGCCGCCGACGGGCGGCAGGGCCTGGAGCTGGCGCGGGAACACCTGCCCGACATCGCGCTCGTGGACATCCGGATGCCGGTCGTGGACGGCATCGAGGCGACCCGGCGCATCGCCGCCGACCCGGCGCTGGCCGGGGTGCACGTCGTGATCCTGACGAACTACGGCTTCGACGAGTACGTCTTCCACGCGCTGCGCGCGGGCGCCGCCGGGTTCCTCGTGAAGACGATCCTGCCGGAGGACCTGCTGCACGGCGTACGGGTGGCCGCGCGCGGCGAGGCGCTGCTCGCCCCGTCGGTCACCCGCAAGCTGATCGACCGGTACGTCACCCAGCCGCTCCCGGGCGACGCCGCGCCCGGCCTGGAGGAGCTGACCAACCGCGAGCGCGAGGCCGTCGCCCTGGTCGCGCGGGGCCTGTCCAACGACGAGATCGCGCGGCAGATGGTCATCAGCACGCTCACCGCGAAGACCCACGTCAACCGGGCCATGGCCAAGCTCCACGCCCGCGACCGCGCCCAACTCGTGGTCCTCGCCTACGAGTCGGGCCTCGTGACACCCCGCGACCGCTGACGGGCCCGGGACTGCCGACGGGCGGCAGGCGCGGCCCCCGCCACGCTGCCGGGCGGACCCGTCACCCGGCAGGGGGCCGGGTGCCTAACCTCGGCGCACGAGGAGAGAACGGGAGGGGGCGGGCGGATGATGCTGGCGACTGTGGGGGCAGTGGCCCTGGTGATCGCGCTCGCGGTGACCGTCCTGGCGCGCCGGGAGCGGCGGCGCGCCAGGACGGGGGCGGCGCCCGGGGCGCGGCGGATCGAGGCCGCCGCGACGCGGGGCATGCGGGACGCGCGCCTCACGGCACGCGCGTACCGTTCCCACGGCTCGGCGGCCGGGGTGAGCGGACTCCGGGGGCGCGACCCGGGCCTCTGGCGGCTCTGACCTCCCCGGTCGTACACGGCGGTTCAGCCGAGGAAGTGGAAGCCCGGCCGGGGGTGCATGAGGAAGTCGTGGTGCGAGATGTTCCACGCGTAGGCGCCCGCGAGCGAGAACGCCACGCGGTCGCCCGCGCGCAGCCCCCGGGCCGGTACCGGTACGCCACGGGCCAGCACGTCCTTCGGGGTGCACAACTGGCCCGTGAGCGTGACCCGTTCCCCGGCGGCGGCCGGGCGGGGCCAGGGGTGCGGCCAGGACTCCACGGGGAGGACGGCGCAGGGCTGGTCGTGGGCCTTCGTCGCCGGGGTCCGGAGGTGGTGCGTGCCGCCCCGGACCACGGCGAACTCCTCCCCGTGGCTCCGCTTCACGTCCAGCACCTCGGTCGCGTACCAGCCGCAGTACGCGGTCAGGGCGCGTCCCGGCTCGACGCGCAGCGTGAACTGGGGGTGCGCCGCGGCGAGACGGCCGAGCGCTTCCCCGTACGCGGCCCAGTCGAAGCGGGTCTCCGGTGACGCGTAGTCGACGGCCATGCCGCCGCCGACGTTCACCTCCGCGAGCCGTACGCCGCACCGCGCGGCCAGCTCCGCCGCCCAGCGGACGACCGTCCCGGCGACCTCCGCCTGCGCGGCGGCGTCGAGTCCGCTGGCCAGGTGGGCGTGGACGCCGCGCAGTTCGAGGGGGCCGGTGACGAGTCCGGCGGCGGTCTCCACGTCCGCCGGGTCGAGGCCGAACGGCGTGGGTCCGCCCCCCATCGCGAGGGAGCTGCCCTCCAGCCGGCCGGCGGGGAGCGGCAGGTTGACGCGGAGCAGCACGCCCGCCCGTACGTCCGCGCGCCGGGCCAGCTCCGCGAGGACCCGTACTTCGTGCAGGCTCTCCACGTGGAAGCGGTCCACGCCCGCCGCCAGCGCCGCCGAGATCTCCGCCGGGGTCTTCCCCGGGCCGCCGAAGGCGAGCGGGCGGCCGGGCACGGCCTCGGCGACGTGGGCGAGTTCGCCGCCCGAGGAGACCTCGTAGCCGTCCACGTACGGCGCGAGCGCGGTCAGCAGCCCGGGCTCGGGGTTGGCCTTCGCGGCGTAGTACAGCTCGACGCCCCCGGGCAGCGCGGCGCGTACGCCGTCCGCGTGGGCGCGGAGTGCCGCGACGTCGTAGACGTACGCGGGGAGTTCGGTGCCGGCGAGGGAGAGCACGCGCTCCCGTACGGCGGGGGTCGGCGCGGTCATCGGGTCCTCCGGGTGGCGTCGGGGCGTCCGTCGGCGGGGCTCCGGCCCTCCGCGAGGGGGCTCGGGAGGCGGACGTAGGCGGCCCGGCGGTCGGCCTGGCGGGCCCAGCGGGTGAGCAGGTTGGCCTTCGCGGGCAGGGGCGCGCCCGCGAGGAGGTCCGCGAGGCGGGGCGGGCAGCCGTGCCGTTCGGCGTACGCGCGCAGCGTGGCCCGTACCTCGGCCCACAGCGCGCGCTCGGTCTCCGGGTGCAGGTCGGCGAGGGCGGCGAGCATCTCCGCGAGGTGGTTGACCAGCAGGCAGTAGACGACCCGGTCCCAGCCGCGCGCCGCGTCGTACGTCAGGGGGTCCGCGACGTCGGCGGGCAGCGCGGCGAGGGCCTCCGCGTGGTGCTCGGGGAGGAGCTTGGTGCCCTCCAGGTCGCGGAAGACGACCTGGGCCGGCATGCCGTCGTCGTCGACGCAGACGAGGACGTTCTGCAGGTGCGGCTCCAGGACGAGGCCGTGGTCGAAGTAGGCGGCCAGCACGGGCGGGACGAGCAGCCGCAGGTACGCCGACCACCAGGCGAGCGCGCCCTGCGGGCCCGCGCCGCGCAGGAGCCGGGAGAGGTGCGCGGGGCCCGTCGGGTACTCGTCGGCGACGGCCGCCGCGAGCAGCGGGGTCGTGCCGGGCAGCAGGCGCGCGGCCAGCCCCTCGCGGACGATCACCCCGAAGCCTTCGAGCAGTTCCGTGTCCGGCGTACCGTCGTCCGGCACCGGGAGGGCGAGGCTGCGGTAGGCGGGTTCGCGGAGCATGGCGCTGCCGGGGAAGCGGGCGGCGAGGCCGTCGAGGACCGGTTCCAGCAGCCGGGTGAGCGCGACGGCCCCGGACAGCTCGTAACGCGCGTTCTTGCGCAGGCAGTTGGTGAGGCGGACGTTGAGGCTGAACTTCAGGAACGTGTCCCCGTCGTAGAGCGTACGGACGGACGCGGTGGCGGCGAACGGCCGTCCGCCCGGCCCCAGGTCGAGCACGTCGCCCCGCGCGAGCGCTGCCCGCAGGGCGGGGTGGCCGCTCAGCATCTCGTACTGCCAGGGGTGCGCGGGCAGCAGCCGGTAGCCGTCCGGGAGGTCCGCCGGGGCGCGGAGGCGGTCCAGGGCCGCGTCGGCGCCCGGGTGCGCGGTCTCCCCCGCCAGTAGGTGGGCGCGGACGGCGAGATGGCGCAGCGGGAAGGAGGCCCCGGTCTCCGGCGCGTACGCCCGCCAGGTGGCGTGGTCGCCCGTACGGGCCTTCGGCGTGGGGTGGAAGCGGTGGCCGAACAGCAGCGACTGCTCGGAGGCGAGGTAGGTGCCCGCCGGGTCGGTGGGCTCGGGCACGGGGCGCGCGGCGCGGACGGCGAGCGCGGCGGCGACGGCCTGGTGGCTGGAGGCGACCTGGTCGAGGAACTCCTCGTTGCGCTCACCCGTACGGAGCGCCAGCTCGTCCCGGACGTACGCGCCGAGGCGCCGCCAGCCGACCCCCGTCCAGCGGCCGTCGCGCCCCCGCTCCTGGACGGGCCCGGCGAACCGGTGGGCGCCCAGCAGCGAGGTGCGGCGCAACGTGACGCGGAGCGGGACGCCCCGGCGGGGCAGCCGCAGCAGCAGCTGGTCCCCGTGGACGGCGGTCGTCCGCTCGGGGCCCGCGACCTCGCGCAGCAGGCAGTTGAGGAGGGTGTGCGCGACGGCGTCCTCGGCGGTGACGGAGAGTCCGGTGAGGGAACCGACCGCATCGGTCATGGGCATCGACGGCTCCAGCGGAGGTAGTTCGGGCCTGTGGTGTAGTGCTTGTTGACGTCGGCCGCGCCCGAGCGCTCCTTGGTGAGCAGCGTCCCGGCGGTGACCATGGCCTTGACCGGCAGTTCCGGCGCGTCCAGGACGCGGGAGCGCAGCAGCGCGCCCGGCTCCCCAGGTGCCGTGCCGAGCCGTTCGGCGGCCTCTTCGAGCCGCGCGCGGATCAGCCCGAGCAGCGTCGGCAGCGGGGCCCGGCCGTGCCGGGCCAGCGCGAACGCGGGCGCGGCGGCGCAGAGATGCACGGTGATGGTGGTGAACAGGTCGGCGAGCTGCCCGTCGTCCGCCGCGAGGATCCGCGCGTCGGCGAACTCGGACGGGTCCGGCGCCTCCGGGCCGAGGGAGGCCCGTACGCGGGCGGGGTTCAGGCGCGGCCCGTCGTTGTCCTTGAACAGCAGTCGCAGCCGCGTCCCGCGCACGGCCTCGTCCCGGTCCAGGACGAGGGAGACGTTCTGCTGGTGGGACTCCAGCGCGATGCCGTACCCGAGCAGCGTGGTCTGCCAGTCGAGGAGCGGAGTGAGGAAGGCGTCGAACAGGGCGACGGGATCGCCGCCGTAGAAGCGGTCCGCGAGGCGGTCGATCACCAGCGCCCGGTCCTGTGCCCCGTCCGGCGTTCCGCCCGGCGCCTCGCTCAGCAGCGCGGCCAGCGGCGTGATCACCGCGCCGTCGAGGCCGGGCGGGAGGCGGCGGCAGAGTACGGCGAGGAGTTCGTGCCCCGCGTGCGCGTACACGGTCTCGTCCGCGTGCAGCACCGTGTCCCGGAAGCGGGGCTCGCGGGCGGTCACGGCCTCCAGCAGCCGCTGGCAGACGGCGCCGTCCACGAGCGTCCCCGGCTTGATCGTCCGGCGGTTGCGCAGACCCAGGGTGGCGGTGGCGAGCGGCAGCTTGAGGTGGAGTCCTGGCGCGTCGGCGACGGCGACCGTCCGCATGGAGAGGGTCGGTACGACGTCCAGGTACGGGCGTTCGGCGAGCACCGCCCCCCGGTCCTGGAGGCCCGTGGCGCGCAGGGCCGCACGCAGGGGCGCGCCGAGGGTGAGCGGGTGGACGGGCAGCGCGAGACGACTCGCGTCGGGTTCGGGAAGGCCGAGTGCGGCGGGGGACGGCCACAGGCCCGGCAGGGCGTCCGTACCGCCCGGCACGGTGAGCGCGTCGCGCGGGACGGTGAGCCAGCGCAGCGCGAAGCGCGGGTGGAATTCCGGTGCGTACGCCCGGAGTTCGGAGTCGCCCAGTCCGGCGCGGCCCCGCCCGGTGGGGTAGACCGGGTGGTCGTGCCGGGCGGCGAGGGTGTCGTGGGCCAGCCCCTCGGCGGGGCCCGTCCAGCGGGCGGGGTCGGCGCCGTAGCGGTCCCGGAGCCGGGCGGTCACCTCGTCGCGCGTACGGGCGTGGAGGCGCCGGGCCGCGAGATCCTCGCGGCACTCCTCCGCGAAGGCGTCGAAGCCGGGCCGGTCGGCGGGGTCCGCGAGGGCCTTGAGGGCGGCGAGCACGACGCCGTACGAGGTCAGCCGCAGCTCCTCCGTTCCGTGCCGCGCGACGAGGTAGGGCGCGCGGGCGGCGTACGCGCACTGGAAGCCCTCCTCCGCGACGGGCAGCAGCAGCGCGTCCCCGTTCTCGTCCCCGTGTTCGCCGGTGGGGAGGCGCAGCCACCGGCCGTCCTCGCGTTCGAGCGGTACGGAGCGGGTGCGGAGCCCGGCGACGTCCTCGCGCAACAGCGCGTCCAGCACGCGGAGCAGCATCCCCCTGCCTGCGGGGGCGTGCGGGCTCACGGGGTGATCTCCCAGCGGTGCGCGCCGAGGAAGTCGTCGACGGCGCGGTCGACGGCCGTCTGGTCGGTGCCGGTGGCGCGGACGACGCCGAGGAAGTCGCGGTTCGTGCGGTGGAGCGCGTGCCGTTCGCCGAGCGCGCGCAGCGGCCGGTAGGCCAGCCGTACGCCGTCCACGGCCAGGTCCGTCGCCTCGGGCGCGGCGGTCAGCGTTCCGGCACGGTCGGCGCACGGGTACTCCAGCCGCGCTGCCCCGTCGGCGCGCGCCCCGAGGTCGGCGGGCAGCGGCTCGCCCAGATGGGTGCGGAGGACGTGCGCGAAGAGGGGGACGTCGAGGAGTTCGGCGAGCAGCAGGTCGCACTGGTCGCCGATGGCGCGGTAGTTGACCTCGATGAGGCGGGCCCGGCCGTCCGCGCCGACCACGAACTCGGTGTGGCAGGCGCCGAAGCCGACGCCGAGCGCGTCGAGCTGGGCGAGGACCTGCTCCGTGACGGCCTCGGGGTACGCCCGTACGAACGTCATCCGCTCCTCGATGAAGTGCGGCGGCGGTGACAGCTCCGTACGGAAGCCGCCGAGGACATGGCGGACGCGGCCGTCGCCGAGCGTCTCCAGGGTGAACAGCTGTCCGGACAGGTACTCCTCGACCACCAGCGCCTCGCCGGGCCGCCGGGCCCGGGTCTCCGCACAGTGCGCGACCAGTTCCTCCGGCCCGTCCGCGAGCACCACGTCCTCGCTGGCCACGCCCTCGCGGGGCTTGACGACGCACGGGTAGGGGACGCCGGAGGCGCGGGCAAGGACCGCGGGGTCCTGGGCCGGGCCCAGCTCGGCGGAGCGGACGGTGTCGGCCCCGGTCGCGGCGAGGTGACGGCGCATCTGCGCCTTGTCCTTGGCGCGCAGTGCGGCCTGCCACGGCTTGCCGGGCAGGCCGAAGTAGTCGGCTGCGAGCGCCGCCTGGGTCTGGAGGTGGTCGCTGTTGGTGAAGACCGCGTCGGGCGCGTGATGGGTGGCGATACGGCTGATGACGGCGCGGAAGTCACGTACGTCGCACTCCAGGACCTCGGCGTGCGGGACCGCTTGGCGATGGGCCTCCGGCCGGTCGGTGAGCAGCGTGACGGCGAGGCCGAGGCGGGCGGCGGCGGGCAGGAAGCCCTCGGTCACCGAGTCGGTGGGCTTGAGGGCGAGCAGGTACAGCCGCATGGGCGACGGCCCCTTCCGGGTCGAGGGGTACGGGCGCGCGGCGGCGACAGGGGTGACCTCCGGACTCGGCGCGATCCGCGATCCGCGATCACCCTGGTCACGGCAGCGGCGGCAGCTTAAGTTAGGTAAACCTAACTCCTCAACTCGCCCTGCGGCGCGCCGACATGCCGCACCCGGCCCGCGTGCGTACCCACCCCCTTCAAGGGGTTAAGGTAAGGCTCACCTTACCGACTTGATCGTTTGGAGTCGCAGTGCCACGCGCCGCAGCGCCCCGCGGGGAAGACCGCCGATGACCACGGCCGCCGCCCCCGCACCGCCCCTCAGCCCGACCGCACCCCTCGCCCGTACGTACGGGCGTGTCCTCTCCCTCTGCGAGGCGCTGGACGCGCGGCTCGTCGACGCGCACCCCCAAGGCCGCCCGGACGGCGCGTCGCTGGCCCGCGACGAGGAGGTCCTGGACGCCTGGATCGCGGCCGAGGCCGCCCGCGTCCGCGCCCGCCACGGGCACGAGCCCCGGCACGACGTCGCCGCCTCCCGCACCCTGCACACCTACCTCTGGTCCGTCAGCCTGCTGATCAGCGGCCCCTGGTACCTGGAACGGCGCGTCCCGCGCCTCGCCCCGCACGAGGTCGCCCTCGATCTCGCGGGGGACGTCCTGGAGATCGTCCCCGGCACGGACTTCGCCTGCCTCCCCGACGACCCTGCGGCCTCCGCGCCCGGCGCCCGCGTGGTGGCCCACGAGGAGGCGCTCCGCGCGGAGTTGCGCTCCGCCGTCGCCGACCACGTACGCCCCCTGCTCACCGCCGTCGGCCCCCGCGTACGCCGGGGAGCGCGCGCCCTGTGGGGCATGGTCTCCGACGACCTGGTCTCCGCGATCTGGCACGTGGGCCGCGTCCTCGGCGAGGAGCGGCACGCCGCCGGGGAGGCGACGCGCGTCCTGCCCGAGCCCGTACGCCCGTTCCCCGGCGGCGCCGCCTTCCGCGAACTCCCCGGCACCGAGGGCCGCAGCCACCTCACCCGCACCCGCCTCGGCTGCTGCATGTACTACACGCTCGCCGCCGCCGAGGCCTGCGTCACCTGCCCCCGCACGTGCGACACGGAGCGCCTGCGGAGGCTGGAGGAGACGGACTGACAATCGTGGCGGAGGCGAGGTCGTGCTCCAGCGCGTCCAGGGCGCGGCGGGCGGCATCGATCCGGGCACGGACGTCCGCGCCCGGAACCTCGTCACGGCTGCCGTGCTCGCCGTACTCGGCGCCGCGACGGTCGCCGTGGTCCCCACGGTCGGCCTCCCGCGCCTCGTCGAGGGAGTTGATGACGACGCCGATGAGCAGGTTGACCAGTACGAAGGAGCTGAGCAGCACGTAGGACGCGAAGTAGACGATGCTCCAGCGGGAGATCTCCAGCCCCGTACGGACCGCGTCGCCGAGCCCGTCCAGCGTCATCAGCAGGAAGAGCGTGAGCCCGGCGCGGCCCAGGGACCCGAAGTGCTCGGGGTCGCCCCCGGCGAAGAAGACCCAGCCCGCCATCGCGTAGACGTACAGCAGCAGCGCGCCCACGAGCAGGAAGCTCAGCGTCCCGGGCAGGCTCTTGCCGACGGCGACGAGCACGATGCGCAACTGCGGCAGGAACCGGGCGGCGCGCAGCACCCGCGCGAGCCGCAACAGGCGCAGCACGGTGGCGTTCTCGCGGGCGAACGGCAGATAGGCGACCAGGACGACGCCGAGGTCGAAGACGTTCCACGGATCGCGGAAGAACGCCTTCGGGCGGTCCGCGCAGGCCGCCAGGCGCAGCACGATCTCGGCGGTGAAGGCCGCCAGGAACACGTGCTCGACGGCCTTCAGTTCGTCGTGCCAGCGGCCCCGCGCCTCCGCGTACGTCTCGACGCCGAGCAGCAGCGCGTTGCCCAGGATCAACCCGAAGGCGAGCACCCCGAACCAGCCGGACTCGGTGACCCTCCGGCACCGCTCGGCCAGCTGCGACGCACGGTGACGGCGGCGGCGCCGCACGGGTAACGGAGGTACGGGGCTTGCGGGTTCGGGCATCGTGCTTCCTGGTGCGAGGGGCGGACGGGCGGACGCGCGTACCGACGGCGAAAACCTACAGGAGTGTAGAAGATGCCTGGTCGGCGCGGTCTCCGGCCGCCCCTGGCCACCGTTACGGCCGGTGGAACCGCACCTCCGGGTAGCGCGGCGACGGGCCGTCCAGCAGGGGCGCGGGACGGCCGCGCAGATGACGGTCCACGAAGGCCGTCACGTAGGCGCGGGTCAGTGTGTCGCAGCGGTCGCCGTCGAGGTCCTGCATCGGGAGCCCGACCTGCTTCCCGAGCGGCGCGTTGTCGGTGAACGAGCCGTGCTCCGTGCCGTCGATGCTCAGCCACCGCTTCCAGCCGGTCAGTTCACGCCACGTCTCGTCCCAGGACGGGTCGTCGGGGTCGCCGGGTACGTGGGTGGGCTGGCCCAGCATCAGCATCGGCCGGTTCAGCGGAACGTCGTTGGGATAGCGGAAGTTGCCGTCCATGTTGACCCCCGCCTTGATACGGGGATCCGCCAGCATGGCCGGAATCGTGCTGAAGCCCCCCGCCGAGTGGCCGACCATCGCGACGCGGTCGGTGTCGGCCAGCCCGCGGTGCCGCCACCCGGGGGCGCCGTCGGCGAGCGCGTCCAGCACGAGCGACATGTCGGCGGCACGCGCGTCCCCGGTCCTGGCGTACGGATCGGGGTCGTCGCACATGTCGCAGCCGGTGGTGTGCCCGTCGGGGAAGGTGATCCCCCACGCCTCGTGGTTGTGCCCGACCCCCGCCACCACGTACCCCCTGCTGGCCAGCTCCTCCGCGAGCCCGGTGAGCGTGGCGCGCGGCATCCCGTACCCCGGGGAGAGCAGCACGACGGGCCGCCCCGCACGGTCCTTGGGGCCGGTCTTCGGCCCGGCCTCCGGGGGCGCGTCGACGGTCGCGTGCGTACGGACCCGGCTCATGGTCTCCGGTGGCAGCGGGACCTCGTTGGCCTCCAGGTACTTCTTGGACTCCGCCTCCGTCATGTACGGGGCGGGGGTGCCGGAGGGCTTCCTCGCCGGGTACCAGACGGTGACCATCAACTCCCGGCGCTCGCCGGGCACCCACGGGTCGGCGCGGTCCCGGTCCACCAGGTGCAGCGTGGACCTCCCCACCGCGTGGTGCCCGCCGGGCTCGGCGAGCCGGGGCGGTTCCCCGGCGCCCGCCCCCGCCTGCGCCGCGGGGACGCACAGGCTCCCCGCCATCGCCAGGGCCGCGACCACCACGGCCCACGCGCGGCTGCTCTTCCTCTTCATCGGCGTCTCCTCACGCTCGCGCTCACGCTCCGGCCACGGCGCGGGCGTTGGCCCGGCCGTGGCCCGGAGCACTCACGCTAGGGAGCGGCGGAGGAGCGGCCGACACCCTGGAGAACCGGATCGGAGGGCGGCTGTACCGCCCCCGGGTTACCCCTGCGGAGCCAGCCGCATCAGCAGATGGCCGCGCCGGAACCGTTCGCCTTCCAGGGGCTCGCGCAGCATGCGGCCGGTCTCGGTGAACCCGGCCTCGCCCGCCAGCCCGGCCAGCGCGTCGACGGGCCACCGGTACGCCGTCGTCACCTTGTGGTCGAACTCCACCAGGGGGCCGCCCTCGGACTCGAAGAAGGCGAGCAGCAGCTGGCCGCCCGGAGCCAGGACGCGGCGGAACTCGGCGACGTACGCCGCCACGTCCTCCGGCGCGGCATGGATGACCGAGTACCAGGACACGACGCCGCTCAGCGTGCCGTCGGGTACGTCGAGCGCGTCCATCGAGCCGACCTCGAAGCGCAGCTCGGGGTACGCCTCACGGGCGAGGCCGATCATCGCCGGTGACAGGTCGATCCCGAACGCGTCCAGCCCCAGACCCCGCAGATGCGCGGTCAGATATCCGGGCCCGCACCCCAGCTCCGCCACGGGCCCGCCCCCGGCGTCCCGTACGGAGTCCGCGAACGCGGCGAGCAGGGCACGGTCCAGGGGGAGGCCGCCGAGGGAGTCCCGGGCGAGATCGGCGTAGAGCATGGCGACGGCGTCGTAGGCGTCGGCGGTCGCGCGGTGGTGGGTCGAGGGCTGAGGGGTCGCAGTCAGGTCGTCTGTCACGGGGCACGACCGTAGCGCCAGGCCTCACTCAGCGGGACGGCGGAGTCGGCGTCCACGGTCCGGCGGTAGATCTGGCGCGAACCGCCCTCCGGTCCCGGGTCGGTGGGCTCTGCCGGGGCGAACCCGAGGCGCTCGTAGAACACGCGCGCGCCGCTGGCGACGGCGCCCGGGTGGTCGGCCCCGAAGGTGACGACCTCGATGACGCCGGGCTCCCGTACGAACCTCCGGGCCGCCTCCGCCAGCAGCGCCCGCCCCACGCCCCGCCCGCGCCCCGCCTCCGCGACGACGAGCCAGTGCACGTGGTACGTCGGCGGCTCGGCCCCGAACAGCAGTGCGCCGAGCAGTTCCGGGCGGCCCGGCCGCGAACGGACGACGAGCGCGCTGGACCGGCGGACGTGCGCCCGTACGGCCTCGTGGAAACCCGGCTCGTCGACCATCGGGCCGAACCAGTGCTCGACCTGTGCGGCCAGCGCGAGGAATCCGGCCAGGTCTCGCTCGTGCGCGGCATCAACCTCCATACCCGGTGACATTAACCGCCTGCGGCCCCGGCGCCGCACAGCAGCCCTCGCCGTCGGATCCGCCGTCGGATCCGCCGTCGGATCCGCCGTCGGGTTCGTCGTAGAGGCCGGAGCCGCCGCACACGCCGGTCTCGGCGAGGACGAGTTCGACGCGGGCCGCGGCCTCGTGGTCCCCGGCGAGCGCGGCGGCGACGGAGCGGGCCTGCTCGTAGCCGGTCATGGCGAGGAAGGTGGGCGCGCGGCCGTAGCTCTTCATACCCAGCAGGTACACGTGCGGCTCGGGGTGGGCCAGCTCCTTGGCGCCGTGCGGGTAGACGGTGCCGCAGGAGTGGACGTTGGGGTCGATGAGGGGCGCCACGGCGGCGGGGGCCTGGAGGCGGGCGTCGAGGCCGAGGCGCAGCTCGTCCAGGAATGTCAGGTCGGGGCGCAGGCCGGTGAGCGCGATGATCTCGTCGACGGGTTCGAGGCGGCGCCCGTCATCGGCGACCAGGGCGAGCCGCCCGTCTTCGTCGCGTTCGATCGCCTGGGTGCGGAAGCCGGTGGTGGCGGTGGCGTGTCCGGCCTCGACGGCGGCCTTCGCGCGCAGCCCGAGCGCGCCGCGCGCGGGGAGCTGGTCGGCCTCGCCGCCGCCGAAGGTGTCGCTGCCGATGCCGCGCCGCAGCACCCAGGCGGCGTGCGTGCCGGGTTCGTCCTCGGCGAGGGCGGCGAGGGCTGCCAGCACGGTGAACGCGGAGGCGCCGGAGCCGACGACGGCGGTACGGCGGCCCGCGTAACGGGCGCGTACGGCCGGGTCGTTCAGGTCCGGGATGCGGTAGGTGATCCTGTCGGACGCCGCACGCTCCCCGAGGGCGGGGAGGCCGTCGCCGCCGAGCGGGCCTGGGCTGGACCAGGTGCCGGAGGCGTCGACGACCGCGCGGGCGAGGATCTGACCCTCGGTGCCGTCCTTCGCGGTCAGGCGGAGGACGAAGGGCTGCTCCTCGCGCCCCGCGTCCACGACGCGGTCGCGCCCGGCGCGGGAGACGCCGGTGACCCGTACGCCGTACCGCACCCGCTCCCCCAGCGCGTCGGCGAGCGGCTGGAGGTAGCGCTCGGCCCAGTCGGCGCCCGAGGGGTACGTACGCCCGTCGGGCCGCTCCCAACCGCCCGGCGCGAGCAGCTTCTCGGCGGCGGGCGCGATCACCTCGTCCCAGGTCGAGAAGAGCCGCACGTGCCCCCACTCCCGTACGGCCGTACCCGCCTGCGGTCCGGCCTCCAGGACCAGCGGCTCGATGCCGCGTTCCAGCAGGGAGGCCGCGGCGGCCAGGCCGACCGGCCCGGCGCCGATGACGGCGACGGGGAGGGACAGGGGGAGAGCGGGGTGCTGCTGGGTGGCCATGGAAGGTCCCTTTCCTTGATTCGACATGCATCGATTCAACGGATACCGAGCCTGGCACTCTGCATCGACAGATGTCAATATTGACCCATGGCGAAGCTGACAGACCGCACGGACGAGGCGTCCGAGGCCCCGGCCGCTCCCTGCTGCCCCCCGCTGACGGCGCCGGACCTGTCCGAGCAGGACGCGCAGACGATGGCCACGATGTTCAAGGCCCTCGGCGAACCGGTCCGGGTCCGGCTCTTCAACCGGGTCGCCGCGCACCCCGACGGCGAGATCTGCGTCTGCGACCTCGGCGACCTCGGCGTCGGCCAGCCCACCGTCTCCCACCACCTCAAGAAACTCCGCGACGCGGGCCTCGTCCTCTCCGAGCGGCGCGGGACGTGGGTCTACTACCGCGTCGCCCCTGGCGTACTGGCCCGGATGAGCGCGATCACCCACTGATCCCCTGATCCTCTCGCTCCGGCGGATCATGGCTGCCCTCGTCTCAGGGCTGGGCAGGGGCTGCCCCGTGTGGTGCCTTGCAGGCTGCGGCTGTCGTCGTGGCTTGTCGCGCAGTTCCCCGCGCCCCTTGAGGGCGCTCCTCGGAGCGCCCCGTCAGGGGCGCGGGGAACTGCGCGAGCAACCACCCACAACCCGCAGCCTGCGGCACACGGGCAGGGGCACCCCCTGCCCAGCAGCCACGGCACAGGGCACAGGGCACCCACGGGTCACCCCGCGGCCCCCGTCGCGGGGGCGCGGCACGTGCATCCTGGACCGCAGCCGCACGCGTCCGCCTCGGCGACGGAGGCTGAGGCCGGGGCGCAGCAGCCCTTGCCGCGCCAGGCGTTCCGGCCCTCCTTGAGCGCCAGGGCGGCGACGACCAGGGCGGCGAGGGGGTCGGCCCAGGTCCAGCCGAAGAGGCTGTTGGCGAGGAGCCCGACGAGCACGACCGCCGACAAGTACGTGCACAGCAAGGTCTGCTGGGAGTCGGCGACGGCCGTGGCCGAGCCGAGTTCACGACCCGCCCGGCGCTGGGCGGCGGACAGGAACGGCATGACCGCCAGGGAGAGCGCGGCGAGAACGATCCCCGGCGTGGAGTGCCCGGCCTCGCCGGGCCCGGTCAGCGCCCGTACCGAATCGACGGCGACGTAGGCGGCGAGGGCGAGGAAGGAGACGGCGACGATCCGCAGCGCCCGCTTCTCCCTGGCCTCGCGCACGGCATGGTCGCGGGCGGAGAACTGCCAGGCCACCGCGGCGGCGGACGAGACCTCGATGAGGGAGTCCAGCCCGAAGCCGATCAGCGCGCTGGAGGAGGCCAGCGAGCCCGCGGTGAGGGCGACGACGGCCTCGACGACGTTGTACGTGAGGGTGGCGGCGACCAGCAGCCGTATCCGGCGGGTGAGCACGTCACGCCGGGCCGGACCGGGCCCGAGGTCGAGCGCGGCCACTCAGCAGCACTCCTTCTCGGCCGCGTCGGGGCAGGTGGTCTCGGCGGCCACGGCCACCACGGCGGCACGCAGGTCGTCCAGCGCGTGCCCGAGGCGCTCGTCGGCGAGCTCGTACCGCGTACGGCGGCCGTCGGGCACGGCGACGGCCAGGCCGCAGTCCCGCAGACACGCCAGATGGTTCGACAGCCGGGTACGGGAGATCTCCAGCGCGTCGGCGAGGTCGGACGGATACGCGGGCGCCTCCCGCAGCGCGAGCAGAATCCGGCAACGGATCGGATCGGCCAGCGCCCGGCCGAACCGGGCGAGCACGTCGATGTCGGTGGCGACGGTGAGCATGCCGCCGACAGTACACATCTTCCTGAATTCAGAGAACAATGAACTGAGGTGGGGTCGTCCGGCGAGGCATCCGAGCCGGACGCCGCGGTACGGGTACGAATGGGGGCACCCGTCCCCGAGACGGGTCAGGGGCGGGGGTCAGGGACGGCTCCGGGACGGCCCCGGTGCCGCCGTGCCGCGCCCGGTCCGAGGATGACGCCATGACGCCTCCGGCACTCCGTCCCCTCACCCGGCATCTCGCCCCCGCCGTCCTGATCGCCATCGCCCTGGCCGTGAACGCGGCCCTGTGGTCCCCCATGGACACGGATCCCGGGCTGAGCCCGTTCGCCCTGACGGTCAGCGACTTCGCGGCCCTGGACCGCGGCGGTCCGATCGAGACGACCATGGCGCTGCTGGGCCTGGCCTCGCTGGCGCTGCTGGCGGGGGCGCGGCTACGGCAGGTGTCCGTACGCGGCGCGCCGAGCGCCCTGCTGGCGGTCTGGGGGCTGGGGCTCGTCCTCGCCGCCGTCGTACCGACCGATCCGCTGACCACGCACTTGAGCGGGCCCGGTCACGTCCACCGGTACGCCTCCGTCGCGGCGTTCGCCGCGCTCCCCGTCGCCGGACTCCTCCTCGCCCGCAGGTTCGACGCCGCCCCCGTCACCGGCACGGACCGCACGACCGCCCGCCGCCTGCGCGCCCTGTCCTGCGCCGCCCTGGCCGGAGCCGCGCTCATGGCCTGCTCCGCGGGCCTCGGCGGCCGCGAACTGATCGGCCTGATCGAACGCCTCCTCCTCGGCTGCGAAGTCGCCCTGCTCGCCGTCCTCGCCCTGCACGTCCACCGCCGCGCCGAGGCCGCTACCGCGGCTCCCTCGCGCTGAACTTGCGGCGCCACGCCAGCGAGACGTACACGAGCGCGATGAGGACCGGGACCTCGATCAACGGGCCGACCACACCCGACAGCGCCTGGCCGCTGGTGACGCCGAAGGTGGCGATGGCGACGGCGATGGCCAGCTCGAAGTTGTTGCCCGCCGCGGTGAACGCGAGCGTGGCCGTACGGTCGTAGGCCAGCCCGATGGCCTTGCCCAGGGCGAAGGTGCCGCACCACATCACGGCGAAGTACACGAGCAGCGGCAGGGCGATGCGGGCGACGTCCAGCGGCTGCGAGGTGATCGTCTTCCCCTGGAGGGCGAAGAGGATGACGATCGTGAACAGCAGCCCGTAGAGCGCGAACGGGCCGACCCTCGGAAGGAAACGGTTCTCGTACGCCTCGGTGCCGAGCTTCTTCTCGCCGATACGGCGCGTGAGGAACCCGGCGAGCAGCGGGATGCCCAGGAAGATGACGACGTTGAGCGCGATCTTCCCCATGGAGATGTCCAGGTGCTGCCCGTCCCCCAGGCCCAGCCAGCCCGGGAGCAGGTCGAGGTAGAACCAGCCGAGCAGGCCGAAGGCGACGACCTGGAAGACGGAGTTGAGCGCGACGAGCACGGCCGCCGCCTCGCGGTCGCCGCAGGCGAGGTCGTTCCAGATGATGACCATCGCGATGCAGCGGGCGAGGCCGACGATGATCAAGCCGGTGCGGTACTCGGGCAGATCGGGGAGGAAGATCCAGGCCAGCGCGAACATCACGGCCGGACCGATCAGCCAGTTGACCACCAGCGAGGAGGCCATCAGCTTGCGGTCTCCGGTGACGGCGTCCAGCCGGTCGTAACGGACCTTGGCCAGCACCGGGTACATCATGACCAGCAGGCCGAGCGCGATCGGCAGCGAGACGCCGCCGATCTCGACCTTGGACAGCACGCCGTTCAGCCCGGGGATCGCCCGGCCGAGCCCGAGCCCGACGGCCATGGCCACCAGGATCCACACCGCCAAATAACGGTCCAGGGTGGAGAGCTGCCGGGCGACACCGGACCCCGTATCCGGCCCGGCGTCCGTAGCCGGTTCCGTCTTGCTCACGGGCACGGCCTCTTCCGGTCGGTGGCGACGGTCTCCCGCGCGGTCTCGGCCAGTTCGGCAAATGCTCCGGCCAGCGACGTCAGCACCTCGGGCCGCAGCCTGTAGTACGTGAACCGGCCGCAGGGCTCGGTGTCGACGACGCCCGCCTCGCGCAGCACCCGCAGGTGATTGGAGAGGTTCGTCTGCCGCGCTCCCGTCTCCTCGACCAGGTGCGTGGTGCACAGCGTCTCGCGCGCGAGCAGCGTCACGATCTCGTACCGCAGCGGGTCCGCGATGACCCGGATGAGGTCGGCGCCCTCCGGAACCGGAATCACTTCAGTCTTGGCTGACATCATCATGCGCTGATACTGTCACATCATTCAAGACTGATGCCAGCGCCCACTGACACGAGAGGCGACCGCCGTGCCCCGGAAACCCTCCGTCCTCTTCGTCTGCGTGCACAACGCGGGCCGCTCCCAGATGGCAGCCGCCTGGCTCTCCCACCTCGCCGGGGACCGGATCGAGGTCCGCTCGGCCGGGTCGGCCCCCGCCGACTCCGTGAATCCGGCCGTGGCCGAGGCCATGCGCGAGGTCGGCGTCGACATCGCCGCCGAGACCCCGAAGGTACTGACCACCGACGCGGTCCGGGCGTCCGACGTGTGCGTGACCATGGGCTGCGGCGACGTCTGCCCCGCCTTCCCCGGGAAGCGCTACCTCGACTGGCAGCTCGATGACCCCGCCGGGCAGGGCGTGGAAGCCGTACGCCCCATCCGGGACGAGATCCGGTCCCATGTCGAGACGCTGATCGCCGAACTGCTCTCGGACCGACCGGCCCCCGAGGTGTGACGCACCCTCTCCGCGAGCCCTGTCCGGCCCCGGCGTCCGGCGCTAACGTCGGTCCCGGCAGACAGGGGGTGGGCGATGCCTCGGGACGGCTCCTCCGCGCGGCTGACCATCCACCTGGACGGCTCCTGCCTCTGGCACCACCGCCCCGCGTACGCAGAACTCGTCCACCGCGCCCGCCGGGACGGGCTCGCCGGGGCCAGCGTCTTCCGCGGCTTCTCCGGGCGTCTGCGGACGGAGGGGCCCTGCGCGCTCGTGATCGTGGACGACGCGGAGCGCCTGCGCCTCTTCGTCCGCGCCGTGGACGAGGTGCTGGAGCAGGCCCACGCCCTGGTCCTCCTGGAACCCGTGCAGATACGGCGACCGTGACCACCTACGCTTCGGCGCCCGCCGCCCGCTCGTACAGCGCCTTCAGCGCGTCGTCGATCGGGTGGGGCCGCGGTCTGCCGGAGGAGTCCGGCTTGTTCCACCGGGTGAGGTTCACCGCGACGGAGAAGCGCCGTCGACCGTCGGCGCTGATCAGGGACTGCGTTCCAGCGCCCCACACCGTGCCGTCGTGACCCCAGAAGGTGCCGCCGCCCGGCATCTCGACGCGGTGCAGGCCCAGTCCGTACTCGATCGTCTTCGTCCCCTCCTGGGTGCGGACCGGGACCGTGCGCTGCATCTGCGCCAGCGAGGCGGGCGAGACGATCTCGCCGTCGAGCAACTTGCCGTAGAAACGGTTGAGATCGGACATCGTCGAGACGAGGGCGGCGCCCGTGCCCGCCCAGGACATGTCGCAGACGCTGAAGTCGCGGGGCGGGTCGATCAGTCCGTACAGCGCCTCGTAGATCCGCGAGTGCGGGCCCTCGATCTCCGTCCCGGCCGGGAAGGCGGTGTGCCGGAGCCCGGCGGGGCGGATGACGGTGCGGGTGATGTGCTCCTCGGCGGGTGTGCCGGTGACGTGCTCCAGGAGCCGGCCCAGGAGCAGATAGTTGGTGTTGGAGTACGTCCCCTCGGGGGCGCCGGGCTCGCTCGCGGGAGGCGCCTCGACGCCCATCCCGATCAGCTCGGCCGGGCGGAACGTGCGGTACCGGTTCTCCTCCAGGCTCTTCCCCGAGAGGTCGGGCGAGGAGGGGAAGCCCTGGAGCGAGGGGAACGCGTACGGCAGGTACTCGGGGAGGCCGCTCGTGTGGTTGAGCAGCATCCGGACCGTGATCCTGCTGCCGCGCTCCCCCGGCACCGACTCCGGCAGCTGATCGCCGATCGGCGCGTCCAGCCCGATCCGTCCCCGCTCGGCCTCCCGCATGACCGCGGCGGCGGTGAAGGTCTTGGTGACGCTGCCGACGCGGTGCCGCAGCTCCGGGCCGACGGGACGGCCGGTCTCCGGATCGGCGACGCCCGAGGCGCCGCGCCAGGTCCCGTCCCCGTCGCCCACCTCGGCGAACACCCCCGGCATGCCCGCGCGGTGCACCTCGTCCAGCGCCGCCTGGAGCGCGACGGGGTCGAGACCGGCCGACGGGCCAGCGTCATGAGTCGGCGGGGTTGCCGCACGCCGGGTCTCGCTCTTCTCCATGACGCCTTCCTCTTCTGTGCTTGTACCTGTGCTTGTGTGCTTGCTTCTCGCTCGCCCCGCGCTCACGGGGCCAGTGCGCGGCGCAGGACCGCTCCCAGCTCCGCGTTCTGCCGCTGGGAGACCTCGGCCGACAAGATCGCCTGCGAGCCGTGGAACGTGCCCGGCCACTGGTGCAGTTCGACCGGAACGCCCGCCTGGAGGAGGCGCACGGCGTACGCGAGGTCCTCGTCCCGGTTCGGGCAGAACTCCGCGGTGGCCATATAGGCGGGCGGCAGGCCGGAGAGGTCGGTGGCGCGCGCCGGAGCCGCGTACGCCGTGGCCGTCGCGCCGCCCAGGTAGTGGTCCCATGTCCGGGCGATCTTCGCCGTGTCCATCCAGGGCGTGTCGGTGAAGTGCCGTGCCGACCAGGTCTCCTGGCGGTCGTCCAGCCCCGGCTGGTTGAGCAGTTGGAAGCGGATCGGCGGCCCGTCCTCGTCCCGCGTGCGCAGCGCCAGCGCCGCGGCGAGCCCTCCCCCGGCGCTGTGTCCGCCGACCGCTGTCCGCTCCGGGTCGGTCCCGAGCTCGTCCGCGTGCCCGGCGGTCCACTCCAGGACGGCTCGCGCGTCGTCCAGCGCCGCCGGGTACGGATCCTCGGGCGCCAGCCGGTATCCCACCGAGACCACCACGGCGCCGGAACTCTCCGCGATACGGCTCGCCCACGGGTCCTCGGTGTCCAGGCCGCCCATCACGAACCCTCCGCCGTGCAGCCAGACGAGGGCGCCCTGTGCCCGCTGCGGCCGGTATATCCGCACCGGCACGTCAGGACCGCCTCGCATGCCCGGGACCGCGCGGTCCTCGATCTCCATGCCCGGCACGTCGAGCGGCGGGATCGCGGCGGCCAGCGCGGCGAAGCTCTTCCGGGCGGCGACCGGATCTGCCAGGTCGGTGCGGGGAAACAGGGGGACGAAGACCTCAAGTTCGGGATCCATGTCGTCCATCCTCACGGCCCCCGGCACCGCGCGGCACCCGCCGATCGTCGGGCATTCCGCCTGGCCACCCCGCCGATCGGCGCCTACCCTCCGTTTCATGGAGGCACTGGCCGAACGCCTGTCGCATCTCGACTCCCAGGTCGAGGGCGCCATTCGCGTCGTCATGTTCTACGACACCCTGATGCGCCGCCGCGTGGACCTCCCGGCGCTCACCCGGGCCTCGGCCGGGCTCGCCGAGTGCGTCACGGGTCTCCGGCTGCACGGCACCGGGCAGGCGACCCGCGTCGGCCCCGACGGCCGCGCGGCCCCGGACCAGGCCCCAGCCCCGGACCCGGACCCGGACCCGGACCAAGGCCCCGCCCCCACGCCCTCCCTCACCGCGCCCGTCACCCTCGACGACGAGGAGATCGGCACGGTGTGGCTGGAGCGCACCGGCCCGCCCCGCACGCTCGATCCCGTGCTCCTGGACCGGTTCGCGCTCGCCGTGGCGGCCGTCGTCGAGCGGTACGGTCCCGCCCGTACGACCATGGCCGACCCCGCCCTCGTCGAGCTGGTCATCAGCTCCGGCAGCGACGAGGCCGCGCGGGCCAGGGCCCTGCGGCTGCTCGGCTTCGCCGGTGGCCTGCCCGTCCAGGTCCTCGCCGTGCGGACGCGGGTCCCGCTCGACCGCGTCGGCGGCCTGGTCTGCCCGTCCCGCCCGGTCAAGGCGGCGCCGGTCGGTGACGTCGGCGTCGTCCTCGCCACCACCGTCGACCGCGCCCGGCTCCCGGCCGGCGTACGCGCGGGCATCGGCGCCGCCGAGAGCCCCGACCGCTCCTGGCGGGAGGCCCGTACCGCGCTCCGCTTCACCACCGCGCGCCAACCGGTCGTCCACCACGCCGAACTGGGCGCGCTGGCGCTGCTCGCGCAGGTCCCGCCGGAGACCGCGCGGGCGAACCCCGACGTCGCCGCGCTCGCCCGCGTCGCGGCCGGAGCTCCAAAGGACGCGGCGGCCTCGGAGGCCCTCGAAACACTGGACGCCTACTGCGCCACGGGCTCCCTGCGCCGCGCCGCCGACCTCCTCCACCTGCATCACAGCAGCGTCGCCCGGCGCGTCGAACAGCTCGGCAAGGCCCTGGACTTCGACCTCACCGAGCCCACCGGCCTCCTGCGTGCCCGGCTCGCCCTCACGGCGTGGCGCCTGCTGGAGGAGTGAGAGCCTCACCGGATCGGTGCCGTCGGGTTGTAGGCTTGACGTTTGCCCTTCTTCCTGGGGACCGGTGATCAGCGATCATGGCCGACCACGACGCGCTCCTGGACGAGTTGGCGGCCGAGGCCGTCTCGGACTCCCCGCGCTTCGACCACCGCGCTCATCTGCGTCTGACCTGGCTCGCCGTCCACCGCGTCGGCATGCCCTCCGCCGTCGGCGTGGTGAGCGACGTGCTCAGGCGCACGGCCCGTTACGCGGGAGCGCCGCAGAAGTACCACGCCACGGTCAGCCGGGCCTGGGTCGAGCTGGTCGCCCACCACGTCGCGGAGGAACCGCGGCTGGGCTTCGCCGCCTTCGTCGACCGGAACCCGGCACTCCGGGACAAGCGCCTGCTGACCCGCTTCTACCGTCCGGCCACCCTGGCCGCCCCCGAGGCCCGCACCGCCTGGGTCACCCCCGACCTGACCCCGTTCCCGTGGAAAGAGGCGTGAGCCGTACGGCCTCGCACCCCCGCTCCGCCCTGGCGGCGGGCGCGCTCGGCGTGTCCGCCTCGTCCATCCTGCTGGACCTGTCGGGCACGGCGGCGGGCACCGCCTCGTTCTACCGCTGCCTGCTGTCGCTGCCCGTACTGGTGCTGCTGGCCGTTCCGGAGCGCCGTGCGGCGGGGCCGCCGCCGCGCCGCGAACGGCGCACCGCCCTGCTCGCGGGCGCCGCCTTCGCCGGGGACATGCTGCTGTGGACGCAGGCCATCCCCGAGGTGGGCGCCGGGCTCTCGACCGTGCTCGTCAATGTGCAGGTGGTCCTCGTACCGCTGCTGGCGTGGCTCGTGGACCGCGAGACCGTCAGCCGCCGCTTCCTGGTCACGCTGCCGGTCCTCGGCGTCGGCATCGTCCTCACCGGCGGCGTGGTGGGCGGCGCCTCGGTCGGGCGCGACCCCGCGCTCGGCACCGTGCACGCCGTGCTCGCCGCCGTCTGCTACTCGCTCTTCCTCTTCCTGCTGCGCAGGGGCGGCGGCACCGGCCACGTCAGGCAGACGTACGTCCTGGTCATCGCCTCCGCCACGGTGGTCTCGCTCGTCCTCGGAGCGGTCCGCTACGGCTTGGACCTCGCGCCCGGCCTGCCCGCCCTCGGCTGGCTGCTCGCGGTGGCCCTCAGCAGCCAGGTGGTGGGCTGGCTGCTGGTCGCCCAGTCCTCCCCGCACCTTCCCAGCCACATGGGCGCGACGCTGCTCCTGCTGACGCCCGCGGGGGCGGTGGTCCTGGGCGCCGCCGTCCTCGGCGAACACCCCGCGCCGCTCCAGCTCGCCGGATGCGCGACGCTCCTGGCGGGCGCGGCCTTCGCCACCCGCGCCGCCACCGGCCCGGCGCGGAAACGGAAACGGAAGCGGCAGCCGCAGCCGCAGCCGCAGCGACACGGCTGACGCCTCCTCACACCGCCTCCGCCTCCGCCTCGATCACCGAGGACATCGAACGGGTCGGGAGGACGCGGGTGAGGCGGAAGCCCGCGTCGGCGAGCAGGGCGGCGAACTCGTCGGCCGTACGTTCGCGGCCGCGCAGGACCATCAGCATCACGAGGTCCAGCGCGACGGCGGGGTGGGAGGTGCCGTCGTCCGGGAGGACGGCGTCGATGACGAGGAGCCGGGTGCCGGGGGCCGCCGCGCGGCGGACGGTACGGAGGATGCGGAGGCAGTCGGCGTCGGGCCAGTCGTGCAGGATGTTCTTGAGTACGTACAGGTCACCGCCCTCGGGCACGGCCGTGAAGAAGTCGCCGCCCTCCGCCCGCCACCGGCCGTCGAGGGCCTCGGTGGTGCTCAGCAGGTTCTCGGCGACCGTCTCCGGGCGGTCGTGGAGGACGCCGGTCAGGCCCGGTGCGTCGGTGAGGATCTGCCGCAGCAGCCCGCCCCGGCCGCCGCCGACGTCGACGACCGTGCCGCTGCCGGGGAACGGGTAGACCTCGGTGATGTGCGCGTTCACCGTCCCGGCGCGCGAGGTCATCGCGGCGTCGAAGAGGCGGCTCTTCTCGGGCGTCTCCTCCAGGTACGCGAAGAACGGGCGGCCGTACGCGGCGTCGAAGCCCGGTTCGCCCGTGCGCAGCGTCTCGGGGATCCCGGCGGCGGCGCGGCGGAACATCTCGTCGGTGAACATCAGGACCGGCGCCCGCTGGGACCCCGGCACGTCCGTCCGCAGGGCGGCGCCCTCCTCGGTCAGCGCGACCGTTCCCCGCTCCTCCCGGAACAGTCCGCGCGAGGCGAGCAGCCGCAGCACCCGGCGCAGCGGCTCCGGCCGGGTCCCGGAGCGTTCGGCCAGCTCCTCCACCGTGCGGGGGCCGTCGGCGAGCAGGTCCGCGATGCCGTGCTCGGCGACGGCGCGCAGCGCTGAGGCGTAGATGTGGCCGTACATCAGGTCGTACAACGGCCCGCCGGGCGCCCGCCCGTCGGCACCCGGGGGAACAGGGCTCGGCCGGGCGTCACGAGGAGAGGAGGGCAAGGGTTCACTCCTGTCGTACGAGGACGGGGCAAGCCTCCATCCTCGCAAAGACGCCCAGGTCACGGCCGTTCGAGCACGCTCAGGTGAGTCCCCTCACCCGTACGCCCGCCCCGTGCGCGGAATGCGGGCCGAGGGTGCCCGGCCGACACCCCGCCCACCGGCGCCTCCTACAGTGCCGTCATGCGAGCTGTGGTGATCGGCCCCGAGGGGCGGTTCCAGTGGGGGCGGCGGCCCGATCCGGTGGCGGGGCCCGAGGACGTGGTGGTGCGCGTGTGCGCGGCGGGGCTCAACGCCGCCGATCTGCAACAGGCGCGCGGGGACTATCCCGCGCCCCCGGGATGGCCGGCCGACGTGCCCGGGCTGGAGGTCGCCGGGGAGGTCGAGCGGGTGGGGAGCGGGGTGACGGGCTTCTCCGCCGGGGACCGGGTCATGGCGCTGGTCGGCGGCGGCGGGCACGCCGAACGGATCGCGATCCCCGCCGATCTGCTGCTGCCCGTACCGGACGGACTGCCCTGGCGGGAGGCCGCCGGGTTCCCGGAGGCGTTCAGCACCGCCTGGGACGCCCTCGTCACCCAGGCCCGGGTGCACGCGGGCGCCCGGGTGCTGGTCACCGGCGCGGCGGGCGGCGTCGGAACGGCCATGGTGCAGGTCGCCGCCGCCTCCGGGGCGCGTACGGTCGCGAGCGTGCGGCGTCCCGAACTCCACGAGAAGGTACGCGCGTTGGCCCCGGACGGCGCGCGGATCGGGGTCGTCAATCCCGCCGACGAGGAGCGCCACGGGCCGTACGACGTGGTCGTGGAGCTGGTCGGCGGGGAGGAGTGCCTGCGCCGGGTCAGCCTGCTGCGCAGCCGCGGCACGATCCTCGTCGTCGGCGTCCAGGCGGGCGCGACGGTCCCGCTGCGGATGTTCGACCTCATGCTGGTGCGCGGCCGGTTGATCGGCACGACGATCCGGGGCCGCGCCCACCCCGAGAAGGCGCTGCTCGCGGAGCTCGTCCGCACCTCGGTCGTCCCGCTGCTCGCCGACGGGCGGCTGCGCGTGCCGGTGGACGCGGACTTCCCCCTCGACCGGTACGCCGAGGCGTACGCCCGTCTCGCAGCGCCGGGCAAGTTCGGCAAGGTCGTCCTGACGTGCGAGGGGAGGTGAGGTGACCGTGGAGGGCCTGCTGCCCGTGGCCGTCGGGGCCGCGATCGGGCTGCTGGGGGTCGTGTTCGGTGCGTGGTTCACCGCGCGCCGCCAGGACCGCATGTGGCTGCGCGAGCAGAAGCTCAAGGCCGGGGTCGGCTTCAACACCGCCGTGGTCGAGCTGATCGACCATCTCCGCGAGACCCGGCTGAGTGACGACGGCGCGGGGCGGAACGAGCTGGCGGGCCGCATGCAGGAGGCCCGTTCGGCGCTCTACCTGCTCTGCGCGGACGGCACCGTCGAACTCGCCGACGCCCTCGTGCGCCGGGTCTGGAAGTCCCGGCCCAGCGAGGGCCGGGACGACCGCAGGGCCGAGCACCGGGAGACGGTGGACCTGCTGCGCCGCTTCACGCAGCGGCTCCGGGAGGAGATCGCCCGTACGTGAGGTCACGTAGACCCGCGCCCCGGCGCTACGCGTCCAGCTCCAGGCCGAGCGTGGCGCGCAGATGGGCGCGGGCGGCGCTCTCCAGCGGGCCGGGCCACGCCAGGCCGCAGCGCGCGTACAGGTCCCGGGCCAGGGGCAGGAAGGCGCGGGCGCAGGCGAGGTGTCCGGCGACGGCGGAGGCGCGCGTCGCCTCGATCGGGGGCAGCGCGGCGAGGGTCCGCAGCCGCTCCGGCGGCAGCAGCCCCTCCAGGCGGAGCGCCCCGCCCCGGTCCTCCACGGCGACGTCCTCCCGCATGAGCTGGATCAGCGTCTGCCGCAGCAGCCCGGTGCCGGACGCGGCGACCACGTACTCCCCTCTCCCGAGCGCGACCGGCAGCAGGCCCAGGACGCGCAGGAACTCGGCCGTCAGCGCGGCGACCCTGGCCGGGTCGGGCGTCAGCGGCTCGCCCTCGGGCCCGAGCCGGGCGGTCAGGTCCGCGCGGTCGAAGAGCGGCTCCAGCGTGGAGCGGCTGCGGGACGGCACGTCCTCGGGCGTACCGACGGCGAGGTCGAAGCGGAGCCATTCCGGGGTGACGGCCGTGAACACCGGTGCCGTGCCCACCTGTTGGCGCAGCACGGTCGGCGTGATCCGGTCGCACAGCGCGGGCCAGTCCTGGACGAAGCCCGGCAGTTCACCGGCGGGCACCACGAGCCAGACGTCGATGTCGCTGTACGCGTCGGCCTCACCGCGGCCCCGGCTGCCGCTCAGCCATGCGGCCCGTACGCGCGGATCGTCCCGGAGCACCTGGGCGATCCGCTCGATGAGCTGGGCGGGCTCCCGCGCCGGAGCCGCCTGTTCCGTGCGCCGCGTCGTCATCGCGGCACCCTACGCCAGTGACGTCAGCGCCTCGCGCGTGTCGCGCAGCAGGGCTGGCGCGACGCTGCGGTGCTTGGCCGACAGGGGTGTCCAGACGCGGGCCGCGACGGGACGGTCGTAGCGGAGGAAGGTCGCGAGCGAGACCTGCCGCCGCTCGCCGTCGACGTGGACCACGAGGTGCCCGGTGAGCATCCAGGAGCGGGCCTCGACGCGGATCCAGTCCTCGCCGCGCCCGGCGATCCGCCAGCCGGCGATGTGCGTGGGGCTGGAGCGTCGGCGGCGCGCGAGCCGGAGCCCGAGGAGCACCCGCCAGATGAACTGGCCCCCGAGCCCCGCGACATCCTCGAACGCCACGCGGGCCCAGCGCTCGGGCGGGACGTCCGTCGGCTCGGGCGTGGTGAGGGTGAAGAGATCGATGTAGTCGGGCGCGGCGAGCGGGCTGAGCGCCCTGATCGTCGCGGGGATCTCGTGCTGCTGGACGACGGCGGGTTCGGATACGTGCTCGGGTACGTGCGTCACGTGCGGACTCCCCTGCGCAAGCGGCGGGAACGCGCGGGCCGTGCGGCCGGCACTCCGCCTGACATACGGTTGCGTACATCAGCAGGTTACCCCCGTTTATACGCCTGCGTATAAACGGGGCATGTGACGGGAGGCACACCGTGGGCGCGACGCGCACGCCGAGGAGCAGGTGGATCGACGAAGGGCTGCGGGCCCTGGCCGAGGGCGGCCCGGACGCGGTGCGGGTCGAGGCGCTCGCCAAGGCACTGGGCGTCACGAAGGGCGGCTTCTACGGCTACTTCGCCGACCGCGACGCGCTCCTGGAGGCCATGCTCGACACCTGGGAGCGCGACAGCGTCGACGCCGTGCTCGACCGCGTCGCGTACGAGGGGGGCGACGCGCGCACCCAGATCGTGCGGGCCGGAGCGCTCACCCTCTCCCCCGAACTGCTCCCGATCGACCTCGCGATCCGCGACTGGGCCCGCCGCGACGCCGCCGTGGCCGCGCGGCTGCGCCGCGTGGACAACCGCCGGATGGACCTGCTGCGGGAGAAGATCGGCACGTTCTGCTCGGACCCCGCCGAGGTCGAGGCCCGCAGCATGCTCGCCTTCTGCCTCCGGATCGGCGAGCACTTCCTCGCCGTGGAGCACGGGGACCGGTCCCGCGAGGAGGTACGGACGCACGCCGCCGACCTCGTGCTGAAGCGCCCGCCCTACGACGGCGACGGGGACGGGGACGGGGACGGCCGCTGAACCAGGGGGGCACGGCTCAGGTCTTGCTGTACGAGGTGAAGGCGCGGTCCTGGTAGCCGGTGTAGCCCGTGATCAGGTACCGCTCCCCCTTGCAGCGCGGCTCCTCGTAGACCCAGTAGTTGTAGTGCCTGCCGTTGACGACGGAGACGAAGCCGGGGTCGCCGGACGGGAAGCTGTAGCAGGTGTCGCCCGAAGTGCCCTCCGGGGCGCGGAAGTCATGCCTCCCCTGGTGCCCGGCGCGGCGGTACCCGCAGAGGGAGTACGGCCCGCACCGTGCGCCCCCGACGATCTCCGGGCCGAGGTCGCTCGTCGTCTCGTAGTGGGCGAAGGGCGCCTTCTTCTCCGCCTTCTCCTCGGCCTCGTCCGAACGGCCGCGCCGCTCGGAGCCGGAACCGGAGTCCGCCCCGGCGTCCGCGCCGGGCTCGCGCACCGCGTCCCCGGCGGGCCCGGACTCCGCGTGCGGCTCCGCGTCCCGCTCGCGCGGGGGCGGCGGGAGCGGGGTCGCGGACGCGCGCGGCGACGTCCCCGGCTCCCCCTGCCCGGGTCGCTCCGACCCCGCGTGCGCGGCCACTTGGGCCCGCCGGTCCCCGCCCTTGCCGTCGTCCTCGCCGCCGCCGGACGACGCGGACGTGCCGTCGGTGTGCACGGAGAGCGCGACGAGGAGGACGCCCGCCACTGCCAGTGCCGCTGCGGCCGCCAGGAGCCACCGCACCCGCCGGGACGCCAGGACCCCCTGGATGTGGAGCGTGCCGATCGATCCGGCCTGGACGATCTGCTCGCCGTTCGCGTCCGAGAGGTCGTTCTTCACGTCCCCGGACGACGTCCCGTCACCGGCCGGCGACTTCTCTTCGTTCACTTGTGCCCCGTGCTTTCCCTGTTGTCCCGTTCGCGGGCGTTCATGCTAGGGGGACTGCGGAGGGGGTCCCGTACGCGCGGGCGTCCGGCGACCGAAAGTGTCCGGGAGTGACCGGGTCCTGATCACGCGGGACCGGCAGGGCCGCTACGCGAGACCGGCACCGCGTCGAGGGCGTCGCCCGCCCGTTCGGCCACCGGCAGGCCCGCGCCCTCCGGCCGCGCGTCGGCGAGGGCGTGGCGCGCGGCGGCGGGCCGGAGCGGAGCCCCGGTCTCCAGATCGGCGAGCAGGCGGCGGAGCGCCGCGTGGCCGCGCGGGACCGGCAGCACGGGGTCGAGCGAGTCCAGGGCCCGGCGCGCGCGGCGCCAGGCGCTGGCCGTACGGCCGAGGCGGCGGTCGGCCTCGGCGCGGGCGTAACGGGCGACGAGCGTGGCCCAGGCGTCGTCGCGGATCCCGACACGGGCCAGGGCGCGGCGGGCGCTGAGGCGTGCGGCGGCGGGGGCGAAGTCGGCCTGGGCGAGGGCGAGCGCGGCCTCGCCGACGGCGGGCGACGGGCCGCCCAGCGCGTGGTCGGGGATGGTGGCGGCGGCCTCCTGGAAGTGCCCCGCGGCGGCCCGGGGGTCGTCCCGGTGCAGCGCGAGGACGCCCTCGACGTAGGCGATACGGCCGACGGCCGCGTCGTCCCCGGCGAGCACGGCGGCCGGCCAGGCGCGGCCGAGCAGCGCGCGGGCGGTGGAGGGGTCGCTCGCCGCGCCGAGCCAGGCGGCCAGCCACTGCACGCGCACGGCGGACCTGCTCTCGTCCGGGCACAGCGGCAGCAGCCGCAGCAGCAGTTCGCGGCCCTCCTCGGCGCGGTCGTGCACCGTCCACCAGAACCAGAGGCCGAGCACGATCTCCAGCGCGGCCTCGACGTGTTCGGGCTCCTCGACGGCGTGCCGCACGGTGGCGGTGAGGTTGTCGTGCTCGCCGAGGAGGAAGCGGACGGCCTGGTCCTGGTTTCCGGTGTGCCACAGGTTCTCGATGACGGCGGCCATGCGGCGGCAGTGGCTCTTGCGGCGTTCGGCGGCGACGGGGAACTCGCCCGCCTCCCGCAGCCGTTCGAGCCCGAAGTCGCGTGCGGCGCGCGTCATCCGGTAGCGGGGCTCGTGGACGCCGCCGGGGTCGCCCAGCGGCTCCAGCACGCCACAGGCGGCGAGCTGGGCGAGGCACCCCGCCACGTCGCGGGGCTCGACGCCGTTGCCGCCGCACACGAAGCCGCCCGTGCCCTCCGCGAAGGTGCCGGGCAGGATGCTGGCGCGGGCCCACACGATCCGCTCCTCGCGGTCGCACAGCACATAGCTGGCGCCGACGGCCTCGCGCAGCGAGCGGTGCCGCCGCAGCACGGGGCGCGGGCTGTTCAGCCAGCCCTGGTCCCGTTCCAGCAGCGCGGCCAGTTCGCCGACGGGGCGGCACACCGTCTGCGCGGCGGCCAGTTCGACGGCGAGCGGCACGCCCTCCAGCAGCCCGCACACGCGCGCCGCGGCGTCCAGGTCCGCCTCGTCGGCGCACGCGCCGGGCGTCACGGCCCGTGCCCGTTCGACGAACAGCTCCACGGCCGGGGCCGTACCGCCGTCCGGGAACGGCGCCTCGGTGGCCAGCGGCGCGAGCCGCAGCACGTGCTCGTCCCCCAGGCCCAGCGCCCGGCGCGAGGTGACCAGCACCCGCACGTCCGGCACCGTCATCAGCAGCCGCTGCACGAGGCCCACGCACTCGCCGTGCACGGGATCGACGTCGTCGAGGAACAGCAGCGCTCCCGAGGGCAGTTCAGCGGCGACGGTCGTGGCGTCGGCCGGTTCCCTGCCGGGCCGCGTGCCGTCCAGGGCGGCGGCGACCGCCGAGGCCAGGCTGCCGTGGTCGCCCGCGCCGCTGCCGTGCCGCCGTACCGGGACGAGATGCCGCCACGGCCCGTCGCCCGTCGCCGCCACCACCGTCGCCGCCAGGCGGCTCTTGCCCACCCCGGCCGCGCCGGTGACGGTCACCACCCGGCATCCGGCCAGCAGTTCGCGCAGCTCCTCCGTCTCGCGCTCGCGGCCGACCAGGCCGGGCTCCCAGCCCTGGTCCCACCCCTGCGAGCCGGGCGGGGCCTCGGGATCGCCGATGCGTGTCCACACTCTCGCCACTCTCCAGACCGTGCTCGTGACACCGTGCCCGCCGGGCACGGCATCCGGAGCGGCGCCCTCGTCCCGGGGCCGCTGCCCCGGTGCAGAACCGTCACTGCCACCGCACCACGGCTACCCCAACGCCCCACACCCGCGCCAAGTGGCGCCCCAGCCACGCGAATCACACCCCGAAACGACCACTCGAACCCCCGCACGGCACAACAGGCCTGCGAAACGGACAGTTCGAGCACCGTGCGGCTGCGCGTTCCGGCCCGGCGGTAGCAAGGTGTGGGCGGGGGACTTCCGTCCCCCGCTCCCCCGTTCCCCCATCGAGGAGGCGTGGTCATGCAGATCCCCGGTCCCGAGCCCCGCGCGGACGGCGGCGTGGGCGCCGTCACCGCCGCGGGCGGGCTGCACACGTACCAGCTGCGGCTGCACGAGCAGTACGGCCCCGTCGTACGGTTCCAACTCCCCGGCGCCGAGACGGCGGTCTCCGTCGCCGACCCCGTGCTGCTGGAGGCCACGGCGCATCTCGACGAGCGGCCGGACGAGCTGTTCGCGTTCCTCGCGCCGCTGTGCGAGGCGGAGAACCTCCAGACGTTCGCCCCCGAGCAGCACACCCCCTGGCGCCGGACGCTGCTCTCGGTGCTCGCCGGACGCCCGTCCCACGAGCGGCACTTCCCGGGCTTCACCGCGCTGGCGACGGAGCTGGCGGACCGCTGGGCGGCGGAGGGGAAGGCGGCGCCCGTCGCCTCGCAGAAGGACCTGACGGCGCTGACGCTGCGGATGATCTGCCAGTACGCGCTGGGCGGCGACGCTCCGGACCCGGAGCGGGTGATCCACGCCTTCGAGGAGGTCCTCACCGAGTACCTGGGGCGGCTCTACCAGGTGCCCGTCCCCGGCACCCCGGAGGAGCGCGCCGCACGCGCCGACCGCGCCCTCGCGTATCTGCGCGCGACGGTCGACGAGGTCGTCGCGGCGCACCGCCACGACGACGGCCGTACGGACGCCCGTACCGACGCCCGTACGGACGCCCGTACCGACAGGAGCGATCTGATCGGGGCGCTCGTCGAGGCGGGCGAGAGCCCCGTGCGGATCCGCGACACCGTGATGGTGACGCTGCTGGCCGCGCACCACACCACGGGCGTGGCCGTCTCCTGGACGCTGCACCTGCTCAGCCGCCACCCGGAGGTCGCGGCGCGCGTCGCGGAGGAGCTGGACAGGGAGCTGGGCGACCGGGCGGCGCCCACGTACGCGGAGCTGCGGCGGCTCACTTACCTGGAGATGGTCCTCAAGGAGGCGATGCGGCTCTACCCGCCCGGCCCGTACGGCGCGCGGGAGACGGCCGAGCCGCTGGCCGTGGGCGCGTACGAGATCCCGGCGGGGGCGACGGTCTTCTACCCGTTCTGGGCCCTCCACATGAACCCCGAGCACTGGCCGGAGCCCGAGCGGTTCCGGCCCGAGCGGTTCGCGCCGGAGGAGGCGGCCGGGCGGCACCGGCTGGCGTACGTCCCCTTCGGCCTCGGGCCCCGCAGCTGCGAGGGCGCGGCGCTGGCCATGGTCGAGGCGGAGCTGGTCCTCGCCGTCCTGCTCAAGCGCTTCCGCTTCCGGCCGGTGCCGGGGCACGAGGTCGTGCCGGTCGAACGGTTCGTGCTCTGGGCCGCGCACGACATCCCCCTGCACGTCACCCCGCGCACGGAGGGTGCCGTCTCCAACCAGGGATAGAGACGGCGCTCGCCCTCTGGCGGGAGGACCGGACCCCGGGCCGGGGCCTAACCTGAATGACCTCATGGAACGAACTGACGACCGGTTCCTCCCGGTCCTGCTGCTCGCTGCCCAGGCCCTGGTGTGGCCCGGCGCCGCGCTGCTGCGCGGCGCCACGCCCTCGGCCGCCGAGCTGCTCGCGGCCGTCCTGGTGTACGGGCTGGTGACCGTCGCGCTCGCCGTCCGCCGCGCCCGGCCCGTGCCGGTGCTCGTGCTGGTCGCCGCCGCGTGCGCGCTCGGCGCCGCGCCGCTGCCCACCGGGGCGCTGGCGGTGCTCGGCACGGCGGGCGTCGCCCTGGCCCTGCTCACGGTGGCCCTGGAACGGGACACCGCGACCACGCTGCTGTGCGTCGGGACGCTCGCCCTCTGGCAGCTCCTGCACGAGCTGAGCCTGCACGGGCTCGGGCTCGGATCCGGCGACGGCGAGGGCCTGGCCCTCGTCCTCACGGCCCTGCTCTACGCGGCGGCCACCGGCGGCGGCCTGTGGCTGCGGCGGCGGCGCGAGGCGCGGCGGACCGCCGAGCGGCGGCTGCACCGGGCCGAGGCCGAGCGCCACCGGCTCCCCGCCGCCGAGCGGCGTCGTATGGAGCGGGAGCTGCACGACGTCAGCGCGCACCATCTGACGGCGGTCGTCGTCACGGTGGAGGCCGCGGTGGGGCTGCGCGAGCGGCGTCCGGAGATGGCCGGGGAGGCGCTGGAGTTCGCCGCCTCGGCGGGCCGCGAGGTGACGCGCGCGCTGAGCGCGGTCAAGGCCCCCGCGCCCTCCGCCGAGGACCTTCCGGCCCCCGAGGAGCGGCTGCGGGAGCTGGTCGCCGGTTTCCGCGCCCTGGGCCAGCCGGTCACCTGCGAGATCGACGCGCTGCCGGACGGCGCCGTGGCCGACGCCGCGTACGGGATCGTGCGCGAGGCCCTCACCAACGTCGTACGGCACGCCTCGGGCGCCGCCACCACCGTGCGCTGCGCGTACGGCGACGCGCACACCGAGGTCGTGGTCCGCAACGAGCCCGCAGCCGGAGCGGAGCCCTCCGGCCTCGGCGGCGGACGCGGCCAGAACCTGCTGCGCGGCCGGGCCCGCGAGGCGGGCGGCACCCTCGCCACCGGGCCGACCGCCGACGGCGGCTGGGAGGTACGGGCGCTGCTCCCGGGCCGTACGGCCGCGGCCCCTTCGGCGTCCGTGCCCCGCTCGTACCGCCTCGCCCAGGCCCTCACGGCGGCGGGGCTCTGCTTCCAGCCGCTGCTCCCGGTGCTCGTGCTGCGGGACGACGCCGTCTCCTCCGGCTCCGGCGTCCCGGCCGGGGTCCTCTTCACGCTCCTGGCCACGGCCCAGGCGCTCGCCCTCCTCCGGCTCCGCCGGGCCCCGCGCGCCACGCTCGGCGTCGAGCTCGCCCTCGCCGCACTCTGGCCCGCCGCCGTGGCGGCAAGCGGCTACGCAGGGCCCGCCGTCCTGCCCCCCGTGCTCAGCGCCCTCGCCACCTGCCTCGCCCTCGCGGGGTGCGCGGCCCGCGCGGCGGAGGAGGGGGACGCCCGTTCCGGCCTGGCCGTGCCCGGGGCGGCGGCTCTCGTCCATGCCGCGGCGGCGACCGCGTCCGTGGCCCTGGTGGACGACGGACCGGGGCCCCTGTGGGCCGTGGCCGCCGGTGCCGCCGCCGCGTCGGCGGGGGCCGCCGGTGCGGCCTGGTGGGCCGGGGCGCGGTACGGCGTACGGCGGCGCGGCGCCCGCGAGGCGCACGAGGGGCGGCTCGCGGCGTGGACGGAGGAGGCCGTACGGGACGCGTGGGCCGAGCGGCGCCGTATCACCGCCGGGCTGGAGACGACGGTGCTCGCGCGGACCGCCGAGGTCGTCGAGGCCGCCGAGGGCGGCGAGCTGTCGCGCACCGCAGAGCGGGCCCGCGAGGCGCTCGCCGCGATGCGCGCGCTGCTCGACACCGTGCGGGACGGGGAGGACCGCGCGGAGCTGCGGCCGCAGCCCACCCTCCAGGCCCTCGACCTCCTCGTCCACCAGTGGCGGGCCACGGGCCGCGAGGTCGAGGTGCGGGTCACCGAGCGGGTGCCGGAGCGGCTGTCGGCGGAGGTGGACCTCGCCGCGTACCGCGCCGCCGAACTCGTCCTGGAGGCGGGGAACGACGAGCCCGCCACGCTCGTGCTCGACGCCGACGGCGGCGAGCTGACCCTGACCGCCACCGGGGTCCCGGGTGCGGCCCACCGCGCGGCGCGCGAGAGGCTGGCGGCGCGGGCCGCCGCGCTCGGCGGCACGCTGACCGCCGACCGGCCGGACGCCGTACTGCTGCGCCTGCCCCTGACCACCCCCGCGAACCCCGCGACCCCCGCGCTTCCCCAGGAGGAGAACCGGTGACCGTCTCCGTGCTGGTCGTCGACGACCAGAGCGTCGTCCGGTCCGCCTTCGCCGCCATCATCGACGGCGAACCGGACATGACCGTGGTCGGCGAGGCCGGTGACGGCGCGGCGGCGGTGAGCCTCGCCGAACGGCTGGAACCGGACGTGGTGCTCATGGACGTACGGATGCCCGAGCTGGACGGCATCGCGGCCACCCGGATCCTCACGGGGCGCGAGAACGCGCCGCGCGTCCTGGTCCTCACCACCTTCGACCTCGACGCCTACGTCTTCAACGCGCTGCGCGCGGGCGCCTCCGGCTTCCTCCTCAAGGACGTCCAGACCTCCGAACTCCTCGACGGCATCCGGACCGTGGCCGCCGGAGAGGGCGTCCTCGCACCGTCCGCGACCCGCCGCCTCATCGGCCACTACGCGTCGGGACCGCAGGCCGGGAAGGGAAAGGGGAAGCGGCGCAAGGGCGGGAGCGGGGACGACGGCGAGGCCCCGTCCCTGGACCAGCTCACCGCGCGGGAGCGCTTCGTCCTCACCCTGATCGCCTCGGGCCTGAACAACGCGGAGATCGCCGAGGAGCTGGACATCACCGTCGGCACCGTCAAGTCGCACGTCAACGCGCTGCTGCGCAAGCTCGGCCTGCGCGACCGGGTGCAGGCCACGATCCTCGCGTACGACCTGGGGCTGGCCCGCGTGAACCCGCCCGAGGCCCACTTCTGACCAGCGCCGCGCGCTGAGCAGCGTCTTCGCCCTCGCGTACCTCGTCATCTGCGCGGGGCTGCTGGTCTGGGCGCTGGTGGTCTCCTCCCTCGACAACCCCGACGCCTCCATGGCGGGCGTCATCCCGCTCTTCGCCACCGCGCCGGTCAGCCTCGTGCTGCTCGTACTGCCGGACCACGTCTCGATGCTCTTCGTCGCCGTCGGCCTCGGGGCCCTGGTGAACGCCCTGTTCATCGGCTGGTGCGCCCGCACCCTGAGCCGGACGGATTGACCGGGACCGGCGGATCGCTGAGGATCAAGCTCTCCTGCCCGGAAGGACGGTCCGCCATGACCCAGCCCGCCACCGCCAGCAGCCCCTGGACCGTCGCCGTGCTCGGCCCCGGAGGCGTGGGCGGCCTGCTGGCCGCCGTGCTCTCCCGCGCCGGGCACCGGGTGATCTGCGTGGCGGGCGAGGAGACCGCGCGGGTGCTGCGCGAGGACGGGATCCGGGTGCGCAGCGGCGTGTTCGGCGACTTCCACGCCGCCGTCGAGGCGGACACCGCGCTGCGGGAGCCCGTCGACCTGTGCCTGGTCACCGTCAAACAGACCGCGCTGGACGCGGCGTTGGAGCGGATACCGCCCGAGGTGCTGGGCGACGGCCTGGTGCTGCCCCTCCTCAACGGCGTCGAGCACCCGGACGTGCTGCGCGCCCGCTACGGCGCGCGGAGCGTCGTTCCGGCCACCGTCACCGTCGAGTCGACGCGTACGGCGCCCGGAGTCGTCGAGCACGGCAGCCCGTTCGCGCGGATCGCCCTCGCACAGCCGGGCCCCGCCGCGCCGCCGGAGGGCTTCGGCCCCCTGGCCGCGCTGCTCACGGAGGCGGGGGTGGCCACGGAGGTGGCGGGCGAGGAGAGCGCCGTCCTCTGGGCCAAGCTGGTCTTCCTGGGCCCCGTCGCGCTGATCACCACCCGCTACGGAATCCCGCTCGGCGAGGCCCGGTCCGGGTCGGGGCGTCGCGAGGAGCTGGCCGCGCTCGTCGCGGAGACCGCCGCCGTGAGCCGCGCCTGCGGCGCCCCCGCCGACGCCGCCGACGTCCTCGCCCGTTACGACGCGTTCCCCGCGGCCACCAAGTCGTCCATGCAGCGCGACGCGGAGGCGGGCCGCCCCCTGGAACTCGACGCCATCGGCGGCGCCGTGCTCCGCGCGGCGGCCCGGCACGACGTCCCGGTCCCGGTCCTCACCCGCCTGATGACGGAGCTGGCGACTCGGTGACCCGGTCCCGGCTCCGTTCGTGAATACGGGAGGCGACGACGAGGTCCTGCCACGCCATGCCGACCGACTTGAAGAACCGGGGCCCGGCGGGCGGTTCGAAGCGGCCCGTGACGAGGTCGGCGAGCGTGTGCAGCCGTTCCCGGGGCAGCAGCCCCGCGCGGTGCGGGATCACGATGTCCCCGGCCTCGCGCAGGGCCGCGCCCACGTCCTCGACCACGACGGTCGCGCGCCGCACCGTCGCGTCGTCCGTCTCCCGCGCGTCCGGGGTGTGCGAACCCATCGCGACGACGGTGGCGTGCTCCTCCAGTTCCGCGCCGTCGAAGAGCGGCCCGGTGGCGGACGTGCAGCAGACGACGAGGTCCGCGCCGCGCGGGGAGGCGGAGTCGGCGGCCCGCGCTGGCAGGCCGAGCGCCGCGCAGGCACGGACGAACTCCGCGACGGCCTCGGGCCGCCTGCCCACCACGTCGAGGCGGCGCAGCGGGCGTACGGCGTGGACGGCGGCGGCGTGGGCCAGCGCCTGCGGGCCCGTGCCGTGCACCAGCATCCGGTCGGCGTCCGGCGCGGCCAGGTGGTCGACGGCGAGGGCCGAGACGGCGGACGTCCGGGTGAGCGTGAGCTGCGGACCGTCGAGCAGCGCGAGGGGGCGCAGCGTGGCCGCGTCGAGGAGGAGGTAGAGGCCGGTGATGCGGGGCAGTCCGAGGGCGGGGTTGCCGGGGGCGACCCCGGCGATCTTCACCCCGGCGTAGGAGCCGTGCTCGGCGGGCATCAGCAGCAGCTGCCCCGCGCTCGTCGGAACGTGCGTACGGGGCGGGGCCGTCGAGGGGTCCAGGCCCGAACGCAGCGCCTCGCGGAGCGGGTCGATCGCGGCGGCGGGCGGACACAGCGCCCGGAGTGCGTCCCCGCCGAGCAGTGGTGGCAGGTCTTCGGTCGGTTGCATGCCCCCAGTCCACCGCACCGCGTGCCGTGCGCACAGGTGGCTGCTGGGCAGGGGTTGCCCCGTCTGTGCATTGCAGGCTGCGGCCGCGTCGTGGCTTGTCGCGCAGTTCCCCGCGCCCCTGACGGGGCGCTCCGAGGAGCGCCGCGTACCTCTAGGGGCGCGGGGAACTGCGCGCGCAACCGTCCACAACCCGCGGTCTGCGACGGACAGGCAGGGGCAGCCCCTGCCCAGCGGCCACGAGAGAGGGCAACCCTTATACGGCGGACAGGCGTACGCTCCGGCGAGCGGTGACCGCAAACGTGGCGTACCGCATCGTGAAGCCGCCGCCGCGCGCGTCGATCACGGAGCCGACGCCCTCCAGGATCTCCGCCAGCCTCTCCGGCGGGAGCCGGGTGAACGCGCCCTGGGTCGGCATCTGGTCGAGCCAGGCGTCGCGCGTGTACGTCCACTCCCACGCGTACCGCCAGGTGCTGGTGCCGGTGGCGTCGAAGCCGCCCGCCTCGTCGATCCCGTCGGCCACGGTGGCGAGGAGCGGCGGGTGCGCGTCCAGGCCCGCCGTCGCCACGGCGCGGAAGTCGAACGGCGCGTCGGGCAGGGCCCGTTGGCAGACGTCGGCGATCTCCTCGCCCAGCTCGGCGGGGAACGCGAAGACGTTCCAGAACGGCGCCAGCAGGCCCCCGGGCCGCAGCACCCGCGCGGCCTGGCGCGCGCCCGCGACGGGGTCGATCCAGTGCCACGCCTGCCCGGCCACGACCGCGTCGAACGTCCGGCCCGCGGGGTCCCACTCCTCGAACGCCGCCACCTCGACCTCGTCCCCCGCCCGCCGGGCCGCCTCCGCCATCCGCGCGTCGGGCTCGACCCCGAGCACCCGGCATCCGGCGCCCCTGAGCTGCCGGGCGGCGATGCCCGTACCGGTGCCGACGTCGAGCACCTCGGGCCCGGGTGCCTCGGCGGCGATCCGCTCGACCAGCGCCTCGGGATAGCGCGGCCGGGCCCTGTCGTACCGCGCGGCGTCGGCGCCGAACGACTCGGCCATGGCCCGCTGTTCGTGCGGCTTCTCGGTCCAGCGTGGAGTGGGCATGCGCCCACTATGATGGGCACATGCCCACTCGTCAACCGAAGGTCGCGGCTGCCGCTCGGTCCACCCCGGCCTACTTCGGGTCGCGGTCGAACAGGGCCCTGGACCAGACGTAGCCGAGGACCGTGAGGCCCACGCACCAGGCGAGCGCCAGCCAGCCGTTGTGGCCGATCCCGCTGCCCAGCAGCAGGCCGCGCAGGGTCTCGATGGCCGGGGTGAAGGGCTGGTACTCGGCGATCGGCCGGATCCAGCCCGGCATCGTCTCCGCCGGGATGAACGCGCTGGAGATCAGCGGCAGCAGGATCAGCGGCATGGCGCTGTTGCTGGCCGCCTCGGCGTTCGGGCTGGACAGGCCCACCCCGACCGCGATCCACGTCAGCGCCAGGGAGAAGAACGCGACCAGCCCGAAGGCCGCCAGCCACTCCAGGACGGTGGCGTCGGTGGAGCGGAAGCCGATCGCCACGCCGACGGCCCCGACCAGCACCACGCTCATGACCGCCTGCAGCACGCTGCCGACGACGTGCCCGATGAGCACCGAGCCGCGGTGGATCGCCATCGTGCGGAAACGGGCGATGATGCCCTCGGTCATATCCATGGCCATGTGCACCGCGGAGCCGATCGTGGTGCTTCCGACGGTCATCAGCAGGATGCCGGGGACGATGTAGGCGACATAGTCGGCACGGTCCGCGCCACCGCCACCGCCACCGATGCCCGCGCTCATCGCGTCGCCGAAGATGTAGACGAAGAGGAGCAGGAGCATGACGGGCGTCAGCAGCAGGTTGAGCGTCGCGGACGGGTAGCGGCGCGCGTGCAGCAGGTTGCGCCGCAGCATCGTGGACGAGTCGCGTACGGCGAGGGGCAGGGCACTCATCGGACGGCCTCCTCAGGCCGGCTCGTCAGGGCGAAGAACACATCGTCCAGATCGGGCGTGTGCACGGTCAGTTCGTCCGCCTCGACACCGGCGGAGTCCAGCCCGTCGAGGATCACGCGCAGTTCGCGCTGGCCGCCGTCGCTGGGGACCTGCAGCACCAGTGCCTCGTCGTCCGGCGTCGCCCCGCGCAGCACGGTGGCGGCGCTCCGGTAGGCGGCCGGATCGGTGAAGCGCAGGCTGATGTGCCCGCCGGGGATCATCCGCTTGAGCTCCTCGGCGCTGCCCTCGGCGGCGATCCCGCCGTCGTTCAGCACGGCGATACGGTCGGCGAGTTCGTCGGCCTCGTCCAGGTACTGGGTGGTGAGGAAGACGGTGACGCCGCCCGCCACCAGCTCCCGGATCACGCCCCACATCGAGTGCCGGGAACGGGGATCGAGGCCGGTCGTCGGCTCGTCGAGGAAGATGATGCGCGGGCCGCCCATCAGGGTCATGGCGAGGTCGAGGCGGCGCTTCATGCCGCCGGAGTAGCTCTGCACCGGCTTGCCCGCGGCCTCGACGAGGTCGAAGCGCTCCAGCAGTTCGGCGGCGGCCCGCCTGCCCTCGCTCCGCGAGAGGTGGTTCAGGTCCGCCACGAGGCGCATGTTCTCCTCGCCTGTGATCAGTCCGTCCACGGCGGAGAACTGACCGGTGACCCCGATCGCGGCCCGTACCCCGTCCGGAGCCGTGGCCACGTCGTGGCCCGCGACCTGGGCCTGTCCGCCGTCGGCGCGGATGAGGGTGGAGAGGATCTTCACGGCGGTGGTCTTCCCCGCTCCGTTCGGACCGAGCAGCGCGAAGACGGACCCCTCCGGGATGTGCAGGTCGATGCCGTCGAGGACGGTCTTGTCGCCGTACGCCTTGCGCAGGCCGACGGCGGAGACGGCGGGCGGCGCCGGGAGGGCGCCGCCTTCACCGTTTTTGGACATGGGCATGGGCATGACAGATGAAGCCATCAGGGGTTCCCCCTCGAAACTGAAGGCTTAGGTGAGGTGAGGTGACGTGAGGTGAGGAGTGGGCGGCCCGGGCCGTCACTCGCAGTAGACGCGCACGGTGGAGCTGGGGTCGTTGACGTCGATGATCATGTCGTCGAGGTGCTCGACCAGGTCCTCAAGGTGCTGCGGCTTCAGCTCGGCGAGGTCGATCGGCACACCGGCCTTGTCCAGCTGCGCGTTGACCTTGGTGATGGCCACCGGCGGGAGCAGGGCGGTGAGTCGGACGCCCGCGCGCAGCAGCTGCAGCGGGATACGGATGTTCAGCCGACTGGCGCCGTCGGGGCCGGTCTCGTCCTCCGCGTCCATCACCACGCGCAGGTACTTGGGACGGCCCTTCGTGCGGGACGTCGCCCCCGCCTGCGCCCCCGCCCGCGCCCCGGACTCGACCCCGGATCCGGTCCCGGCACCGGGCTGTTCGCGCTGCAAGGCGTCGATCAGCCGCTCGGCCTCGTCCGCGGTGATCTTCCCCTCGGCCAGCATCTCCAGGATCTGGCGGCGCTGCTCGTTCATGGCATGCTCCTGCTTCTCTCAAGTCATCTGACGCTGACCAGCGCGGCCGAACGGCCCTGCGCCAGCTCGAACCGGGTGCCGGGCAGCGCCCACAGCACCCGCGCGGTCCCGCGCAGCGCGCCCACGGGGCTGATGCGGAATCTGAGGCACGCGACGCATCCGCCCAGCACGGCGAGCACCAGCAGCGGCGACAGCAGCAGGGCCACCGGCACGACGGGTACGTACAGCCGCACCCGGCGCCCGCTGGACCGGTGCACGCGCACCGTCACCAGCTGCGGGATCATCGCCCCTCCAGCTCGGCCAGGGCGTCCTCGGTGCTGATCTCCCCCTGGCGCAGGCGGGCGATGACGTCGGCCGTGTCGGCGGCGTCGGCGGGCGCCGGGTCGACGTCGACGAAGTCGAGCTGCTCGGCGATCCGCTTCAGCCGGGACTTCACCGTCGGGTAACTCACCCCGAAGACCCGCTCCATCTCCTTGATGGAGCCGTGCGCCCTGACGAACGCGGCGACGAACACCTGGTCGTCGATGCCCAGCTGAGCCAACTGCGGCGGCTCGAACTCCCCCTCGATCGCGACACCGCTCTCCTCAAGGCGGACCCGCTCGACCACGAACGGCCGGCCGCGCGTCAGGTCCGTCAGGTCCTGCCACTCCACCGTCGGCTCCCTACTCTCGGCGACCTTCTCATGCTTCATTTCTAGCTTGAGATTTTTAAGGAGTCAACTCACAGAGTTTGAGATTCTCAAGGACCGGCTTTCAGGTGCCCGTCTTCAGACGGCGTACGGCCACACTCCGACGGCGTCCCACGCCACCCTGACCTCGACCCACGCGCCCTCGGCGTCCGCCGGAGGCGGCGGACCGGCGAGGTCGAAGACGAGCCGCGCGTCGTCCACCTCCAGCACGGCGGCGCCGTCGGGCGTCAGGCGCAGGCGGCCCCGGAAGACGGTCCGGTCGCCGTCCCGCGCGAGGACGGGAGCGTCGGCGGGGGCGTCGGCGGGGGCGCGTCGGGCGTTGCGGCCCCAGGCCAGGTCCTCGTCCACGCTCCACTCGATGTGCCGCTCGCCCCCGGCCTCCGCCGGATCGCCGCGCCAGCACGCGACGGCGGTCCCGGCGCGCGTGCGTACGCGGACCGCGGGATGCCCGGTCGCCGTGGGCCGTGCGGCGGGCTCGACACGGGCCGTCGCCACCTCAGCGGTCCCCCGCCATCAGGCGCAGCACGGCCCGGCGGTAGGCGGCGTGGACGCGGGGGAGGTCGGCGAGGCAGGCGCGTTCGTCGGCGGCGTGGACGCCCTCGTGGCGTACGCCGAAACCGGCGGTGGCGGGGATGCCCTCGCCCGCGAGGAGGTTGCCGATGTTGGAGGGGCCTGCCGTCTTGCAGCGGGGCGCGAGCCCGGCCTCCCGGGCGGCGGCGAGGAGCGCGGCGGCGGGCTCTTCGCCCTCGGCCAACTGGAAGGGGGGCCAGCTGGCCTCGGGATGGACGTCGGTCGGGCGGGGCCCGGGCAGTTCGGCGTCGACGTCGGCGGCGGCGCCCCGTACGAGCGTCTCGGCCCGGTCGGCGCCGAAGGACGGAGTGGTGCGGACGTCGACGTTCAGCTCGCACCGGTCGGGGGTCACGGAGAAGCCCTCGCCGCCCTGGACGGCGGTGACCGTGAGCCGGGGCGGCAGCGGGAACCCGTCGCCCTCGCGGACGTCCGGCAGCGGCGCCGCATCCAGGAGTTGGACGAGCCGGGCCGCGCGGGAGACCGCGCCGAGCGCGGGACGGCGCGCGCCCGAGTGCCCGGCGGTGGCGTGCACCACGAGGCGGGCGCGCCACAGGCCCCGGCCGCCGACGACGACATGGTCCGGGCCCGGGTAGCCGATCATCACCCCCGCCGGCCGGGGCGTACGGGGGTCGGCGAGGTAGGCGCGGGCGCCGCCGAAGGCGCCGGTGTGCTCGTCGGCGTCCAGCAGCACCGCGAGACCGCCGCGCAGCTCACCGGCGAACGGCCGTACCCCGGCGGCGAGATGGCAGAACAGGGCCGCCGCCAGCTTCGAGTCCGCGCTGCCCCGTCCGCGCAGCCAGCCGTCCACCACGTCCCCGGCGGTGGGCGGGAAGCTCCACGCGTCCTCGTCCCCGAACCCGGCGGTGTCCACGCACGCGTCCAGCACCCACCAGGGCCCCGGCAGCCCGCCCGCCACCTCCACGACAAGACCGACCAGGGCACCGCCGCCGTCCTCGCCGTCGTACAGGCGGCGGTGCGGCAGCCCCGCGCCCGTGAGCCACTCCTCCAGCACGGCGAGCACCGGCCCGTAGTCGTCGATGCCTCCGCGGCTCGGGCGCCGTACGAGCTCCCGCGCGAGCGCGGTCACCGACTCCGGACCGTCGTCCATCCGTCTCCCCTTTCCTGCCCGTTCCCCCTCGGATGCTAGGTTCTTCGGAATCCGAAGCGGACGGACGGAACGACCGGAGGACGGCGCATGACGCGGGCACCCCGGCCGGGAGCGCCGGTACGCGGTTCGGACACCGGCCGCCCCCTGATGGCGGCGCTCGACCTCTTCGGCCGCCGGTGGAGCCTGCGGATCCTGTGGGAGCTGCGCGACGGGCCGCTCGGCTTCCGGGCCCTCCAGCAGCAGTGCGACAACGCCTCGTCCAGCGTGCTGCGGCAGCGGCTGCTCGAACTCATCGACGCGGCCCTCGTCGCCCAGCAGCCCGACTCCCGCTACGCGCTCACCCCGCTCGGCCTGCGCGCCTGCGAGGCCCTGCTCCCCCTGGCCGACTGGTCCGCCCACTGGGCGGCGGCGCTGGAGGAGGGCCCGCAGGGCTGAGGGCACCCGGCGGTGTCAGACCACCAGCGAGAGCAGCAGCAGGAAGAGCAGCGAGACCACGGAGATGATCGTCTCCATGACCGACCAGGTCTTCACGGTCTGGCCGACGTTCATCCCGAAGTACTCCTTCACCAGCCAGAATCCCGCGTCGTTGACATGGCTGAAGAAGAGGGACCCGGCGCCGACGGCGAGGACCAGCAGGGCCGACTCGCTGGTGCTCATGTCGGCGGCGAGCGGGGCGACCAGGCCCGCGGCGGAGATCGTGGCCACCGTCGCCGAGCCGGTCGCGAGGCGGATCGCGACCGCGATCAGCCAGGCGAGGAGCAGCGTCGGGATCGACCAGTCCTTGGAGAAGTCGAGGATCATCTCGCCGACGCCGATGTCGATCAGCGTCTGCTTGAAGCCGCCGCCCGCGCCGACGATCAGGAGGATGCCCGCGATCGGCATCAGCGACTTCTCGACCGTCTTCCCGAGGCGGTCCCGGCCGAAGCCCGCGGCGCGGCCAAGGGTGAACATCCCGACGAGGACGGCCGCGAGCAGCGCGATCATCGGCGCGCCGACGACGTCCAGGGCGCGCTGAACCGTGTTGTCCGGGTCGTCGATGACGATGTCCGAGAGGGCCTTGGCCAGCATCAGCACGACCGGCAGCAGCACCGTGGCGAGCGTCGCGCCGAAGCTCGGGCGCTTCTCCAGGTCCTCGGAGGGGCGCTGCGGAATGAGCCCCTCGGGCGGCACGGTGTCCACCCAGCGCCCGGCGAGCCTGCCGAAGAGGGGCCCGGCGACGATCAGCGTGGGGATGCCGACGAGGACGCCGAAGGCGAGGGTGACGCCGAGGTTGGCGCCGATCGAGTCGATCGCGGCGAGCGGCCCGGGGTGCGGGGGCACGAGGCCGTGCATGACGGAGAGGCCCGCGAGCGCGGGGATGCCGATCCGCATCAGCGAGAAGTTGCCGCGCTTGGCGACCAGCAGCACCACGGGGATCAGCAGCACGATGCCGACCTCGAAGAAGAGCGGCAGCCCGATGATGCCCGCGATCAGGGCCATCGCCCAGGGCATCGTGCGGTTGCTGGCCCTGGCGAGGATGGTGTCGACGATCTGGTCGGCGCCGCCCGAGTCGGCGAGCAGCTTGCCGAGGATCGCGCCGAGGGCGATGAGGACGCCGACGCCGGAGACCGTGTCGCCGAGCCCGGCGGAGAAGCTCTCGATCACCTTGTCGAGCGGGGCCGCGGCCACGGCGCCCAGCACCAGGGAGCCGAGCGTCAGCGCCAGGAAGGCGTGCAGCTTGAACTTGGTGATGAGGAGGACGAGGACCGCGATCCCGACGAGGACGGCGATCCCCAGCTGGGCGCTGCCCGCCGAGGTGATCGGATCGACCTTGTCCGGTCCTGCGGCCAGCATCTCGGCACTGAGATGAAGCACGGCTGTTCCCTACTGTGCGGCTCTACGGGGTGGGGAGTGGGGTGGGGACGGGGGTGGGGGTGGAGCGGGAATCGGGGAGCGCGGCGAGCGCCCGCTCCACGACGGCGGCCGGTTCGCGCGCGACGGAGACGGCGGCGCCGTCCTCGTCCGGCTGGAGCGGCTCCAGCGTGGCGAACTGCGAGTCCTGGAGCGCGGTCGGCATGAAGTGGCCCTCACGCGCGGCCATCCGGTCCGCGATCAGGGCGCGGTCGCCGGTGAGGTGGAGGAAGAAGAGGCCGGGCGCGGCGGCGCGCAGCCGGTCGCGGTAGACCCGTTTGAGCGCCGAGCAGCTCACCACTCCGCCGCGCCCCTCCCGGGAGTGCGCCCAGGCCCCGATGGCGTCGAGCCAGGGTCCGCGGTCGGTGTCGTCCAGCGGGGTCCCGGCGGACATCTTGGCGATGTTCGCGGGCGAGTGGAACGCGTCGGCCTCGGCGTACGGCACGTCCAGAGCTTCGGCGAGCAGTTCACCCACGGTGGACTTGCCCGTCCCGGCCACGCCCATCACGACCACGACGCGCGTGGCGGCGGGGGCGGCACTGGCGGCACTGGCACTCATCTACAACCTCGCTGTCCTCATCGACCTCGGCGCCGAGCACACTCAACCCGATAGGTCACACGTATTCAAGAGAAGGACATCAAAAAGTCATACTTAAAGAGTGCGACGCTCACCACGTAGGCTGGGCTCCCAGGGGCGGGAACGACATCGGGAGACCCATTGACCAGCGAGGGGACCGGCAGCGGTCTGCACGCGCGGCTGCTCGCCGCGCTCGGCCCGGCGATCACCTCGGGGGTCCATCCGCCCGGCACCGTGCTGCGCGCCGACGAGCTCGCCGAGCGGTACGAGGTCTCGCGCACCGTCGTCCGGGAGGCCGTGCGCGTCCTGGAGTCGATGCGCCTGGTGGAGGTCCGGCGCCGGGTCGGGGTGACGGTGCTGCCCGTCACCGAGTGGAACGTGTACGACCCGCAGGTCATCACCTGGCGCCTGGCCGGGACCGACCGCCCCCGGCAGCTCCGCTCGCTGACCGTGCTGCGCTCCGCCGTCGAGCCGGTGGCCGCACGCCTCGCGGCCGAGCGGGGGGACGCCGGGGACGGCGCGCGCATCACCGAGCACGCCCTCGGCATGGTGGCCACGTCACGGGGCCAGCAGCTGGAGAACTACCTCGTGCACGACATCGGCTTCCACCACGCGGTCCTGCGCGCCTCGGGGAACGAGATGTTCGCGCGGCTCGGCGACGTGGTGGCCGCGGTGCTGACGGGGCGTACGGAGCACGAGGTCATGTTCAGCGACCCCCGCCAGGAGGCCGTCTCCCTGCACGTACGGGTGGCCGAGGCCATCCGTGAGGGGGACGGCCCCCGCGCCGAGGCCACGATGCGCACGATCACCGAGGACGCCCTGCGCGAGCTGGACGTCCTGGCACCGTGATCACGAGGGGCTGACCGTCACTGCGCCGTCCAGCCCCCGTCGACCGCCAGGAGCGCGCCCGTGACGAAGGACGACGCGTCGGAGGCGAGGAACGCGACGGCCTCGGCGACCTCTTCGGGACCGCCGATCCGGCCCAGCGGGTGCGCGGGCCCGAACGAGGCGAGCATCTCGCGCCCGTTCTCGACGACGCCCTCCATGATGTCCGTGTCGATCACGCCGGGGAGCACGGCGTTCGAGCGGATGCCCTTGGACCCGCCCTCGATCGCCAGTACGCGGGTGAGCTGGGCCAGCGCGCCCTTCGACGCCGCGTAGGCCGTCTGCGTCGCGAAGGCGACGACGGACGAGACCGAGGCGACGGAGACGATCGCGCCCCCGCCGCCCGCCTCCATGACGCGGAACGCCTCGCGCGCCTGGACGAAGTTGCCGCGCGCGTTGACGCGGAGGATGCCGTCGAAGTCCTCGGCGGTGGTCTCCGTGACGGGCTTGTTGAGGGTGCGCCCGGCGTTGTTGACGAGGATGTCCAGGCGGCCGAAGCGCTCGGTGGCCAGGGCCATGGTCGCGCGGGCGACCTCCTCGTCGGCGACGTCCCCGACGAGCGCGGCCACCTCGTCCGGGGAGCCGGCGGCCCACGTCTCCACGCCCTCCGAGCGGTCGGTGACGACCAGCCGGGCGCCGCGGGCGCGCAGCAGCTCGGCGGTGGCGCGGCCGATGCCGCGCGCCGCACCGGTGACGACGGCGACGCGCCCGGTCAGGTCCCAGGCGGCGGGCGGGACGGGGTGCTGCGGGGTGCTGCTCCTGCTCATGGTGTCCTCCGATTCGTGGATCAGCGCTGGCGGGCCGGGCGGACGACGATCTCGTTGACGTCGACGTCGGACGGCTGCGCGAGGGCGTACGCGAGCGCGTCGGCGATCGCGCGGGGCCCGATCTGGTGCGCGCGGAAGCTCCGCATGGCCTCGGCGGCGCCGGGTTCGGTGATGCTGTCGGCGAGCTCCGAGGTGACGACGCCGGGCGAGAGGGTCGTGACGCGGACCGACGGGTCGCACTCCTGGCGCAGCCCCTCGGTGATCGCCCAGGCGGCGAACTTCGTCGCGCAGTACACGGCGCCCGTCGGCACGACCTCGTGGGCGCCGACGCTCGCGACCGTCACGAAGTGGCCCCCGCCCTGCGCCGTGAAGACGGGCAGGGCCGCGGCGATCCCGTGCAGCAGGCCGCGGACGTTCACGTCGATCATCCGGTCCCACTCGTCGACGAGCAGGGAGTCCAGCCGGGACAGGGGCATCACCCCGGCGTTGCTCACCAGGGCGTCCACGCGGCCGTACCGCTCGCGGGCGCCCTCGACGTACGCGCGTACGGCGGCCGGATCGGTCACGTCCAGCCCTACGGGGTCCAGGCCGCCGCCGCTGCGCGCGGCCACCGGCGCGAGGCGCTCGGCGAGCGCGTCGAGCCGGTCGGTGCGGCGGGCCCCGGCGACCACCCGGTGCCCGTCCGCGACGAGGCGTTCGGCGGCGGCCTCCCCGATCCCGCTGCTGGCGCCGGTGACGAGGACGACCTTGGGCCCCATGGCTTCTGCCTGCTGTGTTGTCATGGCTCCGAGCCTGGGCGCCGGGCCGGGTGCGGCGGGAGGGCGGACTCTTCCTGGGTGCAGCGCACCCACGTTCCGCCGCGGCGCCGGGGCTAGCCTGGGCCGTATGGCACGTTCCGATCTCGGCGCCCATCTCAGCGCGCGCCGCGCCCAGGTCACCCCGGCCGAGGTGGACCTCCCCTCGTACGGGCCCCGGCGGGTTCCGGGCCTGCGCCGCGAGGAGGTCGCCCTGCTGGCGGGCGTCAGCGTCGACTACTACGTGCGGCTGGAGCAGGGCAGGGAGCGCACGCCCTCGGCGCAGGTCGTCGACGCGCTCGCCGTCGCGCTGCGCCTCGACGAGGACGGCCGCGCGCATCTCTTCCGGCTGGCCGGGCTGAGCCCGCGGGCCCGCTCGGCGGGCGTGCCCGACCGGGTCGACCCGAGCCTGTTGGCCCTCATGGACGCCTGGCCCGGCAACCCCGCCATCGTGTACAACCGCGCCTACGACGTCCTCGCCTCGAACACCCTCGCCGACGCGCTCTTCCACGACTGGACGCACTCGCGCAACCTCATGCACGTCGTGTTCACCGACCCGGCGGCCCGTACCTTCTACGCGGACTGGCACGAGGTCGCGCGCAACTCCGTCGCCGGGTTCCGGCTCGGCCACGGCAAGGCGCCCGACGATCCGCGCGTACGCCGGGTGCTCGCCCAGCTCCTCGACCAGAGCGCGGAGTTCGCCGAGCTGTGGCGCCGCCAGGACGCCCGCGGCAAGGCCCTGGCCCACAAGCGCTTCGACCACCACGCCGTGGGCCCGCTGACCCTGACCATGCAGACCTTCGACGTCCGCTCGGCCCCCGGCCAGGAGCTGGTCGTCTACCACGCCGAACCCGCCTCCCCCAGCAGCGAGGCCCTCGCCCTCCTCGGCACCCTCGCGGCGACGCCCGCGACCCCGTAGCGGCTCACCGGTCCCTCATCAGCAGGTGCAGCAGTGTCACCACGCCGACGCCGACGAGCAGCGCCGTGCCGAACGAGGGGTGTCTGAAGGCGACATACGTCGCGCCGCCGCCCGCGAGCAGCAGCAGCACGGTGCTCTGGTCCAGCCGACCGTTCATGGTGGGCGTCCTCCCGCAAGTCCCGGCCGCCATCCGGCATGGCGGCCCGTGCCTCAGAGAGGGGGAGGAAGCGCGAGGCATTACGCGGGTTCCGGGTAAATTCTCGCGGGAATTACGGTCACTCGTTCGAGCGAGGAACGTTTCACCGGTGTACCCCGGTCGCAATGAATGAGGGCGTTGCCCGTGCTGCCCCGGAGGCCGGAGGCCCCCTTGAGAGTCCTCCTCGTCGACAACTACGACTCGTACACGTACAACCTCTTCCAGCTCCTCGCCGCCGAGTACGGCGCGGAGCCCGAGGTCCTCACGCACGACGACCCGGCGTGGGAACGGCTCGACCTCGACGCCTACGACGCCGCCGTGATCTCCCCCGGGCCCGGACGGCCGGACGAGGAGCGGGACTTCGGGCGCTCGGGGGACGTCTTCCGGCACGGCCGGATCCCCGTGCTCGGGGTCTGCCTGGGCCACCAGGGGCTCGGTACGGCGGCGGGCGGGCGCGTCACCGGCGCGCCGCGCCCCCGGCACGGCCATCTGACGACGGTCACCCACGACGGCGACCCGCTCTTCCACGGCATCCCCCGCTCGTTCACCGCCGTGCGTTACCACTCGCTGTGCCTGCCGGAGCCGCTGCCGGAGGAGCTGCGGGTGACGGCGCGGGCCGAGGACGGGGTGGTGATGGCCGTCGCGCACCGGTCCCGGCCGTGGTGGGGCGTGCAGTTCCACCCGGAGTCGGTGGCCTCCGAGCAGGGCGGCCCGCTCGTACGGAACTTCCGCGCGCTCGCCCTCGCCACCCCGCACGGGGCCCGGGCCGCCGCCCGCTCCCCGCGTCCCGCCGCCGCTCCGCCCGCCCCCTCCCGCCCCGCGGCGGAACGCGCGGCGCCGCTGGAGGTGCGGCACACCGTCCTGCCGTACGAGGTGGACGCCGAGGCCGCCTTCATGGCGCTGCACCAGCACAGCGACCCCGCCTTCTGGCTGGACAGCGCGCACGTCGAGGAGGGGCTGTCCCGGTTCTCGTTCCTCGGGGACACCTCCGGGCCGCTCGGCGAGCTGCTGGAGTACCGGGTGGGCGACGGCCAGGTGACGGTGCAGCACGGCGACACCACCCGCACCACGGTCCCCGGCACCGTCTTCGACGTGCTGGAGCAACGGCTGCGCGAGCGGACCCCGTGCCCGCCGCCGGGGCCCGAGCTGCCCTTCGACTTCACCGGCGGCTACGTCGGCTACCTCGGCTACGAGCTCCGCGCCGACTGCGGCTCCCCGCACACCCACCGCGCGACCGCCCCCGACGCCCAACTGCTCTTCTGCGACCGCTTCCTCGCGATCGACCACGCGCTCGGGCGTACGTACGCGGTGGCCCTGTGCCGTACGGACGCGCCCGGCGAGCCGCAGGAGACGGACGCGTGGCTCGCCACCACCGTCAAGGCGCTCAGCGAACTTCCCCGCAAGGAGGGCCGGGAGGCCCGCGGCGTCGCGCCCGAGCGGCCGGAGGCCGGGGACACGGCGCGGCTCGCCGCCGAGACGCTGAACCGTCCCGAGGCCACCTACCTCGCCGACATCGCCGTCTGCCAGCGGGAGTTGCACGCGGGCGAGAGCTACGAGCTGTGCCTCACCGACTCCGCGACCCTCCCGGCACCGGCCGACCCGCTGGCGTACTTCCTGCGGCTGCGCGCCCTCAACCCCGCGCCGTACGGGGCGCTCCTGCGCTTCGGCCCGACCTGGGTGCTCAGCTCGTCCCCGGAGTGCTTCGTACGGGTGGACCGGGACGGCGTGGTGGAGAGCAAGCCCATCAAGGGCACGGCGCCGCGCGACGACGACCCCGCGCGGGACGCGGAGCTGGCGGCCTCGCTGAGCGCGGACCCCAAGACCCGCGCCGAGAACCTGATGATCGCCGACCTGCTCCGCAACGACCTCGGGCAGGTCTGCGAGATCGGCTCGGTGGAGGTCCCCGCCTTCCTCTCCACCGAGAGCTACGCGACGGTGCACCAGCTCGTCTCCACCATCCGCGGCAGGCTGCGCCCCGAGGTCGGCGCTGTCGGCTGCGTACGGGCGTGCTTCCCCGGCGGCTCCATGACGGGCGCCCCCAAGCTGCGCTCCCTGGAGATCCTGGACGGGCTCGAACAGCGCCCGCGCGGCGTCTACTCGGGCGCGCTGGGCTACTTCTCCGCCTCGGGCCCCGCCGACCTGAGCATCGTGATCCGTACGGCCGTCGTCCAGGGCGGCGTCCTCACGGTCGGCGCGGGCGGCGCGATCCTCCTCGACTCGGACCCCGACGACGAGTTCGCCGAGATGGTCCTCAAGGCCGCCGCCACCCTCCAGGCCCTGCCGCCCGACGGCCCGTACGGGACGCCGGAGCAGGCCGACGAACGGGAGTGAACCCATGGAGCAGTACGACCGCATCGGCCCGCTCTACGCGGAGATGAAGGAGACCTCGGCGTTCTGCGCCGCCGACAGGTACACGCTGCTCGCCGCGCTGGAGGCGCACGGCATCGGGCCGGGCTCCGCGGCGCTCGACGTGGCCTGCGGGCACGGCGACATCACCCGGCTGCTCGCCGCGCGCGGCACGGCGCCCGTGGTGGGCGTCGACATCTCGGCGGAGATGGTCCGCCTCGCCCGCGACAAGGAGGCCCGGGAGCCGCTGGGCATCGAGTACCACGTCGGCGACGCGGCCGAACTGCCCGTGCTGGGCCGGTTCCGCGTGGCCACCGCGAGCTACCTCTTCAACTACGCGCCGACGCGCGACGCGCTGCGCGTCATGTTCGAGCGGATCCGCGCCAACCTCGCCGAGGGCGGCGTGCTGCTGGCGCTCGTGCCCAACGCGGGCCGGTTCCTCGACGCCGGTCACGGCGCGGTCGACGCGCGCCTGGTGGAGCGCGTCGAGGGCGGCGAGGCGCCGCTGATGCGGATGGAGTTCCTCACCGAGCCGCCCGTCCCGTTCGCGTACTACCAGTGGGAGCCCGAGGAGTACGAGCGGGCGGCGCGCGCCGCGGGCTTCACGGACGTACGGCGGGAGCCCGCGCGTACGCCCCCGCCGGACGGGGACCGGGACGCCGCGTTCTGGGAGGCGTACCGGCGGGCGCCCCGCAGCACCCTGCTCGCCTGCGCCTGAGCCCCGCGCCTGACTCCGAGCGAGGACCGGACCGAGGAGGCCCCGTGCGGCTGAGCACCGCGATCCTGCCCGTTCACCCCTGGCGCGAGGCGCGGGCGCTGTGGCGCCGCGCCGAGGAGCTGGGGGCGCACGCGGCGTACACCTTCGACCATCTGGCGTGGCGCGAGTTCCGCGAGGGGCCCTGGTACGGCACCGTGCCGACGCTCGCCGCGGCGGCGACGGCGACCTCGCGGATGCGGCTGGGCACGATGGTCGCCTCGCCGACGTTCCGCCATCCCGTCCCGCTCGCCCGGGAGCTGATGACGCTGGACGACATGTCCGGCGGCAGGCTGACCGTCGGCATCGGCGCCGGGGGCGCCGGATTCGACACGACCGTGCTGGGCGAGGAGCCCTGGACCCCCGCCGAACGGGCCGACCGCTTCGCCGAGTTCCTCCCCCTCCTCGACCGGCTCCTCACCGAGCCCTCGACCACGTACCACGGCACGTACTACGCGGCCGTCGAGGCGCCGAACCGGCCGGGCTGCGTGCAGCGGCCCCGGCCGCCGTTCACGGTGGCGGCCACGGGGCCGCGCGGGATCCGGCTGGCGGCGCGGTACGGCCAGGGGTGGGCGACCTTCGGGGACCGCCGCCGGGCCGCCGGGCAGAGCGGCGACGCCGTCCTCGCGGACGTACGGGCGCAGCTCGACCGGCTCCGCACCGCCTGCGACGGACTCGGCCGGGACGCCGGGGAGCTGGAGCGGACGTACCTCACCGGCTTCACCGAGGACCCCTGGCTCGCCTCGGTGGACGCCTTCGTGGACCTGGCGGGGCGGTACGCGGAGGCGGGGATCGGCGAGGTGGTGCTGCCCTGGCCGCTGCCCGGCACGCTCTACGCGGCCGACCAGCGGGTGTTCGAGGACATCCTCACCGAGGCCCCCGCCCAGCTGACGCCGTCCGGCCGCTCCCTCAGCAGCCCTCCGCTCCGTACATCCGCCGCTCCCAGTCCGTGACGGAGGCGCAGAACCGCTCCCACTCCCGCGTCTTGAGCCGCAGGAAGAGATCGGCCAGCTCGGGCCCGAGCCCGCGCGCGACGGCCTGGTCACCGGCGAACAGGTCGAGCGCGTCCTTCAGCGTCGTCGGCAGCGAGCCGAAGGGGCTGGGCACGCCGGTGCCGGTGGTGCGGGGCAGCCCCGGGTCGATGCCGTTCGTCAGCCCGTCCTCGACGGCCGCGAGGAGCACGGCGTGCGAGAGGTAGGGGTTGACCATCGAGTCGGGCGACTTGATCTCCAGCCGCCCGTTGGCGGGCATCCGCACCGCGCAGGTCTTGTTGTCCATCCCCCAGTTGATCTCCAGCGGCGCGAACTGCCCGGTGTGCAGATACCTCTTGTACGAGTTGACGGTCGGCCCCATCACGGCGGTGGAGGCGGCGGCGTGGGTCAGGATGCCGCCGAGCGCGTCCTTGCCGGTCTGGGTGAGGTGGAGGCCGGGGACGTCGGGGTCGGCGAAGACGTTCCGCTCGCCGTCCCAGAGGCTGATGTTGTGGTGGCAGCCGTTGCCGAACTTGTCGTCGGCGGGCTTGGGCATGAAGTTGACCGTGGCCCCCGCCTCGCGCGCCACGCGGCGGCAGATCTGCCGGTGCAGGACCAGCCGGTCGGCGGTGCGGTCGGCGTGGTCGAACATCCAGTTCAGTTCGAGCTGGCCCGGGTCCTCGCAGTTGCCCTCGATCATGTCGAGGCCGAGGGCCCTGCCGTACTCGATGACCTTCTGGTAGATCGGCCGAAGCCGCTCCATGTGCTCCAGGTGGTACATCGTGTGCGGGGTGCCCGGCACATGCTCCGTGGAGAGGCCCGGGACCTCCCAGCTGACCTCGGGCTCGATGCCGCTGCGCATCTCCAGGCCCGTGCGCGCGGTGAAACTCGCGTGGACGCGGCGGAGGTTGCCGCGCGCGTCGATGGGGACGGGCCGCCCGCCGTCGTCGCCGGGCGCGTGGTCGGGCTCGTACATCCGGCAGAAGAAGAAGCCGGTCCTGGTGTCCCAGGGCAGCACCCCGAAGCTGTCGAGGTCGGGCAGCACGACGCACTCACCGCGCTCGGGGCTGCCCGCCAGCATCGCGCCGGAGCCGTCCGCCTGGAGGTCCGCGACGACGCCGGGGTGCGCCTGGATGCCGTGCTCGATGTTGCGCAGGAGGTGCCGCGCGGGCACGACCTTGCCGACGACCCGGCCGGTGAGGGTCACGATCTGGTAGTAGACGTACTCCACGCCGGCCTCGGCGATACGGGCCTTGACGCTCTCGACGGCAGCGGCATCGGCGTTGTGATCCCGGTGCTGGTCCAGCTCGGTGCGGGTGGCGGTGATCGTCATGCGCCTCTCATTTCCACGGAAACACGGGAAGTGGCGTGAGTTGAAAGTGGCGTGAGTGGACTGACCCCTTTCACAAGCTACACCGGTGCACCCGGGCCCGCGCGGCGGTGAATACGGAAGGTGAGCTCCGGTGAATACACGGTGTGACACCTCACCCGTTCGGCCCCTCTCCGCGGTTCATTTGTGCGCCGCGCGGAAGCCGTACGCACGGGAATTCCCCGGGAAATTCTCCGGGGAGAGCGGTAGTTGCGACGCGGTGACCCGGCGGGCACAGTACGAGTGCGGGCCGGGCGGAATGCGCGTGCGTCCCGCCGGAACCGCGGGAAGCGGCGGAGCATTCCGCCCCCGGAATTCCCGCGCGGTCCTCCCCTCCACGGCCGGAGTACGGCAGCGCTCGCCCAGCGCGAATCCGTGCGCGGCCCCGCGAGAACGCGAAAAGGAGCGTGGATTCCATGCTGCTCCAGCGCCCCACGAGCCGCGGCGGCCGGCTCGGGACCCTGCTCGACGAGGCAGCGGCCCGGCACCCCGCCAACGTCCTGATCCTCGACCACGACCTCGACGTCGCCCCCGAGCTGGGGCGCCGCGCCACGATCGCCGAAGTCGCCGACCTCGTCGCGGACTTGGCGTCCCGGCTGTGGGCCACGGGCGTCCGCCCGGGGCACCGCGTCGTCGTGCACAAGTCGGACGGCTTCGACATCACGCTCCTCGCCCTGGCCGCCGCGCGGATCGGCGCCGTCCCCGTGCTGCTGTCCGCCGCGCTCGACGGGCCCACGGTGCTCGCCCTGCTGCGCCGCGCCGGGAACCCCACGCTGGTCACCGACCGGGTCAAGCTCGACGGGGATTTGCCGCCCGCCGTGCTGGCGGAGGCCGAGCGGGTGCTGCTCGTCTCCGGGAGCAGTCCGGGCGCCGTGGGCCTCGCGGATCTCGCGGGCGCCGAGCGCGTCGCGCCCGTCGCCGAGGACCCCGGGGCGCCCGCGCTCATCACCCACACCTCGGGCACGACCGGCGTCCCCAAGCTCGCGGTGCAGACGGGCGTGACCCTGCGGGCCCGCTATCAGCTGCACGCCCGCGCCCTCGCCCCGCTGGTGCCCGGACGCGAAACGATCGCCCTGCACATCTCGTTCGTCCACTCCCGGATGGTCAGCATGCTCTCGCTCGCGCTGCGCCGCGGCTTCCCCGTCGTGGTGCTCTCCGACGAGGACCCCGAGCACATCGCCGACCATTTCGCGCGCTTCCGGCCCGGCATCGTCGAGGCGCACCCCAACTCGTTCATGGACTGGGAGGCCCTCGCGGACCATCCGCGCCGCCCGCTGGCCGGGGTGCGGCTCTTCAGCAGCACCTTCGACGCGCTGCACCCGCGCACCGTACGGCGGCTGCTGGGCGCCTCGTCCCGGCGCGCGCCGCTCTTCGGCCAGATGTACGGCCAGACCGAGTCGGGCCCCGCCGTCGGCCGCGTCTTCACCCGCTACCGCTCGCCGCACGCCGACGGGCGCTGCGTCGGCTTCCCCTTCACCGGCATGACGGCCGTGCGCGTCCTCAGCAGGAACGGGCGTACGCCCTCGGCCGCCGACCCCGGGCACATAGAGGTGCGGACGAAGGGCCACTTCGTCACGTACCTCGGCGAACGGGAGCGCTACGAGCAGATGGCGGCGCCCGGCGGCTGGTGGCGCATGGGCGACGTGGGCTACCGCACCCGGTGGGGCTGTCTGCACGTCCTCGACCGCGAGGTCGACGTGATCGACGACTTCTGCAGCACCCTGGAGGCCGAGGACCGGCTGCTCGGCAGCCTGGAGCAGCTCTCCGAGGTCATCATCGTCCGCGACGGGACGGGCGCGCCCGTGCCGGTGGTGTGCACCCGGGGCGACGTGCCGCTGGACGTGGGCGCGTGGCGGGAGGCCGTGGGCTGTCTGCCCCCGATGGCCGAACCGGTGCAGTGGCGCGCCGAGGAGCTGCCGAAGACGGCGACGATGAAGATCAAACGCCGGGAGCTGGAACGGATCCTCGCCGAGCGGCAGCGGGCCCTGTAGAGGAGGCGGACGTGGCCGAGATGATGCGAGCGATCGTCAGACAGGGGCCCTCCGTCCGGCTCCGGCGGATGCCGGTGCCCTCGCCGGAGCCGGGCGAGATCCTCGTCCAGGTGATGGTCGCGGGGCTGTGCCGTACGGACGTCCACGCGGCGGACCCGGACGGGCACGCCGAACCGGTGGTGCTGGGCCATGAGTTCGCGGGCGTCGTCGCCGAACTCGGTGACGAGGTCACCGGCTTCGCCGTCGGTGACCGGGTGGCGGTGACGCCGATGCTGCCCTGCCTGCGGTGCGCGCGCTGCGCCGGGGGCGCCCCCGAGCGCTGCCCGCACGCCGAGCTGCTGGGCGTGCGGCGGCACGGCGCGTTCTGCGAGTTCGTGGCCGTGCCCGCGCACGTGGTGCACCGCATCCCCGAGGCGCTCACGTTCCGCGAGGGCGCGTACGCCGGTCCCGTGTGCGCCTCGCTCGCGGTGGCCCAGGCGGACATCAAGCCGCCGGACCACGGCCTCGTCCACGGCGGCAACCGGCTGGCACGGCTCACCGCGCACATTCTGCGGGCGTACGGATTCCACGCGGTCGACGTCCGCGGCACGGAGAAATCCGCGGCGGCCACCGCCTGCCTGACCCGCGTTCCGGCGGACACCTACGATTTCGCGGTCGAGAGCGCGCCCAGCGCCGCCGTGATCGGTGAATTGATCCGGGTCGTCCGCCCCGGCGGCCGTATCGTGCTCCGCAGCCGCCCCTCGGGGCCCGTGGAGATCGACCTCGGGGCCGCGATCGGAAAAGAGATCACCTTCGAGACGGTCGCCTACAGCACCTTCCGCGAGGCCCTTTCCTTCCTCGTCCAGGAGCACGAGAGAATCGCGGACCTGCTGGGCTGCGTCCGCCCGTTGGAGGATTTCGAGGACCTTTTCTCGGCGGAACGCGAGAGCCAGCGCTTCAAGAGTTTCTTCTGCCCCAATTTCGCCGACATCGGCCCCGCCGAAATCGAGGCCTGGGCCCGCCTGATGCACCCGCAGGCACCCCGGTCCTAGACCGTGTCGGCCGTACGCCGGTGGCCGGGCCACATGTCGGCGTACGCCGCGTCGAAGAACCGCGCCTGCGGGCCGCGCAGCGCGGGCCCGTCGGACGTCCCGTCCTGCGCCGCCTCCGCGAGGCGGGCCGCGTAGCGATAGGCGGCGCCGCGCAGGGGCTCGCTCCTCGCCGCGAGGTCGATCTCCGCCTGGGCCAGCCACAGTTCGTCGAGGAGCCGGTCGAGCCCGGGGTCGTCGTCCGGGGCGCGCGCGAGTGCCGCCTTCTCCACCTGCGCGGCGAGGCCCAGGAACTTCAGCACCGCGCCCTTGAGTTCGGCGCGGTGCGCGGCCGCCTCCTGCGCGTCGAGCTGCCGCTCGCTCGCCCGTGACACGAGGTACTGGCCGAAGAGCGATCCGCCGGCGCCGAGCACCACACCGGCCAGCGACAGGAGCGCCGGCCCCAAGGTTCCCCAAGATCCCATGCCCGGAGTCTCTCAGCGCCGAACCGCCCCGTTAGCCTCTGGCCATGGCTGATCCGCAGAGCGCCGTCTAAGGCGTGCTTCACCCGCACTCCCGTCCAGCTCCTGTCCGGCGCGGGCTGGAAGCGTCTGGCCGCCTTCCGCGTGGACGGGGAGGGCGTCCTGCTCGGCGGCGCGCCCGCGCGCTACGCGGCCCAGACGGCGTTCGTGCCGTGGGAGGACGTCACCTCGGTGGAGCTGTGGGAGCAGCGGATGGCGGGCCCGCCGATGCGCTACGTCGGGGTCCGGCGCCGCGCGGGGGCGCCGCCCCTGCCAGGCATGAACAGCAAGCTCCGGCCGGACGAGACGTCCCTGCTCGCTCCCCACGTCGAGCACGACCTCTTCCTCGCCAGCCGCCCCGTCAACCTGTGGCGCCTCGACCCCGAGCGTCTCCAGGCCGCGGTGGACGCGTTCGCGCCCCACGTGCCGGTCCTCGTCCGCCAGTGACGACACCGGCGACGCGGCCGCTCACTCCGCGGGGACCGCGCGTATGCGCAGTGCGGCGAGGAAGGACCGCGTCTCCGCGGCCGTCCGCCCGGGGGTCGGCCTCGGCCCCGAGGTGACGACCGGCTGGGCCGTGACGGTGGCGGCCTCGCTGCCCCAGACGCAGCGTGAGCTGGTCGTCTTCGCCACCGCGTACTCCACGCACCTCAGTTTGCCGCCGATACGCCCCGGGGCGTAGCTCTTCGCCTCGCCCGAGGCGACGGAGGTGCCGAGGATCGCGGAGACGGCGTCGTCGTCCTCCCCGGGATCCGAGACGTCGATGCCCGGGTCCAGATCCAGGGTGATCGCGAAGGACTTCTTGCCGTCCGCGCGCAGATAGCTCGCGTGCGCGGTCTTCTCGGCCGGGTCGAGATTGTCCTCCTTCCCGAACCTCTCCCAGAGGGACTCCCCCTTGCCCGCGAGCCGGTACTCGCCGAACCCGCGCGGCATCTTGGCCGTGTGCTTCTCCGGCGGCTTCTCCTCGTCCCCCGTGAGGGACCAGACGCCGGCCGAAGCGGCGGCGACCATCACGGCCCCGGCAACTCCGCCGATCACGCGGCGGCGTGCGCGGCGGCGGTCCCTTCTCTCCCGTACGGCCGCCCAGTCGATGGGCGGCGGAGACGGCTCGTCGGGCTCCGCGTTCGGCATTGGGTCCCCCCTCGGATCAGCGGCAGCGTAACCGCTCAGGGGGTGCCGTTCGCGCGCGGGAGCGGGGTGTGCCAGTCGAGGAGGTGCCGGAGTTCGTCGTCGAGTTGGGAGAGGAGGCGTTGCGGGCTCTGGGGGTGCGGCGTGCGGCCGGTGGTGAGGCGTTCCGGGGGGCCGCTCGCGGTGCGCATGTGGCTCATCGCGATGTTGCGTTCGACGCGGGGCCTGCGGTGCCGCTCGTAGTGGCCGAGCGGCGAGGTGGAACCGTCCGCTTCGCGCAGGGCCTTGGCGAGGACGACGGCGTCCTCCAGCGCCATCGACGCGCCCTGCCCGGTCGCGGGCGACGCCGCGTGCGCCGCGTCGCCGATGAGCACGGTGCGCCGCCCGCGCCAGCGGATCGCGGGCGCCAGGTGCAGGGCGTTGGTGACCTTCAGCTCGCGCGTGGTGGAGGCGACGATGTCCGCGGCGGGCGTACGGTCGAGCGCCACCAGCGGCAGCAGCCGCTCCCGCCACTCCCCCGGCGCGTTCCCCGCGATCTCCTCGCGCGTGGCGGCGGGCCCGCGCACGCGCGCGAACCAGTAGGTCTCGCCGCCGGGCGAGAGGAGGTAGCCGAAGTCCGCGCGGCTGCCCCGGACCATGGTGAGCGTCTCCTGCTCGGCGTCGGGCGGGGCCGCGCGGTCGGTGTAGCCGTAGTAGACGCACTGCCCGGCGTAGCGGGGACGCGCCTCGGGGTCGAGGGTGGCGCGGGTGGCGGAGCGCAGGCCGTCGGCGCCGACCAGGTAGTCGCCGTACGCGCGGCTCCCGTCGGCGAAGACGGCGGTGACGCCGTCCGGTTCCTCGGTGACGGTGGCGAGCCGCGCGGCGTGCCGTACGGGGATGCCGCGCGCGCGGACCTCGCCCTGGAGCGCGGCGCCCAGGTCGGCGCGGCGCACGCAGCGGTAGCGGGTCCGGGTCCGTTCGGGGTGCCCGAGCGGCACGGCGGGGGCCCGCTCCCCGTCGGCGTCCAGGGCGCGCATGGCGGTGACGGGGAAGCCGACGCGGTTGACCGCGTCGAGGGCGCCGATCTGGGCGAGCGCGTGCATGCCGTTGCTGGCGAGGGTGAGGAAGGCCCCGATGTCCGCGCCCGACTCCGGGTGCGCCTCGTGGACGGTGACCTCGAACCCCGCCTTGTGCAGGGCGAGAGCCGCGGCCGAGCCCGCGACCCCGCCGCCGATGACCAGGATCATGAGCGGATCGTCTCCTTCGTCGCGGTGGCCTCGACCACGGCGAGCGGGGTGGATGTGGGTGTGACCCGGTCGAGCCGGAAGCCGGTGGCGGCGAGCATCCGCTCCCAGTCCCGCGCGGTCCGCTCACCGGCGGCGAGCATGCCGAGCATCGTGAGGTCCATCGTCGCGGCGAACGGCGGCAGCGGGTGCTCCGGCCAGTCGGGCAGCACCAGTTCGACGAGGCGCAGCCGGGCGCCGTCGCCCCCGGCGGTGCGCACGGCGCGCAGGATGCGCTCGGCGTCCACGTCGGACCAGTCGTGCAGCACGTAGCTGAGGAGGTAGCAGTCGGCGCCGGACGGCAGGTCGTCGGCGACGAAGAAGTCGCCCCCCGCGGTGGTGAAGCGCGCGCCCAGACCGTGGCTCGCCAGCAGCGGGCCCGCCTCGGCGACGACATGGGGCAGGTCGAAGACCACCCCCGTCAGCTCCGGGTACAGCCCGGCCAGCCGTGCCAGCAGGGTGCCGTCGGCGCCGCCCACGTCGACCACGCTGCGGATGCCGCCCAGGTCGAGGGAGGTGGGGACGCCGTAGCGTACGGTCCGGAGCCCCTCGCGCATCGAGGCGCTGAACCGGGCCGCCTGCTCGGGGTGGTCCGCGAACCAGTCGAACATCGGCTTGCCGTAGTGGTGCTCCGGCGCCGGGACGCCGTCCCGCAGGGTCCTGTGCAGCTCGGCGTAGGGGGCGTAGAGGGTGTCCGCCCAGGTCAGCGCCAGTTCGTACGCCGAGGACGCGGTGTCCGGGGCGAAGGCGGGGCCGAGCGGGCCCAGGTCGACCCGGTCGCCGTCCAGCAGGACGAAGACGTCCTCCCCGGCGAGCACCCGCAGGAGCTGGCGGAGCCGGACCGGGTCCGTGCCGGAGCGCCGGGCCAGCTCGGGCACGGGCAGCGGCCCGCCCATCAGGTGCCCGGCGAGGCCGAGCCGGGCGACGGCGAACGCGGCCTGCGCGTACTGGAACCCGGCGAGCAGCCGCACGGCGCGCACGGTGGTTTCGGAGTCATGTGTCATAACGCGCTTATCGTGACAAAGGGTCAGCGGAATACGGGGGCGACACGAGGTCGTCACCCGGACACCCGGCCCCGGCACTCCGCGTGCCGCGCCAGCACGCGGGCGACCAGCTCGTCCGCGGCGCCCGGATAGCCCTCGGGGTCGAGCAGCGCGCGCGGGTCCGTGCCGTCGGGCAGGCCGCCCCTCAACTCCTCGTGGCGCGCGAGCAGTTCACCGAAGGTGCCGTCGCCCGCCGCGGCCCGCCGGGCGCAGTCGCCGAGCAGCCGCTTCGCGCGGGCCTTGCCGAGCGACGCGGCGAGCGCGGCGTTCAGCCGTTCGGAGACGACGGCGCCGCCGGTGAGGTCCAGGTTGCGGCGCAGCGCGGCCGGGAAGACCTCCAGGCCCCCGGCCAGCTCCGCCGCCGTGTGCGCGGCCCCGGCGGCCAGCCGCAGCGCCTCGCGCAGCGGCTGCCACTCGGCGTGCCAGGCGCCCGGCGCGCGCTCGTCCTCGGCCAGCATGCTCTGCGCCAGCACCGAGGCGTACGCGGGCACCTGCCGCGCCGCCGCGACGATCAGCGTGGCCAGCACCGGGTTCCGCTTCTGCGGCATGGCGGAGGACGCGCCCCGCCCCTCCGCCGCCGGTTCGGCGACCTCCCCGATCTCCGTACGGGAGAGCGTCTGCACGTCCAGCGCGAACTTGCCGAGCACCCCGGTGACGGCGCTCAGCGTCCCGCCCAGGTCGCAGAGCGGCAGCCGCAGGCTGTGCCAGGGCACGGTCGGCTCGCGCAGCCCGAGCCCGGCGGCGAACCGGGCGGCCAGCACGGGGCCGTGCCCGGCCCCGCGCCCAGCCCCGTGCCCGGCCTCGCGCCCCTCGGCAGCCGTCCCCCGCGCGTACTCCTCGTAGGCGGCCAGGGTCCCCGCCGCGCCGCCGAGCTGCGCCGGGAGGGCGTCCGCCGTGCTCCGGGCCCGCGCGGCGGCGTCCAGCACGGAGTCGAGCCAGCCCGCCGCCTTCAGCCCGAACGTCGTCGGCACCGCGTGCTGGCCCAGCGTCCGCGCCGCCATCGGCGTGGCGCGGTGCTCGCGCGCGAGCGCGGCGAGCGCGTCGGCCGTACGGAACAGCTCGCGCTCGACGCCCGCCAGGGTGCGGGCCGCGAGCAGCATCGCGGCGGAGTCCAGCACGTCCTGGCTGGTGCAGCCCAGGTGCACATGGTCCGCCGCCTCCGGTTCCGTCTCCGCGACGGCGGCCGTGAGGCGGCGGACGAGGACGACGACCGGGTTGGCCGCGCCCCGGGACTCCTCCGCGAGCGTCACGGCGTCGACGCGGACCGAGCGCGCGGCCCTCGCGACGGCCTCCGCGGAACGGTCGGGGATCACCCCCAGCGCCGCCTGCGCCCGGGCCAGCGCCTCTTCCGCCTCCAGCATCGCGCCGATCCACGCCTCGTCGGAGAGCCCCGGCACGGCGTCCGTACCGGCCCACACGGGCGCGAGCAGCCCGGAGTCGGTCCCCGCCGCCGTGTCCGTGTGCTCTCCCGCCGCGTGCCGTACGGGATCTGAGTGCTGCTCAGACATGGACCCGCCTCTCCTCCGTCGTTTCCTCCAGAGTCGCCCCCTCCGGCGGGAAGCGTCTGCCCACCGGCATGGACAGGCACTCGCGGGCGATCGCGTCGGCGTCGCCGAGGATCACCGAGTCCACCCCGGGGCGTATCCCGGCGGCCGTGGCCCAGTGGACGGACTCGGTCGGCACGCCGAACGCGAAGCGGTACGGGTGCGGGGCGCCGCCCGCGTCCACCAGGCGGCACGGGCGCGGCGTCACGGCCAGGCCGCCGGTCTGCACATGGCCGTCGGTGCCGGTCGGGATGGTGTACGGGCGGCAGGCACCGCGCTCCAGCAGGTCCCGGACGAGCGGGTCGGCCGTACGGCGGACGTCCACCTCGGGGAGCCGGGCCTCGATCAGCGCGGTGACGCGGCGCTCGGAGCCGGGCACGGCGGCGGACCGTACGGCGAAGCCGCCCGGCGCGGGGGTGACCGTCATGCCGGGCCCGAGCACCTCGACGGCCCCGGCCTCGATCAGCGCGATCAGCTCCTCGATCCGGCTGGGCGGCGGCCCGATGGAGAGGTACGCGTTGAGCGGCGTGTACCAGGACTGGAGCTCCCGCCGGTAGGACTCGCCGGTGATCCCGGCGTGGTCGACCACGAGCCGGACCTCGTTGCGCAGGTCGCGCAGCACGTCGAGCGCGGACTTCAGCGGCCCGCGCACATTGCCGCGCCGCGCCTCCGTCAGGTCGCCGCGCAGGTGGTCCAGCAGCCAGCTCCGGTAGTCGGCGGGCGCGCCGAACACCCGCTCGCCGTACGGCTTCGCCACGCACTCCCAGTCCCAGCGCTCGTGCCGCCCGATGCCGAACCGGCTCAGCGTCCCCTCGTCCACGGGCGCGTCGAGCGGCAGCCGCGCGTACGCGCGCAGGAACGCCTCGGCCGCCGCGGGGTGGCCACGCTGGCCGAGCAGCGCGTGCAGGTAGGCGCCCGCGACCTCGCGGTCGATCAGCGGCCACACGTGCCGCGCGAACTCGATGCGCTCCCCCGCCAGCCGGCGGTCCCGCAGCGCGGCGATCCGCTCGGGGGTGAGGATCACGGGCAGGTGCCGCCCGAAGGGGCCCTTCTGGTTCTCGCCGCGGGCGTGGTACGGGACGCCGCGCCGCGATCCGGCGTACAGCCGCGGCTCCCGCCCCGACGGCCGGTACCGCAGCCGCCCGTCCCCGCGCTCCCGGTGGAAGGCGCCGCCGCGGCCGACCGTCAACAGGGCCAGGTGGTCGAAGAAGTTGAGCCCCAGCCCGCGCAGCGCGACCCGCTCGCCCGGCGCCAGTCCCGCGAGGTCCACCTCGGCCGGGCTGGCGGGCGGCAGATAGCCGAGCCCGGCGTCGCGCGCGTGCGCGCCGAGCGCGGACTCCTCGGCGCCGCCCGCGGGGAGCATGTCGAGGTGCCCCTGCGCGAGCACCACGCAGTCGACCCGCAGCTCGGTGCCGTCTTCGGTGCCGTCGTCGAGGGTGACGAGCTGCGTGGCGTCCTCGGCCTCGGCCAGCCGCGTCGCACGGCACCGGTGCGCGCGCACGGCGACCCCGGGGGGCGCGGTGCGCCGCACGTGGTCCAGGACCCAGACGAGATAGTGGCCGTAGAACGCCCGGGACGGGTAGGCGTCGGGACCGAGCCGGGCGGCCTCCGCCCGTACCCGCTCGGGCAGTTCGCGCGCCGGGCCGCCGGGACACGCCACCGACCGCGCCCACTCGTAGAGGCTCGGGCCCGGGCGGATCGGGCCCGCGCAGCGCACGCTGCGGTCGGTGAACATCGTGACCTGCGACGCCACCGTGTTCATCAGCAGCTCCTGCGGCTGCGTGCCGCGCCACACCCGGCCGCCCGCGCCGAGGTACGGGTCGATCACATGGACCGTGAGTCTCCGGCCGCGCGCGACGGCGGCGTTGGCGGCCAGCCGCTCGACGACGGAGAGTCCCCGCGGACCGGCGCCGACCACGGCGACACTGCGCTCCTGGCTCTCGCCCATCGGTGCTCTCCCTGGTCCTGAGACGCCCGGCGGACGTACGCACGTAGGGGGACGTACGTTCGCGCCTGAGGCGTGCCGTCTCCCACGGAACGGGGAGGGGGGAACCCGATCAGTACACCCCACGGCACGCCGTCCCGCACGTCCGGCGGGCACCGGGGCGGTGGCATGCTGCTCCGTGTGACTCCTCCCAGCGAACCCGCCCGGGGCACGCCCGACCGGGGCGCGGTGGACGTCGGCGGACTGCGCCTGTCGTACCTCGACCACGGCGGCCCCGGACGGCCCCTGCTCGCCCTGCACGGACACTTCGGAGAGGCCCGCACCTTCGCGCCGCTCGCGGCCCGACTCGCCCCGGCCTGGCGGGTGGTGGCGCTCGACCAGCGCGGCCACGGCCTCTCGGACCGGCCACCGGGCGCGCCCCCGGAAGCGGACTTCTCCCGGCGGGCCTACGTGGCCGACGCGGCCGGACTCCTGCACCACCTGGGCCTGGAGGACGCCGTCGTCCTGGGCCACTCGCTCGGCGGCGTCAACGCCTACCAGCTCGCCGCCCGCCACCCCGGCCTCGTCCGCGCGCTCGTCGTGGAGGACGTGGGCGCCGAGATCGAGGACGACCTCTCGTTCTGCCTGGAGTGGCCCGAGCGGATGCCGACGCGCGCCGACCTGCTCGCGGGGCTGGGCGACTCGGCCCGCCATGTCGCGGACTCCGTGCGGGAGTTCGCGGACGGCTGGGGGCTCCCGTTCCGCGCCGCCGACATGGTCGCCTCGCAGCGGCAGCTCAACGGCGACCACTGGGCCGACTGGCGCGCGGGCACCTGTCCCGCGCTGCTCGTGCGCGGCGCGCGCAGCCCGGTGCTGAGCGCGGAGCACGCCCGGCGGATGGCGGAGCGGCGCCCCGGGACCCGGCTCGTGGAGCTGGACACGGGCCACGCCGTGCACGCGACGGCGCCCACGGAGTTCGCCGCGGCCGTCCGTACGTTCCTCGCCGCCCTGTGACGGAGGCCCCGTGTGGGCCGAACGGGTGACAGACCACCGACCATCGCCGAGAACGGAGACCCCGCATGCGCCTCGCGCTCGCCCAGATCACGGCCGACCTCGACCCCGCGCCGAACCTCGGCACGGTGCGCGACCTCACGCGCCGCGCCGCCGACGCCGGGGCCCGCCTCGTCGTCTTCCCCGAGTCCACGATGGCCCGCTTCGGTGCCCCGCTCGCCGAGGTGGCCGAGCCGCTCGACGGGCCCTGGGCGACCGCGGTGCGCGGCATCGCGGAGGAGACGGGGACGGTCGTCGTCGTGGGCATGTTCACGCCCGCGCCCGGCGGACGCGTCGCCAACACCCTGCTGGCCACGGGCCCCGGCGTCGACGCCTCGTACGACAAGATCCACCTTTACGACGCCTTCGGCTTCACCGAGTCCGAGCAGGTGGCGCCCGGCTCCGAGGTGGTGACGATCGACGTGGACGGCGTCCGTGTCGGCCTCGCCACCTGCTACGACGTCCGCTTCCCCGAGCTCTTCCGCGCCCACGCCGACGCGGGCGCCGTGCTCTCCCTGCTGCCCGCCTCCTGGGGACCCGGGCCCGGCAAGGTCGAGCAGTGGCAACTGCTGCTGCGGGCGCGGGCGCTGGACGCCACGGTCTGGCTCGCCGCCGCCGACCAGGCGGCCCCCGCGCCGTCCGAGCCGGAGACGACGGCCCCGGTCGGCGTCGGCCACAGCGCGCTGGTCGGCCCGGACGGCACGGTGCGCGACAGCCTGGGCGCCGAGCCGGGGCTGCTCGTCACGGACGTCGGCGTGGACGAGGTCGAGGCGGTCCGCCGCAAGGTCTCCGTCCTCGCCAACCGGCGGCTGTGAGCCCGGGCCGGTACGCCGAGGGGGCCGCTCCCGTACGGTGCGACGGGTGGCGGCCCCCCCTAGGTCGTGTCTTCCTGGTGCGCCGGGCGGCGGTCAGAGCCCGAGGCTCCCGGTGACCGAGGAGACCGCCGACTGGCTCTTCGACGGCTGCCGGGGCCTGCCCGGGACCTCGCCCTCCAGCCGCCCCTCGCTGAGGAGGCGCAGGGTGTCGAGGGACGGGGCGAACGCGTAGACCGCGCCCTCGGTGCGGACGAACTGACGGAGCCTCAGCACCGTCGGCGCAGGTGCCGCCTCGTGGTGGAAGGCGACCCGTCCGTCGGTGATCCCGGTCAGCTCACCGCCGATCATCGCGTCGGGTCCGGGCTGCGGGTCGCGTCCCGGCGGGAAGTTGGGATCGGTGCACCAGTCCTTCTGCATGAACTCGAACTGGTTCATCAGATCCGCCTGGTAGCAGCCGAAGACCAGGCCCCGTGAGGCGTTGACCCCGCCGCCCTTGCCGCCCGCCGGGTCGAAGGGCTCCCCGTACGGGATGCCGCGGCGCATGATCCGGCCGATGTCGATCAGCTCCTCGGGCTGGGCCTCCTCACCTGCGCCCTCGTTGAAGCCGTCGCGCGGGTTGCAGGCGCGGATGTGGGAGAAGAGCGGGGTGGTCCGCCCGTCGAGGTCGTCGCGGAAGCTGAACTCGTTGTCCGGCACCACCTCCGTCTCGCCCGGCGGCATCATCGGGCACTTGGCCACCGAGGTGCCGGACTGCCAGCGCCCCACGAACCGCGCGGCCAGCCACTCGGGCGTGGCCTCCTCGCCGACCGCTTCCTCCTCCTTGAGCTGCTTGAGCAGCGCGCCCACCTGCGCCCACCAGCCGGGCACGTCCTGCGCGAGGCGCCGTACGACGTGGAAGGAGCCGTCCTTCATCCACGCGGGCGGGTTCTCCACCACCGGGTAGATGCGGTGGAAGCCCTCGGGGGCGACGGCGCGGTCGTAGCCGACGACGAACTCGCCCGCCGGGATGATCCGGGTGCCCGGCTTGCCCTTGGCGTACCGCGGATTGTCCGGGTCCGGCTCGTCGAAGCCCGCGACGCCGGGCTGGCTGATGCCGTCCTTGAAGCCGAAGTGCTCCTTGCCCGCGCGCTCCCCCGGCAGCGTCTCCGCCTCCTGCACGTAGAGCAGGACGGCGCCCGCGCGGCTGATGGCCTCCGTCTGGCCGCTGACGGCCGCCTTGAGGTCCGTGTCGGAGGCGACGGTGAGCACGGCGTGGACGACCTTGTCGTCGTCGTCCTTGCCGAACAGCCAGTGATCCGGCGCGTTCTCGTCCACGTCCCCGAGGACCGGGGCGCGCTGGGCGGCGCCCTGGACGAAGGCGTCGACCGTCGAGCCGGGCGTGATCTCCGGGAAGATCTCCTCCCGTTCCGTGAGGAACTGGATGCCGGGGTGGGTGAGGCTGAGGCCGATCCAGGTGGCCTTGAGCTTCTCGGGGTCGGCGCCGCCCGCGTTGCGCCGGGCCGCGCTGAACTTCTCGTTGAACTGCGTCACCGCCGCGGTGGTCGCGACCTGGGGGATCAGCCCCTTCAGCCACGCGCGCGCCTTGGCGACATCGGTGAACCGGACGAAGAGGAGGGAGACATGGTCCTTGTTGAAGCCGGCGAGGATGTTGCCTTGGATCTGTTCACTGGCGCGCAGGGGCAGCCTGGAGGTCATGAGAGTCCTTGGGGTCGTGCCGGAGGGTTCGTCGGAGGAGCGCTGTCCGTGCCTCACCTCGCGGCGGCGTGGACCTCCAGCGCGGTCCGGACCGCCGATTCGAGGGCGCCCTCGATCCAGGCGGGCTTCAGCGAGGTGTGGTCGCCCGCGAAGTGCAGCGGCCCCTCGGTGCTGCCGATGTCCGGGAACAGCTCGGTGTGCTGGCCCGGCAGCAGCACCGACGCCTCGCCGTAGGCGTACGGGTCGCGCAGCCAGCTCTGGGTCTTCCCCTTGCCGGTGTAGAAGACCTCGGCGCGCTGCCCGTAGACCTGCTGGATGCCGCGCAGGGCGTGCGGGTAGCGGGCCTCGTCGTCGTACGCGTCCCAGCGCACGGCGTCGTCCGCCCAGCTGTACGAGGCGAGGACGACCCCTCCCTGGCTGCCGGGCACGGGGTGCGAGGGGTTGAACATGAAGCGGTTGGTGTTGTCGCACACCGAGCCGCCGCCGTACGCGTGCACCGCCTCGGGCTGGTCACGGGTGAGCCAGCGGTTGGCCGCGTAGTGCGTGCGCTGGGCCTCGGAGATGTGCTTGCCGGGCACGGACGGGTGGGCGCCGAGGAGCTTGCCGTCGTCCGGGACCTTGCCCGCGCGGTAGTCCTCGTACAGCCCCGGCCTGATCGCGTTGAGCTGCTTCTTCCACTCGTCCTCGTCGAACTCCCACCACCGGCGGCTGAACTCCAGCAGCACCTTCGTGGCCGCGTCGTAGTGCAGCTCGATCAGCGCGCGGCGCTTGGGGTACGAGGGCTGGGGGCGCAGCTGCACCTGGCGCAGGCCCGAGAAGGGCACGGTCACGATCGCGTAGTCGGCGGTGAACTGCTGCCGTTCGACCTTGCCGTTCCGCCCCTCGGACACCGTGTCCACCCACACCGCGGGGCCCTTCCCGGAGACGTGGGTGGCGTCCCCGCTGTCCTGGCGCTCCGGGTCCCGGTACTCGATGCGGGTGACCCGGCGGTCGAAGCGGACCTCGCCGCGGATCCTCTTGAGCATCGCGTCGGCGAGCACGGCGGTGCCGCCCTCCAGCTCCCAGAACTTGGTGCGGGGGCTGATCAGGGCGTGCCCGATGAAGCTGTGCAGGAAGGCGAGCGGCAGCCGCGAGGTGACGTTCTCCAGGGTGCCGATGAGGTCGACGGTGCGCACGTCGAGCTTGGCGTACTCGGTGAGGAAGCGGAACATCGAGTAGTCGCCGAACTCCTCGATGACCGAGGTCCAGCCGTCCAGCGCCTCGGGCAGCGGCTTGTCCTTGCGGGTGCCGTCGGGCTGCTTGACGCTGAACCTGTCCCGGATCGGGTCGAGGGCGGCCTCCAGGATCTTGCCCGCCGGGGTGCCGTGGTACTTCTCGGGCACGCCGAAGGAGCGGTTGACCGGCGCGGGGTTCTCCTCGTAGGCGGCGCGGCGCATCCGGACGCCGTTGACGACGAGCCAGGTCCTGTTGGTGCGGTTGCCCTTCCCGTCCTCGGCGACGAGCTTGAACGGCTTCTTCTTCAGCTTGAGCTGGTCGATGAGCGCCATCACCAGCGGGTGGCTGCCGGGGATGCGCATCGCGCCCGCCTCGGCGTACTGCCGGGGGTCGGCGAACGGCTGCACGGCGTCCTCGTGCCCGCCGGTGCGGAACGTCTTGACGCGTCCCCCCGCCCGGTTGCCGTTCGCCTCCAGGACGGTGACCCGGTGCCCGGCCTTCTTCAGCAGGTAGGCGGCGAGCATCCCCGCCGGGCCCGCACCCACGACCAGCACCTTCCTGCTGCTCCCGGCGCGGGGCAGGCCGTCGCGCAGCACCTTCATGTACCGCTCGCCGAGCGGCTTGTCGGCGCCGTCCACCACCAGCACCGCGCGGGCCACGTCCCGGCTGCGCGCCCGGTCGCCGGGCGCCTTCGCGGGAGCGGGAGCGGGCGCGGGAGCCGGGGCGCCCGGGGCGCCGGGCGCGAGCGCCGAGGGGGACGCCGCTGCCGCCGTCCCGCCCAGGGTGCCGGTCGCGGCCACGGCGGCCGAGGCGGCGGTCACGGCCGCGAAGGAACGGCGGCTCGGGCCCGCTTCGGACGCCGTTTTCATCTCGCTATCTTCGGTCATGTCCGGACCGTCCCATCCGGGCTCCACCGCCCGGAAGGGAAGCGCTCCCAACCCCACTCGTACGAGGTCAACGGGCAATCGCGCGAGGCCCGTTACCCACAAGGATGATCACCCCCGGCTCACACCTCCCGCCACCCGTACGAGGGAGCAAGCGCATTCGACCGGAGAGCGATGGGCAGGGTGACGGGCGCGACACGAGACCCCACCCCCCACGAGAGGACTCTCTGTGCGCTCTTCCACCACGCTCCGCCTCGCCGCCGTGGCGCTCTCCCTCGGCCTCTTCGGGGCCGTCGCCCCGGCGGCGACCGCGGCGGCGCCCCGGGCACCCGGGCCCCCCGCCGCCGACCACTACTACGACTGCGACAACACCTTCGAGGCCGACCCCGAGGCCAACGGGCCCGCGGAGTCGGTCACGATCATGGGTGAGGGCTGCGCCGTACGGCCGGGCGACTCACCCGCCGAGGGGATCTACGTCGAGGACTGGGGCAGCGCCGAGGACTGGGTGTGCGCCCAGGTCGACCCGACCCCCGGCTCGGGCGTCATCGGACACGGCTGCCGCGCCGTGGAGAAGGACTCCCGCACCGGGGGCGTGTGACCCCGAGGATCAGTCGAGCGCCTTCAGGACGTCGCCGAGGTCGACGAACTTGAAGCCCGTGGCGGTGCGTTCGCCGTCCTCGGGGGTGGCGTGGCCGTCCTGGACGACGAGGAGGCCGTGGGGATACCGCTTCCCCAGCGGCTCGTTGAGGACGGCCGCGCCGTCGCACTCCTCGGAGCCGTCGAGCTCCTTCGAGGCGGCCGTCACCCTGAACCCGCCCTCGTACTCGTGGCCGTCGGAGGCCTCACGGTCGTAGGCGGCGAAGGTGTTGTCGCCCTGGCTGGAGGCGAGCAGATAGCCGTCGCCCTTGTCCTCGGTGAGCAGCGTCAGTCCCTCGACGTCGGCCGCCACGCGCTTGCCGCCGTAGCCGGGGTCGTCGCCCGGCACGCACTCCTCGGTCCCCTCGTCGTACGTCCCCGGGACCCCGTACTCGCGGACCTTGTCCTGCAGTTCGGGCTTGCCCGTGAGGTCCGCCTTCAGGCGCCAGATGCCGACGTCCTCCTGGCCCGCGTAGAGCGTGCCGCTCTCCGGGTCCACGACCATGCCCTCGACCTGCGGCTTCTCGCCGGGCTCGGCGCAGGGGCTCCAGTCCTTGCCGTTCGGCAGCCGGAAGGTGTCGGGCAGCTTCAGGTCGCGGACCTTCTCGTAGCCGACTTTGCCGCCCTTGCCCGCCTTCAGCTCCAGCAGCGCGAGGGTGGTGCGCTCGCGCTGGCTGACCAGGGCGTACGAGCGGCCGGACGCCTTGTCCGTCCAGGTGGCGAGGCCGTACGCGGTGCGCTGCTCGTTGACCTCGTCCTGGGACGAGGAGAAGATCCGCGGCGCGTCGTCCGCCGTGACGTCGGTGAGCGGGGCGCCCTTCCTGTCGCCGTCCACGCGGTAGACGCGCAGCTTGTCGCCGCCCCGGTCGCTGGTGACGGCCAGGTCGCCCTTGCCGGAGGTCATGCCGAACCCGTGCACCAGGTCGACGTTGTTGAAGCGGCCCGGCGCGTCGTCGGGGCCGGGCGCCGGGGGCGCGGGGACGGACTGGACCTCCTTCGCGTCGAGGTCGTAGACGCGCAGGCCGCCCTGTTTGGCGGTGGCGACGACGAGGCTGCGGTCCGGGTCCGCCGGGTTCCGCCAGATCGCGGGGTCGTCGGCGTCGGCTTCGCCGCCCTCCTCGTCGTCGTAGAGCACGGGCGTCTCGGCGCGCGGGGTGACCTCGGGCAGCGCCTCCGCACCGGCGGTGGGCGCGGCGGCGACCGCGCCGAGGACGGCGAGCGCCGCGGCGAGCACGGCGGTTCCGGGACGGGTTCTGCGGGACGAAGCCATCAGGACAGCTTCCCTTCGTAGTCGGGGAGTTTGAAGGTGCGGTCGGCGTGGCCGCCGACGAGGTCGGTCTCGCGGTTCCCCACGTTGCCGATGATCGTGTAGCCCTTGTCCTCGATCGCGGCGCGGCTGCTCGTCTTGTAGGCGCTCACCTCGTCGAAGAGGTCCGGCAGATCGCGTACGTACAGGCCGTCGACCGGGTAGCCCCGCGAGGTCAGATTGGACTCGGTGAGGCTCTTGATGATGCCGGGCCGCGCCGTGACGAAGAAGACGGAGACGCCACGGGACTTGGCGTACTTCGCCAGCTCCAGGGACGCGCGTACGGCCGGGGTCGGCAGGTCCCACCAGGGGTGGAAGTCGGTCTCCAGCGTGGTGTTGTCGACGTCGAAGACGAGCGCGAGCTTCTCGCCGTCCGCGTGCGCGGTGCGCTGCTCGACGTAGGGCCGGGCCTCCTGGTCGACGACCGCCCGGACGTCCCGCTGCCAGGTGTCGTAGTCGACGTCGGCGGCCTTGGCCGTTGCCGAGGTCGTGGCCGAGGCGGTGGTCGTGGCCGAGGCGGTGGTCGTGGCTGTCACCGTCGCCCCGAGGCTCAGGGCCAGGACGGCCGCCCCCGTTCCGATCCGCAGACGCGCGCCGCGTCCTGCCATGCCGGTCTCCCCTCTCTCTGCCCTCATGTCAGCCGACATGGTCATGGCAAGGCGTGGAGAAGGGGCGACCCTTCGGTTACCGAACGGTAGACGGCGTATGACGGAACGGCGCGTGACGCGCGCTCACTCAGAAGCCCCGGGATCGACCGGGCGCTCGAAGAAGGACTCCAGGACGACGACGGCCTCCGTGCCGCTCACGCCCTCGATCGCGTGCACGCGCCGCAGCACGTCCTGGAGCTCCTCCGTCGTCCCCGTGCGCACCTTGACCAGCACCGAGGCGCTGCCCGCCACGACGTGCGCCTCCTGCACCTCCGGCAGCGCGGCGAAGCGCTCCGCCGAATCCCCCATCCAGGACGTGGACTTGACCATGACGTACGCGAGCACGCCGCGGCCCACCGCCGCCGGGTCCACCTCCACCGTCGTCCGCCGGATGACGCCGCGCTCGCGCAGCTTGCGGACGCGCTCGTGCGCCGCCGCCGACGAGAGGCCGACGGCCCGGCCCAGCGCGGCGAAGGGCTGGGTGGCGTCCTGCTGGAGCAGGGCCAGCAGACGGCGGTCTATGTGATCCACGTATCACCACTCCCGGAGCTGATTCGGCGTACTCTCATGATGACCATATCCCATACGGCGAACGCCACTTCGCACCGAATACCCTTCACCGGGAAGTCAGGAGAGCCGTCATGCCCGCACAGCAGCCCGCGCCCACGCTCTACGAGGAGTTCGACGAGCGCTTCCACACCGGCCGCTGCAACTTCGGCGACGAGGCGCTGGAGGTCCTGTACACCGGATGCCGCTGGGCCGAGGGCCCGCTCTACGTGCCCGCGTGGCGGCAGGTGGTCTGGAGCGACATCCCCAACGACCGCATGCTGCGCTGGGACGAGAGCACCGGGGCCGTCGGCGTCTTCCGCTCCCCCGCCGGATACACCAACGGGCACACGCTCGACCGCGAGGGCCGGCTGATCTCCTGCGAGCAGGGCAACCGCCGGGTGACCCGCACCGAGCACGACGGCACGGTCACCGTGCTCGCCGACCGCTGGCAGGGCAAGCGCTTCAACAGCCCGAACGACTCGGCCGTACGCTCGGACGGCTCCATCTGGTTCTCCGACCCGGACTTCGGCATCACGACCGACTACGAGGGCCACCGCGCCGAGAGCGAGATCGGCGCCTGCAACGTCTACCGGATCGACCCGGCGAGCGGCGACGTCACGCTCGTCGCGGACGGCTTCGGCGGCCCCAACGGGCTGGTCTTCTCGCCGGACGAGCGGCAGTTGTTCGTCTCCGACACCCGGGCGGGCCAGATCCGCGTCTTCGACGTGCGGGAGAACGGCACGCTCTCCGAGGGCACCGTCTTCGCCGAGGCCGCCGCGCGGGGCGAGGCCCGCTTCGACAACATCCGGTTCGACGCGGACGGCCGCCTGTGGGTCGCCGCCATGGCCGACGGGGTGCACTGCTACGACCCGGACGGAACCCTCATCGGCCGCCTGGTGGTGCCCGAGGCCGTCTCCAACATCGCCTGGGGCGGGGCCAAGAGGAACCGCGTCCTCATCACCGCGGAGACCACCCTCTACTCCGCCCTGCTCTCCGTCACCGGCACCCACCCCACGGGACCGGGGCGTCCCCGCTGGACGTCGTAGTCCGCGCCACTCCGGCTGACCAGCCGGAACACGGCGCCTGCGGGGGTAAGCACCTAGAGTGCTCATCTCATTACGCGTAGCCTGTGGATACCCACTCGGGCAGATGGCGGGCGGCAGAGGGGCGAGCGCGGCATGCGGCTGGGAAGCGTCGGAGAGCGCGTCGGTGAACTCCCCCTCGAAATCACGGGGTTCGTGGGGCGGGAGCAGGAGCTCCGCGAGATCGCCACGCTGCTCGCCAAGGCACGGCTGGTGTCGCTGACCGGCCCCGGCGGCGTCGGCAAGACGCGCCTCGCGCTGCGGGCCGCCCGCGCCGCGCACTCCCGGTTCCCGGACGGCGTCTGCTTCGTCGAGCTGTCCTCGCTGCGCGACCCGGTGCTGCTCCCGCACACCGTGGCCGCCGCGCTCGGCCTCTCCGAGCAGGGCGACCGCGATCCGATGGAGCTGCTCGCCGCGTATCTGTCGGAGAAGCGGCTGCTGCTCGTCCTCGACACCTGCGAGCACCTGCTGGACGCCTGCGCGATGCACGTCGATCTGCTGCTGCGCATCGCGCCGGGCGTCACCGTGCTGGCGACGAGCCGTCAGCCGCTGGACGTGCCGGGCGAGTTCGTCTTCCCGATCACCCCGCTGCCGACCGACCACGAGGCGGTGCAGCTCTTCGCCGAGCGGGCAGCGGCCGTGACGCCGGGCTTCGTCCTGACGGACGCGAACCGCGCGGACGTCACCGCCGTGTGCCGCTGGGTGGAGGGGATGCCGCTCGCGATCGAGCTGGCGGTCGTCCGGCTGCGGGCGCTGTCGCTGGGCGAGCTGGCGGCGCGGCTGCAGGGGCGGCTCCAGGCGCTGACCGGAGGGAGACGGGCGGCCGTTCCCGGCCACCACAGGACGCTGCGCGCGACGATCGACTGGAGCCACGACCTGTGCTCGCCGCGCGAACAGACGCTGTGGCGGCGGCTGTCCGTCTTCGCCGGGGGCTTCGACGCGGAGTCGGCCGAGACCGTGTGCGGCGGCGGGGACCTGCCCGCCGAGGACGTGCTGGAACAGCTCATCGGGCTCGTCGACAAGTCGGTCGTGCTGCGCACCGACGAGGAGCCCGCGCGCTACCGGCTGCTGGACACCCTGCGGGAGTACGGCGCGGAGCGGCTCGTGGGCAGCGGCGAGGAGCGGACGTACCGGCTCCAGCACCTCGCGTACTGCGAGCGGCTCGCGGAGCGCGCCGACAGCCCCTTCCACAGCGACGCGCAGGCGCCGCTGCTGACCGCCGTCGGCAGGCGGCTCCAGGACTTCCGGCTCGCCCTGGAGCACACCGTCGGCGCCGAGGACCCCGCCCTCGCGCTGCGCGGGCTCGTCCTGGCGACCCGCCTGTGGACCCACTGGCTCACCGCCGGGCGGCTGCTGGAGGGGGCCCGCTGGCTCGGCGACGCGCTGGCGAAGGTGGAGCGGGACTGCTCCGAGCGGCTGGAGGCGCTGCACCGGCTGGCATGGCTGCTGATGTGCCTGGGGCGGCACGAGGAGGCGGACACCCGCGTCGCGCAGGCGCTGGAGACGGCCGACCGGATCGAGGACGAGCGCGGGACGGCGTACGCGATCCAGTACCGCGGCTGCCTCGCCATGCTGCGCGGCCGCATGGCGGAGTGCCACCGCGACTTCGACGAGGCCCGGCGCCGCTTCCGCAAGCTCGGGGACCGGGACGGGCTGGCCATCGCCGCGTTCGAGCAGACCTTCGGCGCCGCGGTCGTGGGCGACGCGGCGCACGCGTGGGAGATCTCCGCCGAGGGCCTCGCCGTGCTGGACGAGGCGCCGCGCGAGTGCTGGACGCGCAGCTACTGCCTGCTGTACCGGCAGTTGGCGCTCTGGAAGGCGCGCACCCGGGAGGGCGCGGAGAGCGACCCGGCGGGGATGCGCGAGCGGCTCGGCGAGACCGTCCGCCTCAAGCAGACCCTCGACGACCGGCTGGGCATGGGCATCGCCCTGGAGCTGCTGGCCTGGTACGCGGAGGAGGAGGGGCGCCACGAGCGCGCCGCCGCGCTCATGGGCGCGGCGCAGGCGATCTGGGACCGGCTCGGCGGCGCGCTGCTCGGCGCCGAGATCCTGCTCGTCGACCACCGCGCGGCCGCCGCTTCGGCGCGCGCGGCGCTCGGCGACACGGCGTACGACCGCTGCCACGCGCGCGGCGCCGCGCTGGACCCCGCGCTGGTGGTGACGTTCGCCGTGGAGGACCGCGACACCCCGCCCCGGGTCACCGCGCGCCCGTCCGCCGGGGACATCACGGGCGACGGCTCGCCGTACGCGCCGGGCAGGACGACGCCGCGCGGCAAGGCCCGCGCCGCCGCGGGCCGTACGGGCGGCGCGCTGACGCGGCGCGAGCGCGAGGTCGCCGCGCTGGTCGCGGAGGGGCTCACCAACCGGGAGATCGCCGAGCGGCTCGTCGTCTCCAAGCGCACGGCGGACGCGCACGTCGAGCACATCCTGACCAAGCTGGGCCTCACCTCGCGCACCCAGATCACCGGCCTGGAGTGAGTTCCCCGTCCGTCGGCAGTTCCCACGTGGACGTGCCGTGCACGGTGTTCGCCTCCCGCGCCACGCACCCCATCCGCGCGACCGCTTCCAGTACGGCCGTACGGGCGCGGGCGCTGTCGGCGGGCGGGAAGGCGATGCGGATCTGGTGCCCGTAGGCCATCTCGTACGTCAGCTGCCAGCCCGTCTCCGTCACCGCGAAGTGGTCCTGGCGGGCGCCCTGGTGCTCGTAGGCGCCGCGGTCGGCGGTGGGGCCGAGGGCCGCGCGCAGGATCTGCAGCCGCTCGTCGTACGGCGGCGTCTCGGGGTCCTCCGGGTCGTCGAGGCGGACGTAGACGTGGTCGTGCTCGACGGCCGGGTCGAAGTACGGGGGCACGTCGTCCGCGACCTCCAGGATCTCCGAGGTGATCCGCCCGTCGAGCCAGCCGTCGAGGAAGGCCGCGGCGCCGCACTCGTACTTCTCGTGGTCGTCGTCGCGCGACCAGATCACCACCGGCCAGGTCTCGGGCGGGCCCTCGGTGAGCCAGCACAGCTGTCCGGCGGCCTCCGTCACGCCCCAGGCCAGCAGCCCGCCGGGCTCCGGATAGAGCGGGTACGGGTACTTCTCGGGCCATGTGTCGCGCATGCTGCCGAAGACGTCCAGCGCGTCGCCCTCCAGCCGGACGGGGTTGTCGGCACCGTCGAACGGCGTGCTCAGGCACAGCTCGCCGCAGAAGTCCCCGCGCCCGTACGTCTCGACGAGCCGCTTGTAGTCCGCGGGCAGCGCGGTGCCCAGCGCGCGCTCGGCCGCCGCCCAGTCCCCGGTGCCGTTCACGGCCTCGCGGGGCGGCGGCACGCGGTCGGTGAGGCGGCGCAGATACGTCTCGTGGTCGGTCACCGGCACAGCGTACGGCCGGGCGCGCGGGGCCGTTCGCGCTCCCCCTTTCGGGGCGATCCCGTGCTGTCCGGACGGCGCTGTCCGGCCCGGACCTGCGGGTATCCACGGGCTTTGTGGGGCCACCCGAAGTCTGTGTTGGGCAGGGCGTCCCGGGCCTGCCTAGCCTCGGCAGCAGACCGGTGATCAAGCCGGTCACCAGCACGGATGTGAGGAGTGCCGAGCATGACCGAGAACACGCTGCCCAACAAGGTCGCGGTCGTCGCCGGGGGCGCGAAGAACCTCGGCGGGCTGATCAGCACGACGTTCGCCGACGCCGGGGCGAAGGTCGTGGTGCACCACCACAACTCCGAGGCCGAGGCCGAGCAGACCGTCAAGGAGATCGAGGAAGGGGGCGGCCAGGCCGTCGCCGTCCAGGGCGATCTGACGAAGGTCGCGGACGTACGGCGGCTCTTCGACACCGCCGTGGACACCTTCGGCGGGGTGGACATCGCCGTGAACACCACCGGGATGGTGCTGCGCAAGCCGATCCTGGAGACCAGCGAGGACGAGTACGACCGCATGTTCGGCATCAACGCGAAGGCGGCGTACTTCTTCATCCAGGAGGCTGGACGGCGGCTCAACGACCACGGCAAGATCATCAGCCTCGGCACCTCGCTGCTGGCCGCCTTCACCGACGGCTACTCGACGTACGCCGGGGGCAAGGCGCCGCTGGAGCACTTCACGCGGGCCGCCGCGAAGGAGTTCGCGGACCGGCACATCTCGGTGAACGTCGTCGCTCCGGGCCCGATGGACACCCCGTTCTTCTACCCTCAGGAGACGCCGCAGCGCGTGGAGTTCCACAAGTCGCAGGCGCTGGGCGACCAGCTCACGCAGATCGAGGACATCGTGCCGGTGGTGCGGTTCCTGGCCACCGAGGGCTGGTGGTTCACGGGCCAGACCCTCTTCCCCAACGGCGGCTACACCACCCGCTGACCGGCCCGCCCGCCGTCCGCCGCCGTCCGCGAGGAGCCCCATGGGACTGGACCTGCACAAGCTCGACCATCTGATCGCGGTCGCCGAGGAGGGCAGCCTCACCCGCGCCGCGGCGCGGCTGCACCTCTCGCAGCAGGCCCTCTCCACCTCGATCCGGGTCCTGGAACGCGAGGTCGGCGTGCCCCTGCTGGACCGGGGCGGCAGCGGGGTCTCGCTGCTCCCGGCCGGGCAGGCCATGGTCGAGGACGCGCGGGTGCTGCACGGCGTGGCGCGCGCGGCCCTGCGCCGCGCGCGCCGCGTGGGGCGCGGCGAGGCGGAGACGCTCCGCGTCGGGCACACCCCGTCCGTCATCGGCGAGGAGACCGCCGCGCTCCTGGCGCGGGTCGCCGAGGCCCATCCCGAGGTCGCCACCGAGGTCCATCAGCGCTACCCGGACGAGCTGACCGCCGCGCTCCTCGGCGGCGAGCTGGACGTCGGCCTGTGCCGGGGCATGCGGCCCGCGCCGGGCCTGATCCGCACCACGCTGGACCAGCAGCGGCTGCACATCGCCGTCGCCGCGGGGCATCCGCTCGCCGGGCACGAGCGGCTGGCGCTCCCCGACCTCGCGGACCAGCACTTCATGGTGTGGGGCCTGCCCGGCCGTTCCGGCTACACCGATCTCCTCGTCGAGCACTGCCGCGCCGCCGGGTTCGAGCCCCGCGTCGAACGGACGCCGCGCCAGGGGACACCACCGGTCACCGCCGTCATCGGCACCGACCGGCTCGCGTTCGTCACCACTCCCCCGGGCCCAGCCGCCGGGGGCAGGGTCCGCGTCCTCCCCCTCGACCCGCCGCTGCACGCCCCGCTCCACGCGCTGCACCTCCCGCACACCACCAGCCCGGCGCGGGACGCACTGCTGGCGGGCACGCTCTCGTGACCCGCTACGGTGCGTACGACGCGCACCGTACGGGGAGGGGACCGCGCCATGAGCGGAGACGAGCACGCCCGCGCGAGCCTGGAGGGGCTCGTGATGGGGGACGCGTTCGGCGACACCTGGTTCACGCGCTCCGGCGAGCCGGTCGAGGAGTGGTGGGCCGCGCGCGAGCCGCGCCCCGCGCCGTGGCCCTGGACCGACGACTCGGCCATGGCCCTCGTCCTCTTCGCGCACCTGAGCGAGCACGGCGAGGTCCGTCCCGACGCGCTGGCCCGGGAGTTCGCCGCGGAGTACGCGCGGGACCCGGCCCGCAAGTACGGCCCGTCCATGCACGGCGTGCTGCGCGGCATCGGCGAGGGCGGCGACTGGCGGGAGCTGACGACGGAGCAGTTCGGCGGCCAGGGCTCGTACGGCAACGGCGCGGCGATGCGCGTCGCGCCCCTCGGCGCCTGGTTCCGGGACGACCTGGCCGCCGTCCGCGAGCAGGCCCGGCTCTCCGCGCTGACCACCCACGCCCACCCGGAGGCGGTGGCCGGAGCGGTGGCCGTGGCGGTCGCCGCCGCGCTGGCGGCGCGGGGAAAGCCGTACGGGACGCGAGCCGAACTCCTCCACGAGGTCGCAGCCCACGTCCCGGACGGCGACGTACGCGCCCGCCTCCTGGTCGCCGCGTCCTTCCCCGTACGGACCTCGATACGGCACGCCGCGTCCGTACTCGGCTCGGGGACGCTGATCTCGGCCCCCGACACCGTCCCCTTCGCCCTCTGGTCCGCCCCGGACACCTGGACGATCTGGCCGAGGCCCTGTGGCAGACCCTCGGCGGCTGGGGCGACCGCGACACGACCTGCGCGATCGCGGGCGGCATCGTCGCCGCCCGCACCGGCACGAAGGCCCTCCCCACCTCCTGGCACGAGGCCCGCGAGGAGCTCCCCGGCACTCCCCGCGGGGCCCGGGTCACCTGACGGTCGTACGGGTCAGGGGCAGGCGGAGGGTTTCCGCGAAGGAGAGGAGGACGACCAGGCCCGAGACGATGGCCAGGCCCATCAGGTAGAAGCCGGGGGCGAGCGGGCTGCCGAACGAGGTGACCAGGCCGGTGGCGACGAAGGGGGCCGTGCCGCCGAAGAGCACGTACGCCGCCGTGTAGCCGAGCGCCGAGCCGCTGGCGCGGAGCTGGCCGGGGAACATCTCGACCATGGCGGGGACGTTGGACGTGCCGATCACCGCGACGAAGACCGCGAGCACCGAGCTGCCCACCAGCGCCCCCGGCAGCCCCGTGCCGATCAGCCAGAAGACGGGCAGCGTGGTGACGGCGAAGCCGCCGCAGGCGACGAGCAGCATCGGTCTGCGCCCGTAACGGTCGCTGGCCGCGGCCATGAACGGGCAGGCCGCGCTGTACGCGAGCATGGCCACCAGGCCGACGAGCATGGCGTCGGACTTGGTGTAGCCGACCTCCTCGGACATGTAGGAGATCATGTAGCTGCTCATGAGGTAGTAGCCGACCGCGTTGGTGATGCTGTAGCCGAAGAGCGTCAGCACCTGCCGCCTGCAGACCCGCCACGCCTCCCGCAGCGGCGACTGCTGCACGGCCTCGCGCTGCTCCATCGCGCGGAAGACGGGGGTGTCGTCGATCTTGCTGCGCAGATAGAGCCCGATCAGCCCGAGCGGCCCGGCCAGCAGGAACGGCACGCGCCACCCCCAGCTCTCCAGCGCGCCCTCGCTCAGCGACGAGGTGATCACGAGCCCGGTCAGCGCGCCCGCCACCGAGGCGAGCCCGACGGTGAGCGGCACGACGCTCGCGTAACGGGCGCGGCGCCCCTCAGGGGCGTACTCCATGATGAACGCCGAGGCACCCGTGTACTCGCCGCCCGTGGAGAAGCCCTGCACGGCGCGGAGCAGGAAGAGCAGGACGGGCGCGGCGATGCCGATCGTCGCGTAGCTGGGCAGCAGGCCGATGAAGAGCGTCGAGCCGCTCATGCACAGCACGCTCAGCGCCAGCATCCGGTTGCGGCCGATCCGGTCGCCGTAGCGGCCGAAGAACGCGGCGCCGACCGGCCGGGCGATGAAGCCCCCGGCGAAGACGGCCCAGGTGGCGAGGAGCGCCGCCGTCTTGTCGTACTGCGGGAAGAAGAGCCCGGCGATGGTGGCCGACATGATGGCGTACGCGCCGGAGTCGAACCACTCGACGAAGTTGCCGATGGCCGTCGCCAGGGAGACCTTGCGGCGGACGCGGGGCGCGTCGGCGGGCTCGGCGGACTCGGCGGCGACCCCCGTCGGGGCCCCGTCCTCTCTGGGGAGCGTGCTGTCCGTCGTCACCTCGGACCGTCCTTCCCGGCCTCGCGGGCGCGCAGTGCGGCCCGCTGGATCTTCCCGGTGGCCGAGCGCGGCAGTTCGTCGGCGAACTCGATCAGCCGGGGGTAGGCGAAGCGGGAGTGCGCGGCGCGCGCGAACTCCTGGATCTCGCGGGCCAGCGCCTCGCCCGGCTCGTATCCGTCGCTCAGTTCGATCCACGCCTTGACGGCCTGGCCGCGCACCGGATCGGGCACGCCGACCACTCCGGCCTCGGCGACGGCGGGGTGACCGCGCAGAACGGACTCCACTTCGTACGGTCCGACGCGGTAGCCGGAGGTCTTGATGACGTCGTCGGTGCGGCCGAGGAACCAGAAGTACCCGTCCTCGTCCCGCACGGCCTGGTCCTTGGTGCGGTACCAGGTGCCGCCGAAGGTCTCGGCGGTGGCCTCCGGCCGGTTCCAGTAGCCCAGCGGGAACTGGGGGTTGGACCCGGCCCGCAGGCAGATCTCGCCCGGCTGCCCGACGGGCACCTCACGGTCGTCCTCGTCCAGCAGCGCGACGTCCCAGCCGGGCAGCGGGCGCCCCATGGAGCCGGGCTTGACCGGCACACCGGGGAAGTTGCCCAGCAGCGGGTACGACTCGGTGGAGCCGTAGTAGTCCAGCGGGGTCACGCCGAACTGCTCGCGGAACCAGTCGATGAGGTCGGGCGTGAGCGGCTCGTTGGAGCAGCACACCACCCGCAGCGCCTGCGGATGACGCGTCCCCGCATCCGGGACGTCCTGCATCATTTTACGCAGGAAAGTGGGGTTGACCAGGGCCGTTGTGACCTTGTTACGGGACATCGAGGCCAGCAGTCCGGCCGGGTCGAAGCCCCCGGCGGGGCGGTAGACGAGGTGCGTGGCGCCCGCGCGCAGCGGGCCCATGAGCTTGGCCATGGACCAGGCCCAGTCCCCCGCGCCGTAGAACACGTCACCGGGCCGCAGGTCGTGGCAGTACCGGAACTCGTTGTGCCCGAGCAGCGTGCGGTGCGCGTGCACGATGCCCTTGGCGGGGCCGGTCGTGCCGGAGGTGTAGAAGATCAGCGCGGGGTCGTCGGGCGACGTCCCGACGGTCGTGAACGCGGGCGGCAGCGCGCCGATCGCCGGGTCGTCCACGTTCACGACGGTGCCGTCGTAGCCCTCCGTACGCTCCAGGGCCGCGCTCTCGGTGACGAGCACGGTCGCGCCGGAGTCGGCGAGCCGGTAGCGGATCGGCTCGTCCGCCCAGAGCAGGGACATGGTCACCAGGACCGCGCCGGTGCGCAGCACGCCCAGGTACGTCGCCGGGGTGTCGGGACGCTGCGGCAGCAGGACGGCCACGCGGTCACCCTTGCGCACGCCGAGCGCGTGCAGGTGCGCGGCGACCTGCCGGGAGCGGTCCTGGACCTGCTGCCAGCGGACCTCCTCGCGGTGCCCGGTGTGGTCCTCGAAGACGAGCGCGAGCGCGTCCCCGTCGTGCCGGTCGGCGACGTCGGCCGCCATGTTGTACCGCTCGGGGACGCTCCAGTGATGGTCCTCGACGAGGCGCCGGTAGGCGGCCTCCTCGTCGGAGCCCGTGGACAGGGGCGTAACGCTGGTGGTCATGGTGCGGACCTCCTGGGAACGAGGGGACGGGGCGGGAGGGGGCGGGACGGGGCGGGGCTCGGCTCAGGCTCGGCGGCGGCCCGCGAGGAAGCGGGCCATCTCGCGCTGGGGCTCGCCGGTGGCGTAGGCGGCGGTGTGGACCTTCTTGGCCGCGTCGACGGCCTCGTCGAGGCCCGCGTCGTCGAGTTCGCGCAGCCGGCCCTTGGTCAGCGCGACCGCGCCGGGCGGGAGTTCGGCCAGGCGTACGGCCTCGGCCAGGGCCTCGCTCCTGACCTGGTCCTGCGGGACGAGCCGGGAGAGCAGCCCGAGCCGTTCGGCCTCGGGACCTTCGACCAGGCGGCCCGTGAGGGCGAACTCGGTGGTCTTCGCCCGGCCGAGGATGCCCCGCATGGCCCAGATGCCGGTGATGCTGGGGATGCCGGAGAGCACCTCGGGCTGGCCCATGCGGACGCCCTCGTGCCCGATGCGCAGGTCGGCGAGGAGAGCGAACTGGAAGCCGGACCCGGCGGCGACGCCGTTCACGGCGGCGACGACCGGCTTGTCGAGGCCGCGCACGGTGCGGAAGAGGCGCCCGAAGTCGTCGATCCACGCCTCGGCCGCCGCGTGGTCGTCCGGGTCGATCGCGGCGGTCTCGGCGAGGTCCTGGCCCGCGCAGAACGCGCGCCCGGCGCCGGTGAGGACGACGGCGCGGCACCGGTCGTCGGCGCCCGCCTCGCCGAGCGCGGCGACGAGCCGGTCCCGCATCTCCGCCGTCCAGGCGTTGAGCTTGTCGGGGCGGTTGAGGGTCACCTCGGCGACGTGGACGCCCTCGGAGGCGGGGACGGGGTGCCGGGTCACGAGGACGGTGCTGGTGTCGTTCACGAGCGGGCCTTTCTGAACGTACGTACGGGCGCAGGTCAGGTCCGCGGCAGGGGTGTCCGCCGCTATGGGAAAGGGGGTTACGGGAAGGTGTGCACCCACCGGCTTCCCGTGGGCAGCCATGCAAACAGCAGCCCGTGTGAGCTGGCTAACACCAATCGGGACTGCCCTCGATATCGCAGCGATATGGTGCGCGCATGGAGCTGCGTCACCTGCGCTATTTCGCCGTCCTCGCCGAGGAGCTGCACTTCGGCAGGGCGGCGGAACGGCTGCACATGGCCCAGCCGCCGCTCTCCCAGCGCATCCGCGACCTGGAGAACGAGCTGGGCGTGCGGCTCTTCGACCGCACCCGGCCCCGGGTCCAGCTCACCGAGGCGGGCGCCCTGCTGCTGGAGCACGTACGGCCCGTACTGGCCGGGGTGGACAGCGCGCGCGAGGCGATGCGCCGGGTGCGGCCCGGGGAGGCGGGCGTCCTGCGCGTAGGCATCCCCCCGGACACGGCGCCGCCCGTGCTGCCGACGGTGACGGCGGGCTTCGCGCGGCGCGTGCCCGACGTGCTGATCGACCTCCACGAGCTGACGACGGACGAGCAGCTGGTCCGGCTGCGCGAGGGCGAGCTCGACGCGGGCGTGGTCCGGCACCCCGCCGACACGGTCGGCCTGGAGTCGGGCCCGGTCGCGCGGCGCGAGCTGGGCGTGGTCCTGCCCGCCGACCACCCGGCGGCGCGGGACGGCGGACCGCTGCGGCTGCGGGACCTGGACGGGGCCGCGCTGGTGATCTTCCCCCGCGCCATGGCGCCCCGGCTCTACGACCACATGCTGCTGATCTGCCGCGACGAGGGGCTGCTGCCCGGCTCGATCCGGCACGCGCGCAACCCGCACTTCGTGCACGGGCTGGTCCTCGCGGGACGGGGCGTGCATCTGAACGAGCCTCCGGCGACGCCGCTCCCGGAGGGGCTGGTCTGGCGCCCGCTGGAGGGCGCGGCGCTGGCGTGGCAGACCTCGGTGGTGTGGGTGCCGACGCGGCACAACGAGGCGATCACCGCGTTCGTGGAGGCGGTGTCGGAGGGGCTGGCCGCCGCCGGGCACCACCTCGCCGAGACGGCGCCGCCCCGGCCACGCTGAGAACTTCGCCCTGACGCCCTGTCACCGACGGCCTCGGGCATCATGCTGCGCATGAACGACTCCCCACACGAGGGCCGACCGAGCAGGCTGCGGCACCGGCTGGTGCCGATGACGGGCCGGGATCCGGAGGAGCGCGGGCGGGTCGCCTCCCCGCTGGAGCTGCTGTTCGACCTGACCTTCGTCGTCGCCGTCGGCACCGCCTCCTCCCACTTCGCCGAGCTGCTCGCCGAGGGGCACCCCTGGCGGGCCCTCGCCGCTTTCGTCCTGGCGATGTTCGCGATCAGCGTCGCCTGGATCAGCTTCAGCTGGTTCGCCTCCGCCTTCGCCACGGACGACTGGCTGTACCGCGCGCTGACGATGGTGCAGATGATCGGCGTCGTGGTCTTCTCGCTCGGGCTCCCGGCGATGTTCCGCTCCGTGGCGGAGGGCGAGCACCTGGAAGTGCGGGCGATGGTGCTCGGGTACGTCGTGATGCGCGTCGCGATGGTCCTCCAGTGGTGGCGCGCGGCCCGCGAGTCGCCGCCGTTCCACGACGTGGGGATGGCCAGCATCCGCTGGACGGTGATCGTGCAGGCCGGGTGGCTCGTCGTCGCGTTCGCCCCCCTGCCGCTCGCCGTGATGGCCCCCACCCTCGCCGTGCTCGCGGTCCTGGAGCTGCTGCTGCCCGCGCTGACGCAGGGCGGCGCGGGCGGTACGCCGTGGCATCCGCACCATGTCGCGGAGCGGTACAGCCTCTTCGCGATCATCACCCTCGGCGAGGGCGTCGTCGGCACCGTCGCCTCCTCGGGCGGCCTCCTCGGCGGCGAGGACGGGACGCAGTGGACGGGGAACGCGGTCGCGATCGTCGTCGCCGGGGTCGGGCTGACCTTCGGCATGTGGTGGGTGTACTTCGCCACGCCGTTCGGCGACATCCTCACGCACCGCCGCTCGCGCGGCTATCTGTTCGGCTACGGGCACATCCTGCTCTTCCTCGGCATCGCGGGCGCGGGCGCGGGCCTGCACGTGGCGGGGCTCTCGCTCGAACACCACGCGGAGATCGGCCACGCCGCCGTCGTCCTGTGGCTCGCGCTCCCGGTCGGCCTCTACCTGCTGACGGTCTATCTGCTGCACACGCTGCTGCTGTCCGCTGGCGACCGCTTCCATCTGCTGCTGATCTCCCTCACGCTCGCGGTGCTGGCCGCCGCCGTGCTGCTCGCGGCGGCCGGTGTGGCGATCGCCGTGTGCCTGCTCGTGGTGATGCTCGCGCCGTTCGTCACCGTCGTCGGCCACGAGACGGTCGGGCACGAGCACCAGCGGCGGATGCTGGAGGCGCTGGAAGCACCGTGACGGAGGGGGTCGCCGTAACGGCGGTTCGTGCGCGAGACCTTGACACCCGCATTGGTCTGGACCAAATTACGGGTGTCCCGCACTCCCCGCCCCCACCCCGCCCGGAGGCAGTCGTGACCCCCCGCTCCCGCTCCCGCTGGTCCAGACCCAAGGTGCGCGCCACCGGCGCCGCGCTCGCACTGCTGGCGTCCGGCCTCCTCGCGGTCCCTGCCGCCGCGTCCGGCTCGGACGCCCCGCCGTCACGGGCCGCCGCCGCGCTCCCCGAGCACGCTCTCGTCGGCTATCTGCACACCAGCTTCGCCAACGGCTCCGGCTACACGCGCCTCGCGGACACCCCGGACAGCTGGGACGTCATCGACCTCGCCTTCGGCGAGCCGACCTCCGCCACCTCGGGCGACATCCGCTTCGACCTCTGCCCGAAGTCGGAGTGCCCGAACGTCGAGACGAAGGACGAGTTCAAGGCCGCCGTCAAGGCGAAGCAGGCGCAGGGCAAGAAGGTCCTGATCTCCATCGGCGGCCAGAACGGCCAGGTGCGGCTCACCACGGCGCAGGCCCGCGACACCTTCGTCGCCTCCGTTTCGAAGATCATCGACGAGTACGGACTCGACGGCCTCGACGTCGACTTCGAGGGCCACTCGCTCTCGCTGGACTCCGGCGACACCGACTTCAAGAACCCCAAGACCCCGGTCATCGTGAACCTGATCTCCGCCCTGAAGACCCTCAAGGCGAAGTACGGCTCCGGCTTCACGCTGACCATGGCGCCCGAGACCTTCTTCGTCCAGCTCGGCTACCAGAACTACGGCCCGGGCCCGTGGGGCGGCGACCCCCGCGCGGGCGCGTACCTGCCCGTCATCCACGCCCTGCGCGACGATCTGACGCTGCTGCACGTCCAGGACTACAACTCGGGCCCGATCATGGGCCTGGACAACCAGTACCACCAGATGGGCAGCGCCGACTTCCACATCGCCATGACCGACATGCTGCTCACCGGCTTCCCCGTCAAGGGCGACACCGCCAACGTCTTCCCGCCCCTGCCCCCGGAGAAGGTCGCCATCGGCATGCCCGCCTCCCCCCAGGCGGGCAACGGCCACGTCCCGCCCTCCGAGGTCGACAAGTCCCTCGACTGCCTGACGAAGGGCACCAACTGCGGCTCGTACAAGCCGCACGGCACGTGGCCGGCGCTGCGCGGCCTGATGACCTGGTCGATCAACTGGGACCGCTTCAACAACAACGAGTTCAGCAAGAACTTCGACGCCTACTTCGGCTGACCCCGGCATGATCGTGGGGCACGATGATCCAATGGCCCACATCGCGCTGTTCCACTCCGTCCTCGGCCTGCGCCCCGTAGAGCTCCTCGCCGCCGAACGGCTGCGGGGCGCCGGGCACGAGGCCGTCACGCCCGACCTCTTCGACGGCGAGACGGCCCCGACCCTCGACGAGGGCTTCCAGCTGGTCGAGCGCATCGGCTGGGAGGCCATGCTGAAGCGGGCCCGCCACGCCCTGGACCACATGCCGCCCGAGACCGTGCTGATGGGCCTCTCCATGGGCACGGCCGTGGTGGCCGACCTCTGCCCCGAACGCCCCGCGACCGCCGGAGTCCTCCTGCTGCACGGCGCCGCCGAACTCCCCGCCCCCGTACGCCCCGGCCTGCGCGTCCAGCTGCACGCCGCCGACCCCGACGACTTCGCACCGGCCGAGCGCGTCACCGCCCTGCGCCAGACGGCACAGGAGTCCGGCGCCCACCTGGAGATCTTCCGCTACCCCGGCGCCGGCCACTTCTACACCGACGCCACCCTCCCCGACCACGACCCGACCGCCGCCGAACAGACCTGGCGCCGGATCCTGGACTTCCTCGCCCCCTGACCGGCGCCTGACCGACCCCTGACCGGCCCGCGTTGCGCCGACCGGATGCAGGCGGGGCGAACCGCCACGGCGAGCCTTGCGGGTGGGGGCAGGGGTCTGGAGCATGCGGCCATGGCACATTGCGAGGTTTGCGGCAACGACTACGACCTGGCGTTCTACGTCGAGACCCAGGACGGGGCCCGGCACGTCTTCGACTCCTTCTCCTGCGCCATCCACCGCATGGCGCCGATCTGCGAGCACTGCCGGGTGCAGATCATCGGGCAGGGCGTCGAGGTCGAGGGCCACTGGTACTGCGGCGCGCACTGCGCGCGGGCGGAGGAGAAGGAAGGCATCGTGGACCGGGTCTGACCCCGGGAAGCGCCGCGCGGCCTCCTTAGGATGCCCGCCATGGAGCGTGGCGGGCAGGACAAGGGCGGCGAGGGCGGCGAGGGTGACGACGGCGGCACCGGCGCGGAGGCGGCGCGGGAGCGCTGGGAGCGGCGCACCGAGGTGCCCCTGCTGTGGCTCGCGGCGCTGTTCGCCGTGGCCTACGCGGCGCCCATCCTGCTCCCGGACTCCCCGCGCTGGGTGCGGAACGTCTGCCACGGCACCGAGTGGGGCGTGTGGGGCACGTACGCGCTCGACTACTTCGTACGGCTGGCGCTGTCGCGGCGGCGCTGGCTCTTCGTGCGCGGACATCCGTTCGCGCTGCTCGCGGTCGCGCTGCCGATGGTGCAGCCGCTGCGGCTGCTCCGGCTGGTCGCCGCGCTGCTGCTGGTGGGGCAGCGGGCCCGGCTGGCGTCGCAGATCCGGGTCACGACGTATGTGGCGGGGGCCTGCGTCGGGCTGCTGATGTTCGGCTCGCTGGCCGTGCTGGAGGTGGAGCGGGGCCAGCCGGGGTCCACGATCCATTCGACGGGCGACGCGCTGTGGTGGGCGTTCACCACCATGACGACGGTCGGCTACGGCGACACCGCGCCGGTCACCGGGCCTGGCCGGGTGCTCGCCGTCGGGCTGATGCTCTCCGGGATCGCCCTGCTCGGTGTGGTCACGGCCAACATCGCCGCCTGGTTCATCGCCCGTTTCGACCGCGACGACGCGGAGATCGAGCGGCAGACGGCCGCGATCACCGCCCTCACCGAGGAGGTACGGGAACTGCGCGCGCAGGTCGCCGAACTGACCGCGCACCACGGGACCGCGGTACGGCTCCCCGCCCCGGAGAACGGACGCCCCCCGGCCGACGCCCCGTAATAGCCTGCCGGGATGACACGCAGCACGAAGCGGATCCGGCGGCTCGTCGTCGGCGACGAGACCTTCCTCTGGTCGGTGCGGCACTCCCACCGCCCGGACGAGCAGGGGCGGAACACGGACTGCCGCGAGACGCTCGCGCTGGGCCTGGAGGGGTCGCGGGGGCGGCTGCGGATCGTCTTCCGGGAGGGGCCCGGCAGGCTCGTACCCGCCGGGTACCCGGAGCTTTCGGGCTCCGTCGGCACCATGGCCGGGCCGTCGCTCAACCTGCACGAGCCCGGCACCGTGCGGGCCGTGCTGGACGAGGCGCGGGCGCGGGGGTGGGACCCCGGCGGGTCCTCAAGGCTGGAGATCGACGGGTGGGACCTCCACGACGCCGTGGCGGCCCGTCGCGCCTGAGCCCCGTCCCAGGTCGCGGGGCCTGCCCGGGCCGCCGACGCCGCCTATGGTGGGTGGGACCAGTCGGCACGAGGTGGGAGCGGAGCATGGCGGAGGGGCCCGAGAAGACGGAGAAGGCCGCGCGGATCGACACCTCGGTGGCGCACTCGGCGCGGATCTGGGACTACTGGACCGGCGGCAAGGACTACTACGAGGTCGACCGGGAGGCCGGGGACCGCATCCTGGCCGTGTACCCCGACATGGCCGTACTGGCGCGTGTGGGGCGGCACTTCATCGGCCGTACGGTGCGCTATCTCGCCGCCGAGGCGGGCATCCGGCAGTTCCTCGACATCGGTACGGGCCTGCCCACGGTGGACAACACGCACGAGGTCGCCCAGCGCGTCGCCCCCGAATCCCGCATCGTCTACACCGACAACGACCCCCTGGTGCTGGCCCACGCGCACGCCCTGCTCACCAGCACCGCCGAGGGCGCGACGGCGTACGTCGAGGCCGACGTGGAGCAGCCGGACAGGATCCTGGAGGCCGCCTCGGGGACGCTCGACCTCTCCCGGCCGGTCGCGGTCATGCTGATGGGCATCCTCGCCCACGTGTCCGACTACGACGAGGCCCGTGCGATCGTGCGGCGCCTGATGGACGCTCTGCCCTCCGGCAGCTACCTCGCCGTGCGGGACGGTACCGACACCGACCCCCGTTATGTGAAGGCGCTGGAGGGCTACAACCGCAGCGGCGCCGTCCCGTACCACCCCCGCAGCCCCGAGCAGGTGGCCGGTTTCCTCGACGGCCTGGAGGTCGTCGAGCCCGGCGTCGTCCCCTGCCCCCAGTGGCGCCCCGAGGCACCGGACATGGAGACCCGCAAGGTGATCGCGCTCTACGGCGGAGTGGGCCGCAAGCCGTAAGGGCGGCGGAGGGGGCGGAAGGGGCGGGCGGGGTCACGTCGTACAGTCGGGCAGTACCGGGGCCGTGAGGGATACGGCCCGCCGCTGCTGGAAGGCCACCGTGACCGCGACGAACGACCCCGCGACGAACGACCACCCGTCCCTGCTGGACCTCCCGCCGCTCGGCGCCGAGCGCTTCGCCGCGATCGAGGACAAGGTCGCGGCGCTGCTGCGCACCCGTTCCGACGTGGTGGTGATGCAGGGCGAGGCGCTGCTGCCGCTGGAGGCGTGCATCCGTTCGGCCGCGCCGCGCGGCAGCACGGCGCTGAACATCGTGACGGGCCCGTACGGCGAGACGTTCGGCGGCTGGCTGCGCTCCTGCGGGGCCGAGGTCGTCACGCTCAGCGCCCCGTTCACCGGCGCCGTCTCCGCCGAGCAGGTCGCGGAGGCGCTGCGCGCGCACCCCGGCATCGGCCTGGTGAGCCTCGTCCACGCGGAGGCGGCGACCGGCAACACCAACCCCGTCGCGGAGATCAGCGCGGTCGTGCGGGAGCACGGGGCGCTGCTGATGCTGGACGCCGTCGCCTCGGTCGGCGCCGAGCCGCTGCCGACCGACGAGTGGGGCGTCGACCTGTGCGTGATCGGCGGCCAGAAGGCGCTGGCCGGGCCCGCCGGGGTCTCGGCCGTGTCGGTCAGCGCGCGCGCTTGGGAGCGGATGGCGGCGAACGAGGACGCGCCGCGCCGCTCGTACCTCTCGCTGCTGGACTGGAAGGAGCGCTGGCTCGACGGCGGTCGCGCCGCGCTGCCGCACGCCCCGGCCCAGTTGGAGATGCTGGCCCTGGAGCAGGCCGTGGACCGCGTCGCGGCCGAGGGCCTGGACGCCGCGTTCGCCCGGCACCGCGCGGCCTCGGCGGCGCTGCGGGCCGCCGCGCGCGAACTGCCGGGCCTGGCACCGTACGTGCTGCGCGACGAGGACGCGGCCCCGGCGGCGACCACGCTGCGGACGGACGCGGGTCTCGACGCGCGCGAGGTCGTGGAGGCCGCGCTCAAGGCCGACGCGGACGTGCCGCTCCAGGCGGGGGGCGGCGCGCTCGCCGAGGAGATGCTCCGCGTCAACCACTACGGCCGGGCCGCCGACCGCACCGTCGTCACGGCGACCGTACGGGCCCTGGCCGCCGGCCTGGGCGCGGACGCGGCAGCCGAACCGGCCGTCGCCGCTGCGGAGTCCGCGTGGGAGGCGACGGCCGGGGCGTAGGCGCTACCGGGCCGGGGTGAGTTCGCGCTCGATCTGTTCGAGGCTCTTGCCCCGCGTCTCCGGGATGCGGCGGGCCGTGAAGACGGCGAGGAGGGCGCAGACCGCCGCGTAGAGCGCGAAGGTGCCCGCGCCGCCGAGCGCGTCGAGCAGGGTGAGGAACGTGAGCGAGACCAGGAAGTTCATCGTCCAGTTCGAGAACATGGTCGCGCTCATGGCCGTTCCCCGGATCCGGAGCGGGTAGAGCTCGGAGGGGATGATAAAGACCACGACGTTGAGCGTGGTGGCGACGGCGGCGATGAAGACGACGACGAAGAGCACGGCGAGCCACGCGAACGACGAGTCCTGACCGCCCGCGGCGAGCGTCGCGGCGAGACCGGCGAGGGCGAGGGCCATCACGACGGCGCCCGTGCCCAGCAGCTTCGTCCGCCCGAAGCGGTCGACGGCGAGCATGCCGACGGGCGTCATCAGCAGGTTCACGACGCCGACGCCGACCGTCGCGAGGACGGCCGAGGACGAGCCGAGGCCGCTGCTCTCGAAGATCTTCGGCGCGTAGTAGATGACCGTGTTGACGCCGGACGCCTGGCCGAGGATCTGGAGGCCGACGCCCGCGACGATCGCGGGGCGCACCGAGCGGTCGGTCAGCGCGCGCCACCGCCCCCGCCGGGGCGCCGCTCCCGGGTCGGCGGGCCCAGCCGTCAGCCCGTTCAGCTCGGCCTCGACGGCCGCCGGGTCGCCGTCGCCGCGCACCCGGCGCAGCACGGCACGGGCGCGCGCGGCCTCGCCGCGCAGCGCGAGCCAGCGGGGCGACTCGGGGAGCACGAGCATGCCGACGCCGAAGAGCACGGCGGGGACGGCGGCCAGGCCGAACATCCAGCGCCAGTCGTGCGGGACGTCCTTGAGCGTGTAGTTGGCGACGTACGCCAGCACGATGCCCAGCGTGATCATCAGCTGGTTGAGGCCCACCAGGCGGCCCCGGAAGCGGGGCGGGGCCAGCTCCGCGATGTAGACCGGCACCAGGTTCGAGGCGGCGCCGATGCCGAGGCCCAGGACGACGCGCGCCGCCGTGAGCATCGCCGCCGAGGGCGCGAAGGCCGCCATGGCGGCGCCGAGCGTGAAGATCCCGGCCGCGACGACGAGCACCGGGCGGCGCCCGTGCCGGTCGGAGAGGTTCCCGGCCCCGGCGGCGCCGATCATCGCGCCGACCAGGATCGAGCTCACGACGACGCCCGAGCTGAACGAGGAGAGCCCGAAGTCGGACTCGATGGAGAGCAGCGCGCCGGAGATGACTCCCGTGTCGTAGCCGAACAGCAGCCCGCCGAGCGCCGCGACGAGGGCGACGCCGGTCACGGGCCGGAGGCTGGCTCTGCCGCTCCGCGTCACGGTGGTGCCGGGTGACGCCATGGCACTTCCCTTCTTTCCCATCCCCCGAAATTGGCAGGTACCAATTTGGCAGTTCACTTGGACAAACACAAGAGAGCCCGTAGAATTTTCTACATTGGTTGGTACCTATCTGAGTGAGGGTGAAGCGTGGCCAGACAGGCCAAACACGAGGAGCTGCGGCAGACGCTCCTCGCCGAGATGGCGGGGGCGGAGCCGCACACCCCGCTGCCGACCGAGCGGGAGATCTCCACCCGGCACGGCGTCTCGCGCAACACGGTGCGCCAGGCGCTCGACGCGCTGGAGGCGTCCGGGACCGTCTACCGGGTGCAGGGCGCGGGCACGTTCGTCGCGCCCGCCGTCGTCTCCAAGTCGCTCTCGCTGACCTCCTTCTCCGAGGACATGCGCGAGCGGAACCTCGCACCGGCCTCCCGCCTCCTGGCGGCGGGGACCGTGCGCGCCGGGCGGCAGATCGCCGAGCAGCTCGGCGTGGACCCCGAGTCCGAGGTCGTCCGCGTGAGCAGGCTCCGGCTGGCCGACGGCTCGCCGATGTGCCTGGAGAACGTGCATCTGCCCGCCGACCGCGTCCCCGGCCTCGCCGACGAGGACCTCAGCGGCTCGCTCTACGCACTGCTGACGGAGCGGTACAAGCTGGAGATCCGCTCGGCCGAGCAGATCGTCCGCGCCGTCGATCTCGACGACACCGAGGCGGCGCTGCTGGGCGTCCCGCTCGGCAGCTCGGGCCTGCGGGTGCGGCGCGTCGGCCTCGACCGCAGGGACACCCCCGTCGAGGCGACGACCACCCTCTACCGCGCGGACCGGTACGACATCCGCTTCACCGTGCGCAGGGGGCAGTCATGACGGAGCACGGGACGGACCGGGTGACGGTCGGCGTCGACGTCGGCGGTACGAAGATCGCCGCCGGGCTCGTGGCCGCGGACGGGACGCTGCTGGAGACGCTCGTACGGCCGACCCCGGCCGCCGAGGGCCCGTCCGCGGTGCTCGACGCGATCGCCGCGGCCGTACGCGGACTCGACGACTGGGAGCGGGCGTACGGGCTCGGCATCGGCACCGGCGGCGTCATCGACCGCGACCGCGGCGTGGTCCTCTCCGCCAACGACCTGCTGCCCGGCTGGGCGGGCACCCGCCTCGCCGGCGAACTGCGCGCCCGGCTGGACCTCCCGGTCACCGCCGACAACGACGCCAACGTCTTCGCGCTCGCCGAGCAGACCTTCGGCGCGGGCACCGGCGCCTCCTCCGCGCTCTACGTGAGCGTGGGCACCGGCATCGGCGGCGGGCTGGCCACCGGCGGGCGGCTGCTGCGCGGCGCGCACTGGACGGCCGGGGAGTTCGGCCACATCCCGGTCCCCGAGGCCGGGGACCGGCGCTGCAACTGCGGGCGTACGGGCCATCTGGAGGCCGTCTCCTCCGGGCCCGCGATCGCCGCGCGGTTCGCGGAGCTGACCGGGGGCGCCGCCGAGGACCTGCGCGAGGTCGCCGAGCTGGCCGCCTCCCCGGACGCCGCGCACGCGCACGAGGCCCGTACGGCGCTCGCGGAGGGCGCGGGCGCGCTCGGCAGGGCGCTCGGCGGCCTGGTCAACACGGTCGACCCGGAGCGGGTGGTGATCGGCGGCGGCGTCGCCTCCATCGGCGCCCCGTTCTGGGAGCCGCTGACCGAGGCGTTCGCGGCGGAGCTGCTGCCGCAGCCCTCGGGCCTGCGCCCGCTGCCCGCCGCGCTGGGACCGCGCGCGGCGGTGATCGGGGCCGCGGCGCTGCTCCTGGAGGAGCGGTGAGAACCACGTCGAGCGAGCTGAGCACGGAGAAGGACGGAGCATGACCGAGGTGACTTCCGACGAGAGCCGGAGCGGCGACGCGAAGGAACTGCTGGAGCGGCTGCGGGGCGGGCTGATCGTCTCCTGCCAGGCGCCGCCCGGCGATCCGCTGCGCGCGCCCGCGCACATCGCGGCCATCGCCGCCTCCGTGGCGGCGGGCGCACCGGCGGCCGGGCTGCGGGTGCAGGGGGTGGACGACATCCTCGCCGTACGGGAGGTGGTGGGCGCCATCGGCCCGCTGCCGGTCGTCGGCCTGTGGAAGGACGGCGTCGAGGGCGTCTTCATCACGCCGACCGCCGCGCACGCCACGGCCGTCGCCGACGCGGGCGCCGAGATCGTCGCCGTCGACGCGACGACGCGCCCCCGCCCCGACGGGCGCCCGCTGCGCGAGACGGTGGCGGCGGTGCACGCACGGGGCAGGCTGCTGATGGCCGACGTCTCCACCGTCGAGGAGGGCGTCACGGCGGCGGAGCTCGGCGCGGACATGGTCTCCACGACCCTCTCCGGCTACACCCCGTACAGCCGCCAGGCCGCAGGGCCCGATCTGGAGCTGGTCGCCGAGCTGGCCTCGCGGCTGGACGTCCCCGTCTTCGCCGAGGGCCGGGTCCACACGCCCGAGCAGGCCAGGGCGGCGCTGGACGCCGGGGCCTGGGGTGTCGTCGTGGGCGGCGCGATCACCGCCCCCGCGGCCATCGCGGCCCGCTTCGCCGCCGCGCTGGACTGACGTACGGGAACGGGCGCGCGGAGCCCGGACGTCAGGGCTGACGTCCGGGCTCCGCCGTCTCGTCCCCTCTCGCGTCCTCGTCCGCGCTCTCCTTCTTCATCGCCCTCGTCTCGCTCTTGAGGATCCGCAGGGACTTGCCCAGGGAACGGGCCGTGTCCGGGAGCCTCTTGGAGCCGAACACGAGCACCACGACCAGGGCCACGACCAGCAGGTGCCAGGGCGCCAGCCCGTTGCGCAGGAACATCGTTCGCCACCCGGCTTTCTCTCAGACGCTTCCATACTTGCTACATTGCGCAACTGTACAAGCAAGTGGGGAGTGGTGCGGATGCCCGGCAGTCACAAGCGAGGGCGGCGGCGCAGGCGGAGCCGTGCGCGGACCGTCGCCGTGGTCGGGCTCTCGTTCCTGATCCTGCTCACCGCGGGCGTCTCGTGGCTCTACCTCCAGCTCAACGGGAACATCGAGACGTTCGGCTCCGACGGCCTCAGCCGCGACCGCCCCGAGGGCGGCGCGGGCGGCCAGAACGTGCTGGTCATCGGCTCCGACGCGCGGACCGGCGGCAACCGGAAGCTCGGCGGAGGCGCCAAGGACGACGTGGGGCGCTCCGACACCGCCTTCCTCCTGCACGTCTACGGGGACGCCCGGCACGCCGTCGCGGTCTCCTTCCCCCGGGACACGCTGGTCGACATCCCCTCCTGCAAGCTGCCGGACGGGAGCTGGACGAAGCCGCAGCCGCGCACGATGTTCAACGCGGCGTTCTCCGTCGGGCAGACCGGGAAGGGCAACCCGGCCTGCACCCAGAACACCGTCGAGAAGCTGACGGGGCTGCGCGTGGACCACACCGTGGTCGTCGACTTCAAGGGCTTCGCGGCGATGACCTCCGCCGTCGGCGGCGTGCCCGTCTGCGTCCCCAAGGACCTCTACCAGGGCGATCTCAACCCGAACCGGGGCTCGCCCGGCGAGCGCCTCTTCCGCAAGGGTGAGCAGACCGTCGAGGGGCAGCGCGCGCTGGACTACGTACGCCTCCGGCACGGCCTCGGGGACGGCTCGGACATCGGCCGTATCAAGCGGCAGCAGGCGTTCGTGGGTTCGCTCATCAAGAAGGTCAAGGACCAAGGGCTGAGCCCCACCACGCTGCTGCCCCTGGCGAACGCCGCGACCCGCTCGATGACCGTCGACGAGGGGCTGGGCACGCCGACGAAGATGGTCGACTTCACGATGTCGCTGAAGAACGTCGACCTGGGCAACACCCGCTTCGTCACCCTCCCCTGGCGCTACGAGGGCAACCGCGTGGCCATCGTCCGCTCCGAGGCCGACGCGCTCTGGGCCGATCTGCGCGCCGACCGCACCCCGGCAAGCCCCTCCTCCGGCCCGCGTTCGGGCAAGGGGATCAGCGTCGCCGTCCTCAACGGCACCCCGGCCCCTGGGCTCGCGGCCACGGCAGCGGGCGAGCTGCGCGACCACGGCTTCACGGTCACCTCCACCGGCAACGCGGACGCCTCCGGCACCACGACGACCCGTATCGCGTACGGCCCCGGCGAACGGCGGCACGCCAAGGCGCTCGCCGCGCACTTCCCCGGGTCGTCCGTGGAGTCCACCGACCGGCCCGGCCTCACCGTCACCCTGGGCGGGGACTACGAGCCGGGCGCGGCCTCCGCCTCCCCCGCGCCCCGTGAACAGGCCAAGGGCCGCTCGGCCGCCGACGACCTGTGCGCCGACCTCTCCTACGGCTGACCGCCGAGGTGCCGGGCCTCGTAGCGTGCCCTGGCCGCCGTGAGGGCCCAGCCGTACAGGCCGAGGACCAGCGCCAGCAGCGCGTACGAGACGGGCGGCAGCGGGGCCATGCCGAGCGCGGGGCCCAGCGGTGTGAACGGGATCAGCACGCCGAGGGCGCCCAGCCCGGCCGCCGCGAGCCCGACGGGCCCCCGCACGCGCGGGCCGCCACCGCGCAGCAGGAGGAGGACGAGTCCCTGGGTGAGCAGGTTCTCGGTGAACCAGCCGCCGTGGAAGACGTCCGGGTCCGCGCCGTTCACCGCGGCGTGCGCGGTGAGGGCGATCAGGGCGAACGTGGCGAGGTCGGCGAGCGCGTTCAGCAGCCCGAAGCGGGTGAGGAAGCGGAGCAGCTCGCGCGGGTCCAGGGCCGTGGGCCGGTCCGGCACGGTGCGCGGACGGCGGTCGAAGGCGAACGAGAGCTGGGCCGCGTCGAAGCAGAGGTTCTGCACCAGCACCTGCGCCGGGAGCATCGGCACGAACGGCAGCAGCAGGACGGCGACGAGCATCGCGAGCGCGTTGCCGAGGTTCGAGGAGAGCGCGGCGCGCAGATACGTGGCGATCGCGACCCCGCCGCGCCGCCCCGCGTCCACGGCGCGGGCGACCGCCGCCAGGTCCTTGTCGCCGAGCACCACGTCGGCGCCCTCCCGCGCCACCGCGACCGCGCCGCGCGGGCAGAGCCCGACGTCGGCGGCGCGCAGCGCGGCGAGGTCGTTCACCCCGTCCCCGAGGAAGCCGGTGGTGTGCCCGGCGGCCCGCAGCGCCGTCACGACCCGCGCCTTGTGCCGCGCCGCGCACCGCGCGAACACGTCGGTACGGGCCACCGCCCCGGCCAGCTCCTCGTCGGACAGCGCGTCGATCCGCTCGCCGGTCAGCACGCCGGGCAGCACGTCCCCCGTCCCCGGACGCGGGTCGAGGCCCAGCTCGTGCCAGGCGCGGGCCGCGGTCCCCGGGTGGTCGCCGGTGACGAGGCGTACGGCGATGCCCCGGTCCCGCAGGGCCCGGAGGGCCTCTGGGGCGGTGGGGGCGAGGGCGTCGCGGAAGGTGACCAGGCCGGTGAAGGTCAGGCCCCGCTCGTCGGCGGGGGTCCAGTCGCGGGCCCGGGGCGTGCGGGTGGCGGTGGCGACGGCGAGGACGCGGAGGCCGTCGGCGGCCTGGCGCGCCGCGAGGGCGCGCAGCCGCTCGCGCGCGTCCTCGTCCAGCGCGCACCGTTCGAGGACGTCCTCGACGGTGCCCTTCACGACGAGGGTGTGGGCGCCGAGCACGCCGGGGCGGCGCAGGACGGCGGTGGAGAGGCGCCGCGCGTGGTCGAACGGGAGGGCGGCCACACCCTCGTACGCCTCGTCCTCACCCCACGGGCCGGCGTCCGCGTCGAGCACGGCCTCGTCCAGCGCGTCGGGCGCGGGCAGTTCGGCGAGCTGGAGCGTCCACGCGGCGTTGAGCGCCGCCCAGCGCAGGACCCGGGCGTCGGCCCGCCCGTACGCGTCGAGCGCCTCGGCGACCACGGGCCGGTCCTGGGTGACCGTGCCCGTCTTGTCGAGGCAGAGCACGTCCATCGCCGCGAGGTCGTGCAGCGCGGGCAGCCGTCTGACGATCACCTGGCTCTCCCGGGCGAGGGCCGCACCGCCGCGCGCCAGTACGGTCGTGACGACGACGGGCAGCATCTCGGGCGTGAGGCTGACGGCCACCGCGACGGCGAACGGCAGCGTCCCTCCCCCGTGCTCACCGAACGCCGCGTCCGCCATCAGGACCAGCGGCGGCGTCAGCAGCATGAAGCGGATGAGGATCCAGGAGACCCCGTAGACGGACCGGTCGAACGCGCCGGGCCCGCGCTCCCCCGCCCCGTGCCCGGCGGCGAGCTGCGTGTCGGCGCCGGTCGCCACCACCACGGCGGTGCCGCTCCCGGACGCCACGCCGCTGCCCTGCAAGCAGAGATGGGGCCGGTCGAAGAGCCCCTGCCCCGGCTCCGCCAACGACGGCCCGGCCTCCGCCGGACGCTTGGCGACCGGCGCCGACTCGCCCGTCAGCGGCGCCTGGTGCACGCGCAGCCCGCTCGCCCGCAGCAGCAGGACGTCCGCCGGTACGAGGTCGCCGGGCCCGAGCCGGATCACGTCGCCCGGCACCAGCTCGTCCACGGGCACCTCGCGCGGCCGGGGGTCCCCCCGCCCTCCGTCGCCCCGACGGCGCAGCACGGTCGCGGTGTCGGCGACCAGCTCGCGCAGCGCGGCCGACGACCGGTCGGCGCGGTGCTCCCCCGCCGTACGGACCGCGCAGCTCACGGTGACCAGCGCGAGGATCACCAGGGCCGTGCCCCAGGACGTGACGGCGGCCGACACCAGGCCGAGGCAGAGCAGCACCGAGGTGAACGGGTCGCGCAGCCCGCGCGCCATCCGGCGCGGCAGCGACGGGGCCCGCCGCGCGGGCAGCGTGTTCGGGCCGCCCGCCGCGAGCCGCTCCTCCGCCTGCGCCTCCGTCAGCCCTTTGGGCCCCGAATCCAGCGAGCGCAGCACCTGCAGCGGCGTGAGCAGGCCGAGCGCGCCGCCCGAAGTTTCCGAGGTGTCCGAGGTGTCCGAGGTGCCTGGGGCGTACGGAGCCACGGCCCCGGTCTCAGGCACCGGACCAGCGGCGGCGCGGCACCGCCGCCCGCTCCTCGCGCTCGGCGAGCTGGCCGAGCATGACCTGGACGACGGTGACCACGCCGGGGTCGTCGACCAGATAGACCTGTCGCCGCCCCTCCCGGCGCGAGCGCACGAGTCCGGCGAGCTTGAGCTTGGCCAGGTGCTGGCTGACGGCGGGGAGCGTGCCGCCCACCCGTTCCGCGAGGTGGCTCACGTCGCACTCGCCCTGCGAGAGCGCCCAGACGAGGTGCAGCCGCGAGGGCGAGGCCAGCAGTCCGAACGCCGCGGCGGCCTCGTCCAGCAACTCGGGGGACGGATCCCCGGCACCGCCTCCCGCACCCGCTGCCACGGTCACTCTCCCGTCCACCTCGTACGCCCTGTCGGCGCCACAGTCTAGGCCGTGCCCTGTGCCCTGTGCTGTGGCCGCTGAGCAGGGGCTGCCCCGCCTTGTGTGTCGCAGGCTGCGGGTTGTGGGTGGTCGCTCGCGCAGTTCCCCGCGCCCCCGCGGGCGGGCTGCGGGCGGGGAGCCCGCGCACCACCAACACCGCCCCGCCCCCCCCCCA
>NZ_JBIDAT010000009.1:278247-340672 GCF_043202595.1 Streptomyces sp. NPDC048172
GGGGGCGGGGGGGTGGGGGGGGCGCGGCCCGGGCGGCCCCCGCCCGCCGGGGGGGGGGGGGGGGGGGCCACCGCCGCGACAAGCCACGACGCAGCCGCAGCCTGCAAAGCACCGCACGGGGCTACCCCTGCCCAGCCCTGAGGCGGCGGGATCGCGCGTGGTCGTGCTGGGAGAAACGTTTCTGAGCGCGCGCCGGGTCGTTGTTGGCAACGTGGAGTATGACGAGACGGAAAGCCGACCGCGGACGCCCCGGTGGGTCGCCTGGGCCCGCTGGATCCTGATGGCCATCGCCGTGGCCTCGATGGCCGCCGCGTTCGTCCTCGCGGCGACCGACTGACCGCCCGGACCGGCCCGGGTCACCCCGCGGTGGCGAGGCGGACGAAGGAGTGGACCAGCGGCCGCGCGTCCGCGCTGTTCCAGGCGACGACGAGGCTGCTGGGCGCCACGTCGAGCAGCGGGACCGCGGTGAGCCCCTCGGGCAGGGCGTGGGTGAGGGGCGCGATGCCCACGGTGCCGCTCCACAGCACGGCCTGGAGGCACTCGTGGACGGTCCGCACCACGGGCCCGTCGCCGCGTCCGGCCGCCCCGCGCCCCTCGTCCGTGCCGCCGCACCAGTACGCCGACCACACCGGATCGGTCCCCTCCGGCAGCCGGAACCAAGTGCGGTCGGCCAGCGCGTCCAGGGGCAGGGCGCCGTGGTGCGCGAGGGGGTCGTCGGCGCGCAGCACGACGCCGACGGGGTCGGAGCGCAGCACCCGGGTGGTCAGGCCCGTCTCGTCGAACGGGGTCCGGGTGAGCGCGACGTCGGCCAGGCCCGCGCGCAGCCCCGTCGTCGGATCGGCGAAGTCGGCCTCGCGGACGACGACGCGTACGCCGTGGTGGCGGCGGCGGTACGCGGCGGCCAGCCGGGCCCCGGCCTGTTCGGCGCTGTCGGCGAGCATCCCGAGCGTCAGCGTCGCCTCGCCCGCCGCCGCGGCGACCCGCTGCCGTGCGCGCCCGGCCTGTTCCAGGAGCGCGCGGGCCTCCTCGTAGAGCGCCGTCCCCGCCGGGGTGAGCGCGACGCCCGTCGCCGAGCGGCGCAGCAGTACGGCGCCGAGGTCGGCCTCCAGCTGCTTGACGGCCCTGCTCAGCGGCGGCTGGGTCATGCGCAGCCGGACGGCGGCGCGGCCGAAGTGCAGTTCTTCGGCGACGGCCACGAAATAGCGCAGCGTCCGCAGGTCCATGAGCGGCGACGATACCCGCGCTGTATCGGGCCACGCCGAAGCGGTGTTGGACGTCCGCGCACGTCACGGGGTGAACTCGGGGTGAACAGCCCGGAGAAGAAGGAGAGTTCCCGTGACCGGAGCAGAGCCCGAAGCCGTGTCCGAAGCCGCCGAACCCCGCGTCCGCGTCGAGGGTGCGTACGAAGTCGCCCCCGATCTCGTGGTGATACCGGACCGGCGCGTCCCGCTCGTGCCGAACGTCGGCCTCGTCGGCGGCAAGGAGGCCGTCCTCGTCGTCGAGACCGGGATGGGTCCGGAGAACGCCGGGGAGGTGCTGCGCTTCGCGCGCGAGTACGCCCGGGGCCGCAGGCTGTATCTGACGACGACCCACTTCCACCCCGAGCACGCCTTCGGCGCGGAGGTCTTCGCGGGCGAGGCGACGTATCTCGCCAACCACGCGCAGGCCGAGGACCTGAAGGTGAAGGGGCCCGGCTATCTGGAGATGTTCCGGGAGTTCGGCCCGCTGGTCTCCCGGCACCTCGACGGCGTGGAGCTGGCGGCCCCTGACACCCTCTACGACCAGGCGTACGACCTCGATCTGGGCGGCCGCGTGGTGCGGCTGCGGCCGACGGGGCGCGCGCACAGCCTGGGCGACCAGGTGGTGACGGTCCCGGACGCCGGGGTGATGTTCACCGGGGACCTGGTGGAGGCGCGGCAGTTCGCGATCTTCCCCTGGTTCCCGCCGCACGACACGGACGTCTCGGGCGTCCGCTGGCTGGCCGTCATGGAGCGGCTGGCCGACGAGCGGCCGGGCGTGGTGGTGCCGGGGCACGGCGAGGTGGGCGGCGCCGGGCTCCTCGCGGACGTACGCGACTATCTGCGGCTGCTGCGCGACGAGACCTGGGCGCGCCGCGACTCGGCGATGGGCGAGGAGACGATCGCCGAGGAGGTCCACGCCCTGATGCTCGCCCGGCACCCGGAGTGGGAGGGCAGGGAGTGGATCGAGAAGGGCGTCCACTGCCTCTGCTCGGAGCACAGCGCGTAACGCGCGGGCCCGAACCGACCCCCACCCGGGCGTACTCGGGGGCGGACGCGTGCCCCGCGCGGGCCGGAGGCGTTGACGGGAGTGAACCGACCCCCTCACGAAGGAGCATCCGCCGTGCACCGTTCGCTCGCCGCCGCCGTGACCACCGCCGCGCTCGCCCTCGCCGTCGCACCCGTCACCACCGCGACCGCGCAGGCCGCCGAGCCGGGCCAGAGCGGCCAGGCGGGCGGCGAGGCCGGCCAGGCGGAGGAGATCCTGGGCACGGTCGTCAAGGGCGCCACCGAGAACGGCCTGCCCGTCGGCCTGCCCACGGACAGCCTCACCGGCAGCGTGACCCCGCTCCTGGGCTGACCGCGCCCCTCCCCCGCCCGGCACGACGACGCCGGTCTCCCCGCCCCTCCCCTTCTCCGGGCGCGGGAGACCGGCGTCGTCGTGCATGGAGCGGGCGTGGATCTAGACTCCTGTCCCTCGAACCCCCGTGGAGGGCATGTGACGGACGACCAGTTGGAGATGCTCCTCACGCGGATGCGCAATCTGGTCGTCGCGTGGGCGCCCGGGTGTCTCGCGTTCACGTGGTTCCTGACCCGGGAGGAGGGCTGGCACATGAGCTTCCTGGCCATGTGCCTGCTGCCGCCCCTCGGCGCGTATCTGGGGATCCGCGCCCACCGCGAGATCCGGCCCGGACTCGCCTGGACCGCGGGCGCGCTGGCCTTCGGGCCGCTGGTCCTCGTCGGCGCCGTCGAAAGCGCCTGACGGGACTCAGCGCCTGACGGGACTCGGGGCCCACGCTCCTCCACGCCGCGGCCGACCGCCGACGGATGGCTCGGCGACGGCCGGCCTGTGGCCCGGGGCGCGGTGTGACGGCCCCCCTGCGCGTCCCAGGCCCCCTTGCCCTGCCGTCCGAGGTCTTCGGCAGGGCCCCGCCTGGAACCGTCGTGCGGCGCGGGGGTGGGACGGCCCCGGCGGGGACGGGCTCTGAGGGTGCGCCGCCCGCCGGAACGGCCGTCCACGGACGGGCGCCGCTCGCCGAGGTCTGGGGCGAAGTCGCTACGCCCTCCCGTATGCCCGTAGTCGGACGGCGGAAACCGCGTGGCCGCCCGAGCGGGGGCACCGGTATCGTCCGGCTTCCGATCAACGACCGTACGGAGCGCGAGTCCCATGAGCAGCCAGCGAGCGACGACCACCCTGTGGCGCCCGACCGGCCCCGAGGAGCTGGAGCTCGTCCGGGAGCTGGAGTGGCGCGCGTGGCCCCCGCGCCTGCCCGAGCAGCCGATCTTCTACCCGGTGCTCAACGAGGACTACGCCGTCAGGATCGCCCGGGACTGGAACGTCAAGCACAGCGGCGCGGGCTTCGTGACGCGCTTCGAGGTGGACACGGAGTTCCTCAGCCGGTACCCGGTGCAGCGCGCCGGGGGCGAGACGATCCTCGAACTGTGGGTGCCCGCGGAGGAGTTGGACGAGTTCAACGCCCATATCGTCGGGCGGATCGAGGTCGTGCGCGAGTTCCGCTGAGCCGACGGCGGCGGATCCGCACGGGCTCGTCCGGCGAGGGCGCGGGCGTACGGCGCTCGGCGCGGGCGTGGATCGCGACACGGGCCTGATGGGCGCTCGCGCGGAACGCCTCCTCGCCCATGAGCGCGCCCATGGCGGCAGTGGCCGTTCCCCCGCGCCGCCGGACGAAGACGGCCAGCCAGGAGAACAGCCCCAGGGTCACGGCGAGGACGACGAGCACGACGACGTACGGCAGGAACGTGTTCACCGGCACAGCTGACCGCACCGCCGCCGCTGCCGCAAGGCCCGTGGAAGCGCTGCTCCGGGACGATGACCGGGCTCTCCCCCACGCGCCGTAGTCCGGCCACTTTTGCCACGCGCGTGACTAGCCGTGCCTCGTGGGGCCGTGCAGGGTTGTGGGCTTCTGACCACATGTGGGGAGAGGGGTCGGCAAAGTGGAGCGAAGACGTTTTGTTGCGGGGGCCGTCGGGGCCGTAGGGGCCGTGTCGGGGCTGGCGCTCGCGGGCGGAGCGGGCCAGGCGTGGGCACGTACCGCGTCGCCCGCCGCGTCCCGCGCGGGCGAACGGGCCGCGCTCGCCGAGTGGGGGCCCGTGCCGTCGCCCGGCAGCGAGGCGGGCGCGCACCTGCGCAAGGTCGCCGCGCTGGGCCCGAAGGCGGCGTGGGCCGTCGGCGAGGAGGCGCGGCCCGCCGCCGGGCAGCGGGGACGGCCGCTGGCGATGCGCTGGGACGGCGCGGCCTGGGCGAAGTCGGACACGTCCACGCTGAAGTTCAGCGGCGGGCTGCTCTCGGTGGCCGCCGCGGCGCCGGACGCCGTCTGGGCCGTCGGCTCGGCCGCGGACGGTTCGGGACGCCTGGTCCGCTGGAACGGGACCACGTGGCGCCCCGTCGACTTCCCCGGCAGCGGCAGCGCGGACACGCAGCTGTGGGCGGTGGCCACCGGACCCGGCCGCGAGGTGTGGGTGACCGGGCGTCAGGCGGGCGCCGTACGGCTGCTGCACTGGAACGGCAAGCGCTGGAAGTGGCTGGCGCCGCTCCCCGTGGCGGAGCCGACGGCGGCCTCGCTCGTCTCCGTCACCGTGGGCCCCGGCGGCGCGGTGTGGGCGTCCGGGAGCCAGAACACGGGGGAAGGCACCTGGGGCGGACTCGTGGCGCGCTGGGACGGCGCGTGGACCGTGCTGCCCGCCGTGGGCAGCATCCGCTCGGGCATCAGCGAGGTGCTGCCGGTCGCCGACGACGACGTGTGGGCGGTCGGCGCGGCGTACGGCGTGGGCGGGCCGCCCGGGAAACCGCCGGGCGCCGTGCTCGCGCGCTGGGACGGCGCGGCCTGGACGTACGTGGAGGACCACATCGGCCCCGGCGCCCTGCTGGGCATCACCGCCGACGACGCGGGGCAGCCCGCGTGGATCTGCGGCTGGGAGTTCTGGGACCAGAAGCGCAGCGCGTATCTCCAGTGGGACGGCAGCGCCTGGCAGTTGGTGCGCGGCCCGGCGGGCGACGCGGCGCCGACCCCGTACATGTACAGCGTGGCGCGGGTGCCGGGCACCTCGTCGTACCTCTCCGTGGGCAGGACCGGCGCCTCGGAGAACCCGCCGTCGACGGCGTACAGCGAGCTGACGACGGGCGCGTAGTACGGGCGTGCGGTACGGCCGGGGCGGGGGGGCGTTCTCACCCCCGCCCCTTCCCGTCTCCCCCGCCCGCCGTGCCCACGGCGACCGCGTTGGCCGCGACGACGACCGCGACGGCCGCCCAGGAGGCGGGGTCGAGCCGCTGGCCGAGGACGACCATGCCGACGAGGGACGCGTAGACCGGGTTGACGCTCATGAAGACGCCGAAGAAGCGGGCGGGGACCCGGCGCAGCGCGAGCAGGTCGGCGAGGAACGGCACCGCCGAGGAGAGCACCCCGGCCGCCACCGCGCACAGCAGTACGGGCGCGGTGGGCCGGTGGAGCCAGAGGACGACGGCGCCCACGGGCACGTAGAGCAGCGCTGAGACGGCCGCCGCCGTGGCCGATCCCTGGAGTCCGGGCAGGCGTTGGCCGACCGTCCGATTGAGCAGGATGTAGCAGCCCCAGCAGACGGCGGCGAGCAGCGCCAGCCCGATGCCGACGTAGTCCGTGCTGGGCCGGGGCCGGGTGAGGACCACCACGGCACCCGCGGCGGCGAGCGCGCACACCAGGTCCACGCGGCGCCGCGAGCCCGCCAGCGCGACGGTGAGCGGGCCGAGGAACTCCAGGGTGACCGCGAGGCCGAGCCCGATGCGGTCGATCGCCGTGTAGAGCGTGAGGTTCATGGCCGCGAACACCGCCGCGAGCCCCAGCACCGGTCGCCACTGCGCCGCCGTGAACGACCGTGGCCGCGGCCGTCCGGCGGCCACCAGCACGACGGCGGCCACCCATTGCCGTACGGCCACGACGCCCGCGGGGCCCAGCGCGGGGAACGCGAGCGCGGCGACGGAGGCGCCCACCTGGTTGGACAGCCCGCTGCCCAGCATCAGCGCGACGCCGGACCGGCGGGACGCGGCCTCTCCGGGACCGGTGGCGGCGGGCGGCTTCGCGTGCGCCTGTGTCGTCATGGCACGACGATCCGGCTCCCCCTCCCCCGCGCAAAATGCGCCGGACGCGCCATCCATACGATGGACGCATGGATGAACGTACGCGGCCGGGGCGCGAGCTGGAGCTGCGGCATCTGCGCTGCCTCGTCGCGATCGTCGACACCGGGACGCTCACCGACGCCGCGATCGAGCTCGGCGTCTCGCAGGCGGCGGTCTCGCGCACGCTGCTCGCGCTGGAGCGGATCCTCGGCGCGCGGCTGCTGCACCGCACCAGCCGCGTCTGCGTGCCGACGACCGCGGGCGTGCAGGTCCTGGCCCGCGCCCGGCAGCTGCTCGCCGAGGCCGAGGAGCTGGTCCGCCAGGCGACGACGGGCCACACCCGGCTGCGCGTCGGGCACGCGTGGTCGGCGATGGGCCGCCACACGGCGGAGTTCCAGCGCCGCTGGCGCGACCGCCACCCCGACGTCGAGCTGCACCTGATCCGGCACAACACCCCCACCGGCGGCCTCGCGGAGGGCCTGTGCGACCTGGCCGTCGTCCGTACGGCGCCGGGCACGCGGAGCTACGCGGAGGCCGTCGTCGGGCACGAGCCCCGCGTCGTCGCGCTCGCCTCCGACGATCCGTGGGCCCGGCGGCGCGGCGTGCGGCTGGCGGAGATCCGCGAGCGCACCCTGATCATCGACCGCCGCACGGGCACCACGACGCTGGACCTGTGGCCCGAAGGGGCGCGGCCCGCCGTGGAGTTCACGCAGGACATCGACGACTGGCTCGCCGCGATCGGGACCGGGCGCTGCGTCGGCGTCACGCCGCGCGCCACCGCGGCGCAGTACCGGCGCGACGGCATCGTCTACCGCCCGCTGCGCGACGCGGAGCCCGTGCCGGTCCGGCTCGTCTGGCGCCGCCACGACCCGCACCCGGCGACGCGCGACGCGGTGGCCCTGCTCGGCGAGCTCTACCGCGAGGGCGCGTAACCGCCGTGACCGCCGTGCCCCCCGTGCTCCCCGTAGGGGCGCAGGTCCTTGCGGCGCACCTGCCGGACCCCGCAGATGTCCTCGTACAGCTCGCCGTCCTCGTTGTCCCCGACCGTGCCCTTGGCCGAGCCGCCGGTGAACAGGAGGATCCAGGAGCGCAGCCAGTAGTACGGCTGGAGGGGCAGCCAGCACAGCCCGGCGAGCCAGCGCCAGGCGAGCCGGAACGGGCCGGGACGCGTGCCGTCCGTGGCGCGCACGACCCGGATCCGGGCCAGGAGCTTGCCGAGGCTGGCCCCGCAGGCCCAGGTGAGCAGCGTCTGGTTGATGAAGGAGAAGCCGATCAGCGTGCCGACGGCCGCGCCCGTCGCGCGCCCGCCCATGGGCGTGCCGTCGGGCCCGGCGTCCTTGCCCAGCGCGTTGGCCACGAGGAGGCCGAGCGTCACGGCCAGCACGAGGTCCACGAACACGGCGGCGTAGCGCCGCGCCTCACCGGCGCGGCCCGGGACGTACGGCCGGTACGGCACGTAGGGCCCGTACGGGCCCTGTGGCGGCGGATGGTGGGCGTACTGATTCCCCCGAGGATCGATCATGACCCTCATCCTGCCAGCCCGGAGTGCGGGAGCCGGACGGGGGTTTCGTAAGAGTCGCACTTGCCATAGGGTCATTACATGACCGAGGTGAGACCTGCCGTGGAGGACGACGTCGCGGAGCTCGTGCGGCTCCGGGCCCTGCTCTTCGAGACGTTGGGCGGCGACTTCTTCAACCCCGCGTCAGCCGACCCCGCGTGGCGCGGGACCTGCGCCGCCGTGCTCACGGAGCAGCTCGCGCACGACGGCGCGCGGATCCTCGTCGTGGACGGCGAGGACGGGCTCGCGGCCTGCGCCATCGGCACCACCGAAGTGCGCGTGCCGAGCCCGCACCTGCCGCGCGGCCGGGTGGGGAACGTGCTCGGGGTGGTCACCGACCCCGCCCACCGGCGGCGCGGCCACAGCCGCGCGCTGATGCGGGAGCTGCTCGGCTGGTTCCGGGAGCACGGGGTGGACCGCGTCGACCTGCACGCCTCCCGCGAGGGCGAACCCCTCTACCGCGACCTGGGCTTCACCGACCACCCCGACCCGTCGCTCTACTGGCGCCCGTAGCGCAGGAGGTGGCCGAGGTGGTCACGGGGCCAGGAACGCCGCCGTGACCGCCGCGAACCGCTCCGGGTCGTCGAGCCACGGGTGGTGCCCGGCACCGGACTGGACGACGAGCTGGGCGTACGGGAAGAGCCCGGCGTACTCGGCCATCGCGCCCGGCGGCGAGTTGAGGTCCACCTCTCCGGCGAGCACCAGCACGCGCGAGGCCAGGCGCCGGAGCGCGGCGCGGGTGGCCTCCGGCTCGTACGCCCCGTCGGCGCCGTAGACGGCGGCGGCCTCGGCGTTGCGCTGCCCGGCGTCGGCGGCGTCCAGGGCGCGGGCCGCGTCGTCCCAGCGGCCGTGCAGGAACGGCGCGACGGCCTCCCAGCGCGTGTCCTTGCCCCGGCCCGCCACGATCTCCTCCAGCGCCGCGAACGCCGCCGGGTACCAGGGCTCGCCCTCCCGCAGCCGCGCCGTCTCCAGCCGGTCCTCCGCCGTGACGCCGATGCCGACGGCGGCGACGCTGGGCGTGATCAGCGCGAGGCCGCCGACGCGTTCGGGGTGGCGGGCGGCGTAGAGCACGGCCAGGTTGGCGCCCGCGCAGTGCGCGAGGAGGTCCACCCGGTCCACGCCGAGGTGCGCGCGCAGCGCCTCGACGTCCGCGACGAGCCGGTCGCAGCGGTACGTCGCGGGGTCGTCCGGCGTCGCCGACTCCCCGGTGCCGCGCAGGTCGAGCGGGACCAGCCTGCGGCGCGCGGCGTCCGCGAGCCCGCCGAGGTCCCCGAGGTACGCGGAGGCGCGCATCGGGCCTCCGGGCAGGCAGATCACGGGCGGCCCCTCGCCGTACGCGTGATGGGCGAGCGTGGTCCCGTCGTACGCGGAGAAGGTCGGCATGCGCCGACCCTTTCAGTGCCGTTCACCTCCGGACAACCGGATTGAGCCCGTTCTACGGTGAGTTCACCGCCGCCCCTACCTCAGTTCACGGGGTCAGCGCGTCGATGCGCGCCAGGACCTCGTCCACGTGCGGGCGCAGGCCGGAGCGGAGCGTCTCGGGCCAGGTCTCCTCGTCGTACGAGGAGGTGCGGTAGAGGTCCCTGGCGTGGGCCAGGACCGGGCGGTGCGCGGGCGGGAGCCGGTCGAGGGCCCAGTCGGCCGCGGCGTCCTTCGGTTTGATCTCGCCGGTGGCGAGCGTGGCCCAGACGCGGGCGAGGGTGAGGAGGACGTTCCGGGTGTCCTCCTCCAGCTCGCCGACGAGTTCGGGAACGCCCGCCACGCTCGCCCGTACGAGATCGGCGTGCGGCACCGGGTCGAGAAGGTGCGCCGGAGGCGGACCGAGGAGGGGGCGGTCACCGGCGAGGACCATCGTGATCAGCAGCGCCAGGTCCGGCATGGGCCCGGCCTGCGGGACCGCGCCCGCGGCGAACTCCTCGCGCAGCCACTCCCCGTACAGGAAGTCGCCGGCCGGCGGGGTCCGCCACGGGCTGACCTCGGACCGGACGACCACGGTGAGTTCGACGGGACGGACCTCGCGCGAGAGCCCGGAGATCTTCAGCAGCCCCTCCAGGAGCGCGGCCCGCTCCCGCTCGTCCATGGCGCGGCGGGTGACGACCAGCACGTCCAGGTCGCTGGCGGGCTGGAGACCGCCGAGCACGGACGAGCCGTGCAGATACGCGCCGAGGACCTCGGCCCCCAGGACGTCGCGGACCAGGGACACGGTCTCCTCGATCTGATCACCCATCGGGTCAGTCTAGAGACCCTGGGGGCGGGGCCAGGGGCGGCCTCCGAGGCGTTCGATGTCGGTGTTGAAGCGCCGCAGATAGGACGCGAAGACGGCGATGTCCTCGTCGGCCCAGTCGGCCATGACCCGGTCCAGCGCCTCGACGAGCCCCTCGCGCTCCTCGTCGAGCAGCCGGGCCCCCTCGCCGGTCAGCCGGAACTTGCGGGCCATGCCGCCCTCGGGATCGGGGATGCGCTCGACGAGCCCGGCACGCATGGCCGCCGCCGTCTGGCGGTTGAGGGTGGAGGCGTCGAGCCCGAAGGCGTCGCTCAGCTCGCCGATCGACATCGGCCCCTGCACGCGGATGCGGCTGAGCAGGATGTACGCGCTGCGCTCCATGACCCCGCCCTTGCGGCGGGCGCCCCGGTGGAGCGGGAGGCCGTGCCGGCTGAGGAGCATCTGCTCGTACTCGACCTCTTGGGTGGGCCTGTCCGTCCGCTCCATGCGCCTGCCGCCTCCTGCTCGCCGTTCCCCGCCGGGCCATCCTCGCACGGCTATGTGCATCGACCATACGATGTGGCTCGTACATTGGATGTGTACGATGCACATCCCCCGGTCGGACGGATCCGGCCGACCCGACAGACCCGACCCGACAGACCCCGAGGAGCCCTCCTTCATGGAAGCCCCCCAGCACTCAGCCCGCGCGGGCGGCGTGGTCGCCACGCTGGCGTTCGCCGGCATCACGGCGGCGATCATGCAGACGCTGGTCACCCCGCTCATCGCCGAGCTCCCACGGATCCTGGACACCTCGTCCTCGAACGCCGCGTGGGTGATCACCGCGACCCTGCTGGTGGCGGCCGTCTGCGTGCCGGTCTTCGGGCGCCTCGGCGACCTCGTCGGCAAGCGCAGGATGCTGCTGGCGTGCACCGTGCCGCTGATCGCGGGCTCCGTGCTCTGCGCCCTCTCGTCCTCCGTCGTCCCGATGATCGTCGGGCGCGGCCTCCAGGGCATGGGGATGGGCATGGTGCCGCTCGGCATCGCGCTGCTGCGGGACGTGGTGCCGCAGGAGAAGCTCAGCTCGTCCATCGCGCTGGTCAGCGCCTCGATGGGGATCGGCGGCGGGCTCGGCCTGCCGATCGCCGCCGCGGTCGCGCAGTACACGAACTGGCGCGTGCTCTTCTGGGGCTCCGCCGCGTTCGCCGTGGCGGTCGCCGCGCTGATCTGGTTCCTGATCCCCGAGGTGCCCGCCGCGGCGAAGGGCCAGCGCTTCGACGTGCCGGGCGCGCTGGGGCTCGGCGCCGGGCTGGTCTGCCTGCTGCTCGCCGTCTCCAAGGGCGCCGACTGGGGCTGGGGCTCGGGCACGACGCTCGGCCTCTTCGCCGCCGCCGTCGTGGTGCTGGGCGTCTGGGGCCTGTGGGAGCTGCGCACCCGTGACCCGCTGATCGACCTGCGCACCACGGCCCGCCCCCGGGTGCTGCTCACCAACGTGGCCTCGGTCTTCGTGGGCGTCGGCATGTACGCCGCGATGCTGATCGTGCCCCAGCTCCTGCAGTTCCCCGAGGCCACCGGGTACGGGCTGGGCCAGTCGATGCTCGCGGCGGGCCTGTGGATGGCGCCGGGCGGGATCATGATGATGCTCGTCTCGCCGCTGGGCGGGAAGCTCACGAACGCGCGCGGCCCCAAGTTCACGCTGATCTGCGGCGTGATAGTGATCGCCGCCGGTTACGGGCTGGCGCTGCCCCTGATGGGCTCGGCGTGGGGCCTGATGCTGGTCTGCATGGTGATCAACAGCGGCGTGGGCCTCGCGTACGGCTCGATGCCCGCCCTGATCATGAGCTCCGTCCCGCTCTCCGAGACGGCGGCGGCCAACGGCTTCAACACCCTGATGCGCTCGCTGGGCACCTCGGTCGGCGCCGCCGTCATCGGCGTCGTCCTCGCCCAGATGACCGTCACCATGGGCGGCCACACGATCGCCTCGGAGGACGGCTTCCGCACGGGCCTGATCGTCGGCTGCGGCGTCGCCCTGGTGGCCGCGGCGATAGCCGCCGTCATCCCGGCGGCCCGCCCGGCCTCGGCGGACGACGACGGGCCCGGCCGTACGGCGGAGCCCGCGCAGGCCCCGGCGGGCGCCTGACCTGACCGACCCGCCCGCCCCCCCCAGTCCACCGACGGCCCTCTTCCCCCCGGGGGCCGTCGGTGCCGTCGCCGGGTCGCCGATCCCGTGCATCACCTCGATCCTGAAGGGGACACGGAAGAGACGAAGCACACGGAGAAGTGCGAACCGGGAGGAACCATGCCCGCCGGGTCCAGCAGGAAGCGCGAACGGCAGTACGAGCACATCAAGGAGGGCGCCGAGCGCCAGGGCGCCTCCACCAGCAGGGCGAAGGAGATCGCCGCCCGTACGGTGAACAAGGAACGGGCGCAGTCCGGCGAGGCGAAGAGCGCCAGCCGTACCTCCGTACGCGACAAGCCCGCCCCGAAGCGCGGCGGCGAGCGCTCGCACAAGGGCGCCGGAGGCCCCACCCGCGACCAGCTCTACAACGAGGCACGGCAGCGCGGCATCGAGGGGCGCTCCCAGATGAACAAGAGCCAGCTCCGCAAGGCGCTCGGCCGCTGAGGGGCGCCCCGTGAGCGGCAAGGACGCCGGGGAGCGGCTGAGCACGTACCGCGGCAAGCGGCACTTCGACAGCACCGCCGAGCCCGAGGGGGACGGCGGCCCCGGGGAGGACGGGGACGCGGGGCACCGCTTCGTCGTGCAGATCCACGACGCGACCACCCTCCACTTCGACTTCCGGCTGGAGGTCGAGGGCGTACTGAAGTCGTGGTCCGTGCCCAAGGGGCCCTCGACCGACCCGCACGACAAGCGGCTCGCGATGCCGACCGAGGACCACCCGCTGGAGTACCGCACGTTCGAGGGCGTGATCCCCAGGGGCGAGTACGGCGCGGGGCCGGTGATCGTCTGGGACACGGGCACCTACGAACCCCTCAAGGCGGACTTTGCCCGCGCCCTGGAGAAGGGGCATGTCTCCTTCCGGCTGCGTGGCGCGAAACTGCGCGGCGCCTGGGCGCTCACCCGCTTCCGCAGCGGCGAGGAGGGCGAGCGCGAGGCGTGGCTGCTGGTGAAGGAGAACGACGGCCGGGCCGGTTCGGCGCACGGCACCCCCGATCCGGCGCGGGCGCGTTCGGCGCTGAGCGGGCGCACGCTGCGGGGGGTCGCCGAGGCGGGCGGCCCGGCACCGGACTTCATCTGAATTTTAGGTCCGTACCACTCCCCCTTTTCTCTCCGCACATGACAATTCGCTCAACAATCCGCATCGCGCGGTTAATTTCCGCCACCACTCATATGCCCGGCCACATACCCTGAACGCATATGCGAAAAAGCCTTCTCCACTTCCGGGTAAAGGCGCTTCCCCGATGTTCTCAATTCGCGGGAAAGGGTCTTCTGCCGGGAAGCGGAAGCGGCGCAGGCTGCACCATGTGGTGAAACGCGGCAAGGCGAGGGAGAAAGCGGAGCGGGCCGCCGCCGATGCGGCCGAACGGCTCCTCAAGGCCGGACAGTTGCTCGGCACGGCACCCGTGTCCGAGGACCGGCGCGCGGTGTTCCGTACGAGAGAAGGCGTCAACGACGCCCCGTACCGCGAACGTTGGGCCCACGACAGAGTCGTCCGCTCGACGCACGGGGTGAACTGCACCGGATCCTGTTCCTGGCACGTGTACGTCAAGGACGGGCTGATCACCTGGGAGACGCAGGCGACGGACTACCCCACGACGGGGCCCGACCGTCCCGAGTACGAGCCCCGGGGCTGCCCGCGCGGCGCCTCTTTCTCCTGGTACACCTACTCCCCCACCCGGATCCGCTATCCGCACGCGCGCGGCGTGCTCGTCGAGATGTACCGCGAGGCCAGGCAGCGGCTGGGCGATCCCGTCGCCGCCTGGGCCGAGATCACGACGGACCCCGACAAGCGGCGCCGCTACCAGTCGGCGCGGGGCAAGGGCGGGCTGGTGCGCGTCAGTTGGGACGAGGCGCTGGAGATCGCCGCCGCGGCCCATGTGCACACGCTCGCCGCGCACGGCCCCGACCGGATCGCCGGGTTCTCCCCGATCCCCGCCATGTCGATGGCCTCGCACGCGGTCGGCGCCCGCTTCCACGCGCTGATCGGCGCCCCGATGCTCTCGTTCTACGACTGGTACGCGGATCTGCCCGTCGCCTCCCCGCAGGTCTTCGGCGACCAGACCGACGTGCCTGAGTCCGGCGACTGGTGGGACGCGGCCTACCTCATGCTGTGGGGCTCCAACGTGCCGGTGACCCGGACGCCCGACGCGCACTGGATGACCGAGGCCCGCTACCGGGGCCAGAAGGTCGTGGTCGTCTCCCCGGACTTCTCGGACGCGACGAAGTTCGCCGACGAGTGGCTGCACCCGCACCCCGGGACCGACGGCGCCGTGGCGATGGCGATGGGACACGTGCTGCTCACCGAGTTCTTCGTGGAGCGCCGGGTCCCGTACTTCCAGGAGTACGTCAGCCGCTTCACCGACCTGCCCTTCCTGGTCGAGCTGGAGGAGAAGGACGGCGCGTACGTGCCCGGCGCGTTCCTGACCGCCGCCGACCTCGACGGCGAGCACGCCGAGGACTCCGCCGACGAGGCCGACCGGTGCAGGCCCGTCCTGGTCGACGCCCGCACCGGGCGGGTCACGGCGCCCAACGGCACGCTGGGCGACCGCTGGTCCAAGGGCGGTGAGGAGCGCTGGAACCTCGATCTGGGCGACATCGAGCCGCTGCTGACCCTCCATCGGGAGACGGGAGGCGCCACGGCCGAGGTCGTCCTCCCCCGCTTCGACGAGCCGGACGCGGTCGTCCGGCGCGGCGTGCCCGTACGGGAGATCGGCGGGCGCCGGGTGACCACCGTCTTCGACCTGCTGCTCGCCCGGTACGGGGTGCGCCGCGCGGGACTTGAGGGCGAGTGGCCGGAGTCGTACGAGGACGCGTCGCTGCCCTGCACGCCCGCCTGGCAGGAGACGGTGACCTCGGTACCGGCGGGCGCGGTGGTGCGCGCGGCGCGCGAATTCGGGCGCACGGCGGAGCAGACCCGGGGCCGGTGCATGATCGTGATGGGCGCGGGCACCAACCACTGGTTCCACTCCGACACCATCTACCGCTCCTTTCTCTCGCTGCTCCTCCTCACCGGCTGCCAGGGCGTCAACGGCGGTGGCTGGGCGCACTACGTCGGGCAGGAGAAGGTCCGCCCGTTCGCGGGGTGGCAGCAGCTGGCGACGGGCGCCGACTGGGAGCGCCCCTCCCGCCAGATGGCGGGGACGCCGTACTGGTACACGCACACCGACCAGTGGCGGTACGAGCGGGCACCGGCCGAAGCGCTCACCGCCCCCACCGCGCGCGGGCTCTTCGCCGGGAGCCACACGGCCGACCTGGTGGCCCGCTCGGCGCGGCAGGGCTGGATGCCCTCGTACCCGACGTTCGCCGAGAACCCCCTCGACATGGGCCGCCGCGCCCGGCTCTCCGGGATGGACCCGGCACGGTGGCTGGCTGCCGAACGGGCGGCGGGGCGCGCGGAGTTCGCCTGCGAGGACCCGGACGCACCCGCCAACTGGCCCCGGGTGCTGACCGTATGGCGGGCGAACCTCATCGGCTCCTCGGCCAAGGGCAACGAGTTCTTCCTGCGCCACCTGCTGGGAGCGCAGGACAACGCGGCGGCGCCCGAGGCCCCGCCCTCCTCCCGCCCCGCCGAGGTCCGGTGGCGGGAGGAGGCGCCGCGCGGCAAGCTCGACCTGCTGCTCGCGCTCGACTTCCGGATGACGTCCACGACGCTCTACGCCGATCTCGTGCTGCCCGCCGCGACCTGGTACGAGAAGCACGACCTCTCCAGCACGGACATGCACCCCTACGTGCACGCCTTCTCGCCCGCCATCGACCCGCCCTGGCAGGCCCGTACCGACTTCGAGATCTTCCACGGGCTCGCGGAGAAGGTGGGCGAACTGGCCGCCGGACGGCTGGAGGAGACGTACGACCTCGTCGCCACGGCCCTCCAGCACGACACCCCCGGCGAGGTGCCCGCCGAAGGCCCGACCGCGCCGCAGGTCGCCGTGGTCGCACGGGACTACACGCGGATCGCCGACCGGCTCGCCTCCTTCGGGCCCCTGTCGGTGCGCGAGGGCGTCCGGGTCAAGGGCGTCACCGTACGGCCCGAGCCGGAGAGCGAGTGGCTCGCGGCCCGCTGCGGCACCGGCACGCGCGGCGACGCGCGCGGACGGCCGCTGCTCGACACCGACGTCAAGCTGTGCGAGGCGATCCTCGCGCTCTCCGGCACCACCAACGGGCGGATCGCCGCCGAGGGGTTCAGGGCGCTCGCCGAGCGCTGCGGCCCTGGCTCCGGGCTGGAGGAGCTGGCCGCCTCCGTGGCGGACCGGCGGATCGTCTTCTCCGACACGCAGGCCCGGCCCGTCAGCGCGGGGGCGAGCTTCGAGTGGTCGGGCAAGGAGGGCCCCGAGCGCCGCTACGCGCCCTTCACCGTCAACACCGAGCACCTCAAGCCCTGGCACACCCTCACCGGGCGGCAGCACTTCTTCCTCGACCACGCGTGGATCAGGGAGTACGGGGAGCAACTGCCCGTCTACCGGCCGCCGCTGGACATGTCGGAGCTGACGGAGGCCGAGAAGGGGGACGGGGCCGGGAAGGGAGACGGGACCGGGAAGGGGGACGGGGCCGAGGGCCGCGCGGTGACCGTCCGCTATCTCACGCCGCACGCGAAGTGGTCCATCCACTCCGAGTACCAGGAGAACCTGCTGATGCAGACCCTGGCGCGCGGCGGCCCCGTCATCTGGATGAGCCCCCAGGACGCGGAGGCCGTGGGCGTCGCCGACAACGACTGGATCGAGGCCGTCAACGCGAACGGCGTCGTCGTCGCCCGCGCCGTCGTCTCGCACCGCATGCCCGAGGGGACCGTGTTCATGTACCACGTCCAGGAGCGCATGGTGAACGTGCCCAGGTCGGAGGCGACCGGGCGGCGCGGCGGCGTGCACAACGCGCTGACCCGGCTGCTCATCAAGCCCACCCATCTCATCGGCGGCCACGCCCAGCTCTCGTTCGCGCCCAACTACTACGGCCCCACCGGCAACCAGCGCGACGCGGTCACGGTCATCCGCCGCCGCTCGCAGGATGTGGAGTACTGATGACGCGCGTCATGGCCCAGGTCGCCATGGTCATGAACCTCGACAAGTGCATCGGCTGCCACACCTGCTCGGTCACCTGCAAGCAGACGTGGACCAACCGCAGCGGCACCGAGTACGTCTGGTTCAACAACGTCGAGACCCGCCCCGGGCAGGGCTACCCCCGCCGCTACGAGGACCAGGGCCGCTGGAAGGGCGGCTGGGAGCTCAAGCACGGCCGCCTCGTCCCCCGCTCCGGAGGCCGCGCCCGCCGCCTCGCCCGGCTCTTCGCCAACCCCGAACTCCCCTCCCTCGACGACTACTACGAGCCCTGGACGTACGACTACTCGATCCTCACCGACGCCCCGCTCGGCGACGACGTGCCCACCGCGCCGCCCCGCTCCCAGATCGACGGCCGCCCCATGGCCGTCACCGGCGGCCCCAACTGGGACGACGACCTCGGCGGCGGCCCCGAGCACACCGCCGCCGACCCGGTGCTGGAGAAGATCGGCGACGAGGTGCGGCTGGAGTACGAGCAGGCGTTCATGTTCTACCTGCCGCGCATCTGCGAGCACTGCCTCAACCCGTCCTGCGTCGCCGTCTGCCCCTCCGGCGCGATGTACAAGCGGATCGAGGACGGCATCGTCCTCGTCGACCAGGACAGGTGCCGGGGCTGGCGGATGTGCGTGAGCGGCTGCCCGTACAAGAAGGTCTACTTCAACCACCAGACCGGCAAGGCCGAGAAGTGCACCTTCTGCTACCCGCGCATCGAGGCCGGGCAGCCCACCGTCTGCTCCGAGACCTGCGTCGGACGCCTGCGCTACCTCGGCGTGATGCTCTACGACGCGGACCGGATCGGCGAGGCGGCCTCCGTGGAGAACGAGCAGGACCTGTACGAGGCGCAGCTGGACTGCTTCCTCGACCCGCACGACCCCGAAGTGGCCCGTGCCGCCGAGGAGTCGGGCATCCCGCACGACTGGATCACCGCCGCGCGCCGCTCCCCCGTACGGTCGCTGATCTGCGACCACCGGGTGGCGCTGCCCCTCCATCCCGAGTACCGCACCATGCCGATGGTCTGGTACGTCCCGCCGCTCTCCCCCGTCGTCGACGCGCTCACCCGCAGCGGCCACGACGGCGAGGACCCGGCGGCGCTCTTCGGCGCGATCGACACCCTGCGCATCCCGCTGTCGTACCTGGCCGAGCTGTTCACCGCCGGGGACCCCGCGCCCGTCGAGGCCGCGCTCTGCCGCCTCGCGGCCATGCGCGCCCACATGCGGCGCCTCAACCTCGGCGAGGAACGGGACCCGGCGATCGCCCGCGCCGTCGGCATGGACGAGGAGGGGATCGAGGCCATGTACCGGCTGCTGGCCCTCGCCAAGTACGAGGAGCGGTACGTGATCCCGACCGGCTACGCGCCCGAGGACGGCACGCCCCTGGACACCGGGTGCAGCCTGGAGGGCGCGGGCGGGCCCGGCATGTACGACGCGGACGCGTTCCACGCGCCGCCGCCGATGCGGGACCCGGAACCGCAACCCGCGCCCGAACCGCAGCGCGTCAACCTCCTCAACTGGGACGGCAAGGGCCGCCCCACCGGGCTCTTCCCCGCGCGGGACCTCATGCGCGGGGAGGGCGAGTGAGGTCCCGCGCGGGCCGGTCGCAGTCCGCGCTGTTCCAGGCCGCCTCCCTGCTGCTCCGGCACCCCGGCGACGAGTGGCCCGAACGCCTCGCGCTGGTCCGTACGGCCGTCGCCGCCCTGCCGGGCCCCGGCGCGGCGGCGCTGCGCGGCGTGTGCCGGGCCCTCACGGACGTACCCCAACTGGAGCTGTCCGCGCGGTACGTCGCCACCTTCGACCGCTCACGGCGCCGCACCCTGCACCTCACGTACTACACCGACGGCGACACCCGGCGCCGCGGCGCCTCCCTGCTGCGCTGGCGGCACCTCTACCGGGAGCACGGGTGGCGGGCGCCGGAGGACGAGCTGCCCGACTTCCTGCCGCTCGCCCTGGAGTTCACGGCGCGCTGCCCCGGGCCCGGTCGCCGGGCGCTGCAGGAGCACCGGGCCGCGCTGGAGCTGCTCCGCACCGCGCTCGACAGCCACCGCAGCCCGTACGCCGGCGTCCTCACCGCCGTCTGCGGCGCGCTGCCCGGCGCCTCGCCCGCCGACCGCGCGGCCGCGCTGCGGATGGCGCGCGGCGGACCGCCGCCCACGGAGACGGTGGGCCTGCTGCCCTTCCCCACGTTCCGGCAGACCGGACCGCAGACCGGAGGAACCACCCCGTGAACCATCTCCACACGGCGCTGTGGGGCGTCCTGCCCTACGTCGCCCTCGTCCTGCTGGTCGCGGGCACGGTCTGGCGCTTCCGGCACGACCGCTTCGGCATCACCACCCGCTCCAGCCAGCTCCACGAGAGCCGCCTGCTGCGGGTGGGCGGACCGCTCTTCCACTACGGGCTGCTCTTCGTCTTCCTCGGACACGTCGTCGGGCTGGTCGTCCCGGAGTCCTTCACGGAACGCCTCGGCGTCCACGAGTGGCTCTACCACGCCAACGCGCTCCTCGTCGGCGGCGCCGCCGGGCTCGCCACGGCGGTGGGGCTCGGCGTCCTGGTCTACCGGCGACTACGGGTGCCCGCCGTCCGCGCGGGCTCCCTCCGCAGCGACCGCCTGGTCCACCCCCTGCTGGCCACGGTGCTGCTCGCGGGCCTGGCCGCGACGGTGACCACGCTGGAGCCCCACCCGTACGACTACCGGCAGGGCGTCTCGGTCTGGTTCCGCTCCCTCTTCACCCTGGACCCCGACGTCCCCGCCATGTCCCACGCCCCCTTCGTCTACCAGCTCCACGCCCTCCTGGGCATGGCTCTCTTCACCCTCTGGCCCTTCACCCGCCTCATCCACGCCTTCGCCCTCCCCTTGGGCTACGCGACCCGCCCGTACGTCATCTACCGACACCGCGCCGGGCAACGCCCCACGGCACGCCGATGACGAACGCCCCGTCAGGGGCGCGGGGAACTGCGCGACGAGCCACGACGCACGCGCACACCGCAGCGAGCGGAAAGGGGCACCCCCTGACCGGCACAAAGGTCAAGGCCGAGACGAGGACCGGCGGCGTCCGGGAGCTCGCTCCCGCCTGCTTCGCGCCCGTCATGGCCACCGGCATCGTCTCCCGGGCACTGGACCAGGCGGCCGGGGCACGGCAGGCGGCGGCCCTGCTGTTCGGGGCCGCGCTCGCGCTGCACCTCGTACTGCTGACGGCCACCGTCGCGCGCGCCGTACGCCACCGCGACCGGCTCGCGGCCGACCTCCGCGAACCGGCCCGCTTCTTCGGCGCGTTCACCCTCGTCGCCGCGACGGGCGTCCTCGCGTCCCGCCTCGCCACCGGGCCTCTGCGCGGCGTCACGGCAGCGCTCCTGCCGCCCGCCGCCGCACTGTGGGTCGCACTCGCCCTCACGGGCGTACGCCTGCTGCGCACGCACGGCGCAGCGGCGACGCGAGGCGCGGACGGCACCTGGTTCCTGGCCACCGTGGGGCTCCAGTCGCTCGTACTCACCCTCACGGCCGTCGCGCACGGCCCCGCCGCCGACCGCGCGGCACTCGCGGGCTGGCTCGCGGGCACGTGCCTGTACGCGGTGACGCTGTGCTGCGTCGTACGCCGCCTCCTGCGCCACCCGCCGGGCCCGGCGCAGCTGGCCCCCTCGTACTGGATCGTGATGGGCGCCGCCGCGATCTCGCTCCTGGCGGGGTGCGGCGTACGCGTACGGCCCGTGGTGAGCGTGGGGCTGGTGGCGCTGTGGGGATGGGCCACACTGCTCGTCGTCCCTCTGCTCGCCCCAGGCGCCTGGCGCCACGTCCGCCACCGGATCCCGGTCCGGTACGAACCGGCGCTGTGGGGCATGGTCTTCCCCCTCGGCATGTACGCCACGGCAACCGCCCGCCTCGCCACGACCCGCGACGTGCCCGCGCTACGACCGTGGGCGGAGGGCATGGCCTGGTGCGCGGCGGCGGCGTGGCTCGGCGTGACCGCTCTCCTCCTCGTACGGGCCGTACGGCGGGGCCCCGGGGGGTGGACGTAACACCCCCATGAGCCCGGGGGATGCTCCCCTCGTGGGCGGCGTGGGGCGCTGGTTGGCTGGTGGGCAGCGGAGGGCGGACGAGCCCTCACCGGCGGACAGGGGAGGACGGATGCGCGGCTTCGGGCGGACGGCGGTGCGTTGGGGTGCGGCGGCGGTGGCGTCGGCGGCGGTGCTCGCGGGGGTGGCCGGGGCACAGCACGCGGGCGCGACGGGGGCGTCGGTGACGGCAGAGGCGAAGGGCACCGACACGCTGCGCGCCGACGTCGCGGCCGTACGGAAGGCGGGCGGCGGCAAGGTCAAGGTGCTGGCCGAGACCTCCGGCGGGGGCGGTGCCGCGCGAGCGAGAGCGGGGGCGGGCGCGAAGGTGCCGTGGGAGGCGCGGTTCCGGGCGGCGAGCACGACGAAGACGTTCACCGCCGTCGTCGCGCTGCAGCTGGCCGCCGAGAAGAAGCTGTCCCTGGACGACACCGTCGAGAAGTGGCTGCCCGGCGTCGTCGAGGGGCACGGGAACGACGGCTCCAGGATCACCCTGCGCGATCTGCTCCGGCAGACGAGCGGGCTCTTCGACTACATGAAGGACCCCGAAGTGGCGGAGGGGCTGAAGGACTTCGAGGCGCACCGCTACGACACGGCCCCGGCGCGCGACTACGTGGCCCTCGCGATGCGGCACGAGCCCGTGTTCGTACCCCGGCAGGGGAAGACCCGCTGGGCCTACTCGAACACGAACTACCTGCTGCTCCAGATGGTCGTGGAGAAGGCGGGCGGCGGGCTCCCCTGGCGGGAGCAGGTCGAGCACCGCGTCGTCGCGCCGCTCGGGCTGCGGCAGACCTCGGTGGGCGGCGCCAACCCGTTCCTGCCGGGGCCGCACGCGCGCGTCACCCTGCCGGGTCCGGGCGGTCCGGGCGGCAAGGCCCTGGACGTGACCGAGCACAGCCTCCAGCACACCGCCGACTCGGGGGTCATCAGCTCCACCCGCGACCTGGACACGTTCTTCCGCGCGCTGATGACGGGCAAGCTGCTGCCCCAGGCCCAGTTGGACGAGATGCGGCGGACGGTGCCCCGCACCGACGACCCGGACGACCTCGCCGCCTGGCCCCGCGGCGGCTACGGGCTCGGCATCCGCGAGACCCCGCTCTCCTGCGGCGGCCGCTACTGGCACCACGAGGGCGACGGCTTCGGCTCGTACACCCGCACGGGCGTCACGGCCGACGGGCGGCGCGCGGTGACCGTCTCGGTCACCAGCGACGGCGGCGTCCCCGACCAGGTACGCCTGAACAAGGCCACCCGCGCCCTGGTCGACCACGCCCTGTGCGGGAAGTGACGCCGCATCAGCCGCGGGGGTACGGCGTCGGTGGGCGGGGGACGCGTTGGCCGGAGAGGGAGGGCTGGGCCAGGGTGAGGTAGCCGGTGTCGGGGCCGGGGTCGAGGCCGTGCTCGGCGGCGAGGCGGCGGCAGGCGCGCAGCCGGTCGGAGCCGACGACCCAGCGCGGGCGGGCGAGCGCGGTGACGGTACGGACGTACGGGCGGCGGCGCGCGGTGGCCAGGTCGTCGGCCTGGAGGACGACGAGGCGCCGGGGCGAGATCGCCGGGGTCAGCGCCAGGGCGATCCCCCCGTCCTCGGCGAGGAGCGCCACGGGCTCGCCGTCCAGGTGCAGGAGGCCGACGAGTTCGACGAGCGGCACGCCGTGGTGCGCGACGACGAGGCGGGCTGCGGAGACGGCGGCGAGGAGGTCGCGGCACTCCCTCTCGTCGAGCGCGAGCCGTCTGCGCGGCCCGCCCGGCACCGCGGCCGGTGCCGGGCCGGTGGCACGGACCAGCGAGAGGGGCTCCGCGTCGCCGGAGCCGGGGGGACGGTCGGCCGCCGGGTCCTCACCGGCGGACGACGGCCAGTCGTCCAGGACCGTGAAGGCGTGGTCGAGGCGGGCCAGGCACAGCACCCGCCAGACCTTGGGACTGCCGCGCAGCAGGCGCAGCGTGCCGCCGTAGTCGGCGACGTGTTCCTTGACGCGGAGCAGCAGCCGCAGACCGCTGGCGTCCAGGAAGGTCACGCCGCGCAGGTCGACGAGGACGTCGGCGGAGCGCTCGCGGTTCAGCAGCGCGCTCACCCGGGGGCCGGTCTCACGCTCGGCCCAGCAGTCCAGTTCGCCATGGAACGCGAGGACGAGCGTGCCGTCCCGCAGGTGATGGCGGAGTGCGAAGGTGAAGGTGTCAGGGGTACCCATGGCTCACCCCGGAGGTCTCCTCTCACGGAGGGTGACGGCTACGCGGAGGGCGCGCGGCCGAAAGGCGACGCCGTGACGCCACCGGGGTCCGGGGTGGCACCGCAGCGGTACTTCCCTCATGCCCCGTCAGCGGCGTTCGTACCCGGCGGCCCTGAGTGGTCCCTTGATGGTCCGGTGGCGTGAATCGCGTTCAAGTCCCCTGTCACAGCGGGTAGGTAAGAGCAGTGTCATCTGACATGCCCATGTGCCGACCGGCTTCCGCCGGTCTCCTCTCGGAGGTCCAGAATGCGCCGTAGCAGAGTCAGCCGCACCACCGGCAGAGTCACCGCCGGGCTCGCCGTGACGTCCGCCGCCCTGTTCACCCTCGTCGGTGCCGCCTCGCCCGCCGCGGCCGACCCGGCGGACAAGCCTCAGCTCCTGTCGAGCTGGACGCAGACCAGCGCGTCCAGCCAGAACGCGTTCCACGCCGCCCGGGCGAACCAGGGTTCGTACGCCTCGTACAACTTCGACTGGAGCACCGACAAGTGCTCCTCCTCGCCGGACAACCCCTTCGGCTTCCCGTTCGAGAACAGCTGCATCAGGCACGACTTCGGCTACCGCAATTACAAGAAGATGGGCACCTTCGACGCGAACAAGGCCCGCATCGACAGCGCCTTCTACGAGGACCTCAAGCGGGTCTGCTCCCGCTACAGCGGCGCCAAGAAGGCGTCCTGCAACAGCCTCGCCTGGACGTACTACCAGGCCGTGAAGGTCGTCGGAGTGAAGAAGGGCAGCCCCGTGGGCTGAGAGACCGTCACGTCTGATCCGGAGTACGGGTGACGACCGCGCCCGTCGACTTCCTGCCGTGGCGGGCGCGGGACTCGATCCTGGCGGCGAGTGTCGTCAGGAGAAGGTTGAGGGCGACGAAGAGAACGGCGACGACGGTGAGGCAGGCGAGGGTGTTCGCGCCGTAGTTCGCGGAGATCAGCCGGACCTGGTGCAGGAGTTCGCCGAAGGCGAGCATCTCGCCGCCCAGCGCCGTGTCCTTGACGATCACCACCAGCTGGCTGGTGAGCGCCGGGAGCATCGCGGTGACCGCCTGCGGCAGCAGCACGTACGCCATGGTCTGGGTCTCGCGCATGCCGACCGCGCGGGCGGCGTCGCGCTGCCCGGCGGGGAGGGCGAGGACGCCCGCGCGGACGATCTCGGCGACTACGGCCCCGTTGAAGATCACCAGCCCCGTCACCACGGCGTAGAGCGGGCGGGTGTCCGGGGCGACGTCGCTGAGCTGCGCGTACGCCTCGTTGCACAGCAGCATCAGCATCAGGACGGGCACGGCGCGGCCGAGGTTGACGAGCGTCGCCGTCGGGCCGCTGAGCCAGCGGTGTTCCGAGAGCAGCGCCACGCCCAGCAGCGCGCCGAGGGGCAGCGCGAGGACCATCGCGAGCGCGGCGGCCTCGACGGTGGCGCGCAGGCCCGGCAGCAGGAACTCGGTCCACACCCGCGCGTCGTCGACGAACGGGCTCCACTTCTCCGCGTCGAGCTGGTGCCGCTCCCCCATCGCCGCCAGCACCCACCACAGCGCCGGCGCGAGGACGGCGAGGAACGCGAGCCCCGCCAGCCGGTGGCGGCGCCGGGCGCGCGGACCCGGCTCGTCGTACAGCACAGGCGCCCCGCCCCCGCCCGGCCCGCCTCCGTCCGGCCCACCGCCATACGGCCCGCCCCCGGACGGCCCGCTCACCGGCGCACCGCCACGCGGCGGCTCACCCAGCCGAGCAGCAGCGCCGTGGGGAGCGTGAGGCAGACGAAGCCGAGGGCGAAGACGGCGAACACCGCGAAGATGGCGTCGCTCTCGTTCTCGATCATCTCCTTCATCAGCAGCGACGCCTCGGCGACGCCGATCGTGGAGGCCACCGTGGTGTTCTTGGTCAGCGACATCAGTACGGTCGCCAGCGGCGTCACGACCGTGCGGAACGCCTGCGGCAGCACGACGAGCGTCAGCACCTGGCGGAAGCCGAGCCCGAGGGCGCGCGCCGCCTCCGCCTGGCCGACCGGCACGCTGTTGATGCCGGAGCGCAGGGATTCGCAGACGAACGTGGCGGTGTAGCCCGCGAGTCCGAGCACCGCGAGCCGGAACCCGGTCTCCTTCGCCGTGCCGCCGCCCAGCGCGACGCCCATCGTCTGGTGCAGGCCCAGCGACATCCCGACGATGATGACGGCGAGCGGGATGTTCCGTACGACGTTCACGTACACCGTGCCGAACGTCCGCATCAGCGGGACGGGGCTGACCCGCAGCGCCGCCAGGACCGTGCCCCAGACGAGCGCGCCCGCCGCCGACCAGAGGGCGAGGCGCACGGTGACCCCGAACGCGGCGAGCAGGTCGTACCGTTCGGGGTCGAGGAACCCGGGCATGGACCGCGTGCCCTCCCCTCTCAGTCGGCCGCGCCGGTCTCGGTGAGCCTCGGCGCCGCCTCCGCCTCGTATCCGGCGCCGCCGAAGTGCGCGCGCACGGACTTCTTCCAGGTGCCGTCGGCGACCATCTGCCGGAGCGCCCTGGTGACGTCGGCGCGCAGCGCGTCCTGGCCCTTCTTGACGCCCACGCCGTACCGCTCGTCGCTCAGCCGCAGCCCCGTGAGCCGGAACTTGCCGCGGCTCTCCTTGCGCGCGGCGAAACCGGCGAGGATGGCGTCGTCGTTGGTCAGCGCGTCGACGGCCTTGTTCTCCAGGCCCGTCAGGCACTCCGAGGGCGAGCTGAACTCCTGGAGGTCGGCCTTGGGCGCCAGCTCGTTCTTCACGTTCTGCGCCGAGGTCGAGCCGGTCACGGAGCAGAGCTTCTTGGAGTCGAGGTCCCCGGCCGCGTCGATCGAGTCGTCCCCGGCGCGGACGAGCAGGTCCTGGTGGGCGAGGAAGTACGGGCCGACGAAGTCGACCTTCCGCTTGCGTTCGGGCGTGATCGAGTAGGTGGCGACGACGAGATCGGCGTCGCCGCGCGTGAGCACGTTCTCGCGCTCGGCGGGCACGGTCGCCTTCCACTCGATGTCGTCGGCGGCCACGCCGAGCCGCTTGGCGATGTACGTCGCGACGTCGATGTCGAAGCCCTGGTACTTCCCGTCCGGGGTTCTGAGCCCGATGCCGGGGAGGTCGTCACGCACGGCGATCGTCAGGCCGTCTCTCTCGCCCCCGGCGCCGTCCGAGCCGTCCTCCGAGCCGCCGCACGCGGTGGAGGCCACGCACAGGAGCCCCGCCGCCACCGCGATGTTCACCGCACGGGATGCCATGTCGCGTCAGCATGACCGCGCGGCGGACAAGAGACAACAGAAGGGGCGGCAGTGGCTGAAAAGCGCTCGGATCGCCCGTTCGGACGCTGAACGCACGCGCCCCGCCGTCCGTATGGAGGCGTGAGGGAACACCTCACGTCCCGGGAGGGGAAGGTGATCGCGATGAAGCGGCGACCATCCGGACGGACGACCCGGCGGGGCCTCTTCCTCGCCGCGACGGTCACCGCGCTGCTGGGCATCGCCTCGCCCGCGCTGGCGACCGGTGCGGCCCAGTACTGCGGTGCCTCACGCGGCCTGACGGCCGAGGTCGCGGTCGCGGGCGCGATCGACGACGCGCGGACCTCGGCGAGCGGCGACGGCAGATTCGACTGCGCACTCGCCGAACAGCCGCAGATCTTCGAGGTCTTCGACGACCCGACCTTCGGGCACATCTTCCGCGCGAGCGTGGTCATGAACTGCGAGTGACGCCCATTCCACGGGCGCGGCGGAAGCGGGCGAGCCCGTCGGCGAGGGCGACGACCGGCTCCGGGTAGTCGTACGCGGCCCGTTCGCGCGCGGACAGCTTCCAGGGCTCGTGCACGGACGGGCCCTGGATCCCCGCGAGTTCGGGCACCCATCGCCGCACGTAGGTGCCGTCGGGGTCGTAACGGCGGCCCTGGCGGACGGGGTTGAGGACGCGGTTCGGGCGGGTGTCCGTGCCGGTGCCCGCCACCCACTGCCAGTTGAGCTGGTTGTTGGCCACGTCGCCGTCGACGAGCAGGGAGAGGTAGTGCCGGGCGCCGGTGCGCCAGTCGACGTAGAGCGTCTTGGTGAGGAAGCTCGCGGCGAGCAGCCTGCCCCGGTTGTGCGTCCAGCCCTCGTGGAGCAGCTGGCGCATGGCGGCGTCGACGACGGGGTAGCCGGTGCGGCCCCGCCGCCACGCCTCGGCCTCCTCGCCGTCCGCGCGCCACGTGTCGTCCCGCCGCCGGTAGTCCTCGGTCGCGGCCTCGGGGCGCGCGGCGAGGACCTGGTGGTGGAAGTCGCGCCAGCAGACCTGGCGGACGAAGGCGTCGGCGCCCTCGCCGCCCTCGCCCCCCTCGCCGCTCTTCTCGCGCGCCCGGTGCACGATTTCGGTGGGCGAGAGCGTGCCGAAGTGCAGGTGCGGGGAGAGCCGGGAGGTGGCGTCCCCCGCGAGGTCGTCGTGGCGCGCGGCGTACGCGCCGAGGGGGCCGCGCAGCCAGGCGGTGAGCCTCCTGCGGCCCTCGGCCTCGCCGCCCCGGGCGAGCCCCGGGGAGACCCCGGCCACGTCCTCGCGCGCGGGGACCTCCTCGGTGCGGACGCCGTCGGGTACGCGCACGGCGCGCGGCGCCGGGAGCGGGGCACGCGGGCTCTCCTGGGCCCAGCGGCGCGCGTACGGTGTGAAGACGGCGAAGTGGTCCGCGCCCTTCCCACTGGGCACGACGGCGCCGGGCGGCACGACGGTGACCACGGCGTCGTGCACGCGCAGCTCGGCGCCGAGCCGTTCGACGGCCGTACGGAGCCGCCGCTCGCGGGCCTGCGCGTAGCCGCTGACCCCGGCCGCCAGGTGCACTTCGCGGGCCCCCGTCTCCCGCACCACGGCGCCGACCTCGTCCGCGACGTCCCCGGACCGGACGATCAGCCGGCCGCCGCGCGACCGCAGCCCTGCGTCGAGGTCGGCCAGGCAGTCCGCGAGGAACGCGAGCCGGTTCGGCGCGTCGAAGCCCGCCTCGGCGACGCGCCGGTCCCGGACGAAGAGCGGCACGACCCGCTCGCACGCCGCGAGCGCGGCCCGCAACGGCGGATGATCGCGCACCCGCAGATCGGACGTGAAGAGGACTACGGCGGTACGGGTCATGGGAGCCTCATCGGTCGGTGGCGGTGCGTCGTTCGGCCGTACGTTCAGCCGTACGTTCGGCCGTACGGGCGATGTTGCGGGCCATGCCGCCGAACACCACGGCGTGGAACGGGGAGACGGCCCACCAGTACAGGAGCCCGGCCAGCCCGTGCGGATGGAACAGGGCACGCTGCCGGTAGCGCGAACCTCCCCCGCCGTCCGGGTCCGGCTCCGCGCTCATCTCCAGCCAGGCGAGGCCCGGCAGCCGCATCTCGGCGCGCAGCCGCAGCATCCGGCCCGGCTCGATCTCCTCCACCCGCCAGAAGTCCAGCGCGTCGCCCACGCGCAGCCGCTCGGCGTCCCGCCGTCCGCGGCGCGGCCCCACGCCGCCCGCGAGCAGGTCGATCCAGCCTCGTACGGCCCAGGCGAGCGGGAAGGAGTACCAGCCGTGCTCGCCGCCGATGCCCTCGATCACCCGCCACAGCGCCTCGGGCGGCGCCGCGACCGCCCGCGCACGCCGGTCGGTGCGCAGGCTGCCGCCCGACCAGTCGGGATCGGTGGGCAGCGGGTCGCTCGGCGCACCGGGGGTGGCGGCGGAGGACCACCGCGTGGCGACCCGGGCCTCCCCCACCCGCCGCAACGCGAGCCGCAGAGCCTCATCGAACCCGAGCGGCGCGCCGAGTGCATCGCTGGGGGTGGCGTCAGGCGCACCAGACGCGCCGCCGGTCCCGGCGGGCGCGGCACTGGGCCCGCCGGGCGTGGCGCCTGACGCGGCGGGCGCGACGCCGGACACACCGGGCGCCGCGTCGGGCACGGCAGACGCGCCGTCAGCCCCGGCGCTGGGCCCGGCGGGCGCGCCGTCCGCCCCGGCGGGCGCGCCCCCGGACACGGCAGGCGCGGCGTCGGCCCCGGCGGGCGCCGCGCCGGCGGGCACATCGGGCACGGCGCCGGATACGTCGGGCACGTACGCCGCGATGTCGTGTTCGTGGCAGACGACCTCGTGGCGGAGGGACTCGGTCAGGGGGCGGGCCAGGGCGCAGGGGACGGGGGTGACCAGGCCGATCCAGAGGCTGGAGAGGCGGGGCGTCAGCATCGGGACGCGGAGTACGCGCCGCTTGGGGAGCCGCGCGACGCGCGCGTAACGGTGCATCATGCCCTCGTACGTGAGGACGTCGGGCCCTCCGACGTCAAACGCGCGGTTGACGTCGTCCGGCATGCGCGCCGCGCCCACCAGGTAGCGCAGGACGTCGCGGACGGCGATGGGCTGGACGCGGGTGCCCACCCAGCTCGGGGTGACCATCACGGGGAGCCGCTCGGTGAGGTGGCGCAGCATCTCGAACGAGGCGGAGCCGGAGCCGATGACGACGGCGGCGCGCAGGACCGCGGCGGGGACGGGCCCGTCCAGGAAGATCTGGCCCACCTCGGCCCGGGAGCGCAGATGCGGCGAGAGCGCGTGGACGGGCACGCCGGACGGCGTCAGGCCGCCGAGGTAGACGATCCGCCGTACGCCCGCGGCCCCGGCCTCCTCGGCGAAGGTCCGCGCGGCGATCCGGTCGGTACGTTCGAAGTCCGCGCCGGTGTCGAGGGCGTGGACGAGGTAGTGGGCGACGTCCACGCCGCGCAGCGCCGCGCGGAGGGAGGCCCGGTCCGTGACGTCGCCGCGCGCGGCCTCGACCCGGTCCGCCCACGCGTGGTCGCGCAGCTTCTCCGGGGAGCGGGCGAGGCACCGTACGCGGAATCCGGCGGCCAGCAGTTCGGGGACCAGGCGGCCCCCGATGTAGCCGGTGGCGCCGGTGACGAGACAGAGCGGACGCTCCTCGGTCATGTGCCCTCCATTCGGTACGCCCGTACACCCGTACGCCGTCGCAGACTCGCACGGCACGGCGGCGGAAGGGCCGCGGCCACTCCGCGGTGCGATGCTGGTCAGCGGAACGGGTGGTACCGGCGAGCGACGAGGAGTGGCCGTGCGGGTGGGAGTGCTGCGGGCCGTGGGCGCGGCGACGGCGGTGTACGGGGCGGTCGTGACGGCCCGGCCCGGCTGGCTGGCGCGGCCCTCGGGGCTGCCCGACGACGCGGGCACGCGGACCTCGCTGCGCCCGCTGGCCTGGCGGGACATGGCCAGCGGCCTCGCGCTGCTGACGGCGCCGGAGGGGGACGCGCTGCGGACCGCCGCGTGGGTGCGGATGGCGGCGGACTTCGGGGACGCGGCGCTGCTGGGCGCGACGCTGCCGGGCCGGGGGCGGCGCGCGGGGGCCGTGGCGGTCTCGGTGGGCTGGGGCGCGGTGTCGGCGTGGGCCGTGTGGTCGAGGCCCCGCTCCTCCTCGTAACGGGTCAAGTTCCGGCAAAATTACGGGAGTTGGTCCAGTCCTGTGCGGGCCCGGGAGCGTGGTGGACGCCTCCGGGGAGGCGGATTGGTACGGTCCGGTCCGCTCGCGCGGCGCGTTGACATGTCCGCCTATAGCGGTTCCCTGGGAAAGGTCTGCACCAATCGGACGCGCTATTCGGACCGCACCCCGAGGAGAGACATGTCCGCACCGAGACCCCACAGATCCAGATCGGGGCCCAGGCCCCCCTTACGCCCCGCGCGGCGGCTCGCCGTCGTGCTGACCGTGCTCGCGCTGGCCGTCGCCGGGCTGACGACGCTCGGCACCGCGCCCGCCCGCGCCGCGGGCTCGCTGACCGCCGCCTTCAGCACGTCCGGCAGCGGCTCGTCGTGGACGGGCAAGTTCGTCGTCAAGAACAGCGGCGACGCGGCCGTCGACAACTGGTCGCTGGAGTTCGACCTCCCCGACGGCGTGAGCGTCAGCGGCCACACCCACGGCACGGCCAAGGTCGAGGGCCGCCACGTCACCGTGACGCCCGCCTACTACAACGCCCGCGTCCCCGCGGGCCGCGACACCGAGCCGTACAGCTACACGTTCCAGGGCAGCGGGCCCATGACCGCGCCCACGGGCTGCCTCATCAACGGCGAGAAGTGCGACGGCAGCCCGGCCGTCCCGCCCAAGGCGCCCACCGGGCTCAAGGTCGCCGACACCACGGCCCGCACCGTGAGCCTGGAGTGGACGCCCGCGGCGCAGGGCGACTTCCCCGTCTCCTCCTACGAGGTGCTGCGCGGCGGCACGGTCGTCGCGGCCAGCGCGACGCCGAAGGCCACGGTGCGCGACCTGACGCCCGACACCGCGTACGAGTTCACGGTCCGCGCCAAGGACACCCGGGGCAACGACGGGCCCGCCAGCGCGCCCGTCACCGCCAGGACCGTGGACCCGGCGAGCGACACCGTGCCGCCCACGGCGCCCCGTAACCTCCGCGCGGGCGAGGTGACGTCGAGCACGGTCGCGCTCAGCTGGGATCCGGCGACCGACGACAAGCGCGTCGCGGCGTACGACGTCTACCGGGACGGCGCCCTCGTGGAGAGCCTGCCCGCCGACACCCTGACCACGACGCTGACGGGGCTGGCGCCCGCCACGAAGTACGCGCTCACGGTGAAGGCGCGGGACGCCGCCGACAACGCCTCGCCCGCGAGCGCGACGCTGGACGTGACCACCAAGGAGGCGGTCGGCGAGGGCGGTTACGCCAAGGTCGGCTACTTCGTGCAGTGGGGCATCTACGGCCGTCAGTACTTCGTGAAGGACCTCGACACCTCGGGCGCCGCCGCCAAGCTCGACGTGGTCAACTACGCCTTCGCCAACATCGACCCGAAGAACCTCACCTGCCTCAACGGCGTCACCAAGGGCACCACCCAGAACCCCCAGGACCCCAACCAGGGCGACGGCGCGGGCGACGCGGAGGCCGACTACGGACGGGCCTTCTCCGCGGCGCAGTCCGTGGACGGCGTGGCCGACGACGGCTGGGGCAAGCTGCGCGGCAACTTCAACCAGCTCAAGAAGCTCAAGGCCAAGCACCCGAAGCTCAAGGTGCTCGTCTCGCTGGGCGGCTGGACGTACTCCAAGTACTTCTCCGACGTCGCGAAGACCGACGCCTCCCGGCAGAAGTTCGTGAAGTCCTGCGTCGACATGTACATCAAGGGCAACCTGCCCGCGTACAACGGCGCGGGCGGCGACGGCGTCGCGGCCGGGATCTTCGACGGCTTCGACCTCGACTGGGAGTGGCCCGGCTCCCCCGACGGCCACCCCGGCAACCACTGGAGCCCCGAGGACAAGGCCAACAACACCGCGCTGATCGCCGAGTTCCGCAAGCAGCTGAACGCGCTCGGCGGCGGGCACAAGCTCCTGTCGGCCTTCACCCCCGCCGACCCCAAGAAGGTCGACGCGGGCTGGGACCTCAAGGAGATCTTCAAACACATGGACTTCGCCAACGTCCAGGGCTACGACTTCCACGGCTCCGGCAGCGACAACTCCTGGGAGCCCAACCGCACCGGGCACCAGGCCAACCTCTACCCCGACACCCAGTCCCCGTACCCGAACGACTTCAGCGTCGACGGCGCCGTGCGGCACTACCTCGACGCCGGGGTGAGCCCCCGCAAGCTGACCGTCGGCTTCCCCTTCTACGGGCGGGGCTGGCAGCAGGTCGCGGAGGGCGGCGCGAAGGGCGAGTACCAGAGCGCCAACGGGGCCGCGCCCGGCCAGTTCCAGGAGGAGGCGGGCACCCGCGGCTACGACAACCTCGTCGCCAGCCTCCCCAACCTCACCGTCCACCACGACGAGCAGTCCGTCTCCACGTACGGCTACACCGGCGCGGGCGGCCAGTGGTGGTCGTTCGACGACACCTGGTCGATCGGGAAGAAGACCGAGTACATCAAGTCGAAGGGCCTGCTGGGCGCGATGGTCTGGGAGATGTCCGGCGACACGACGAACGGCTCCCTCTTCAACGCCCTCGACCGCGGCCTCCCGTAACACCAGGAGGCCGTGGCCGTGGCCGTGGCCGTGGCCGTAGCCGCCGCCGACAGCCGCTCAGGTGAGGCACTGGTGCATCTGGGCGGCGAGGCGGCCGTCGGGCCAGGGCATGACGCCCAGGTCGTCGTGGTCCGGTTCGGGCTTGAGGCCCTGTATCGCGAGGGTCATGGCCCGGGAGAGGGTCCCGGCACGGGTGTGGAAGGCGGTCATCGTCAGAACGCCACGGGACTGCTGGCCGCGCAGGGCGTGCCAGCTGCGCAAGAGCATGAGGGAGGTCAGCGGGCTGCGGGCGGCGAGGGGCACGGGGTGCGCGTGCGGCGTCCTGTCCTCGGTGCGTTCGAGGTCGGTGACCTGAGCGGCCCAGTGCTCGGCGGTCCGCAGTTCCCCGCGGGTGGTGTGGAGCAGGTAGAGGCACTCCGCCGAGGCGGGCTTGCCCGCGCCCGCGGAGAACTGCCAGAGGAACTCGGCCTGTTCGTCGCGCTCGGCCAGATGGAGCAGGCAGGCGAAGACGAAGGCGCTGTCCGGATCGATCTGGTGGGTGGCGGCCATGTGCTGGATACGGTCGGCCGCGTGCGGAGTGCGGACCGTGAGGGAGGAGAGGGCACGGAGCTCCCGCGCGGCCCTCTCCCGGCGGGGAGAGGGCGCGGCAGCACCCGGGGCGAGCCCGGCGGCGGCCCGGGACGACGGCGGGCCGAGGGCGGGTTGCGGGTAGCCGCCCCCGATGCCGCGCGCCACCGCGTCGTCATGGGCGTCGACCACATCGAGATAGGCGGCCCACTCGCCCTCCTCGCCTTCGAGTGCGCCGGGGGCGCCGGGGGCGCCGGGGGCGCCGGGTGAGGACACGTAGGCGTCGGCCAGGAGGTCGTCCAGGGTGCGCGGCATGGGGCGGTACCTCTCAGTTCTCGTCGCGGTCGGGGCCCGGCTCTATGCCCATCTCCTGGGCGAGGCGCTCCTTGGCGTGCTGCCGGTGGGAGCGGACGGTGGCCTCGTCGATGCCCATGATGCGGGCGGTCTTCGCGGTGCTGTAGCGGAGGACGTAGTGCAGGACCACCGTGTCGAACTGGCGGGCGGGGAGCCGGGCGATGGCGGGGTAGAGACCGACGGTGCTCTCCATGGCCGCGAACTCGTCGCGGGCGTCCTCGATCACGGCGCGCCGGACCTTGCCGAAAGCGGCGGTCTCGGGGAGCGCGGAGGGGCGGTCCTCACGGATGAGGACCTCGTCGACCGCCTCCTTCAGATGGGCCCAGGCGCTCGCGGCCGGGTTGGCCTCCTCCATCAGCCGGTTCCAGCCCCGGAAGAGGCTGACGAAGACAAGGTTCACGACGCGGTCGGCGACCTCGGGGCAGCCGAGCTGGAGGGCGGCGTAGTGCACGTACGCGCGCCGGTACTGCTGGTGGAACGCGCGGAAGGCCATGCGGCGCTGCCGTTCGCGAAGAGCCGCCCGCGTACGTGAGCCGTTCTCGGAGTGGTTCACGCCTGCCCCTCCCGCTCGCCGGTCACGGGGGTACGGCCTCGTTCGCTCAGTGAAGCGACTCCCACCTTGACGCCCGCGGCGAGCCCGCGCCGGACCAGGCGCGCGGCGTCCGGGATGAAGACCCGCGCGGCGGTGGCCAGGGCCAGGGCGCCGATCAGGAGCTCAAACACAGAGTGGTTCCTTTCGTCCGAAGCACTGTCGGCGGACCCCCGACGGCCAACTTGGCTGTGTGCCCGAGGACTTCGGCGTCCTCGGGTGAATAGCTAAGCGGCCGGAAGGGGGCAAACGTGGAAGCGCTCCGAAAGAAAATCAACCCGGCATGATCACACCCTCGCCCCCGACCGCCGTCACCTGCGCATTCACGAGCAGGATGTGACGGGCACCACGCCCGGAAGGGGTTTGACGTCCCACCGGTATAGACCCTTCCCTCAGGTGAACGGACATCGCGTCAGGGGAAGCTCACACCTCCCGCGCTCCCGGGCCGCCCTCCGTGGCGAACTCGGCGGCGAACAGTTCCGTGCCCAGTGCCCCGAGGACCCTGGCCGTGACGCGGTCGACGTCGCCGCGCTCGGCGTCCGGGAGAGCGGCGCCGGCCGCCTCCCGGGCCCGGGCGGCCGTGCCCAGGAGGCGGGCGGCCCGCACGTGCCGGCCCGCGAGGGCGTGGGCCCCGGCGAGGCCCTCGTGGGCGAGAGCCAGGGCCCGGGGATCGCCGCTGTCACGGGCGACGGAGAGGCCCTGGTGGTGCAGGGACAGGGCCTCGGACGCGTCACCGCGCTGTTCGGCGAGGAAGCCGAGTTCGGCGAGGAGGAGTGCGGGGCCGGGGCCGAAGTCGACTTCCCGGTGCCATGCGAGGGTGCCGCGGAGGTGCGTCTCGGCGCGGTCGAGGTCGCCCTCGCGGCGGGCGGTGAGGGCCAGTCCGATCTCGGCGTGGATCTCGCCCGCCGTGTAGCCGTGCTCGGCGGCCAGGGCCATCGCCTCGCGGTGGAGCCTGGTGGCCTCGGAGAAGTCGCCGGTCAGGAGGGCGACCCTGCCCAGTCCGGTGAGCCGGTCCGCGGCGTCCGGCCAGAAGCCCAGTTCCTCCGCCAGTTGGAAACCGTCCTGGTGCAGCCGGGCGGCGCGCGCGTAGTCGCCGGTGATCGCGGCCAGCGCCGCCAGCGCGTACGTGGTCTTCAACTGCCCCCAGCTGTCGCCGAGTTCCGCGAAGAGCGCGTGGCCTTCCTCGGCGCTGTCGCGTACGGCGGCGAGGTCGCCCCGCAGCAGGGCCTGGACGGCCCGGGTGCTGAGCGCGGCGGCGAGGCCCCAGCGGTCGTCCGCTGCACGGAAGCCGGTCAGGGCGCGGTCCACCAGGGTCTCGCTGCGGGCCAGGTCCTCACCCGCGCTGAGCGAGGCGTAGCCGAGGAACCACGCGGCACGTGCGTCACCGGCCCGGCCGTCGGCTGTCACGTCGGCCGGTCGGGCCGGGTCGTCCCCCGCCTCCCCGGCCAGCAGGCTGAATCCGGCGTGCCAGACGGCGGCTCGGGAGCGCGGGGCCGGGTGTGTGTCGTCGCTGAGGCGCAGGGCCTCCCCCAGTGACCGCCGGGCCTCGCTCAACCGGCCGCGCAGGAACCAGTACCAGGTCGAGGCGAGCGCCATGCGCAGGGCCCCGGCGCCGTCCTTCCGCCGCACGGCGCGGTCCAGGGCCACGCGCAGGTTGGCGCTCTCGCAATCGAGGCGGGTCAGCCAGCTCTGCTGCCCGGGGCCGTGGAGCCGCGCCGCGGCCTGCTCCACGTACTCGGTGCAGTACGTCTGGTGGCGCACGTCGAGGGTCTCGGACTCGCCCGCCTCCGTCAGGCGTTCACGGGCGTAGGCCGCGACCGACTCCGGGAGCCGGTAGCGACGGCCGTCGGTCACGGCGACGAGTGAGCGGTCCACCAGGCGGATCAGCGGGTCGAGGACGTCCTGACCGTCGACGCCGCACACCGCCTCGGCCGCTTCGAGGGTGCAGCTGTCGGCGAAGACGGCCAGGCGGCGCAGGAGGGTCCGCTCGTCCTCGCTCAGCAGCTCCCAGCTCCAGTCGATCACCGCTCGGAGGGTGCGCTGGCGCGGGGGCACGTCGCGCCGGCCACCGGCGAGCAGCCGGAACCTGTCGTCGAGGCGGGCGCACAGCGCGTGCACTCCCAGCGCACGGACCCGGGTGGCGGCCAGTTCCAGGGCCATGGGTATGCGGTCGAGACGGCGGCAGATCGTCGCGACGGCCTCCGCGTTGTCCTCGGTGACGGCGAATCCGGGTGCGGCGGCAGCGGCCCGCGCGGCGAACAGCTCCTCGGCTTCGGCCTGCGGAAGCGGGGGGACGGTCCACACCGTCTCCGCGGCCAGGCCGAGCGGCTCCCGGCTGGTGGCCAGGACGCTCAGCCCGGGTGCGGCGGCCAGGACCCGGCGTACGACGTCGGCCGCCGAGTCGATGACGTGCTCGCAGTTGTCGAGGAGCACGAGGAGCCGCCTCGAACGCAGCGCGTCCTCCAGCCCCGCCACCCCCTCCTCCCGTACGCCCAGGGCGGCGCTGAGCTGCTCGGCCACCTCGGTGGATCCGGCGAGCCCCACCATCCGTACTCCGTCGGGGAAGGAACCGGCCGCGCGGTCGGCCGCCTCCTCCGCCAGGCGGGTCTTGCCCACCCCGCCGGGCCCCGTCAGCGTCACCAGCCGGTGGGCGGCGAGCAGTTCGTCCAGCGCGGAAACCGCCGCCTTCCTGCCGATCAGGCCGGTGAGCGGAGCCGCCAGCTCGCCGTGCCTGCTCCTCGGACTCTTCGGACTCCTCGGGCTCCTCGGACTCCTCGGGGAGGCGGTGGGCGCCTCAAGGGCCGCGTCGTGTTCGAGGATCGCCTGGTGCAGAGCGGTCAGTTCCGGCCCGGGGTCCACGCCCAGTTCGTCGGCCAGCTGCCTGCGCAGCTCCTCGTACGCGGACAGCGCTTCGGACTGCCGCCCGGCCCGGTACAACGCGCGCAGTTGGACCGCGCGCAGCCGCTCCCGCAGCGGATGGCGGACCGCCAGCTCGCCCAACTCGTCGCTCAGCGTGTGGTGCTCGCCCAGTTCGAGGCGGGTCTCGGCGAGCGCTTCCAGGGCGGTGAGGCGCTGTTCGTCGAGGCGTTCGGCCGCGGCGCGCAGGAACTCCAGGTCGCCCAGTCCGGCGAAGGCTTCCCCCGTCCACAGCTCCAGAGCCTCGGCCAGCAGGTCCGCCCTGGCGTGCGGGTCCCCGGTGCCGTACGCGGTGGTGGTCAGGCCGGTGAACCGGTGGGCGTCCACCTCCCCGGGGCCGGTACGCAGCAGATATCCCGACGGCCCCGACTCCACCAGCGTCTCCGCCCCGGGTTCGGCCCGCGCCAGGGCGCGCCGCAGCCGCGAGACCTTCGTCTGCAGGGCACCGGCGGGATTGGCGGGCGGCCGCCCGGCCCACAGATCGTCCACGAGCCGGTCGGCCGAGACCGGCTGTCCCGCGTGGACGAGCAGAGCGGCCAGCAGGGCGCGCACCTTCGCTTCAGGGACGTCGACCGCGCGGCCGCCAGTCGTCCGGGCCGTCAGCGGGCCGAGCACCGAGAAGTACATGACCGCACGGTATCCGGCGCCGACAGCCGCCCTCCGGCGACCGACAGCGCACCGACAGGCCCCCGCCAGCGCGGGTCGGCACGGTGAGGGACACACCGAACGAACCGTCCGGTGCGGCCAGCCGAAGAACCGAGAACCCAGGAGTCACCCCGTGTCGGAGAACGAGAACCACGAGCAGTCCACCGTGTCGGTGATCGGCCTGGGGCAGATGGGCACCCGCCTCGCCCAGGCGTTCCTCACCGCCGGTTACGCCACGACCGTATGGAACCGCTCCCCCGCGAAGGCCGAGGCACTCGCCGCCCAGGGCGCCGTCCGCGCGGCGACCGTCGAGGAGGCGGTCGCCGCGAGTCCCCTGGTCGTGGTCTGCCTGCCGGACTACGCGACGGTGAGCGGCCTGCTGGGGCCGGTGGCACCGCGGCTGCGCGGGCGGGCCCTGGTCAACCTGACCTCCGGCACCCCGGAGGAAGCCGCCGGGATGGCCGGATGGGCGGCCGGGCACGGCGCCGACTACCTCGACGGCGCCGCCATGAGCGGCACACGGCTCGTCGGGCGGCCCGAGGCGCTGTTCGTCCTCAGCGGCTCCCCGGATGCCTTCGCCACCCACCGGACGGTGCTGACGAGCCTCGGCAACCCCGTCCACCTCGGCGCCGATCCGGCGCTGGCCCCGGTGTACGACACCGCGCTGTTCGGCATGGCCTGGGGCGCGCTGGCGGGCTTCTACCACGCCGTCGCCCTGGTGGGCACGGCAGGCGTCGACCCGGCCGCCTTCGCGGCGGTGGCGACGGAACACATGCCGTTCGTCACCTCGCTGATGGCCGACCACTCCCGCCAGATCGAGGACGGCGACTTCCCGGACGACGACGGCACCGTGGACGTGCACGCGGCAGCGATGGAACACCTCCTGGACGCCAGCCGGGCCGGCGGCCTCGGCACCGACGTGCCGGAGCTGGTCCGGAACCTGCTGCGCCGGACGGCGGCCACCGGACACGGCTCCAGCGGCATCGCCAGCGTCGCCGGGACGATCACGAAGGGCGGACGGAATGCCTGAGCGGACACAGCCCCGCGTCACGGTCCTGGGCCTCGGCCGCATGGGCGGCCGGATCGCCTCCGCGTTCCTCACCGCCGGGTACCGGACCACCGTATGGAACCGCACCGCCGCCAAGGCCGACGCGCTCGTCGCACAAGGCGCCCTCCGCGCGAGCACCGCCGCCGAGGCGGTCGCGGCCGGTCCTCTGGTGATCGCCCCGCTCCTCGACCACACCGCGGTCCGGCAGGCGCTCGGTCCCGCCGCCGCCGCGCTGCGGGGCCGCACCGTGGTCAACCTCGCCAACAGCACCCCCGAGCACGCCCGGGAGCTGGCCGGCTGGGCCGCCGGGCACGGCGCCGACTACCTCGACGGCGCCATGATGGCCCTCCCCGAGACCGTCGCCACCCCGGAGGGCTTCTTCCTCTACGGCGGTTCCCAGCGCGCCTTCACCACGTACCGGCGCGAGCTGGAAGTGATGGCGCCGGCACACTACTTCGGCACCGATCCCGGCTCCGCGGAGATCCACGACCTGGCCCTGCTGGGCACCGGATACGCGGCCCTCACCGGATTCCTGCACGCCGCGGCGCTGCTCGGCCCGGTCGGCACCGCCCCTGAGGCGTTCGCCCCGCTGGCGGCCCGATGGCTGCGCGGGATGGCCGAGTTCCTGCCCGAACTGGCGCGCGAGGCAGGAGAGGCGTCGTACACGGACGGGGTCTCCACGGTCGACCTCAACCGCGCCGGGGTCGACAGCCTCCTCCAGCTCAGCAGAGCCAGCGGCATCGCCACCGACGTCCACGAACCGCTGAAGGCCCTGCTCGACAGGCGATCGGCCGACGGCCACGGGCAGGACAGCTTCTCCAGCGTGTTCGAGCTGCTCAGGGCGCGCGGCCGGCTCAGGCCAGGCCCGCCTCGATGGCGCGGCGGATGGCGTCGGCGCGGTCCCGGATGGCTGCCTTGGCGAACAGGTTGTTGATGTGGGTCTTGACCGTGGCCTCGCTGATGAAGAGCTGCTCGGCGATGCCCCGGTTGGGCAGCCCCTGGCCGATCAGGGTGAGCACTTCGCGTTCGCGGGGGGTGAGGTCGTCCGGCAGGGGCTGTCGCTGTCCAGTCCCTGGTTCCGGGGCCGGTCCCGGGACCGGCCCCGGGGCCGACGTCTGCGCCCTGATGGTGGCGAGCAGCCGGTCCTGGACCTCGCGGTCGAGGACGGACTGCCCGGCGGCAGCGGCCCTGATGGCGAGGACGATGTCCTGGCGTCCCGCGTTCTTCGTCAGGTAGCCGCGGGCGCCCGCGCTCAGCGCGCCCAGGACCGAGTCGTCGTCGGCGAACGTGGTCAGCACGACGACCGCCACCTCCGGGTGCTCCTCGCTCAGCCGACGGGTGGCCTCGATGCCGTCCAGCACGGGCATGCGCAGGTCCATCAGCACCACGTCCACGGGGGCGTTCGCGACGGCCGTCAGCACCTCGTTCCCGTCAGCGACAGCGGCGACGACGTCGATGTCCTCGGACAGCCCGAGCACTGTGGCGAGCGGTTCCCGGACCGCCGCCTGGTCGTCGGCGACGATCACGCGCAGCTGTCGCGCGTCTCGCCTCTCGTGCTTCTCGCGCCCCTCGCTCATCCGGGGATCACCGCCTCCACCAGCCAGCCGCCCTGGTCCGGTCCCTCGGTGACAGGCCCTGCGGTGACGGTGCCGTTGAGCAGGGCGACGCGTTCGCGCATCCCGATCAGCCCCATTCCACTGCCGGTGCCCGCGCTCACCGGACGGGTGGCGGGGCGGTTACGGACCCTCAACGTGGCCGACGCGGCAGCGAACTCCAGTTCCACCCGCACCTCACCTCCGGGAGCGTACCGGGCCGCGTTGGTCAGCGCCTCCTGGGCGATCCGCAGCAGGTTCTGCGTCACCTGGACCGGCACCTCGCGGACGGTTCCGGTGACGGTGAGCGCGGAGCGGTGGCCCGAGGATTCGAGCATCGCGCCGAGGCTCTCCCGCAGCGGCAGCGCGTCCTCGCGCAGCGCGTGCACTGTCCACTGCGCCTGTTTCAGGCTCTCCTTGACGAGGCCGTGGGCCTTGGCGTTGGCCTCCCGGACCCGCTCCAGGTCGCCGGTGTCGAGCAGCGCGTCGGCGAGCTCCAGCTGCATGTTGATCCCGGCCAGCGAGTGCGCCAGTACGTCGTGCACGTCCCGCGCGATGCGCCCGCGCTCGGCCAGCACGGCGCTCTGGGCCTCGGCCCGGGCGGCCCGCTCGCCCGCCTCGGCGGCCTCGATCGCCGACTGGACGGCCTCCCGCTGGCTGCGGTTGACGATCCCGGCCAGGACCGGGACGCCGGTGACGAACCCGACGACCGGAGGCAGCGAGTGGTGCCCCGGCCCGAGGTGGAAGTACAGGACGCCGCCGCACAGCAGGCCGCAGAGCGCCGCCAGCGTGACGGCGGCGCGGGTGTCGAGGCGGTACCCGAGGTGACCGGCGAGGAAGAAGGCGAAGAGGTAGCCCGTCCCGCTGCCGCTGGTGCCGATCAGGGCCGCCGCCGCGACGACGCCCCCCGTCAGCCAGACCAGGGCGAGATGCCGGGGAACCCGGTGCACGGGCAGCCCCCGGGCCAGCAGCGCCGCGGAGTTGACCACGTACAGCAGGGCGACGGCGAGCCCTCGTCCGCTGAGGCCCATGGGCCGGATCGTCAGGGCGCCGATGACGATGACCGCCACCGTCAGCACCCACTGCACCCGCGGGTCCTGCCCGGTGACGGGATGCCGGGGGCCGCCGCCCGGCGCCGCGGCCTTCCTGGTGGACGAGGGGCTCGGGGACGCGGGCGTTGGCATGGGCCGAACGTATCGCGTGGTCAGGCCGTACGGTCGCCCACGGCGGGTACGGGGTGACCGGCCGCCGGGCTCACTGCCCGCCCGCGCCCGTGCGAAGGGCCCCGCCGCGCGCCGAGGCGGCCGGTTCAGGTCGCTGACGCGGTTCCGCACGGCCCCTCCGGGTGCGGCGCACGGAGCCAGGCGTCGATCCGGCCCAGCGCGGTGGTCTTCAGCGCGGCGGGCGCGGCGGAAGACTCGATCGATACGGCCGCCAGCGCCGCGAGCCGCTCGTCGCTCAGGCCGAGGACGGAGCGGGCCAGCTCGTACTCCCGCACGAGATGGGTGTCGAACAGCAGCGAGTCGTCCGCGTTGAGCGAGCACCGGACGCCCGCGTCCAGCAACGCGGGCAGCGGGTTCGCCGCGACCGGGTCGTACACGCCCAGCAGCGCGTTGCTCGTGAGGCAGACGTCCAGCGCCGTGCCCCGGGCCGCGAGTTCCCCGACCAGCGCGGGATCGTCGATGGCACGCACGCCGTGCAGGACCCGGTCGGCGCCGAGCACGTCGAGCGCCGCACGCACCGACTCCGGCCCCGCGATCTCACCCGCGTGCGGAACCGAGAGGAGTCCGGCCTCGCGCGCGATGTCGAACGGCCGCCCGAACCATGCCGCCGGAGCCGCCGCCTCGTCCCCGTCGAGCCCGAACCCCACCACGTCACGCCCCGCGCACTCCGCGGCGACCTCGGCCACGGCGAGCGCGTCGTCGGCACCGAGCCCGCGATTGGCCGCGGCGATCAGCCCGAAACCGACCCCCGACCGCTCCGCGGCCTCGCGACCGGCCTCCAGCACGACCGCTACCGCCGACGCGTAGTCCCCCAGCCGCCCCTGGAACAGCCCCGGCCAGACGGACAGTTCGAGCCACACCGCGCCCGCGGCCCCGGCGTCCTCGACGATCTCGCGGACCGCCCGCCGGACGTCCTCCTCGTCCCGCAGGCACGCGGCGGCGGCCGTGATCGTCTCCATGAAGTGCGCGAACGAGCCGTATCCGCTCGGCCACGGAACCTCGCGGCCCTCCGCTGCGGCGATCTCCTCCACCGTCGACCGGCGCAGCGAACCGTCGAGGTGCAGATGCAGATGGGCCTTGGGCAACTCCACCAGCGAACGAGCACCGGTACCGGCACCGGCCCGGGCGGCCGCGCTCACGTCCTCACGTCCTCACCGTGCATGGCCATCAGAGTGGTCCCCCAGTCGCCTTCCCGTGCTCCGGTTCCCCCGTTCCCATTGTCCGCCTCAACCCCGAGCGCCCTCGCGCGCACCCGCCGCTGCCGCCGCCGCGTGCGTCGTCGACGTCCCGGTGGCGGTGGCGGTGGCGGTGACGGCCCGGCTCCGGGCGTAGATCGTGGCCAGCCTCGTGACCACCTCGGTGAGCGCCATCAGTACGAACGCCGCCACCCACGCCTGGTCGCTCGTGATGTGGTGCGTCACGCTGAACCGGGCCACGTCATCGGCGCCGCCCCAGTGCGCGGTCCACAGCTGGAAGCCCATCCGCGCGCCCATGCCCAGCACCCACAGGGTCGCGGACACCGCTCCGGCCTTGATCAGGAGGTGCCCGTCGACGGCCCGGATCCGGGTCCAGACCCCGCCGGCGATCCCGAGCACGGCTCCCACGCCGATCAGGGCCCCGATCAGGACGAGGTCGTTCCCGCCGGTGGGGACGGTGTCCAGGTACGAGTAGCCCACGTAGGCCACGATGCCCAACGGGATCAGGAACGTCTTGTGGTCGAGCCGTCCTTCCCGCAGCTGCCGGAAGACGACGAGGAGAAGGGCGATGTCGGTGATCCACTCAGTCGTTGTCATGCCCTTCAGACTGCTGCTCGCCGGGGCGCGACACCTGGACCCACGGGTGGAACCGGGGGTGGAGATCGCCTGCCCCCGCCGGTTCCACCCCGTGTCAGCGGACGGTGGTGCGGGCGGCCACCGCCTCCACCTCGAACAGCATCCCCGGCAGCGCCAGAGCCGCCACCCCGACCAGGCTCTGCGCGGGCAGCCTGTCACCGAACCGGGCGCTCAGCTCCTTGCCCAGGATCTCCAGCTTCGCCATGTCGTGGTCGACGATGAAGGTCCCCAGGCGGACCACGTCCTCAAGGGCGAGGCCGACGCCCTCAAGCGCGGTGACCAGCCGGTCGAACGCCAAGGTCACCTGTGCGGCGAAGTCCCCGGGCACGGGGCGGCCGCTCTCGTCGGACGCGTACTGCCCGCCGATGAAGACGAGTTGCCCGGGGGCCTCGACAGCGTGTGCGTACCCGAAGGGCGTCGGGTCGTGCAGGCCGGGCGGGTTGGTGATCGTGCGCGCGTCGGTCATGCCGTGCATCCTCCCAAGTCCGGGGCACCCGTGGCGCTGCCCCGCACGGCCGTCCAACCGCCAACCGCCCCGGAGTGTTCCCCCGGCCTCCCGCCACGGGGCGCGGCGTCAGCGGACGACGTCGAAGATCTGCTTCTGCATGCCGTTGGCGTACGCCTGGTGCTCGACGAGCTTCAGCTTCTGGGTGTCCTTGTCGGTGGTGGAGAAGAGCCGCTTGCCCGCGCCGAGGAGGAGGGGGAAGACGAGCAGGTGGTAGCGGTCGATGAGACCCGCGTCGGACAGCTCGCGGTTGAGCGTGGCGCTGCCGTGCATGATGACCGGGCCGCCCTCGGTCTCCTTGAGCGCCGCCACCTCGTCCAGCGAGCGCAGGATCGTCGTCTCGCCCCAGCCCTCGACCAGGTCCTTGTCCGTGAAGGTGGTGGAGACGACGTACTTGGGCATCGGCTTGTAACCGGCGAACTCCGCCATGTCCGGCCACACGGGGCTGAACGCCTCGTAGCTGGTGCGGCCGAAGAGCATCGCGGTGGCCTCCTCCTGCTCCTGCCCCTTGAGTTCGTACGCCTCCGGGAGGAACTCGACCTCCTTGAAGGTCCAGCCGGAGTTCCGGTACCCGGGCTCGCCGCCCGGGGCCTCCATGACGCCGTCGAGCGAGACGAAGGCAGAGCTGATCAGTGTGCGCATCTCAAGGTCTCCCGAGCTTCCGGATGTCTCCGGACCGGGGCTGCTCCCCGGCCTGGTGAGATCAACCTAGAGTCGCTACTTCTAAATTGCAAGTGCGAGATTTCAAAAAGGAAGTGCGTGGGTTAGACTGGCGCCATGGCAACGAAGCGGAGCTATCAGGACGCCTGTGGGATCGCCCACGGGCTCGATCTCGTCGGTGAGCGCTGGGCGCTGCTCGTGGTCCGTGAGCTGCTCCTGGGCCCCAAGAGATACGGGCGACTGCGCGCGGACCTGCCCGGCATCGGGACGAACGTGCTCGCCCAGCGGCTGAGCGAGCTGGAGTCGTCCCGCCTCCTGCGCAAGCGCCGACTGCCCCCGCCCACGAGCGCGACGGTCTACGAACTCACCGACTGGGCCCACGAGCTGGAGCCCGTACTGCGCGCGCTCGGCCGCTGGGCCGTCCGCTCCCCCGACCACGACGGCTCGGCACACCTGAGCGCGACCTCGTTCCTGCTCTCCCTGCGCACGAACTTCGACCCCGCCCTCGCCGAGGGCGTGCGCGGACGGTTCGAGCTGCGCGTGGGTGAAGAGGTGGGCCGCGCGGTCCTGGAGGACGGGGCGCTCCTGGTCGAGAGAGGCACGCAGGAGCGCCCGGACGCCGTGCTCACCGGACCGCCCGAGATCCTCGCCCGGGTCGTCTACGCCGGGTACGGCCTCGGGGAGTCGGTCGCCGCCGGGGAGATCCAGGTGGAGGGCGACCTCACCGCCGCGGGGCGCTTCCTGACCGTGTTCAGCCTTCCCTCGCAGATCGACCCCGCCGCATAGCCCGCAGCGGCACCGGCCAGTCCTTCTCGCGGATTACGTAAGCGAGTACCTACGTACTTTTGACCGATGCGGCGGCCCTCCCCTCCCCGGCATCGTGGACACCGGTCGCGAGGCCAAGTCGCCGTCCTCCTCCGCTCCCCCCGTGGCGGAGGGGGCGGCGACGTCTCGTTCAGTCGGTGTCGGGCAGCAGGACGACCTTGCCCGCCGCGGCGCCGGAACCCGCGTAGCGCAGGGCCTCGGCGATCTGCGACAGCGGGAAGGCGCGGGCGATACGGGCGGTGATCTCCCCGGCCGCGAGGTGCCCGAAGACGGCGCGCAGGTCCGCGTGCAGCTCCGCCCGGTGGCTCCGGGAGTCCCGGGGATTCCGCTCACGTCCGGGCCAGAGACCGGCGGACGCCGCGCCCCGGCCGACGGACCCGGCCCCTGGCCCGGGCCCTGGCCCGTCGGCCGCGTGGTCGAACACGGCCACCGCGCCGCGCGGCGCGACGCGCCGGATCCCCGCGGCGAGGTCGGTGTCCCGGTCCAGCGGAATGGCGCCGATCTCGCGCACGTACGGCAGGTGGTACGCGGCGGCGACGCCGACGACCTGGGCACCGGCGTGGCGGGCGAGCTGGACCAGCAGCGAGCCGACGTCGTCGGCGGCGCCGAGCACGACGACCGTGTCGCCGTCGCCCACGGGTGCGGCGGCGAGCATCCGCCGGGCGGTGACGCCGTCGGCGATGACCGTCTCCGCGTCCGTGGCGTGCAGCCCGTCGGGCACCGCGACGAGATCGTCCGTCGCCAGCACCAGGCGGTCGGCCCAGGCACCGGTCCCGGTCAACGCCGCCACGCGCTGGCCCACGGCGAACCGCGGGGAGCCCCCGGCGAGGGTGTCGATGACGCCGACGGCGTCGAAGCCGGGCACGAACGGGAACGGCGGCTGGTCCCGGTACGCGCCCCGGCACATCTGCTGCTCGGCGTAGGAGATCCCCGCCGCTTCCATCCGTACCAGCGCCTGCCCGGCCAGCAGGGGCGGGACGGGTCTCGTCCGCAGCAGCGGCTCCGCGGGCCCCACGGATCCCACGGGCCCCGCAGGCCCCACGGCGCCCGGCAGAACGACCTCTGTGATCATCGAGTCTGTCCCCTGTCTCCGGGCCGATGCCTGTGTGACGGGCCGAGGATGCCGGGGCGGGGTACGCGGTCGCGTCGGCGAAAACTACCTACCCGGCACGCCTAGGTAGCCCGGCAACGGCCCGGCGAACGCCCGGAGGGCCACGCGCTCACAGGGGTATGTGGCGGAGCTGGCGGCGCGAGGTGATGCCGAGCTTGCGGTAGACGTTGCGCAGGTGGGCGTCGATGGTGCGGGGGCTGAGGTAGAGCATGGCGCCGACCTCTTTGGAGGTGGCCCCGGTGGCGGCCTTCTGGGCGATGAGGCGTTCGCGCGCGGTGAGCAGCGCCGGCGCGTCCTGCCCGCGGGGGCGGGGCTGTTCGCCGGTGGCGCGCAGCTCGCGCGCCGCGCGTTCGGCGAAGGCGGCGGCGCCCATGGTGGCCAGCAGGTCGTGCGCGGAGCGCAGTTCGACCCTGGCCTCGGCCCGCCGGTTCGCGCGGCGCAGCCACTCCCCGTACGTCAGCCGGGCGCGTGCGTACAGCACCCGGGCCCGGGTGCGGGCGAGGTGGTCGATGGCCTGCCGGTGCAGCGTCTCGCACTCCGGCCCCTCGGCGAGGAGGGCCCGCGCCTGGAGCCATTCCGCCCGCGCCCAGGGGGTGGGGCTGGCGGTGGCCAGGGCTTCGAGATGGGCCAGGCCCGCGGCGGCCTGGCCGGGACGCCCGGCGCGCGCCGCGGCCTCCACCAGCTCGGCGTAGACGGCCCAGATCGCGTAGGAGCCCGACTGGTGACGCTGCTGCGCGGCGAGTGCGGACTCCAGCGCCGTCCCGTACTCGCCCAGGCCGTTGTGCAGGACGGCGCGGGCGTAGTGCTCGCCGACGCTCTCGACGGGGAGGCCGTCCTTCCCCATCAGCGCGGCCAGTTCCCGGTAGCGCTCCGCGTCCCCGCGGAAGGCCAGATGGACGAGTTCGGCCGCGATCAACGGGGTGGTGCCCGCGGCCTCGTCCACCGCCCTGGCCTCGCTGAGGCTGGCGGCGGCCTCCGCGAAGCGGCCGGTGGTGGTGCGGCTGATGGCCTGGTAGCGCAGGGCCTGCGGCAGCGCGGCCAGCGCGCCCTGGGCGCGGGCGACCTCGACCTGCCGGTCGGCGAGGTCGACCACGCCCGCGTCGTCCCGCAGGTCGAACGCCAGCTGGCACACCAGGTTCATCCGCCAGGGCCCGGCCGAGACGTCGGCGGTACGGCAGGCGGCCACGGCCTCCCGCATGGTCGGCACCGCCTCCGCCACCGGCAGCGTCACCTGGTCCAGCAGCGCTTCCAGCAGCAGGTCCACCGGCCGCGCCCGCTCGGGCAGCGGCGCCCGCCGCCGCATCCGCGCGCCCAGTTCCCGCAGCCGGTGACCGGGCTGGGGCTCGTTGTACATGCAGGAGGCGAAGGCCTCCAGCCCCGTCTCCCGCGCCCGTTCCGGCGCCAGCTCCGCCACCGCGTCGATCAGCGCGGCCGTCGCCTGCGGGCTGTGCCCCAATTGGTACTCCACGCGGGCCCGCAGCAGCCACGCCTCCGCCCGCACCGTCTCGTCCATCCCCTGGCGCTCGGCACGGGCGACGAGCGCGCGCGCCGCGGCGGGGGTACCGGCCTGCAGCCGCAGCTGTGCCGCCGCCAGCAACCGCCCGGCGCGGCGCCCCGCGACGGGCTGGGCCTCCGCGACGGGCTGGGCGGGCTGAAGGGGCTGAACGGGCTGGGTGGGTGTCAGCGTCGCGGCGCGTTCCATGAAAGCGGCCGCCGCGGTGAACCCGCCCCTGCCGCGCGCCCGGTCCGCGCACTGCTCCAGCTGCCCCGCCACGTCCTCGTCCGCGTCGATCACCGCGTGCGCGCGGTGCCAGGCCCGCCGGTCCGGGTCCGTGGCCGGGTCGGTGGCCTCGGCCAGCGCGCCGTGCACCCGCCTCCGTACGCCCGGGGTGGCCGAGGCGTACACCCCCGAGCGCACGAGCGGATGCCGGAACCGCAGCCGGGGGCCCAGCGAGAGGAGTCCGGCGTTCTCCGCGAGGGCGTAGTGGGCGGCGTCCAGCTCCAGCAGCGCCGCCGCGCGCCGCAGCAGGCACAGGTCGCCGACGGGTTCGGCGGCGGCGAGCACCACCAGTTCGCGCGCCGTGGGCGGGAGTTGTCCGAGGCGGTGGGCGAACTGCTCCTCCAGCGCCCCCGCCACACCGGCCCGCTTCCCGCGCGCGTGCGGCACGCCGAACGGGCCCGCCTCGTGGGCGAACTCCAGCAGGGCCAGCGGATTGCCCCGTGCCTCGGTCAGGATCCGGTCCAGGACCTCCCCGTCCAGCCCCGCGTGCGGCACGCCCGGCGCCCCGGCCAGCACGGCCCTGGCGTCCTCCTCGCCCAGCCCCTCCAGGGGCAGCCGTGGCAGGCACGCCAGCCCGGGCACCGCCTCCGCGTCCCGCGCGGCGAAGACGACGGCGATCCGCTCGGCGGCCACCCGCCGGGCCACGAACACCAGCACCTGCCGCGAGGCCTCGTCCATCCACTGCGCGTCGTCGACCACGCAGCACACCGGGCGCTCCCGGGACGCCTCGTGCAGGAGCCCCAGCACCGCCAGCCCCACCGTCAGCACGCTCGGCGCGGCCCGCCCGTCGCCCAGCCCGAACACCGCCTCCAGCGCCTCCCGGCGCACCCCCGGCAGCCCCGCCCGTAAATCGAGCACCGGCGCGCACAGCTGGTGCACCACCGCATACAGCAGGTCCCGTTCGAACTCGGTGCCCGCAGCGCGCAGCACCTCGAAGCCCTCAAGGCCCCCCACCGCCGCCTCCACCAGCGACGTCTTCCCCACCCCCACCTCGCCCTCGACCACGACGGCCCCACCGGAACCACCGGCCGCCGAGGAGACCAGCCCCTCGATCTCCCCCAACTCCATCTGCCGGGCCACGAACCCCACGGCGAACCGCCTCCGACCACCAGCGTGCGCTCTTCCCACCTGAGAAGAGAGACTCGTCGACGGACGGCCCGCCCCGCAACGCCGCACCGGAGGACGGGACGCTGGAACGGCGAAACCCGCCCTGACCTGCGCGGACCGTCACCTCTCTGGAACGGGCCCCTGGAACGGCACCGCACCTGCGGGATCACGTAATCGGCCCTGGCTACGTAGTTTTCACCGATGCGGCGCCGTTCGCCCGCCCGGCATCGTCCCTACCGGCACCCGGTGACGACTCCCAGAGAGGCGGTGACGCATGCGCGGGGCATGGGTTACTGACATTGTCGAGAGCTACGAGCACGACGACAGGCCCGCGCACGAGTACCTCCGGGAGAACGGCGACTGGGTCCGGGTCAGCCGGCACGAGCTGCTGTGCGGAGTCCGGTCCGCCGCCCGGGGATGGTCCGAGGCGGGCATGCGACCCGGCGACCGGGTCGTCCTCGAAGCGGCCGAACCGCACCTCTTCGTCCCGGCCTTCCTCGGGGCCCTGTGGGCCGGTGTGGTCCCCGTGCCCGTCGCCCCGCCTCCCCCACCGGGCCGCCGCCCCGCCTGGAACGCCTACGTGGAGGTGCTGGCGGACATCGCGCGGCCCCGGGCCGTCGCGCTGCGCGGCGGTGGTGGCGACGCCGGTACGCCTGCGGGGGACGGCTGGACGGACAAGTGGGATCCGGTCGACCTGGACGCCGTGGTCACCGCGCCGCCGGACGGGTCGCCAGACGCTCCGTCGGACGCGCTGCCGGACGCGCCGCCCCCGTACCGTCCCGGCACGGAGGAGACCGCGTATCTGCAGTTCAGCAGCGGCAGCACCGGAATTCCCCGGGGCGTCCCCGCCCGGGTCGAGGCGGTGCTCGCCAACTCCCTGGCCATCATGCGCGACGGGCTGGACAGCGACCCGGCCACCGACCGGGGACTGTCCTGGCTGCCGCTCCACCACGACATGGGGCTGGTCGGATTCGTCCTGGCACCCCTGATCGCGGGCGTCCCCGTCTCCTTCGTCCCGACCCGGTCCTTCGTCCGGGACCCCGGACTGTGGCTCCGGACCATGTCCGAACGGCGGGCCACGATCAGCTTCGCGCCCAACTTCGCCTACGCCCTGACCGCCCGGCGCACCTCCGAGGCCGAGGCGGCGGCACTGGATCTCGGGCATGTACGGGTGCTCGGGTGCGGGGCCGAACCCATAAACCCCGCCGTGCTGGACCGGTTCACCACCGCCTTCGCCGCCTCCGGACTCAGGCCCGAGGCCCTGATGCCGTGCTACGGGCTGGCCGAGGCCACCCTCGCGGTCACGCTCTCGCCGCTGGGCCAACGGCACCGCGTGGACTCCGTCGACCCGGCGGCCCTGTCGGCGGGCCGCGCCGCTCCCTCCGGGGACGGGGACGGGGAGGCGGGGGACGGGGAGGCCCTCGCCGTCGTCAGCTGCGGACCGCCGCTGCCCGGGCACGAGGTCACCGTCCGCGACACCGAGGGCACGGCCGTGGCCGAGCGGGCCGTCGGTGAGATCTGGCTGCGCGGCCCCTCCAACGCCCGTACGTACATGGGCTCTCCGGACGAGGCCCGCAGGGCGTTCGGGGCAGACGGCTGGCTGCGCAGCGGGGACCTCGGCTATCTGGCCGACGGGGAGCTGTTCGTGACCGGCCGCGTCAAGGATCTGCTGATCCTCAACGGCCGCAACGTCGACCCGCAGCGCGTGGAGTGGCTCGCCGAGACCGTGCCCGGCGTCCGCGCGGGCGGCGTCGTGGCCTGCACACGCCCCGGGGAGCAGTCCGAGGAACTGGTCGTCGTCGCCGAGTGCCGCACCTCCGCCACCGCCGGGCTGGCACCGGCCCTGCGGGAGGCCGTGGCCGGGGCGCTGGCGCTGCCCGTCCACGACGTCGTCGCCGTCCGGCCCGGCACCGTGCCCAGGACGACGTCGGGAAAACCGCGACGGAGCGAAACGCGCCGTCAATACCTGGAAGGCGCACTCCATGTCCAACAAGGCTGAACTGGCCGTCAGTTACGACCTCGACCCGGAGTTCTTCCGCCTCTGGCTCGACAGCGGGATGAACTACACCTGCGGGGTCTTCGACGACACCGACGACCTGGAGGCAGCGCAGGTCGCCAAGCTCGGCGTCCTCCACGACTTCGCCCGGATCACGCCCGCCAGCAGGGTCCTGGACATCGGCTGCGGCTGGGGCAACAACCTCGCCTACCTCACCCGCGACCGGCACGTCGCCCGGGCCCACGGCATCACCCTCTCCGAGGCCCAGTACAGCGAGATCCTGCGCCGCGGACTCCCGGGCGTCACCGTCTCCTGCGTCGACTACCGCGACTTCGCCCCCGCCGAACCCTTCGACGCGGTGCAGTCCATCTGCATGATCGAGCACGTCTGCACCCCCGAGGAGGCCCGCGCGGGCCAGGCCGTCGCCCGTTACCGCGACTACTTCCGCAGGGCCTGGTCCTGGACGGCCCCGGGCGCCCACTTCGCGCTCCAGACCGGGCTGCGCGACCGGCTGCCCCGGCGCCCCGAGGAGGCCCGCGAGCTGCGCTGGCTCGGCGAGAACATCTTCCCCGGCGGCATGGCCCCCCGCGCCGAGGACCTCGTCGTGGCCGTCGCGCCCTACTGGGAGGTGATGCAGCTGCGCACCCGGCGCGAGGACTACGAGAAGACGACCACCCACTGGCGTGCCCGGCTGCGCGCCCACGAGGAGGAGATCCGCGACCGCTGGGGCCAGGACCTCTTCGACACGTACGACCGCTATCTGAGCTGCTGCGTCAACTCCTTCGCCCGCCGCCACATGACGCTCTCCCAGTGGTGCCTGCGCCGGGTCGACGACCCCGCGTGACCCCGATCAGCCCATCGAACGACGCAACCACGCAACGACGTGACGACGTAAGGAATCACCGGTGACCCAGGACGAACTGCTGCGGCTCCTCGACCGCGGCCTGCACGACATCACCGACGCCCAGCGCCCCCCGCTCACCCCGGAGACCGACCTCCACGCCGCCGGGATCGACTCCCTCCAGCTCCTGGAGCTCGTCACCTGGACCGAGAAGGAGCTGGGGATCCTCCTCCCCGACGAGAAGCTCTACCACGTCACCGGCGTCCAGGGCCTGTGCGAGCTGATATCCGCCGAACTCGCCGCCGAGCAGCCCTCATGAACAGGCAGCTGCGCGAATCCTTCCACCGGGCCTACATGACGTTCTTCGAGAACGCCGAGCGCACCCGCAGATGGAACCCGTTCAGCGACATCGACTGGGACGCCCTCGACGCCTCGGAGCCCGACAAGCAGCTCGCCACCAACGCCGAGACGTTCTGCGGCGTCGAGATGTTCCTCCCCGACTACCTCGACGCCCACCTGGAGCTCTTCGGCCGCGACTACGCCCAGGCGTGGTTCGCCGCCAACTGGGGGTACGAGGAGTCCAAGCACTCCCTCGTCCTGCGCGAGTACCTGCACCGCAGCGGCCAGCGCACGGAGGAGCAGCTCCACGACTACGCCGACACCATCCTGTCCCGGCGCTGGGAACGGCCGTACGACAGCCCCCGGCAGATGGTGATCTACGGGATGGTCCAGGAACTCACCACGTTCGTCGTCTACCGCTCCCAGCGCACCCTGGCCCTCGACTCCGGTCACCAGGTCCTCGGCGACATCTACCGGCTCATCGGGCGCGACGAGATGGCCCACACCCGGTTCTACCAGCAGATGGTCGCCCTCCATCTCGGCGAGGACCGGGCCGGGACCCTCGCCGATCTGGCCCATGTCCTGCGGACGTTCCGCATGCCCGCCGAAGAGCTCCTGCCCGACCCCGAGGCGCGCTCCGCGCTGATGCGCTCGACCGGCATCAACTCCCAGGTCTATCTGCGCGACATCGTCGCCCCCACGCTCAAGGCCCTCCACCTCACCCGCCACGACCTCCCCGCGCCCAGCCGTCCGACGGGAGAGCCGCGTGCCTGACCCGGCCCCGGACCAGGGGCTGAGCATTCTCGACGACCCCCTCTTCGATCCCCGCGCCCGCTACGAGCTGGGCGGGGACGAGCTGATCCGGCTGACCGCCCGGCGCGCGAAGGCACTGCACGACAAGGGTCTGGTCAGCAGCGAGAGCTGGCGCGGCGGGAGCCGGGAGGAGGAATTCCCAGACCTGGTACGCACGCTGGGCTGGCTCTGCGCGTTCGACCTCTCCCTGGTGTCGACCGTCTGCGACCACCAGATGGCCGGAAGCGCGCTGCTCTCCCACGGCAGCGCGGCCCAGGTCGCCGCGTACCGCGACGAGATCGGCCGGATGGAGCGGGTGTACGCCTTCGCGGTGACCGAGATCGGCCGGGGGACCAACCTGCTGTCCATCGGGACGGAGGTCCACTACCGGCACGAGGACCGCTCGCTGCGCATGGTGACCCCGTCCGACGACGCGGCGAAGTACTGGATCGGCAACACCCTGTTCTCCGCGACCCACGCCATGGTCCTCGCCCGGCTGGTGGTGGACGGAACCGACGAGGGCCACCACTGGTTCCGGGTCCCGCTCAGACCGGGCGAGGGCGCACCGCCGTACGCCGGGGTGCGGATCCGGCGGGCCGGTCCCAAGGGCGGGCTGGAGGCCAGCCAGACGGGAATGATCCACTTCGACCGGTACCGGATCCCCCTGGGAGCGCTGATGAGCGCCTGGGCGCACATCGACGAGGACGGCGCGTACGTCACCGCGACCGCCCGCCGGAGCCGGTACCTGCGCTGCCTGCGGACCTTCACCCAGGAGCGCGTCTTCCCCGTGACCGGCGCCGCCGGAGTGCTGCGCCGCTGCTCAGCGATCGCTCTGCGGTACAGCGCCCACAGGGAGACGTTCGGCACCGTGCTGCTGGAGCGTCAGCACTACCGTGAGCGCCTGATGCCCGTCGTCGCCCAGGCCCTGGCCCTGCATCAGCTGACCGAGCACCTCATCGAGGAGTGGACCGGCGAACGGCCCGGGACTTCGCTGTACGGGCTGACCTCCGGGGCCAAGGCGTACGCCTCCTGGGCGGCCAACGCGCACCTGACCGGCCTGCGGGAGCTGTGCGGGGGCCACGGGTTCCACAGCTACAACGAGATCGTCACCGCGCGGGTGGACGGCGAGATCAGCACCACCTTCGGCGGGGACAACACGGTCCTGTGCTACGAGAGCACCCGCACCGCCGCCAGGTCAGCGGCTTCCGTGCGCGCGGTCCCCGCCGTCGCCGCCGTCACCGAAGAGGGCCTGCGGGACGGCGGGCAGGGCGCCGGTCTGCTGGAGGACCTGGCGGAACGCCTGCTGCGCCGCTGGAAGACCTCGCAGCGCGGCGCCCTGTGCCGACCGCAGGTCCAGGCGCGCTGCGCGGCGCTGCTGCTGCGCCGCTGGGCCCGGCACTCCCAGGGCCCCACCGACGACGCCCTGCGACAGCTCCACGCCGTGCACAGCCTCCTGGACCTCTCCGACCACCTGCTGGCGGAGGGGCTGCTCGACGGCGCCGGTGTCCGGGGGCTGCTGGCACAGCGCGGCGCGCTCAGCGACCGTTGCGCGCGGGATCCCGCGGCGGTGCTCCCTCTGCTGAACGTGCCCGAAGCCCTGCTCGACGTGCCCCTGGCCCACCCCGACTACGTCCGCCGTACCGTCGAGCTGGCCGGGAAAGGCCTTCCGTGAGGCCGTCCGGTCCCGGGGACGCGCCTCGGGTGCGGCGCATCGCCCAGGCGACCAGGGCCCCGGAGGCGAGGGTGAGGATCAGCCCGGAGAGGGTGACCGCGGCATGGAACTGGCCGGTCTGGCGCGGACTCCAGTGCCCCTCGGCGACGTTCCCGGCGAACAGGGCCGCCAGCACCGTGCCGGCCACGGCGACACCGGCCGCGGCGGTGACCTCGGCCGCGGTGTCGGTCAGGGCCGCACCCGTGGACGTACGGTCGCGGGGCAGGCCGTTCATGACGTTGACCCCGGCGGCGGCGCCGACGACCCGCATCCCGGCGGCCACGAGCATCAGCGCGGCGGCCACCCACGGATAGCCGAGAGTGCCGCACACGGTGTAGACCGCGAGCCCGGCCACGATCGAGCCCGCGCTCATCCAGGCGGCGCGGTCGATGCCGACCCGCTCGATGAACCGGTGCACGAACGGCCCGCCCGCGAGCAGCACGGCGATCTGGGGCAGCATGCCGAGGGACGCGAGCGCGGGCGGCCAGCCCAGGTCCAGCTGGAGCTGGAGCGTCACCAGGTACGCGAGCCCGGCGTTGCCCAAGCCGGCCGCGGCCTTGTAGGCCAGCCCGCCGGAGACCTGGGGCCGGGCGACGAGCGCGAGGTCGAGCAGCGGATGCCGGGCCGTGCGCTCGCGCAGGACGAACAGGAGCGCCGCGACGGCGAGTCCGGCGACGGCGGCCCACGGTGCCCACGCCCCGGCGCCCGCGTGCGCGAACAGGGTGGGCGCGACGAGCGCGAGCACGATCGCCGCGGTGCCCAGCACGCCGCCGGTCACGTCCGCGGGCGCCCGGTGCAGCTCGGCGGGGTCGTCGGCCGGGACGCCGGACCGGATGCCGGCGAGCGCGAGCACGACGATCGGCACGTTCATCAGCAGCAGGACCTGCCAGGGGGCGAAGGAGAGGACGAAGCCGCCCACGGTCGGGCCGATCGCCAGCCCGACCATGCCCACGGTGGAGATCAGCGTGATCGCCCGGACCCGCAGGCCCTCCTCCTCGAACAGCCGGAAGGCCATGGCCATGGTCCCCGGCGTGGTCATCGCGGCCGCGAGGCCCATGACCGCGCGGACGGCGATCAGCCCGCCCATGCCGGTGACGCCCGCCGTCGCGAGGCTCGCGGCCCCGAGCAGGGCCAGCCCGGCGAGCATCACCCGGCGGCGTCCGAACCGGTCGGCGACCGCGCCGAAGACCAGCATCAGCCCGCCGAACACGACCGCGTAGCCGTTCGTCACCCACTGGAGGGCGACCGTCGGGGCCGACAGCTCGCGGCCGACCGTGGGCAGGGCGACGTTGAGGACGGTGTTGCTCATCATCTCGAAGAGGAAGACCGCCGCGAGGCCCGTCAGCGCCACCCACGCCTGGCGCAGCGAACGGAACGGCCCGGGCGACCGCCGGGGTGAGGTCATGGGGGTCCTTTCGCGAGGTCTCCTCGGAGCGGGGACGAACAGTGTTCGTTTCACGAACACCGTTCTACGCTCGAACCCTGTTCGGGTCAAGCTATGCTGGTCCCATGGCCAACAGACGTGCTCCGGGTCGCGCCGAGCCGCGGGACGAGTGGGCCGCGAAGATCGCGGCACTGGACGAGCCGGGCAGGACCGAGCGGCCCGGCAAGGCGCCGATCACCGTCGGACGGATCAAGGAAGCGGCGTTCGGACTCGTCGGGACCGAGGGCTTCGAGGCGCTCACCATGCGCCGGGTCGCGACCGCGCTGGGGACGGGCCCGGCGTCGCTGTACGCGCACGTGCGCAACAAGGCCGAGCTGGACGAGCTGCTGATCAGCGAGGTGTGCGCCAGGGTCCCCGTGCCGGAGCCCGACCCCGCGCGGTGGACGGAGCAGATGCTGGAGGTCTGCCGGGCGCTGCGCGACGAGTACCTGCGCTATCCGGGCATCTCACGCGCCGCGCTGGCCGCCGCGCCGAACAGCCTGGACGCGCTGCGGCTGAGCGAGGGCATGCTCACGATCCTGCTGACCGCGGGCATCCCCCCGCGGTCCGCCGCCTGGGCGATCGACGCCGCCTTCCTCTACGTCTCGGCCTACTGCTTCGAGATGTCCCTCCGCCACCGCCCCGACAGCGGCGCCGACCAGCGCGTCCTGGACCGGGACGCGCTGGCCGAGCGGTACCGGATGCTGCCCCCCGACCGGTTCCCGAGCACGGTCGCCCACGCCCGGGAGCTGACGTCCGGCGAGGACCACGAGCGCTTCGAGTTCACGCTCACGGCGCTCCTCGGCGGCCTCACCCCGGAACAGGGCCGGGGCGCCTGAGAGTTACGGGCGCTCAGCCCGCGAAGGCCGTGCCCCGCGCCCCCTCCCCCGCGTCCGGGATCACGAGGAGCGAGCCGGCGAGAGGGTGCGGGCGCTCCAGGCCCGTGCGGGCCGAGGTGACGTAGAGGTCGCGCAGGTGCGGGCCGCCGAACGCACAGGCGGTGGGGCGCGGTACGGGGAGCGGCACCGTGCGGTCCAGGTCTCCGCGCGGGGTGTAGCGGCGGAGGGCCGCGCCGTCCCAGAGCGCGACCCAGACGCAGCCCTCGGCGTCGACGGTGAGCCCGTCGGGGAGCCCTGCGCCCTCCTCCACGACGGCCAACGGGCGGCGGTCCACGGGGAGTCCGTCCTCCACGCGGCAGACGTCGACGCGGCGGGTCGGGGTGTCCACGTAGTAGAGCAGCGTGCCGTCGGGGCTCCAGCCGGTGCCGTTGCTGACGGTCACGCCGCCGAAGACCTCGGTGGCCGTGCCGTCAGGCGCGAACCGGGTGAGGGCCGCGCCGCCCGGCTTCTCGTCGTAGTACATCGTGCCCGCCCAGAGCGAGCCGTCGGGGGCGACCGCCGCGTCGTTGCCGCGCCGCCCGGGGACGGGGTCGCGGGCCAGCCAGGAGAACCCGTCGTCCGGCCCGTACAGGCCGATCCCGTCGCGCAGGTTGGCGACCAGGCCGCCGCACTCGCGGGGCTTGGCGGCGCCGACGTGCTGCTCGGTGGTCCGTACGGTGCGGCGGCCCGTGGCCGGTTCGTAGGTGTGGATGCGGCAGCCCAGGATGTCCACCCAGATCAGCCGCCCGGCCGCCGCGTCCCAGGTCGGCCCCTCGCCGAGCTCCGCCTCGGCGCGGACGGCCTGCTCGATCCACGTACCCCGTGTGCCCCGTGTGCCCCGCGTGCTCATCGCTCGCTCCCCCGGTACCCCAGTCGTACGGACAGGTCGCGGGCGCCCTTGACGGCCAGCTCCGCGAGTTCGGCCTCGCGCTCCTCGCTCCAGCGGATCACCGGCACGGAGATCGACAGGGCCGCGGCGACCCGGCCCGAGCCGTCCCGTACGGGCGCGGCCACGCAGCTCACGTCCGGGTTGGACTCGCGGTGCTCGACGGCGACGCCGCGCGCGCGGATGGCGGGCAGCGCGGCGCGCAGCACGGCCGGGTCCGTGATGCTGTCGGGCGTCAGCGCGGCGAGGGTGCCCTCCCCGGCCTCCTCCGCCAGCCGCGCCTCCAACTCCCCGGGCGGCAGCGAGGCGAGCAGCATCTTGCCGACGGAGGTGCAGTGCGCGGGGAGCCGTCGGCCCGCGGCGGAGACCATGCGCACGGCGTGGATGGAGTCGACCTTGGCGATGTAGATGACGTCGAGACCCTCCAGGATCGCGACGTGCACCGTCTCGTCGCAGGTCTCGGCGACCTCGCGGGCGACCTGCTGGCCCTCGGCGGCGAGATCGAGCTGCTCCGCGTACCGGCTGCCGAGCTGGTGGGCGCGGACACCGAGCCGGTAGCGGCCCGGCTGGCCGGGGACGGACGCCAGGTAGGAGCGGGCCGTCAGCGTGGTGACCAGCTCGTGCACGGTGGTCCGGGGGAGCTGGAGCCTGCGGGTGATGTCGGGGGCCGAGAGCGTCCCGTCCCCCTCCAGGAAGAGTTCGAGTATGTCCAGCGCCCTGGTCACCGCGGGGACGAGCCTTCCCATGGCCACCACCCTTCTCGTTCGAAACTCCGACCCATGGCCGATATCGCGAACACACGCTAGCCCCGGGCCCCTTGGTGCGGCAATGCCAACGACAACGCCCATCCACGGCCTTGCGGAACTGTGGGTTTCTGTGCGATCCATTGACACTACCCCCGGTGGTGATTAGCGTCACGCCAACATTTCGAACGCATGACGAGATCTCGAACGATCCCTAGGGGCAACTGCCGTGCGCATCACGGGAATCAGCACTCATGTCGTCGGCACCGCCTGGCGCAACCTGACCTACGTCCTCGTCCACACCGACGAGGGCCTGACCGGCGTCGGCGAGACCCGCATGCTGGGCCGTACGGACGCGCTGCTGGGCTATCTGCGCGAGGCCGAGGCCAACCACATCGCGGGCTCCGACCCGTTCGCGGCCGAGGACCTCGTGCGGCGCATGAAGTACGGGGACTACGGGCGCGCCGGGGAGATCGTGATGTCCGGCATCGCGGTCGTCGAAATGGCGTGCTGGGACATCAAGGGCAAGGCCCTGGGCGTCCCGGTCTGGCAGCTGCTCGGCGGCAAGGTGACCGACAGCGTGCCCGCGTACGCCAACGGCTGGTACACCACCGAGCGCACCCCCGAGGCGTACCACGCGGCGGCCCGCGAGGTCATGGCGCGCGGCTACCGCGCCCTGAAGATCGACCCGTTCGGCACCGGCCACCTCGAACTCGGCGCCGGGGAGACCCGCTACGCGGTCTCGCTGATCGAGGCCGTGCGCGACGCGATCGGGCCCGACGCCGAACTGATGCTGGAGATGCACGGCCGGTTCAGCCCCGCCACCGCCGTCCGTCTCGCCCACGAGATGGCGCCCTTCCGGCCCGCCTGGCTGGAGGAGCCGGTGCCGCCGGAGAACCTCAAGGCCCTCGCCAAGGTCGCCGCGAAGGTGGACATGCCGGTGGCGACGGGCGAACGCATCCACGACCGCATCGAGTTCCGCGAGCTCTTCGAGTCCCAGGCCGCCGACATCGTCCAGCCCGACCTGGGGCACATCGGCGGCATCCTGGAGACCCGCAAGCTCGCCGCGACCGCCGAGACCCACTACACGCTGGTGGCCCCGCACAACGTCGGCGGCTCGGTCCTCACCGCCGCCTCGCTCCAGGTCGCCGCCTGCACCCCGAACTTCAAGGTCCTGGAGCACTTCAACGACTTCGCCGACGCGGAGATCAAGAAGGTGGTCACAGGGGCGCCCGAGATCGATCCGGAGACCGGCCGCTTCCCCGTCTCCCACGCGCCGGGCCTCGGCGTCGAGTTCGACGCGGACGCCGCCGCCGAGTTCCCGCAGCAGCAGGCCCGCTTCGACCTGTGGGCCGACGGCTGGGAGCGGAGGGCCCCCAAGTGAGCGGCGCACCGGCACCGGTGAGCCGCGCACTCGTCGTCGACCGCCCCGGCGAGCACCGGCTCACCCACGGCGAGGTGCCGGAGCCGGGACCCGGCGAGGTCCGGGTCCGGGTCGCGGCGGCCGGGATCTGCATGAGCGACCGCGAGCTGTACGACGGCCGCCGCGACCCCGGCTACGTCCGCTACCCCGTCGTCCCCGGCCACGAGTGGGCCGGGACCGTCGAGGCCGTCGGCGAGGGCGTCGACCCCGCGCTCTCCGGGCGGCGCACGGTCGCCGAGGGCTTCCGCGCCTGCGGGGTCTGCGAACGCTGCCGCGCCGGGGAGACGAGCCTGTGCGAGGGCGGCTACGCCGAGACCGGGTTCACCGAGCCCGGCGCCTTCGCCGACCATCTCCTCGTCCCCGCACGGCTGTTGCACCCGCTCGCCGACGACGCCGACCTGCGCGCCGCCGCGCTGCTCGAACCCGCGGCCGTCGTCGCCGGGGCCGTACGGGCGGGACGCCCGCTCCCCGGCGACCGGATCGCCGTCGTCGGCGCCGGGACGCTCGGGCTGCTCGCCGTACAGCTGCTGGCCGCCTCCTCGCCGGGCGAACTGGTCGCGGTCGACCCCCGCGACTCCTCCGGCGAACGCGCGGTCGACTACGGGGCCACCCGCTGGGTGGACCCGGCCGCGGCGGCGAAGCTCGGCGGCCACTTCGACCTCGTCGTCGAGACGGCGGGCGCCCCCTCGACGGCCGCCTCGTCGTGCCGCCTGGCCCGGCGGGGCGGACGGGTCGTCCTCACCGGGATGTTCACGCCGGGGGCCGAGGGGATCGACCCCGTGCACCTGTCCCTGAGCCAGCTCTCGGTCCAGAGCGTCTTCGGCGCCCCGTCCTCCGCCTGGTCGGACGCCGTACGGGCCTTCGGCCTGGGACTGCTGGACCCCGCGCGGCTGATCACCCACGAGTTCCCGCTGGAACGGTTCCAGGAGGCGATCGACCTGGTGGGCGCCCCCCACGCCGCCGTCGGCAAAGTGCTGCTCCGCCCCGACGGCGGCGGCTGACAGCTCGGGGGTGCGCCTTGTCTGCCGACCGCGGACCGGATGCGGCCGCTCGCGCAGTTCCCCGCGCCCCTGGGGCCTCAGGGGCGCGGGGACCAGGGCGGCCACGCACGACGCCGACGCGGGGTGCGACAC
>NZ_JBIDAT010000009.1:340682-415292 GCF_043202595.1 Streptomyces sp. NPDC048172
CGCGCCCCGGGGGCCCCCCCCCCCCCCCCCCCCCCCCCCCCCCCCGGGGGGCCCCGCGGGGGGGGGGGGGGGGCGCCCGCCCCCCCCCCCCCCCCGCCCCCCCCCCGGGGGGGGGGGGGGGGGCGCGCCCCGCCCCCCCCCCCCCGGGCCCCGGGGGGGGGGGGGCACCGCCGCGACAAGCCACGACGCAGTCGCGGTCTGCGACACACCAGCCGGGGCAGCCCGTGCCCAGAACCACAGACGAAGGAGTCACATGACCGCACCCCCCACCGCCCCCCGTCGCCCCGGAGGCGACGCGCTCGACAGGATCGGGCATCCGGCCCCGCCCCTCGCAGAGGCGGACGCGTCGCCGCACACCTTCCCCGACGGCGGCACATGGCGCACGGAGATCCCCTCCGTCGAAGGGCCGGAGGCCCTCGGCGTCGTGCTGAAGGAGAGCGCGAGGCTCGGTCTCCCCGTGCACCGCATCAGTCAGGGCAGCGGCGTCTGGATGCTCACCGACGCCGAGATCACCGAGATGGTGGAGTCCTGCGCCGAACGCGACGTGGAGCTCTGCCTGTTCACCGGGCCGCGCGGCACCTGGGACATCGGCGGCTCGACCCGTACCGACTCCGGCGGCGCGGGGCTGCGTGCCCGGGGGCACGACGGGCTCGCCGGGTGCGTCGAGGACGCGCTGCGCGCGACCGCGCTCGGGGTGCGCTGCCTGCTCGTCGCCGACGAGGGCGTGCTGTGGACCCTGCACAGGCTCCGGGAAGCCGGAGAGCTGCCCGCCGGGACCACGCTGAAGCTCTCCGCGCTGACGGGGCCCGTCAACCCGGCCTCGTACGCCGTGTACGAACGGCTCGGCGCCGACTCGCTCAACGTGCCCTCGGACCTGACCCCGGCGCACCTCACCGAGATCCGCCGGGTCAGCAGCGCGCCGATGGACCTCTACGTCGAGGCGCCGGACGACCTCGGCGGCTACGTCCGGATGTACGAGACGGCCGAGCTGATCCGGCGCGGCGCGCCGCTGTATCTGAAGTTCGGCCTGAGCAAGTCCCCCGGCATCTACCCGTACGGCGCCCATCTGCGCGACCACACGCTCGCCACCGCGCGCGAGCGGGTGCGGCGCGGACGGCTCGTGCTCGATCTGCTCGCACGGCACGGCGCGGACGGCGGGATGTCGCCGCTGGGCTCGCGGCTGCCGGGCGCCCTCAGCCGTTTCCCCGTCCCGGAAGGGGACCCCGCATGATCACTGGGATACGTACGAAGCGCGCCGCGGCGGCGGTGGCGCTGGCCGCGCTGCTCACCGCTTCGGTCGCCGCCTGCGGGCAGGAGGCCAAGGGCGGCAGCCGCTACAAGCCCGACAAGGGCAAGGGCGGCACCGTGGGGCTCGCGATGCCGACCAAGTCCTCGGAACGGTGGATCGCCGACGGCAAGAACATGGCGAAGCAGTTCCAGAAGGCGGGCTACGAGACCGACCTCCAGTACGGCGACGACAAGGTGGAGAACCAGGTCGCCCAGTTGGAGAACATGATCGCGAAGGGCCACCGGCTGCTGGTCGTCGCCGCGATCGACGGCTCGGCGCTCACCGACGTGCTCCAGCGCGCCAAGGACGCGGGGATCCGCGTGATCTCGTACGACCGCCTCATCCTCGGCACGAAGAACGTCGACTACTACGCCTCGTTCGACAACGAGCGCGTCGGCGAGCTGCAGGGCCAGTACCTGATCGACAAGCTGAAGCTGGACGAGAACAAGGACGAGAAGTTCAACGTCGAGCTCTTCGCGGGCTCGCCGGACGACAACAACACCCAGTACTTCTGGAACGGCGCGATGAAGAAGCTGCGCCCGTACCTGAAGAAGGGGCAGCTCACCGTCCGCTCCAAGCAGACGAAGATGAGCCAGGCGACCACGCTGCGCTGGGACGGCGGCACCGCGCAGAAGCGGATGGACGACCTGATCAGCAAGAACTACGGCTCCGAGGACGTGGACGCCGTGCTCTCGCCGTACGACGGGATCTCCATCGGCATCCTCTCCGCGCTCAAGAGCGCCGGGTACGGCACCAAGTCCAAGCCGTACCCGATCGTGACGGGGCAGGACGCGGAGCTGGCCTCGGTCAAGTCGATCCTCGCGGGCAACCAGACGATGACCGTCTACAAGGACACCCGGAAGCTGGCCCGGCAGGCCGTGCAGATGGGCGACGCGGTGCTCACCGGCAAGAAGCCGGAGGTCAACGACACCAAGTCGTACGACAACAAGAAGAAGATCGTGCCCGCCTTCCTCCTCAAGCCGGTCAGCATCGACAAGTCCAACACGAAGCGGCTGATCGACGACGGCTACTACACGGAGGGGCAGCTCAAGTGACGGGCCCCATCCTGGAGATGCGCGCCATCACCAAGACCTTCCCCGGGGTCACGGCGCTCTCCGACGTCAACCTGACCGTGCGGGCCGGGGAGATCCACGCGATCTGCGGCGAGAACGGCGCGGGCAAGTCCACGCTGATGAAGGTGCTCAGCGGCGTCCACCCGCACGGCAGCTACGAGGGCGAGGTCCTCTTCCAGGACGAGCCCGTGGCGTTCAAGGACATCCGCGCGAGCGAGCGGCGCGGCATCGTGATCATCCATCAGGAGCTGGCGCTCGTCCCGTACCTCTCGCTCGCGGAGAACATCTTCCTCGGCAACGAGGTCGCCTCGCGCGGCGTGATCAGCTGGAACGAGACGCTGCGCCAGGCCGACCGGCTGCTCAAGCGGGTCGGGCTGCCCGACAAGCCGCAGACGCGGGTCGCGGACATCGGCGTGGGCAGGCAGCAGCTCGTGGAGATCGCCAAGGCGCTCTCCAAGGAGGTGAAGCTGCTCATCCTCGACGAGCCGACGGCGGCGCTCAACGACGAGGACAGCGAGAAGCTCCTCGACCTCATCCTGGAGCTGCGCGAGCAGGGCATCGCCTGCATCGTCATCTCGCACAAGCTGAACGAGATCCGCCGGGTCGCCGACGCGGTCACCATCCTGCGCGACGGGAGGACCATCGAGACCCTCACGGTCCGGGAGAACCCGCAGGACGAGGCGGACGTCTCCGAGGACCGCATCATCCGCGGCATGGTCGGCCGCGACCTCGACCACCGCTTCCCCGACCGCACCCGCTACGAGGGCGAGGACGCGGGCAGTCCCGCGCTCGCCGTCGCCAACTGGACGGTGCGGCACCCGATCGACCACGAGCGCAAGGTCGTGGACGACGTCTCGCTGGAGGTGCGGCGCGGCGAGATCGTCGGCATCGCGGGGCTGATGGGCGCGGGGCGCACGGAGCTGGCCATGAGCGTCTTCGGCCGCTCCTACGGGCAGTACGACGGCGGCACCGTACGGGTCGACGACCGGGAGGTGCGCACCAAGACGGTGTCCGAGGCGGTGAAGCACGGCATCGCGTACGTCACCGAGGACCGCAAGACGTACGGGCTGAACCTCATCGACTCCATCAACCGCAACATCTCCCTGGCCTCCCTGCCGGGGCTGGCCCCGCACGGGGTGGTGGACGAGCACGAGGAGCGGCGGGTCTCCGAGGGCTACCGCAAGTCGATGAACATCAAGGCGCCCACGGTCGCCGAGGTGGTCCAGCGGCTCTCCGGCGGCAACCAGCAGAAGGTCGTGCTCAGCAAGTGGATCCACGCCGACCCCGAGGTGCTGATCCTGGACGAGCCCACGCGCGGCATCGACATCGGCGCGAAGTTCGAGATCTACACGGTCATCGACAAGCTCGCCGCGCAGGGCAAGGCGGTCGTCTTCATCTCCTCCGAGCTGCCCGAACTGCTCGGCATGTGCGACCGGATCTACACCATGGCGGCGGGCCGGCTGACCGGCGAGGTGTCCCGCGAGGAAGCCACCCAGGAAGTGCTCATGCGCCACATGACCAAGGACAGAGGCTGAGGCCCCCATGACCACCACCACGACCACTCCACCCACCAGCACCCCCTCCGGTGACGGGACCGAGGACCGGTCAGCGGGCGCGGTCCTGCTGCGCAGCCTGCGGAACAACATGCGGCAGTACGGCATGCTCGTCGCGCTGGCCTTCATCGTCGTGCTGTTCCAGATATGGACCGACGGCACGCTGCTGCTGCCGAACAACGTCTCCAACCTGATCCAGCAGAACGGCTACATCCTGATCCTGGCCATGGGGATGATGCTCGTCATCATCGCGGGCCACATCGATCTCTCCGTCGGCTCACTGGTCGCCTTCGTCGGCGCGATGTCGGCCGTCATGATCGTCAAACACGACATGCCCTGGGTCCTGGCGCTCATCATCTCGCTGCTCATCGGGGCCGCCGCGGGAGCCTGGCAGGGCTTCTGGATCGCGTACATCGGCATCCCCTCGTTCATCGTGACGCTCGCGGGGATGCTGCTCTTCCGGGGCGCGACGCAGATCGTGCTGGAGGGCCAGTCCATCGCGCCCTTCCCCAAGGGCTTCCAGAACATCGCGCAGGGCTTCATCCCGGAGATGGGCCCGTACACCCAGTACCACAACCCGACGCTGCTGCTGGGCGTGCTCGTCGTCGTCTTCCTGCTGCTCCAGGAGTGGCGCGACCGGCGCCGTCAGCTCGCCTACGAGCTCGACGTGCTGCCGTTCAACATCTGGGTCCTCAAGTGCGTGGCGATCGTGGCCGCCGTGGTGGCGTTCACGCTGACCCTCGCGAGCTTCCGGGGCGTGCCGGTGGTGCTGCTCATCATGTGCGCGCTGCTGATCGCGCTGGGCTTCGTGATGCGGAACGCGGTCGTCGGACGGCACATCTACGCGCTGGGCGGCAACAAGGCGGCGGCGAAGCTGTCCGGCGTCAAGGACCAGCGGGTGACGTTCCTGGTCTTCGTCAACATGGGCATGCTCGCCGCGCTGGCGGGCGTGGTCTACGCGGCCCGGCTCAACGCGGCCACGCCGAACGCGGGCACCATGTTCGAGCTGGAGGCCATCGCCGCGTGCTTCATCGGCGGCGCCTCCATGAGCGGCGGCGTGGGCACGGTGCTGGGCGCCGTCATCGGCGGCCTGGTCCTGGGCGTGCTCAACAACGGCATGTCCCTGGTCGGCATCGGCACCGACTACCAGCAGGTGATCAAGGGCCTGGTGCTGCTGGCGGCGGTCGCCTTCGACGTCTGGAACAAACGCAAGGTGGGTTCCTGACCCGTGCGCGGTGCGGGGTACGCGGCGGCGCGTACCCCGCACACGTGTGTCAGGCCAGCGCGCCGGTGCCGTGCCGGATCAGCCGGAACCCGGCGCAGGCCAGGGCGGCGGCGACGGCGAGGAGGAGAGCGGCCGTCATGAGCTGGACCGGCCAGAAGTGCGAGACGGGCAGGACCGACACGGCCTGGTCGGCGACGAGCCATACGAGCGCCGCGGCGGCCGGAGCGGTGACGAGCGCGGGGAGGGTACGGCGCCAGGCGAGCCCGGCGAGGGCCCCGGCCACCAGACCGGCGAGGCACAGGGCGACGAAGGCCGGGCCGTTGGCGTAGAAGGTCGCGGTGTCGTCCCAGGGCTTGGCGTTGTCGATCCTGCCCCTCCCGGACGACCAGGCCGCCGTGTGCAGGGCCGCCAGCAGCCCCGCGCCCGCGGCGACGGCCACCGCGGGGAGCGCCAGCTTCGCCGCGAACCAGCGCTCCGGGGACAGGCCTTGCGTCCAGACGAGCTGGGCGGTGCCGTTCTCGATCTCGCGGCCGGTCAGCGAGGCGCCCGCCCAGGCCGCGACGAGGAACGGCACGGCGAGGGTGACCGAGGTGACGTAGGCGTACACGTCCCGGTGGAGGAGTATCGCCTCCTGCCCGTAGGAGCAGCGCTTCCCGGGGACGCAGGCGTGGTACTCGCGCCACCCCAGGGCCGCGTCGTCCGCGAGCGGCCCGCCCACGAACAGCAGCACAGCCGACAGGGCGAGCAGGAGCAGGACCCAGAGGAACAGCGCGGGCCGGTGCAGCCGCAGCAGCAGCCGGGCGAGGGCGCGCGGGCCGGGCGACAGGGTGGCGGGGGCGGCGAGGGCGGTCATGCGGCTGCCTCCCCGGAACGGACCGCGTCGGTCGCGGCGTCGGTCGCGGGGTCGGCGGCGAGCGGCGCGCGCAGGTGCGCGAGGACCAGCTCCTCCAGGGAGGGCCGGTCGGCCTCCAGCCCTTCGGGCAGCGGGCGGTCGTCCGTACGGACGAGCGCGGTGAGCATGCGCCCGGTCGTACGGGACTCGACGACGTTCTCCTGCTCCAGCCGACCGGCGGCCTCCGCGGGGCCCGTCGCGACGGAGTGGGCGTCCAGCAGGCCGTCGATCTCGCCGTACAGCCGGACGCGGCCGTCCCGGAGCAGCACGAGGTGGTCGCAGACCCCCTCCAGCTCGGCGACCACGTGCGAGGACATCACGAGCGTGGTGCCGTGCTCGGCGACCTGGGCCATCAGCGTGCCCATCAGCTCGTGGCGGGCGAGCGCGTCGAGCTCGGCCATCGGCTCGTCCACCAGGAGGAGTTCGGGCCGCCTGGCGAGGGCGAGCGCGAGGGCGACACGGGTGCGCTGGCCCTCGGAGAGGGCACGGACGCGGATCTTGGGGTCGAGGTCGCCGCCCGCGAGGATCCGCTCGGCGAGCGGCCCGTCCCAGCACCCCGGGTTGAGGTCGGCGCCCGTGCGCAGCGTCTCGCCCACGGTGAGCTGCTGGTGGAGCGGCCTGCCCTGGCCCACGAAGCCGGTACGGGCGCGCACCGCCGCCGGACGTTCGCCGCCGAGCAGCGTGACCGTTCCCTCGGTCGGCACGTCGAGCCCGGCCGCGAGGTCGAGCAGCGTGGACTTGCCCGCGCCGTTCGGCCCGACGAGGGCGCAGACGCTCCCCGCGGGCAGCTCGAACGTGCAGTCCCGCAGCCCCCAGGGGCCGCTGCGGCCGAACCTCTTGCCGAGCCCGGCCGCCTCCATGGCGGTGTCGGTCATCCCTCTTGCCTTTCGGAGTTCTTGAAGTGCTCGTCCAGTACGGCGGAGAAGAGCGCCGCCACGTCGTCCCGTTCCATCCCGGCGGCGCGGGCCCGCGCCGCCCACTCCGCGAGCTCCGCGCGCAGCGGCGAGTCCGCGGGGGCCGCGCCGAGGGCCTTGCGGACGAACGTGCCGAGGCCCCGCCGGGCCTCGACCAGCCCCTCGCGCTCCAGTTCGCGGTACGCCTTCAGGACCGTGTTCGGATTCACGGCCGTCGCCTCGACGACCTCGCGCGCCGTCGGCAACTTGTCGCCGGGCCGCAGCAGTCCGAGCCGGAGGGCCTGCTTGGTCTGCTGCACGATCTGCACATAGGTGGCGACGCCGCTGCGCCTGTCGATGCGGTACTCGACCACGCGGACAACCACCCTTTCACTAATTGAGTAGTGAAAGGGTGGTGGAGCGGGACCGGGGATGTCAACGCGAGCGGCGCGGAAGATTGGTCTACACCCTTGACTGGTATAGACCAAGTCGGTTGACTGCCCACAGCCAGAACGTCCCTGACTCGCGGCACGCCGCCGCGCCAAGGAGTGAACAGAGTGAACGAGCGCCCATACGCCCGTCCGTCGCACTCCCCACGCCGACGACCATGGAAGCGCGCCGCCGCGCGGCTCCGCCCGGCCCTCGCCCTCGCGGCGCTCTCGGGCCTGCTGGCCTCGCTGGTGGTCCTCCTCCCGACGACCGCGACCGCCTCGACCGCGGCGGGCGCGGCGGGCGCCAAGAAGGCATCCGCCAAGGCGCCCGCCTGTGCGGCAGCATGGGCCGCCGACGGCGTCTACACGAACGGCTCGACCGTCTCGCACGGCGGCCACAACTGGCAGGCCAAGTGGTGGACGAGGGGCGAGACCCCCGGCGCCACCGGGCAGTGGGGAGTATGGGTGGACAAGGGTGAGTGCGGCACCGGGGGCGGCAACCCCGACCCGGATCCCGCGGACTTCGTGGTGAGCGAGGCCCAGTTCGAGCAGATGTTCCCGAACAGGCAGCCGTTCTACACGTACAAGGGCCTCATCGACGCGCTGAGCGCCTACCCCGACTTCACCCACACCGGCGACGAGACCACCCGCAAGCGGGAGGCCGCCGCGTTCCTCGCCAACGTCAGCCACGAGACCGGCGGTCTCGTCCACGTCGTGGAGCAGAACGAGGCCAACTACCCGCACTACTGCGACAAGGAGCAGCCCTACGGCTGCCCCGCGGGCAACGACGCCTACTACGGCCGCGGCCCCATCCAGCTGAGCTGGAACTTCAACTACAAGGCCGCCGGGGAGGCCCTCGGCATCGACCTGCTCAACAACCCCTGGCTGGTCGAGCGTGACCCGGCCGTCGCCTGGCAGACCGGCCTCTGGTACTGGAACACCCAGAAGGGCCCCGGCACCGTGACGGGCCATCAGGCCATGACCGAGGGCCACGGCTTCGGCGAGTCCATCCGCAGCATCAACGGCACGCTGGAGTGCGACGGCGGCAACCCGACGCAGGTCAAGAGCCGCGTCGACCGCTACAAGCAGTTCACCCAGCTCCTGGGCACCACCCCGGGCGACAACCTGAGCTGCTGACGGGCACGGTTCTCCCGGTCCCGCCCCTGCGTCACGCCGGGGCGGGACCGGTGACGTCGAGGGTCAGGACGTTCCGCCAGTCGTTGGTGAAGACGGCGGTCGTCCCCTCGCAGCGCACCCCGACGAACGGGTTGGAGAGGAACATCGTCGCGACCCACACCAGGGAGCCGTCCGCGCGGAGCCGCGCGAGCCAGCCGATGTTGCCCATCCCCCCGCCCCCGCCGGTCAGCAGGCCCGAGCCGTCGGGCAGCGGGCTCTCGAAGTACACGTCCACCTCGAAGGCGCCGTACTCCTCGACGGCCGCCGCCACCCCGAAGGGTTCCCCGAGCCGGAACGGGATCGGCTGCCCGGCGTCCCGGTGGTAGGCGCCGGGCCCCTCGACGTGCACGTCCCGCGCGGTGTCGTCCGGCCGGTAGAGCCCGTCACGGGACGGCGCCTCACCGGCCGCCCACAGCCTCTCGACGACCGTTCCCGCGGTCCCGCTCATCGCGTGCTCCGTACGGCCGCCACGACCTCCGGCCAGCTTCCCGTCACCGTGGCCCAGGACGGGACGGCGCCGGGGTCCGGGGGCGTGAGGTCGCCGAGGCCGCCGGTGAAGAGGAGGCGGTGGGCGACCGTCGTCAGATGGGCCAGGACGTCGAGGCGGTCGTCGACGAAGTGCGTGACGCCGAGGCGTGCGCAGACCGGGGCCTTGTCGGCGCGTTCGCGCACGAAGTGCAGGTGCCCGTCGGGGATGCCCGTACGGGCGAAGAAGTCGTGGTGGCCGAGCCACTCCCGGGTGCGGTCCGCGACCCTCGGGCCCGCCTTGGAGATCACGTGCACCCGTCCGGCGAACGGCTCGGCCGTCAGCGCGGCGAGGGCCTCCATCACGCCGTCCACGGCCGGTGTCAGCAGCGGCTGCGGGCCGAAGAACGAGGTGTCGGAGCCCTCGGCCACCCGGCCGATGATCACTCCGCCGACGTCCACCCCGAGCACCGGGAGTCTCCGCTGTCGTTCCATGGCGGGCATGGTGCCACGGGCGATCGTTCAGTTCTTCTGCGGCGGCGTTTAAGAAACACTCGATGGACCTGGAGCCGGGGGCCCGGCACAGTGAGGCTGGCCACTGCCACTGCGGTCACGGTGGTCGTCCCCTATCGCGCCGTCACCACCAGGAGACCCCGCCGTGAAGGCACTTGTGAAGGCAAAGGCAGAACCCGGACTGTGGCTGATGGACGTGCCGGAGCCCGAGATCGGCCCCGGCGAGGTCCTGATCAAGGTGCTCCGCACCGGCATCTGCGGCACCGACCTGCACATACGGGAGTACGACGGCTGGGCCCAGCAGGCCGTGCGGACCCCGCTCGTGCTGGGCCACGAGTTCGTCGGCGAGGTCGTCGAGGTCGCGCCCGACGTGGCCGCCGCGGGCACCGTGGCCACCGGCGACCTGGTGAGCGGCGAGGGCCACCTGGTCTGCGGGACGTGCCGCAACTGCCGGGCGGGGCGGCGCCATCTGTGCCGCAGCACGGTCGGCCTCGGCGTGGTGCGGGACGGCGCGTTCGCGGAGTACGTGTCGCTGCCCGCCTCCAACGTGTGGGTGCACAAGACGAAGCTCGACCTCGACGTCGCCGCGATCTTCGACCCGTTCGGCAACGCGGTGCACACGGCGCTCTCCTTCCCGCTGGTCAACGAGGACGTGCTGATCACCGGCGCGGGCCCGATCGGCATCATGGCCGCGGCCGTCGCCCGCCACGCGGGCGCCCGTAACGTGGTGATCACCGACGTCAGCCCGTACCGCCTGGAGCTGGCCGAGAAGGTCGGCGTCAGCCTCGCGCTGGACGTGCGCGGCTCGGAGACCGCGATCGAGGACGGGCAGGCGAAGCTCGGGATGCGCGAGGGCTTCGACGTCGGCCTGGAGATGTCCGGCCGCCCCGAGGCGCTGCGCGGCATGCTCGCGAACATGACGCACGGCGGCAGCATCGCGATGCTCGGCCTGCCGTCCGAGGAGTTCTCGATCGACTTCGCCCGCCTCGTGACCTCCATGATCACGCTGAAGGGCATCTACGGCCGCGAGATGTTCGAGACCTGGTACGCGATGTCCGTGCTCCTGGAGGGCGGGCTCGACCTCTCCCCCGTGATCACCGGGCGGTACTCGTACCGTGACTTCGACACCGCGTTCGACGACGCCGCCGGCGGACGCTGCGGCAAGGTCATTCTCGACTGGACGGCCTGAGAGCCCCGCCCCCGAACCCGTCCCGAAAACCCTCTAAGGAGCCCTTCGATGCTGGAGTCCGTCCGCACGGACCTGCGCGCCACCCTCGACGAGATCGGCGCCGCCGGTCTGCTCAAGCCCGAGCGCGTGATCGGCACCCCGCAGAGCGCCTCGGTCACCGTCACGGCGGGCGGCCTCCCCGGCGAGACGCTGAACTTCTGCGCCAACAACTACCTGGGCCTCGCCGACAACCCCGAGGTGATCGCCGCGGGCAAGGAGGCGCTGGACCGCTGGGGCTACGGCATGGCCTCGGTCCGCTTCATCTGCGGCACGCAGGAGGTCCACAAGGAGCTGGAGGCCCGGCTCTCCGCGTTCCTCGGCGCCGAGGACACGATCCTCTACAGCTCGTGCTTCGACGCGAACGGCGGCGTCTTCGAGACCCTCCTCGGCGAGGAGGACGCGGTGATCTCCGACGCCCTCAACCACGCGAGCATCATCGACGGCATCCGCCTCTCCAAGGCCCGCCGCTTCCGCTACGCGAACCGGGACATGGCCGACCTGGAGCAGAAGCTCAAGGAGGCGGGCGACGCGCGCCGCAAGCTCGTCGTCACCGACGGCGTCTTCTCCATGGACGGCTACGTCGCCCCGCTCGACGAGATCTGCGACCTGGCCGAGCGGTACGGCGCGCTGGTCATGGTCGACGACTCGCACGCGGTGGGCTTCGTCGGCGAGCGCGGCCGGGGCACCCACGAGCTGCACGGCGTCATGGACCGCGTCGACATCCTCACCGGCACCCTCGGCAAGGCGCTCGGCGGCGCCTCGGGCGGCTATGTCGCGGCCCGCCGGGAGATCGTGGAGCTGCTGCGCCAGCGCTCGCGCCCGTACCTCTTCTCCAACTCCCTCGCCCCGGTGATCGCCGCCGCCTCGCTCAAGGTCCTGGACCTGCTGGAGGCCGAGGGCGGGAACGGCGCCGAGCTGCGCGCCCGGCTCTACGCGAACACGGCGCTCTTCCGCGCGCGGATGACCGAGGAGGGCTTCGAGCTACTGCCGGGCGACCACCCCATCGCCCCGGTGATGATCGGCGACGCCGAGCGCGCGGCCCGCATCGCGGACCTGCTGCTGGAGCACGGGGTGTACGCGGTCGGCTTCTCCTACCCCGTGGTCCCGCACGGAAAGGCGCGGATCCGCGTGCAGCTCTCCGCCCGGCACTCGGCGGAGGACGTCGAGCGGGCCGTCACCGCATTCGTCGCCGCGCGGGACGCCCTGGCAGAGTGAGGGCAGGACACGGCACGGGCGAGGCAGGGCGGCACAAGGGCAGATGATCGACGCGAGGAAGCTGCGCACGCTGCGCGCCGTGGCCGACCACCGTACGGTGACGGCCGCGGCGGCCGTGCTGCACCTGACCCCGTCGGCCGTCTCCCAGCAGCTCGCCGCGCTGGACAACGAGGTGGGGCACCACCTGCTCGTCCGGGACGGCCGCGGGGTCCGGCTGACGGCGGCGGGCGAGATCCTGCTGGCCCACGGCAACACGGTCCTCGCCCAGCTCGAACGGGCGGAGGCCGAGCTGGCGGCCTACGCCGAGGGCGAGAAGGGCGAGGTCACCGTGATGTCCTTCGCCACGGGCATCACCACGGTCGTCGGCCCCGCCATGACCGCGCTGCGCGCGGCGGCGCCCGGCATCCGGATGCGGGTCCTCGACGCGGAGGGCGACGCGAGCCTGACCCGGGTCCTCGACGGGCACGCGGACCTCGCGGTGGCCGTCGAGTACCGGGGCGTGCCGCGCGAGGACGGGCGGCGGCTGATCCGCGTCCCGCTCTACGCGGAGCCGTTCGACGCGGTGCTCCCCTGGGACCACCGGCTCGCGGGCAAGGAGCGGGTGAACGTCTCCGACCTCGCGGACGAGCAGTGGGTCGGCCCCTACGAGGGCAATCCGTGCCACGACGTGGTGATGCTGGCCTGCGAGTTCGCCGGGTTCCAGCCCCGGGTGACGCACTACTCGGACGACTTCAGGGCCGTCGCCGCGCTGGCGGGCGCCGGGGAGGGCGTGGCGCTCGTGCCGCGCTCGGCGCTGCGCGGCGTCGGGCTCCAGGACGTCGTGGTCCTGCCCGTGAGCGGCGTCCCGGTGACGCGCCGGGTCTTCGCGGCCGTACGACGCGGCACGGAGGACCATCCGCTGATCCGCCGGGTCCTGGAGGCCCTGCGCGGCGCGGCGGAGGACGCCCGCCCGGAGAGCGTCGGATGAACACGCCGTGACCCGCTTTCTGCGCGAAGTTGCGCGAACCCAGGCGGTTTCGCGCAGGACCGCACTCTTGACACGGAATGAAGCCGGTGGGTTTACTCCGTGACACGTCGAAGACGAGCACTCGGCGTCAGAGGTACGCCCAGCCGGTATGCGGCACCGCCGCGAGCCCGGACTGAGTCGCCAGGACCGCCCGCGGGTCCGAGGCGGGGACGTGCCCTCCATCTCTGGAGCTCGACGATGAAACATGACCGTCGGCGTCCGTACCGGACCATCGGGGCCGCCGTCGCGGCGATCGCGCTGCTCGTCCTGGCCGCCCAGGCGCACGGCGCCCCCGAAATGAAGCCCCCGCCGAAGCACGCCGGGTTCGACTACCAGATCGGCGGGCCGTACAAGCCGCCCTCCGACGTGAAGGTCGTCAGCCGCGACCACACGGCGAAGCCCGCCGACGGGCTCTACAACATCTGCTACGTCAACGCGTTCCAGGCCCAGCCCGGCGCCGAGGACGAGTGGGGCGACCTGCTGCTGCGCGACGCGGACGGCGAGGTCGTCTACGACAAGGAGTGGGACGAGGCCTTCCTCGACCTGCGCACCGCCGACAAGCGCGAGCGGATCGCGAAGAAGGTCGGCCGCTGGATCGGCTCCTGCGCCGAGAAGGGCTTCCAGGCCGTCGAGCCGGACAACTACGACAGCTACACCCGCGCCCCCGGCAAGCTGCTGACGGCCGGGCAGGCCCAGGCGTTCATCAAGCTGCTGTCGGCGCGCGCCCACGAACAGGGCCTGGCCATCGGCCAGAAGAACACCCCGGACCTCGCCGCCGCGCGCGAGGCGAACGGGCTGGACTTCGCCGTCGCCGAGGAGTGCGGCGAGTACGACGAGTGCGGGCGCTACGCCAAGGCGTTCGACGACCGCGTCGTCGTGATCGAGTACACCCGCGCCGGGCTGAAGAAGGCGTGCGAGGCCTGGGCCGACCGCCTCAGCGTCGTACGCCGCGACGTGGCCGTCACCAAGCCGGGCGAAGACGGGTACGTACGCCAGACCTGCTGACGCCCGCTGCCGAACGGCGATGGCCGACCGGCAGCGGCCGGAGGGCCTGTAGCTGGCGGAGGGTCGGTAGCCGCCGAACAGCGAGGCCCGAGCGGCGACGGCCCGACGGCGACCGCTGGACGGCGGCGGCTCGATGGCAACGACCGGACGACAACCGCCGAGCAACGGTCACCGGACGCCGACGGCTCGAAGGCTCGACGGCGACCGCCGGACGACGGCTCGACGGCTCGACGGCTCGACGGCTCGACGGCTCGACAGCGGCGACCGGACAGCGACTGCCGGACAGCAACAGACCGGCGGCCCGACGGTTCGACGGACGGCAACGGCCCGGCGGTTCGACGACCGGACCGCGACGGCTCGACGGCAGCCGCCGGACAGCGACGACCGGAGGGCGACGGCCGAACGGCGACGACCCGACGGCGACCGCCGGACGGCCACGGCCCAACGGCGATCGCCGGACGGCCACGGCCCAACGGCGACCGCCGGACGGCCACCGCCGGGCGACGGTCACCGGCGACGGCGACCGGCAGCGTGCCGATGGCGACAATCTCGCCACGCGGGCCCACCGTGTCCGGCCGCCGCGGCCAGCCCTCGCGGCAGCGACCAGTCGGGCGCCCGTACCCGGCATACGGGCCGGTACGGCCCGGACGCGGCACCCGCATCGCGACACCGGCCCCCCTTCCTGCTACTCCCCCTTCTTCTCTTCTCCCCCGGAGGTGCACATGGCCGTACCCCGAAACGCCGTTCCACGGCTCTCGCGGCGGCGGGTGCTGCGTGGGGCCGGGGCGCTCGCGCTGGGCGCCGCGGTCGGGCCGGCCGTGTCCGGCTGCGGTGCGGGCGCGGACGACGGCGTCGGCGCCGACGGCCGGGTCACGATCGAGCTGTGGCACGGCCAGGCCGACACCGCGAAGGCCGCGCTCAAGCGGCTCGTGGCCGACTTCGAGCGCGCCCATCCCCGTATCCGCGTCGACATGGGCGGCGGTGTGCTCGCCGACGCCATGCTGCAGAAGATCACGGCGGCGCTCGCCTCCGGCGCGTACCCGGACATCGCCTACGTCTTCGGCTCCGACCTGGCCAACGTCGCCCGCAGCCCGCAGACCGTGGACCTGACCGACTCCGTCGGCTCGGCCCGTACGCCGTGGAAGAACTACTGGCCCTCGGCGCGCGAGGCCGTCACCCTCAACGGCCGGGTGCGGGCCTCGCCCGCCGTGCTGGACGCGCTCGCCGTCGTCTGCAACAGGAAACTGTTCCGGCAGGCCGGGATCCCGCTGCCCGAGGCGGGCTGGAGCTGGGACGACTTCACCGAGACCGCGAGGAAGCTCACCGACAGGGGCGCCGGACGGTTCGGCACCGGCTGGCCCGGCACCGGCGACGAGGACACGGTCTGGCGGATCTGGCCCCTGCTGTGGGACCTGGGCGGCGACTTCATGGGCGAGGACGGGCGCAGCGTCGGCTTCGCCGGCCAGGGCGCCCGCGCGCTGGGAGTCGTCCGTGACCTCGCCCGCGACAAGAGCGTCTACATCGACCCCAAGCCCGGCAGCGAGCAGATGTACCAGGTCTTCCAGTCCGGACGGATGGGCATGGTCGTCACCGGCCCCTGGCAGCTCCCCGACATCCGACAGGCCAAGGTCGATTACGCCGTGGTCCCGCTGCCCAGCTTCTCCGGCAAGCCGGTCACCATCTCCGGGCCCGACACCTGGACGGTCTTCGACAACGGGGAGGCCCGCGCCGAGGCCGCCCGTACGTTCGTGAACTGGCTCGCCCGCCCCGAGCAGGACGTGCGCTGGGACGCCGAGGCGGGCAGCCTGCCGCTGAGCCGCGCCGCCGAGGCGAAGCCCGCGTGGCGCGAGCACAGCGCGGACGTCGAGGGGCTCGCGGTCTTCACCAAGGCCCTGGAGACCGCGCGGGTCCGTCCGGCGCACCCCGCCTACCCCCAGGTCTCCCAGGCCCTGGGGCAGGCCATCACCTCCGTACTGCTGGGCCGGAGCACGCCCGCCGCCGCCATGCGCTCCTGCGCGGAGGAGGCCGACGCCGCCCTTCTCATCCCTCGCTGAGGAGCCCCGATGCCCCCTACTCCGACACCGCTCACGGTGTCACGCGCCCCCGAACACCACTCCCTGCGCCGGGCACGCCGCCGTGAGTCGATGACCGCCTGGGCGTGGATATCCCCCGCCGTGCTGATCGTCCTCGGCCTCAGCGTCGTCCCCGTGGTCTGGTCGCTGCTGCTCTCCTTCCAGGCCAACGACCTCGTCACGCCCAGCCGTTGGGTGGGCCTGGACAACTACCGGGCGCTCGCCGCCGACCCGCACTTCTCGCAGGCCGTGCGCAACACGCTGCTCTACACGGTGCTGTACGTGCCGCTCAGCCTCGCCGGGGGCCTCGCGCTGGCGCTCGCGCTCAACCGGCGGATCCGGCTGGTCGGCCTCTACCGCACGCTGGTCTTCGTGCCGTTCGTCGTCTCGGCCACGGCGCAGGGCGTGCTTTTCTCCTTCATCCTCGACCCCGAGTTCGGCGCCGCCAACTCGCTGCTGAGCAGGCTCGGCCTCTCCACGCAGGGCTTCCTCACCGACCCCGGACAGGCGCTGCTGGTCCTGGTCGCGATCACCCTGTGGAGCGGTACGGGCTTCTGCGTCGTCGTCTATCTCGCCGCGCTCCAGGACGTACCGGAGTCGCTGATCGAGGCGGCGCGGCTGGACGGCGCGGGGCGGCGGCATCTGCTGCGGCACGTGACGCTGCCGACGCTCACCCCGGTCACCGTGTTCCTCGTCCTGTGGCAGACGATCCAGTCGCTCCAGGTCTTCGACCTCGTCTACGTCACGACGAAGGGCGGGCCCCTCGGCTCGACCACGGTGATCGTCTACTTCATCTGGGAGCAGGCGTTCAAGAGCTTCACCGCCGGGTACGGGGCCGCGGCCGCGTACGTCCTGGCCGTGGCGCTGGGCCTGATCGGTGTGGTGATGCGGGTCGTACGCGCCCGCGCCGACCGTCGCGACAGCCGCCGCGCCGCGCTCCGTACGGAAGGAGCCGCACGATGACCACCCTGACCCCGACGCCGGCGCGGACCCCGGAGCGGACCGTACGGCCTCAGCCGACGGGCCGACGGCGCGGCGTACGGCTGCCGTTCAGCGGCTGGCATCTGCTGCTGGCGCCCCTGGCCCTGCTGTTCGCGCTGCCGCTGGTGTGGCTGCTGCTCAGCTCGGTGATGACCAACGCCGAGATCAACCGCTTCCCGCCCGCGCTCTGGCCCTCGGGCATCGACCTGGGCGGCTACCGGTACGTGCTGGGGAACGCGATGTTCCCGCGCTGGTTCGCCAACTCGCTGATCGTCTCGGCCGTCGCGGTCGCCTCGAACCTGCTCTTCGGCGCGCTGGGCGGCTACGCGTTCGCCCGGATGCGGTTCCGGGGCTCGCGGGCGCTGCTCGTACTGATGCTGGCGACGATGGCGGTGCCGTTCCAGCTCACGATGATCCCGACGTTCCTCGTGATGAAGCGGCTCGGGCTGATCGACACGCTGGGCGCGCTGATCGTGCCCTCGCTGGTCACGCCGTTCGCGGTCTTCCTGCTGCGGCAGTTCTTCCTCTCGCTGCCGCGCGAGCTGGAGGAGGCCGCCTGGATCGACGGCTGTTCGCGGCTGCGGGTGCTCCTCACGATCGTGCTGCCGCTGTCGCGCCCGGCGTTGAGCACGGTGGCCGTACTGACGTTCCTCACCACCTGGAACGACCTGACCTGGCCGCTGATCGCCATCAACCACGACACCCAGTACACGCTCCAGCTCGGCCTCACCACCTTCCAGGGCCAGCACCACACCCGCTGGTCCGCCGTGATGGCGGGGAACGTGATCACGGTGCTGCCGGTGCTGCTGGCGTTCCTCGGCGCCCAGAAGTCGTTCATCCGCTCCATCACCTCGACAGGCCTGAAGGGCTGACCCATGACGTACGACCTCGACCTGCTCGTCCTGGGCGACGCGAACCCCGACGTCGTCGTCGGGCCGCTGGACGGTCCGCTCGCCTTCGGACAGCGCGAACAGCTCGTCGGCTCCGGCGCGCTGACCCTCGGCGGCTCCGGCGCGATCATGGCGTGCGGCGCGGCACGGCTCGGGCTGCGCGTCGCGCTCGCCGCGCGCGTCGGCGACGACGAGGCGGGCCGCTTCGTCCGCGACGCGCTCGACGCGCGGGGCGTGGACACCTCGGCGCTGCGCGTCGATCCGGGGCTCGCGACGCCGCTGACGGTGATCGTCACGCGGCCGGGGAACGGTGACCGGGCGATCCTGACCAGCCCCGGCACCCTCGCCGCGACGAGCGGCGACGACGTGCCGCCCCGGCTGCTGACGGCGGCCCGGCACGTGCACGCGGCCTCGTACTTCCTGCTGCCGCTGCTCGCCCGTGCCCTGCCCGCGCTGTTCCGTACGGCCCGCGCGCACGGCGCCACGACCTCGCTCGACACGAACGACGACCCCGAGGGCCGCTGGGACCCCGAGGGGATCGCGGCGGTGCTCCCCGGCACGGACTTCCTGCTGCCGAACGCGGCCGAGGCGATGGCCCTGGCGGGCTCCCGTACGCCCGCCGATGCCGCGGCGGCGCTCGCGGGGCGCGGCCCCGTGACGGTCGTCAAGAACGGCGGAGACGGAGCCCTCGCCCACGACGGCCACGGCCTCCGGACCGTACGGGGCCCGTCCGTCACCCCCCGCGACACCGTCGGCGCGGGCGACAGCTTCGACGCCGGGTTCGTCGCCGCGACCCTCGCCGGACTCCCGCTCGCCGAGGCGCTCGAACTCGCCGCCGTCTGCGGCGCGCTGTCCACCCGCGCGCCCGGCGGCACCCCGGCCCAGCCCACCTGGGAGGAGGCCGTCGATCACACGGCCTCCCCCGCCACCACCACAGCCACCACCGAAGGAAAGAACGCGTGATGACCACGAACGACACCCCCAGGGCCGCCAAGCCCCCCAAGGTCACCTTCATCGGCGCGGGGAGCGTCGTCTTCACCCAGGGCCTGCTCGCCGACCTGTTCGCCTTCCCCGAGCTGCGGGACGCGCACATCGCGTTGCACGACATCGACCCCGAACGCCTGTCGACCGCCGAGGCCGCCGCCCGGCACATCGCGGACGTACGCGGCGCCACGCCCCGCGTCACCGCCCACGCCGACCGGCGTACGGCCCTGGACGGCGCCGACTTCGTCATCAACATCGTCCAGGTCGGCATGCGCGAGGCCACCCGCACCGACTTCGAGGTGCCCGCCCGCTTCGGGATACGCCAGACCATCGGCGACACCCTGGGCATCGGCGGCATCTTCCGCGCGCTGCGCACGTTCCCGCTGCTGCGAGCGCTGGGCGAGGACATGGCAGAGCTGTGCCCCGACGCGTGGCTGCTCAACTACACCAACCCGATGGCGATGAACGTCCAGTACCTCGCGCAGGCCACGGGCCTGCGCCGCGTCGTGGGCCTGTGCCACTCGGTGCACTGGACGATGAACGGCCTCGCGGAACTCGTCGGCGTCCCCTTCGAAGAGGTCACGTACCGCGCGGCGGGCGTCAACCACCAGGCGTGGGTCCTGGAGTTCGCACACGGCGGCACGAACCTCTACCCCGCGCTGGACGCGCTCATCGAGAAGGACGAGCAGCTGCGGCGCAGGACCCGCGTGGACATGTACCGCCGCCTCGGCTACTACCCGACGGAGACGAGCGAGCACTCCTCCGAGTACGTGCCGTGGTACCTGCACCACGACAGCGAGATCGAGCGTCTGCGCCTGCCGGTCGGCGCGTACCTGAACATCGTGGACGAGAACGTCGCCGAGTACGAGAGCACCCGCGACGCCCTCGCCGCCGGGCGGCCCCTTCAGGTCGAGGGGACGATGGAGTACGCGCCGCAGATCATCCACAGCGTCGTCACGGGCACCCCCCGCACGGTCTACGGCAACGTGCCGAACCATGGCCTGATCGACAATCTGCCGTCGGGCGGCACGGTCGAGGTCCCCTGCCTAGTCGACGCCTCCGGCATCCAGCCGACCCGTATCGGCGCCCTCCCGCCCCAACTGGCCGCCCTCAACCGTACGTACCTCAGCACGGTCGACCTGACGGTACGCGCGGCCGTCGAGGACGACCCTTTGCGGGTGCGCCAGGCCGCCATGACGGACCCGGCGACGGCCGCCGCCTTGCCGGTGGACCGCATCTGGTCCCTCTGCGACGCGATGGCATCCGCCCACGCCGACCGCCTCCAGCCGTCACTGAGGGAGCGCTTGGGCGCATAGAGCCAAGCCCTGCTCCTCCCTCCGCCCGGCGAAGCTTGGGAAGTCTGCGCAAGGCGCAGGGTTGGCAAGCGCAGCCCCCCACGCCGGGTGCCCCGCGCACAAGAGCCGCGCCCGGGGAGCCCCGGGCTGTACTTCGCGGGCCGCGCCCGCGTCGTGGCTGGGCGCGCAGTTCCCCGCGCCCCTGAGGGAAACGGGGCAAGCCCCGACGTGTCGTGACCACGCGGCGGAGACAGGGGCACGCCCCTCAATGCGTAACCGCGTCCAGGGACGGAGCGAGCAGGGCGAAGGACTGGTCCAGCAGAGCGGCGGGGGACTCTTCCCCGCCGCTCGCGCTCCAGCGGTGCAGCACCGTGTCGAAGGTGCTCAGCGCCATCCCGGCGGCCAGCCGGGGGTACAGGTCCTTCGAGGGGCTCAGCCCGAGGCGGGTCGCGAGCTCCGCCGTGAGGCCGTCGCTCCACTCCGCCTGCCGCTCCAGGAAGCGGGCCCGCAGCGCGGGCGTGCGGAGGATGAGCTGGACGACTCCCAGCGCCCGGTCGGAGTGGTCGGCGCAGGCGTCGAGGGGGACGCGGACGGCGTGGCGGAGGGCCGCCGACGGGCTCTCCTCCGCCGGGCGGTCCGCCAGCGCGGCACGGATGCCGTCGCCCATGTCGGCCAGGAACTGGACGACGACGTCCTCCTTGGACGCGAAGTAGCGGAAGAAGGTCCGCCGGGACACCCCGGCGGTGGCCACGATCTCGTCGATCGTGACCGCGTCGAACCCCTTCTCCGCCAGCAACCGCAGCGCCGCCTCGGTCAGTTCACCGGCGACGAGCTGCCGTTTGCGCTGGGCCATGGTCACTTCGGGACGGGGCGCTTCTGGGCGGGTGCTCACCCCACGATCGTACCCTCCATGCCCTACGTGGCACTCAGGATCGCATTGACACTGAGTGTCAATGGCGGCAAGGTGTGCCCCATGACGCGACAGCAGCGCTGGACGACGGCGCAGATTCCCGACCTGACCGAGCGGGTCTTCCTCGTGACCGGGGCGAGCAGCGGCCTCGGGCTCGCGACCGCGCGGGAGGTGGCGGCCCGGGGCGGCCATGTGATCCTCGCCGTGCGCGACGAGGCGAAGGGGCGCCGTGCGGCGGACGGGATCGCCGCCGCGCATCCGGGCGCGAGCCTGGAGGTGCGCCGTGTCGACCTCGCCGACCTCGACTCGGTCCGGGACCTCGCCGAGCGGGTGCGCGCCGCGCACCCCCGGCTCGACGTCCTGGTCAACAACGCCGGGATCATGGCGCCGCCCCGCACGCTCAGCCCGCAGGGCCACGAGCTGCAGTTCGCGGCGAACCATCTGGGCCACTTCGCGCTCACCGGGCTGCTGCTCGGCCCGCTGACCGCCGGGCGCGATCCCCGGGTGATCACGGTGACCTCGTTCAACCACCGCAAGGCCCGTATCGACTTCGACGACCTCGCCGCCGAGCGCGACTACCGGCCCATGCCGCGCTACGACCAGTCCAAGCTGGCGAACGCCGTCTTCGGGTACGCACTCCAGCGGCGGCTCACCGAGGCGGCCAGCCCCGTGCGCAGCCTGCTCGCGCACCCCGGCTACGCCACCACGGGACTCCAGACGGACGGCCCCGTCGGCCTGGTCTCGCTCCTCTTCGGCCGCCTGCTGAAGCCGTTCGCGCAGTCCGCCGAGGGCGGCGCGCTGCCCCAGCTGCACGCCGCGACGGCGGCAGGCGTCGAGGGCGGCGCCTGCTACGGGCCCGACGGAAAGGGCGAGATGCGCGGCGCCCCGAAGCGGGTGGAGCTGGGCGCCACCGCGACCGACCCGGAGACGGGACGCCGCCTGTGGGAGGTCTCCGAGCGGCTCACGGACGTACGGTTCGCGTTCCCGACGACGCACGGGACGGCCTCGCCGTGACCGTCCCGCCTTGATCCCTTCGGGGGACGGCGGGACCCTGGAACCCCGTCCCCCTCACGAACCCGGGAAGCACCATGCGAGCCACCCTGATCTACGGCGCGGGCGACATCCGCGTCGAGGACGTCCCCGACCCGAAGCCGCAGGCGCCCACCGACGCCGTCGTCCGCGTCGTCGCCGCGTGCGTCTGCGGCAGCGACCTGTGGCCGTACGCCAAGCGGCCCGCGACCGAGGAGGGCGGGCGCATCGGCCATGAGTTCCTCGGCGTCGTGGAGGAGACGGGGTCCGAGGTGCGCGGGGTGCGGGCCGGAGAGCTGGTGGTCGCCCCGTTCGTGTACGCCGACAACACCTGCGAGTTCTGCGCCGAAGGCCTGCACACCTCCTGCCTCAACGGCGGCGGCTGGGGCCACGGCGGCGTGGACGCCGGGCAGGGCGAGGCCGTGCGCGTCCCGTACGCGGACGGCACCCTGGTGAAGCTGCCCGTCGCCGAGGACTCGGCGCTGCTGCCGTCGCTGCTCACGCTCTCCGACGTGTTCCCCACCGGCCACCACTGCGCCGTCCGCGCCGGGGTCTCCGCGCGTACGGCCGTCACGGTGATCGGTGACGGCGCGGTCGGCCTCTGCGCGGTGCTGGCGGCGCGGCGGCTCGGCGCCGAGCAGATCGTGCTGATGGGACGGCACGCCGAACGCACCGCGCTGGGCCGCGACTTCGGCGCCACCGACGTCGTGCCCGAGCGCGGCGAGGAGGGCGTCGCACGGGTGCGCGAACTGACCGGCGGCTTCGGCACCCACGCGGTGCTGGAGTGCGTGGGCACCCTCCCCGCGCTGGAGACGGCGTTCGGTGTCGTACGGGACGGCGGCGCCGTCAGCCGCGTCGGCCTGCCGCAGTACGCGCAGGGGCCCGTCGGCCGCGACGTCTTCAGCCGCAACATCACCCTCACCGGCGGCGTCGCCCCGGCCCGCGCGTACATCGAGGAGCTGATGCCGGACATCCTCGACGGCACGGTCGAGCCGGGCCGCGTCTTCGACCGTACGGTCGGCCTGGAGGAGATCCCCGACGCCTACCGCGCCATGGCCGCGCGCGAGGCGCTCAAGGTGCTGGTACGGCCCTGAGCCGTGCCGTCTTGAGGCGCTCGACCGCGGCCGGGACGTCGCCGCCCGCGGTCAGGTCGCTGCCGACGCTCACCGCGAACGCCCCGGCCGCCAGCCAGTCCCCCGCGTTGGCCAGGGTCACCCCGCCGGTCGCCATGATCCGGGCGCCGGGGAGCACCGAGCGGAGGGTCCTGAGATAGGTGAGCCCGCCGACGTGGGCCGGGAACAGCTTGGCCACGCCGCGCTCGGCCGCCGCCCGTACCTCCGTCGGGCTGTGCGCGCCCTCGACGAACAGCCGCCCGGCGGCGTCCGCGACGGGCCGCACCTCCGGCACCTGGAAGGGGCTCACCAGGAAACGGGCGCCCGCGTCGAGCGCGGCCTCCGCGATCTCGGGCGAGGTCACGGTGCCGAGCCCGACGGCCGCGCCGGGCACCTCCGCCGTCCAGCGCGCGACGAGCTCCCGCCAGCCGGGAGTGGTGGCCGTGAACTCGAAGGTGGTCACCCCCGCGTCGTACAGCACCCGCGCGACCACGTCCGCCGCCTCCGCGTCCCCGGCCCGCACGGTGGGCACGATCCGCGCCTCGGCCAACGCGTCGAGCGCGACCTGAACGCCGAACGCGACACCAGCGCCGGGGCCGGGGGCGTTCCCAGGGTCGGGGGCGTCCCCAGGGCCGGGGGCGTCCTCAGCGGTCGGGTCGGGCGGGGTCATGCCGGGGACGCAATCTTCGTGAGGGCGTCCAGGACGTGGTCGGCGTCCGTGCCGGTCGCGCGGAGGACTATCTCGTCGCCGCGCCGTATGTTGAGGCCCATCACGGACAGCACGCTGCGCGCGGGCACCGGCTCCGCCTCGGTCCCCGCGTCGGCGCGGGCCACGGTCACCCGGGCCTCGGCGCCCGCCGCGGTCTGGGCGAAGGCCGCCGCGGGCCGGGCGTGGAGCCCGGCCTCCTCTGTCACCACGAGGCGTCGTTCCACCGTGCCAGTGCTCACTCGCTGTTCCTTCCGTTCGTCGTGTCGTCGTCACCGGCGGCCGCGCCGCCGAGCAGCTCCGTGAGCCGGTGCGCGAGGTGTTCCTCCTCCTCCGCGCTCAGCGCGCGCGGGTCCACGGCCAGCCGCCCCGCGGCGGCGTGGTGGTCGCGGAGGAAGACCGGCCGCGTGCCCGCGGCGAGTTCGACCGCCAGCCCCGCCGCGTCCCGTCCCGCGCGCTCCGGGTCCACGGTCAGCTCGGCGCGGAAGATCTCCCGCCCGGCCTCGTCCCGCACCACCCGCGCGCTCAGCCCGCGGAGCGCGCCGAGGCGCCCGGCGAGGCGTTCCATCCGCGCCCGCGCGCCGCCATCCGCGCCCGCGCCCGCATCCTCGTCCTCGTCCCCGGACGCCGCCGCCCCGGCACCGTACTCGCGTACGGCCTGCGCCAGTCCCAGCAGGGTCTCCTTGCCGACCTTCATCGGCCGCCCGATGCCCGTGTACTGGGCGCGGACCGCCGCGATCAGCGGCGCGGGGCCGCAGACGAAGCCGGAGGTGGGGCCGCCGATCGCCTTGCCGCCGCTGTAGACGACGAGGTCGGCGCCGGTGGCGGGCCACTTGCGCAGGTCCTCCTCCGCCGCCGCGTCGACGATCACGGGGACGCCGTGCGCCCGCCCGACCGCGACGGTCTCGGCGAGGGAGACCGCGCCCTTCTGCACCGCGTGGTGCGACTGGACGTACAGGAGCGCGGCCGTACGGGCGCCGATCGCGCCCTCCAGATGCGCGGCCCGCACCTTGTTGACGGCGCCCGCCTCGACCGGCGTACCGCCGCCGAGGGCGATCATCTGGGCCACGGGGGCACCGAAGTTGACGGCGTGGCCCTTGGGCAGGACCACCTCGCAGGGGCGGTCGCCGGGGTCGGGCAGCCGTTCGATCCGGGCCGGGTCCGCGCCCGCGACGAGCGCGGCGACCGCGAGCGCGACGCCGGACGCGGCGCCGGTGGTGGGGCAGGCGTCCTCCGTGCCCGCGGCGGCGGCGAGTTCGTGGCCGACGGCGGTCATCAGCTCGTCCATCACCACGTGGTCGCGGGCGGCCGCGCCCATCGCCGCGATGGTGGCCGCGCTGAGCCTGCTGCCGCCGAGGGCGGTCATCTTGCCGTTGGCGTTGACGGCGGGGTGGACGCCGAGGGCGTGGTAGTCGAGGGGGCGGTCGCTCATACGTTCCTTAGCGTCGTGGACTTCACTGTCGTGGACCTCGCTGTCGTGGACCTCGCTGTCGTGGGCCTCACTTGTGTGGGATCGGGAAGAAGAGGCCGAAGAGCATGGCGCCGAGGATCGCGCCGCCCGTCAGCGGCTTCTGCCACTTGTAGAAGAGCGCCGCGCCGAGCGTGGAGCCGAGCCCGACGGGGAGCGAGGCGGTGGCGGCGGCGATGATGACGAGGGGCCCGAGGTAGCGGCCCGCCGAGTTGCCCGCGCCCATCATCACGTCGGCGCCGAACGTGGAGGTGTTGCCCGCCGAGTTCACGGTGGCCCGGCGGATGGCGAGGATGAGGCAGCCGATCAGCGCTCCGAGGACCGCGCCCGTGGGCACCGCGAGCCAGAAGTGCTCCAGCGGCGCGGTGATACCGGCGGCCAGCAGCATCGCGGGGACGCCGATGCCGACGCCCGTCTGGAGCGAGCCGCCGATGTCGAGGATGCCGACCATCGGCCCCTCGATGACGCGGGCGAAGAGGAAGCCCGCGCCGAAGGCCGCGGCGGCGCCGTAACTCCCGCTGTCCATCCCGGCCTTGAGCATCGCCGTCACGGCCACGTCGCTGAACGTGCCCGTGCGGTAGACGTAGTAGAGGTGCGTACCGGCGAAGATCCCCGCGGCGAGCGAGGCGACGAAGAGGGGGAACGCCCATTCGGAGAGCCAGAAGCTGCCCTCCCCCGGCACCTTGGAGTGCGAGTCCGAGCCCGAGTCCGGGTCCGAGCCCGAGTCCGAACCAGTGTCCGCTGTCGCGTGCGTCATGGAACCGTCCCGTCCTCAGTCCGTGGGTTTCGTGCCGGTGGAGTCGTGCACCTGCTGCAGCCAGTCGGGCACCTGGACCTTCATCTGCTGGAGCAGCGTGAGGTCGACGCCGCGCAGGAAGGCGCTGGCGGTGAAGAGCGTGATCACCGCTCCGGCCAGCACCCGCGTCATCCGCGTCCAGCCCAGGTCGTCCACGGCCTTGCCGACGACGATGCCGAGCACGATGCCGGGCACGGCGTTGCCCATCACCACGTGCGCGAGGCCGCCGAGCACCGTGCCCCAGCCACCCGTACGGCGCCCGGCATCGACGGCGGCCATCCAGAAGACGATCGGCATCACCGGGTTGATCAGCCACTCCGACGCGGGCCCGAGGACCTTGGCCGCGACCTCCTGGAGCGAGGACGGGATGGACGCCGCCGTGGTGTTGAGCACGGAGACCAGCACGACGCCGACCCCGGCGCCGAAGAAGGCCATCCGGCGCGGGTTGTGCAGCGTCTCGGCGAGGTTCCGGTTCTTCGCCATGGAGAGCGCGGCGGCCCAGTGCGGGACGATGCGGTGGTCCACGTCGGAGGTCAGCGCGCCGGTTCCGACGGCGCTGGCCCAGGCGTTGAAGAAGAAGCCGAGGCCGAAGGAGAAGTGCGCGACGGGGTCGTTCTCGCAGGCGTTCAGCTCGCCGAGCGTACGGAAGGCGCCCATGCCCTGCACCTTGGGCGCGTGGAACATCCGGGCCACGCCCGCCGAGGCGCCGAAGCCGATCAGCGCGCCGATGACGATGGACTCCAGGAGGATGGTGAGGGTCTCGTTCATCGGCGTCTCACCTCATGTGCAGCGCGTGCTGCAGCGGTGTCAGCCGCTCCTCGCGCACGGTGAAGTCGACGGCCGCCAGATCGATCGAGGCGACCTCCACCTCGATCCGCAGGGTCAGCTCGAACCGCCTGCGTTCGCGCGGGAAGAGCAGCCCGAGGAACCGTTCCGTCCAGCGGTGCTCGACGGCCGACTCGACGGCGAGGTCGACGGGTTCGACGCGGTAGCAGGTCCCGTCGGCCTGCTTGCCGACCCGCTGCTGGACCTGGCGCATCGCGGTGGCGAACGCCTTCTCGCGGGTGGGGCCCGAGCCGGTGATCCGCAGGGTGAGCCGCTCGTGCTTCATGACGACTCGCCTCCCCGCCCCTGCCCTTCCAGCTTCTTCAGCAGGGCCTCGGCCACCTTGAAGCCCAGCTCCTCGCTGTCGAGGAAGCCGAAACCGAGGACGGTGCGGCCCTGTTCCACGGCGGTCACCCCGGCCTGCGCCGAGCGCATGCCGAACTCGATCTCGTGCCCGTACTTCGCCTTCGCCGTCACCGCGCCCGCGCCGCCGCTCCCGCAGAACGAGATGCCCAGCGCCGCGCCCTCGGCGGCCATCACGTCGCCGACCTTCATGTCGGCCCCGGGGCCGGGGATCAGCACGGGCTCGGCGCCCGCCGCGCGTATGCCGTCGGCGACCGCCTGGCCCTTGCCGAGACGGTGCCCGATCACGATCTTCACTGCCATGGTCTCGCTCTCCTCTTCCTCGTGCTCGTCCTCGTGCTCGTGCTCGTCCTCATGGGGTGGTCTCTCCTGCCGGGCCGTCTCGAAGTGCAGGGCGAGCAGCAGGACTTCCGTGCCGGGCGCGGTCCAGCCACGCGGTGCGGTGTAGCGCTCGATCAGGTCCCGTACGCGCGCGAACCGCTCCGGCGGCACCTCCGCGTACAGCTCGGGGGCCAGCTCGTCGAGCCGCTCGCCCTCGCGCACCCGCCGTACGAAGGCGAGGGCGTGGACGGCGACGGCCAGCCGGCGGGTGTCGTCGAGGGCCAGGCCCTCGTCTGCGGCGTACCGCTCGGTCAGCGCGAGCAGTTCGGCCAGGTCGTCCCGGTCCTCACCGCTCAACGGCCCGGCGGCGTCGGCCAGCCGTGCGATCAGGGGTGTATCGGTAGGGCTGTCGGTGGGGGTATCGGTGGGGGTGTCGCTCATGCGCGGCCTTTCACGCGGAACGGTTCTGGTCGGGGAGGCGCAGGGGCGGCGTGCCCGCGCGGACGACGGCGCGCGGGACGAGCGCCCGCCCCGCCGTGCGCCGTTCGCCCTCGGCATCGGTGAGTTCGACGGGCTCCTCGCGCAGCTCCAGCAGGCTCAGGTCGGCGGGCGCGCCGACGCGCAGCGTGCCCAGCCCCAGCTCGCCCCGGAGCCCGAGCACGTCGGCCGCCCTGTCCGTGGCGCAGGCCAGCACCTCGCTCAGCGGCATGCCGAGGGCGAGCAGCTTGGTGAGGGTGGTGGCGAGCGAGTGCACGGGCCCGTCGGCGTTCCGCTGGTGCAGATCGGTGCTCGCGGTGTACGGGCGTACGCCCGCGTCGAGCGCGCGTTCGGCCGTACGGAAGGAGAAGCTGGCGCTGCCGTGGCCGACGTCGAGCCGTACGCCCCGGTCGAGCGCGTCCCGCGCCCGCGCGATCGGTCGGGTCCCTCCGGCGAACAGCCCGCCGGGCTTGCCGTGGAAGGCGTGGGTCACCACGTCGCCCTCGCCGAGGAGTTCGAGCACGTCGCCGAAGGGCGGCGGCTCGTTGCCGACGTGCACCATGACGGGCACGCGACGCCCCAGCTCATCGCCGAGCCGCGCGGTCAGCTCCTTGGCGGCGCGCAGCGGCGCCAGCCCGCTCCCGCCGAGGACCGAGCCGCTCATCCGGACCTTGACGCCGCGCACGGTGTCGCGGTGCCGGGAGAGGACGCGCGCGGTGGCGTCGGGGTCGAGTGCGGCGGGCCCGTCCGCGAGTTCGCGGGTGCCCTGGACGAGGCCGTGGCGGGAGATGTTGAGCCAGTTCAGCACCCGCGTACGGGCGTGGGGCGTGACGTGCGCGGCGAAGTGCGCCCAGTCGTCGCTGCCGCAGCTCCCCGCGTCCACGACGGTCGGCACGCCCTGCCGGATCCCGGCGTCGTCGGCCGCGAGGCCCAGTCCGGTGCGCCCGTCGTAGACGTGGGTGTGCAGGTCGATGAGGCCCGGCGCGACGAGGAGTCCCGTCGCGTCGAACGACCGTACGCCGCCCGCCCCTTGGGAGCCCTCGGCTTCCGCGAGACCGCCGGGCCCGGTGACGCGGGCGATGCGTCCGTCCCGTACGCCGAGGTCGCCCGGGGCGGGTTCGCCGCGCTCCGGGGCGGCCGGATCGGTCAGCAGGCCGCCGGAGATCACCAGATCAAGCCGTTCCGGGGACGGATTCGCCTCGGGGTCGCGCACAGCCATGGACGGTCGCCTTTCGGGGGCGTGAGATGAGCCTGAGATGAGAGCGCACCACCGCCCGTACGACGCCGACCGTTCCGTAGAGTAGATTGGCGTTCCGTAGAGCGGATTGGTGGCAAGCTAACCCCGTGCCGTACGGAGGGTCAATGGATCGCGAGAAGTCGGTGAACTCTGCAGCTAAAACGCTCCGCGTGCTGCACGCCGTCGCCCGGCAGGAGTCCCCGCGCCGCCTCGGAGAGGTCGCCGAACAGGCGGGTGTGCCCAAGGCCAGCACCCACCGGATCCTCAGCACACTGATCGCGGAGGGGTACGCGATCGCCGACGGGGAGGGGCGCTACGGCATCGGACCCCAGCTGCGCACCCTCGCCGCGCAGGTGCTCGCCGACGACGCGGTCGGCATCGACGCCGTGCTGCGCGCCCTTCAGCAGCGCCTCGGCCAGACCGTTCACCTGGCCGTCCTCAGCGGCGACTACGCGACCTACACCCACAAGGTCGACCCCGGTCACGCGTACCGCATCGCCACCGAGGTCGGCATGCCCCTCCCCCTCCACGCGAGCGCGGCGGGCAAGGTCCTCCTCGCCCACCTCCCGGAGAAGGAGTGCGCCGCGCTCCTCGACAGCGCCGGGCTCCCGGCCCGTACGCCGCGCACGGTCACGGACCGCCGCAGACTGCGCGGCGAGCTGAACACGGTCCGCAAGGAGGGCTACGCGACGGAGTACGAGGAGGCCGACGAGGCCGTCTGCTCCCTCGCCGCGCCGGTCCTCGACGGCGACGGCTACCCCATGGGCGCGGTCTCCGTCTCCTCCCTCACCTTCCTCGTCACCGAGGACCAGCTCCACGAGTTCGCCCCGGCGGTCCGCCAGGCGGCGGAGGAGGTCTCACGACGGCTGTGACCTGGGCCGGGCCAGGGCCCGGACCCTGCGGGCCGGTCAGTCGATGAAATAGCCCCAGAAGACGCCGACCTCGGCCGGGGAGGCGACGATCACGCCGAGGTCCATGACGTACTCGTGGGCCTCCGGAAGCGCGAAGCCGGAGACGGCCAGACCGCCGCCGAGATCGCCGGGACCGGGTTCCGGTTCGCCGGGCTCGCTCAGGTCCATCGCGTTGGTGGCGTACTCCGCTTCGGGTCCGAAGCGGGCCAGCACGGTACGCGCCGCCGCGACGACCGCTGCCGCACGGCCCGGCGTCCCGTACTCCGTCCCGTACCCCGGCGCATACCCCGGCGCCTCCCAGGGACGGTGCGCGAGCTCGACGGCCTGCCGGACCAGGAGCCGGGTCGCGCCCTCGTACGTGACCAGCTCCAGGTCCCGGTCGAGGTCCGCCACGGTCAGGGGCCGGAGCGGGAAGGACCGGTGCTTCGGCGTACGGTCCACGGCGTGGACATCCACCGTCCGCCAGCCGCGCGGCTCGGACGTCCGGCGCTCCAGGACGGGGAGGACGTCTGCCGTCCAGTCCTCGTGCCGCCGGGGCCCTACGGCCGCGAGGAACGGGCTCAGTACGTCCAGCGCCCCGGCCCACGCGAGGGCCCCGGGCGCGCTCCGGGAGCCCCTCCGGGGGTCTGGCCTGGGCATACGGCACCCTAACCCCGTCGGGGGCGACCTCTTAAGGTGGACGGTGCAGACGTACAGACGTACGGACGGTGCGCCCCGCGCCGCCCGGGGAAAGGACCACCTTGAACACGCCTCCGCACGGGCCCTACGCCCCCGATCCGCACTCGCCCTACGGTCAGGAGCTCCGGCAGCGCCTGCGCGCGCAGGGCGAGGAGGGCGACGAGGCCGGGGAGAGGGCCGCCGGTCCGGAGAACGGGAACAGGGTCACGCGCGCCGCCGAGTCCGTCTTCGCGGAACTGGAGAACGCGGCGGACGCCTTCACCGGCAAGACGCAGCCCCCTCCGCACGGCCAGGCACCAGCCCAGGCACCCGGACAGGCCCCAGGACAGGCACCGGGACCGCATCCCCCACATCCCCCGCACACCCGGCTCGCCTCCACGAGCGAGGACTTCTTCGAGCGCCTGGACAGGGGCGTACGGGAGATCGCCGCGAGCACCGAACGCGCCACCGAGGGCCGCCGCGGCTTCACCCTGCGCCGCCGCGACCGCCGGAGCTGATCGGAAACCCCTTGCGCGTACCGGGCGCCCACCCATATCCTGCAACGTTTTGCACCGCGTGGGCCGCCCCGCACGGGGGGTGTGGAGCGTCCCCGCGGTGCAGAACACAGAACCGAGGCAGTCGAGGCGGCTGAGTCCGAGCGGAAGGAGGTGGGCCATGCGGATCTGGATCTAGCCGCCCGCCCGGAGAGTCCGGGATCACGGGCGGCGGGTTCCGGAAGGAACGAGATGTCCCGCACGGACAACACGAAGCCTCTGTGGGTCCGCTCCCGCGACCACGACCCCCGGCCCGTCCACGACCACCGCTTCGGCCCCTGTGATCTGCCCCCGCGCCCGACGCGCGAGGCCACGGGGACGCGCTGCCAGTGGGACGACCCGTCGTGGATGCTGTTCAGCCGCATCTGCTGCTCGGGCTGCAACAAACGCTCCTGCGTCAAGGAGTGGCAGGACATGGTCAGGACCGAGAAGCGCAGGGACCGCCACGAGGCCCGCCGCGCGGCCCACGAGGCCGCACGCCGCTTCGCCAGGGGCCTGGAGGACGAGGACTGACAGAGGGCCCCATGGCAGACGCCGCCCTGCTGGCCGCGTACGACGCGCAGGTGCGGGGCCATGTGCCGCGACGACCGCCCGTGGGCGCCGTCATCGAGCGCGACGGCCCGCTCGTACGCACGCACTACTGCACCCACGCGACCGTGAGCCGTCTCCCGCAGCCGTCCGACGACGAGAACGCGCTCGTCGGCCGTCTGCAGGAGGCGTGCGCCGGGCGGCGCGAGCCCGTCACCTGGCGGGTGTACGGGCACGATCCGGCGCCGTGGGAACGGGCGTTGCGCGACGCCGGGTTCACGGCCGCCGGACCGGAGCGCACACTGCTGGTCGCCCGCCTCGACGACGTCGCCACCGCAACGGGTTCCGGGCGCGCCGTACCCGCGAAGGGCCTGCGGGTACGGCGCCTCGGCCACAGCGACCACCGGCGCCGGGAGTTGGAGCGGCTGACGGAGGGGTCGGGTTCCGACGCGTACGCGCGCGGGCTGGGCGCCCTCCTCGCGGACCACGGCGACATGGTGAGCTGGGGCCTGAACGTCCAGCTCCTGGAATCGGAGACGCGGCTCGTGGGCGCGGGCTGGGCGGAGCCCGTGGGACACACGGAGTTCGTGGCCGTACGCGGAATGACCGGCCCGCACCCGGAGTTCCTGCCGCCCTGGCTGCGCTGGGCCCGGACGCGGTGGGCGCTCGGGACAGGACCCGGCCCGGCGCCCGAGCGACGCTACGTCACCGCCGAGGCACCGCCTGGGCCAGTCCTCGACGCACTGCTGGGCTGCGGGTTCCACGCGGTGTCCACGGTGCGCGATCACGAGTGGCGGCCCCCGGGCCCGCCGCCGCACGCGACGCGGCCGGTGACGATGCTGCTCTCGGACCCCGAACACGACGGGCTGTGCGAGGAGTTCGAGAACCGCTTCGCGTTCCGGCCCGGGCGCGACTCCTGCCCCGCCGTCGAGGAGCCACCGCACTCGGTCACCTGGCACGTCGGCACGCCCGACCGGAGCGAACAGTCCGAGCGCGTACGACGAACCGTCCAGGAGATCGTCGAGCGCGCCGCACGCGCCGTGACGCCTCCCGGCGAACAGCTCTACGCGCTCTCCTGGTGGCACCAGGGCTACCGCTTCGACCCGGCGCGTGTGGGCGGAACGGGACGTCCCGGGTGGCCGCGGTCCTTCTGCGGCGACGACGACTATCTTCTGCTGCTCACCTCCGATCTGCGGATGGGCACGTTCTGGCACCCCTGGGAGGAATCGCTCTGCGTCTTCGGCCCCGCGCTCCTGGCAGGAACGGAGACCGCGCTCACCGAAGCACTCGGCACGGTGATGCGCCGCGGCGGGCGCAACGTAGGGAATGTGTGGACGTACGAGTCGCGGGCGTATGAGTCACATGCGTACAGGCCATGAGCGTGTGGGTGCTGGGCGTGTGGGTGGCGTGTGGGCCATGAGCGTGTGGGTCATGGACGTGAGCGGCACACGCAAGTGACCGTATCCCGGGGTGCGGGGGCCGGACATCGTCCGCGGGGCTGTCATCCCAGGGGCTGAGGCGGGGGCCGTTCGCGCGGTCCCCTCCCCCTGCGGGCCGAGGCGGAGGGCTCTGACTCTGGGGCGATGTGCGGGACCCCTGTGGCGCGGGAGAGTCGCGGTGTGATCGAAGTCTGCGAACTGACCAAGCGCTTCGGGTCGGCCACGGCCGTCGACGCGCTCTCCTTCCACGTGCGGCCCGGACGCGTGACCGGCTTCCTGGGGCCGAACGGGGCGGGCAAGTCCACCACGATGCGCATGATGCTGGACCTGGACCGGCCGTCGGGCGGCCACGTCCGCGTCTGCGGCAAGCCCTACCGACGGCTGCGCGACCCGCTGCGCACCGTGGGCGCCCTGCTGGACGCCGGTGCGGTGCACGGCGGCCGGACGGCCCGCGCCCATCTGCGCTGGCTGGCCCGGAGCAACCGGATAGCGGAGCGCAGGGTGGACGAGGTCGTGGAGCGGACCGGTCTGACGTCCGTGGCGGACCGGCGGGCGGGAACGTTCTCGCTGGGCATGTCCCAGCGGCTGGGGATCGCCGCCGCGCTGCTCGGCGACCCCGCCGTGCTCCTGCTCGACGAGCCGGTCAACGGGCTGGATCCGGAGGGCATCCTGTGGATCCGCCGACTGATGCGGGAGCTGGCGGCCGAGGGGCGGACGGTCCTGGTCTCCAGCCATCTGATGAGCGAGGCGGCGCAGACCGTGGACCACCTGGTCGTCATCGGGCGGGGCCGGCTGCTCGCGGACTCCGGCACGGCCGAGTTCCTCGACCGCCACGCACGCCCGCGCGTCCATGTGCGTACGCCGGAGCCGGAGCGGCTGCGCGCCGTGCTCGCCGGAGCGGGGATACGGACGGGAGTGGGGGACGACGGGACGCTGGAGGCGGCGGACACCGGCCCGGAGCGGATCGGTGAACTCGTCGCGGCGCACGGCCTGACCGTGCACGAGGTGACGCGGCGCACGGGCTCGCTGGAGGAGGCGTTCATGCGGCTCACCGGGGAGGCCGTGGAGTTCCGGAGCGGCGGGGACAGCATGCGGAGAGGAGGACGATGAGCGGGGTGGGCTTCGCGCGGGCCGTCGTGGGTGCCGAGTGGCTCAAGATCAGGAGCGTGCGGTCGAGTCTCTGGTCGCTCGGCCTGGCCTTCGCCCTGAGCTCCGGTCTCGGCACACTGATCGCGCTCAACTTCCGTTCCCACATCGACCGCGTGCAGAACTTCGACCCGGTGTTCGCCGGGCTGATCAGCCTGATGCTGGGGCAGCTCGCCCTGGTGGCGTTCGGGGTGCTCCTGATCGGCTCCGAGTACGGGTCGGGGACGATACGGGCTTCGCTGGCGGCCGTTCCCCGGCGTGGGGCCTTCTTCGGCGGCAAGGTGCTGGTCTGCGTGCTGACGGCTTTCCCGGTCGCGGTCGTCACGGTGGCGGTCACGTTCGCAGCGACGCAGAAGGCACTCGGGCCGTACGGGACGACGGCGGGCGCGGACGGGGTGCTGCCCGGACTCGTGGGCGCGTGTGTCTACTTGACGCTGATATGCGTGTTCGCCCTGGGTGTCGCGACCGCGCTGCGCAGCTCCGCGCTCGCACTGGGCATCCTGCTCCCCCTGCTGTTCCTCGGCTCGCAGGGCCTGGGCAATGTGCCGAAGCTCAAGACGGTCCTCCAATTCCTTCCGGACCAGGCCGGGATGGAGCTGATACGCCTGACCGGTCCGGGCGACGACCCGCAGTTCGCCCATGCCTACGGCCCCTGGGGCGCGCTGGCGATCCTGCTGGCGTGGACGGGCGCGGCCCTCGTCGGCGGGTACCTGAGACTGACCCGTCAGGACGCCTGACCACTCAGGCCGCACACTCCGCGCGCGGCCAGCCAGCGCGTCAGCTCCTCGGCGCGCGGCAGCGGGTACTGGCCGCCCCACGCGGCCCGGTCCAGGCCGCTACCGAAGTGCAGGGTGAGCACGTCGAGGACCCGTTCCGAGGCACCGCGCAGGACGAAGCGAAGGTCACCCCAGCACATGCAGAGGAAGGCGGGCGCGTCGAGATCGACCTCCAACAGCACGGCCAGTTCCCCAAGTTCGGCGGACTCGCGGATGACGGTGACAGGGGTGCCGTCACCGCCCGCCGACGGAACGGGCCCCACCACGACGGACCGCACGTCGCCCCAGCCAACAGGATCGGGACCCTGCGGAGCCCCCAAGGACTCCGGATCACCCGGCGCCTCCGGCAACGCCGAGGGCTCCGCCGGCTGCAGCATGTCCGAGAACTCCGGGTCTTCCAGCGCCTCTGGGGCCTCAGGGACTCCTAGAACCTCTGGGGCCTCTGGGGCCTTTGGGGCCTTTGGGGCCTTTGGCAGCTTCAGGGCCACCGAGCTCTCCGAGCCCTTCCGGGGCTCGGACGTCTGCGCCATGCCGGGCGACTCCGGGGCCACCGGGGCCACCGGGGCCACCGGGGCCACCGGCAGCGTCGCGACCACCGCGCCCTCCGAGTCCTCCCAGGGCTCCGACAGCTGCGCCGTACCGGGCGACTCCAAGTCCCCCGGAGCCACCGGCACCTTCGCGACCACCGAACCCACCGAGTCCTCCCAGACCTCCGACAACTGCGCCGTGCCAGGCGACTCCGGATCATCCGGCACCACTGGCGACTCGGGGGCCGCCGGACCCTCCGGGGTCACCGGTAGCTTCGCGGCCACCGCGCCCACCGAGCCCTCCCAGGCCTCCGACAGCTGCGCCGTACCGGGCGACTCCAGGTCCCCCGGAGCCACCGGCAGCTTCGCAGCCACCGAACTCTCCGACAGTTCGGACGACTTCAGCACCCCCGGCCACCCCGTCCACCCCGGCGCACCGGGACGGAGCCCTGGCGCGCCCCCGGGCTCGGGCGTCCCCGACGCCCCCGGCCCCGTGGCGGCCACGTCAGGCTCCTGCCCCGGTGCGGCGGGCCGTTGTCTCCCTGACGGTGAGGCGGTGGCTGAGAACCGTCGTCGCGGTGCGCTCGCTCCCGGCATCAGCGTCGGCGTCGGGGCTGTCGGAGCCGTCCGGACCGCCAGCGCCCGTGGCGGCGGTGGCGGCGGCACGAGGTGCTGGGCGCGACGACGCGTCGATGATGTGGCGGGCGGCGAGGGAGCCCATCTCGTAGAGCGGGAGGCTCACCGTCGTCAGGCCGACGAACTCGGCGAGTCGCAGGTCGTCCATGCCGGCGACGGAGACCTCGCCCGGCACGTCGACGCGGGCCTGGCGCAGGGCGCTGAGGGCGCCGACGGCGACCTCGTCGTTGGCGCCGATGAGGGCGTCGGGGAGCGGGGGGCGGGCGAGGAGACGGAGGGTGGCGGCGCGCCCGGCCTCGTAGTCGAAGCCGCCGGGGAGGCACTGCGCGGAGTCCTCCAGCCCGGCCTCGCGCATCCGGGCGAGGAAGCCCTCGCGGCGGTGGCGGGTGACGGTCATCCCCGTCGGGCCCTCGATAAAAGCGATGCGGCGGTGGCCGAGGGAGACGAGGTGGTCGGCGATCTGGTGGGCGACGGCCCGGTTGTCGACCACGACGGAGGGGCAGCCGAGGTCGCGGACGGCGAGCGAGACGGCGTGGACGCCCTGTTCGCGGGCGCGGCGGACCGCGTCGACCAGGTCGGGCGTGCGCGAGTCGTCGACGTAGCCGCTGCCCGCGAAGACGACACCGGCGGCGCGGTAGTCGCGCATCGCCTGGAGGCGCTCTATCTCGGTGCCGGTGCGGCGGTCGACGTTGGAGAGCATGGTGACGTAACCGGCGCGTGAGGCCACGTCGTCCACGCCACGGGCGATCACGGAGAAGTACGGGTTGTCGATGTCGCTGACCAGGACGCCGACGAGGCGGCTGTGGGGCGAGACCATGGCACGGGCCACGGCGCTCGGCGAATAGTCCAGCTTCTCGGCGGCCGCGATCACCCTGGCGCGGGTCCGCGCCGAGATCGGGTGGTCGGATCCGCTGAGCACACGGGACGCGGTGGACACGGCCACCCCGGCCGCGCGGGCGACTTCCACCAGTGAACTCACGGTCACCCTCCACGACATGAGACCGAAGACCAGACCAGATCGGTCCAGACCAGATCGACCCGGACCCGACCCGACCCGACCCGACGGAAAACGTTTGCCTTTCGCGTCGCCCAAGATGGCACATACGCAGGGACTTTCGCAATCCGTGCACCCAACACACCCCGCCCCTACCTGCATTGAGCACTTGACGGTTCCGCCTTCGGGATGGCTAGCATCCCGGGAAGGCATACGTTTGCCTAACCGGTGACCTCGGGAAACCGGAGCAGCGTGAAGGGGGAAGCCATGCACACCCGGACCAGGGCCAGGCCCAGTCCCAGTTCCAGTCCCAGTTCCAGTCCCAATTCCGGTCACAGCCCCGGGAACGCCCGCACGGCGTGGGCTCGTACGAAACGGATCGTGGTCGCGGCAGCGTTATGCGCCGTGACCGCCGCGGCCGCCGCCTGCGGGGGCGGCGCGGGCACCGAGAAGCGGGCGGACGGGAAGCTCGCGTTCACGGTGGCGGTCATCGAGCCGGACCTCACGACCGTGCCGGTCCTCGCCGCCGCCGACGCGCTCCGCCGCCGGGGCCACGACGTGAAGATCGTGGAGCTGGCCGAGCCGGAGCTCGCCATCGAGGGCCTGGCCCAGGGGGACTACGCGATCTCGGCCGAGGCCACGGGCCCGGCGCTCAGCGCCGTCGAGCAGGGCGCGCCCATCAAGATCATCGCCGATGTCGTCGGTAACCAGTGGGCCCTCTACGGCAGGAAGGGCGTCTCGTCCTGCGACGAGCTGGGCGGACGCCCGTTCGGCATCTTCAGCGAGGGCGCGGTCGCCACGGCCATCGCCAAGGACTGGGTGCGCGCCTCCTGCGACGGGGGCGAGCATCCCGACTACCTGACGATCGGCGGCTCCGACGTCCGCGCCCAGGCCCTCGTCTCGGGCGAGATCGACGCGACGCCGCTGGAGGTCTCCGACGCGGTCGCCCTGGAGTCGTCCCGGGCGCCCGGCGCCGCGCGCCTCACCAAGGTCGCCGACTTCGCGAAGACGCTGCCGGACCTGCACCCGCAGACCGTGTACGCGAACGCGGACTTCCTCGGCGACCACCGGGGCGTGGCACAGGAGTTCGTGACCGCGCTCGTCCGCGAGCACGCCAGGATCAACGCCCGCCCGCAGCGGCTGGTCGAACTGGCGCGCACGCACCTCCCGGAGGAGGACGAGGGCGACGTGGCGCGCGTGGCCGAGCGGTACCGCGACGCGCGTCTCTTCGACGCCGCCGCGCTCACCCCGCGCAACGTCCAGGGAACCATCGATTTCTTCGCCCGCGCCGGGGTGATCGGCCAGGGCGTACGCGCGAAGGACGCGGCCGATCTCAGCTTCATCCGCGCGGCGTCCAACGCGGCCAAGGGGGCGTCATGACCTCGGTGTCCACGTCCCCCGGAACCCGTTCGCCACGTACGCGCCCGCTCCGCCGCCCGCTCCGCCGCCGGCTGCGCCGCCCGCTGCGCGACGCGAGCTTCCCGTACCAGCTGCTCACCTTCGCGCTCTTCGCCGCCGCGTGGGAGCTCTACGCCCGCGCGCGGGGCGGTCTGCTGCTGCCCGGCTTCGGCGAGACCGTACGGGCCACGGTCGTCCTGCTCGGCGACGGGGAGCTGTGGCGGGCCCTGTTCGTGAGCAACCAGGCTCTCGTCCTGGGCTTCGGCATCGCGCTCGGCGTCGGCATCCCGGCGGGGATCCTGCTGGGCCGGTTCCGGACGCTGGAGCGGTACACGGACGTCCACCTCAACATCCTGCTGGTCACGCCGATGGCCGCGATCATTCCGCTGCTGGTGATGTGGGCGGGGGTCGGTCTGGCCTCGCGGGTGGCGCTCGTGGCGCTCTTCTCCGTGATGATGGTGATCGTGAACAGCCGTGCGGGCGTGCGGCAGGTGGATCCGTCGCTGATCGAGATGGCACGGTCGTTCGGCGCCTCCGAGCGGCGCGTCTGGACGCGGATCCTGCTGCCCGGCGCCCTGCCCGCGGTCATGACGGGTGTACGGCTCGGCCTCGGCCGCGCGGTCACCGGCATGGTCCTCGTCGAGCTGCTCATGGTCTCCGACGGGCTGGGCGGCCTCATCCTCACCTACCGCGGACTGCTCAAGGCGCCGCCACTCTACGGCACGATCGCGATCGTGCTGGCGGAGGCGCTGCTGCTGATCTCCCTGGCGCGGCTGGCCGAGAACCGGCTGACGCGCTGGGCCCGTACGACGGACCAAGCCCGTACGACGGACCAAGCCCGTACGCACACGGCGAGGAGCCCCAAGTGATCACCCTGCGCGGAGTGAGCAAGAGCTTCACCGGACAGGACGGTTCGACCGTCGAGGCGCTGCGGGACGTGGGGCTGGAGGTGGGGGAGAACGAGTTCCTGACGGTGCTCGGGCCCAGCGGCTGCGGCAAGACGACCCTCCTGAAGTCCGTCGCCGGGCTGGTGCCCTGGGACGAGGGCGAGATCCTCGTGGACGGCGCCCCGGTGCGCGGCCCCGGCCCCGAACGCAGCGTGGTCTTCCAGAACTTCGCGCTGCTGCCGTGGGCGACCGTGCTGGACAACGTCGCGTTCGGCCTGCGGATGCGCGGCGTCGGCCGCGCCGAGCGCGAGGAGAGGGCCCGGGCGCTGATCGCCACGGTGGGCCTGGCGGGCTTCGAGGGGAAGCTGCCGGGCGAGCTCTCCGGCGGCATGCAGCAGCGCGTGGGCCTGGCGCGCGCGCTGGCCGTACGGCCGCGGGTGCTGCTGATGGACGAGCCGTTCGGCGCGGTGGACGAGCAGACGCGGCGGCTCCTCCAGGAAGAGCTGCTGGCCCTGTGGGAGGAGCACCGGCTGACCGTCGTGTTCATCACGCACAGCATGGAGGAGGCGGTGCTGCTCGGGGACCGGGTGGTGCTGATGAGCGCCCGCCCGGGACGGGTCGCCGAGATCGTGCCGGTGAACCTGCCGCGCCCGCGCTCCCGGGACGTGGGCGGCCTCGGCCGCTCGGGCGAGTACGCGGAGATCACCGCGTATCTGTGGGACCGGCTCCGCGCCATGCACACGGAGCACCGCCCGGCGGACGGCGCGGAGGTGTCCGTATGAGTACGGCGCACGGCACCCTCTCCTTGCGCCCCGTCCTCCGCCGCGTCCCCGCCACGCCCGTGAGCCTCGCGCTGGCCGCCGCCGGGTGGGAGGTGGTCGGGCGGACGGCGGACGTGGCGTTCTTCCCGCCGCTGAGCACGGTGTTGGACCGGCTCGTCACCATGACGAGGGAGGGGCTGATCTTCGGCAGTCTCCGCGACAGCCTGGTCAATCTGCTGCTGGGCCTGGTCATCTCGCTCGTCGCCGGGCTCGCCGTCGGCACCGCCATGGGCCGCTGGCGCAAGGTCGAGGCGGCGCTCGGGGTCTACGTCTCGGCGCTGCTGACCGCCCCGTCACTGGTGTTCGCGCCGGTGTTCTTCTCGCTGTTCGGCGCGGGGCGGGCCGCGATCGTGGCGGTGATCGTGATGTACGCGGTGTTCGTGGTCGTCATCAACACGGCCTCCGCGATCCGTTCCGTACCGCCGCACCTGGTGGAGATGGCGCGTTCGTACGGGGCGGGCGAACGGCAGGTGCTGCTGCGGGTGGTGCTGCCCGCGGCAGCCCCACTGATCATGGCCGGGGTCCGGCTCGGCGTCGGCCGCGCGGTCACCGGAATGATCAACGGCGAGATGTTCATCGCCGTGGTCGGCCTGGGCCATCTCGTCACCGAGGCGGGCGGACGGTTCGACGGGGCGAGCGTGCTGGCCGTGCTGCTCGTCGTGATCGCCGTCGCGCTCGCCGCGCTCGCGCTCGTCCAGGCAGTCGACCGCAGGATCACCCGCTGGGTTCCGAAGACATCGAGGGGGAACGGAGACCGATGAACACCACGAACGGAACCGCCACCGGCACGACGGACGGGCTGAAGGTCGACGCGTACAGCCACATCCTGCCCGCGCGCTACTTCGCACGGATGCGCGAGCTGGTCGTCGACGCGGGCGCGCTCAAGCGCTGGCTGGAGCTGGACGCGCTGCACGACCTGGACGCGCGGCTGCGGATGATGGACGACTTCGGCGACGGCTATCAGCAGGTGCTCACGCTCTCCTCCCCTCCCCCGGAACTCCTCGCGGGGCCCGCCGACTCACCGGCGCTGGCGCGGCTGGCCAACGAGTCGATGCGCGAGCTGTGCGACCGGCACCCGGACAGGTTCCCGGCGTTCGTCGCGTCCCTGCCGATGAACAACCCGGACGCGGCCCTCGCCGAACTCGCCTTCGCCGTCGACGACCTCGGCGCGCGCGGCGTGCAGGTCTTCACGAACGTGGGCGGGAAGCCGCTGGACGACCCGGCGTTCGAGGGCGTGTTCGCGGAGATGTGGCGCCGGGACCTGCCCGTCTGGATGCACCCGGCGCGCGGCGCCTCCTTCGCCGACTACGCGACGGAGGACCGCTCGCGCTACGAGATCTGGTGGGCGCTGGGCTGGCCGTACGAGACGAGCGTCGCGATGGCCCGGCTGGTCTTCTCCGGGCTGCTCGAACGGTATCCCGGCATCAAGATCATCACCCATCACATGGGCGCCATGATCCCGTACCTGGAGGGCCGGATCGGGCTGGGCTGGGGGCCGCAGCTCGGCAGCCGTACCTCGGGCGAGGACTACGAGCGGCTGCGCGACGCGCCGCTCCCGCATCCGCCGCTGGAGTACTTCCGCCGCTTCCACGCCGACACCGCGCTCTCGGGCTCGTCCCTCGGCACCCGCTGCGGCCTGGACTTCTTCGGCGCCGAGCGCGTGCTGTTCGGCACGGACTGCCCGTTCGACCCGGAGGGCGGCCCGGCGTACGTCCGCGAGACGATCCGCGTCCTCGACGGCCTCGGCCTCACGGACGCCGACCGCGCGCGGATCTACCACGGCAACATCCACCGCCTGATGCGCCTGCCCGACCCGTCCCCCGCGTAGCCGCTGACCCGGCCCTTCCGTCACCCGTCCAGGCGGTGGCGGAGGGGCGGGCGGCCTGTCTGCCCGGTGGCGGGGCACCCGGCTGCCAGGGTGCCCCGCGGGGCGGACGGGACACCGGTGCGCGACGGACGCAGGAGGAGAGCACGTGCAGATCGGCTACAAGCTGGCCACCGAGCAGTACGGACCGAACGAGCTGATCCGGCAGGCGCGGAAGGCGGAGGCGGCCGGGTTCGACTTCGTGGAGATGAGCGACCACTTCCACCCCTGGCTCGACAAGCAGGGGCACTCGCCGTTCACCTGGACGCTGTTCGGGGCCATCGCCGCCAGGACAGACCGGATCGGGTTGGTGACGGGCGTGACCTGCCCGACCGTCCGCTACCACCCGGCGGTCATCGCGCAGGCCGCGGCGACCCTCGCGCTGGTCTCGGACGGCCGCTTCGTGCTGGGCGTCGGCTCGGGCGAGCGCCTCAACGAGCATGTGGTCGGGCGCGGTTTCCCGGCCGTCCACGAGCGGCACGCGATGCTGCGGGAGGCGCTGGAGATCATCCGGCTGCTGTGGCGCGGCGGCTACCGCTCGTACGACGGCAGGTATCTGCGGCTGGAGGACGCCCGCGTCTTCGACCTGCCCGACGAGGCGCCGCTGATCTCCGTCGCGGCGAGCGGCGGGCCCTCGGCGCGGATCGCCGCCGAGCTGGGCGACTCGCTCTTCACAACGGAGGACGAGCCGGAGATCGTCCGCCACTACCGCGAGGCGGGCGGCGCGGGGCCACGGTACGCGGAGGTCCCGGTGGCGTGGGCGCCGGACGAGGAGACGGCGGCGCGTACGGCGCTGGAGTACTTCCCGTGGGCCCTGACCGGCTGGAAGGTCATGAGCGAGCTGCCCAACCCGGTCAACTTCGCCGCCGCGACGGCGACGGTGCGCGAGGAGGACATCCGCGCGCGGTTCGCCTGCGGCCCGGACCCCGAGGCGTACGTCGCGCACGCGCGCGGCTTCGCGGAGGCGGGGTACGACCGTCTCGTCCTGATGAACGCGGGCCCCGACCCGGACGGCTTCCTCGACTTCTACGCGGGCGAACTCGACGGCCCGATGCGCGAGTTGACCGCGCTCTGAGCTCTGAGCCGGAACTGACGACGCCCCGTGCCCCGACTTCGCCGCCGCCTCCGCCCCTTCTCCGCCGTCGCGCTGGCGTGCGCCGCCGTGCTGTCCGCCGGGGTCGCCGACACCGTTGCTGACGTCGACGCCGACACCGCAGCCGACACCGCCGCCGACGCCGACACCGACGTGCTGTTCCTCGGCGCTCATCCCGACGACGAGTACCAGTCGCTGGCGACGTTCGGGCAGTGGCGGCAGCGCGACGGGCTGCGGACCGCCGTCGCGACGGTCACGCGCGGCGAGGGCGGGGGCAACGCCGTGGGCCCCCAGGAGGGCCGGGCGCTGGGGCTCGTCCGGGAGCGCGAGGAGCGCGCGGCGGTCGCGCGCGCCGGGATCGGGCGCGTCCACTACTTCGGCAAGCCCGACTCCTGGTACACGCTCTCCGCGCCGCTGGTGGCCCGGCTGTGGAACCACGACGACGCCCTCTCCCGCGCCGTCCGCCTCGTCCGGGCCACGCGGCCCGAGACGGTGGTGACGATGGAACCGCGCCCGTTCGACAACCACGGGGCGCACCAGGAGGCGGCGCGGCTGGCCGTCGAAGCGTTCCGGCTGGCGGGCGATCCGCGCGCGTTCCCCGAGCAGCTCACGGCGGAGGGCGGCCTCGACCCCTGGCGCCCGCGCACACTCCTCGCCCAGCACTGGCTGTACGAGGGGCCTGTGGGCCCCCGGTGCGCGGATCCCGGCGTGCGGGGCGAGCGGGGCGAACGGCGGGACCCGCGCAGCGGACTGCCGGTGACCGGCGTGTGGACGGGCACGTGGGCACGCCGGAGCCCGGACGGCGGGCGTACGACCTGGGCGCAGGTCGAGCGCGACGCGGCCCGCGCGTACCGCACCCAGGGCTTCGGCGCACTCGATCCCGTGGTGCGGACGCCGCGCGAGCGGCTGCCGTGCGAGTGGTTCACGGTGCTGGCGCGGGACGGCGCGCCGGTACGCGCAACCGTGCGCCCGCAGCGCGGACTACGCCCTCTCTACCGGGAGTTCCGGGACTGGGCGGCACGCCAGGGCATGCCCTGGCTGGCGAACGGAGCCCAGCCGCGCTATCCCGCGCCGCCCTCGGCCGTACTCCCCCGGGCCGCGCGCGAGCCGGGGACGGACGGCCGCGCGGGCGAGGGCGAGTACGCGGGGGCGCCGCGCATTCGGCTGGGCCACTGGCAGGGCAGCGGCCGCTGCCGCGCGGCGCGGGACTGCGCGGGCACGGTGCGCGCGGTGCGGTACGCAGGTGCGCTGCACGTGCTCTTCGACGTCACCGACGACAAACGCGGTGCGGCGCTGGCCCGTTCGGACTGCGCGCGGCACTGGCGGACCGACGCGGTGGAGATCGCGCTCGACCCGCGCGGCACGGCCGACGACACCGCGACGACGCTGAAGCTGGCCGTGCTGCCCTTCACCTCGGACAGCCCCCACGGTTCCGGACCGCCGTGCGCCGCGCGCGACGCCGACCACCGGCAGGGCCCGGCCCGTACGACGGCGCCCGGCGTACGGGTGGCCTCCCGCGTGAGCGCCCCGTACCGGGGCTACACGGTCGAGGTACGGATCCCGCTCCGGGTGCTCCCGGCCCCCGTCGACCCGGACCGCGTACGGGCCAACTTCCTGCTGTACGACTCCGACACCCGGGACCGGACGGGGCAGGTACGGCTCGCCTGGTCGGCGTTCGGCAGCGCGCAGGCCGACCCGTACGCGTGGGGCCGCGTACGGCTCGCGGACGCCTTGTAAAGCGGAACAGCGTTCCGTATATTTCTGAGCGTAAGCGGAACAACGTTCCGGCTACCGTACCGTCCGTCGTGCCCGTCGAGGAGACCCCATGCCCGATTCCACTCCCGCCCCCGCCCCCACTCCTACCCCCAATCCCGCCCCCGTCATATCCGTACGCCCCGTGGTGCTGCCCGCGCCCGGCCGCGGCGAGGATCTGCGGGTCCGCGTCTCGGCGCCGGTGACCGGCGACGCGCTGCCCGCCGTCGTCTTCTCCCACGGCTTCGGCGAGTCGATGGACGGCTACGCCCCGCTGGTCGACTTCTGGACCGTGCACGGCTTCGCGGTCGTCCAGCCGACCCACCTCGACTCCCGGACACTGGCCGTCTCCCCGGAGGACGCCCGCTACCCCGCGATCTGGCGCATCAGGGCCGAGGACCTGACGCGGGTGCTCGACCACCTGGACGACCTGGAGGCGGCCGTTCCCGGCCTCGCCGGGCGGCTCGACCACGGCCGCGTCGCGGCGGCGGGGCACTCCTGGGGCGCCCAGACGGTCAGCATGCTGCTGGGCGCGCGGGTCCTCGACGCCGACGGCGCCCCGGGCGAGGACAGGTCCGATCCGCGGATCAAGGCCGGTGTGCTCCTCGCCGCACCCGGTACGGGCGGCGCCGACCTGACGCCGTTCGCCGCCGAGAACCTCCCCTTCATGCACCCGGACTTCACGGGCATGACCACGCCGTCGCTGGTGGTCGCCGGGGACAAGGACGACTCCCCGCTGACGCACCGGGGCCCCGAGTGGTTCACGGACGCCTACACCCTCGCGCCCGGCGCCAAGAGCCTGCTCACCCTGTTCGGCGCCGAGCACTCGCTCGGCGGGATCCCTGGATACACGGTCACCGAGACGACGGACGAGAGCCCGGAACGCGTCGCCCTGGTACGGCGGCTGACCTGGGCGTTCCTCCGCAGCGCGCTGTACCCCGCGGACACCTCGTGGTCCGAGGCCGAGGACGGACTCGCCCGGGCCGCCGCCCCCTTGGGCCGTACCGCGTCCAAGTGACCGTCGGGAAGGAGAGAACGACCATGCCGAGCTTCGGCATCATGACCCCGCCCATGCAGGTCGGCTACCGCGACATCCTGCGGGTCTGGCGGGAGGCGGACACCGTCCCCGAGATCGAGCACGCATGGCTGTTCGACCACCTCATGCCGATCGGCGGCGACCCGGACGGACCGGCGCACGAGGGCTGGACGCTGCTCGCGGCGCTCGCGGCGCAGACCAGGCGGCTCCGCCTCGGCCTGCTCGTGACGAGCAACCGTTTCCGGCCGCCCGCGGTGCTGGCCAGGATCGCCGCGACCGTCGACGTCGTCGCCGACGGGCGGCTCGACTTCGGCATCGGCGCGGGCTCACGCCCCGACCACCCGCTGGCCCGGCGCGAGTACGAGGCGCACGGCCTGCCGTACCACGGCTTCGCGCGGTCGGTGAGCGACCTCGCGGAGTCGTGCGCGGTGATCCGGCGGCTGTGGACGGAGGAAGAGCCGTTCGACTTCGAGGGCGAGCGCGTGCGGCTCACCGGCGCGTTCTGCAACCCCAAGCCGGTCCAGCGCCCCGGCCCGCCGGTCCTGATCGGCGGACGTTCCTCGGCGGTGCTGCGCGTCGTCGCGGAGCACGCGGACATCTGGAACATCCCCGGCGGGGACCTCGCGGACGCGATCGCCAGGAGCGCCCTGCTGGACCGGTACTGCGCGGAGACCGGCCGCGATCCGGCCTCGATCACCCGCTCGATCCATCTGCCCGTCTCCTACGAGCGCCCCGAGGACACCCGGGAGGCGATCGGCGAAGCGGTTGCCGCCGGTTTCGGGCACGTCGTCCTGGGGCTGCCCGCGCCGTACCCGGAGGGCGTCGCACGGTGGGTCGCCGACGAACTGGTCAGCCGCGCTGAACCGGTCAGCCGCGCTCGACGGCCTTCCGCGATCTCCTGATGCTGAGGCGGTGCCAGGCGATCTTCACGAGCGAGGAGACCGCGCTGAGGAGCGCCGCGAAAAGAGTGAAGGGCAGCAGCTTCCCGCTGCCGCCTCCGGTGCCGCCACTGGCGTCGTCGTTGCTGCTCACAGCGTTGACTGTACATGCCATCGACCAGGTCGACGAAGTCGGCAAACGTTCCCGGCGTGGTGGCGGGTGGCGGGTGGCATGGGCGAGGTGGAAGCCGTCGATGTCGGCCTCCTCCATCCAGCGCTCCAGCTCGTCGGCGACCGCGAGGGCCTCGGCGCCGTCGGCGACCACATGGGTCATCGCGCGCTCCCCGCCCCCGCGGCGGCGAAGGGCACCTGGGCGGCCTGGGTGGCCTGCGCGGCCTGGGCAAACGTGTGCCCGCCGGTGGCCTCGTCACGGAACGGGTGGCGCCACAGGCCGCGCGCCTGGAGTCTCGGCAGCACGCCCTCGCCGAACCAGTACGCCTCCTCCAGGTGCGGGTAGCCGGAGAGCACGAACTCGTCGATGCCCAGCGCGTGGTACTCCGCGATCCGGTCCGCGACCTCGTCGTGGCTGCCGACCAGGGCCGTCCCGGCGCCGCCGCGCACCAGCCCGATCCCGGCCCACAGGTTGGGGTGGATCTCCAGGCCGTCGCGGTCGCCGCCGTGCAGGGCCAGCATCCGCTTCTGGCCCTCGGACTCGCTGCGGGCCAGGCCGTTCTGGACGGCGCGCACGGTCTCGGGGTCGAAGCCGTCCAGCAGCCGCCGTGCCTCGGCCCACGCCTGCTCGGCGGTGTCGCGGGTGATGACGTGCAAACGTATGCCGAAGCGGACCCGGCGCCCCTCCTGCTCCTCGGCCAGCGTCCGGATCCAGGCGATCTTCTCGGCGACGGCGGCGGGCGGTTCGCCCCAGGTGAGGTAGACGTCCGAGTGGCGCGCGGCGACGCCGCCCGCCGCGGGCGAGGAGCCCCCGAAGTAGATCTCGGGGCGCGGCTCCGGCACCCGTGCGAGCTGCGCCTCCTCGACCCGTACGTGCTTCCCGTCCAGGCTCACGCTCTCGCCGTCCCACAGCCGCCGTACGACGCCCAGGAACTCGTCCGTACGGGCGTAGCGCGCGTCCTTGTCGAGGAAGTCGCCGTATGCGCGCTGCTCGTGGCTCTCGCCGCCAGTGACGACGTTGATCAGCAGGCGTCCGCCGGTCCGGTTCTGGAAGGTGGCGGCCATCTGCGCGGCGAGGGTGGGCGAGACGGAGCCGGGGCGGAAGGCGACGAGGAACTTCAGCCGTTCGGTGCGCTGGCTGACCATGGCCGTGGTCAGCCAGGCGTCCTCGCACCAGGCGCCGGTCGGCGTGAGGGCGCCGGTGAAGCCGAGGTCCTCGGCCGCGGCGGCGATCTGCGAGAGGTAGGCGACGCTCGGCGGCCGGTGCAGGGCCGAGGCGGTGGCCGGGGTGCCGTGGCCGCCGCCGACGACGTGGCGGCTGTCGCCGTTGGTGGGCAGGAACCAGTGGAAGGTGAGGCTCACGGGCGTATGCCTTTCGTGCGGGAAACGTGGGACCGGGAGGTCGGGGACGGTGCGGCGTCGCTCATCCGGTGGCCGCCAGCACCGTCGTACGGCCGCCGAGCGCGGTGGAGAACTGGTCGGTGACCTGCGTCAGCGCCTCGGCGGCGCCCGGCGCGACACTCAGCCCGCCGTCCTCGCCCACGGTGAGGTCGGTGTCGAGCGTGAACCAGCCCTGGACGATGTGCCCGGCGCCCATCGAGCTGAGGACGGGGCGCAGTGCGTAGTCGATGGCGAGGACGTGCGCCGTGGTGCCGCCGGTGGCCAGCGGGAGGACGGTCTTGCCGGTCAGCGCGTACTGCGGGAGCAGGTCCAGCAGCGACTTGAGCAGCCCGGAGTAGGCCGCCTTGTAGACGGGCGTGCCGATCACCACGCCGTCGGCGCGCGCGAAGAGCTCGGTGGCCTCGGCGATCGCCGGGTGCCGGACGTCGGCGCCGAGCAGGGCCTCGGCGGGCAGCGTACGGACGTCCAGCGGCACGACCTCGTGCCCCTGGGACGCGAAACGTTTGTCGAGGTGCCGCAGCAGCCGCGCGGTACGGGAGGTCGCGGAGGGACTTCCGGAGACGGACAGGACGAGGGCCATGCGGGGACCTTTCGTACGGCGGGGGGGGGACGGGCTTGCGAGGCGGCGAGGCCGTGCATGTGGGCACGCCGCGTCAGGGCCGGGCGGCGTACGCACGGAGGGGATCCCGGAATTCACAGCCAATGGCCGGAACACGGAACACGGAATGCGGCGGAGAGAGGCGAGCGGCGAGCGGCTTGGTCACCGGGCGTCAACGCGGCGCGGTGCGCGGGGCGTTGAGGAGAAAGTGAGGCCGGCGTCGGCTGCGGGGCGTCAGCGGCAGCGACAACAGGTGCTGGAGACACGCGCGAGGTCGACGTGGCGTCGCCGCGTGAGGTCCAGTCGCTTCATGCCGCCGATCCAACCAGTGGCCTGTACAGCCGGTCAAGAACGCCTGAGGTGATTCCACATCCCGGACGCGGGCACCCGGCGCGGAACTCAACGCCGCCCCTCTCTCCTCCATCCCCCCCCCCGTCCCGCCGCCCCGGGGCCGCGGGGCCGCGCGTGCAGGAGCCGTGTCGGCCTGGATGATCGGAGGCATGATCGCCGAGTCCCTGTCCGTCGTCGCGCTCGTCGCGGTGCTGGTGTGCGCCGTCGTCCGGCCGTTCCGCCTGCCGGAGGCCGTGGTCGCCGTGCCCGCCGCCGGGGTGGTGGTCGCGGCGGGGGCGATCCCGTGGGCGCACGTGCGGGAGGAGGCGGAGCGGCTCGGTCCGGTGATCGGGTTCCTGGCGGCGGTGCTCGTCCTGGCGCGGCTCTGCGCGGACGAGGGGCTCTTCCGGGCCTGCGGCGCGTGGACGGCGCGCTGGGCGGCGGGCCGGCCGCGCAGGCTGCTGGGGGCCGTGTTCGCGCTGGCCTCGCTGATCACGGCCGCGCTGAGCCTGGACGCGACCGTGGTGCTGCTGACGCCGGTGGTGTTCGCGACGGCGGCCCGTATGGGCGTACGACCGAGGCCGCACGTCTACGCCAGCGCGCACCTGTCCAACACGGCCTCGCTGCTGCTGCCCGTCTCGAACCTGACGAATCTGCTGGCCTTCACCGCGACCGGGCTGACCTTCACCCGCTTCGCGCTGCTGATGACGCTGCCGTGGGCCGCCGCGATCGCCGTCGAGTACGTGGTCTTCCGCCGCTTCTTCGCCGCCGACCTGGACGCCCCGGCGTCGGCGGAGGGCGGCTCCGCGGTCGAGGGGCCGGTGCGGCTGCCGCGCTTCGCGGTGGTAACGGTTGCGGCGACGCTCGCCGGTTTCGCGGTGGCCTCGGCGTGCGGCGTCGATCCGGCGTGGGCCGCGGCGGCGGGCGCGCTCGTGATGGCCGTACGGGCGCTGCTGACCGGCCGCACCTCGGCGGTCACGCTCGTACGGGCGGCGCAGCCGTCGTTCCTGGCGTTCGTGCTCGCGCTGGGCGTCCTGGTGCGGGCCGTGCTCGACAACGGCCTCGGGGACGTACTGGGCCGGGTCCTGCCCGATGGGGTGGCCGGGGCCGACGGGGCCGACGGGGTCTCGCTGGCCGCGCTGCTCGGCACGGCGGCGGTGGCCGCGGTCCTCGCCAACCTCATCAACAACCTTCCGGCGGCGCTCGCCCTCGTCCCCCTCGCCGCGCCCGCGGGCCCCGGCGCGGTCCTCGCCGTCCTCATCGGCGTGAACATCGGGCCGAACCTCACCTACACCGGCTCCCTCGCGACCCTGCTGTGGCGCCGTATCGCGCACCAACACGAGCACGCGGTGGGCCTGCGCGAGTTCACCCTCCTCGGTCTCCTGACGACCCCGGCGGCCCTCCTCCTCGCCACGACCACCCTCTGGCTCTCCCTCCAGCTGCTCGGGACCGGGACCGGGGCCTGAGACCGGAGCCTGAGACCGGGATCAGGCGCCCGGCGGGATGTTCTGGTTGACGCGGAAAACGTTTGCCGGGTCGTAGGCCGCCTTGGCCCGGCGGAGCCGTGCGAAGCCCGCCTCCCCGTACGCGGCACGCAGCTCGTCGGCGGTGGCGTCGCGCGGCAGGTAATTCGCGTACGCGCCGCCCGCGCCGAACGGGCGGAGTACGGCGAGGAGTTCACGGACCCACGCCTGGTTCGCGCCGTCCTCCCCGGGCGCGTCCCAGGTCGCCTCGATCAGGACGTTGAACGGCGCGTGACGGAAGCCGACCGCCGTCTCCTCCGCCGGGCGGCGCGAGACGGCGCCGTGCAGATGCTCGACGGTGATCCCGTTGCGCGGCGAGGGCGCCCGGGCGGTGAACTCCATGAGGACGGCGACCACCTCCTCCGGGAGCCCGCGGAGCGTCGTCGTGCCCCAGTGGTGCCGCGCGCCCCACCCCACCAGCGGGTCCATGAAGCGCTGCCCCTCCACGTAGCTCCGCGCCGTGACCGAGTCCTCGGCCGGGGCGAGCGCGCGCAGCGCGGGGATCAGCGGGTCCTCGCCGGGCCCGTCGATCACGCGCGGCGTGACGAGGACCGTCGGCTCCCCCGTCGGCGCGTGCGTGAAGATGAACTCCGCGACGGAGCGGTCGGGCAGCTCGCCGGACGCGGCCATCTTCCGGAAGACGGCCGCCAGGCCGGGCGCGGACGGGAGCGGCCAGCCGAGGAACCCGGTGGTCATCCCGGAGACGGGGTGGACCGCGTAGTGGAACCCGGTCACCACGCCGAAGTTGCCCCCGCCGCCGCGCAGCGCCCAGTACAGCTCGGGCTCGCGCTCCGCGTCCGCCCGTACGCGCGAGCCGTCGGCCAGCACCACGTCGGCGGCGACCAGGTTGTCGACGGCCAGCCCGTACAGCCCCCGCAGCGCGCCGATCCCGCCGCCGAGCGTGAGCCCGGCGACGCCCGTGCTCGACACGACCCCGCCGGTGCTCGCGAGCCCGTGCTCCTGGGTGGCGCGGTCGTACTCGCCCCAGGTGGCGCCGGGCTGGGCGACGGCAAACGTCTGCCCGCCCGCGCGGGCCGCGGGTTCGACGCGTACGCCGCGCAGTCCGCCCATGTCGAGCATCAGCCCGCCGGACGCGACGGAGAGCCCCGCGCCGCTGTGCCCGCCGCCGCGCACGGAGAGCGGGATCCCGGCGGCGGCCGCCGTGGTGACGGCGAGCGACACGTCCGCGGCGGACGCGGCGCGCAGTACGGCGTCGGGGCGGCCGGGCAGCGAGGCGGTGTAGACGCGCAGCGCGCCCTCGTAGTCGGCCTCGTCCCCGTGGCGCCCCGCCGTGAACAGCGGTCCTTCGGCGCGGCGTTCGAGCTCGCGCGCCCACGCGGGGGCGCTCAGATGTTCCGGCATGACACACGTCTCCTCATCCGAAGATTCCGTAAGCGGAGCATTCTCCGTTTAACGTAACCGGAGAATGCTCCGCTTATCAACCGCGACTAGACTCCGGCCGTCGGGAGAAGCGGTACGGACGAGTGGCACGAACGAGTGGTACGGACTAGCCGTACGGACAGCTGCGGGAGTCGGGAATGGCGCGGGCCAGCGGGAGCAAACGGGAGCGGGAGGAACCGGTCCGGCTCCCCGTCGTGGGCGCCGAGCCGCCCGAACGGGCCGACGCCGCACGCAACCGGCAGAAGATCGTCGCCGCCGCCCGGTCGCTGACCGAGGAACGCAGCCTGGAGAAGATCTCCCTCGACGAGGTCGCCGAGGCCGCGGGTGTCGGCGTCGGCACGGTCTACCGGCGCTTCGGCGACCGTTCGGGCCTCGCCTACGCGCTGCTGGACGACAGCGAGCGCGCCCTGCAGAGCGCGTTCCTCCAGGGCCCTCCCCCGCTCGGGCCCGGCGCGTCGCCGTCGGCACGCGTACGCGCGTTCCTGCACGCCTACCTCGACCGGCTGCTCCGCGAGACGGACCTGCTGCTCGCCGCCGAGACCAGCGCGCCCACCGGCCGCTACACCGGCGCGTACGCCGCGCACCGCGCGCACCTGGCGGCCCTCGTCGCCGAGGCCCGCCCCGACGCGGACGCCGCGTACCTCGCCGATGCCCTCCTCGCCCCGCTCGCCGCGCCCCTGATCGTCCATCAGACCGTGGACCTCGGCATGGACGCCGACCGCGTGAAGGCCGGGCTCGACGCGCTGACGGAGGCGCTGCTGGGCGCGGGGCCGGGACGCCCGTAGCAGCGGGACGCCCGTAGCAGCGGGATGCCCATAGCGGTGCGGGACGCCCGTGGAGCGGGACGCCCGTAGAGCCGCATGCTCGTGACGCTGTGGAATCCTCAGGCCATGACGACCCCGAAGATCGAGCTGCATGTGCACCTGGAAGGCACGGTCCGGCCCGCCACGCTGCTGGAGATCGCGCGGCGCAACGGGGAGACGCTGCCCGCCGACACCGTCGAGGAGCTCGCGGAGCTGTACCGGTTCACGGACTTCGGGCACTTCCTCGACGTCTGGGGCATGACGACCAACTGCCTGCGCACCGCCGACGACTTCCGGCGGATCGTGGTCGACTACGCGCGCGAGGCCGCCGGGCACGGCGCGGTCTACGTCGAGGCAATCTTTTCGCCCGCCGAACGCGTGGAGGCCCAGGGGCTCGCCTGGGACGAGATCTTCACCGGGTACTGCGAGGGCGCCGTCGAGGCGCGCGAACGGTTCGGCCTCACCGTACGGTTCGCGCCCGATCTCTACCGCGGCTGCCCCGCCGACCTCGCCGAGGAGTGCGCGCGGGTGGCCGCGCGCTACCGGGACCGCGGAGTCGTCGGCCTCGGCATCGGCGGGAACGAGCGGCGCGGGCCCCTGGAGCCGTACCGCCGCGCGGTGGAGATCGCGCGCGACGGCGGGCTCCCCTTCGTCCCGCACGCGGGGGAGGCCGCCGGGGCCGACTCCGTACGCGAGGCCCTCGTACTCGGCGCGGTGCGCGTCCGGCACGGCATCAGGGCCGCCGAGGATCCGACGCTGCTCACCGAGATCGCCGGGCGGGGTGTGGTCCTCGACGTGTGCCCGACGTCGAACCTGCGCACCGGCGTCGTCCCCACCCCCGACGCGCACCCGCTGCCCCGGCTGCGCGCGGCGGGCGCGCTGTGCTCGGTCAGCACGGACGACCCCGCGATGTTCGGCACGGACCTCGGCCGGGAGTACGCGCTCGCGGCACGGCTCGGGCACACCGCCGGGGACGCGTACGCGGCGGGGCTCGCGGGCGCGCTGTGCGAGGAGCCGGTCCGCGCGTTCCTCGCCGAGGGCGCGCCGACGTCGGGCTGACCGCGCGCTGATCGGCGGGCTGACAGCGGGCTGACAGCGGGCTGACGGCGGGCTGACGTGGCTGGGCATGGCGGTCCGTGGCCCGGCGCGAAACGTGTGCCGACCGCTCATGGACGGCGGCGGGCGGTGTGGTCGACCATGACGGCAGGCACCGCTGATCGCACATCCCGGCACACCGCTCACCGTTCAGGCCTTGGCTCTGGCTCCGGCTCGGACTCTGGAGGGATCAGCCCTTGTCCGCCACGCCCGTCCGCCGTTCCGTGCCGTCCGCCGCCGAAGTCGTGATCGTCGGGGGCGGGGTGATGGGCGCGAGTGCCGCGTTCCATCTGGCCGAGGCAGGGGTGCGGGACGTCGTCGTGGTCGAGCGGGGAGCGCTCGGCAGCGGCAGTTCGGGCAAGCCCATCGGCGGCGTCCGGGCCCACTTCTCCGATCCCCTCAACATCGAGCTGGGTCTCCGGAGCCTGCGGGCCTTCGCCGACTTCCCGCGCCGTCCCGGCGCCGCGATCGGGCTCGACACGGTCGGCTATCTCTTCCTCCTCACCGACGAGCGGCAGCTCGCCGGGTTCGAGGCCGGTGTCCGTACGCAGAACGCGCTCGGCGTGCCCAGCCGCCTGATCACGCCCGGCGAGGCCCGCGCGCTGTGCCCGTACCTCGACACCGGCGGGCTGGTCGCGGCCGTGCACTCCCCCACCGACGGCCACGCCCGTCCGGCGCGCGTCGTACGCGGGTACGCGGAGGCCGCGGCGCGGGCGGGCGTACGGTTCGTCACCGGCGTCGAGGTCACCGGCTTCGACACCGCCGGGGACCGGATCACGGGCGTGCGCACCGACCGGGGGCGCATCGTTTGCCGGACCGTCGTGTGCGCGGCGGGCGCGTGGTCGGGGCGCGTCGGTGAACTGGCGGGCGTCCCGCTGCCCGTACGGCCCGTGCGCCGCCAGCTCGTGTTCACCGCGCCGCTGTCGCCGCCCGCGCCGCGCATCCCGTTCACGATCGACTTCGCGTCCACGGCGTACTTCCACAACAGCGACGACGGGCTGCTCTTCGGCCTCGCGGACCCGCGCCAGCGGGAGGGCTTCGACACGGCGTGGACGCCGGAGTGGCTGGAGCTGTTCCGCGCCGCCGTACGCGACCGCGCCCCGGCCCTCGCCGGGATGGAGACCGCCGGAGGGTGGGCGGGGCTGTACGAGGTCACGCCCGACCACAACGCGCTGATCGGCCGCTCGGGCGAGCTGGTCAACTTCCTCTACGCGACCGGCTTCTCCGGGCACGGCTTCCTCCAGGCGCCCGCCGTCGGGGAGCTCGTGCGCGATCTGCACCTGGAACGCGAAACGTTTGCCGACATCGCGCCCCTCAGCGCGGACCGCTTCGCGGCGGGCGCGGGGAACGACCGCCCGGAGGCGTACGTCGTATGAACGCTCTCCCAGGCAAACGTTCTCCCGGCGACCGCTCTCCCGGCGGCAACCGAAAGGCGGCACCCCGATGATCAGCCAGTGGCGGCTCCGCGCCGCCTTCGCCGCGCGGCTCTCGGCGATGTACGGCCGGGAGGTGCCCGCGTACACGACGCTCGTGGACGTCTCGCGCGAGGTCAACGAGGACGTGCTGCGCACACACGGCACCGAGGCGGCACGCCTGGGCTCCCCCGGCCGCGTCACCGCCGAGCGGCACGGCGCCATCCGCGTCGGCACACCGGCCGAACTCGGCCAGGTCGCCCGGGTCTTCGGCGCGCTCGGCATGCGCCCCGTCGGCTTCTACGACCTGCGCGAGGCCGCCGTCGGCGCGGCGGTGCCGGTGGTCTCGACGGCGTTCCGCCCCGTGGACGGGGAGGAGCTCGCCCGCAACCCGTTCCGGGTCTTCACCTCGCTCCTCACCCCCGCCGACCCGCGCTTCTTCGACGACGACCTGCGTACCGGGCTGGAGTCCTTCCTCGCCGCGCGCGAGCTCTTCCCGCCCGAACTGCTCGCCCTCGCCGACCGGGCCGAGGCCGAGCGGGAGCTGCCCGACGACGAAGGCGAACGTTTTCTCCGGCTCGCCGTCGCCGCCTTCGAGCTGTCCCGCGAACCGGTCGACAGGGCCTGGTACCGGACGCTGGAACGGGTCTCGGCCGTCGCCGCCGACATCGGCGGCGTCCGCAGCACCCACCTCAACCACCTCACGCCCCGCGTCCTCGACATCGACGACCTCTACGCGCGGATGACCGGCCGGGGCGTCGAGATGATCGACACCATCCAGGGGCCGCCGCACTGGGACGGCCCCGACGTGCTGCTCCGGCAGACGTCGTTCCGGGCCCTGGACGAGCCCCGGGCGCTGCGCGAACCGGACGGCACGGTGACCGAGGGCGCCCTGCGCGTACGGTTCGGCGAGGTCGAGGCGCGCGGCATCGCCCTCACCCCCGAGGGCCGGGAGCTCTACGACGGGATGCTCGGCCTGGTCGACGCCCGGCTCGCGGCGGAGCCCGGGGCCGTACGCGACGAGGTGGCCCGCGCCGTGTGGGCGGCGCATCTGCCCGCGACCGAACGGGAGCTGGGGGCGCGCGGCCTGGCGTACTTCACCTACCGGCTCTCCGCCGACCGCCCCCGCGACGGCTCTGGCCCGCCCACCGGCCTCGCCGCGCTCCTCGACGGGGGCTGGGTGCGCGCCGAGCCCGTCGTCTACGAAGACTTCCTGCCGCGCTCGGCCGCCGGGATCTTCCAGTCCAACCTCAGCGGCGCGGGCTCCCGCGACGACGCCCGCGAGGGCGCCGCGTACGACTCGGCCTGGCTCGCGGGCGCCGTGGACCGCGAGGTCCTCGACCCCTACGCCCTCTACGCGGGGCAGCGCGCGGACTCCCTCGCCCGCGTCGCACGGGAGCTGGACCTCCCGGAGATCACGGGGTTCGAGGGAGTCGCGGGCGTCGAGGGACTCAAGGGACTCAAGGGACTCAAGGGACTCAAAGGGCTTCAGGGAATCGCAGGGCACCAAGGAAGCGAAGGAGTCGTATGACCGCCACCGATCAGCCCGTGCTGCCCTCCACCGACGCGCTGCGGGCCCGTGCGCTCGGGTGTCTGGAGCGGATCGGGGTCGTGCCGCCGGACGGCGCGGACCTCGTCGCCCGTACGCCCCTCACCGGCGAGGAGCTCTTCGGGCTGGCCGGTGCGGGGCCTGAGGACGCCGGGCGCGCGGTGGACGCCGCGTACGAGGCGTTCCCCGCCTGGCGTGCGACCCCGGCGCCGGAGCGGGGCGTACTCGTGCGCCGTATGGGCGAGTTGCTGCGCGAGCACAAGGGCGACGTGGCCGACCTCGTCACCATCGAGGCCGGGAAGATCCGCTCGGAGGCGCTGGGCGAGGTCCAGGAGATGATCGACATCTGCGACTTCGCCGTCGGGCTCTCCCGCCAGCTCTACGGCCGTACGATCGCCTCCGAACGCCCTGGTCACCGGCTCGCCGAGACGTGGCACCCGCTCGGGGTGGTGGGCGTGATCTCCGCGTTCAACTTCCCCGCCGCGGTGTGGTCCTGGAACACGGCGGTCGCGCTGGTCTGCGGCGACACCGTCGTCTGGAAGCCGTCGGAGCTGACCCCGCTGACGTCCCTGGCCTGCGCCGGGCTCCTCGCGCGGGCCGCCGAGGAGACGGGCGCGCCCGGCGCGGTGCACCAACTGCTGCTGGGCGGGCCCGCGGTGGGCGGGCGGCTGGTGGACGATCCGCGGGTGGCGCTGGTCAGCGCGACGGGCTCGACGCGCATGGGCCGCGAGGTCGGGCCCCGCGTCGCGGCCCGGCTGGGCCGCTCCCTGCTGGAGCTGGGCGGCAACAACGCGGCCGTCGTCGCGCCCTCCGCCGACCTCGGTCTCGCCGTCCAGAGCATCGTGTTCGCCGCAGCCGGTACGGCCGGGCAGCGCTGCACGACGCTGCGCCGCCTCATCGTCCACCGCGACATCGCGGGGCAGTTGACCGAACGGCTCACCGCCGCCTACCGCAAGCTCCCCGTCGGTGACCCCTTCGACGCACGGACCCTGGTGGGCCCGCTGATCTCCACCGCGGCGTACGACCGGATGCGGGAAACGCTTGCCCGAACGGAGAAGGAGGGCGGCACCCTACTGACCGGGGGCGACCGCCGTCTCGCCGGGGCGGCGCCGCACGCCGCGTACGTCGCGCCCGCGCTCGTCAGCGCCGCCGAACAGACCGCCGTCGTACGGGAGGAGACGTTTGCCCCGGTCCTCCACGTCCTCACGTACGACACGCTGGAGGAGGCGATCGCCCTGCACAACGGGGTCCCGCAGGGCCTCTCCTCCAGCATCTTCACCCGCGACCAGCGGGAGGCCGAGATCTTCCTGTCCCCGGAGGGCTCCGACTGCGGCATCACCAACGTCAACATCGGCACGTCCGGGGCCGAGATCGGCGGCGCGTTCGGCGGCGAGAAGGACACGGGCGGCGGCCGCGAGTCCGGCTCCGACGCCTGGCGCGCGTACATGCGCCGCGCGACGAACACCGTCAACTACTCCGGGACGCTCGCCCTCGCGCAGAACGTCAGCTTCCTCTGACCCGCCCTGCGGTCCCACTCGTTCGCCCGATCGGGCGGACCCGGGCACGGAACGGTCAGGATTGCCGCCGTACCGGTCCGATCGCGGGGGCGTGAGCGCTGACACACTCTGGTGCCATGCCTTGACACCCAGACCACGAACGGACCACAGAGGGGAACTGGGCGTGCTATCCATAGGCTTGGTCACGAACGACAACAAGCATCTGTCCTACCTGCTCGGCCTGGCGCTCGACCGGTTCCAGATCGAGATCGCGCTGTGCGGCAGCAGCGTCCTGGACGCGGTGTCGCGGCCCGAGTCGGGGAAGGTGGACATCTGGCTGGCCCGGCTGACCGAGCGGACGCCCGAGGTGTGGCGGACGCTGGCGCCCGGCCGGGACGACCCGTCGCAGCCGTCGCGGCCGGTGCCGCTCGCGGTGGTGTGCGACGGGGGCGAGACGCAGGTGGCGGACGCCCTGTCGCACGGGGTGTCCGCCGTCATCCTCCCTGACGACAGCGCCTTCGACACGGCGGCGGGGGTGCACGCGGCGGCCTCCCGCGAGCTGTTCATCTCGCCCCGCCTGCTGCGGCGTCTCGACGACAGACTGACCGACGCGCTGGCGTCCCGGATGCCCCGTACGGACACGCTGACCGACCGGGAGGAGCGGGTGCTGGCGCTGATGGCGGACGGGCTGTCCAACGCGGACATCGGCCGTTCCCTGCACATCAGTCCGGCCACGGTCTCCACGCACGTCGGGAACATCCTGCGGAAGCTGGAGGCCAGGAACCGGACCGAGGCGGTGACCACCGGCATGGAATGGTCGCTGATCGCCCGCCCGGTCCGGCGTCCGTAAGGGGGTGCTGCCTACCCGTCCCCGTCGAGGTCCCCGTTGAGGTCGCGCCCGTCGAGGTCGTGCCCATCGAGATCGTGGAACTCGGAGACGAAGAGCGTGCGCGGCTCCTCGCGGTCGTCGAACCCCGCAGAGGACGCCAGCATGAACTGCACCTTGCGCGCCCCGGGCGGCTGCTCGCAGGTGTGCGTCACGAAATTCAGCATCGTCAGATACGGAATCGTGAGCTGAAGCCGCTCGATACGGTCCTCGCGCAGCGTGACCTGTTTCAGCTCCGAGAACGCGTCGGGCAGCAGCTTTTCCACCCGGCGGCTCGGATGCCAGATCATATGGCGCAGGGTCCGGCGTTCGATGAGCGGATACTCCGCCCATTCCGTCGTGCTGCCGTCTCCCATACGCGCGCGGGTCAGCAGATGGATATCCGTGTTGCCCGGATTGGGCGCGAAGAATGTGGTGACCGGAATGGCCGTGTTGATGGGATCGATCCGGTTGAGGAACTGCGGCGTCTTCCGGAACTGTTTCGCGACGGTGAGCCCGATCCACGTCGTCAGCACGCCGTAGAGGCCGTATCGGGAGGCGGTGGCGAGCTGGCTCATGAGCGGACTCCCTTCGCGGCACCGAGGGTCGAGTGCTGCGCCCGCACCCACTCGACGGCCTCGACGACGTGCTTCGCGTGCTGTTCGGCCAGCACCAGCGTCTCGTGCCCCGCCTCGTCCACGAGGTCGTGCCGTGAGACCTGCGACAACTGAGCCAGCTCGCGCTGGAGTTCGGTGTGCGTGGGGTCGCTCCGTACGGTCTCCCCCGCCGTCAGCACCGCGACCGGCATGGCGGGGCCCGCCTCCAGCCGCATGGCGTCGGGGGACCACCACCGCTGCGACTGGTCGAGCTCGCGCAGCGCCGTGCGCCACACGCGGGGGTGCGCCATGCAGTCGCGGGTGGCCGCCGCGTACTCCCCCGGCAGGGTGTCCATCTGGTCCATCCGCCCCGAGCGGCGCAGCAGTCCGGCCGTGGCCTGGAGGTACGTGGTGGTCATCCGCTGCTTGATCCACGGCAAGGCCTCGCGCTGCCGCGGCGAGCGCCGGAACTGCTCCGGGTGCGAGGCGTCCGCGAGGACCAGCCCGCCGACGAGTTCCGGGTGGCGGCGCGCGAAGCTCCGGACCAGCAGCCCGCCGATCGAGTGCCCGACCAGCACGTACGGGGGTTCGACGCCGAGCTCGCCCAGGAGCGCCAGCAGGTCGCGGGAGGCCGCGTCGGCGTCCTGCCGCCGCCGGACCGTGTCGCTCCAGCCGGTGCCGGGACGGTCGTACGCCACGTAACGGGTGCCGGGCCGCAGCCCCTTGAGCACCCAGCCCCACTCGGTCGCGGGTGAGGCGAGCCCGTTCTCGAAGACGACGGTGGGCCCGGCGTCGGTCTCCGCGTCCGCGGCGTCCGTACGGGCGAGGACGTGCACGTTCCGCCCGGCGACCGGGACGAGCCTGCCGGGCATCGAGCGCGTCAGCCGTTCCCGCCGGGTCCGGGCCGCCTGCCGCGCCGCGACGCCCGCGAGCACCGCGGCACCGGCTCCGGCGAGCACGGCGCCGCGCCGTACGCCGGGGCGGCGCAGCGCCTCGGACGCGCGTACGAGAGCGGTGGGGACGGGGGCCGTGGGGACGGAGGCGGTGGGGGCGGGGGCAGAAGGGGCGGCCGGGGTGGAGCCGAGGGAGCGCGAGACGTGCGCGAGCGCCGGGTACGTCGAGCAGTACGACCAGATGAAGCGGTTGAGGCCCATGAAGCGGGCGTTGGCCAGGTGGAACGCCGTACCGGAGGCGAGGATGCCGCGCGCGACGGGCTTCGGCGCGACCAGCACCAGCGGGAACGCCATCTCGCCGAGGATCGTCGCCCACGCCACCGACTTGGCCAGCCAGGGCCGGTCGCGGACGGCCTCGAAGAAGCGGGAGTCGCCGAACATGTTCGTCCGGAAGATCTCCGGGATGGCCGTGCCGTCGCGCCAGACCGGCGAGATGAGCTTGGCGGCGCCGGAGGTGAAGTACGCCATGCAGACCTGCGCGGCGAGGAACTTGGCCAGCGCCTCACGGGCCCGTGGGTCGTGTCCGAACGCCTTCTCGGCGGCGGAGACCGCGTAGTTGACGAAGGTGAGGTGGTCGGAGCCGTCGAGGCCGTAGCCGGCCATGCGGGTGTGCAGGCCGTGCGCGGTGGCGCACATCGTGGCCGACAGGACGCCGCGCTGGGCGCGGGTGGCGCCGGGGAGCACCAGTCCGAGCCCGGCGAGCGCCCGGGTCTGCACGAGCCCGACGACGTTGGGGTAACCGAAGATCTTCCCCAGCCGCTCGGGGCCGAGGCGGCGCCACCACATCGGGGAGCGCAGCTTCATCACCGGCCAGCCGAACATCCCGTCGTCGGCCAGGGTCGAGGAGCTGGCGAGCTGTTCCAGCGCACCGATCGTCGCGCCCACCGAGGTGAGCGTCTCGACCGTGCGGAAGACCGTGTCGAGGTCGTCCTGGCCGCCCCAGAGGGGTGGAACGGACGTGTGCGGGCTCATGATTCCTCCGGCGGGGGTCGGGAAGGGCCGTGATCGGGGTGGCGTGCGCCGGGTTCCGGCGCCGCCCGGGGCTTGGCGTGGCACGGGGTCGCCCCGGGCGGCACCGGAGGTCACTCGGGGATCAGGCCATTCCGGGGTGGCCGCTGATGAGCGCGTTCACCGAACGCCCCGCCGTACGGCCGGCGTCGGGCATCGACCCCTCCTGGTCGTGGTAGCCGAACGCCTTGGCGAACGAGGTGGCCGGGCCGAGCGCGCAGCCGACGGCACCCGCCACCGTGAGCGCGATCAGCGGGGTGAAGAGGACGGGGACGACGCGGTCGGTCGGGGCCACGTAATGCCCCTCGTGCGTGGTCGCGTTCTGCCGCGCCCACTTCGCCACGGGGGATTCCTGGGTCAGGGTGGTCATGGAGAGCTCCTTTCTCGGGAAGCACTCCGAAACTAGGCGCCGTGCCACCGGCCCCGGCATCGTGCGAGAACACCGTCGTCCACCCCAGAAAGGGAAGTCCAGGGGATTGACAGCGTGGAGCCCTAACAACTTTCACGGGACGGAGTCAATCCGCAGACCTTCGCTCATTTCCCGTGCGGCGGTCCTGCGAAGTCCCGATGCGGCTCTCTACGACACGAGCGTAGATTCTCCAGCGGAAACCCGGAAGAGACCGGAAGAGACCGGAAGAGTACGGACACTTGGGGAGGCGGCGGATGACGGAATCCGGCCAGGCGGACGACGCGGTCAGGGGCGCCACCACGTCGCTGATATTCGGCTTCGCGTTCTCCCAGGTTTGCGGAACGCTCTCGCGCCTGGGAATTCCCGAGGCATTCGGCGCGCGGGAAGAGGAACGGGACGACGGCGTGCCGGACGACGGCACCCGGTCCGTGGACGCGCTCGCGCTCGCCACCGGCACGCACCCCGGCGCGCTGCACCGCCTGCTCCGCGCCGGGGCCGCACTCGGCCTGCTGGCCCCGCACGGCGGCGGCCGGTTCGCGCTCACCCCGCTGGGGCAAGCGTTTCGCGACGGTCCCGGGCCGCGCGCGCTCGCCGCCCTGTACGGGGACCCGTCGGTGTGGCGGGCGTACGGCGCGCTGGAGGACTCCGTGCGCGACGGCAAGCCCGCCTACGACCTGGCGAACGGCGTCGGCCTGTACGAGGCACTCGCGTCCGGCGGCCCGTCGGCCGCCCGTTTCCACGCCGCGATGAGCCTGGTGACCGCCGCGCAGACGCCGGTGATCGTGGGGCACTACGACTTCGGCCGGTTCGCGCACGTCGTCGACGTGGGCGGCGGCGACGGCACGCTGCTCGCCGCCGTGCTCACCGCGCACCCGCGCGTACGGGGCACGCTGCTGGAGACCGGCGCGGTGCTGCGCGAGGCGGGGGCCACGCTCGACGCCGCCGGGGTGGGCGACCGCTGCGGGACGGTGGACGGCGACTTCCTCACGTCCGTACCGGCGGGCGGCGACGCGTACGTCCTGAAGAACATCCTGCACAACTTCGACGACGCCGCCTGCGTGCGGATCCTCCGCAACTGCCGCGACGCCGCGCACCCCGAGGGACGGGTCGTCGTGCCCACGCTCGTGCTGCCCGAGGACGGTGATGTGACGGGCAGTCAGGAGGACGCGGCGCTCATGACGTTGAGCGACATCGAGATGATGGTGCTGACGCCGGGGAGGGAGCGGACCCTCGCCGAGCACGTCCGGCTGTTCGCGGCGGCGGGCCTCGCCCTCTCGGCCACCGTCACCCTTCCCGGCCTGCCGGGACACGCTGTTCTGGAGGCGCGTCCCGCCCGGTAGGGTCCGGCGTGTTCATGGCGTCGGAGGTCCGGAGGGGCAAGGGTGCTGTTGCGGAAGCTGCCGTTTCTGCCGGGCGTCGGAAAACGTTTGCGTGCGGACCACAGAGCGGGCGAGCGCGACCCGGAGGTGCTGCGCGGCCTGGCGTGCGGCGCGCATCTCGCGTACGCGAACGGCGACGCCTGGAACACCGTCGTGGACCCCAGCCCCTCCCCCCGCTGGGAGCGCACCCGGCTGAAGACGACGTGGGGTGTCACCTCGCGCGAGGAGTGGCTGGAGACGCAACGGCGGCTGCTCGACGGCGAGATCTCCACGTTCGGCTGGGACCTGGCGCTGGACGTCCGCGAAGAGCTGTCTCCGCACGGCGGGCACGGCGGACGCGGTGGTTTCGGTGGTCCCGTGACCGGCGCGGCGTGGGCCGAGGGGATCGCGCGCACCCTGCGCGAGCGGCTCGGGTCCGGCGCGGCCGACGGCCCCGCCGAGGCGCTGGCGAAGGAGGCCGCGCGCGTGCCGCGTTACGAGGAGCGGTTCCGCGCCGACGGCCTGCTCGACGGTGGCGCGCGGGTGCGCCGGACCCTCGCCTGGGACCTGGGCCGGGCGGCCAACATGGCCTGCTGGGGCGTGAACGCGGGCTTCGCCCAGGCCGACGAGGCCCGCGCGGCCCTCCGTTCGGCGGGGGAACTGGCGCGGAAGGCGTACGGCTCGTGGGCCGAGTTCTCCACCGCGTACGTCCTGGGGCGCTGTCTGCACTTCGACGAGGACGCGCTCGGCACCTGGTACCGCGAGGTCCGCGACTCGCACCGGCTGCTGACCCACCACCCCGACAGCCCGTGGACGACCGGCCCGCTGCACGACGGGCCAGGCGGCGGTCCGGGCGCCGGGCACGGTGGCGGCCCGGGCGCCGGGCACGGTGGCGGCCCGTTCGGCGCCCCCGCCGGAGGGATGCCGGGTCATGGCCGCTGAGGAGTACGACCTGGTGGTGCGCGGCGGCACGCTCGTGACCGCGGGCGGCTCCGGGCGGGGCGACCTGGGCGTCGGCGGGGACGGCCGGATCGCGCAGCTCGGCGGGGCGATGCGCGGGCGCCGCGAGCTGGACGCCTCCGGCGCGTACGTCCTGCCGGGTGCCGTCGACACGCACGTCCACCTCCAGGCCGTGGCGCCGGGGCCCGACGACGAACCCGGCTTCGTCGACGACTTCGCGTCCGGCTCCCGCGCCGCGCTCGCCGGGGGCGTCACCACGCTGGGCAACATGACGTTCCCCGGACCCGGCGGACCGGGCGTGGAGGAGGCCGTGGCCCGCGATCTGGCGGCGGCCCGCGCGCAGTCGGCCGTGGACTACGTGCTGCACCCCGGCGTGTTACGCGCTGACGACTCCTCGCTCGCGGCGATCCCGGCACTGGCGGCGCAGGGGCACATGAGCGTCAAGCTGTTCATGATGTCCCTGGACGAGGAGGCGGACCCGAGCCGCCTGGTCGCCGCGGTCAAGCGGGCCGGTGACGCCGGGATGCTCACGCTGGTGCACTGCGAGGACGGGGCGCTGACCCGGTTCGTCGCCGCGGACCTGTCCGCCTCCGGGCGGGACGCGCTGGCCCACTACCCCGACAGCAGACCGGACTTCACCGAGGCGGCGTCGGTCGAACGGGCGGTCGCGGTGTGCCGGGCGACCGGGGCGCCGGTCTGCCTCGTCCACCTCTCCTCGGAGGCGGCGCTGAACGCGGCCCGCCGCGCCCGCGCGAGCGGCCTGCCCGTGTACGTCGAGACCCGCCCGCTCTATCTCCACCTCACCGCCGAGGCGCACGCCGGGTCCGACGGCGCCCGCTTCATCGGCATGCCGCCGCTCCGGCAGGCAAACGATTCCCGTGCGCTGTGGAACGGGCTGGCCGACGGCTCGGTCGACACCGTGGCGACCGATCACGCGCCCTGGTTCCTCCGCGACAAGCTCTCGCCCGAGCACCGGCTCACCGCGCCCCGCGCGGGCGTCGCCGAGCTGGAGACGATGGTGCCGATGCTCTACGACGCGGGCGTACGGACCGGGCGCCTCTCCCTGGAACGGCTCGTCGCCGTCACCGCCACGGCTCCGGCCCGTCTGCACGGCCTCTATCCGCGCAAGGGCACCCTCGCCCTCGGCGCCGACGCGGACCTCCTCGTCCTCGACCCGGACGAGGAGCGGGTGATCGACGGCTCGGCCATGGAGTCCCGCGCGGGCTACTCGGTGCACGACGGCCGCCGCGTCCTCGGCTGGCCCCGCTTCACCGTCAGCCGGGGCGAGGTGGTCTACGCCGACCGCGTGGTCACGGCCCGCCCGGGCCGGGGCCGCTGGCTGCGGCGCACCCGTACGGGGCGGCCGACGTGAGGAACTCTATGCGTTTCGCATGGATTCTGGTCTAGCCTGGCCGTATGGAACCTTCACCGTCACCTTCGCCTCCGCCTTCGCCTTCGCCTTCGCTGGAAGCAGCCGTCAACGAGTGGCACGCGAGCGTGAACGAGGGCGACCTGGAGCGGTCGGCGCGCGCCGTCGGCGACCCGGTCGTCGTGCTGGGCCCGAAGGGCGCGGGGCCGATCACGCCCGGGCAGTTCGCGGAGTGGGTCGAGCGGTCGGGGATCAGGCTGGTCCCGCGCTCGTGGCATCCGGTCAGCGCCCGCCTCATGGTCGTGGAGGAGGACGCCACCTGGCCCGCGAGCCCGAAGCCCACGCGGGTGGCGACGGTGTTCCGGGTCGGGGCCGCGAGGAAGGCCGGGGCCACGGAGAAGGTCACCGCCGCCCTCCGGCTGCCGGACCTGAGGTCCGCGCTGGAGCTGGCCTACGTGTGCCGCGAGATGGCGGCCACCGAATGAGCGGCCCGGGCCCCGGGGAGACCCTCTTCGCGTTCGTACGGCACTGGTCGCGCAAGTCGTCGGGCGGGGATCCCGCCGTCGCCGAGCGGGGGCGGCTCGTCCTCGTCACCGAGGCCGTCCACGCCCTGGAGCTGCGCGGGGCGGCCGCGACGGTCAACGCCGTCGCCGACGAGATCGGCATCGACCAGAGCGGCGCGTCCCGCCTGCTCAAGTCCGCGACGGAGGCCGGGTACCTGGCCCTGCGGACGTCGGAGACCGACGCCCGCAGGCGCCGGGCCACGGTCACCCCCTCCGGCGGCGCCCTGCTGGAGCACGCCCACGCGTGGCAGGAGCAGGTCTTCGACCGGCTGACGGAGGGATGGAGCGAGCAGCGGCGGCGCGACTTCCGGCAGGCGATGACGGAGCTGGTCGACCGGTCCCGCACGCTGGACGTATGAGCGCACCGCCCGGCCGCTGATCACTCTCCGGACGGCTGGACGATGCGCGCGGTCGCGGTCGCGGTCGCGGTGACCAAAGAGACGGTGGGGCGTAACGTTCGTCGGATGTGCCCGTGCGGTCCGGGGCGCAGAGTGCTCGTCATGTCAGCGACAGATACATCGACTTCCCCGTCCGGCGCCTGGTTCCCGGGGCGGGTCGTCGGAGGAGTGACACTCGTCCTCGGGCCCGTCGTGTGGTGCGTGGGGCTGCTGCTGCGCCATCTGGCCGTCGAGACGGCGGGGTTCACCTCGGCGCAACGGGCGGCGTTCGACCGGCAGATGTTCGACGCCCCCGAGGAACTGGCCGCGTACCAGGTGAACCCCGGGCTGGTCACGGCGGGCTACGCGTGCTTCGCCGCGGGCACCGTGCTGCTGTGCTTCGCCGTCGTCGCGCTCGCCCGGTTCGTCGCCGTCAGGTCCCCGAGGCTCGCCTGGGCGGGCGGCACGCTCGTGATGGTGGGCCTCTTCTCGCGCCTGTACTGGGCCGGGGTCGACCACACCGCCTTCCAACTCGTCGAACCGCTGGGCCTGAAGAAGGCCACCGCGATGGTGCTGGACCTCTACACCGACATCTCCTACGGGCCGTGGCGCATACCGATCACGGCCGCCTTCGGGCTGTACGTCGGGATGCCGGTGCTGGCCGCCGGAGCCTGGCGGGCGAGCCTGTTCGGTACGGGACGGCTGCTGCTGTTCCTCTTCGCGGGAACGGCGTGGACCGGCGTGCTCAAGGGCAGCGGGCTCTTCGACGGGGTCGCCTACGCCGCCGCCCTGTGTGCGGTGCTCGTGCCGTTGGGCATCCGCGTGCTGCGTGCGGGGGCGCCCGCTCACGGCCGTGGGCCATGGAAGATCCTGAGCTGGTGAGACCCCACCTGCGCGGCCCGGGCCGCTGGCCCGTTCCGCTCGCCGCCTTCTGCGGTGCCTTCCTTCCGTCGGCGCTGCCCGGCGCGCCCGCTCCCCGAATCGAGCTGCCGGGGCCCGTACTCGTCCAGGCCGCCGTGGTCGGGGCGGTCGCGGCGGTGGCGGCAGCGACTGTGGTGGCGGCGGTCGGGGATGCGAAGGCTGCGCGGCGGGAGTGGCAAAAGTGGCGGGAGTGGCCGCTCCTCCTGGTCGCCGCGTCGGACGCGCTGGTCAGGACGCCGGGGCTGCTGGTGGCGGTGGCCTCTTACCTCGTGGCGACGACCTGGCGACGCCCCCGCCACCTGGTGCTCTACGCCGTGGCGGCGAGCCTGTTGGTGACCGTGCCCCGCCCCGGCGTGGACCTCGCTTCCACCCTCGGCGGCGCGCCGTTGTTCGTCTGGCTCCCGATGTCCCTCGGCCTGTGGACCGGCGCCCGCAGGCAGGTCGTGACCGGGTTGCGCGAGCGGGCCGCGCGGCTGGAGCGGGAGCAGGCCGTGCGGACGGAACAGGCGCGGGCGCAGGAGAGGGCCCGTATCGCGCACGACATGCACGACGTGGTGTCCCACCGGGTCTCGCTGATGGTGCTGCGGGCGGGGGCGTTGGAGATCAGCACCGCCGACGAGGGGACGGCCCGGGAGGCGGAGCTCATCCGGAGGACCGGGAAGGAGGCGCTCACCCAGCTCAGGGCCGTGCTCGGGGTGCTGACCACGGCGGACGAGGAGGAGCGCTTCAGGGCGCAGCCGGTCCTGGCCGATCTGGACCGGCTGCTCGACCAGTCCAGGTCGGCTGGCTTCGCCGTGGAACGCCGGGACGAGGGCACCGCGGCGGACGTGCCCCCCATGGTCGAACACACCGCCTACCGGGTCGTGCAGGAGGCCCTCACCAACGTCCACAAGCACGCGGGGGCGACGGCCAAGGCGGGGGTCACGGCGCAGGTCACGGCGCGGGTCACAGTGCGGGTCGCGGTGCGCCATCTGCCCGCCGCGCTGGAGGTCACGGTCGAGAACACCGCGCCGGGCGGCCCTGCCCCGTACCTCCCCGGCAGCGGGCTCGGGCTCCTCGGCCTGCGCGAGCGCGTCGAACTGCTGGGCGGCCGGTTCACCGCCACGCCTCGGCCCGACGGGGGATTCGTCGTCCGTGCGAGGCTCCCCACATGATCCGCGTACTGGTTGTCGACGACGAGGCCCTCGTCAGGGGCGGGCTGCGCATGATCCTGGAGACCGCGGAGGACATCGAGGTCGTCGCCGAGGCGGGCACCGAAAGCGAGGCCGTCGGCGACGCACTCCGGCACCGCCCGGACCTCGTGCTGATGGACGTGCGGATGCCTGGCATGGACGGGGTGACCGCGTTGACGGAGATCAACCGGCGGCCGAGCCCGCCGAAGGTCGTCATGCTCACCACCTTCGACCGCGACGAGTACGTGCACGCGGCGCTGCGCGCCGGGGCCGAGGGGTTCCTGCTCAAGGACATCGCGCCGCGCGACCTGATCGCGGCGGTCCGTACGGTGGCCGCAGGCGGGGCCATGGTCTCGCCGACCGTCACCAGGCGGCTGATCGACGCCTTCACCCGGCAGGAGACCCCGGACGCCCGCGCGGCCGGTCGGCGGTTGTCCGTACTGACCGCCCGTGAGCGGCTGGTCGTGGGCGCGGTGGCGCGCGGGCTGTCGAACGCCGACATCGGGCGCGAGGCCGGCATGACCGAGGCCACCGTGAAGGTCCATGTGAGCCGCTCGCTCACCAAGCTGGAGCTGTCCAACCGGGTGCAGATCGCGCTTCTCGTGCGCGACGCCGGGGGCACGGAATCCGGGACCGCGGCCGAGTGACGGAGCCGTCCACCCTCCGCATTCGGTACCGATCAGTACCAAGTGAGGAAAGAAGACGGTACCGATCGGTTCCGAAATCGGCCGAGCGCGGCTACGCTGGCCCGTATGGCGACCCGTGCACGTGACCGACTGATCCGTACGGCCATGGAGTTGTTCTCCGACGTGGGCATCCAGGCCGTGGGCGTGGAGCGGCTGCTCGATGCGTCCGGGGTGGGGCGCGCCTCGTTCTACCGGCACTTCGGCAGCAAGGAGGACCTCGTCGCCGCCGCACTGCGGGAGCGGAGCCTCGGCTGGCGCACCTGGCTGGCCGAGCAGGTCGCGGCGCGCGGCGGCGAGCCGCTCGCCGTCTTCGACGTGCTCCAGGAGGACTGCGCCCAGAGTGCCTACAGGGGCTGTACGTTCACGAACGCGGCGGCCGAGTTCACCGACCCGGAGTGCCTGGTCCGGCAGGTCGTGCGGGAGCACAAGGACGCCGTCGCGGAGTTCCTCGCAGGGCTCGTGCGCGACGCCGGTTACGCGGACGAGGGCCCGCAGGCCGACGCGCTCGGCGCCGATCTGCTGCTCCTGATGGACGGCGCCACCGTGACGGCGGCCCGCGAGCACAGCCCCGAGCCCGTCGCCCGCGCCCGCCATGTCGCGGCCCGCCTCCTCGCCGCCACCGACGCCGATCTCGTGGCCGATGGCGCCGTCGCCGCCGACGCCGGGAGCGCGCGCGAACGGCCGTACGTGCACGGCCTCGCCTGAACGCACGTCCCGTCCCTGTCCTGGCGAGCCCCCGAGAGGACGCCGCATGACCCGCTTCGCGCGCATCGCCTACACCCCGTCCGTCCGCGCGGCCCAGGAGGAGAACGGCAGCGCGCTCGCCGCCCGGCGCCAACTCGGGCCCACGGGCGGCCGTACCGACGATCCCGATCCGCTCGGCCCTGACGAGGCCGCGTTCCTTGCCGAGACCGACGGCTTCTACCTCGCGAGCGTGGGCGACACGGGCTGGCCGTACGTGCAGTACCGGGGCGGTCCGCCCGGCTTCCTGCATGTGCTGGACCCGGGCACGCTCGCGTTCACCGACGTGCGCGGCAACCGGCAGTACATCACCACGGGCAACGCCAGGAACGACGACCGCGTGGCCCTGTTCGTCATGAACTACGCGGCCCGCGCCCGGCTCAAGCTCTACGGCCGTATGACCGTCCGGGGCCTCGACGAGGACCCCGCCCTCACGCAAACGCTTGCCGAGCCGCGCACCGACGGCCGCCCCGAACGGCACCTCGTGATCGCCGTCGAGGGGTGGAACTGGAACTGCCCGCAGCACATCACGCCCCGCTTCTCCGAGCGCGAGGTCTCCGCCGCGCTCGCGCCCGTACGGGAGCGGATGCGGCTGCTGGAGGAGGAGAACGAGGACCTCCGGGCCCGCCTGGAGCGGTACATGGAACGGGCCGAGGCGGCGGGCTGAGGCGGCGGCCCGGGCAACTCCCTTCCGTGTTCGGAGCCTTGTGGGCGCCTCCCCCGGCTGTTTGACTGCGCTCCGTCAGCCAGCCCGGCACCGGGGAGGGCCCCATGGAGTTCACTCGACGTCATGTGCTGTCCCTCCTGGCCGCCAGCGGCCTGGCGGCCGTGCTGCCCAACTTCGCGCAGGCGGCCCAGCCCCCGGACGCGGGCGACGGCACCGGCACCGACAACACCGGCGGCGCGGCCGCCGCCGACCCCGGCCGCCTCCTCGCCAACGCGCTCGGCGTCCTCGCCGGGACGGCCGAGTCCAACGCGCGCCCCGAGACGGCCGCCAAGCTCGCCGCCGTCGAGAAGACCGCCCGCACCCACCTCGCGGCGCTGACCGACGCGGGCGAGAACGAGCTGTTCAAGGGCCTGCCGCTGGGCACGGACGACGCGAACCTCAACACCACGTACAAGCAGCTCTACGAGATCGCGCTCGCCACCCGCACCCCCGGCGGCGGTCTCGACGGGGACGCCGCCACGCAGCGCCGCGTGGTGGAAGCGTTTGCCCGGCTCCACGACCGCTGGTACGGCGACCAGGACAAGGGCTACTACGGCAACTGGTTCAACTGGGAGATCGGCATCTCCACCAGCGCCACCGCCAACCTGCTGCTGCTCACCGAGCGGATGGCGGAGGAGCGCCCGGCGCTGCTCCGCACGTACATCGCCTCCATGGACGCCTATCTGCGCAACGGCAAGGACGGCGACGTCGACCTCGACTCGCGCTTCCACACCGGCGCCAACCTCGCCGACATCACCACCAACCGCCTCCTCCAGGGCGCCCTCCTCGGCGGCGCCGACGGCGAGGCCCGGGTCCGCAAGGCCCTGGAGGACCAGCTCACGGTCTACGCGACGATCGACCCGTACGACCTCAAGCACGGGGTCACGGACGGTTATTACGCGGACGGGAGCTTCGTCCAGCACCACTCGGTCGCCTACACCGGCTCGTACGGCAAAGGTTTGCTCACGCGCTCCGTGCAGACCCTCAAGTATCTCGACGGGACGGGCTTCGCGGACACCTCCGCGCTCGTCCCCGTCATCCACCGCTGGGTGACCGAGGGCTTCGCGCCGGTGATCTTCGAGGGCTGGATGATGGAGATCGTCAAGGGCCGCGCGGTCTCCCGCACGACCGGGGGCTACGCGGACACCGGCGCCGTCTCCGAGGCCGTCACCGACCTGTCCGACTACGCGACCGGCGACCGGGCCGCCGCGCTGAAGAGCTACGTCAAGCATCTGCACGCCGCCGCGCGCCCGGCCCCCGATCCCGCGCGCTTCGTCTCACCGCTCACCGTCGTGCGGTACGCGGCGATCCTCGCCGACGGAGCTGTGCCCGCCGCCGACCTCAACCCGGACCGGCGCTGCACCGCGTTCAACGCGATGGACAAGACCGTGCACCGGCGCCCCGGCTGGGCGTTCGCGCTCTCGCGCAGCTCGGACCGGATCAGCAAGTACGAGTACATGAGCGGCGAGAACCTGATGCCCTGGTTCCAGGGCGACGGCGCCCACCACCTCTACCTCGCCGGACAGGACCAGACGGAGGCGTTCGGCGCCGACCACTACGTCACCGTCTCCCCCTACGGCCTCGCGGGCGTCACGGCACCGGTCGAGAGACGGCAAACGATTCCCGAGCTGTACGGCAAGCCGTACTACGACAACCCGGACCACCCGCTGCACTTCACGGCGTCCTCCGAGTCGCAGAACACCTACGTCTACTTCCCGCGCGGCACCCACCCGCACTCCGGCGGCGCCGTCCTGGACGCGTACGGAGCCGCGGCGCTGGTGCAGTCCGACGACGTGCCGTACGCCCACCGCGAGCGGCTCCCCGACGACTTCACCGTCTACCGCAACGCGACGGCCACCAAGTCCTGGTTCCTGCTGGACGACGAGATCGTGGTCCTCGCCGCCGACGTCGGCGACCCCGCGGGCCGCCCCGTGACGACCACGGTCGACGCCCGCGCGGCGGCCCCCGGCGACGAGATACGTCTCAGCGGCGCCCGCGCGGACGGCGGCCCCTGGACCGGTACGGGCACGGCCCGCCTCCGCTGGCTGCGCTGGGCCGACGCCACGCGGCACACCGCCGTCGGCTACGTCTTCCTGCGCGGCCCCGGCCCCGAGGGCGCCCCTCCCCCGGTCACCGTCTCCCTGGAGTCGGTCACGCGCAGCCGCCGCACCGTCCGTACCGCGAACCCGGACACGGCCGCGACACGGCGGGTCTTCGGCGCGACGTTCCACCAGAAGGCAAACGCTCGCCCCCGGTCCCTCGCCTACGCGCTGGTCCCGGGCGCGACGGAGCGGGCGCTGCGCGCGTACGGCGAGCACGGTGAACGGTCCGGGGACGGGCCGCTCACCGTGCTCGCCAACTCCCGCCGCCTCCAGGCCGTCCGGCACTCCCGGCTCGGCCTGACCGCCGTGAACTCCTTCACGGCGGGGCCCCACCGGCTCCCCGGGCTGCGCCTGGACGGCCCGGCGTCGGTCCTGGTCCGCGAGGAGGGCAAACGTCTCGCGCTCGCCGCCTCGGACCCGACGACCGGCCGCGACACCCTCACCGTCCTGCTGCGCGGCCGCCGCCTGACGCCGGTCACGGCGGACAAGGGCGTCGAGGTCCGCACCGCGCCCGGCGGCACCCTCGTCACGTTCCCGGTCCGCCACGCCTACGGCCGCAGTTACACGGCCACCCTCCGGGAACGCTGAGGGGCCTGGCAGAATCCCGGCCCTGTGACTCCACTCACGCGTAGACGCGCGGGCTTCCTGCGTCGGTGGCTAAGCCGCCGCGCAGAGGACCAGCCCGGCCCTGTTGAGGACGTTCGTCGCGCCGACGTGGT
>NZ_JBIDAT010000010.1:0-13681 GCF_043202595.1 Streptomyces sp. NPDC048172
AAACGTCGCCGCCAACCCCCACCCCCCCCCCCCCCCCCGGGCCCACCCGACGGGAAACCCGAACACGGCCCGGCCCCCCGGGGGGGGGGGCCCCCCGGGGGGGGGGGGGCGGGGCGCCCCCCCCCCCCTCTCGTATGCCTGTATGTGCTGGCTGCTACTTCGCGTTGCGCGCGAGGTCCAGCGCGTACTTCGGCCACCAGGCGCCCGCCTTCGGGCCGCCCTTGCACTCGCCGTCCGACTCACCGGGACGCTTGATCCAGAGGTAGGCGTCGACGAGCTTCTCGCCCGTCTTCGTCGTGGGCTGCTCGCCGAGCGCGCGGCCCTTCGGGTTGCACCACGCCTCCTCGTCGGCGCCCGCGCCCTCGATCGGTCCGTTGCCGTTGCGGCTGGTGTCGATGACGAAGGGCTTGTTGCCGATCATCGGCGAGATCTTCTTGCCGTAGGCGACGTTCGACTTCGTCGTCTGGTAGTTCGACACGTTCAGCGCGAAGCCGTCGGCCTTGCCGATGCCCGCCTTGTTGAGCGGCTCGACGAGACCGCCCGGGTCGCGCACCCAGTCGGGGTTGCCCGCGTCCAGGTAGACCTTCGTCTTGGGCAGGTCCTTGAGCTTGCTGACCGCCTCGTTCAGCAGCTGGTAGCGCTCCTCGTGGAACTGCTGCGGGGTGCATCCCTCCGCCAGCAGATGGGGGATCGAGTCGGGCTCGACGATCACCGTCGCCGAGCGGTCGCCGATGCCCTTGACCACCTTGTCGAGCCACGCGCGGTACTCGCCCGCGTCCTTGGCGCCGCCCTTGCTGTACTGGCCGCAGTCGCGGTGCGGCAGGTTGTAGAGCACGAGGAGCGCGTCGCGGTCGGCCTTGGAGGCCGCCTTCGTGAGCTTCTCGGTCTCGCCCTGCGGGTCCTCGGTGCCGACCCACTCGGCGACGGGCTGACCGGCGATCTTCTTGATCAGCTTCGCGTCGTCGGACTTGTCGTCCTTCTCGTACGAGCTGAGCTGCTGGGCCGCCTTCCCCTCCGGGTTCACCCAGTACGGGGCGACGGACTTGGGGCGCTGCTCGGTAGCGCCCGCGTCCTTGCCGTCGCCGGAACCGTCGTCCGACGACGAGCATCCGGCGATCAGGAGCAGTGCCCCCACCGCCGTACCCCCCGCGACGAGCCGTGTGCGGGCAGGGCCTCGCCCGCGGCCGCCGTGATTGCGGTACATCCACTCCCCCTTGGTTGAACTTCCGGGACTCTCCCGGACCCCCATGGGACGAATCGTCGCTCCATCGTGTCACAGGGCTTCGGGAACGCGGAAAAGCTGTTGAGCACCTGTTACGGCCGCCGTGACACCCCTCACGTTCACGCGGCGCGCCCCGGCGCACGGCCCTCCTCGTGCACCCGCTGTGACCGGACTCTTATTGACAGTGCACATACAAGCCTGGGACTCTCCGGACACCACATGTTCACATCGAGGCGACGGTGCGCAGGAACCCGGTGCGACTCCGGGGCGGTCCCGCCACTGTGTCCGTACGCACGCACGCGTACGGGAGTCAGGAACTGACCCGTCGCTTCTCCGCCAACGGGGCGTGGAAACCCCAGGAGGAGGCCCGCGGATGTCCTCGCAGACACCTACCGCACAGACGGCTGCCGGTTCGTCGGCCGTCGCCGCGATCCGTACGCGCGACGCGCTGATCGCTCTCGCCGCCGCGCTCGTCGCACTCATCGCCCTCTACGCCGTCTTCATCGACAACGGCCAGCTCGTCGCCGCCACCGGCGACTACCTGCACGAGTTCTCGCACGACGGACGGCACCTCTTCGGCGCCCCCTGCCACTGAGGAGCGCCGCACACATGACCGTCTCAGCGGAGACAACTCCCTACCCCCTCCTGCCCCTGCTCGGCCGCGGTCTCGCCGCGGGCGGCCTGGCGGGACTCGCCTCCGGGCTCTTCTCCCTGCTGCTCGCCGAGCCGCTGATGGACCGCGCGATCCGGCTGGAGGAGAAGCGCGCCGCGGCCGAGGCCGCAGCCGCGGCCGGGGCCCACGCGCACGGCCACGCCGCGGAGGCCGAAGAGCTCTTCACCCGGGGCACGCAGCACTTCGGGCTGGTGGTGACGGCGGTGGTCGTCGGCCTCGCGGTCGGCGTCTTCTTCGCCCTCGCCTACGCGCTCGTCCACCGCGCGGGCCTCGACCGGCGCCCCTGGGAACGCTCCGTCACCCTCGCCGGTGCCGGCTTCCTCGCGCTCTCCCTTCTCCCGGCGCTGCGCTACCCGGCCAATCCGCCGGGCGTCGGCGACGGCGGTACGGTCAACGAGCGCCAGGCGCTGTGGGTCGCGGCGCTGGTGATCGGGGTGCTGGGTCTGTTGCTGGCCTGGCAGCTCTCCGTCCGGATGGGCCGGCATGGCCTTGGCGCGCCTGCGCGCCAGCTCGCCGCCGCGGGTGCCGTGGCCGGCACGCTCGCCGTGCTCTTCCTTCTCCCCGACAACCCGGACTCGGTCCCGGTGGGCGCCACCCTGCTCTGGGACTTCCGGATCCTCTCCCTCGCCTCCCACGCCCTGCTCTGGACGGCGCTCGGCGTGACCTTCGGCTTGCTCCCCCGGGCCCGCCCCTCGGGCCCACGGACCTGACCTCACGACGCATCGGGGCTTGCCCCATAAGGGGCACGGGGCTGTATCTGATTTTGCGGCTCCGCCGCGTGGGCGCGACACCTCGGGGCTTGCCCCTGTTCCCTCAGGGGCGCGGGACTGTATCCATTTGCGGCTCCGCCGCGTGGGCGCGACGGTCACGACACCTCGAGGCTTGCCCGATTAGGGGCGCGGGGAACTGCGCGACAAGCCACGACGCGGCCGCAGCCCGCGAGCCACAGCCCGGGGCACCCCGGGCGCGGCTCTTGCACGCGGGGCACCCGGCGAAGGGGGCTGCGCTTGCCAACCCTGCGCCTTGCGCAGACTTCCCAAGCACAGTGGAGCGGAGGGAGAAGCGGCTAAGTGCGGTTCGACACTCCTGTGAGGTACGCGGAGACTACGACGTTGGAAGAATAGACGCGGCGGACGCGGTCGAATTCGCCGCCGCAGGTGATGAGGCGGAGTTCGGCGCGTCCCTCCTTCTCCGTCCCGTACACACGGTCCGCGTCGAACTCGCCGCGCCCGACCACCCGCGTCCGCTCGACCGTGAAGCGGGCGACCGTGCCGTCCGCGCGGCGTACCCGTAGACCCGTGCCCGGCTTCACGGTGCTGAGCGCGTAGAAGACGGCGCGGCGCTCGTCCGTGTCCACGTGGCCGACGAGGAGCGCCGCGCCCTTCTCGCCGGGCGCGGGCCCGCCCGCGTACCAGCCGACGCGGTCGGCGCGCGCGTACGGCGGGGCCTCCACCGCGCCGTCGCGCTCCACCCCGCGCCGCATCACGCGGGCGTGCACGTCGATGCGGTCGATGTCGATCCGCGTGGGCCGGGACCGGTCCTCCAGCGGGTCATGGGCCGCGGGCAGCGGCGGCGCGCCGACGGCGAGCCGTCCGGCGCGGGAGACGTCGCCGAGGACCGGGCCCCCGCCGCCGTCGGTGAGGTCGCGGCCCCACATCCAGAGCCCGAGGAGCAGGACGACCCAGGCGGCGCCGGTGATCAGCCGTCCCCGCCCGGCGGGGCGCTCCTCAGCCCCTTCCCCCTCCTGACCGCCCTGCCCGGCGCTCATCGGTCACCTGTCGCCGTTCGAGCGCCGGGTGCGCAGCAGGTACGTGGCGAACGCGGCCAGCGCCCCGGCGACCAGGACGAAGCCCCCGCCCACGCCGTCCCGCTGGTCGGCCGTGCCGCCGCCGCCCGCGCGTACGGGCGCCGAGGGCGAGGGCGAGGGTGACGGGGACTCGGCACCCGCGACCGTGAACTCGCCGCGGGCGACCCCCTGCTTGCCGTCGCAGTCGACGGTGACCGTGTGCGTGCCGGGCTCGGCAGAGGTACGGATCCGGGGTTCGCCGTGGAGCCCGCCGTCGGCCGAGGGTTCGAGGTCGACGTCCTCCTCGAAGGCGTCGGAGTAGGCGATGCCGGTGTCGCCCTCGCAGGCGTCGACGCGGACGTCGGCCTTGCCGCCGGTCGTGACGGTCTCGGGGGTGACCGTGACACCGCCCGCGCCCCGGTCGTCGTCGGTCAGCGGGGGCGCGGCGCCCAGGGCCATGGCCGCCAGCAGCGCCAGCGGAACGGCCTGGTGTCGGACCTGGTGTCGGACCCGACGTCGGGCCGGGGTGCGGCAGGGAGCCATGGGAACCTCCGGATCCTGGTAGATCCGACGTTCCACAAGGCGGCGCCCCACCGCATCCGGAGAGGGTCCGGACGCGGTGGGGCGCTACTCCGTACGGGGTGGGAGCCCCCTGTTTCAGACGCGGTCCACCAGGTCGGCGATCGAGTCGACGACGCTGGACGGCCGGTACGGGTACCGCTCGACCTCGTCCGGCTTCGTCAGTCCGGTCAGCACGAGGAAGGTCTCCAGGCCCGCCTCCATCCCGGCGCGGACGTCGGTGTCCATCCGGTCGCCGATCATGGCGCTGGTCTCGGAGTGCGCCCCGATCGCGTTGAGCCCGGCGCGCATCATCAGCGGGTTGGGCTTGCCGACGAAGTACGGCTCCTGGCCCGTCGCCTTGGTGATCAGCGCGGCGACGGAGCCGGTGGCGGGCAGGGCGCCCTCGGTGGAGGGGCCGGTCTCGTCGGGGTTGGTGGCGATGAACCGGGCGCCGTCGTTGATCAGCCGGATCGCCTTGGTCAGCGCCTCGAACGAGTACGTCCGGGTCTCGCCCAGCACCACGTAGTCCGGCTCGACGTCCGAGAGGACGTACCCCATGTCGTGCAGCGCGGTCGTCAGGCCCGACTCCCCTATGACGTAGGCGGTGCCGCCGGGGCGCTGGTCGTCCAGGAACTGGGCGGTGGCCAGCGCCGAGGTCCAGATGTTCTCCGCCGGGACGTCGAGGCCGATCCGGGAGAGCCGGGCGTGCAGGTCACGGGGCGTGTGCATCGAGTTGTTGGTGAGCACGAGGAACGGGCGCCCCGACTCCTTCAGCCGCTTTATGAAGGAGTCGGCGCCGGGCACCGGGATGCCCTCGTGCATCAGCACACCGTCCATGTCGGTGAGCCAGGACTCGATCGGCTTGCGCTCTGCCACGTGACGGCTCCCTGCCGGTGTGTTCGGATTCGGGCCTTCAGCGTAACCGGGAGTGGACGATCAGCCGATCCGTACGTCGTCGACCGCCCAGAACCAGGTGTTGTCCCCGGCGCAGCGGAAGTGGACGCGGGCCTTCGAGGCGCCGGAGGGCACCTCCAGCGCCAGCTCCTCGCGGACGGCGAGCGCGTCGGCGTCGTACGTCTTGACGGCCTTCGGCTCTCCCCCGTCGTAGGAGACCAGGACCTCGGCGGTCTGGCCGGGGTCGTGGCGGAGGTGGGAGACGAAGCGGAGGGTGGCGCCGCCGGCGGGCAGCTCCCAGGCGGGGCTGACGAGGGTCGAGTCGAAGGTGCCCTTCCTGTCGTCCTTGTCGGCCCACTCGTCGGGGTCGGCGACCGCGAAGACGCCCCGCGCGCGGACGTTCAGCTCGCGCTGCTGCTCGCGCTCGGCCGCCGTCCAGAAGGCGTCGGTGGTGAAGGCCCAGCCGCGCCACTCGGTGACGCCGCCCGTGCCCATGCGCGCGTTCTCCACGGACCAGCCCTGGGGCGGGGTGTGGGTGAAGCCGAGGACGGAGCCGTCGATGCCGGTCTCGTCCACGGCCTTCTCCAGCTCGCCGCGCACGCTGTCAAAGGCGTCGGAGACGTCGTCGCCGAGCGGGCGGCCGTCGAGCTTCCACTCCGCCTCGGCGTCGATGCCGAGGTGCGCGAGCGCGGTCGCGGCGACGTCCACGAGGCGGACGTCCTCGCGCCGGGTGCCCGCCGGGATCCCGGCGCCGCGCGCGATCACGAACGTACGCCGTTCGTTCGGGTCCGCGCCGCCGTGGCCGCCCGCGTCGGTGTGGCCGTGGTCGGCGGTGACGAGCACGAGCCAGTCCTCGTCGCCGTAGGAGCCGCGGCCCTCCATGGCGGCGAGGATCTCGCCCGCCTGCACGTCGACGCCCGCGAGCGCGTCCAGGTACGCCTGGCTGGCGCCGCCGCTCTCGTGCCCGGCGTGGTCGACGTTGTCGAGCTGGACGAAGACGGCGTCCGGGTCGCCGTCGCGGAGCTTGGCGACGGCGCGCTTCGTGGTGCCCGCGTCGTACTCCGCCTCGGGCGTCGCGGTCTTCTCGTCCACCTCGCCGGAGACGATGGTGTCGGGTATCGGGCCCCAGGACGCGACGGCGTACGTGCTCAGCTCCGCGTCCGCCCGTTCGGCCCGGGTGAGGAAGTCGGGGTAGGAGCCGAAGTCGGCGCCCGCGAAGGAGTTGTCCTTCACCCCGTGCTTGTCGGGCCAGACCCCGGTGAGGATCGTGGCCCAGCCGGGGCCCGACTCGGTGCGGGCCATGGGCGCGGTGTAGAGGGTGCTGGGCGCGGCCAGGCCCTCGGCGATCAGCTTCTGCAGGTGCGGCGCCTTCGCCTCCTCGACCTTGTGGAGCATGGTGCCGTCGAGGCCGAGGACCAGGACCTTGGGCTTCTTGGCCGCACCTCGCGCGGTGGTCGCCAGTCCGCCGACGGCCAGCGGGACCGCGGCGGCGCCGACGAGGACGGAGCGGCGGGAGATTCCTCTGCTCACCTGTTCAACTCCTGGGATGTGTGGGGGTGTTGACACGTACGGTGGACCAGACCCGTTACCGTAGCGCGACCTTGCGGGTTCGGCTCCCGGCCGGTCAGCTCCCGGTCGCCTTCTTCCAGTCGTCGATGTACGAGTCGAAGTTCTTCTCGACGTCGGCCCAGTCGGGGCGGAAGATCTCGACGTCCTTCATCAGCCCGGCCAGGGCCGTCGCGTTCGGGTCGGTGGCCTTGATGTCGGAGCGGACGGTGAAGCCGCCGCCCACCGACGAGACCTCGCGCTGGGGCTCCTCGCCGAGCAGGAAGTCCAGCAGCTTCTTGCCGTTCTCCGTCTGCGGCCCGCCCTTGACGAGACCGGCCGCGTAGGGCAGCGCGAACGTGGAGGGCTTGGCGCCCTTCTCCTTCGCGGGGAACCAGATGCCGAGGTTCGGCATGGAGTGGGACTGGGCGTGGTTCATCTGGACGTCGCCGTTGGCCACGAGCAGCTCGCCCTTGTCGACCTTGGGCGCGAGCTTGCTGGTGGAGGAGGACGGGCCGACGTTGTTCTTCTGGAGCTTGCCCAGGTACTCCATCGCGGCCTTGCGGTCCCCGAAGTCGTGGACGGCCTTCAGGAGCAGCGCCGTCCCGTCCCCGGCGACGCCGGGCGTGGAGTACTGGAGCTTGCCCTTGAACTTCCCGTCGAGGAGGTCGTCCCAGGTGGCCGGGGCCTTCTCCAGCTCCTTGGTGTTGCGGATGAAGCCGAAGTAGTTGTTGACCAGCGGCGTCCAGCTGCCGTTCGCCGCGCGCTCCTTGGCGGGGACCTTGTCGGCGCCCTCGGGCTCGTACTTCTCCAGCAGCCCCTTGCTGTCGGCCTGCTGGATGAACGGGGGCAGGGTGACGAGGACGTCGGCCTGGGTGTTGCTCTTCTCGCGGACGGCGCGCTGCACCATCTCGCCGGAGCCGCCCTCGACGTACTTCACCTTGATGCCGGTCTTCTTCTCGAACGCCTTGAACTGCTTGTCGTACCAGCCGTCGCCGTTCTCGCCCTTGAGGCCGTCGGCGCTGTAGACGGTGACGACCTTGTCGCCGGAGGAGGCGGATCCCGTGCCGCCGCAGCCGGAGAGCGCGAGGGAGAGGGCGAGCGCGGCGGCTCCGCCTGCGGCGGCGCGCGAGGGACGTATGGGCATGAGGAGGGAACCTCTCGGAAGTCTCGGTTCGGAAGTCTCGGGGGAGATCTCGGGGGAGATCTCGGGGGAGATCTCAGCGGTAGGACGCCTTGGTACGGACACGGGAGACGGCGAGCAGCACCAGCAGCGTGGTCGCCATCAGCACCACCGCGAGTGCGGACCCGGTGAAGAGCGAGCCCCGGTCGGTGGCGGCGAAGATCTGGACGGGCAGCGGCATCCAGTCCGGCGGGTAGAGCATCATCGTGGCGCTCAGTTCGCCCATGGACAGCGCGAAGCAGAGCCCGGCGGCGGCGTTGAGCGAGGGCAGCAGCAGCGGCAGCTTCACCCGCCACAGCACGTACGCGGGGCGGGCGCCCAGCGAGGCCGCGGCCTGCTCGTACGCGGGATCGAGGCGGGTCAGCGCGGCGGAGACCGACTGGAAGGCGAACGCGGTGACGAGGACCGTGTGCGCCAGGATCACGATCCAGCGCGTCCCGTTGAGGGTCACGGGCGGCTTGCTGTACGCCACGAGCACCGCGAGCCCGACGACGACGGAGGGCACGGCGACCGGCAGCATGAACAGCGCGTCCAGCACGCGCCGGGCGCGCCTGCCGACCACCGAGGCCGACAGCGCGGCCCAGGTGCCGAGGACGAGCGCGACGAGGCTCGCGCCGATCGCGGTCTGGAGGCTGACGCCGAGCGCGGCGAGCGACTCGCCCCGGGTGGCGGCCTCGTAGTGCCCGGCGGTGGGACCGGAGGGGAAGGCCCCGCTCCAGTTCGTGGAGAACGAGGCGACCACCACGATCAGCAGCGGCAGCGCGAACAGCGGGACGAAGAGCAGCGCGAAGACGGCCCAGGCCCCCCAGCGTCCCTTACGGCTGTGCACCAGCACGGCGCCCGCTCCTTCCGAGGACGGCCCGGTAGAGCGCGTACAGCCCCACCGAGATGACGACGTTGACGGTGGCGACGACGCAGGCGGCGGCGTAGTCGGACTCCAGGATCGCCTTGCTGTAGACGAGCATCGGCAGGGTGACCACGTCCTTCGCGCCGGTGAACAGCACGATCGCGAACTCGTTCAGGCACAGGACGAGGACGAGGCTGCCGCCCGCCAGCAGCGCGGGGAACGCCTCCGGGAGGATGATCCGCCGCACGATCCGCGCGGGCCGCGCGCCCAGCGAGGAGGCGGCCTCCAGCTGCGCGGTGTCGAGCTGCGCGAACGCGGCGAGCAGCGGGCGCATCACGAACGGCGTGAAGTAGGTGACCTCCGCGAGCAGCACGCCCCACGGCGTCGTCAGGAAGTCGAACGGCCCGTCGGCGGCGCCCGTCGCGTCCGTCCAGACGCCGTTGGCCATGCCCTTGGTGCCGTAGAGGAAGAGCAGCGCGAGGGTGATGAGGAAGGAGGGGAAGGAGAGGAAGACGTCGATGAACTTCGACACGGCCCGGCTGCCGGGGAACGGCACGAAGGCGACGACCAGCGCCAGCACGAACCCCAGCACCAGACACCCGGCGGTCGCCCCGACGGCGATCACCACGGTCGTGACCAGCGCCTCCCGGAACGCGTCGGACGCGAACACCTCGCCGTAGGCGCCGGATCCGGTGGACTCCTTCACGACGAGCGCCAGCGGATAGAGGAAGATCACCGCCAGCACGGCCACGGGCGGCAGGGCCCAGAGCGAGGCGCTCACGCGCCGTGGGGACCGGCCCTCGGGACGGACGGCACCGTCCCGCCGCCCGCTCGCGCCGGAGGACCTCCCGGACGCGGCCTCGCCGCCCACTTCGCCCACGCCGGACCCACCCGTGCGGAGGGCCGCCGAGGCACGCGGGCCGGGAACGGCCCGGCGTACGCGTTCAGCCACGGAGCACCACCCCGTCCTCCGCCGCGAAGCGGAACGCGACGCGCTCGCCGAGGCGCGGGGGTGCGCGCAGCTCGCCGACCTCGGCCGCCACCTCGTGCCCCTCGACCTCGGCGGTGACCCGGTGCGTGGCACCGCGCCACTGGAGGCCGGTGACGACGCCGCGCAGCACATTGCCCCCGCCCTCGCCGGACTCCCCCAGTGCGACGCGGTGCGGGCGTACGCAGAGCGTCGCGCTCTCGCCCTCGGTCACGGCGTCCCCGACGCGGAGTTCGGCGCCGCCGAAGCGGACCGTCCCCTCCTTCGGGCCGCCCACCACGGGCAGCAGATTGGCGTTGCCGACGAACGAGGCCGTGAAGGTGCCGCCGGGCCGCTGGTAGAGCCGGGTGGGCGTGCCGACGTCCTGGAGGCGGGCCTTGTCCATGACCGCGATGCGGTCGGCGAGGGTGAGCGCCTCGACCTGGTCGTGGGTGACGTAGAGGATCGAGACGTCGGGCAGCTCCCGGTGCAGCCGGGCGAGTTCGGCGAGCATGCCGGACCTGAGCTGCGCGTCGAGCGCGGAGAGCGGCTCGTCCAGGAGCAGCACCCCGGGGCGTATCGCCAGCGCCCGCGCGATGGCGACGCGCTGCTGCTGGCCGCCGGACAGCTCGCGCGGATGGCGGCGGGCGTACGCGCTCATGCCCGTCATCTCCAGCGCCTCGGCGACCCGCCCGGCGATCTCGCCGCGCGGCGCCTTCTGGGCCTTCAGGCCGAACGCGACGTTGTCCTCGACGCGCATGTGCGGGAAGAGCGCGTACTGCTGGACGACCATCCCCACGCCCCGCCGGTACGGGGGCAGGTCGGTCACGTCGCGGTCGCCGATCCACACGCGCCCGCGCGCGGGGCGCACGAACCCGGCGACGGCGCGCAGCGCGGTCGTCTTGCCGGACCCGGACGGGCCGAGCAGGGCCATGACCTCGCCCGGCTCGACCGTCAGGTCGAAGGTGTCGAGGACGGTGTTGCGCCCGTAGGCGACGGACACCTCGTCGAAGCGGATCCCGGCGCTCCCGGTCATGCCCTCTCCATGTCGTCGAGCAGGGCGGGGAGTTCGGCGACGGAGCCGAGGACGTGGCTCGCCCCGGCCCCGCGCAGCTCGTCCTCGCCGTGCGCGCCGGTCAGCACCCCGGCCACGGTCCCGGCGCCCGCGCGGACCCCGGAGCGCATGTCGTACGCGGTGTCGCCCGCGACGGCGATCTCGCGCACGTCGTCGGCGGCGCCGGTGCGCAGCAGCGCCGCGAGCACCATGTCGGGGTACGGGCGCCCGCGCCCGGCGGGGCCGGTGTCGGCGGGGCAGAGGGTGAGCGTCACGAGGTCGCGCCAGCCGAGCGCGTCGAGGATGGCGTCCTGCGTGACGCGCGCGAAGCCCGTGGTCAGCACCACCGTCCGCCCGGCGTCCCGCATCCGCTCGATCGCCTCGCGCGCCCCGTCCAGCGGCGCGCAGTGGCCCTCGCCGACCAGCTGCTCGTAGGCCCGTTCGAACTCGGCGTTCGCGCGCCGGGCCCGGTCCTCGTCGCCGTCGAACAGGTGCCGGAAGACGGAGATCTTCGATTCGCCCATGGTGGCGCGGACGTAGGCGAGCATCTTCTCGCTCTCGGGCGTCCCGGACTCGACGCCGAGGCGGGCGGCAGCGGCGGTGAAGGCGCGCTCGACGAGCCCGTCGTCGGCGACGGTCGTCCCGGCCATGTCGAGCACGACGAGCCTGGCGGTGTGCGGGGTGTGCGGCGTGGTGGGGCTCATGGTCACCATCCCAGTTCGTTCGCGGTCTGTTCGGCGATGGCGGGCGAGCACGTCATCCCGCGCCCGCCGGGCCCGGTCACCAGCCAGGCGCCCGCGGCGACCTCCTGGCGGTGGACGACGCGCCCCGGCTCGGCGCACTGGGCGTAGACACCGGCCCAGCGCTGCCGTACGGGCGGCAGCGGGCGGCCGAGCAGCTTCTCGACGACGGCCGCGAGATGCCCGTACGGCGCCTCCTCGACGTCGAAGCGGAACGGGGTCTCGTACTCGTGGGTGTCGCCGATCGTCAGCGAGCCGTCGCGCCGCTGCACCATCAGGAGCTGCATCTTGTGCTGGTCGGCGACGGGCCGCTGGGCCTGCGCCGCGGCCATCGCGTCCAGCGCGGGCCCGCCGTACGCGGGGTAGTAGCGGAAGCTGTCGCCGTCGGCGACCGAGGTCGTCAGCTCCTCGCCCAGCGGCTCGGTCTGCATCATCTGCAGCCGCACGCGCCGTACGGGGAGTCCGGGGACGAGCTCGCGCACCATGCCGCCGAGCCACGCGCCGGTGCAGAGCACGACGGCGTCGCCCTCGTGCATCTCGCCCCGGTCGTCGCGCACACCGGGCCGCCCGTCGAGCAGCGCACGGACCTCGCGCCCGCCGAGGAAGGTGTAGCGGCCGGGGGCCGCGGCGCGCAGCGCGTCCTGGAGCGCGCGCTGCGCGGTGCGCGGCTCGACGGCCGCGTCGCGCTCGCACCACAGCCCGCCGAGCACGGCCTCGCCGCGCAGCGCGGGGTTGACGGCGCGGACCTCCTCGGGGCCGAGCAGCTTGTAGCCGCGCGCGGCGGCGTCGGGGCGCGCGGCGGAGGCGCGCGCCACCGCCAGCTCCGCCTCGGTGGTGACGACGGTCAGCGAGCCGTTGGGGCGGAAGCCCAGCTCCGGCACGCGCGCGCCGATCCCCTCCCACAGCTCGCGGGCGCGCAGCGCCGTCTCCAGCTCGGGCCCGTCGGCGCGGCCGCCGACCCAGACCAGGCCGAAGTTCCGCACGGAGGCGCCGCGCGCCTGCTCCTCGCGCTCGATGTGGAGGACCTCGTGACCGCGTTCCACGGCCTGCCAGGCGTGCATGGTCCCCAGCACCCCGGCTCCGACAACTATGACTCGCATGCCGTGAACCCTCGCGGCGCCGCGTGACACGGGAGCGACGGGCGGGTGAACTGGGCCGGAAGTTTGGCCCAGACCCGTTATCATTCCGTGATTTCAGTGGAGACTCCCGTCGTACGGTGGCGAGTTATCCCTCCAGCCGGACGCTGAAGCTGAACCGGTCACCCCGATAGAGCAGGCGGACCCGCTCCAGCGGGTTCCCCTCCTCGTCCCGCGAGGCCCGGTGGATGAGCAGCATCGGCAGCCCCGGCGGCGTCCCGATCAGCAGGGCCTCGCGCGGGGTGGCGAGTACGGTCTCCAGCCGCTCGTCCGCGTCCCCGAGCCGTACGCCGATCTCCTCGCGCAGATAGGCGTAGAACGAGGAGTCGGGCTCGAAGTCCCGGTCCAGCCGGGGCACCCGCGCGGCGGCGATGTACGTGCTCTCCAGCCCCACCCGCTCGTCGTCCGCGAACAGCACCCGTTCCAGGTGCCACACGCTCTCCCCCGCCCCGATCGCCAGCTCCCGCGCCAGCGCCGGGGGGCAGGGGTGCCGTTCGAGGCCGATGAGCGTACGCCCGGGCGTACGGCCCTGCTTCCGCACGCCCTCCGTGTAGCTCGCCAGGGCCAGCGGCTGCTCCATCTTCGGCCCCGCGACCACCGTGCCCCGGCCCGAACGGCGCAGCCGCCCCTCCAGCAGCAGCTCCCGCAGCGCCTGGCGGACGGTCTCGCGCGACACCTCGTACCGCAGGGCGAGTTCGCGCTCGGTGGGCAGCACACCGCCCTCGCCCAGCTCGTCGAGGAGCGGGGCGATCCGGGACTTCAGCCAGTAGTACTTCGGGACCCGCCCGTGCTCGGGTATCCCCGCCCGTACGGGCGCGCTGCCGTCTTCGGGGATCTCGTACGGGACGGAGCGTTCGCGAGAGGTAGCCACCTCGGCATCCTCGCAGGCCGCGGGGGCGCGGGGCGCCCAGCCGTGTCCGGCGCCCTCGTCTCGGGGCTGGGCAGGGGCTGCCCCGTGCTGCGCGTTGCAGGCTGCGGCCATCATCGTGGCTTGTCGCGGCGGTGCCCCCCCCCCCCCGGGGGGGGCGGGGGCCGGGCGGGGGGCCGGGCCACCACCACCACCCCCCCCCCCC
>NZ_JBIDAT010000010.1:13691-321734 GCF_043202595.1 Streptomyces sp. NPDC048172
GGGTGGCTGGGGGCGCCAATAGGGGGGGCTGGGCGCGCTGGCCCCCGCGCCCCTGCGGCCTCAGGGGCGCGGGGAACTGCGCGAGCGACCCTCCACAACCCGCAGCCTGCGACCGGCAGGCAGGGGCTGTCCCGGCCCAGTAGCCACGACACAGAGCCCTAACGCCCGGAACCGGCGATCTGGAACCGGTAGGGCGCGGACTCCCCGACCCACTCCCCGTCCGAGCCACGCCGCTGCACCGAACTGACGCTCGCCCGCACCGCGTTGCCGCCCTCCGTGCCGTCGGCGAACCGTAGCTGGACCCGCACGGAGGCGGTGCCGCCCGGCGGGAGCGCGTAGCCGTGGAATCCGGGGGCCGTGAAGACGCCCACGTTCTCGCCGGGCGCGGTGTGCCGGAACCGCACGGGGCGCCACGTACCGCCGGAGTCCCGGAACCGGGCCTGGATCTGCGCGGGCCGCAGCGCCTTGCGCCGGTCGAGCAGCACGAGCACGGGGTGGACGGCGGCGCACCGCTCCCCCGCCTCGTTTCGCAGCTCGATCCGGAACCCGCGCCAGCCCCCGCCCGGCGCGTACGTCGCGGGGCCGCCGCTCACCCGCGTCGTGAGCGGGAACCGGGCCTTCTCGGGGGCGCTGCAGCGCGGCGCCGGGGCCGACGCGGGCGCGGGCGCACTGCCGAGGAGGGCCGGGAGAACCAGAACGGCGGAGCCGAGCACGAGTGCCCGGCGGAGCAAACGGAATCGCATGGGGACGGACCTCTCAGCGCATGCGGCGAACGGGGACGTGTCCGCAACCTCCCCGCTGTCGGCCCCCGCCCCCGTCCCGCGCCGCACGGACGACCCGTACGGCGCACGCCCGTACGGCGCACGCGGCGCCCCTGTCGCTCCCGCTTCACCAGCCCCTTTGCGAGGCTGGGGGCATGACACGCATGGACGCCTCCGTCACCCCGCTCCGCGTCGGCCTCCTCGGCTACGGCCTGGCGGGCTCCGTCTTCCACGCCCCGCTGATCGCGACGACGCCCGGCCTCGCGCTCGACACCGTCGTCACCTCCGACCCCGAACGGCAGGCCCGCGCCCGCGCCGCCGCAGGCCCCGACGCCGGGGACGTCCGTACGGTCGCCTCCGCCGACGAGCTGTTCGCACGCGCGGACGAGCTGGACCTCGTGGTGGTCGCGACGCCGAACAAGACCCATGTCGCCCTCGCCCGGCGGGCCCTGGAGGCCGGGCTCCCGGTCGTCGTCGACAAGCCGCTCGCGGCGACGGCCGCCGAGGCCGACGCGCTGGCCGACCTCGCCGAAGAACGCGGACTGCTCCTCTCCGCGTTCCAGAACCGCCGCTGGGACAACGACTTCCTCACCCTGCGCTCCCTCCTGGACGAGGGCGCGCTCGGCGAGGTGCGGCGCTTCGAGTCCCGCTTCGAGCGCTGGCGGCCGAAGCCCAAGGGCGGCTGGCGCGAGTCGGGCGACCCGGCGGAGATCGGCGGCCTCCTCTACGACCTGGGCAGCCACCTGGCCGACCAGGCCCTCACCCTCTTCGGCCCGGCCGCCTCCGTCTACGCCGAGGTCGACGTCCGCCGCCCCGGCGCCGAGGCCGACGACGACAGCTTCATCGCCGTCACCCACACCAGCGGCGTCCGCTCCCATCTGTGGATGAGCGCCATCGCCGCGCAGCTCGGGCCCCGCTTCCGGGTGCTGGGCAGCGAGGCGGCCTACGTCAAATACGGCCTCGACCCGCAGGAGGCCTCCCTGCGCGAGGGCGCCCGCCCGGCGCCGGGGCTGCCGTGGGGCGTCGAGCCGGAGTTCGCCTGGGGCACCCTCGGCACCGTCGAGGCGACCCGGCCCGTGCCCACGCGCGACGGCGCCTACCCGGCGTACTACGACGCCGTCGCCGTCGCCCTGCACCAAGGCACGCCGCCGCCGGTCACGGCCCGCGAGGCGGCGGCGACCCTCCGGGTGCTGGAGGCCGCCCGCCTCTCGGCGACGGAGTCCCGCGTCGTCTCCCTCGCCTGACGGAGCCCTCGCCCAGGCCGTGAACCGTCAGCCGTCAGCCGTCAGGCCGACTTCAGCAGCTGCCGCTGACGCCCGAGCCCTTCGATCTCCACCTCCACCACATCGCCGTCCCGCAGATACGGCTTGGGCTCGGCCATCCCCATGGCCACGCCCGCCGGGGTGCCGGTGCTGATCACGTCGCCCGGGTACAGCGTCATGAAGTGGCTGAGGTAGCGGACCACCTCCGCCACCGGGAAGATCTGCTCGGCGCTGGTGCCGTCCTGGCGCAGCTCGCCGTTGACCCACAGGCGCAGGCTCAGCGCCTGCGGGTCCGGCACCTCGTCGGCCGTCACGAGCCAGGGCCCCAGGGGGTTGAACGTCTCGCAGTTCTTCCCCTTGTCCCACTGGCCGCCGCGCTCTATCTGGAAGGCGCGCTCGGAGACATCGTTCGCCACCGCGTATCCCGCGACGGACGCCAGCGCCTCCTCGTGCGACTCCAGATACCGCGCCGTACGCCCGATGACGACCGCGAGCTCGACCTCCCAGTCGGTCTTCTCGCTGCCGCGCGGGATCAGCACGGTGTCGTGCGGACCGACGACGGTGTCGGGCGCCTTCATGAACACGATCGGCTCGGCGGGCACGGCCGCGCCCGTCTCCCGGGCGTGGTCGTGGTAGTTCAGCCCGATGCACACGATCTTGCCGATGCGGCCGAGCGGCGGGCCGACCCGCAGGCTCTCCGCCTCGCCCTCGCCGCCGCCCGGCAGTTCGGGAAGGGCGCCGCCCTGGGCCGCCACCCGCAGCCGGTCCATCGCGGCGGCGTCGGCGAGCAGGTCACCGTCGATGTCCGGCACAAGTCCCGACAGGTCCCGGAGCGTTCCGGACGCGTCGAGCAGCGCGGGCCGCTCCGCCCCTACCGAACCTATGCGCAGCAGTTTCACGTGCCTCTCCCCTCACAGCGGTTTGTCAGATCCTCCAAGGCTTCGTTCACGTCGGCAAGACCTGGTTCATCTGCTGGACGCCCCCTCGGTCTCCGGCACCGGCTTCCCCGCCCCGAGCGCGGCCCGCTCGACCGCCGTCCATGACGTCGACGTCACCACGTACAGCGCGGCGGCCAGCGGCACCACGGCCACCGTGACCAGCGTCCCGAAGGCCATCAGCGACAGGTGTCGGGCCGGTCCCTTCGGCGCGGACGCGGACCGCGCCGCCAGCCTCCTCCCCCGCAGATACGTCCACGTCGCCACCGCCCCCGTCAGCGCGAACAGCCCCAGGTACACCAGCCCGTGCGCCCCGAACACCCCGCCGTCGCCGAGCGCGTCCGCCCACCGGCCGCCGAGCGGCGCCCCGAGCAGCGTGTGCCCCAGCAGGCCGTCGTCCGTCGTGAACAGGTGGTACATCACGAAGAACACGGGCAGTTGGAGCAGCAGCGGCAGGCATCCCGCCGCGGGTGACACCCCCTCCTTCGCATGGACGGCGCTCATCTCGCGCCGCAGCCGGTCCGGATCGTTCTTGTGCCGGCGCTGCAACTCCGCGACTCGCGGCGCCAGCCGGGCCCTCGCCCGCTCTCCCCGCACCGCCGCGCGGGCCAGCGGATGGAGCGCGAGCCGGACGGCCAGCGTGCAGGCCACGATGGCGGCGGCGGTGGCGGCACCGCCGAAGAGAGGGGCGAGCGCGTCCGAGAGGGACGCGACGAGCGAGGCGAAAACGGACATGGATGAGCCCTCCACGGGTCTCGTCGTGCCGGCTGGAGACAGATCGGCGTGACGAGCCACGAGGGCTCAGCGGAACGCTGAGTGCGTGAAGGACGTGAAAGCGCGGAAGGGCGCGAGCTCCTACGTGGCCGTCGGTATTCGACGGCCGGGCGCTCGGGGCCGCGGACGCCCCGAGGCGTCCGGATCCCGCTGCGGGAGGAAGGCGGTGCGCCGCTCACGGTCGCGCATCGCCGTGCGTATCCGTCCGGGGGCCAGCGCGGGCGCCGCGTCGGCCCCCGCCAGCGCGAGGCAGAGCAGGGCAATGGCGCCCGTGGCCGCGGCGGCGGCCAGCGCCGTGCCCAGCCCGCTCTGCGTGACGAGGAACCCGGCGAGAAGGAGCACGAGCGCGACGGCGCACATCCGCAGGGCGCTCAGCTTGCGGTGGATCATCCGTCCCCCCTCTCCTCCCCGCTCTCGCGTGCGACTCCCGCACACGCGTGGCCTTTTCACCACGACACCAAGCTAACGCCCACCACTGACAACGCGTTCCCGCCCCCGGAGAGCCCCGGAGAGCCCCGGCGCTCAGACCCCGAAGAGCTTCGCCACCGTGTAGATCGCGAGGCCCGCCAGCGAGCCCACCACCGTGCCGTTGATCCGGATGAACTGGAGGTCCCGCCCGATGTGGGCCTCGATCTTCTTCGAGGTGTGCTCGGCGTCCCAGCCCGCCACGGTCTCCGAGATCAGCGAGGTGATCTCGTCGCGGTACGTCGTCACGAGATAGACCGCGGCGCCCTCGACCCAGCCGTCGACCTTGCCCTGGAGCCGTCCGTCGTTCGCCATCCGCATGCCCAGCGACAGCAGCGCCGTCCGAGCGCGCACCCGCAGTTCGCTGCGCTCGTCCTCGGCCGCCGCCACCAGCATCGAGCGCACCGCGCTCCACGCGGAGGCGATGAGGTCCTGCACCTCGGCGCGGTCCAGCACCTCGTTCTTGAGCCGCTCGACGCGGGCCCGGGTCTCCGGGTCGGACTGCAGGTCGCGCGCGAAGTCGGACAGGAAGCGGTCCACAGCGCCGCGCGCCGGGTGGTCCGGCATGTCCCGCATCTCGGTGACGAAGCGCAGCAGTTCGCGGTAGACGCGCTCGCCGATCCTGCGGTCCACGAAGCGCGGCGTCCAGCCGGGCGCGCCCCCCTCGACCGCGTTCATCACCGAGTCCCCGTGGACCTCCAGCCAGTGCGCCGCACGCTCGCACACGAGGTCCACGACCCGCCGGTGCCCGCCGTCGCCGACGATCTTCTCCAGCATCGTGCCGAGCCCCGGCGCGATCTCCTGCGCGTGCGCACGCCGCGTGATGGCCTCGCTCACCACCGCCTGGACGTCCGAGTCCCGCAGCACGGTGAGCGCCCCGCGCAGTGCGGTCGCCAGCTCCGCCGTGACCCGGTCGGCGTGCGCGGGCTCGGCGAGCCAGTCGCCGAGCCTGCTGCCGATGCCGACGGCGCGCAGCCGCGCCCGTACGACGTCCTCGGAGAGGAAGTTCTCCCCCACGAATTCGCCGAGGCTCTGCCCGAGCTGGTCCTTCTTCGTCGGGATGATCGCCGTGTGCGGGATGGGCAGGCCCATCGGGTGCCGGAAGAGGGCCGTGACCGCGAACCAGTCGGCGAGCGCGCCCACCATCCCGGCCTCGGCCGCCGCCGCGACGTATCCGGCCCAGCCGCCCGCGCCCGCGTGCTGCGCCCATTTGGCGAGCGCGAAGACCGTCGCCATCAGGAGCAGCGCCCCGGTCGCGATGGTCTTCATACGGCGCACCCCGCGCCGCCGCTCCTCGTCGGCAGCGGTGAACCCGCCGATGCCGCCGCGCCCGCGAGGACCGCCGGGACCTCCCCGCCCGCCCTGGCCGCCCCCGCTCCCGCTCCCGCCCCCGGACGGAGCCGGTCCGGAAGACCCTGCCTCGGTCTCCCCCTCCTTGCCCTCGCTCTCCTCGGCATCGGTCTCGCCGGTCGCGCTGGTCGCGCCGGGCCCGGACGGCCCGCGTGTGAGAGCCCTCACATGGGCATCATCACGACCAGCCAGCTCGCCCTCATTTGTCCGATCCATCCGCTCCACGCCATCCTCACCCGGGGCATCCCACGCATATTCTCCCTTGCTCTTCTACGAAGGGAACGGTCAGCCGGTTTCCGGCGTCTGTGTGTTCGGGTGATGGCGTCGCCGTGGACGCCGCCCCTCCCCGCGTCCCGGCCCCCGGCGGAGGCCATACGCCAATCGTGGGATCATGACACCGCCGACCACTCGGAGCCTCGGGCTCCGCCAGCCCGAGGAGAAACATCGCGCATGACCAGAAACATGGGTTATGCCCTGCTCGCCGGACTAGCGGCGATCGTGGTCCTCGTCTCGACCGCGATATTCATCGGTATCGGCAGTGGCGACGACGGTCTGGACGAGGGCTCGCCCCAGGCGCGCAACTCGGCGGCGCCCGCCTCCTCGGGCAACTGGATCGGCAGCTGGTCGGCGGCGGCCGCGGCGGCCGAGCCGAACACCAAGGACGGCTTCGCCGACATGTCGATACGGAACGTCGTGCACACCTCGGTCGGCGGCACCGGCGCCCGTATCCAGCTCTCGAACCTCTTCGGCAACCGCCCCCTGACGATCTCGCACGCCACCATCGCGCTCGCCGCGGCGCCCAGCAACCCCACGGCCGCCGCCGGAACGATGCGCCGCCTCAGCTTCGGCAACAAGTCCTCCGTGACCATCCCGGCGGGCGGCGAGGTCACCAGCGACGCGGTCCGGCTCAACGTGCCGCACGCCGCCGACCTGCTGGTCACCACCTACTCGCCGACCCCCTCGGGCCCGGTGACCTACCACCCCTACGCCCGCCAGACCGGCTACGTCGCGGAGGGCGACAAGGCCGAGGAGCTCTCGGGCGCCGCGTTCAACCAGCAGAGCCAGTACTGGCGCTATCTGACCGCCGTGGACGTCTGGAGCGCCGAGACCGAGGGCGCGGTGGCCGTCCTGGGCGACTCGATCACCGACGGCATCACCTCCAGCCCGGGCGCCAACCGCCGCTGGACGGACTTCCTCGCCGAACGCCTGCGTACCGAGCGTGGAGCGCCGCGCTACAGCGTGCTCAACAGCGGCGTCAGCGGGAACCGGATCCTGGTGGACGGCAGCAAGTTCTCGCCCAACAACGGCCCCAGCGCGCTGACCAGGATGAACCGCGACGTCCTCTCCCGTACGGGGGTGAAGACCGTCTTCATCGAGATGGGCCTCAACGACGTCATCAAGATCCCCCGGCAGCGCGACCCGCAGAAGATCGTGAACGGCCTGCGCGAGCTGGTGAAGCAGGCGCACACGCGCGGCCTGCGGGTCGTCGGCTCCACGCTCACGCCGTTCGGCGGCCACCGCGGCTACACCCCGCGCATGGACGGCGTGCGCCAGCGGGTCAACGAGCAGATCCGGGGCGGCAAGATCTTCGACGCGGTCGTGGACTTCGACGCCGCGCTGCGCGACCCGGCCCGTCCCGAACGGCTGCGCGCCGCCTACGACTCGGGCGACCACCTGCACCCGAGCGACAACGGCTACCGCGCGATGGCCGACGCCGTGAGCCTCAAGCTCCTCAAGGGCTCGTCCCCCGCGAAGCTCTGAGCCCGGGCCCGACCCGCCCGACCCCGGCGCTCACCCCGTCGCCCCCTCCGCGTACATCCGCGCGATGACGTCCTCGATGTCCGGCTCCCTGACCGACAGATCCACCAGCGGATAGCCGTCCGCGACCTGGGAGACGATCGGCGCGGCGCTCGCGGAGGCGGGGAACGCGAGCCACTGGCGCGGACCCTCCGTCCGTACGGTCCGCGCCCCGCTCACTCCCTCGATCGGGGGGAGTTCGCGTTCGAGGTCCACCACCAGCGTGCGCTCGCTCTCGCCCACCTCGTGGAGCCCCGCGAGCGCCCCGTCGTACATCAGCCTGCCGTGGTCGATGACCATCACGCGCTTGCAGAGCTGCTCGATGTCGGTCAGGTCGTGCGTGGTGAGCAGGACGGTGGTGCCCTTCTCGGCGTTCAGGCCGCTCAGGAACTCCCGTACGCGCGCCTTGCTGATGACGTCGAGCCCGATCGTCGGCTCGTCCAGGTACAGCACGTCCGGGTCGTGCAGCAGCGCCGCGGTGATGTCGCCGCGCATCCGCTGCCCCAGCGAGAGCTGCCGTACGGGCGCGTCGAGCAGCTCGTCCAGCTCCAGCAGCTCGACGCAGCGCTCCAGGTTCTCCCGGTAACGCGGCTCCGGCACCCGGTACATGCGGCGGACCAGGTCGAACGAGTCGCGCAGCGGCAGGTCCCACCAGAGCGTGGTGCGCTGCCCGAAGACGACGCCGATGCGCCGCACCAGCCGGGTGCGCTCCCGCGAGGGATCGATGCCCGCGACGCGCAGCCGGCCGCCGCTGGGCGTGAGGATGCCGGTCAGCATCTTGATCGTGGTCGACTTGCCCGCGCCGTTCGGCCCGATGTAGCCGACCATCTCGCCGCGCGGCACGGAGAAGGAGATCCCGTCGACGGCCCGGACCTCCTGCTTCGTACGGCGGAACGTGCCGCTCTTGCGCCGCACCTGGAAGACCTTCTCCAGGCCCTCCACCTCGATGAATCCGTCATCCATCCGCGTCAAGACCTCCTCAGCTCCCCGTGGCTCAACTGCCCGTACTCCGATAGGCGCGCAGCCCCGTACGCCACGCCAGGCCCGCCAGGACGCTGAAGACCAGCGCGACGGCGGGCGAGGCGAAGTCCAGCCAGCCCGGCAGGCCGAGCGGATCGTCACGGCCGAGCACGCGCAGCGCCGGGAGCCAGTTGATGAAGGCCAGCGGCACCACGAACGTCACCCCGCGCACCAGGTCCTTGGCGAAGATCGTCGGCGGGTACTGGAGCAGCGTCGTGCCGCCGTACGTGAAGGAGTTCTGCACCTCGGCCGCGTCCTGGGCGAAGAACTGGAACGCGGCGCCGAACACGAAGACGCAGCCGAAGATCACGAAGCCGCAGACGATCATCATCGCGATCATCGCGATCTTCCACGGCGCCCAGTCGGTCTCCAGCCGCCACAGCGCCCACCCCAGCACCAGCGCTCCCTGCGTGATCCGCGAGAGCCGCCGCAGCGCGAACCGGTCCGCCGCGATATGGCTGAGCACCGGCACCGGCCGCATCAGCAGCACGTCCATGGTCCCGTCGCGCACCCGCTTGCCCACCCGTTCGAGGTTGCCCAGGAACAGGTCGGAGAGGCCGAAGGCGACGGTGGACGTCCCGTAGAGGAACGCCACCTCGGGCAGCGAGAAGCCGCCGAGCGCGTCCACGTGCGAGAACATGATCATGATCGCGGCGAAGTCCGCGAACGTCATCACGCCGCTGACCAGCGTGACGATCACGAACGACGCGCGGTAGGCCATCGTCGAGCGCATCCACATCCGCACGATGAAGCCGTACGCGCGCAGCCCCCACAGCGCCCGCGCGAACGGCCCCTCGGCGGATCCGGCCTCAGCCACCCTGGACCACCACCCTCCGCGTCGCGACGGCCTGGAGCAGCCGCCCGGCGCCCAGCAGCACCACCGCCCACCCCGCCTGGAACGCCAGCGCGCCCGCAGCCCCGGCCCCCTCGTGCTGCTGGAGCAGCACATCCGCGGGCACCTGGAGCGTGGCCGCCCAGGGCAGCACGCCCACCACGTCGCCGAAGGTCCCGGGGAAGATGTTGAGCGGCAGCAGCATTCCCGAGAAGAAGACGCTCAGCAGCATGCTCAGCCCGTTGACGCCCGTGGAGTCCAGCAGCCAGAAGGTGCTGAGCGCGAAGAGGTAGCGCAGCGCGAAGCTGACGACGACGCCGAGCGCGGTCGAGAGCAGGAACAGCGGCCACACCAGCGGCGCGGCGGGCAGCGCGAGGTCGAAGGCGAGCGCCCCGACGAGCAGCGGCACGATCCCCCGCCCGAGCAGATGGAAGGCGGCCCGCCCCAGATCGGCCGCGAGCCACCACAGCTGGAGGTCGACGGGCCGGTACAGGTCGATGGCGATGTCACCGGTGCGGATCCGCTCCTGCAGCTCGTCCTGGAAGCCGCCGCCCATGATCGCCGCCGTGGCGAGCAGCGCCTGTCCGACCCAGACGAAGGTCAACGCCTCCGACTGGTCGTATCCCCCGAGGTGGGGACGGGTGTCCCAGAGGGCGATGAACGTGTACGCGAGGATGAAGCCGAAGACCGTGTTGGTGAACACACCCGCGGCCGTAGCGACACGGTATGTCGCATACCGACGGAAACTGCTCATCGCTACGGCGAAATAGAGACGGAAAAGACGCATCCTTTCGAGCCCCTCCACCGTCTTCCTAGTAGCACTTCCGTACGAGAACGAAGCGACGGAGCCTAGTCCGGACCAGACCAGGCCAGCCAACTATTTTCTCGCACGACGGGTGACGGGGCGGGGCCAAACGGCCCATCAGGGGGACCGGACTGGTGTGCCCCGGCCCTGTCAATCGATGCGGATGGTGCGACAGTGTTCTACGGGGCGTACACGGGAATCGCCCGACATCGGACGAGGAGTCCCTGGAGACATGAGCGACGAACCGAAGAGCGAGGCCGAGGGCTGGGAACCGCGGCCCGAAGGTCCGTCCGAGGAGAGCGGCAAGAAGCGCCGTCGCACCGGGTGGCGCCGCGTCATTCCCACGTGGCGGATGGTGCTCGGCGGGGTGCTGCTGATCCTCCTGCTCGTCTCCGGCGCGATGGTCGCCGGGTATCTGCTGGTCAGCATCCCGGAGCCGAACAAGGCGGCGGCCGCGCAGACCAATGTCTACCTGTACTCGGACGGCAGTCAGATCGCCCGCGACGGCAAGGTCAACCGGGAGAACATCAGCCTCGCCCAGGTCCCCAAGCGCGCCCAGCACGCGGTGCTCGCCGCCGAGGACCGGGACTTCTACCACGAGTCGGCGATCGACCCGAAGGCCATGCTCCGCGCGGGCTGGAAGACGCTGACCGGCGGGGACCGGCAGGGCGGTTCGACGATCACTCAGCAGTACGTGAAGAACTACTACCTGAACCAGGAACAGACGGTCACCCGTAAGGCCAAAGAGTTCTTCATCTCGCTCAAACTCGATCGCGAAGTGAGCAAGGACGATGTCCTCCAGGGCTATCTGAACACCAGCTACTTCGGCCGGAACGCCTACGGCATCCAGTCCGCCGCGCACGCCTACTACGGCAAGGACGTCGGCGACCTCAGCACCGCCGAAGGCGCGTATCTCGCGGCGCTGGTCAACTCGCCGAACGCGTACGACACCCGCGCCCACCCCGAGAACCGGAAGCGGGCCGTCGCGCGCTGGAACTACGTGCTCGACGGCATGGTCAAGGAAGGCTGGCTGGAGGAGTCCAAGCGGGAGAAGCTGAAGTTCCCCGAGCCGGACCGGGCCAAGCCGCCGAACAGCATGTCGGGGCAGCGCGGCTATCTCGTCGAGGCCGTCAAGAACTACCTGATCAGCAACAAGATCATCGACGAGCAGCGGCTGGCGGCCGGGGGCTTCCGCATCACCACCACCCTGCAGCCCAAGAAGCAGAAGGCGATGCGCGACGCCGTCGACAAGCAGCTGATGAAGCGCCTCGACAAGAAGGGCCGCAAGGTCGACAAGTTCGTCCGCGCGGGCGGCTCCTCGGTCGATCCCAAGTCGGGCAAGGTCGTCGCGATGTACGGCGGCATCGGCTACACGAAGCAGTACGTCAACAACGCCACCCGCCGCGACTACCAGGTCGGCTCCACCTTCAAGCCGTTCATCTTCACCTCCGCCGTCCAGAACAAGTCCAAGACCCAGGACGGCGTCCCCATCAACGCGCGCACCGTCTACGACGGCACCAACAAGCGCAAGGTCATGAGCGACGGCCGCGCCACCGACTACGCGCCGGAGAACGAGGACCACAGGTCGTACGGCCAGATCCCCGTCTCGACGGCCATGGACAAGTCCGTGAACTCGGTCTTCGCGCAGATGGGCGTCGACGTCGGCCCCCGGAAGGTCAAGAACACCGCGATCGACCTCGGCGTCCCCCCGAAGACCCCGAACATGCCGGAGGACGGCTCGATCGCCCTCGGCGTCACCACCGCCTCGACGCTCGACATGGCCGAGGCGTACGCGACGCTCGCCAACCACGGCAAGCACGGCCACTACCGCCTCGTGGAGAAGATGACCCGGGGCGGCGAGGTCACCGACCTGCCCGAGCAGGACACCAAGCAGGCCGTGCCGCGCGTCGCCGCCGACTCCACGACGGCCATACTGCGCAACGTCGTCAAGGGCGGCACCGGCACCGCCGCCCAGTCGGCGGGCCGCCCGGCCGCGGGCAAGACGGGCACGGCGGAGGAGGACAAGGCCGCCTGGTTCGCGGGCTACACCCCCGAGCTGTCCACGGTGATCGCCGTGATGGGCCAGGACTCCAAGAGCGGCGTCCAGAAGCCCCTCTACGGCGCCGCGGGCCTGGCCCGTGTCAACGGCGGCGGCTTCCCCGCGGAGATCTGGGGCGCCTACACCAAGTCGGCGCTCGACGGCACGCCGGTGCGCGACTTCAAGCTCAACACCGACGGCCAGTCCGCCGACCTGCCGAGCACCCAGCCGCCCACCACGCAGGCGCCCACGACCAAACCGCCGGAGACCGACGACCCGACCACCCCGCCGCCCTCCTCCGAGGAGCCGCCGGAGACCCCGACCAAGCCCGAACCGCCGAGCACCAAGCCCCCGGAGACCCCGACGATCCCTCCGGAGATCGGCGGAGTCGACGGCGGTGACGTGATCGGCGGCGACGACGGAGGGGTCGTCGGCGGCGACACGGGAGGCGATCCCGGCGGAGCCGCCGCCAACGGCGATCCGAACGGCGGGGCGTGGGACGGCGGCAACACCGCCGACGGGGCCCCCGGCGGAGGCTGGTAGCCCGCCGGGTACACCACCTGGTGACCTGCGCCACCACCCCTTCCCGCCCCGTTTGCTACGGTTCAGGGACCGGCTGAGAGAGCGCTGAACACCGCTCCGGCCGGTCCCGACGAGACGCGTCGTACCGGGCTCGCAAAGACGACGCACCCCCGCAATGCAACATTTACGGAGGTGCCGTCATGGCCTGGATCCTGTTGGTCGTCGCCGGAGTCATCGAGGTGGCGTGGTCGATCGGAATGAAGTTCACCGAGGGCTTCACCCGCCTCTGGCCGAGCGTCTTCACCATCATCGGCATCGCCGCCAGCATGGCCCTGCTCGCCCAGGCCGCCAAGACCCTGCCGATCGGCACGGCCTACGGCGTCTGGGTCGGCATCGGCGCCGCGGGCGCCGCGATAGTGGGCATGCTGGCCCTCGGCGAACCGGCGACCGCGGCCAGAATCTTCTTCATCGCCCTGTTGCTGGTGGCCGTGGTGGGCCTGAAGGCGACCTCGGGCCACTGACCGGCCGGGGGTACGGGGGTCGCCCCCCGGAAGACACAGCATCGCCCTGTTGCTGGTGGCCGTGGTGGGCCTGAAGGCGACGTCCGGCCACTGAAAGATCAGAGGTAGAGCCCCGTGGAGTCCTCCGAGCCCTGGAGGCGTTCGGCGGCGACGGCGTGGAGGTCGCGTTCGCGCATCAGCACGTACGCGACCCCGCGCACCTCGACCTCCGCGCGCTCCTCGGGGTCGTACAGGACGCGGTCCCCCGGCTCGACCGTCCGCACGTTCTGACCGACGGCGACCACCTCGGCCCAGTCGAGCCGGCGGCCGACGGCGGCCGTCGCCGGGATGACGATGCCGCCGGACGAGCGCCGCTCGCCCTCGCCCTTGTCCGTACGGACCAGCACGCGGTCGTGCAGCATGCGGATGGGCAGCTTGTCATGGTGCGAGGGTGCGGATTCAGGCGTCTCGGAGCTCACGGCACGACACCGTATCCCAGACGCTCAGCCGCGCCGACGCCGAGCCGAGAGTGCGAAGAGGCCGCCCACGACGGCGACCGTCACCAGCGCGACGGGAACGACGCGCTCCATGCGCGGGGCCCCGTCCTCGCCGACGAACTGCGCCCGTACGTCCGTGAGGGCACGGTTCGCCGCGACGTACGCCCGCCCGGCGGTCCTGTCGACCGCCGCCGACGCCTTGGCCTTCACGTCGCCCATGATCGTACTGGGATGCACCCGGACAGCGATCTCGTCCAGCGAGGCGGCGAGCTCCTGCCGCCTGCGGACGATGTCCGCCTCGATGTCCGCGGGGGTCCTGGCTTCCGGCACCGCGCTGCCTCCGTCGCTGTCAGTCGTCCGTCATACCGTGGCTGATGGACCACATCCTGTCAGTTCACCGGGTCGCGCGCCCCACGGCACCCCCGATCGGCGCCGTCCGGCTACGCTCGGCCGCGGTCCGACAGGTCAGACAGGTTCAGTCAGGTCAGGAACCGCAGAAGGAGACAGGAACAGATGAGCGAGCGACTCCAGCCCGGCGACACCGCGCCCGACTTCACGCTGCCCGACGCGGACGGCAAGCAGGTCTCGCTCGCGGACCACCGCGGCCGCAAGGTGATCGTCTATTTCTACCCCGCGGCGCTGACCCCGGGCTGCACCAAGCAGGCGTGCGACTTCACCGACAATCTCGACCTGCTCGCCGGGCGGGGGTACGACGTCATCGGCGTCTCCCCCGACAAGCCGGAGAAGCTCGCGAAGTTCCGCGAGAAGGAGGAGCTGAAGGTCACGCTCGTCGGCGACCCCAGCAAGGAGACGATGGAGGCGTACGGCGCCTTCGGCGAGAAGAAGCTCTACGGCAAGACGGTGACCGGCGTCATCCGCTCCACCGTGATCCTCGACGAGGAGGGCAAGGTCGAGCGCGCGCTCTACAACGTCAAGGCGACCGGGCACGTCGCGAAGCTGATCCGGGACCTGGGCCTGGAGGAGCAGGGAGCCTGACCGTCGCCGGTTGACCGCCACTGGCGTATCAATTGCCGCATAAGGGCGGATGTGTGCGGTACTCATGATCCATGAGTACCGAGGCGCCGAATCCCCCCGACCCGGCCGCCGTCAAGCGGCACCGAGCCCTCTTCCGCGCGATCAAGCGGCGGCTGAGCCCCAGAATCCGCCGCAGCGACATCACGGTCACCGACGAGGCGACGGTGCGCAGGGCGACGAAGGCGGCGGCCGTCGGCAATGCCATGGAGTGGTTCGACTTCGGGATCTACGCCTATCTCGCGGTCACCATCGGCAAGGTCTTCTTCCCCGGCGAGGGCAGCACCCAGCTCCTCGCCTCCTTCACCGCCTTCGCGGCGTCGTTCCTGGTCAGGCCGCTGGGCGGGCTCTTCTTCGGCCCGCTCGGCGACCGTGTCGGCCGGAAGAAGGTCCTCGCGCTGACGATGATGCTGATGGCGGCGGGCACCTTCTGCATCGGCCTCATCCCCAGCTACTCCTCGATCGGCCTCGCCTCGCCGGTCCTCCTCCTGCTCTGCCGCGTGGTGCAGGGCTTCTCCACGGGCGGCGAGTACGGCGGCGCGGCCACGTTCATCGCCGAGTACGCGCCCGACAAGCGGCGCGGCTACTTCGGCAGCTTCCTGGAGCTGGGCACCCTCGGCGGCTACACCGGCGCCGCCGCGCTCGTCCTCCTCCTCAACACCACGCTCGGCGAGGACGCCATGCTCGACTGGGGTTGGCGCATCCCCTTCCTCGTCGGCGGCCCGATCGGCGCCGTCGGCCTCTATCTCCGGATGAAGCTCGACGAGACGCCCGCGTTCCAGAAGCGCGCCGCCGAGCTGTCCCACTCCCCCGACGCGAGCCACGAGCAGTCCTCGGATCCCAAGCTGTCGGAGAACGTGCCGCAGAAGGAGCTCAAGACGATCTTCGCCCAGCAGTGGCCCACGCTGCTGCTCTGCGTGGGCCTCGTCGCGGCGTACAACGTCACCGACTACATGCTGCTCTCGTACATGCCCGCGTACCTCACCAGCGAGCTGGACTACAAGGACTCCATGGAGCTGGTCGCGGCGATCATCGCGATGGTCGCGATGATGACGGTCCTGCAGCGGGTCGGCCACCTGAACGACCGCTTCGGCCGCAAGCCGGTCCTCCTGACGGGCATGGTCGGCTTCCTCGTCCTGACCGTCCCGGCCTTCGCCCTCTTCCAGCAGGGCAGCTTCCTCGCGGTCCTCGGCGGGATGCTGATGCTGGGCGCCTGCCTGGTCTGCCTGCTGGGCACGATGTCCGCGACGCTGCCCGCGCTCTTCCCCACGGACGTCCGCTACGGCTCCCTCTCCATCGGCTACAACGTCGCCACGTCGGTCTTCGGCGGCACGGCCCCCGGCGTCATGACCTACCTGGTCGACAGCACGGGCGACAAGCTGGCCCCCGCGTACTACGCCTCGGGCGCCGCCGTGCTGGGCATCGTCGCCGTCCTCTGCATGAAGGAGACCTCGGGCCAGCCCCTGGAGGGCTCGCCCCCGTCGGTCAGCACGGAGGAGGAGGCCCGCGAACTCGCCCGCTCCCAGACCAACGAGCCGTCCTTCTGACCCTCCACCCCTCCCGGCCTCGCGCCCCGCAGTACGATACGAGCGCGCGCGAGTGCCGGAATTGGTAGACGGGACGGCTTTAGGTGCCGGTGTCTTCGGACGTGGGGGTTCGAGTCCCCCCTCGCGCACCGCGAGCTCCGCCCTTCTGACCAGCGCGAACGCTGTCGGCGGGGTCTTTTTCGTCGTACGCGAGTGGGCACCGGGTGGGCACGGGCACCATCACCGACCCTGCGCACCGTGCTGTGCATGGCATACGTCGAAGAACGAAAGCGCGCCGACGGCTCAGTCTCCTACGTGGTGAGGTGGCGGGCCGGAGGCGCGCGCACGGGCAAGAAGGAGTCCGAGGTCTTCACCGAGGAGCCCTCGGCGAGCCAGTTCCGGGACCTGGTGAACGCTCACGGCCAGCGGTGGCCCTTCGGCTGGGTTCGGGGCGAGGGCTTCCGTACAGAGACCGCGCGAGAGATCCCCCAGGAGGAGTCGTTCGGCGCCTTCGCCGAGCACTACATCGGGCTGCTGACCGGCATCCAGGACGACACCCGGGGCAAGTACCGGCGCCAGATCGAGCAGAAGATGCTGCCGTGGTTCCAGCACCTGTCGGTGCGGGAGGGCGAAGGAGGCATCGGCAGGGACGACGTGGCCGGGTGGGTCAACGATCTGGAGGCCGGGCGGCGTGGTCCGTACGCCGCGCGTGGGCAACGTTTCCAGAAGCTCAAGCCCAAGACCATCCGCAACCTCCACGGGCTGCTCTACAGCGTCCTGCAATCCGCGGTCGACGCCGAGCAGCCGCTGCGCTCCGCCAACCCCTGCGCGGCCACACGGCTGCCACGAGTCGACGGCTCCGACGAAGAGGCCATGACCTTCTTGGAGCGCGACGAGTTCGTGCTCCTCTACGCCTGCCTGTACGGCGAGGCCCGTGACCTGGCCGAGGTCCTCGCGGGCACCGGGGCCCGGCTGGGCGAGGTCACCGCCTTGCAGCCGCGCGACCTGATCCGGCGCGGAGGACGCCCGGCGGTCCGCATCCAGCGGGCCTGGAAGACGGATGAGGACGGCAACGTCTATCTGGGCCCGCCCAAGACGAAGAAGAGCCGCCGCACCCTCGTCCTCACCCCCGAGCTGGACGCGCTCCTGCGGCGCCTTGCGCAAGGCAAGGAACCGAACGAGCTGCTCTTCAGCCTCGGCGTCGGCAAGAACGGTGCGGAGAGCTTCCGCCGCAACCACTGGCGCCCGGCCGTGAAGGATGCCGCCCGGCGCGGCCTGCTCAAACGCCCCCGCATCCACGACCTGCGCCACTCGCACGCCTCCTGGCTGATCGCCGCGAAGGTCCCGTTGCCCGCGATCCAGGCCCGCCTCGGCCACGAGTCGATCAAGACCACCGTCGACCGCTACGGCCACCTGCTGGACTCCCTCGACGACGAGGTCGTCGCGGCGGTCGCCTGGGCCATGGAGCCGGTCACGGGCCTTCCCCAGGACGGGTTCAGTGCCGCCGCGTAGGGGTGAATCACCCTGCGATCCTCCGTAGCGCCCGCCCCGGGGCGCCAAGCATGGCGCCCATGACGGCACACGCAACGCCACCAGAACTGCGCACCGAGCGGCTGACCGACCACGTCTTCGCCTTCATCCAGGGAGACGGCGGATGGGGCTACGCGAACGCGGGGCTGGTGGCCGACGGCGGGCAAGCGCTCCTCGTCGACACGTTCTTCACCCTCGCCCAGACACAGAGGCTCCGCGACGCCCTCACCAAGGTGGCTCCCACGTCGCCGGTCGAGACCGTGGTGAACACCCACCTCAACGGCGACCACTGCTGGGGCAATCAGCTCTTCCCCGACGCCGAGGTGATCACCTCAGAAGCGAACGTGGCCGGAGCCGCACACGAGGTGCCGCCAGCCCTCTTCCGGCACTTGCAGGAACAGCCCCCGCCCGGCCAGGCGGGCCGCTATCTGCTGGAGCACTTCGGCCACTTCGACTTCTCCGGGATCCACAGAGTCGTTCCCGCAGTGACGTTCTCTCAGCGCATGGAGCTGAGCGTCGGCTCCGTGGCCGTCGAGTTGCTGGACGTCGGGCCCGCGCATACGGATGGGGACGTGGTGGTGCACGTCCCCGAGGCCGGCGTGGTGTTCTGCGGCGACGTGCTCTTCCACCGCGTCCACCCCGTGGTCTGGAGCGGCCCGCTCACCACCTGGGTCTCAGCCTGCGACCGGCTCCTCGACACAGGCGCGAAGACCTTCGTTCCCGGGCACGGCCCGCTGGCCGCCCGCGGTGACCTCTGCCGCTTCCGCGACTACCTGTGCCACGTCCAGGAGCACGGGGCACGCGAGGCCAGGGCGGGGACGCCGCTGGAGGAGGCCGTACGGAAGATCCCCTTGGACGCCTACGAGCGCTGGTCCGGCCCGGAGAGGTTGGTCACCGCCCTGGCCACCGTCTATCGGCACCTCGGCGTGTCCGCGCCGCAGCAGCCGATGGAATTGCTCATGCCCGTCGCGCGGCTCGCGCAGGACTTCAACCCCGTGCGGCGGTGAAGGGGCGGGTCAGAGCTGCCAGAGCACCACGAAGCGCATGTCGGGGTTGAGCATCGGAGAGAGCAGGTAGATGTGCACCGCGACCTCCTCGCCCTGGTGGTACGGGAGGAGGAGCCTGCGGACGTCGCCGTAGGCATGCGGCAGTGGTGATTCCTTCTCCCACACCTCCTCCCACATTTCCCGGGCGTCCTCATTACCCGCGAGAATGTCGTCACGGATCTGAATGAGACCTTCCGAATCCGGGTGCATGGCGAGCGCGAAGCGGAGCTGTGAAAGGAACGGCCGCGCCCATTCGTCGCGCCAATTCACCATGCACTCGCGCGCCTCGGGGTAGAGGAAGATGCATCGCATGACATTGGGCTCGTAGGGGATCCAGGGAAACCAGTCCTTCAGGGACTGGTTGTGGGCGACGATGTCCCAGTGCAGGTTCGACAGGTATGCAGGGTGCGGAAGTTGATGGTCGAGCAGTGTCTGCGTGGCCTCGTTGGCGCACTCGCTCTGCGCCAGCCGTACTGGCTCCGGGGTACGGCCGATCGCGAGCTGGAAGAGAAGGGCTCGCTCGGCCTCGTCCAGGCGTAGCGTCATCGCGAGTCGTTGAAGGAATCCCTCAGAGAACTGATGATGCTTCACGCCGCGTTCCAAGGCGCGGTACCACGTCTCACTCACTCCCGTGAGTGTGGCCACCTCCTGTTGAGTAAGCCCAGAGGAAAGGCGACGACGCGAGTTGTCCACTCCTTGGATCCGGCGCGGGTCCAACCGCTTCCGCCAGGAAGTCAGCAGCCTCGCCAGCTCGTGAGTCGTCGGTGAGCCGCCATCTGACCGGTTTCCGGTTTGCGTCATCGGGTTCCCCTCACCTCACGGATTTTCAGCGGCAAGAGAATGAGCACACCTGCGCGCCGGAGGAATGCGGATCGACGATTTTCGCAGGTCACGCCGGGAATTTAATGATCAACACGCGCTATTAGCGGCCTGCGAAACTTCGACTTCCGCCACTCCGAGTTTTGCCGGTGGCCCTGCATGCTGCTCTGAGTACGCAAGGAGCACCCCGCCGATGAGGCTGCTCCACATCGGAGGTCACCGTGACGCCGCACTCCGGATGGACTCAAACGCTCCCGCGCTTGGCTTCGAACCGCTCGCGCCACTGGGCCTCGGTGTTCCGCAGGGCCCGCGTGAGGTCTTCCAAGGAGACATCGAACAGCTCCTGGAGCACGCCCGCCCACTGCGCACGCATCTTCCCGGTTCCAAGCTCCAGCTCAGACACGTCGGACGCCTGGACGCCAAGGCGCTCCGCCACGTCCTCCTGGCGCAGGCCGACGCGGGTCCGCAGGGACGCCAGGTCCGCGTCCTCGCGCAGCGGACGGAGAAGGCGGGAGGGCGGCACATTGAGCGCCTCCGCGAGGCTCGCGAAGAGGCGCGGACTCGGGGCGCCCTTCCCGCGCTCCCACCGCCCGATCGAGTTCGCCCCTGCCCCGGCGGCGTGAGCCAGGTCGGCCTGGGACAGCCCGGCCCGCTCGCGCACCTCGATCAGGGCGGCTGGGTCGAAGTCCTGGACGCTCTTCACCCGGCCAGTATCGCAGTTTCCCGCGAAGGGAGTGGTATGGAGACAGTGGGTTGCAAATGATGAGTCGGAAATGGTTACATGCTGATGTCGGCACTCACCCGCTCCTCGTACCTCGGCGCGAGGTCGCGAGCTGAGGCCCATCCCGGATGACGGAACCTCCGCAGTGGTTCCGAGCAGGGAGTGAACGTGAAATGGAACCCCCCACCTCCGCCCTCTCAGGGCCAAGCCCCCAGAGGCCCTCGCACGGCCACACCAACGGCAACGCCAACAGCGGTGGCAACGATCCGGAGCGCTTTCTCCTGCTCCTGCGTCACCTGCTCGATTCCCACGACCCTCGGGTGCACGTCGACTACGCCGAAGCGGCTCACCGTCTCGGTGTGAAGGAGAAGTGGCTCCGCGAGCGGATAGGCGATCTCCCCCACCGGAAGATGGGCAAGTTCGTCCTCTTCTCCAAGCAGGACCTCCAGACCATCTCCGAGATGTTCGCCGTACGCCCGGCGACGGCTGCCCGCACAGCCCCAACGGGCTCGCCTGCAGAGCTGAGACCGGCCCGCAGCATGCGACGTAACGCATAGGCCCGTCCTCACCGGCCCCGACGGGGATCCGCGAGGAACCGCCATGAGTGCGAACGACCCGAACGACGGGCCTCCCCCGCCGACACAACGGCACCCACGTGGCCGCGCTCGCCAGAGCACGGCACACGTCATCGCCGAACTGCTCCGGGCTCGCCCCGGCCAATGGGCCCACACCCACACACGACCCCAGAAACCCCAAGCGGCACGTCTCGTCACCCGGATCAACCGAGGCACGTCCACCGCCTACGCGCCACGCGGCAGCTACGAAGCGGTGCTCCGCCCGACCGACAACACATATCGGGTCTACGCCCGCTACGTCGGCGATCCAGGCGCCCCGGCAGCACCGCCCAAGCCTTCGGGCACCCGCAGGGAGTCACCATGAACCCCGGACTCGACCCCCACGTCCGCAACGCCCTCGACGGCGACTGGAACGGTCTTCTCCAGCTCGCCCAGTCCCAGTGCACCAAGTCCTTCCGAGGCGCCCCATGCGTCGGCATGCCTCCGGACACCTTCTTCCCGCACGGCGACTCACCCCATGACGGCACCGGCACCCGATGTCGGTTGGAGGTGGCGCGCGTCCGCCAGATCTGTCGCGCCTGTCCCCTGCGCACTCGCGCGCTGTGCCTGGTAACAGCCCTGGAGCAGGGCGACGAGTACGGCATCCGCGGCGGCGTCAGCGCCATCGACCGCCAGCCGCTCCACCGCGCCTGGTGCCAGCGCGTGGACGAGCAGCGGGTCAAGGCCGCGCTGAACGGCAAGCCCGTCGCCCTCACCGCCACGGAGAAGAAGCGAATCATCGCGGCGTACATCGACGACCCCGCCCTCTCGCTCTCCCGTGCCGCACGCGGGCTCGGTCTCTCGCGCGGCGCCGTGGCGTGGGCCGCCCATCACGAGCGCAAGCGCCGGGCCCGGACCACCGCGGCTTCCGCATAGATCGGAGTACCACCATGAGCGATCAAGTCGTTCAGGAAGTCTGGCGTTCCTCCCGCTCAGAACGTGGCTCGCGGCTCGTCCTGCTGGCCTTGGCCGAGGAGTGCGACGCGGAAGGCCACGTCCGCCTGTCGGCGCGCGAACTCGCCGACCGTACCCGGCTCTCCGAGCGCCAGGTCCGCAACTGCGTCGCCGACCTCGCAGACCTCGGCGAACTGCACGTGGACCGGGGCGGCAAGGGCGCCAGGGACACGAGCGAGTACACGATCCTGCTGCCGGTGGAGCGGGCTGAAGCTGAAGGGGGAAACACCTTCAGGGAAGCACGGAGCCCAAGTCGGCAATCTCTTCAGGGAAGTACGGCGGGGCAACGCGCACGCTCCCGCACGAAAGGTACTCCCTCCGGGAGTACCGACTCCCCAGCTCAGCATGCTTGCCCGCCCCCGGCGGTTCAGCCCTTGGTCGACGAACTCACCGCCGCCGGAATACTGGTCGGCTGGAATCTGACCGAGGCCGAGTGGTCCGACATCGGCGAACTCGTGGCGCGGCTGGGCGTAGAACGGCTCGTCGCCTACACGTCCCGACGGTGGGACGAACGCCGCCCGCCGAAGACCGCCCGGTATCTGCTGCGGATGTGGGCCGATCTACCGGCCTCGCGCCCCGGGACGGGCACGGTCGTCCCACTCCCTCGGCGTGCGCCGAGCCCTGGCGGTTCCTCCACTCCGTACGAGAACGGCTTCTGAACGTGGCCGATCCCGAACGCCTGGAGTCGGCCGGGCCCGCCGCCCGCGTACGCCGGATCCTGTCCGAGCGCGGCATCCCGGCGCCCCGGCCCGAGGAGCCGGAGGTCGACGCCGTACCCGAGTGGCTGCGGGCGCGGCGCCGCGAACTCGCCCTGACCCGCTGGGAATCCGCAACACCCCTGCGGTACCGGCGTGCGTGGATCACCGAACCCGCAGCCCTGGCCTGGGCGGACCGAGTCCTCGCCGACTTCACCTCCGCCGGAGCCCTGCTGCTCACCGGCCCGACGGGAACGGGCAAGACCCACGAGGCGTACGGCGCGCTCCACTACATCGCGGACGCCGGGCCACCCCGCTACGAGGTGATCACCACCAACAGCGCCGACCTCTACGGAGCGCTACGTCCTACGGCCACGACGGGCAGCACCGAGCACGAGCTACGGCGCTTCGCGTCCGTACCGCTGCTCCTGGTGGACGACCTCGGCTCCGCGAAGACCAGCGAGTGGACCGAGGAGATCACGTTCCGCCTGATCGACCACCGCTACAACCACTGCCTCCCCACCCTCCTCACCTCGAACCTCCCGGCCCGCTCCGCCGGAGGTCCCGACCTGAACGACGTGCTCGGCGAGCGCGTCACCAGCCGCCTGGCGGAGATGACGACGGTCGTGGCCATGGTCGGCGAGGACCGTCGCAGGGCACAGAAGACAACAGGCTGACCACGCGAGGAAGCACGAACCATGGCCACGATGACCGCCCCCTCCCGCCACATGATCACCGCATGGGACCGCCTCGCCATCGGCCTGCTCGGCCTCGCCGGCTTCGCCCTCTCCTACGACGCCTTGCAGCAGGTCGCCGTCGCCATCCACGTCCGCGGCTCGCTGACCTTCCTCTTCCCGCTGCTCGTGGACGGCTTCATCGCCTACGGCGTCCGCGCCCTCGTCGTCCTGCGCGGCCAACGAGGACGAGCCCGGCTCTACGCCTGGACCCTCTTCTCGTGCGCCACCAGCGCCAGCATCTGGGCCAACGCCCTGCACGCGGTGAAGCTCAACCGCCTCGACGCGACGGGGTCGGAGACGTTCCGCCTCGACGACCTGGTGGTGGGCGCCCTCTCGACCCTCGCCCCACTCGCCCTCGCGGGCGCTGTCCACCTCTACATCCTCATGGCCCGGTCCGCCGACACCCCGCCTGTCCCGGACGAGCCGGACCAGTCCGCAACCGAAGAGGACGACCCGGAAGTGCTGTCCGTCGCCCGCGAGGCCGTCCGGTGCGCGGGACGAGTGAACCGCGCCGTGGTCGGGACTGCGCTGCGCACCCACGGGCATCGCATCGGGAACGAACGCCTGGGTCACGTGCTGTCGCGCCTGCGCGCGGAGCACGAGCGGGCTGCTGGACCGAGGGCCTGAACCCCGAGGAGGGGACGAAGAGATGACCGATCCGTGGGCAGCGGCTCGCGAACTCCAGCAATGGCTGGAAGCGGGCCGACCACTGCCCACCATCGACGTACCGGACGCCCCGCTCGCGGACGGAGAGGTCGCCCACGCGGACGTGCTCTGCACCGTGGCCCGCTACTACGCCACCGAGGTCCACTACCCGCTCGGCCAACGCCTGTACTTCGAGGAACACCCGGTCCTGGGCCGTCGGCTCCGGGAGGACCTGGTCCCGACGCCGGGCGAGTTCCAGGCAGCACAACGCGCTGCCGAGCCCCAATGGCGCGACTCCTCCGCTGCCAGAGTCGTGCTCTCCTCCTCAGCCCTTCACCTTCAGCATGGCTGCGCAGGAGGGCCGTGGAGTAATTTCGCGCACTCTCACCTCGCAGGCTTTCGCCCGGACGCCAACGGCAATTACATCTCAATGAACCATCCTCCCCACGATCCGGTACTTCTGGGCGGACCGCACGTTCCATGGCTGACGGCCGCCCTTATCCACCTGCTGAATAGAGGGATCGGCGACTTTGAGGGCCGGTCATGACAGTGAAGACCCTTGGGAGCCCGAAATACTGGGGACAGGGGAAGGTCTGCTCGACGGCAGTCTCACTTCGCCATCCCCAATTAGTGTGGTTCAGCACGTCTTTTGGGTCCGGCAGGACTCGATCTACTTCAGCCCCAGAGTGACGATAAGGGCAGCAACCGCCACCGCCACGAACACTGACGAAACCGACGTGACGAGCTGTTGCGCTCCCTCCCGGCGCAGGGTGCTACGCAGGCGCTCCCACATGGTCGGTTCCAGGCCCTTGACGATGAACAGGTCATGGCCCAGAGCAGACACCACTCCGGCCGGGGAAGAGGGGTCATCAGCCGACCCGATCCACGACTTGGATAGCATTTTTTCCACGGCTGGTATCAGATCTGACACTCCATCCTCCGCCATGGCAGTTCGACAATAGCCACAGAGGTACGAGGACATCACCTTCTGACGGACATCGCTCAATACAGGAGTGACATCACACACGCAGCCCTTGGTGCCAAGGTGCACCGAGCCGCGGAGGCGTGGGGAGACAGTGGCGATCGCTTCTCGCACCGTGAGTGTCAGCACGAACTCCAGGATCGAGGGCGGCGCCATCCATCTCTCCCAGTTTCCCAAGGCAATGATGGAAACGCCGTCCTGCCGCAGCGAGTAGAAGTTGTTCGTCAGAGTTGCCTTCGTGAGCACCACCAGGCGATCGGGCGGTATGGCCTCCCTTGTTTGGAAGACGCTCCCCAGCATGCTGACGCGGTCCGTCATGCGCTGCCGGAAGCCCTCGCACTCCTCCCGTACGGCCTCGCGGCTCAGAGGCTCGTCCCGCGTGAGCATGAGGATGAGCCGATCCTCTGGCCCGTGGGTAAGGAACTCGAACTCGAAGCCGCTTTGCAGAGTGTTGAGCTGCAAGATCAGATACCGGAGTGCCGCATCGTTCCCGGCGTCGATGGAGGAGAAAATCCCAATCCGCTTGCGTCCCATCGTTCCCCTCCCCCTCCATGTCCCGCTCAGTCAGGACTTCACCACTACGCTATCCGCTCCCCCTTTAGCTCTGGGGCCACTTGACTCCCCACGCAGGATAGGGAGCGGGCCGTGTGACGGAGCGCCCGTTTTGGCCAGTCGCACTCCGCGACTGAACTGGACCGTACGAGGTTCCACGGGATCAGCCGTCGCACAGGCAGCGTTTTCTGTCCCGTTTTCTACCTATTCCTGGAGCACCAAACACCTCCCCTGTGACAGTCGTTCACGGCGTCGATCAACGACGCGGTGAAGGGCCCGACTTCTCAGCTCAGAAGGTCAGCTTCCTCATAGCGCAGGCTCTCGCCTCTCGGGGACGGACGTACTCCCTCCATGGAAGAGGTGTTCCCCCATGCCTTTTTCCGGTCATTCCCTTCTCGGGTTCTCTCTCCTGGCCGTCGTGGCGCTCGCCAAGGTCGGGACGGCCCGTAGCGCCGCTCGTTCCGAGGACTCGCGGCAGGCGAGCCCCGATGAGCCGAAGAGCAGCGCGCCCCCTCCGCCCCCGCACCGGCCCGGTGATCTCTTCCGGGACCTCGCGCGGACCGCGTCGGCGTTCACCGTCGCGTACGTGAGCCACGACGCGCGGGACGGTCACGACCGGTCGTTCGGCGACTCCGGAGTACGGGCCGCGCGGTACGCCTCGGCCGCGTTCGCGCAGGCTCTCAACGAACGGAACACCGAGCCCGACTCGTGGTCGCGGTGGCGGGCGCAGCAGGTGGTGGTGTCGGCCGAGGTGCTGCTCGTACGGCTGCCGAACGGGGTGCCGCACCCGGCGCTCGACGTGGTGCCGGTGCACGTGAAGTACGTGCGGACCGTGCGGCCCCGAATGGGCTTCACCGCCTGCGAGTTCGGCGAGCTGCCGCTGCGCCTCCGGCGCGGTGCGGAGAGCCGCTGGGTCGTCGACGAAGCGCCGAGGGTGTGATCGCCATGAAGGCTCTGTTCATGGCCCCCATGGGCTTCGTGGTGTGCGGCGTCGTGACCGTAGGCGGGGTGACCGGGCTGGCAGGTGCGTCCGCCGAGTCAGGGTCCGTCGAGCAGGCGACCGGCGGCGTGGGCGGCGGAATCGCGTCGAGCGCGCCTGTGCCCGGCTGGGTGCGGAAGCTGGTGGCGAAGGTGGCCGGCGAGTGCCCCGAGATATCCCCCTCGTTCCTGGCCGCCCAGCTCCACCAGGAGTCGAACTTCAACCCCAAGGCGGTCTCCCCCGCCAACGCCGCCGGGATCGCACAGTTCATCCCGCCGACATGGTCGCAATACGGGAAAGACGGCGACGGGGACGGCCGTAAGGACGTGATGAACCCCCGGGACGCGATACCGGCCCAGGCCGCGTACGACTGTGCGCTCGCGCAGGAGGTGAAGAACGTTCCGGGGAACGGCACCTCCAACATGCTCGCCGCGTACAACGCGGGCCCGGCCGCGGTGCTCAAGTACATGGGCATCCCGCCGTACGCAGAGACGCAGAAGTACGTGAAGCTCATCCGCGCCCAGGCAGCGCGCTGGGAGGCGGCCGAGGCGACGCCCAAGTCCGTGCCTAAGGGCAAGGTCGGGCGGGTCGTGAACGCCGCCCGGTCCGCGCTCGGCACCTGGTACCGATGGGGCGGTACGTGCGTGAAGCAGTACTGGGGCGAGAAGGGCTGTGACTGCTCCTCGTTGACGCAGATGGCCTGGCGGGCGGCGGGCGTGAATCTGCCGCGTACCACCTACGAGCAGGTGAAGGTCGGCAGCGCGGTACGCGGGGTCGCCGGGCTGCGCCCCGGTGACCTGCTCTTCTCGCGCGGGTCCGCGAAGCGGCCCGAGCACGTCGGGATGTACCTCGGGGGGCAACGCGTGATCGACGCGCCGCGTACGGGCGCGAAGGTCCGCATCAAGCCGCTGTCCGCCTGGACCTCGCAGGTCCTGGCCATCCGGCACATCGGCTGAGTCCGGTTCTCGGGGATTCCTGAAAGGAGCGGATCATGTCCGCGTTCTTCTCCGCCGCCGCTGACGTGGCACGGGACCTGTCCTTCCTCGCCGACGGCGCGAGCCCCATCCGGGACGTCAAGCCGGACTGGGGGCCGTTCGGCAAGCTCGGTACGACCGCGAAGACCCTCCTGGGCGTGTGTGCCGCCGGGGCGATGATCGCCTCGGCCGGGGCCTTCATCTTCGGACTCGCGAAGTCGAAGGGGTGGATCGGCGAGGGCCACTCCACGCTGGAGACCTCGCGGGGCAAGGGGATGATGATCGGCGGGCTCGCCGGGATCTTCCTGATCGCCTCGCTCGGCACCCTCTTCAGCCTCACCTACAAGCTGGGCGTGTGAGTGCCGTGTCCGCTCTCACCGCATTGCTCAAGGACCTGCCCCGGCGCGTGAAGCCGTGGTGGCTCGGCGCCGGGCTGGTCGCCGTCATCACCGTCCTCGGGCTCGTCGTTCTCGCCGTCGGGGGCGACCCGGCCGCCGGTGGCCTCCAGTCCTCGCGCGCGGAGGGGGCCTCTGCCCGGGGCGATCCGCGTTCGCCGGAGACCGCGAAGGCCGCCGCGGCGAACTACCTCTCCGCCGCCGGTGCCCCAACTTCCCTCCGCAGCCCCTCCGCTCGCCGGGCGAGGGCGCTCGACATGAGCCTCACGAACGCCAGGGCCCGGGTCGTCAAGCAGCTCGACGACGTGGCGACGGCCCCGAAGACTCCGGCGCGGGGCGGTCTCGCCCGTACGGCCGTGCTCGGCGAGGATGTGGCCTCCTTCAAGGATCGCGAAGCGACCGTATGTCTGTGGACGGCGACCGTACGCGGCAGCACCCGGCCCGGTAAGACGCCGCACGCGGACTTCCGTACCGTCACCTTCTTCCTCGGCTGGGAGAAGGGCATGTGGAAGGTCGCCTCGGTCTCCTCCGAGGACGGGCCACGCCCCTCGGCGTCTGCCCTCCAGACCGCCGACACCGGGAAGGACTTCGCGCCGTACAGGGCGCAGGGGGCTGATGATCCCCGCTTCTCCGGTCGTTCGTCCGGTGACGGGCTGCCCGCCTCGCCGCCGCGTGGCGCGAAGGGCGCCCGCGCCGCCGCCGTCAACGCCGTCACGCTCCAGGGCAGTGCGCGCTTCATCCTCGACGAGGGCTGGCGGGACAAGGTCCTGGACTCCACCACGGCCCCGGACGTCCTCGCGTCGGTCCGAGCCAGCGCCAGTGCCACGGCGGACCGCATCGTCGCCAACCGGCGTATCGGTCCGGACGGCCGGACCGGGGACGGCTCGGTCCTGCTGATGCGGACCGGCGTCCTCGCCCACCGCATCCTCGGCCGCTCGGCGCGGACCGCCTCCGTCGAGCTGTGGACCGTGCACGTCGGCGGTACGGCCGGAGGGGACATGCTCCAGGTCCCCCAGGTCTCCTTCCGCCGCATGCGCGTCGAGCTGGCACGCGATGAGGACAACGGCTGGAAGGCGGAGCGGATCCGTACGGCCGGGGGCCTGGTCCCGATGGTTCCGGAGCGGAAGCCGAGCGCCCCCAGCGACGAGTTCGCCGAGTGGGGAGGTGACTCCCATGCGCCTGCGCTTGCGTGACGATGCCCCAGGGCTGGCACGCCTCGTACGGCCGGAACGCACGTCCCGTTGGGGGCGCCTGCTTCGAACGGCCCTGCTCTGCGCCGTGCTCGTCAGCCTCCTCAGCGCTCCCCTCGCCCACGCGGACAAGGACTCATGGTGGTGCGCGATCCCCATGGTCTGCGAGGCGAAGGAGGTCGTCGACTTCGTCTCCGACCCGACCGGCTACATCCTCCAGCAGCTCGTGGACGCCAACATCTGGTTCCTCGGCAAGCTGCTCGGGCTGCTGCAACAGACCTCGTCGGCGGATGTCACCAGCCCCGGGTTCCTCAAGCAGTACGCCCTGATCTTCGGCGCGGCCAGCATCTTCACGGTCGTCCTGTGGATCATCGCCGTGGCCAAGCGCGCCGTACGGGGCGTTCCGCTCGGCACGGCCTTGTCCGAGGCGCTCGGCTTCCTTGTCCTGCAACTCGTGGTCAACGCCCTGACGCCCGGTGCCGTCGCGCTGGTGCTGCAGGTGGTCGATGACATCTCCAGCGTCTTCGAGCCTCGCGCCACGAAGAACTTCAAGCCGTTCCTCAGCTCGCTGATCCGGCTTCTGTCGGCGGATGTCCAGGGCTCCGTGATGGTGCTGATCGTGATCAACCTCGTCATGATGTGCGCCGCGCTCATGATGTGGGTCGAGCTGCTGCTCAGGAGCGCCGCGATCTACGTCGCCGTGGCGCTCGGCCCTCTCGTCAACGCGGGCTTGGTCGACCGCGATCTGTGGGGCAAGACGAAGAGGTGGGTCGCGGTTCTCCTCGCCCTGGCCCTCGTCAAGCCCGTGCTCTTCGCGCTGCTCGGCCTCGGCGGCGCCGTGCTGAGCGGCGGCAAGGGGATGGGGACGGACCGGATCTCCAAGATCCTCGTCGGAGCCCTGATCCTCTTCCTGGCCGTCTTCGCGTCCGCCGTGATCTACAAGTGGATCCCGATCTTCGGGGACGAGATGGCCTCGCTGGGGCAGGCCCGTAAGACCGCGTCGTCCTCCGGACCGATGAGCATGTCGGAGGGCCCGGCCAGCCACGCGAACATGGCGCTCTCCCGCCGCGTTCAGAGTTCGATCGTGGGCCGCTCGGGCGGTGGCGGGGCTCGTACGGCCTCGCCTTCCCCGGGCTCCGGCGGCGGCGCCGGTCCTGGCCCGACCGGCGGCGCCAGTTCGGGTGCTGGAGGCGCTGGAGGCGCTGGAGGCGCGGCGGGCGGGGCTGTGGGTGGCGTCGCAGCGGCTGGCGCTGCGGCCGTGAAGTCCGGCGCCGGTGCGGTCCGACAGCGGGCGGATTCCCTTCCCGCTCCGGATCCGGGCGACGGGCGTACGGACGGCGGCGGGGCCCAGTCACCCCCTTCCTCGCAGCCGCCCGCACCCCCTCCCACCGGCTCCGGCGGAGTACCGGTCGTCCGCGACGCCACCAGTGCCCAGGACGACAGCGGTACGGCTCCGCCGCCCCCACCGCCCCTGCCACAACGGCCGCCGAACCACCCCATGCCGAACCCGAATCCTCCGCCTCCCCCACCCCCGTCGCCGTCCAGCCCGGTGCTCGACCCACCCTTCCCGGACAGCGGCATTGAGGAGTGATCCACCATGGCCACCAGCCGTACATACCTGTTCGGAAAGCACCGCCCCACCGGCCTGTTCGGGAAGCGGGACCTGGGTGAGCAAGCCGTTCTCGGTGCCGGGGCGGCGCTCGGGATCCTCGGCGGATACGCGTTCTCCGCCGTCACCTTCCTGGCGGTCCTCGGGCTCCTCGGGCCGATCGCCGTCGCGGCGGTCGTCGTGTACGCCCCGTACCGGCCGAAGGGCTCGCAGAGCCGCCGCACCCTGTACCGGTGGTGGCGGATCATGGCCCACCGCCGCCGGACACTGCACCGTACGACGGGCGGGGTGTGGGTCTCACCCGCCCCCGAGGCCGGAGTACGGGCGGTCAACGGCCGTCCCCCGGACGCGGCGCTCACCGGCCCCGACGGCATGAACGGCATGACCTGGCTGCCCGCCAAGGTGCGCGGCCAGGACGTGACCGTCGTCCTACAGCCGCAGTCGCGCTGCATGACGGCCACGCTGGAGGTCACTTCGCCCGGACTGGCGGGCAAGGACCAGGACGAACAGGCCGCGGCGTTGCACCGGTGGCGGGAACTGCTGGACGCCTTCGGCAACACCGCCGAGTCGCCCATCAAGCGCGTCCAGGTCCTGGCCCGGCAGTTGAAGTCCGACCCCGAGGCGCACCAGCGCTTCCTCGACGCGCGCGACACGTCGGCCTGCACGGCGAACGTCCCCCGCTGGCTCAAGGACTCGTACGGCGCGCTCGCCCAGGCCGTCTCCACCTCCGCCGAGGAGCACCGCTACTACGTCACGATCCACGCCGCGTACACCCGCGACGTCGCCGCCGACGCCGCAGACCGCGGCAAGGGCGACGAGGGACTGGCCGCCGTCATGGCGGCGAGCGTCGAGGAGCTGTGGTCCCGGTGCGAGGACGCGGAGCTGTCGGTCATCGCCCCGCTCGACGAGGCACGGCTGACCGCCTTCATCCGCAACTCCTACGACCCCGATCACCCGATCTGGGACACCGACCTGCCACGCCAGCACGCCTTCCCCCGCAACGTCGACATCCGCGACGGACGACACCTGGCCGCACGTGCGGCGGGGTCCACGGGCTGCTGGTACCACGCGACGGCGGCGGTGGTCGCCTGGCCGAGCACACCGGTCGGACCGAGCTTCCTCTCCCCGCTGCTGATCGGGATGCCGGACGTGGTCCGTACGTTCGCGATCACGCAGGACCTGGAGCCGAACGACGAGGCGGTCGGCCGGATGCTCGCCGAGGACACCAACAACCGCGCCGAGATGCACCGTGACGCCCAGAAGGGCAAGAACATCGACCCCAGGGACATGGTCGCCCGCGACGCCACGGCCAGCCGTGGCCTGGAGCTGGCCCGATCGGGCGCGGCGGGAGCGGCGGTGGTCGGCTACCTGACCGTCTCCGCGCGCACCGCCACGGAGCTGGAGCGGGTCAAGCGGACGGCAGCCTCCCGCGCCCGTTCCGCACTGCTCCGCATCGAATGGCTCAACCTGGAGCAAGCGCGGGCCTTCGCCAACACCCTCCCGTTCGCTGGAGGTATCCGATGAACGCCCTTCTCGACCGCGCCGTACTCAGCCCGCGCCATCAGACGGTTCGCCGGGCGCTGCACACCGCCACGACCGCCTCGCAGGCGCTCTACCTCCCGGTCGCCCCGCCCACGCTCGGCAGCGCGGGAGCGGTCATCGGGCGGGAGCTGTACAGCGGAAAGGCGTTCGTCTACTGCCCGTTCAGCTCCTTCGGCGACGGTCTCCCCGGCGGCAACATGATCGTGATGGGCGACACGGGACGCGGCAAGAGTTCCCTGACCAAGACGTACGCCGCCCGTCAGTTCCGGCTCGGCCGCCAGGTCGTCGTCCTCGACACCAAGGCCCAGGCGGAGCGGGAGGAGGGCGAGTGGGCGGCGCTCGGGCGGGCGCTGTCGGGCGTACCGCCGGTGAAGTTCGCCCCGGGCGGCGGCGTACGGGACGCAGCCTGCGTGAACCCGATGGACCCGGCCATCTCCGGCAAGCGGCAGACCGAACTGATCCGCACCATCGTCGAACTCGGTCTCGGCAAACGGCTCGACGAGTTCGCCGGCTCAGCCCTGCGCCTCGCGATCCGACAGGCGCGCGAGGGCGCGGAGGCGGAGGGACGGGTCCCGGTCCTGGCCGACGTCGCCGCGGCGCTGCGGTCGCCGTACGAGGGCGATGCCAGCGCGAAGCAGCGCACCCCGGCCGAGCTGCTGTCGGACGGCCTAGAGGCGTCGTACGTCCTCGACCGGCTCTGCGGCAGCGACACCGACTCCTCCGGCGACCTGACCGGCATGCTCGACGGCCCGACGAGCCTGAACGTCGAGCTGGACGCGTCGATGGTCGTCTTCGACCTGACGCGTATCCCGTCCGGGAGCGTGGCGATGACGATCCTGGTCGCCGTGATCTCCGTCTTCCTGGAGGAGGTCTGGCTCCACCCGGTCTGCGAGTGCGGCACGGACCCCGGCGAGCACGACCGTACGACCGTCGACACGGCCTCGGGCGCCTGGGAGCTGGGCGGCAATCCGCGGGCCGGGTGCGCGGGGTACGTGCAGCGGAAGCGGATCCTCGTGTGCGAGGAGGCATGGCACATCCTCGGGACGCCGCAACTCGCCTCTCTCCTAGAGAAGTTCCTGAAATTCGCGCGCGGCTTCGGGCTCTCCTGCATCCTCATCGTCCACCACCTCACAGACATCGACGACAGCTCGGAGACGCAGGCCGCGCTGAAGATGGCGGACACCGTCGTCGTCTACTCGATGAAGCACGCAGAGGCCGCCGCAACGGTGGCCCGCCTCGGCCTCCCGTCGTGGACGGCGGAGCACATCACCCGGCTACGGCGCGGCATCGCGCTCTGGAAGGTCGGCGAGATCATCTACCCCGGCGTCCAGCACCTGCTGACGGAGACGGAGCAGCACCTGTGCTTCTCCTCGGGCTCGATGCGCGACCACGCGACGGCGACGAGCTGAGCGGGGTTGATGGCCATGGACCTCCCCGTACTCCTCTACCTCTGCGTCGCCGTGGGCATCGTGGTCCTGGCGCTGCTCTGGCTGACGACCTGGTACGGCAAGCGCAACGCGGGCTTCGCGAGCCGACACCAGCTCCGCGGACGGCTCTCGGCACGGGCGGCCACCCGCGCGCACGAGATCCGCCCGTCTCTCACCAAGACGAAGCGATGAGGGCACGAACATGAAGTACGACCCCGCCGACTTCGGCTACCGCCTCGGCGTCTCCCAGCGGCCCAAGGGCGTGGACCTGTGGTCCCGCGCCGACCGGGCATGCCGCGTCATCGGCCCGATGGGCAGCGGCAAGACGCTGCGCTTCTTCTCGCCCGTCATACGAACCTGGCCCGGCCCGGTCTTCGCCACGTCCACGAAGGCGGACATGGTGGAGACGACCTGGGACGCCCGCCGGGACCGTCCGCTCCACGTCCTGGACCCGCAGGACCTGGCCCCGTCCCTCCCGAAGCTGCGCTGGTCCCCGATCAACGGAGCCGAGGACACCGAGACCGCCATGGCCCGCGCGAAGGGCTTCGTGGCCGGAGCCCGCATCCCCGGCGTCGTCTCGGAGTCGTCCGAGGGCACCGCGTTCTACAAGGGCCAGGCGGCCAAGGTGCTGGCCTGCCTGCTTCACGCCGCCGCGCTCGACGGCGTACAGCTGCGCGAGCTGCTCCGCTGGACGCGCAGGCCGACCGATCCCGCGCCGTTGGCCATCCTCGACGCCCACCCGGGCGCCGGCCCCGGCTGGGCAGAGACGCTGCTCAACTCCACGACCGGCGACGACCGTACGGTGGGCAACACGACGGTGACGCTGGACGCGGCGCTGGAGTGCTTCGCCCACGAGGCGGTCGTCGAGGCCCTGGAGGGCGGCGAGGACGACCCGACCGACATCCGCGCACTGCTCGACGCGGGCGGCACGATCTATCTCCTCGGCAAGGACTCCGAGACCTCGACCGTCGCCCCACTCACCACGGCGATAACGGAAGACCTCCTGGACACAGCGGAACGGCACGCATCCGTCGCGGCGACGGGCCGTCTGGACCCGCCCCTCCTTGCAGCGCTCGACGAGGCGCCGAACATCGCCCCCATCCCCTCCCTCCGCCAACGCGTCGCCGACGGACGCGGCCGGGGCATCACCGTCATCTACGGCCTCCAGGGCTGGGCCTCGGCCGCGGCCCGCTTCGGCGCGGCGGACGCGAAGGAGCTGGCGTCCTTCACCAACAACGTCGTCGTCTTCGGCGGCGTGAAGGACACCGCCTTCCTCCGCGAGATGTCCGACCTGTCAGGCCAGGTCGAACGCACCAAGACCACCCACACCCGCTCCACCGCCAACGGCCCGCACGACAACGTCTCCAAGGCCGTCCACACCGTCTACGAGCCGGTCCTCCGCCCCGACGAGATCAAGGCCCTGGACGTGGAAGCGGGCCACGCACTCGTCTTCGCCGACAACCTCCCGCCGGTCGTCACGCGGCTGGAGGGCATGTGGACGTGGTCCTCCTGGCCGCAGATCCAGTCCTCGGTCCGCGAGCTGCGCGCGGCCAACGACGCCGAACGCGCCCGCCGCGCGGCTCTCCGCACCAAGCAGGCAGCGGCACACGCGAAGGCGTGGGACTCCCGGAAGGGACAGGGGACGCCATGACGTACGACCCGTTCCCGCCACTCCCGGCCGACGTCCACGAGTACCTTCTGGCGGTCATCGAGGAGGGCGGCCCGCTCCCCTGGGACCTCGGCGCGATCCCGACTTCGCTAGCGGACTCGGTCCTGCCTTGGCTCGCGACGGTGGTCCGTTGGCTGAACACCACCTACGCCTGGCAGCCCCACCAGCTCATCCCGCCCTGCTGGCGCCAGCACGACCACCTCACCTACGAGCTAGCCGCCCTCGCCTTCGCCCGCACCGATGCCTACCGCGACCCGGGCGCCGTCCCGATGTGGCGCGAGCAGTACGACCGCTTCCTGTCTCGGACGGCGACTTCGCTTGGCGCCAACGCCGACCAGTGCCGCATGGGCCGCCACCAGGACCGCCCCGCCCGCTACCACCTGGCGGTCTGGCCCGACGAGCCGAGCACATCGTGACCGGCGACATGCTGACGGCGGCGCTGGCCTGGCACCAGGCAGGCTGCTCGTTGGTCCGCGCTGCAACGGACGGCACGAAGCGCCCCCTCGGCCCGTGGAAGCGATACCAGCAGGCCCGAGCGAACGAACACCAGCTCCACGCCTGGTTCAAGGACGGCCACCCTGGCCTCGGCATCGTCTGCGGCGCCGTCTCGGGCAACCTGGAGGTCCTGGAGTTCGAGGGCGCGGCCATCACGAACGGCACCCTGGCCCAGTTCCACGCCGCGGTCGTCCGCTCCGGCCTGGTCCTCCCGTGGTCTACCCTCCGGACCGGCTGCGTCATCCGCTCCCCCAGCGGCGGCCTCCACTACTACTTCCGCACCCCAGGCCCCGCCCTTCCCAACACCCGCCTGGCCACGAAGAACGGAAACGTCCTCGTCGAAACCCGCGGCGAAGGCGGCTACGTCATCACCGCCCCGTCCCACGGTCCGGTGCACCCCACGGGCCAGCCGTACCTCCTTCTCCAGGGGGGCCCGCCGACCGTTCCGCTCCTCACGATCGACGATCGCGACGCCCTACTCACCACAGCCCGTTCCCTCGACCGGGCTCACCCCGAGGCGAGGACCAGGACGCCCCAGGCCAAGCTCGGAGGGGCACGCCCCGGAGACGACTTCGAACGCCGCACCGACTGGGCCGAGATCCTAATCCCCGCAGGCTGGGCCTTGGTCCGCACTGACGGTCACACCCGATACTGGCGTCGTCCAGGCAAGAGGTTCGGGGTCTCCGCCACCTCCGGAAACAGCACCGCTCGCGACCGCCTCTACGTGTTCTCCACCAGCACCCCGTTCGCTCCTCAGTCTCCGTACACGAAGTTCGCCGCCTACGCGCTCCTCAGCCACGCCGGGGACCACCGAACGGCGGCGCGATGGCTTCGCGACCGGGGGTATGGCAGTCGCTAGAGCGTTTCTGATGGGGCTTGGTCGACCACCGGGGGGCATGAGCCGTGCTGGGCGATCGATCTCGTCTAAGGCCACCAGATGGTTCCATGAGTCCTATTAGGTCCCCCAGGCTGACCTAGAACTCGTGAGGCTGCTTGCATTGGTCGAGCAGAGTGGAGACGGATGGTTGCCATGGGGGCGTCGGCGTACCGTCCGGGTCCAAGCCGTACGGCCACAGCCCATCCCCTTCCTCCCGTATCTCGGCCATGCGGTAGAGGACGTCAGTGGCGCCATAGTCGGCGGCCTGCCGGGCAAGAGCCTCGGCACCCTCCCTGTCCCCAACCCCCTCACGCATTACTGCCAAGCGATACAAGGCGCCGATGCTTCCGTGGTCGCCAGCCTGCCAGGCGAGCGCCTCAGCGCCGTTCTGATCTCCTGCTCCCTCTCGCATCTCGACCAGGCGGTAGATCATGTCAGTGTCACCGTGGTCGGCAGCCCGCCGAGCAAGGGCCTCCGCAGCACTCCAGTCCCCCGACCTTGCTCGCATCTCGGCCAGACGGCGCAGCATGTCGGTGTCACCATGGTCAGCAATCTGCCGCGCAAGGACCTCGGCCCCCTCCTCGTCTCCAGCCTCTACCCGCATGTTGGCCAGATGGCGCAAGGCTCCGGCGTGGCCACGGATGGCGGCCTGCCGTGCGAGGGCCTCGGCACCCTCCCCGTCCCCAGCCTCTTCCCGCATCTTGGCCAGCCGGTACAGAACGTCAGTATTGCCGTCGTCAGCGGCCTGGCGAAGAACACGCTCGGCACCTTCCCCGTCGCCAGCCCTTACCCGCAATTCGACCAGATGGAGCACGGCTCTGGTGTGGCCACGGTCGGCGGCCTGACCAAGGAAACGTTCGGCGCCCTCCCCGTCCCCAGCCTTCTCCCGCATCTCGGCCAACCGGTACAAGGCACCAGCACTGCCGTGTTCAGCGGCCTGGCGAAGAACACGTTCGGCGCCCTCCCCGTCGCCAGCCTCCCCTCGCATATCGACCAGCCGATATAGAGCGCCAGTATCGCCAAGATCGGCGGCCTGACAGGCGAGCACCTCAGCCCCCTCATAGTCCCTGGCCATCTCCCGCCTCACGACCAGCCGGTACAGGGCCCTGGTATCGCTGCGGTCAGCAGCCTCCCGAAGTAGGCGCTCGGCATCCGCCCGACTCCCAGCTTCCTCCCACATCTCGGCTACGGTGTGCAAAATGCTGGTGTCGCCGTGGTCGGCAATCTGCTGAGCGAGCGCTTCGGCATCGCCCCACCTCTCAGCTTCTATCCGCATTTTGAACAGATGTCGCTGAACACTGGCGTCACCGTAATCGGTGGCCCGCCGTGCGAGGGCTTCGGCACCTTCCCAATCCCCAGCCATCTCACGCCTAATGACCAGCCGACGCAAGGCGCCGATGCTGCCTTGGTCTGTGGCCTGTCGGAGAAGACACTCCGCTTCCTTCCGACACCCCGCTTCCTCCCGCATCGCGGCCAACCGGTACAAGGCACCAGCACTGCCGTGTTCAGCGGCCCGTCGGAGAAGACACTCCGCTTCCTTCCGACACCCCGCCTCCTCCCGTCTCAAAGCCAGCCGATACAGGGCGCCGATACTTCCATGTTCAGCAGCCTGGAGGCGAAGGGAGTGGGCCCATTGGAGGCGATGCCGGTCCTCAGCAGCCTTGGCGAGGTTGTCAAGATCTCTTGGGTTGGTGAGGTGAGTGTGGGCCGCGTGCCAGAAGGACGCAGGCGGGCACAGTTGTCTGCGGGTCAGGTGTCCGTGTTGTTCAAGGTAGTCAGCAAGACGAAAGATGGGCTCTGCGAGCGACGGAGCCGAGGCTTCCGCAGTGGTGAGGTTGGGCGGGCGCCGTGCAGGTCGGAGGGTGGTGCATCGCAAGGAGGCGTGCTTACCGTGGACAGGTTCGGCGAGTTCGGCGTAGGCCCGCTCGGACCAGTCGTCGGTCAGTTGGTCGTAGTCGTCCTGGTTGAAGTAGTCGGCGGCTGCGTCGGTGAGGAACGCCCGAGGGAGGTGCAGCCCGACGCCGAGGCGGCGTGCGTCCATCGCCACCTCCAGCAGGGCCCGGGCGGCTGGGGTGGCGTGCTCGTAGCGCTTGAGGAGTTCAGGGGCGCCAGCCAGTTCCTGAGCCACCCGCCCACCCTCCCGAGTGCGGGTGATGGCGTCGGCCAGCAACTGGTCACCGTCAGCGGCAAGGTCGGCAGCTTTGGCTAGGGCTACAGCGTCGAAGGTTTCGGGGACGGTCAGGGTGTTGCCCGCGAGGACTTCCCGCACCCGACTGTGCGCATCTTCGCCACCCAGCGTAGGCAGGGCGGTGTATTGACGGTCGTACTCCGGCCACAGTGTGCCCAGCACCAGGACCGGTCCGCGTTCCGGCCGGGTCAGCAGATCATGCACGGCCGCCGCGATCCGCTCGCCAGCCACTGAATCGCCCAGATAGTGCTGAGCCTCATTCAGCCACATCACCGTGCGTGGCCGAACGCGGTGCAGTTCCTCCAAGGCGGCCTCAGTCCGGGTCGGGTCGAAGGGGTGCCACAGCCACCATCCCTGATCCGCCAGGGGTTGCACCGCCTCCCAGCAAGCCCGTGTCTTGCCCGTCGAGGAGGAGCCCACCAGGACCACAATCCGGCTGTGCCCCTGCCCAACCTGCCTGACCGCCTCGGCCAGCACCCGATCATGGTCCCGGGGCACGTATCCGGGCAGCACCCGCCGCTGCGGCGCATCGGCACCGGACCCCTGCGGGATGGGCCCGGCAGGGTGGACCTCCAAGGCGTGCGGTTCCCACTCCCCGATCGGCCTGCCCGGCCCCTCCCTATCCCCCATGCACGGGTCCTCCGATGCGGCCCGCCGGAGTTCCAGCAGCTCCTCCACCGGCAGACGCAGCGCCCGGCCCAGCGCCGCGACCGTCGCTTCCGACGGGAGGGGCGCGTGGGGCGAGAATGCCTCCGACACAGTTGTCCGACTTAGGTGGGCGTTCTGGGCGATCTGTGTCTGTTTCAGCCCTTTCCGGGCCTTCCCGTCGGCCAGTCTCCTACACAGTTCGATGAGCGCCGGAGTCTGGCCGCTCCGCTCCTCGTTCACGCACCCCTCCCCGCACATGGTGTTCGCCGTTGTTCATCTTCCTCTCGGCGAACCCCGGCGCACATCGATTCCGCCACCGTCGCTCACGTCAAACATCCCCTCGTGCAAAGGGAGCTTGTCGTGACCGTCGCCGTCGTCCTCCTCACCACTGCGCTCGTCACCGTCATCGCGCTGCTGGCCGCAGTGGGCGCGGCCGTCCTCGCCCGCATGGATGGCGCCACCTACCCCACCACCCTCACCCGCGCCGCCACCGCCTTCGCGGCCGTCATCACCCTCGCCGCCGCCGTGACCGCCGCCCTCTCCGCCCTCCTCGCCTATTCGTGAGTTCACCAGTCGCCCGCCCCCGGGCTCGGGCATCCTCGGGCCTGAGTCGGGAGCCCCAGGCACATGACCACCAACAGCGATTCACGGCGATGCGGAGACCACATGAGCTGGACAGCGAAGGAGTTCGGGGCCTCGCACGAAGGCGTGCCGGTGGCGTTGCTGGCTGACGGGAGCGAACCCAAGCCGGTCTATTTCGATGCAGGCAGCGGCGGCGGAGGCAAGACAGTATCCGACTGGTGGATCTACGACGGGCAGTCGCGGGCTCCGTTGGCTACGCATCTACGCAGCTCTTGCGCGTGCGGTTGGCGCGGAGAGCAGCGCTACGTGCTCGACTGGTCAGAGATGATCGACAGTCCGTGCGACATCGACATCTCGGGCCCTCGCGAAGACTGGAAGCGGCACATCGAAGAGGTCCGGGCGCGTACGGTACCGCTGCCCGTCGAGCTGGAGGCGTTGCTGGAACGGCTGGAGCAGCAGATCAGCGCCCTGGCTGATGACGCGCCGCTGGCAGCGCTACGGGCGGTTGCCGCCCTGGAGCGCATCACCGAGGACATCGCACCCCACGCCGCGTGCGCTGCGGAAGCCGATGACCTGTCGTGGTCGACGATAGCTACCGCCCTGGGTCTCACCGAGAAGGAAGCTCAGTCTCGGCTGCTGCACCACCAGCTCAAGGGCATGGGCTCCCGACGTGTCCGACTGTGAGGAACTGGACGGCATGCCCGGCTCGGCCACCCGCAGTGGAGATCACTTCAACGGAATCCGGTGCAGCAGGCGTATCCGATAGGCCCTGTCGGTCCTCTGGAGTTCCACCACTTCGACGGTGCTCACGTCGAGGGCCACAGGGAGCAATTGCCGAAGCGTGGCGGCCACTTCGACCATGGGAGCGGCCGGTCGCTCACGGTTGTTGTACGCCACCCCCATATGCGGGCGGAATCCACTGGTCGGCTTGCCGCCGGGCACCCCGACCGAGGCGTTGATCTCTGTCAGGGCGGCGTGGAGGCGGACCAGGGGCGCCCACGGCGTGAGCGAGAGGCGAAGGGCTCCTCGTGACCCCGCGAGCGGATGCGCGTGCAGTCGGAACGGCGGCTCGGTGCCCTTGGCCGCGTGATCGGCCAGGACGTCGATGGCCGAGGGAGAAACCTTTGACGCGTCTCCGATCCGGGCGAGGGTGACGTGCAGGCCGTCGAAGGGGACGAGGTCCAGGCCCAGCGGGGTGATCTCCTCCTGGCAGCGCTGGACGAGGTCCCCCAACTCGCGGTGACCGCCGAAAGTGAGCATCCAGTAGTACGCGCGGCGTCCCTCGTACCACCCGGGCCGGTCCCAGTGGTTGACCATGCGCTCGACCGTCGCGAACGACTGCCAGTCGTGCTCCACGATCGTCTGCGCGTCATCGAGATCCGCGGGCGGCTCGACGGGGAAGGACGCGGCATCGGACGTCAGCTTCGGGATCACATCGCTCCATCGCTCGGCTCGGTTGCTGTCTCACGGCACGCGGCGGTCAGCCACCAACCGAGTCTGCGGATGCGACTGCCACGTGCGCAGTACCTCCGCATACTCCCTCACGGGCGCCTCACGTCGCCATCGCAGAGCCTGCTCGTAGAGTTCCCGGGCACGCTTCCAGACCGAGCGGATCGGCGGCGTGCCTCCCGTGTTCAGCGCACTCACGCCGAGCGACATCGCCTGCTCCACGTCGCGACGCTTCCGGCGGAGGAGTGCGGAGGCGACGTCCATACGGACGAGGGCCCGGCTCCACTCCGAATCGGACCGCTCGACCAGGTCCTCGATCTCGTCCGCGTCTGCCAGGACTGCTTCCGTGTCTCCGGAGGAGAGGCGCGCGGTGATCGCGTTCGCCAGCGTGCGGGCGAGCGAGTACGGAACGAAGTCGATGCACGCGGTGAGTCCCACGGGAAGCTCCTGCTGGCGCTCCGAGAGCGCCAGGGCCCGGCCGATCGCGGCTTCGGCCGCGGCGCGGTCTCCCATTCGTGCGTACGCCCGAGCGCAGCCGTTCACGAGCAACCGAATGGCCTGTGGGTTTTCGGGGGAAAGGTCGACTCCGGCCTGTGCCGCGCGCGCCGCTTCCGCGTAGCGCCCCGCGTAGTACAGGCCGAGCGAACGGGTTCCGTAGACCCACATTTCCGTTCCCGTGTCCCCGACCTCCCTCGCCAGGGCCTCTGCCTCCGCGCAGTACGCCTGTGACACGTCAAGGGGAGCCGAGGCGTTGACTGCCATGTATCCGATGAGACCGGCTGTTCGGGCCGTGTGCAGGAAGAGGTCGGAACGGACGCGGGGCGGTTGCGGGCCCTCAAGCGCACCGTGCAGAGCGTTCCGGAGGACACGGACCTCGGGAGCCAGACGATGCGGCCCGAGGCGTTCGTAGCGCTGGACGACGCTGTCGACGGCGAGGGTGGCCGTCGCCACCAGCGCGGAGTGGCCGGAGGGTTCTGTGAGAGCGAGGGTCTGGGCAACGATCTCGTCCGGGGCATCGAATTGCGCACGGCGCGGGCTCAAGGCGCCACGCGGCCCGGCTCCTTGACGCCGCGGCTCATGTGACGACGCCGACTCCGAGCTGTCCGCATGACGATGTCGGGCGGACCTGTGCTCCTTCATCCTGTCCCAGAGCCTGACCACGGCGCCGCCCGCGTCCAGGCGCTCGTCTATGGCGACGGCCAGTTGCCTGGAACAGGAGCGCTCCGCCTTCTCGATACGTTCCACCGTCGTCGAGCTGACGTGCGCCGCCGCACCCAGTTCCCGGGTGGAGAGCCCTCTCACCATGCGCCAGTTCCGGACCTCCTTGCCGAACCACGCTTCCCATGATTCGGAGTCGTCAAGGAGCTTGGGTACTTGCGGCATCGTCGTTCTCCTCCGACGCTCGATGCGGACAAGAACCGGGACAGCCCGGTGTCCGCATCAAACTTTTTGTGTACGCAAGACTTCGCCGGGTCATCGGCGGTCGACCTCGCACGAAAGGTCGTCGGCGATAAACCGACCCCATACCGTCGGGGAGAAGCGACAGACGCCATCGCGGCGCTTCGAGTCCCGGACGGCCACACGGCCGTCGGGCAGCAGCGCCGCTTCCACACAGTCGTCGCTCGGAGCGCCGCTGTAGCTGCTCTTGATCCAGTTCAACTGCTGCTCGGTCACGTGGCACCTTTCTGGGTTCATCGGTGTCCCCTGCTGATCTCTGTGATCAGCTCGGCGGAGTCGTCGGGGGAGAGCGCCTCCCGGCAGAGGTGACGGAAGGAGGCGCTGAAGGTCTCGCAGACGTTGGGCTCCTCCAGGTACAGAGAGCCCGCGGGGTTCTCCAAGTACACGACGTCGAGCCCGGGGTCGGGGCCGCCGAGCACGATGAAGGAGTTCATGGCAGTGCTGTACGCGCCGGCCCCGAAGGGCAGGACCTGGAGGATCACGTGAGGCTCCCGGCCACGGTGCAGCAGATGGTCGAGCTGGCGCCGCATCACCTCCGGACCGCCGACCGAGCGGCGGAGCACGGATTCGTCGAGGACGACGTGGTACTCCGGCGACCCCGCCCCTTCGAGCAGCTTCTGTCGCCGCATACGCACATCGAGGAACCCTTCCGATTCCGCAGGTGGCAGCGGATCGGTCGGCGGCAGCTTGATGGCGCGGGCGTAGTCCCGGTTCTGGAGCAGGCCAGGAACCACTACTGGGGCAAACTGACAGATGCGGGCCGCTTCATGTTCGAGCGCGATCAAGACCGCAAGCGGATTTGGCAGCTTGTCTGCTACCGGGACCCACCATTCGTTCTTCTTGTTCGACTGCTTGGCCAGTTCGACAAGAGCCTCACGCTCTGAGTCGGAAGTGCCGTACACACGGCACATCTGATCCACCTGGTTCCAGCGAACAGTTCCCTTCGCGCGCTCGTATCGACTCACGGTGGCCTTTGAAACACCGGCGAGTTCTCCGGCCTGCTCCGCTGTGAGCCCGCTGCTCTGGCGGAGTTCGAGTAGACGGAAACCCAATTGGCGACGGCGAGTCGTCGGTCCTCCCGCCACGGCGGCTCCCTTCGTGGTTCCGCGAGTGGTCGACATGTCCAGCAACAGGACACGTGTCCAAGGAAGTTACACGCGGCGACCCACCCACAGCGGCCACGACGAGAGCCCGCACGAGGTGATGCGGACACTTCCCCAGTGAGCGTTACACGGCGGGCCTTCCGCCGGACATACTCCAAGTCTTCCTCCGGCACGCCGGGTTGGAACACCCGTGATCGATGACCGGCGGTCAAGCCTTCCAGCTCTCTGAGGACATCAGCATGAATCAGATGTCGAAACCTGCCGCAGTACGCCCGGGGTTCACCATCTCAGCAGTCCCGACACCGACGGCTGCGGACGCAATAGACCTTGCGACGAGGTTTGCGGACGAAGACCGAGCCGCCTATTCGACCGAGGGCTGTGCGCGCCTCCCCGCCCGACTGCGTGTACGCACGCGCTCAAGGACTCGGGACTTCATCCGGGAGCTGATCCCATGCCCGTGAAGAGCCGGGTCGCCGAACTGCCCGCCATGTCCGGCTCCGGGGACGACGCGCCGCTGCAAGCCGCCTGCGGCTACTACCTGATCTCGCAAGAGGACGGCTTCGTCCTGCACATGAGCTGCAGCCACGAGCGCCTGAGCGCCCTGCGCTCGCTGGTTACGAAGACAGTCACCGGCGCGGGGGTGGGCGACACGGTGGCCGACTGCGCCGAACTCGTCACCAGTGAACTGGTCAGTAACGCCGTACGCGCCTGCGGCCCCTGGGCCCCCGTCGTCGTCCGCCTGACCGTGGACGAGGGCGCCGTACTCGTCGAGGTCCACGACCCCGACCGAGCTGCCCTCCCCGAGCGGTGGGCCACGGCGCCGGACGATGCCACGAGCGAGTCCGGCCGCGGCCTCTGGATCCTCGACGCCCTCGCCCCCGGCTGGAGGGTACGGCTCACTCCCCTGGGCAAGCAGATCGAGTGTCGCCTCCCGTACGCCGAGGCGGTGACGCAGGCATGAGGCCGCCCGCCCAGTCCCGGCCAGATGCCGTCGCCCGCGATCTCCTGCTCCGGGCAGAGGAGGACAAGCGGCTGTCCCGAATCGCGATCGAGAAGCCGTCGGCTCTTCACCGGCAGCGTCTGGCCACGTGCCGCAGGGCGAACGCGGCGGCGTTGGACCACATCGTGCGGAACGAGGGCTGGCCCGGCCGGGCGCTGGTGGGCGAGGTCGCCTCCACCGCCGCGCTGATGCTGCTGCTCCACGCCGACGATCTGGCCTTCCAGCTCCGCTGCCGGGATCTGATCACGGCGGCCGTCGAGCGCGGCGACTGCCCGCGCATCCACCACGCCTACATCGTCGATCACTGCGCGGTCGAGCAGCGGATCCCGCAGACATACGGCACGCGCGTCGCTACGAAAACCGCCCTGCCGTACGCGATCGACGACCCGGAGTCCGTCGATGAGCGCCGCCGCGCCGTCGGGCTGCCCCCACTCGCCGAGCAGACGCAGGCGCTCCGACAGCAGCTCACGGGCCGGTTCCCGTGACCTCAGCGGCTCACCGCGACACTCGACGCTCGCTGAGGCGCTCCGCCGCCAGTCGCCGGTAGCGTCCAGCCCCACCCGACCGCTCACCCACCCCCCCCCATCCACCTGACCAGGGAGAACCCTCATGCAGCCCATGACCTTGTCCGAGATCGCCGACGTGGTCGGCGGCAAGCTCGCCGACGCCGCCGACCCGGACCTCGTCGTCACCGGTCCGGCGGCCTTCGACTCCCGGCAGGCCGGTCCCGGTGTGCTGTTCCTCGCGTTGAGCGGGGAGCACGCCGACGGTCACGCGTACGCGCGCAGCGCGGTCGAGAGCGGAGCCGCCGCCGTCCTCGCCGCGCGTCCGGTCGGCGTACCGGCGGTGATCGTGGACGATGTACTCGCCGCGTTCGGACGGCTCGGGCAGCACCTGGTCCACACGCTCGACCGCACGACGATCGTCGCCATCACCGGCTCGGCCGGGAAGACGTCGACCAAGGACCTGATCGCGCAGCTCCTCCAGACCGCGGGTCCCACGGTGGCCACGCCGCAGAGCTTCAACAACGAGATCGGGCTGCCGCTGACGATCACCATGGCCGATCCTTCCACCGGATTCCTGGTCCTGGAGATGGGCGCGCGGGGCGTCGGCCACATCCGCGAGCTGACCAGCGTCGCTCCGCCTCAGATCAGCGTCGTCACAAACGTAGGCACCGCGCACATCGGAGAGTTCGGCGGACGCGACAAGATCGCCGAAGCGAAGGGCGAGATCGTCGAGGCGCTGCCGCCCGGCGGCCTGGCCGTCCTCAACGCCGACGACCCGCTCGTCCTCGCCATGAAGCACCGCACCCGCGCCCGCGTCGCCACGTACGGTCTCGCGCCGGACGCGACCGTCCGCGCCACGGACGTCACCCTCAACGAACACGGACAGCCCCGCTTCACTCTGCACACCCCCGAGGGCACCGCCCCCGTCCAGCTTCAGCTCGTCGGCGAGCCCCAGGTCCACAACGCCCTGGCCGCCACCGCCGTCGCCCGCGAGGCCGGGCTGCCGCTGGACCAGATCGCCGACCTCCTCAGCTCCGCCGCCGCGCAGTCCCGCTGGCGGATGGAGGTCACCGAGCGCGCGGACGGCGTGACGATCGTCAACGACGCCTACAACGCCAACCCCGCCTCCATGGGCCACGCACTCAAGGCCCTGTCCGCCATGAGCCGCGGTCGAAGCCGTCGCGCCATCGCGGTCCTGGGCCACATGAACGAGCTGGGCGAAGACTCCCGTACCGCCCACGAAACAGTCGGCCGGAGCGCCGCCGAACTCGACCTGGACCACGTGCTCTTCGTAGGCGGGGAGGAAGCGCGATGGATGCAGCAGGCCGCCGCGGCGGGCGGCGCCAACGCCGTCCACCTGGACGACCAGGTCGCCGCCCTGGACCACCTGCGCTCCCTCCTGCGCACGGGGGACGTCGTCCTCCTCAAGGCCAGCCGTGGAGTCCGGCTGGAACGGCTCGCCGAGCGCCTGCTCCAGCCGGACTCCGAAGGCGCTTAGGCAGCGGCGCCGACCAGCTCGGCGCTCCGCGCGGTCGCGTCGGCCAGGAGGTGGCCGTGGTCGACGAGATCACCGGTGCCCATCAGCAGCACCACATCACCGGGCCGTGCCGCCTGGGCCACGTACGCGACGGCAGCGGCACGGTCCTCCTCGACGACCCCGGTGTGCCCGAGCCGCGCGGCACCGTCCGGAGCGCCGGTCAGCACGACCTCGTCGGCGGCGGCCAGGGCCCGGCCCAGCTCCGGCCCGAAGGCGTTGAGGCGTGCCCGACCGGCGGGCTGGAAGACCACCAGCACCCGCCCACCCGCGGCGACCTCGCGCGCGGCTGCGAGATCAGCGGCGACCTCGACGGGATGGTGCGCGAACGAGTCGTACGCCCACGCCACCCCGGGGACCGGGCTGAGCCGACGCCGTACTCCGGCGGAGGACACCAGCTTCCGCGCCACGATGCCGGGATCGACTCCGGCTGCGTGCGCGGCGGCAACGGCGCAGGCCGCGTTGTGCACCTGGTGCGCGCCGAGCACGCGCAGCTCCAGCGGGTACGTGGCCCCGTCGGGCCCGTGGAGCACGCCCCGGCTCCCGCGAGCGTCCGTACGCGCCCCCTCCACACGCCAGTCGACTTCGGGCCCACCGCCGACGGCCACGAGCTGCACCCCGTCGCGGCGCAGCCGCTCGGCCAGCTCTCGGCCACCGTCGCTGCCGACGTCGCTGCCGACGTGCAGCACGACGGTGCCACCGGGCCGCATGCGCCCGGCGAACTCCTCGTACGCGTCCAGGTGCGCGGCCAGGTCCCGGTAGTTCTCGGGGTGGTCGAAGCCCACGCTCGGGATGACCGCGATGTCGACCCGGGTGTTCACGAGCGTCCGGTCCGACTCGTCGACCTCGGCGACGAACAGCTTCCCGGCCCCGTGACGCCCGCCGAGGTCGCCGTCGGCGAATCGACCGCCGAGCACGTACGAGGGCGCACAGCCCTCGTGCGAAAGCGCGGAGGCCAGCATCCCCGTCGTGCTCGTCTTCCCGTGCGTACCGGTCACCCCGATCGCGGTCCTGCCCTCCATCACCGCGTCCAGCGCCATGGACCGGTGAACCAGCGGAATCCCACGCCGCTGGGCTTCGCGGATCTCCGGGTTGTCCGCGCCGACGGCATGCGTGAACACGACCGCGGTGGCGTCACCCGGTACATGCCACGCCTGCTGCCCCGACAGCACCCGTACACCCAGCGCGGCCAGCTCCTCCCCTGCCGCCTCCGGCCGGACGTCGCTCCCGGACACGGTCAGCCCTCGCGCGGCACACACCCGCGCCAGCGGCAGCATCCCGCTCCCGCCGATGCCGACGAAGTGCACACGACTCAGATCCACACCTTCGCCCACTGGGCTGGGCACGACGGTGGGAACAGCGGTCTCGGTCATCACTCGCCTCCTCTACGACGTGGCGCCCGCCCGTCGGACGCCACCCCGCAAAGGTCCCGAGACCGCCCCTCACACGGCTATGACCTGCGACGTTGCGAATCCATCCGCAACCCCCTCCCCCACACACCGCCAGCCCCACCCACGACGGAGACCCCGATGAGCACCCCCAACTACGCGCTCGCCCTGGCCCTCTCGGCCGCCGGCTGGTCGAACGGGGAGACAGCACGCCGTATCAACGCGCACGCCAGACTGCGGGGGCATCGAGGCATCGCCATCGATGCTGCTCGGGTCGGCCGCTGGATCCGCAATGGTGAAAAGCCACGGCCTCCTATACCTGGCCTCATCTCAGAGTTGCTCATTCAAGAAGTCGGCGAACCAGCGACAGCACAGGACCTCTGTCTGACCAAATCCTGCGCCATCCGAGTCACGATAGAAGAGCCCGACTACGCCATCCTGCTACTTCGGGCCGAAGCATCGAACCTCGCGCCGGACACTTACGTGCGCAACTTAGTTCTAGCAGATATTGCCACACAAGAGAACGGGCCATCTATCAGCACCACCGACTGAAAATTGGAGATCACGCGGTCACCCACGGCCGCGAGTCTGCCTTAGCTCGGGCACATCCCCCAAGAACTCTTCGGTGACATCCTTCACTTCTCCAGCCCAATGATTCACTTGCTCAATCAGGTGCCGATACCGAGTAAATTCTGCACCCGGATGAAGATGATGGATGTAGTTCGCCCTGGACACATCAGCCTCCACGGCCTGGATCGCCTGGAGAGCCGCACCAAGCCGCTCCATCATTGGATCATCCGGCGTCGGGAATCTCCCCGGGATAGCCAGATCGAAAGTAGCACTCCCTTCCTCAACATAGCGCCCCTCGAACGTCAGCGGGATGAACTTGCACCCGGCTGAACGGCGAAGACCATCCAACACTTTGAGATGCTCACTGCGAAATTCGACCCCAATCCATATCGCATGACTTGCGTCAACCTCCGCCGCGCAACTTATAAGACGTCCTAGATGGTCCGCGTCAGACTTTTCTAGCTGGTTTTCAATGACTACGTATCGCTCCCGGTTCTCAACCCTGGTCTTCGCAAGTACATCAATGCGGTAACCCGCTATACGTTCCTCCGTACCGACAAGTTGCAGTTCATTCTCTATTCGCGCAGCGTACTGAACCTGCCCCAGGCGCTCGGCAATCCAGGGAGTGAGGTCCCTGGCTTCATGCTTGAAAAATTTGCGCAGATCCCCAACAGGCTGCGTCCACCAGGTTCTCGATGCTTCCGTCCCCTCGGGCTCTACGGCATCTGCAATGTCAGCCGTTAGGGCTTCCTCCTCTTGCGGAGCCCGGAGGAGCTCATTCGCATCCAGCTCTTCGTACGCCTCGGCGAACGCCCGACCGAGTGCTGTCCAGTCGACGGATCGCGTTTCAGTGATCATCACGCCCGGAAGGATAGATTCCGGGTCTGACAATCCCATGCAGCGCCAGCCTCAGCGAAGGCGGCAGAGCCTTTCGCGCTGCTCTAACTTCCTTATCGAGTAGGTGTCTTGGCGGCTGGCGCCGTGAAATCTCGCCGGGCCTTACAGGGCGCCGGATGATCAGCCACGCGCTTGGTCGCACTGGTTGACGCATCATGGTGGTGCGCTGTGGCTCCGTGGTCGGTGTCGCCCGAGAGCCTCTCGACGGTTGCCCGGACGTGAGACGGTATGCGGTGGCCGGGAAGTTCGGGGAGGACCAGCGTCTCCTGGGCGCCCCGCTCGATGCCGTGGAGAAGCCCGGCGACGGCCCAGTCCAGTCGCTCCGCGCCCGTAGCCGCCTCTCCATTCCGCGCACGGTCCGCGTCAGCTTCGAAAGCTGCGAGCGGGAGGTAGAGGTGCGTCTCCTGCCTGTCCCGAGACAGCATCGTGTAGAGAGCGTTGGCCAGGGCGCCAGGCCCGTAGACAAGTGCGTGGTCGACCGTGAGGCCCTGTGCCTTGTGGCCGGTCATGGCGTATCCCAGTGATAGTCCGCCTTCGGCGATGAAGTCGGACGTGACCCACTCTCTCGGCTCCTGCTCTCCACCTGTCGGTGCCTTGCGGCGCCATTCGACGAGGACCCCACGGCTGGGGTCGATGGCGCGGACAAGGCCGCGATAGCCGTTGAGGACGTCTGCGTGGGCGCCGTCCGTGGCGCGGGCACGGTAGTCGTTGGCGCGGACGAGAACCTGGTCGCCGACGGCGAGGGTGAGTGTGCCGCCGCCGGTGAGAGGGAAGTGATGGTCCTCGCTGGTGAGGTTGCCGTGGTGGCGGCGTAGGGCGCGGGCGCCGAGGTTGAGTTCGTCGACGATGGCGTTCGTGGCGGCGAGCATCACGAGCTGCTGAACCGCCTCGTGGTCGTCCTCGAATCTGGATCGGCGCTCGTGCCACGCCGTGAGCATGGCGGCGATCGTGGCGTCCTTGTCATCCTCGGCGTGGACTCGGCCGTACCGGGCCAGGGAGTGCAGCGCTTCGGCACGGTCACCGGCTCGCCAGAGGGCCAGGGCGCGACGCTCGACGGGGTCACGCTGGCGGTAGTTCTCGGTGAGGGAGAGGCCGTCGAGGAGGTCGTGGATCGCGGCGAAGCTGCCGCCGATGCCCGGGGAGTGGAGCTGCTGGGGGTCACCGATTCCGACGACTTTCGTGCCGGTGGTCTGGGCGTGGGTGAGGAGGTCGGCGAGGTCGCGGTCGTCGCACATCGCGGCCTCGTCGAGCACCAGGACGTCGATCCCCGCGAGCCCCTGGCCCCCGTCTCGTACGGAGGTCATCCACGAGGCGAGCGTGCGGGCGGGGATGCCGGTCTCGGCGGTGAGGTTGGCGCAGGCGACGGCAGCCGTGGAAGCCCCGGCAACGACGTGACCACTCGCCTGCCAGGCTTGCCGGGCGGTGTCCATCAGCGTCGTCTTGCCCGCACCCGCGATCCCGATGACGGCGTCGATGCCGTGCCCGGCGGTGAGGATCCGGTGCAGGACGGCGCGCTGTTCGGCGGAGAAGGCGAAGCCGGGGCCCTGGGCGGCTTCCGTAGCGGACACGGCCGCCTGGAGCGTGGTGTGCGGGACGACGGCGGCGTGCTCGTTCCGGCGGTTCAGGGCCTGGGTGAGGTTGGTCGTCTCGGCGTCGATGACATCCGCGGTGGTGTAGCGCTCGGGGTGAGTGAAGTGCTGCGGCCCCTTGGGCAGGAGCTGCACCGCGTACCCGGCGTGCGCGAGCACCGCGTCCGTCAGGTCCTCGGCCTCCCCCGCGCTGGCGACGCCGTACGGCATGGCGTCCAGGACGGCGGCTATCGCGGCGGCGTGCGTGAACTCCTTACTGTGAGCGGTCAGCCCCTCGGCCGGGTCGAAGACGGCCCGGCACAGGGCCTCGGTCGATGGTCTACGGTTCGTGTCCGACGTCCGGAGGAGGTCCTCGGCGATGGCTTGAGGGTCCTCGCCGCTCGCGCGCGCTTCGGCCTGCCAGTAGCGACGGAGTACGTCGTCCTCGACGGAGGCGGCCTCGTGGTTCTTGGCCGCTCGGGTCACGTTCCCGGCGCGGATACGCGCTGCGGTGGTGGCCGTCTCGTAGCTGACGCCGAGCTGCTGGAGGAGGCTCCGGATCTGGCTGTCGCGTTTGGCGAAGAGCCGTATCGAGCGTTCGGGGATGCCCTCGATCTCCCATGCCCCGGTGCGTTCGTCGCGGCGGAAGGAGAGGCCGTAGCGGGCGTGCAGGTCGTGGCGTATCCGGGCGGACATGAGTGCCTGGGTGGCTCGCGCGTGCCGGTGCAGGTCGCGGCCTCCGGCGGCAACGGTGGACCACTTCCCGTCTGCTCCCTTGACGAGGTTGGCGAGAGTGAAGTGCAGGTGGAAGTGCGGGTCGCCGCAGGCGGCGCCGTCGACCGGGCGCGCGGCCCGGTGCACCATCATCCAACCGGAGAATCCGGAGGTGGATACGCGCTCCGCGCTCGCGCCGTCGCCGTGCCGACCCCGCATCGCGTACGCCGTCCACCGCTCCATTGCCGCGACAGTCTCGCGTCCGCACGAGGTGTAGATGGCCTCCGTCTCAGCGGCCATCCCCTTGGCGGCGAAGGCGAGCAGCACTGAGTACGACTTGGGCAGCTCCAGCGTGACGTCCGCGCCCCGGTTGCCCACCTCCACCCGGCCTTGCCGGAGTGCGGCCTTGACCTCTTCCTCGTCCCAGATCCCGTACGGATCGAGGCCGACGCCCTTGGCCAGAGCCAGCGCTTCCCGCACGGGGATCGGGAGTTCGCGCGGGCGTCGTAGGGACTGGTTCCAGCACTGCTGGACCCGTCGCCGGTGCGCTTCGGAGGCGAACAGCGCGGCGATGGGCCGACGTTCCCGCTGGGCCTTCGCCGCCAGTGCCTTGAGCAACGGCCGTACGTCCAGACGCCCGCCCTCTTCAACGCGCAGCGCGCGCTCGACCTCGTCCCTCCCGTACAGGCTGAGCGCGTCCGCTCCGGCGGCTTCGGCGAGCCGGAGCAGGCCCGATACGGGCGCCCGATGGCTTTGCCCGTACCTCGCCACCTGCCGTTCCACCCGCCCGAACAGGTCCTTCGACCGCTGCGAAGGGAACAGTCCATCCGGGGCGATCCCGCGTGCCGCCGCCATGCGACGGAGCGTCTTCACCAGCGGCGCGGTGGGGAGCTTCGCCTCGGGGGCAATGGCCAACTTCGGCTCGACGAGCACGCTGCCGTCGCGCGGATCCTCGCCCCGCATCAGCCTCCGGGCCGCGTCGAAGTCGGCCGCCGTGAGCACGCTTCCGGGCTCGATACCGAACTCGGTCAGCCCGTTCCCGATCCAGACCAACGGTCGTTCGTTCGCGTCCAGGTGGTAGTCGAGCTGAGCGTCCGCGCGGGGCGGCAGCAGGGGGACGCCCGGGTAGACGTCCGTAGCCGCCAGCCCGGCCGCGCCCAGCAGCAGCACAGCATCCTCAGTAGTGACCGTCACCTCGCCACGACCTGCTCGTAGGCGCGTACGGGCAGCGAAGAAGGTCCGCTTCGCCGCCCGCGATCCCAGCAGTTCCGCGACCCCGACGCTCTCGGCATCCGCCTTCGCCTCGATCGCGGCGACCAGCGGTTCAGCGGCCAGTGCGGCGACGGTCGCGCACCCGTGTCCGCCGGTCAGTCGGTACTCAACCTGGGCGTCCGAGGATCCGATCATCGTCACCCACGCCAACCGGACCACCTCCGCCCGCCACAACTGAGCTGACCTGCGCAAACGCGCAGCCGTATCGTCGCGACGCGACGATACCTTGGTCCTGGTTGCTACCTATTTGCGCTCTCGATGTGAGAGGGTGGCCGGTTGGGCTGTTACCGAGGTAGGCGGCCACAGGAGAGCACGGGCCTCTTGGAGTTCAAAACGGATGCCGCTGGACCGTGGGCGGCATGCACCGCTCCGAGTTCGAGGACGCGGGCCTCTTCACCGCCGTCCCGCCCACTCCTACAGCCGGTCACCACCACCGACTCGCCGCCGAGGACCTCACCACCACACCCTGGGCGCGGTGGCTCGCGGACCCCCTCGTACGCGAGCGCTACCACTCGAAGATCTACCGGCCAACCGACCCGTCGGCGTGCCACTTCTGGCTCGGTGCCATCTCCGACACCGGGCACGGCAGCTTTCGCGCGGGCTCGCTACCCGGCCGCACCCGCCGGGGCACGGTCCCCGCCCACCTCTTCGGCTACCAGCTCGCCCACGGCCCGATCCCTCGCCTCGTCGACGAAGCCTTCGAACCCACCGTCTGCCACCGCTGCGACAACCACTCCTGCCAGAACCCCGCCCATCTGCGCCTGGGGACGGCGGCCGAGAACCGTTCGGAGTGGCTGGCCCGGAGAGGCGACCCGGCCAGCCCGCTCGCCGACATACGGGGACCAGCGGGCCGCGCTCGCGCCATCGCCCGAACCATCCGCGCCGCGCAAACCGCCGGTGAGGACGAGACGGCCATCGCCTCGCGCGTAGGCGCAGTGATCAACGCGGGGACCCCGTTCACTCTGTGGTGAATCGCAGCACCTGGAGAACAAAACAGCGCGATCCATACGCTACGGCTCACATCGGCCCACTCCACCGGGAGTCGGCACACGCCTCTCCCCTTCGTTCCGAGGAGAACTCCCATGCCCTCCCCCGATCTCACCGACCTCGCCGCCGCCCTGGACACCGACGCACCCGTAGCCGCGCTCGACGCGATGTGGGACGTCTTCGATGTCGCCGAGCAGGCTGCCGACTCGATCGCGTTCCGCGAGGGCTACGACGAGGTGATGGCCGCCGCCGCGTCGGGCGAAGCCGCGGCTGGCAAGTCGTTGATGCCGCTGCCGGACGCCGGGCAGTCCTACGTCCTCGCCGAGGAGCCGGAGCGCACGCTGCCCGTCTGCGCTGCCCTCCTGGAGAAGGCGGCGGGGCTCCTCGACCACGTGGCGACGGGCGCCATCGACGAGGTCCGCACGAGCCTGCGTACGGCCGCCGGGCACGCCCGAGGTGCCGCCCGCAACCTCCGCGCGGCGCCCGAGCCGCAGTGAGACGCCATGTCCGTCACCCTCGGCGAACTCCTCAAGGCTGCGGCCGACGAGGTCCGTGAGGCCGTACGCCACCTACCTTCGGCGCCGACCGGAGCCCACGCCCACATACTGCGGCACCTGGTCGCCCAACTCCGCCTCTACCCCACGGAGTACGCCCGCGATCCCGGCGCGCTCCCCGGCCCCGCCGGTCTCGTCCGCACCGCGATGTCCCCAGCGCTCTCCCGCCTCCACCACGAGCTGGGTTCGGCCGAACGCCGCCTGGACACCCTCCCGTTCGAGCACCCCTCGGAGGCGACCGACCCCGCCGCTCAGCACCTCGCCGCCGCAGGCCAACTCCTGACCGCCAGCCGCGACGTGCTCCGCAGTCACCGCGGACCAGGCGGCCGTCCGCTGACCCCGTACGCGGTTCTGCTCGCCGAGCCCGGCGTCCAGCGCTACGTCTGCTCCCGCCTGGGCGACGTCGCACGCGAGGCGGCCCGCTACGCCGACACCCTCGCGCGCCGCTCCCCCATCACCCCCGAACGCGCCCGCTTCGCCGACGTCCGCAACGAACTCGACCGCGCCACCCTCACCGGCCACAGCGCCCTGCTCGCCTCCGACCGGCACTTCGGCACACTCCCCCTCGCCGCCCCGCCCGGCGCCGAGGACCGGGGCGACCTCCTGGACGGCACCGACCGCCTGACCCGGCACATCTTCCGCGTCTCCCAGGGCGCCGACGCCCTCAGCAGCTCCGACCTCCAGCAGATCTCCCGATACCTCTACCAAGGACACCTGCTCGCCGGCCGAGTCCTGCGCCACCTCGCCACAGAACAGGACACCGGACCCGCGGCGGACCTCCAGCTCGCCGCCGACAAGCTCCGCACCAGCGCCATGGCCTGGCAGCGAGCCGCGAAGTCCTGGCACCGCGTCGTAGACCTCGGCGACCCTCGCGAGCACCCGCCCCTCGACCGCACCCAACGCACCGCGATACGCGAGGGCCGCATGCCCGCGCTCCCCCGTACGCGCCCCCACCCGGCCACGCTGGAAGCCCGCGCCCTCGTCCTCCAAGTCGGCCAGCTCCTCTACGGCCCGAGCTGGTCCCCGGAGTACGGCGTCCGCCAAAAGCCCCGCCCAGTCTCCGAGATCATCCGCAACGGCGGCGGCCCCGGCCGCCTATGGACCGCGCTGCACGGCATCGCCACCGCCAGCCGACACCTGGCCACCGCCATACCCGGCTGCATCAGCCGCCTCGCCAACCGCCTCGCCAGCGACGACCCGGACTTCATCCCCCGCAACCGCACGACCAAGAAACTCCGCTGGCGCCCTCTCACCGCCGCCCACCGCGACCGCCTCGCCAAGACCCAGGCCCCCACCGAACGAGCCTCCGAAGCAGCAGCCGCCCACCTGGTGACCGCCGCCCGCGCCACCGGCACGGACATCCCCCGAGCCCACCTCGAAGAACTCCTCCGCACCCGCCAAATCCCGGCCCCTCCGTCATCCCGCGCGGCAGACCGACTCGACGCCCTCCTCAAGGAATACCGCGCCTACGCCCGCCCGAAGGCGACGTACGCCGACCCCGTGTTCCCTCCCCCACCAAGCCCCGCCCTCTGAGCCTCAGCGGATCCGCAACCCGCGCACCTCTGCGAACGGCTGAGGTCTCTCCCGCGAGAGCAGAACAGGAGATTCAGGCATGCCCAATGCCTGCCCCCAGCGCCCTTCCCGACCTCCGCTACGTTCCTTCAGCTACGGCGGAGGCTGGCAATCCACCGCCGCCCTCGCCCTGGCCGCACGCGGCGAACTCGACTACCGCACCTTCCTCATGGCCAACGTCGGGGACGACTCCGAGAACCCAGCCACCCTCCGCTATATCGAACGGCACGCCGCGCCGTTCGCCCGCGATCACGGCCTCGAACTCGTCCTGCTCCACAAGGTCATGAAGCGCACCGGCGAAGTCCGCACCCTGTACCAGGACCTCACCCGCCCCGGCTCACGCTCACTACGCATACCCATCCGCATGTCCAACGGCGCCCCCGGCACCCGTTCCTGCACGGTCGAGTTCAAGATCAAGGTCATAGGCCAAGAACTCCTCCGCCGGGGCGCGACAGCCAGCGCTCCGGCGACCGTGGGCATAGGCATCAGCCTCGACGAGATCCACCGCGCCAACAAACGCCGCTGCGAACCCTACGAACGCATCGAGTACCCCCTGCTGGAACTCGGCATCCGCCGCAACGACTGCATACGCATCATCCGCAACGCGGGCCTCCCCGTACCCCCGAAGTCCGCCTGCTGGTTCTGCCCCTTCCAACGCGCCGAGACCTGGCACGAGCGCCGCCGATCCCAACCGGAGCTGTTCAACCGAGCCTGCGAACTCGAAGATCTCCTCAACCGGCGCCGCGACGATCTGGGCAAAGACCACGTCTTCCTGACTCGATTCGGACGACCGCTCCGCCAAGTCATCGCTGAGGGCGTGGACACCCTGCCCCTGGACGAGTTCGACACCGGCTGCGACTCGGGCTGGTGCATGACGTGAACCCCGCCGACCGCCCCCGCCCCACGGCAGCTCAACTCCGCCGCCGCATCCGGGCAGCGGAAGCCCTCCGCCTCAAGACCTGCGAAGTGGCCGCCGCAGAGGTCATCGCCGCACGCCAAGCCGCCCAGGCAACCAGCGAGGCCAGGAAGCACGCTGACACCGCGCTCAAGGAAGCAGTGGCAGCAGCACTTCGCGTCTTCGACGACCCCGACCTACTCGCCGAACTCGTTGGTCTGCCTCGATCCCAACTGGAGCGATCGGCCAAGTCTGTCCCCGTGGCCCGAGCAGCAGAACTTGCTCACGGGTTGCGGATCCGCGCCAGCCACCCACGCAATCGGGCCAGTAACGAAGAGTCTGGTTCTCAAGGCGCGCGCGACGAAGTGTGAGCCTAACGAGCCCGCACGCAGGGGCAGGACCGGGGCGCCTCCAACCACCCGGATGCACGGTACGGACGACGACATTGGGCCGAGCCCCGTCGCACTACAACCCGCCCCATTCACTGGGATAGTCGTACGTATGGGAACAAGGCTCAGCGGATGTCCTCATCCAGCACATCGGTGGTCCCCAATTGCGTGGGGACCATGTGGGCAAGCGGCTCACCATCTGGGGCGCCGCCGGTTCACCCCCGCGCCCGTGGAGACAGGCCGAGGCCGCGCTGTACCTCAACGGCAGTTCACCCCCACGCCCGTGGGGACCACGCCCGCCACATCTCGTCCATGGGCAGCACGAGCGGTTCACCCCCACGCACGTGGGGACCACACCAGGTCGTCCTCGGCATCCTCGCTACATTCCGGTTCACCCCCACGCACGTGGGGACCACGCCCAGGACCGCACGGTCGGGGTGTGCCACTCCGGTTCACCCCCACGCACGTGGGGACCACGCCTCGCGGACCGCGTCTCGCTGAGCGGCCAACGGTTCACCCCCACGCACGTGGGGACCACGACCACCAAGGGGTGACCCGGTGACCAGCGTGCGGTTCACCCCCACGCACGTGGGGACCACGATCAGGGACGTGGACGCCGAGCACCACGCCGAGGTTCACCCCCACGCACGTGGGGACCACTGGATCTGGAAGACCTCGCCGCCCGGCTTGAACGGTTCACCCCCACGCACGTGGGGACCACCGCCCCGCCTTCCCGCGCGGCCACGCGGTGCACGGTTCACCCCCACGCACGTGGGGACCACACCAGCCGGTGGCGCGGCAGGACGCCACGGTCCGGTTCACCCCCACGCACGTGGGGACCACCCGGGACTCGGCGATGACGAGACCCTCCGCTACGGTTCACCCCCACGCACGTGGGGACCACGAAGCCGTGGAGCCCGTCGGCGCGGACCACGTCGGTTCACCCCCACGCACGTGGGGACCACCCTTCCCCACCTGGGGCGTCATCCTGGCTTTGCATTCTCTTTGCCTTTCGGTTCATTCTCCCTGCTTCGTCTGGTTCGGGGTGCGGGCATGCTCGGAATCCTATGGATGACGATGATCTGTGTCTGCCGATGCATCGGTCAGTGGTGCCGTGGGGCAAGGTGGGGCCGAGGCGGGGGGCGGTGCCGCATGCGTTGATGTGTCATGCGTTGGATACCGCTGCTGTGGCGGAGTTGATCGGTAGGACGCTGTGTCGGGGGGATGCCGGTAGGCGGTTGTATCGAATGCTGGAGCCGGTGGGGGATCCCGAGTTGTGGGTGCCGGCTTTGTGCGGGCTTCACGATCTGGGGAAGTACGCGCCGACGTTTCAGGCGTTGCGCTTCGATGCGGCTCGGGGCCGCTTCTCGCCGGGTGCGCAGCGCGATATGAGGCGGCTTCTGCGGCACGCGCCCAGGGAGGTGCGTACCGATGTGCACCACGGGTGGGTCACCGCAGTCCATCTGCGGGAGTTGCTGGAACGTTGGGGGGCGCGGCCGGGGGTCGCCCGGGATCTGGCCGTGGTGTTGGGCGGACACCATGGCGTGATTCCGACGGCGTCGGTTCTCCAGGGGTGTGCGCATGCCTTGTCCGAGATCGGCGGTCTGCGGTGGAGGGAAGGGCGGGACGCGTTCGTTGGCGACTTCCTGGAGGCGTGGGGCCTGGAGGATCCGGCGGGCCGGTGGAGCGAGGTCGTCAGTGATCCGGTGGCCCTGGTGGCTCTGGCCGGGTTGACCACCACGTCCGACTGGATCGCGTCCGACAGGCGGAAACTCGCTCCGATGCCGAATCCTGCTGATCTGCGGGCATACGCCGCGCAAGCCCGTACGCAAGAGGCCGAGAAGATGGGGCGGCTGCTCTGGGAAGCGTGGGAGCCTCCGGGCGAAGCGTCGTTCGGTGAGCTGTTCCCCGGGTTCACGCAGGGCAACCCGGTGCAGCGGGCGGTGGAGCGACTGGCCGGGGCGGTCCGCGAACCCGGGATCATGGTGATCGCGGCGCCGACGGGGTCGGGGAAGACCGAGGCGGGGCTGCAAGCCGCGGCACGGATGGTGCGTTCCCTAGAACTGGCTGGGTTCTATGTGGCGATGCCGACGCGGGCGACCAGTAATCAGACCTTCCATGCGGCCAAGGCGCTGTTGGAACGGACGGGAGCAACGTCCCCTCTGGGGTTGCTGCACTCTTCGGCCAGGGAAGTGCTCGCGGAGGCCGGATCGAACGAGGCGCAGAGCGAAGTGGTGCACTGTGAGCAGGTGAACGCCGATCCTGCTGAGGGTACGGTCCGGACCAAAAAACGGTCAGGGGAGGGGGATCAGGACAAGGTTGCCCGGGCATGGTTCGCGCAGCGCAACCGTGGTCTCCTTGCACCGACCGGGGTCGGCACGATCGATCAGCTCATGCTCGGTGCCCTGCGGCGCCGCTTCAACTACCTGGCGTTGGCCGGAGTCTCGGGCAGAGTGGTCGTCTTCGACGAGGTCCACACCTACGACGACTTCCAGTACGTGCGTCTGGAACAGTTGTTGCGGTGGCTGGGGCATCTCCGGGTGCCTGTTGTTCTCCAGTCCGCGACGCTCTCCTCGGACCATACCGAGGAGCTGGTGAGCTGCTGGGTGGAAGGTGCCCAAACAGCAACGTCGCAGGCCCTGTCCCCGGACCGTGTACGGCAGCAACTGCGGGTGCCACGGCACTACCCCCGGGTGTTCTGGGTCGGCGCGGAGCCCTCTGACCTGCGTGTGGAGGAGGTCGAACAAGGGGAGGGCGAGAAAGACGGGCACGAGCGCGTGTACCGGTTTCACCGGCCGGAGACGGGCGGGAGGGACGCGTGGGAGGAGCGTGCCGACCTCGCGCTGGAGGCAGCCACCTCGCAGAACCAGTGCGTGGCCGTCTTCCACAACATCGTCCGCCAGACGCAGGAGGCGCACGCGGCGGGCGGTCAGCGGATCCGGGCACGTGCGGAGTGGGCGGACGTGGAGAATCATCTCTTCCACGCCAAGTTGACTCCGGACAAGCGGTCAGCGGCCGATCAGCGTATCCGGGCCGCGTTCGGCCCGCCCCGCGATGAGGCGGGATCCCGGCCGCAGCGCGCCGTGGTCTTCGGCAGTCCGCTGCTGGCCGAGGGGCTGGACCTCGACTTCGATGCGGCTCTGGTCACGCTGGGCCCCCTGGACCGGATGCTGCAGGCGATGGGGCGGGTGCGGCGGCATACCCGGGAGGGGCGGAACCTGGCAGAGCCGGTTCCGATCACGCTGATCGGGGTGGAGGAGAGAACGGAGACGGTCCGGGGCCGAACGCGAGTGACTGTGCACTTCCCGGGCTGGAAGCCGCAGGTCGCGCCGGAGGCGCTGCTTCTGCGCACGTGGGCCGTGCTGCGGGAGCGGACCGAGATCCGGCCGCAGGACACCCAGTACCTGATCGACCAGGTCTACGGGCCCGAGGATGCCGTCTGCTGTCCGCCCGGCTGGGAGAAGCAGTGGCAGCGCGCGCATCGTGCCTGGCGCAAACGGCGAGCCGGGTTGCGCTCCCGGGCCCTTCCCAACCTCATCCCTTACCCGGTGAGCAGCGGATGGCTGGAGGACCTCACCCGCAGGCCCGGGGTGTGGCGCGGCACGCGCCTGTCCCAGGGCCCCGAGCCCGGCTCCTGAGCGGATCGTGGGGAGCTGCCGCCACCATCCGGTGGGGGCAGGGGGGTGGGGAAGCGCTCCCATCATCCGCGCGTAGCATCAACGCGGGACATACGGCCGGAAGTTGGGGAGGGTCCGGTATCACGACGCACTCGTTCAATCTCCTGGATGAGCCATGGCTTCCCGTGGTGCGCATGGACGGCTCCACGGCGACGCTCGGTGTCGTGGAGACTTTGACGCAGGCCCACCATCTCCGCGCACTGGTCGGCGAGACCTCGACGGTCACCTCCGCGTTGCACCGGTTGCTGCTCGCCTTCCTCTCCCGTGCCCTCGGCACCGTCGATGACCTTCGGTGGCAGGAGCTGTGGAGCGCGGAGGGCGAGGGATTCCCCGCGAGCGAGCTGGAGGAATACGCCGGTCGGTGGCGGCATCGCTTCGACCTCCTCTCGTCGGAACAGCCCTTCTTCCAGCGTCCGGAACTCAAAGAAGCGCAGGGCACCGCCGCGCTGGTGGCCTTCCGTGCGGCGAAGAACAACGCCACGCTCTTCGACCACAGCAGGGACGGCGAGCCGCGCCCGCTGCGGCCGGACGTGGCCGCGCGCTGGCTCGTCACCGTCCATGCCTATGACACCGCGGGGACGAAGACCCCGGTCGCCAGGGGCAGTAAGAAGTCGGAGGCTCCGCCGACCACTCAGTTCGGGTGCGTTCTCATCGAGGGCGCAACGCTGTTCCACACCTTGCTGCTGAACCTGCTGGAGTACGCACCGCAGCGCAACGCCCCCACTTCGACGACCGAGGAGGACCGCCCGGCCTGGGAGGCACCAATCGCCTCGGAGACAGCACCGCGCCGCGCGTACGGGTGGACCGATCTCCTCACCTGGCAGTCGCGACGCGTCCGGCTCACCCAAGCCGACCAGGACGGGGAGGTGATGATCCAAGGGGCCGTCGTCTCCCCCGGCACCTGCTGCAGGAGCGAACTCCTGGAAGCCGAGCACATGGCCGCCTTCCGGGCTCCCTGGTTCGATCAGCCCAGCGATTCGTCCGAAGTGGCGCAGCGGAAGAAGACGAAGACATCATCTCTTCGCCCGGTGAGGCTCGATGCCCTGCGCGGCGTGTGGCGACACAGCCAAGAACTGCTCCTGCCCCCGGCCCAGCGCTGGTTCAAACCCCGTGGCAACAAGGGCCTGGGCCTGTCGATGGACGGCTTCCCCGAAATCAGTCCCGCTCGGCTGCGGCCGTCGGCCCTGGAGAGGATCGCCCGCCTCACGGACACCGGCGCGCTGCCCTCCGACGCCGTCTACACGCTCCGCATCTTCGGCCAGGAATGGGCGACCGGCGGCAGCGGCATGATCGGAGCCTGGCACGAGGAAGCCGTTCCCGCCCCCGCCGCGCTGCTCCGGGCCGCCAACCCACGCATCGGACGGCTGATCGGGAACGCCGTGGCACTGGCCGACGATCTCGCCAGCGTCCTGCGCTCCCTGGAGCGCAGGTACCGCCAGGAGACCGACGAGTCCTTCACCCGGAAGGAAGAGTCCCAGAAAGAACGAGAGGGCTTCCGCTACGAGTCCGAGCTGCAGTTCTGGCCCCAGCTCCCCGGCGCCTTCGCAGAACTGCTGCGAGAGCTGGCCGCGCTGGAAGACGGCGCTGGAGGCTCCGGGGGTGATCCGCGGGGCGAGATCCGCGCATTGTGGAAGTGGCGCGACCGGGTCGTCGACGGGGCCGACAAGGCCGCCGACCGGTGGGTGCGCCGACAGGCACGCACCGGCCACACACTGCTGCGCGCGAGCGCCCACCGGGAGCGGTACCGGGCCCACCGCCAGCTCGTCGTCAAGAGCTTCGAACGCGAAGTCGTGGGGCACACGGCCCCACCGGAGGAATCATGACCCTGCCGCCCACCACCTCCTCGAACGGCCTGCCGGATCTCGGCGAGCGCCAGCGAGCCTTCGTGCAGTCGCTCTACGACCTGTGCGCCACCGGCGGTGGCCGAGAGGCGGGCGGACCGGACAGCACCGACCGGATGACGCTGGTCTACCTGCGCCACAGCGTCACCCGGGACCGCCCGGACCTGACCGTCACCTCCCTCGTCTTCGCTCACGACCCGCCCTCCACACAGATCGATGCCTGGATGCTCACCGCGGGCCTGTTCGGATACGCGCCGCAGCCGGCCCCGCCTCCCTCACAACGGCACTCCCTGGGCACTGCCATGGGTCTCCTGGCAAACGCACGGGACGGCGATGGCACCGAGCGGCGCATGCGTCACCTGCTGGAGGCCGACCCCGCCAACCTGCCTTACTACGTGCGGGAAGCCGTCCAGCTCGTACACCAGGCCGAGATCGCGCTGGATTTCCACCGGCTCCTCAAGGACCTGGTCGTACTACTGCGCCGTGTCCCAGAAGGCCGGGACCCCCATGCGCGCAACGACGTGTTGCTGCGCTGGGGCGCCGATTACCAACGCGCACGACGTTCCGACGCCTCGTCCCAGGACAGCGAGCAGTAGCCCTGCCGCCCCGCTCCTGCCCATGAACGGAGAGATTCTTGATCATTGAGCTGCACCTGCTGCATTCCTTCCCTGTCAGCAACCTCAACCGCGATCAGTTGGGGCAGCCCAAGAGCGCGCGCTTCGGGGGCGTGACCCGAGCGCGTATCTCCAGCCAGTCCCTCAAGCGCGCGGCACGAGAGGGCCTGAGCGAACACGGAATGGCGCAGGACGATATCGGCGCGCGCTCCAAGCGGTACGCCCAGGAAGCTGCAGACCTCCTGGCCAGCGAGCACGGCAAGGACCGCGACCGCGCCTGCCAGCTCGCCGGACTCGCCCTGCAGGCGATGGGGCTGTCCTGGGACGAACAGAACGAGAAGCTGTCCTACCTCCTCTTCCTCCCAGCCACCGCCCCCCGCACGCTGGCCGACGCCTGTGCCCAGTCCTGGGACACACTCGATGCCGCGCTGACCAAACGCGAGGCTGCCCGGGCCGCCAGGCAGAAGAAGAAGGGCAAGGAGGAAGGCAAGCAGGAGGGCAACTTCCCCACCCATAAGGAATGGATCGCCTCACTGCGGAAAGGGCCCAGGAACGGCCCCGCAGGACCGCTCCACAAGTTCGCCAGCGAGGCGACGGGCCCCTTCCTCAGCCCCGGGCAGGCCGTGGACATCGCCCTGTTCGGCCGCATGATCGCCGACCACGCCGACAAGACCATGACGGCTGCCTCGCAGGTCGCCCACAGCCTGTCCACCCACGGTGTCACCACCGACTTCGACTACTTCAGCGCGCTCGACGACTACTCCGCCAATGAAGAAGAGATCAAGCCCGGTGCAGGCATGCTGGGCACTATCGAGTTCAACGCGGCCTGCTACTACCGCTACGCGAACCTGGACATCACCCAACTGCGGGAAAACCTCACCCTGGCCAGCGAGACCCTCGATGAGGGCCTCGTGGCCCAGGCCGCCCGGGCCTGGCTGCGCACCTTCATCCACGCCGTCCCGAAGGGCAAGCAGGCCACGATGTCGGCCCAGACGATGCCCGAGACCCTCCTGGCCGTCGTGCGCGACCACGGCTCGTGGAACCTGGCCAACGCCTACCTGCGGCCGGTCAGCGACACCGAGGACCTGATGCTGACTTCCACGCAGCGGCTGCTCCACCACTACCGGAAGATCGCCGGATTCTACGGGCAGGAACAGATCCGCAAGGCCGTCTTCCACACCCTGGCCGACGGACTCGACGACAGCGCGACCGCCTTGCTCAGTCCCATGAACACCTTCGAGGAGTTCATCACCAGCACTCTGGACGCGGCAGAGGTCCACCCGTGAGCGTCCTGCTGATCGTTCTGGACGCCCCGATGCAGTCATGGGGCCTTCGCTCACGCTCGACCCTGCGCGACACCGCCACCGAACCGACCAAGTCCGGCATGGTCGGGCTCCTGGCCGCCGCCCAGGGCATTGGCCGCGACCAGGACGAGGCGATCCAGCAGCTGGCCACCCTCCGCATGGGCGTACGGGTGGACCGCGAGGGCCAGCGGGAAGCGGACTTCCACACCGCCGCCGGTGTCGCCAAGGCCAGCCAACAGCCGCTGGGCAGCCCGATGGAGAAGCACGAACGCGCCCGGAACCGCAGCGGCGGGCACTCGGTGACCTCCTACCGCAACTACCTCGCCGACGCGCTCTTCCTCGTTACCCTGGAAAGCGACCGGACCACGCTCACCACCCTCCACCACGCCCTGCTGGCCCCGCGCTGGCCCCTCTACCTCGGGCGCCGCGCCTTCGTCCCAGCCCGCCCGCTGGTCCACCCCGACCCCGACATCGCCCTCCAGGACCTCGCCATCGAGGACGCCCTCGCCTCGCACCCCTGGTGTGGCGACGGCCGACCGCCAGGCGGCTTCCTGAGAACGCTCGTGGACGCAGCCCCCACCACCGACGGCGCGGAACTGCGCTACGACCGCCCCCGCTCTTTCCAGTCCCACGACCGCCAATACGAGGCCCGCTACGTCCTCCCCGGCCACGTGCCATGCCCACCCGCACCGACGAACCCGACACCACCACAATGACCTCCGATATCCACCACCCGGACCTCTGGCTTACCCGCATCCGCCTCAACCCCGAAGCCACTGAGGCCCGCCGCGACCTGGCGAGCGCTCCCGCGCTCCACCAAACCCTCATGCGGCTCTTCCCCGACGCCCTCGGCGAACGCCCCCGCCAGACAGCCGGAGTCCTCTTCCGCCTCGAAGAACAAGCAGACACATACGCCGTCCTGATCCAGAGCGCCATGGAACCCGAACTGGACAACCTCCCCGTCCACTACGGAAGCGCCCTCGCCAAACCCCTCACGCCGCTTCTGAAACAGCTCCAGGAAGGCATGACCGTCCGCTACCGCATCACCGCCAACGCCACCCGACGCCTCGCCATCAACTCCGACCGCGGACGCGTCGGCCAGCGCCTCCCTCTCCATGGCCCGGAAGCCGAAGCCTGGTGGCAACGCCAAGCCACCACCGCCGGCCTCGCCCTCCACGAGACCCTCAGCACCCGCCTGCCCGACGCCGCAGGCACCCGCACCGCCGACCACCGCCGCATCACCCACGCCCGCACCCGCTTCGACGGCACCGCCACCATCTCTGACCCGGAACAAACCATCCAACACATCCACGACGGCATCGGACGCGGCAAGTCCTACGGATGCGGATTGCTCTCCCTCGCGCCATGCGACAAGACCGAGGACGCATGACAGGGCAGGTCAAGAACCGGCAAAGCCACCGGAACATTGCAGGTCAGCAAGGGTGGTCCCCACGCGCGTGGGGGTGAACCGCGGGAGAAGGCAGCAGCGGACGGGTCCTCTCCGTGGTCCCCACGCGCGTGGGGGTGAACCGGCGCTGGACGACAGATGCCGTGCACAGACGACGTGGTCCCCACGCGCGTGGGGGTGAACCGGAGCAACATGAGCAGGCACTACGTGATCGAGGGTGGTCCCCACGCGCGTGGGGGTGAACCGGCGGGTCGAGAGCCTCGCGGACGTAGGGAGAAGTGGTCCCCACGCGCGTGGGGGTGAACCGGCCTACGTGTCCGGCCGCTGCGTCATCGGCGGGTGGTCCCCACGCGCGTGGGGGTGAACCGTTGGCGTTCTCCTCTCGGTGCAACTCGGCTGTGTGGTCCCCACGCGCGTGGGGGTGAACCGCTGATATCGGACGGATTCCTCTTCATGCCGGTGTGGTCCCCACGCGCGTGGGGGTGAACCGCTCCGGCAGTCGTTGCCCGCACTGGCCATGCCGTGGTCCCCACGCGCGTGGGGGTGAACCGGACCGCTGCCAGGGCCTGTCGGTCGACACCGCGGAGTCTCCACGCGCGTGCGGGTGAATCACCGGGGAGGGCGAACGTCAAGCAAGGCGACCGGTCCCCACGCTCGTGGGGGTGAACCGCAGCACGCCGCCCCGACTACCGGATCTACGGCAAGATCCCCACGGACATGAGGGATCACGTCGGGGAGACGTGGGAAGCGATGGATGCTGCTGGCCCGCTACACCCATACGCGTCATCACCGCACGCGCGCAGTCGTGCCCACCCGTGGGCACGAAGGCCGACGCAGTCGGATCAGGGCTGCACTCCAGCGGGGAGTTAAGGGTGTTTTGAGGCAGTTCTCCGGAATCAGTGCAGGTGAAGTGGGTCACACTGTCAGGTTCGAGTCCCCCCTCGCGCACCGCGAGGGCGAGCCCCCTGACCTGCGGATACGCGGTGGGAGGGCTTTTTTCGACGCTGCTCCGTGCGCACCGTGTGCGCACGGAGGCCACGGCCAGCAGCGGCCTCTTGGAGGTGCGGCGAGGGCTTCGCCGCGCAGCGAGCCCCCGCCGCCTCGGGCCTGAGGTTCCGCGCGCTGAAGCCCGCTCCTGCTACTGGTTCCGCATAGCCGCCGAAAGATCTGTCAGGAGGGTCACGAATTCATCGACCGGCAGGCGAACGTCTTCGAATTGGTCGTACAGATCGCCGATCTCCACCGTGTCGCGCGAAATCCTTTCCACAGCGGCACTTGGAGTGGAAACCGAATACTCGGCACCGTGCTCCAGTTCCATGTTGCGCCACACCTCAAGGTAATTATCGACCGCTTGCCAACTCCTCCCAAAGGGAACGATGAGTGTCTCGATGGCAAGCTTAAGATTGTTGTCAGCGGGAGGAGTTCGCGTGGCCAGCCACTCCTCGTCCTCCCAGGAAAAGCTCCACCTGACGCTCACGCTCTTCACCTCTGCTCTGGAAAGAAAGTAGACAGCACTCTGTCACCAGAAGCGCTTTTCTCAAGGAACCCTGTCATTTTAACTCCTTCATAAGACCCCTGCACCATGGATCCACCCCGTTTATAGGTTCCATTTTCAAGAAGGTATTCTCCGGCCTTCATCACCTTCCCCGCATCCCAATCCTTGGGGAAAAATGTATGCCCGACCGTAGCCTTCTTCTCCAGCCTGCCCCCATCGGCCCTCTCTGCACCGACAGTCCCATCCACTCGAACTGTCCCGTCGGGGTTGGTGACGAGGTCGCCATCAATGTACCTGCCCTTCGGTACGCCACCAGTCTGATCTGGGTGCAGGTGCCAACCAGCAAATGACTGTTTCCCTGTGATAACCCCGTTCAGGACATGCTTCTTGGCTGCCTCTGAGATCTCCTCGCATTTCAGCCCTAGCGGATCCGCCCAATACCACGGATTTATGGAGAGCCTGTGGTGGTCCGGGGCAGCCGCCAGTCCGAGCGGATCCGCAGAGATGAACCTGGCGGTTTCGGGATCGTAGTAGCGGAAGTAGTTGTAGTGAAGTCCCGTTTCGGCGTCGGCGTACTGGCCGAGGAAGCGGATTGGGCAGTCCACCTTGGGAGATGGGACGGGGAGGCGGGTGCCCCAGAGGGTGGTGCGGGGTTGCCAGACCACATGACCTTCGGCGGAGATGAGTTCCGTCGGGGTGCCCACCGTGTCAGTGACGATCGCGTGGAATCGCGCGGTCTTCAGCAGGGGGCCGCGTTCTGTCTGAGCGAGGGGTCGGTGAGTTCCTGGGGCGTAGTCCCAGGTTGTCGTCTCGCTGGCAGCGGTGATCTGTTCGGTGACGCGCGTGCCATCCCAGGTGAAGGTTACGGCACGACCGTCGGGGCCCGATTTAGATATGCGGCGGCCCAATGGATCGTAGGCGTAGTGCCACTCCTCGCCTTGGGGGTTCGTCGCCGATTTGAGGCGGTCCTCAGCGTTCCAGGTGTAGGTCCACTCCCGGGTCTGACCGTTGAGGTGGCGCCGTGTCTTTCGGATCAGGCGGCCCGCGGCGTCGTGTTCGTAGCGGGTTCGGCCCGCTCGGCAGATCAGGGTGCCAGAGTGTTCCCGTTCGCCCGCCGTCGGGTGACCTGGGCCTTCGACGTGGGACTGATTTCCGGCGAGGTCGTAGGCGTAGCGCTCTGTCCAGCCGTGGGCTTGGACACCGGTGACGCGGCCGACTCGGTCGAGGTCGAAGCGGCGGGTCCCGGTGGTGAGTTCGCGGATTTCGGTGATGTAACCGTCGGGGCGGCGGGTGTAGGACCTGTGCTGGAGTATTTCCTCGCCCGAGCCTTGCACGCGCTGTTGTGTGAGGCGACCGCTGGTGTCCCAACTCTGGCTCAAGCTGACCCATTCGGTCAGTTCGCGACGTGTTTCGCGGCCTGCGGCATCGTGGTTGAACGAGAGTGAGCCACCGTCCGTGGTGAGGGACAGGGGTCGGTAAGCGCCGTCGTATTCCCAGGTTGAGGTGTGCCCGGACGGTGTCGTGCGGCTGATGCGGCGGCCTGCCGCGTCATAGGTGTATGAGACCGTCCGGCTGTTGACCGTCTCGGCCAGGACACGGCCCAGCGCGTCACGCTTCACCGTGACCTCCGCGGCGGCGTTCGCTGTATGGACCAGTTCGCCTGCCGCGCTGTAGGTGAACGTCGTCACCTCGCCGCTGGTCTCGTCACGCTGCTCGACAGGGCGGCCCAGCGCGTCGAGCGTATAGGCCAAGCGCTCGCCCAGGGCGTTCGAGTGGGCCACGAGTTCACCGGCCCCGTTCGTCTCATACGTGCGCGTCGCCCCGTTGAAGTCTGTCTCGGCGACCAGTCGGCCGGCCGCGTCGTACTCGTAACGCCAAGAACAGCCCTGCGGGTTGGTGACCTTCGTCAGCCGGAGTTCGGTGTCGTAGGTGAAGGCGTGCTCCGCGCCGTCCGGGCCTGTGCGGGTGGCGGGGAGGTCGAAGTGGGTGTGGGTGTAGGAGGTGGTGTGGCCCGCGGCGTCGGTATGGGCGACGAGGTTGCCCTCGCCGTCCCACTCCCAGGTCTCGCGGGTGCCGTCGGGGTTCTCACGCCAGGCGGGCTTGCCCTCGATGGTCCAGCCGTGGCGGGTGGAGTTGCCCAGCGGATCGGTGAGGACCGTGGGACGGCCATGGGGGCCGCGCTGGACGTGGGTGGTGTGGCCGAGCGGGTCGGTGAGAGCGGTCGGGAGACCGGCCGGGTCCGGGGTGACGGTCGTCGTATGGCCCAGCGGGTCGGTGATCCCGGCGAGATGCCCCGCGTCGTTGTAGGTGTAGCCGGTCACGGCGCCCGTGGGGTCGGTGGTGGAGGTGCGGTTGCCGTGGTCGTCGTAGGTGTGACGCCATGTGCCACCGTTCGGGTCGCAGATCTCCAGTGGGAGGCAGTCGTCGTCGTAGAGCGCGCTGAGGACGGTGCCGTCGGCGCGTTCGATCCGGGTGAGGTTCCCGAGGTCGTCGTGGGTGTAACGGGTGGTGCGGCCCAGGGGGTCGGTGACGGTGACGGGGTAGCGGTTGGTCTCGTCCCACTCCGTGAGGGTGGTATGGCCGAGGTTGTCCGTCTCAGAGACGATCTTGTGCGCTTCGTTGTAGACGTACACCGACTCATGCCCCAGGGAGTCGGTGTAGCGGGTGGTGCGCGCCGTCTCGTCGTAGCGGAAGCGCCCGGAGAAGGTGCCGTCGGGGCCGACGGTGCGCAGGACCCGGCCGCGGTGGTCGTAGACGTAGCCGAACGCGGTGCCGTTGCGGTCCTGCCAGGAGGTGATGCGGTGCTGGTCGTCGTAGCGGTAGCGGAGCGGGTCGCCCGTGGAGTTGATGATCTGGGCGAGATTGCCCGCCGCGTCGTAGGCGTAGGAGACGAGGGTGGTGCTACGCGCTCCGTCCTGGCCGTGCAGGAGGCGAAGGCGGATGATGCGCAGCAGCTCGGGGTCGGTGTCCACAGCGACGCGGTAGCCGCCCGAGTGGGTGACCTCTCGCGGGGCACCCTGCGCGTCGTAGGTGAAGGTGATGCGGTTGCCCGCCCGGTCGGTGATCGCCGACAGGGCCAGCTCCGTTCCTCCGGTGGGCAGCGGAGCGAAGTGCAGCGTGCGGTTGCGCTCGGGGGCGCTGATGGACATGGCCCCGTCCGGCTTGCCGTCCCAGGACAGCGGCCAGCGGGGTCCGCTGGTGGGGAGGGTGGGCACATCGGGTTCGGGGACGGGGTAGGTCAGCACCATGCCGTCGTCGGCGATGTAGACGACTCCCTTGTCGTCCAGCTCCAGCCGCTGATCCAGCGTCCCGGCCCAGGTGGGGCCGAACCAGCCGCCGCACGGGTGCCCTGAGACGTGGTGCCGCTCCAGCACGAGCGGGAGGGCGCCGGGGAGCTCGACGTCCGTCGCCGACGTGAACATCTCCCCCGTCGCGGCGTCCACCGGCTCGTTGAGGCCGCACTTCTCCCCCTTGCACCGGTCGTGCTTGTGGGGCTCGCCATCCGCGCGCTCGCGCCCTCTGCCGTCCCGCCGTAGAGCCCGCTCGCGACCGGCCAGCCGCTTGACAGCGTCCTTGGCGGTGGAGGCGCCCCGGCGCGCGGCCCCGGCACCTCCGGTGGCCAGCGCGAGCAGCAGGTCGGGAGTCAGCTGACCGGCAGCACGAGCGGGATTCCGCTGCCACTCGTCCCAGTTGACGGCTGCCTTGGCGAACTCTTTGGGGTGCTCCTGCGCGTAGGCGATGCCGTCGGCCATCCCGGCAAGCTGCATGGACCAGCCGCCGAAACCGTCCTCGACCAGATACTCGCCCTGCTTGTACAAGCCGCGCGCGGTGTCCCCGAACCCGTAGAGGAACTGCTGTCCCTCGTCGTGCACACGCGCCCATCCCTTGGGCGCGTCCGGGGCCCTCTCCGCCGCCGTCTCCAGTTTCTTCTTCGAGGTGTCGACGACGCCTTGAAGTTCCTTCTCCAAGGCGTCCAAGCGGCGATAGCAGTCCTCAAGCGCAGCGGCGCCCGGGTCCTCCTCCGGCGGCCTTTCGGGAGGGTTGTCGTCCTTACGGTCCACGGCCGCGTTGTACTTCTCCACCTGACCGGCGTGCTTCGTGGACGCGGCACGGGCGGCGTCCGCGTCCTCAATGATGGGTTTGAGCCGCTTGTGTACCGACCGCAGCTTGTCGGCGTAGGCGTCCAGGGCGCTGGCGGCGGTGGTGAAGTACGTGCGTGCCGAATTCAGCTCCCTCGGCAGCACCTTGACGGCGTCCTCGAAGGACCGGGCGGCTTCGCCCGTCCACGGCATCCGCACGAGAACGTCCAGCTTGTCGTTGCCGTCGCTGAACGCCCCCGCGTAGGCCCGGAGCTTGGCAACCAGGTCGTCGATCTTGCCAGGGTTACCGATGATGACGTCGCTGGGCTCGGCATGCGGCGGTATGCGCTCACCGGTACCGGGTGACGTGCCCTCGATGGCGTCCTTCGAGGTCATGCGATGGCGCCCCCACCATCGCGCTCCTCCCAGTCGACGACCTGGTCCTTGCCGAAGCGACGAACCCTGGGCGCCTTCTCGGGCTTCGGCTCCTCCTCCCACTGTTCCTGGAGGCTCTTCGGCGCGGGGTCGAATTCCCCTCGGTGGCCTTCACGCCAGACCTCCAGCCCACGGTCCCCGACGGGAAGCTTGGCCATGTTGTCCTCGGTCGGGGAGAAGTCCTTGATCCGCAGCAGGTCGGCCATGACATAGGCGCCAAGGACCTGCCGCAGAGTTGTGAGGATGTCGTCCGCGTGCTGAGCGACACGGCCCATGCCGTAGCCCCACTCGGAGAGCACATCCTTGGCGGGCTTCTCGATATCGATCGTGGCCGCGAAGTCGATGGCCTTGGCCATCACCTTCCAGTCATCCTTGATCCTGTGGGCCGCCACGACGGATTCCTCCAGCGGCTTCATGACCTTACGGACCTCGGCGATCTCCACCGCGTACCCCTCGCCCGGCGCCTCGCCGCCCCCGCCATCTGCGCCCTTGCCACCGCCGTGATTCCCAGCCACGTCTGCTCCCCCTCCGGCAACTACCCCACCAGACCCTCACCAGTGGGTCGCTCAGGACGCTCGGAGCACAGCCGCACGGAGCGCATACACGCGAACTGCTCGGCCGGAGTCATTCGAGCCACGACCTCTTGACATGCCAGGTCACGCAGCGACATGCCGCCCCTTCCTCCTCGCGCGACCGAACGGACCACGGCCGACATGCTGGCACACAGGTGCGACTCTGCGCTCACCCTCCCCCACTCCACGTCACAGCCGGTGCATCAGCTCGGGCCCCGGCATCGTTCCCGTACAAGCGCAATTCGCGCCGCCCTGCCGAGACATCCAGTTCGCCACTTGGGGAAAATGCATGTGAAGCAGGTCGTACCGTCAGGTTCGAGTCCCCCCTCGCGCACCGGAGTCCCGGGTGAGTTCGGTGGCCAGGCGGTGCATGGCTGTGGTGTTGGCGCGGCGCATCGTGGCGCGGACCAGGGGGGACAGGAGTCGGTCGGGGAGCGGGGCTCGCACCCAGGAGTAGGTGAAGGTGACGCGGCTCCGGCCGGGCTCCAGGGGCTCGACCGTGTAGGTGCCGTGGGCGCGGCGGCGGCCTCCCGCGCTGATGTTCTCCTCGACGATGCGACGGGGCGCCTCGACCTCGACGACCTCGATGCTGACGTCTGTCTTCTGGCCTCCCAGCGCGGCGGTGACCGTCGCGGTGGAGCCGAGGCCGCGGGCGGGGCCGCCGCAGCGCCAGTTCGTCAGGTAGTGGTCCGTGAAGCGCTCGTGGTGCGCCATGACATCGAGGAAGTCGTAGACCTGCTCGGGCGGGTGCGGAACGTCGATCGACACGGTGACGGGCCTCATGTACCACACGGTACAGAGGTGGTGTACCGATTGGTACACTCGCGGCGTGGTGAATACGGACGGAGACCGGCGCGCACAGCTCGTGGACGACGCCGTCGAGCACGTCACGGCGCACGGCATCGCGGATCTGAGCCTGCGCCGCCTCGGGGACGCGATCGGCGTCAGTCACCGCATGCTGATCCACTACTTCGGCACCAAGGAACAGCTCTTCGTCGAGATCGTCCGGACGTCGGAGCAGCGCCAGCGCGAGCTGCTCACCCGGCTCCACGGGGAGCGCGAGCTCTCGCCCGCCGATGTCGCGCGGCTCCTCTGGCGGCAGTTGACGGACCCTCGGATGGCCGGTCAGGAGCGGCTCTTCTTCGAGATCTGCGGCTACGCGCTGCGGGGCCGCCCCGAGGCCGTCCGGGTCCTGGACGGCCTCGTGTCCGACTGGCTGGGGCCCCTGGAGGCCGCCGAGACCGCGGCGGGCGCGGACCCCGTCTCGGCGCGCAGCCGCGCGCGGCTGGGCCTCGCCACCGTCCGCGGCCTCCTGCTCGACCTGCTCGCCACCGGCGACCGCGCCGGGGTCGACGCGGCCATGGAGGAGTTCCTCCGGCTGTACTACAGCGGCCTGGAGTAAGGCTCAGCCCTGGGGGCCGTGCACCACGACCGTCGGCGGGGCGTACTTGGTGAGCGCCTCGGTCAGCCCGTCGTGCCGTCCGCCCAGGCGCGGCAGGCGGACGTTGACCGTGCTGAGCCCTCCCGACGGGCGCAGGACGAGCGAGGACTTCCCCAGCTCGATGCCCGCCAGCTCGTTCCAGCCGTAGCGAACGGTCCGCACGCTCTTCCGGTACGTGATGCCATCCGCGTCGAGCGTGACGCGGTACGGGAACAGCGACCAGAGGGCGACGGCCAGCAGCACGCACATCACGATGTTGGCGGGGACGACCAGGGGCAGGGGCTCGTAGAAGATCGAGCCGGGGTCGTTCTCGTGGATCGCCTGCAGCGTGACGATGGGCGCGGTCAATCCGGCGAAGGCCAGGGACCAGATCGAGCACATCACCGTGCGCCACACCATGCCCCGCTCGAACGTCTTACGGTCCGCCGTCGGTACGCGGCCCGTGCGCATGGAGGCCGTCACACCTGTCGTGGACGGCGATCCCGTCGTGGACGGCGAACCCGTCGTGGACGGTGATCCCGTCGGACCCGCCGTGGGTGCCGGGGTCGCCTCCTGCTGTGGACCCGTCGGGCCCGTCGGCGCCGGGGTCGGTGTCGGCGGCGCCTCCTCCCGCTCCCGTACGTCCGTGAACACGCTCGGCGCCGGGCCGAACGCCCCGCCGGCGGGCGCGGGCGCCGCCGCCGGGACCGGAATCTGGCTCTCGCCCGGGCGCGGGGCCACCTGCGCCAGCACCTGTTCCGGCGTGGGCCTGCGGTCCGGCTCCTTGTCCAGGCAGGACGCGACCAGGGGCTGGAGGGAGGCGGGCAGCGTGGTGAGGTTCGGCTCGTTGTGGACCGCGCGGTACATCAGCGTCATCGAGTCGCCCTCGCCGAACGGGCGTCCCCCGGACGCGTGCACCAGCACGGCTCCGAGCGCGAAGACGTCCGCCGGGGGGCCGATCTCGCGGTCGCCCTGGACCTGTTCGGGCGAGAAGAAGCCGGGAGTGCCCACGGAGACATGGGTGTTGGTGAACCGGGTCGCCTCCAGCGCGCGGGCGATGCCGAAGTCGAGGACGCGGGGCCCGTCGTCGCTGAGGATGATGTTGGCGGGCTTGAGGTCGCGGTGCACCAGGTCGTTGCCGTGGATGGCCTGGAGGGCCTCGGCGAGCGCCGCGCCCAGCGAGCGCAGCCGTTCCTCGTCCATCGGCCCGTCCTCGCCGATCGCGCTGGCGAGCGTACGGCCGGGTATGAACGCGGTGGTCATCCACGGCGGTTGCGCGTCCGCGTCGGCGTCGATGACCTGCGCGGTGTGGAAGCCGCCGACGCGCTGCGCCGCCTCGATCTCCGTACGGAAACGGGCGCGGAAGTCCGGGTCGGCCGCGAGCTCCGCCTTGGCCACCTTCACCGCGACGGAACGGCCGCCGCGCGAACGGCCCTTGTAGACCTTGCCCATGCCGCCTTCGCCGAGCTTGCCGACGATCTCGTACGAGCCGATGGTGCGCGGATCGTCCGCGCCGAGCTGAAACACGGTGGTGGGTTCCCCTCTGAAGCCAAAACGTCCGTCGCTGGTCAACGGCGCGGGTGCCGACGCTCTTCGCCAGTCTGGCTCCACCGGCAACATTCGTACCATCCTCCCCAAAGGAAGGGGAAGTTCGTGGATGGGTTCCAAGGGCAGGGCGACGGCGGCCGCGTGCTGGTGACCGGCGCCAGCAGGGGCATCGGGCTGGCGGTCGCACGGCGGCTCGCGGCGGCGGGGTACGGGGTCGTGGGGGTGGCGAGGAGCGAGCCCGAAGGGGGCCTCTCCCGCTTCCCCGGCACGTTCCTGCGGTGCGACCTCTCCGACGTCGAGGACACCGCGCGCATGCTGGCGGAGGTGACCGGAGAGCGTGCGGGGCAGGACGGGGGCGCGGTCACCCACGCGGTCACCCGCGTCGTGAACAACGCGGGCATCGCCGGGCCCCAGCCCCTCGAAGAGCTCGACCTGACGACGCTGGACCAGGTCGTGGACCTGAACCTGCGCGCCGCCGTGCAGATCACGCAGGCCCTCGTGCCGGGCATGCGCGCGGCGGGCTCCGGACGGATCGTCAACGTGACCTCGCGGGCGACGTACGGCGCGCGCGACCGTACGTCCTACGCGGCGGCCAAGAGCGCGCTGGTCGGCTGCACCCGTGCGTGGGCGCTGGAGCTGGCCCCGGACGGCATCACGTCCAACGCCGTCTCCCCCGGCCCCACCGCCACCGAACTCTTCCGCCGCGCGCGGCCGGTCGGCAGCGAGGGCGAGCGCAAGGCCCTCGCGTCGATCCCGCTGGGGCGGCTCGGCACGCCCGAGGACGTCGCCGCGGCCGTCGCGTTCCTGCTCTCCGGGGAGGCGGGGTTCATCACGGGCCACGTCCTCGACGTCGACGGGGGCAGCAGCCTCGGCGGACGCTGACCCTCCGGTCCCTCGCCCGTCACCTGCCCCCGCGCATGACCTTGCGGGCGCGGGTCAGTTCGCCGAGGAAGGAGGAGGCGGAGGCCGAGGCCGAGGTGCTCGCTGGGCGCACGGGCCGCCGCGTCTCGCCCCGCCGTACGACCTGGACCGAGGCGATCACCACGGCGAGGCCGAAGGCCGTCTGGAGGCCGAACGGTTCGCCGAACATCAGCGCGCCCCAGACCGCCGTGACCGGCGCCATCAGGAACATCAGGGTGTTCACGGCGGTGACGCCCGAGCGGCGCAGCAGCAGCCAGTAGAGGCCGTAGCCGCCGAAGGTGGAGAGGACCACCAGCCAGGTAACCGCCGTCCAGAACTCGGCCGTCGCGGGCGGCACCGCCTCCCCCGTCGCCAGGGCCATGGCCGAGAAGACGACCGCGCTCACCGTGCTGTGCAGGGTCAGCGCCGTCATCGGGGGGACGTCGGCGCGGGCGCGGCGCTCCAGGAAGGTGGCCGCCACGAGGGACAGCATGCCGAGGAACGGTACGAGGTACGCCCACCAGGCCACCTCCGCACTCGTGCCCGAGTGCGCGTCCGCCGTCGTGACCAGCGCGACCCCGGCCAGCCCCAGCAGGAGGCCGAGCCACTGGGAGCGGGTGACGTACTGGCCGAGCAGCGGACCCAGCAGGGCGCCCGCCACCAGGGGCTGCGTGCCGTCGATGAGCGCGGTCGTGCCGCTGGAGACGCCGAGCTGGATGGCCCAGTAGACGGTGAGCAGATAGCCGCTCTGGGAGAGCAGCCCGATGACAGCCTGCCTCCCGACCGTACGGGCGGAGAGCGTACGGCCGGAGCCCCCGGGTCGGTCGCGGGGGTGACGGCGGCGGCGTATGTGCCGGGCCAGGGCCGCGCCCGCCAGCAGGGCGAGGGCCAGCGGCAGGAAGCGCCACATCAGCAGCGTCACCGCGCTCGCGCTGTCCGCTCCGAGCTTCGCCCCGATGAAGCCGGAGCTCCAGGTGACCACGAAGGCCACGGACAGGAGGACGTTCATGGTCAGCTCCTCACTCGCCGAGTATACCGATCTGTATACCTCACGGCCCACACTATACAGATGGGTTTACTCTGGTGGCATGACCACCGAGACGAGTCCGCGCCGGGTCGAGCTGACCCCCGCCGCGCGACGGGCCCTGCAGGCGGCCGAACGGCTCTTCTACGCGCACGGGATCCACGCGGTCGGCGTCGACCTGATCGCGGCCGAGGCCGGGATCACGAAGAAGACGCTCTACGACCGCTTCGGCTCGAAGGAGCAGCTCGTCGTGGAGTACCTCGCCGGGCGCGACGAGCGCTGGCGCGCGTTCCTGGCGGAGCGGCTGAACGCCGAGGAACCGGCGCGCGAGCAGATCGACGCCGTCTTCACGGCGTCCCGCGACTGGGCGGAGCGGGAGGGCGGCAAGGGCTGCTCGATGGTCAACGCGCACGCGGAGATCAGCGACCCCGCCCACCCCGCGTACGCGATCATCACGGGCCAGAAGCGGTGGATGCGCGAGCTCTTCACGGAACTGGCGGGCGAGATCGTGCCGCCGGACTCGGCGGAACGGGCCGAGGAGCTGGGCCGCACCCTGATGCTGCTCCACGAGGGCGCGCTCGTCGCACACGGGCTGGAGGTCTTCCCGGGCGCCGTCGACCACGCCCGCGCGCAGGCCCGCCTCCTCGTCGACCCCGCTTCCTGAACCGCCTGACGCGTCAGGGCTTCGGGCTCAGCCCCGGGAGCGGTTCCTTGCCGTCGATGAGGGCCGTGGCGAGGTCGGTCAGGCGGCGGTTGTGGGAGCGGGCGTAACCGCGCAGCAGCGTGAACGCCTCCTCCATCCCCAGCCCGTGGCGCTCGGCGAGCTTGCCCTTCGCCTGCTCGATGACCACGCGCGTCTCCAGCGCGGTCTCCAACTGCCGGGTGAGCAGCCCCTGGTCCTCGGCGAGGCGCTGCTGCAGCACGCTGATCGTGGCCACGTCGGCCAGCGCCTGCGCGACCTCGGTGACATGCGGGTCCAGGGGCCGGGCCGCGGTGTGGAAGAGGTTGAGCGCGCCGATGGTCTTCTCGCGCAGCCGCAGGGGCAGGGTCTGGACGGCGGTGAAGCCGCACCGCTGGGCATCCTCGCCGAAGCGGGACCAGTCGCCGGGCACCGCGCGCACGTCGTGCAGGGCGACGGGCTCGCCCGTGCGGTAGCACGTCAGGGACGGGCCGCCGTCGCTCTGCGCCTGGAGCAGGTCCATCAGGTGTACGTCGTCGCTGGAGGCGGCCATCACGCGCAGCGCGCCCTCGCGGTCGGCCAGCAGCACGCCCGCCGCGGCGACCTCCAGGGTGCCCACGCAGCGGTCGGTGAGCAGGGTCAGGAAGTCGATGAGATCGAAGTCGTCGACCAGGTTGTCAGCCAGCTCGACGAAGGCCGGAGCCAGACGCCGTTCATCCATGCTGCTCACCTCGGCTCCAGAAGGACGTCGCGACCGGCCGCGGGACGCCCACCCCGATCTGCTCGGTGAGCATACCCACGGCCGTCGGCCGACGGCCCTGTCTCAGCCGGTCAGCGAACGGGCCGTCAGGCGCGCGGCGCGGGCGACCAACGGGTTCTCCGTCGGCCCCTCGGGGTCGTGCTTGGCGGAGAGGATCACGAGGACGAGCGGGGCACGGCCCGGGGGCCGGACGACGCCCGCGTCGTTGGCCACCCCGTACGCGCTGCCGCCGCCGGTCTTGTCGGCGAGGGTCCAGTCGGCGGGGAAGGCGGCGCGGAACCGTTCGGTGTTGGTGGTGTTGGCGACCAGCCAGCCGGTGAGCCGGGCGCGGTCGGGGCGGTCGAGGGCGCTGCCGACCAGGAGCCGGCCGAGGGTCCCGCCGAGGGCGCGGGGCGTGGTGGTGTCGGTCTCGCGCCAGGGCTCGGCGGAGTTCAGCTCCGGCTCCCAGCGGTCGAGACGCGTCTTGTCGTCGCCCAGAGAACGGCTGAAACGCGTGAGTGCCGAGGGGCCGCCGAGCCGCCGGAGCAGCAGGTTGCCCGCCGTGTTGTCGCTCTCGCTGACGGCCGCGGCGCACAGTTCGCCGACGGTCATGCCGTGCGCGAGGTTCTCCGGCTTGCCGGTCACCGGCGCGTAGCCGGACTTGCGGACGTACGCCTCGGTGTACCGGACGCGCTCCGCGAGGACCTCGCCGTGCCGGTCGAGGTCCCGCAGGACCGCGGCGGCGGCGAGCGCCTTGAAGACGGAGCAGAGCGGGAAGCGGTCGTGCTCGCGGTACGAGACGGTCGCGCCCGTCGCCGTGTCGAGGCCGAAGACGCCCAGCCGGGCCGCGTACTCCCGTTCCAGGGAACGGAATCGGCGGTCGAGGCCGCCGCCCGGGGCCGGTGTCGCCGTCGCGGTGCCGGGGGCCGCGGCCGTCAGCGCGGTCAGGGTGGCGGCCGTACCGGCGCCCAGGGTCAGGGCCCTGCGGCGGGTGAGGGTGGAGTGCACGGGTGCGCTTCCTTTCTCATGGGCGTCTGGTCGGAGAGGCACGCGTCGTCAGCGTGCGAGGTTCTTCAGGAAGCGGGCCGCCACCGGGCCCGCGTCCGAGCCGCCCGAGCCGCCGTCCTCCAGGAGCACCGCCCAGGCGAGGTCGTCGTCGCCCTGGTAGCCGATCATCCAGGCGTGCGTACGGGGCGGGTCGTCGGTGCCGAACTCGGCGGTGCCCGTCTTGGCGTGCGGCGCTCCGGGCAGCCCCTTGAGCGCGTGCCCCGAGCCGGAGGTCACCGTCGTCCGCATCAGCTCGCGCAGGTCGGAGGCGACCTTCGGGGAGAGCTTCGCGGGCGCGCGGTACCGTTCGTCCACCTCGTCCGGCACGAGCACCGGCTGCGTGAACGTGCCCTTCTTCACCGTCGCCGCGAGCGAGGCCATCACCAGGGGCGAGGCCTGCACCCGGGCCTGGCCGATGACGGCGGCGGCCTTGTCGTTGGCCCCGTTGTTGACGGGGACCTTGCCGTCGTACGTCGTCGCGCCGACGTCCCAGTGGCCGCCGATGCCGAAGGCGCGTGCGGTGTCGCGCAGGGCCGAGTCGGAGAGCCGGTCGCGGGCGCCGACGAAGAAGGTGTTGCAGGACTCGGCGAAGGCGTCCTCGAACGTCGAGCCCTTCGGCAGCGTGAACCGCCCCTGGTTCTCGAACCGCTGCCCGTCCACGTGCGCGAACTTGGGGCAGGACGCGGGGTCCGAGGGCTTCAGCCCCTTCTCCAGCAGCGCGGCGGTGGTGACGACCTTGAACGTGGAGCCGGGCGGATAGCGGCCCTCCAACGCCCGGTTCATGCCGCCGGGCTTGTTCGCGGCGGCGAGGATGTGCCCGTTCCGCGGGTCGACGGCGACGATCGACGCGTTCTTCTTCACCTTGCCCAGCGCGTCGGCGGCGGCGCGCTGCACCCGCGGATCCACCGTCGTCCGCACGGGCTTGCCCTTGGCGCGCCGCACCTTGGACAGCGTGCGGACCGCCTTTCCGCTGTTCCGGTCGGCGACCACGACGGCCTTGTGCGGGCCCTTCCCGCCGGAGAGCCGGTCGTCGTAGCGGGCTTCGAGGCCGGAGGCCCCCTTGCCGCTCTTCTCGTCGACCGAGCCGGTGAGCGAGGCGGCCTCCAGCGGGTCGCCCTCGCGGTCGAGGATCTTCCCCCGGGTCGCGCGGTCCGAGAGCGCGAGCGTCTGGCCGTCGCGCAGCTCGGGGTGGACGGCGGCAGAGCGGAACGCGACGGTCCAGGTGCCGGAGCGCTCGCGCATCCGCGCCTCGGACCGCCACTCGTACGTACCGGCGCCCGGGATCCGCATCGAGGCGGTGAACGGGATGCCGACCTCGCCGTCGCCCTTCGTCCCGCCGTCCTCGGCGGTGAGGCGCGTACGGCTCGGCCCGAGGTTCGTCATGACCGAGTCGAGGAGCGACTCGGCGCGCTCCGGGCTGTCGGTGTACGAGGCGGCGCGCTCCGGCTTCTCCGCCTGCCAGGCCCGCAGGAAGCGGTCGAAGCGCTCCTCCGCCGCCGTGACCCTCGGGTCGGTCTCCTCGTCCGCGAGGAGGCGGTACCCGGCGTAACCCCCGCCGGCCAGCAGCACGAGGACGGCGAGGATGCCCCACAGCCGTTTGGGGGAACCCACGGGCGAGCCCATGCGGGAGCCCACGCGGCGGTACAGCGGGGAGGCGTCGTCCCGGCCTGTCGGGGGCGGCAGGTCCGGTTCTCCGAGATGCGACAAAACGGCCTCCTTCGCTGTACCGCTGCTGTGGATCAGTGAAGTCCCGAGCGCCCCTTATGTCGAATACACTCTCGACACGCACACGATTCTCTTTGGATATTCGGGCACGTCAGGGGCCACCTTGCTCACGGAACGCCATTTGGAAATCTTCGTCGCGCTGGCGGAGGAGGAGCACTTCGGCGCCGCCGCGCAGCGCGTGGGCATCACCCAGCCGCCCCTCTCGCAGGGGCTGCGGCGGCTGGAGGCGCTGCTCGGCGTCCGGCTCTTCGAGCGCGCCCGGGGCGTCACGCTCACCGACGAGGGCTCGCTGCTGCTGCCGCACGCCCGGCGCGCGCTGGCGGCGCTCACCGAGCTGCGCGAGGCCGGGGACCGCGAGGCCGCCGACGGGCGCAGGCTCCGCCTGGGGCTGGCCCCCGAGGTGCCCGCCGGGGTCGCGGCCGCCGTGGCCTCGGCTCCGGTCCACGCCGGGGAGAGCGGCCGTATCGCGGTGACGACGGCGCCGACGGCGACACTGCTGTCCGAGACGAAGGCCGGGCGCCTCGACCTCGCCGTGGTCCGGCACCCCTCGGTCCTGCACGGGCTGGGCGCGGGCCGCGTGGTCCTCTTCCCCACCTGGCTCCTCTCCCCCGGGCGGGCTGCGATGCGGCGGCTGCCCGTCGCCGTACGGCCGCGCGAGGAGGCGCCCGCCGCGTACGACCTCTTCGTGGACACCCTGGCCAGCCGCGGGCGGCGCGTGGAGACCGTGACGGTCTCCGACGAGCGCGCCGGGCTCGCGCTGGTGGCCGCGGGACAGGCGGTGCTGGTCACCGCCGACGGCACGCTCACCGCGCACGGCGTCGCGCGCGCCCCGGCGGCCTCCCCGCCGCTGCCGCTGCGGCTGCGGGTGGTGTGGGACGCGCGGCGGCGGGACGGCGAGGAGATCGAGCAGACCGCGCGGCTGCTGGTCGAGACGCTCGCCCTCCAGGCCGCGGCCACCACGAGTGCTGGGGAGGAGTGGTGAGCGGCGGCGTGACGCGCTGGGAGAGCGCCGTACGGCGCACGCTGCGGGGGATGTTCGACGACGCGGGCGTACGCGGCTGGCTGCACGTCGCCGAGGTGCGCCGCCCGAGCGCGTGCGTGACCCTCGACCCCGACGAGCCGGTCCCCGTCGGCTCGGTCTACAAGGTGGCGCTGATGGCCGCCTTCTGCCGCATGACGGACGCCGGGGCGCTCGACCCGCGGCAGCCCGTGACGCTCGGCCCCGAGGACCGGCTGCCGGGGCCGACCGGCGTCTCGGTCATGCGGGACCCGGTCACGGTCTCGCTGCGCGACCTCGTGCTGCTCATGATGAGCGTCTCGGACAACACCGCAGCCGACGCCGTGCACCGCAAGGTCGGCGCCGCGCCCGTCGAAGAGCTGTGCCGGGACCTGGGGATGGCGGACACCCAGGTGCACGGGGGCGTCGCCACGACGTTCGCGCAGCTCATGGCGGAGACCGGCTCCCCGACGGTACGGGCCGCGCTGGCGCGGATCTCGGACAACGACGTGACGGTGCCGCCCGGCGTCTACAACCCGATCTCCAAGGCGTCCGCCTCCCCCGCCGACATGGCCCGGCTGCTGCGGGCGATCTGGACGGACGAGGCCGCGTCGGCGGAGAGCTGCGCGTTCATGCGGGAGGTCATGGGCAGGCAGGCGTGGGGACACCGGCTCGGCTCCGGATTCCCGTACGACGACGTGAAGGTGTCCGGCAAGACGGGGACGTTCGGCGCGATGCGCCACGAGGCCGGGGTGGTCGAGCTGGCGGACGGGAGCACGTACACCGCCGTGGTCTTCACGCAGGCCGCGCGCGCCGACAGCAAACTCCCGCGCGCCGACGCGGTGATCGGCGCGGCGGCGCGGCTCGCGGTGGAGGAGCTGCGGGGCAACGCGTGAGCGGGACGTCGTGAACGAGGGGCCGGGCCGCCGCGGAGGTCGTGACCTTCCGCGACGGCCTGATCCGCCTCGCAGACCCCTCAGGGACCCTCCAGGTCCCCCGCAAGGAACTCCTCGACCAGCTCCGGCGGGTTGGCGGCGCGGGTGAGGGCGAACATGGCCTCGGTGTCGAACATGTTGTAGAGCACGATCGGCAGGGGCCGTCCGAGGGCGGCCACGAGATGGCCGCCCTCGTGGAGCCGCCGCGCCACCTGCACGCACAGCTCGCGGAACTCCTCGTCCAGCCGCTCCCCGAACTCGTCCTCCTCCGGGTCCCCCTCCTCGTACCAGAGCCCCTTCTCGCGCGTCTCGCGCAGATGCAGCGCGGCGCCGTCCGGGTCACGCTCGGGGTCGTGCCCGAGGGCGCGGATGCCCTCCAGCCCCGACGAGGGGAAGTACGCGTAGTTCCAGCGGACCAGCCAGGGGTCCTCCTGGGAGGCGGCCAGTTCCCGGGCCACCGCGTCCTCCGTGTTGTAACCCATCGCGAGATACGGGAAGCGGGGGTCCTGGTCGACGCTGTCGACGTGGAACGTCACCGCGTAGATCCCCGGGATCTCGTCCGGCGGGAACAGGGCGAGCGTCCGCACGGCCTCGTCGTGCATGTGCTGCGCGAAGGCGGTCCGCGACGGCGCCTGGGCCATCAGTGGCGCGCGTTCTTCGCGAGTTCGAGCGCGCGGTCCGTGAACCACTGACCCGCCTTGGGGCCGCCCTGGCACTCGCCGTCGGAGTCACCGGCGCGCTTGATCCAGAGGTAGGCGTCCACGCCCTTCACCCCGGTGTCCGTGGTCGGCTTCTCGCCGAGCGCGCGGCCTCTCGGGTTGCACCAGGCCTCCTCGTCCTGGCCGCCCTTCACCGGGCCGTTCCCGTTGCGGCTGGTGTCGATGACGAAGGGCTTGTTGCCGATCATGGGCGAGAGGCGCTTGCCGTAGGCGACGTTGGCCTTGGTCGTCTCGAAGTTGGACACGTTGAGCGAGAAGCCGTCGGCCTCGTCGATGCCCGCGCGCTTGAGGGGCTCGACCAGGGCGCCCGGGTCGCGGGTCCAGCCGGGGTTGCCCGCGTCGAGATACACCTTCGTGCGCGGCTGCTCCTTCATCCGCTGGACGGCGCCCTTCAGCAGGTCGTACCGCTCCTCGTGGAACTTCTTGGGCGTGCAGCCCTCCTGGAGCAGGTGCGGGATCGAGTCCGGCTCCACGACGACCGTGGCCTTCCGGTCCCCGATGCCCTTGGCGACCTTGTCGACGAACGCGCGGTACTCCTCGCCGGTCTCGAAGCCGCCCTGCGAGTACTGCCCGCAGTCGCGGTGCGGGATGTTGTAGAGCACGATGAGCGCGCGCTGGCCCGCGTCCGCCGCCGCCTTGCTGACCTTGCGGGCCTCGCCCTCCGGGTCCTCCGGGAGGATCCAGGTGCCGACGGGCTGTTCCGCGATCTTCTTGACCAGCGCGGCCTGCTTGTCCTCGCCGCGCTCCTTGTGCTGACGCATCGCCTGGGCGGCGTTGCTGTCCGGATTCACCCAGTAGGCGGACTTCGCACCGCCGCCCTGGCCTCTCCCCTCGTCCGTCTCCTTGCTCTCCTCCGAGCCGCCCCCGGAGGACGTGCAGCCCGTCATGAGCAGCAACGCGGCTCCGGCCGCGGCGGCGCCCGCCGTGAAGCGGCCACGCCCCCCTCGTATGGCCCGGCCCGCTCGCCTGCCGATCATTCACCCCTCCTCGAACCGTTCTGCGGCACTACCGGGACCTACGCTCCACGGCCGCCAATGGTTCCTGCCGCGCCCGGCGGGCCGTTCCCGGCAGCCGCCTTGGCCACGCTCGGCGGCGTTCTCTAAGGTCTGCGTGCCGGGAGGCATCAAGAAGGCGTCAGGGGGACGTCAGGATGCGGAATTCGGGGAACCGGGAAGCGGGCCCCGGGAATCGGGAATCGGGGGGTTCGGGTGACCGTGGAAGAGATGCCCGACGTGAACGACGAGGAGTACGTGGAGGGGTACGCGCGGATCCTCGCCGAGGTCGCCGCGACCGGCCGCCGCCTCACGCGCGACGAGCTGGACTCGCGCCGGGCGCTGGGCGAGCGCGCGGCCGAGGCGGGCGTCGGCCTGCGACAGCTCGTCAACGCGCACCTCGTGGCGGCCCGTGCCGCCTGGCCCTCCTCGCCGGGCGGCCAGGACAGCGCGCTGGCGGGGATGCACCAGGTCGTGGACGCCGTCGCGGAGGGGTACGAGCGGGCGCAGCGGCACGCCGTGCGCCGCGAGGAGGCGGCCCGCCGGGAGTTCATCGACGACCTGCTCTACGGGCGCAGCGACCTGGGCCGCCTCGCGCAGCGCGCCGAACGGTTCGGGCTCCAGCTGTCGCACGCGCACGCGGTCGCCGTGGCGTGCGGCCCGGAGGGGTACGACGAGGGCGACCCCGTCGCGCGCCGGGTCGAGCAGGCGATGATCGCCCGGTTCGGCGACCGCAGCATCCTGCTGACGACGAAGGACGGCCGCCTGCTGTGCGTCGCGCCCGGCGACCACGAGGACGCGCTGCGGTTCTTCGCCAAGCACGCGTACGAGGCGACCGACGGCGGCCAGGTCGCGATCGGTCGCGCCCAGCCGGGCCCCGGGGGCGTGGTGCAGTCGTACGAGGAGGCCGTGTCCGTCCTCGATCTCGCCGAGCGCATGGAGCTGGACGAGCCCGTCCTGCACGCCGCCGACCTGCTCGTCTACCCCGTACTGGCCCGCGACCGGCAGGCCCTGACCGACCTCGTCACCCACGCCCTGGGCCCGCTGACCTCGGCCAGGGGCGGGGCACGTCCGCTGCTGGCCACGCTCACGGCGTACTTCGACTCGGGCTGCGTGGCCGCGGAGGCGGCGCGCCGGCTGTCGCTGAGCGTACGGGCGTTCACCTACCGCCTGGAACGCATCCGGCAGCTCACGGGCGCGAACCCTGCGGATGCCACGCACCGTTACATGCTGCAGACCGCCGTCATCGGTGCCCGGCTCCTGGACTGGCCCCCGGAGGAGTAGTCCCCGGCCTGCTCCGTCAGAGCGTCGGCGGGCCCTCGTTGATGCGGTGGAGGACCGGGGGGAGGCGGTCGAAGCGGTCGCCGTTCATGAGCTGGCGTTCGTCCCACCAGGTGGCGCCCGCCTCGGCGAGGGGCGCGACGAGGTCGCGCGCCGCGGCGTGGTCGCCGGGGCTGACGCCGCCGACGACCAGGTCGAAGGGGGCGCCCGTACGGTCCGCCTCCTCGGACTCGGGGCGGTGCTCGCGGACGTACGAGGCGACCTCGCGGACCTGGTCCGGCGTCGGCGGGGTGCCGTGCCGCGCGTCGGCGAAGAGGGGGGCCGCGCCGTCCCAGCGGGCCGCGCGGCGCATGGGCCTGCGGTGCGGCCAGAAGCCGCCGACCCAGACCGGCGGCCGGGGCCGCTGCACGGACGCGGGCAGCAGTTCGACGTCGTCCACCGTGAAGTGCCGCCCGTGGTGGGTGACCCGCTCGCCGGTCCAGTAGCGGGCGAGGAGATCGAGGCCCTCGTCCAGGAGTTCGGCGAGGACCACGGGGTCCGTGGGCTCGCCGAAGCTGCCGTACTCGTCCTCGACCGGCCCGCCGAGCCCAGCGCCGAGGACGGCCCGGCCGCCGCTGAGCGCGTCCAGCGTGGCGACCTGCCGGGCGAGCTGGTGCGGGCGGCGGCGGGCGACGGGTGTGACGAGCGTGCCCAGCCGGATGCGGGAGGTCGCGAGCGCGGCGGCGGTCAGCAGCATCCAGGGGTCGCCGAAAGCCTGACCGCGCCGCGCCTCCTTGTCGTGCGTCACGTGATCCCAGAGGAAGAGCCCGTCCCAGCCCGCCTGTTCGGCCGCCCGGGCGACGGTGGCCACCGTACGGACGTCGGCGAAGTCCCCGAAGTTGGGGATGTTGATCGAGAAGCGCATGCCCGCATGCTCCGTCAGTCCGTGGCCCCCGGCAACGGTGCGCGCGTACGGCCCGCGCGCCGCAGGTCCACGGCGGCGAGGACGAGCCGCTCCACCGCGAGCAGCGGCGCGAGGACGAGCACGGCGACCGCGCTCCAGCCCACGTCCGGCATCCATACGAGCAGCTGCGGGACCGAGCCGCCGAAAGCCCCGGGCAGCGCCCGCCACACGACCGCCCCCAGCAGCAGCGCGAGCGTGACGGAGAGCGAGGTCGTCGTCAGGACGCGGCGCCGGGAGCGTGCCCGTGCCCGGCGCCGGGGGCCCGGCAGCACGCGCAGCGCGGGCGCCGCCGCACAGAGCAGCAGGACGGCCGCGGTCCCGGCCACCGCCCAGGGCAGGGTGACGGCGAGCGTGTCGGCGGGAACGGGCGCGGGGTCGGCGCCGGAGAGGATGCGGGCGGCGCCGAACGCGGCGTCGTTGCGGCGCTTGGCGTCGAGGAGCTGGTAGGCGTTCTGCAGGACGAGCACGGCGCGGTCGCTGTCGGGGAGCATGACGACCATCGACTGGTAGCCGGGCAGCCCGCCGTCGTGCGAGACCATCCGCTCGCCCGTCCCCTTGAGCGTGCCGACCGACCAGCCGAGCCCGTAGCGGTCGGCGCTGCTGTCGACCAGGCCGCGCTGGCTGAGCGCCGTGCTCCTCGCGGAGAGCACCCGCCGCCCGTCCACCTGTCCGCCGCCCATCTCGGCGAGGACGAACCGCTCCAGGTCCCGGACGCTGCCGCCGAGATAGCCGTAGGGGGTGCCGGAGGTGTCGTACGGCGCGTCGTACGACACGGGGCGGCCGAAGATCTGGCGGTGCCCGGCGGGCACCCGCTCGCGGCGGAAGTCCCGCTCGGTGGCCACCGCGTCCCGCATGCCGAGCGGGTCGAGGACGGTCCGGCGCAGATGGTCGCCGAACGGGCGCCCCGACACCCGCTCGACCAGCGCGCCGAGCACGGCGTACCCCGCGCCGGAGTACGAGTACGACCTGCCGGGCGGGGCGCTGGGCGTGACGTCGGCGAGGTCCCGGACGGCGCGGGTGAGGGCGCCGGGCCCGTTGTCGTACCGCTCGGAGATCCGGAAGGTGGCGGACTCGGGAATGCCGCTGGTGTGGGTGAGCAGCTGCCGGACGGTGATCCGGGCCGACGCCTTCCGGTCGGCGAGCCGGAACCAGGGCAGATACGTCCGCACCGGCGCGTCGAGCTCCACCTTCCCCCGGTCGACGAGCCGCAGCACCGCCATCCCCGTCACCGGCTTGGCGAGCGAGCCCCACAGGAACGGGGTGCGGGGCGTGACCGCCTCGCCCCGCGCGTCCTCGCCGAAGCCCGCGCGGTGGACGACGCGCCCCTTCTCGATCACGGCGAGGGCCGCGCCGGGCGTCCCGGTGGCGTCCAGCCGGTCCCGTACGTACGCGTCCACGCGCTCCCAGCGCCCATCCCCCGAGGGCGCCGTCGCGGACGCCGGTGCCGCTCCCGCTCCCGCTCCCGCTCCCGCGCACAGCAGTGCCATCAGCAGCGCCCCGACCACCGCACGTCGCAGCCATCCCGTTCCCACGGTCATGTCCCAGCCCCCGTTCGCTCGTTTTTACAATATGAGCATACGGTTAAAGTGCGGGGCAAGCCCCTCCCGGCGCTACGCTGGCGGGATGCCGAAGGTTGTCGATCACCAGGCCCGGCGCGTCCAGGTCGCCGACGCCGTCCAGCGGCTGGTCACCGAGCAGGGCCTGGACCGGGTCACCGTGGCGCGCACGGCGGAGGAGGCCGGGGTCTCCGTCGGCCATGTGCAGCACTACTTCGCGTCCAAGGACGAGATGCTGCTCTTCACGCACGAGCGCGTCGTGGCCACGATCCTGGAGCGGGTCTCCACGCTGGAGGAGCGCTCCGCGCGGCGGCGGCAGCCGATCCGCGACGTCGTCGTCGAGGGGCTCGCCGAGTGGCTGCCGGTCGACGCGCGCCGCCGCTCGGCGTTCCGCGTGACGCTCGCCTTCCTGGGCCGCACGGTCGACAACCCGAAGCTGGCGCGGGCCCACGCGGAGACCGGGCGGCGCATCCGCGGCATGCTGGCGCGGGCCGTGCACAACGGCATGGAGTGCGGCGAGGTCCCCGAGGGCACCGACCCGGCCCCGCCCGCGCTGGCGCTCCACTCCCTGGTCGAGGGCCTGGCCCTCCAGCTCGGCGCCCAGCCGGAGCCGGACACCGGGCCCGACGACGTGACGGCGGCAGCGGCCCTGGAGCTGCTGACCGCGCGGGTCCACGCGGTCTTCCCGGGGCGCTGCCGCCAGTACGAGTAGGAGCCCCCTTCGGAGTCCGGAGCCGTCAGGGCCGTCAGGGCCGTACGGCCGTCACCAGCCAGGCGGCGCCGCGGAGTTCGACGCCGCGCGGGCCCTCGTAGCGGCGCATCGCCTCGGTCAAGGCCTCCCCCGCGCGGCGCGTGACCTCCTCGCCGACGCCGGTCATGTGGTGGCGCACGGGGCCCCACGCGGCCAGGAACGACGCCGCGTCCTCCGCGTCGCTCCCCCAGCGCTGGGTGGCGTCCAGGGGCGCGACCCCGACGCCGGTGAAGCCCGCGCGCTCCAGCAGGCCGCGGACGACGGCCGGGTCGGAGAGCGAGACCGGGCCCTTCTCCTCGGGCGCCGCGTCGCGCTCGTACTGCCAGGGCGCCGCGGGCAGCGCGCGGGAGAGCGCGGCGACGACCTCGCCGAGGTCCTGGTCCTCGAAGGGGCGCATGCTGACGAACGCGAGCCGCCCGCCCGGCCGGAGCGCTCCGGCGAGGTTCGCGAAGGCGGCGACCGGGTCGGCGAAGAACATCACCCCGAACCGGCTGAGGACCGCGTCGAAGGGCGGCCCGTCGAAGGTGTGGGTCTGCGCGTCGCCTCGTACGAACGCGACGTTCCCCACACCCTCCCGCGCCGCCCGCTCCCGCGCCGTCTCCAGCATCGGGGCCGACAGGTCGAGGCCGACGGCGGCGCCGCGCGCGGCACGGCGCGCGGCCAGCCGCGTCAACTGGCCGTTGCCGCAGCCGACGTCGAGGACGCGTGCGCCCCCGGCAGCCCCGGCGCCTCCGTCGCCCCCGTCGTCCCCCGAGAGTCCGACGGCGGCGAGCAGCGGCTCGTTGAACTCGCTGTTGACCGCGTCGTACCGGTCGGGGTGACCGGCCCAGTGGGCGCCCTCGTAACCGTTCCAGGCCTCGGCCTGGTCCGTGTTCACGAGGCGGGGAATGGAGTCGTGCATGGTCATACGGCACCTCTTTCGCTTCGATTTCTGGAGTTAGACTCCAGCGATGACTGGCGAGACGGCGAAGGCGACGCAGGGCGGCAAGCGCGGCCGGAAGGCGGCGGAGACCCGCCGCCGCATCCTGGAGGCCGCGGGCGAGCTCTTCGTGAGCCGGGGCTACGGGGCCACCACGCTCCAGGACATCGCCGCCCTGGCCGGAGTCGCCGTCCAGACCGTCTACTTCGTGTTCGGGAACAAGCGCACGGTCCTCAAGGAGCTCGTCGACGTCACCATCGCCGGTGACGACGAGCCGGTGGCGACGATGGACCGCCCCTGGTTCCGCGCCGCGATGGACGCGCCGAGCGCGCCCGAGCACCTGCGGCTGCACGTCACGGGCACGCGCGCGGTCCTCGACCGCGTCGCCCCCGTCACCCAGGTGCTGGCGACCGCGGTCGCCACCGACCCCGAGGTGGCCGCGCTCTGGCCCGGTGACGAGGACCCGCGCCACCTCGTGCAGAGCGCGGCGGCCCGCTCCCTGATGGCCAAGCCGGGCGCCCGCGAGGACGTGACGCCCGAGCACGCGGCCGACGTGCTGTACGGGCTGCTCAGCCCCGAGACGTACCTGCTCTTCGTCCGCGACCGGGGCTGGGAGCCCGGGCGCTGGGAGCGCTGGGCGTACGAGACGCTGAGTCCGCAGCTCACGCGTCCGCCGTCACAAGCCTGACCGTCCCCGGGATCCGCACCGCGCCGTCCCTGACGAACGGCCGCAGCCCGTCGGCCAGTTCGCGCAGAACGCGGTCGCGCTCGCCGGATCCGGCCTCCCGGAGCGCGCGGCGGACGGCCCCCATGCCGCAGATGCCCGCCGCGGCCTCCTCCGCGTCCCGCCCGAGCACCTGGTCGGCGACGACGGTGGTCATGGCCGTCCCCGTGAATCCGGCGCCGGAGAGCACCTCGCGGATCCGCTCCTCGTCGGCCAGCGCCATCATGGCCCGGCCCGCCGGGGAGGGGCCCTGGACGAGGCCGCGGAGCGCGGCGGTCGCCCGCGCGTACTCCCCCTCGGGGTCGGCCGGGACAGCGACGACGGCCGCGAGCCGCCCGCCGGGCCGCAGCGCCTCGCGGAGGTGCGCGAACCCGGCGACGAGGTCGGCGAAGAACATCACCCCGCCCCGGCTCACCACCACGTCGAACCGCCCCTCGCCCCAGGGGTGGACCTGCGCGTCCCCCTGCTCGAACGTGACCCGCGCCGCGAGCCCCGCCGCCGCCGCGTCGGCCCGCGCCCGCTCCAGCATCGGCGCGGACAGGTCGACGCCGAGGACCCGGCCGCGCGGCGCCCGGCGCGCGGCCAGCAGCGCCGTGCGCCCCGTACCGCAGCCGATGTCGAGCACGGCGCTGTCCGGGGCGAGGCGGGCCGCCTCGAACAGCGCGTCGTTGAAACCGTCGAGCATGCCGTTGTAGAACTCCGGGGCCTCCGCCCAGTGCGCCCCCTCCCAGCCGTTCCACGCCTCGCTCTGCTCCGTGTTCACGAGTGCCGCCATGGATCCTCCCGTTATTTAGAGTCCAACTCTAGTGTTGAGCTCTAGAGTCAGGCGCCCACCGCGTGGTGTCAAGAGCGGCCTGGGCACGGCACGCGCCCCCACAACGGGTGAATTCCCCCCTCTCCGGCACCGTGCGGCACGTTCCGGGCACGCGGGGCGGGAAGCATGGCGCGGACGGCTAAACGGAGGAGCGTCCATGCGCACCTGGTTCAGGACCAAGACCATCGAGGACTCCATCCGGGACACGGAAGAGCCGGGCCGGGGGCTGCACAAGTCGCTCTCCGCGCTCGACCTCACCGTGTTCGGGGTCGGCGTCGTGATCGGAACCGGAATCTTCGTCCTGACGGGCCAGGTGGCCAAGACGATGGCCGGGCCCTCGACCGCGCTCGCGTTCGTGGTCGCGGGCGTGGTGTGCGGGCTCGCGGCGCTCTGCTACGCCGAGTTCGCCTCGACGCTTCCGGTCGCCGGATCCGCGTACACGTTCTCGTACGCCTCGCTCGGCGAGTTCCCCGCCTGGATCATCGGCTGGGACCTCATCCTCGAACTCGCCCTGGGCTGCGCGGTGGTGGCGGTCGGCTGGTCCGGGTACGTCCGCTCACTGCTGGACAACGCGGGCTGGCACCTGCCCCAGTCGCTCTCGGGCACCACCGACGAGACGGGCTTCGGCTTCGACCTGCTCGCCTTCCTCCTCGTCCTGCTGCTGACGGGGGTGCTGGTCGCGGGCATGAAGCTGTCGGCCCGGCTCACCCAGGCCGTGGTCGCGATCAAGGTCGGCGTGGTCCTGGTCGTCATCATCGCCGGGGCCTTCCTCATCGACGGCGACAACTACAAGCCGTTCGTCCCGCCCTCGGAGGGCAGCACGGGCGCCAAGGCCGGACTCGGCGCCCCGCTGGTGCAGCTGATGTTCGGGTACGAGCCGACGACGTTCGGCGTGATGGGGATCTTCACGGCCGCCGCCGTGGTCTTCTTCGCGTTCATCGGCTTCGACGTCGTCGCCACCGCCGCCGAGGAGACGAGGAACCCGCAGCGGGACATGCCGCGCGGCATCATGGGCTCGCTCGCCATCTGCACGATGCTCTACGTCGCGGTCTCGATCGTCGTCACCGGCATGCAGAAGTACACCGAGCTGACCGTCGAGGCCCCGCTCGCCGACGCCTTCAAGTCCACCGGGCACCCGTTCTGGGCGGGCCTCATCAGCTTCGGCGCGGCGGTCGGCCTGATCACCGTCTGCATGATCCTGCTCATGGGCCAGTCCCGGGTCTTCTTCGCGATGAGCCGCGACGGGCTGCTCCCCCAGCTCTTCTCCCGGGTCCACCCGCGCTTCCGCACCCCGTACCGCTCGACCGTCCTGCTCGGGGTCGTCGTGGCCGTGGTCGCCGGGTTCACCAGCATCTCGGAGCTGGCGGAGCTGGTGAACATCGGCACGCTCTTCGCCTTCGTCGTCGTCGCGCTCGGCGTGATCATCCTCCGCCGCACCCGCCCCGACCTGCCCCGCGCCTTCCGCACCCCGCTGGTCCCCGTGCTGCCCGCCGTCTCGGTGCTGGCCTCGCTCTGGCTGATGCTCAACCTCCCGGCCGAGACCTGGGTCCGCTTCGGCGGCTGGATGGTGCTCGGCCTCCTGCTCTACGTCCTCTACGGCCGCTCGCACAGCCGCATGCAGGGCGAATGAGCTGACGGCTCAGTCCAGCTCCAGCAGCTCCCGGACGACGGGGACGAGGGCGCGGAACGCCTTGCCCCGGTGGCTGATCGCGTTCTTCTCCTCGGGGCTCAGCTCCGCGCACGTACGGCTCTCGCCGTCGGGCTGCAGGACCGGGTCGTAGCCGAAACCGCCGCTGCCCGAGGGGGCGTGGCGCAGGGTGCCGCGCAGGCGGCCGTTGACGACACGCTCGGCGCCGTCGGGCAGGGCGAGGGCGGCCGCGCACTCGAAGTGGGCGGCGCGGTGCGCGTCGTCGATGTCGGAGAGCTGGGCGAGGAGCAGGTCGAGGTTGGCGCGGTCGTCCCCGTGGGTGCCCGCCCAGCGCGCGGAGAAGATGCCGGGGGCGCCGCCGAGCACGTCGACGCAGAGCCCCGAGTCGTCCGCGACGGCGGGTAGCCCGGTGGCGCGGGCCAGGGCGTGCGCCTTCAGCAGCGCGTTCTCCGCGAAGGTCACCCCGGTCTCCTTGACGTCGGGGATCTCGGGGTAGGCGTCCGCGCCGACGAGGTCCAGATCGAGGCCCGCGTCGGCGAGGATCGCCTTCAGCTCGACGACCTTGTGGGCGTTACGGGTGGCGAGGATCAGGCGCTTGGTGCTCATGGGCCCGATTATCCAGGTGCTATCCCGGCGTGCAGACCTTGGTCAGCTCCTTGCCCGCGTCCTTGACGGGGCCGACCTTCGGCACCTTGTTGTCGTTGATGTCCGTGCGGGCGCTGTCGACCGCGTCGCCCATCTTGTCGACGGCCTTGGTGACGTCCCCGTCGTCCGTCTCGTCCTTGATCTTGTCGAGGTTCTTGTCGATGCGGTCGAGGGACTTCTTCGCCTGGGTGGGGTCCTCGGTCGCGTCGGAGGCGGCCTGGCTGAGGTCGTCGGCGGCCTCGGCGACCGTGGCGGCCGTGTTGGCACAGTCCAGCGCCTTGTTCACAACGTCCTCCGCGCCGCAGCCACTGGCGACGGGCACAGCGAGCGCGACGGCGGCGAGCGCCGCGACGGTGGTCTTGCGGAGCACTGTGGATCCCCCTCTGAGATTTTTGGTCGGGCCGCACGGTTCGACACGTGCGGCCCGCACCTGGTCAGACGCGTAAAGCGCGGGCAAAGTTCCGCCGCGGCGCGATGACTTACGGATTCCCCGGGATCCCGGGGACGGGGACCCCGGGAATCACTGCCCCAGCGCGCTGCGCTGGGCGCCGTCGAGCTGGGCGCAGCCCTTGACCGCGAGGTCGAGCAGCCCGTTCAGCTCCTCGCGCGCGAAGGGCTCGCCCTCGGCGGTGCCCTGCACCTCGACGAAGCGGCCGTCGCCGGTGCAGACGACGTTCATGTCGGTCTCGGCCCGCACGTCCTCCTCGTAGCGCAGGTCGAGCAGCGGGGCGCCGTCGACGATGCCGACGCTGACGGCGGCGACGGTGCCGGTGAGCGGTTGGGCCTTGGGCTTGATCAGCTTCCGCTCCTGCGCCCAGGAGACGGCGTCGGCCAGCGCCACGTAGGCGCCGGTGACCGCGGCGGTACGGGTGCCGCCGTCGGCCTGGAGGACGTCGCAGTCGAGCACGATGGTGTTCTCACCCAGCGCCTTGAAGTCCACGACGGCGCGCAGGGAGCGCCCGATGAGGCGGGAGATCTCGTGCGTACGCCCGCCGATCTTCCCGCGCACGGACTCCCGGTCGCCGCGGGTGTTGGTGGCGCGCGGCAGCATCGCGTACTCGCCGGTGACCCACCCCTCGCCGCTCCCCTTGCGCCAGCGCGGCACGCCCTCGGTCAGGCTGGCGGTGCACAGCACCTTGGTGTCGCCGAACGAGACGAGGACGGAACCCTCGGCGTGCTTGCTCCAGCCGCGCTCGATGGTGACGGGGCGCAACTCCTCGGCCGTACGGCCGTCGATACGAGACATGGGAGCGAGCCTATCCGCACGGCAGAGGGCCCGGTTCCGGGGAGCGGAACCGGGCCCTGTCGCCTCTCGGGGAGAGGCTCACATCATGTCTTCGATGTCCGCGGCGATCGGGTCGGCGTCGGTGCCGATGACGACCTGGATCGCGGAGCCCATCTTCACGACGCCGTGCGCGCCCGCGGCCTTGAGCGCGGCCTCGTCGACGAGCGACGCGTCCTTGACCTCGGTGCGGAGCCGGGTGATGCAGCCCTCGACCTCTTCGATGTTGTCGAGCCCGCCGAGTCCGGCGACGATCTTCTCAGCCTTGCTGGCCATGTGCTTCTCCTGAGGTTCCGGCCCGGTGGACCGCTGGGCGTCGCAATTCACATTAGCCCACGTTTAGCCCAACTTCGCGGGCATATGTCCACTCGCTGGCGAATGATGGCGATTACCTGGCGCTGCGAGGCGGTCACTCCTGACCACTCCGCACCACTAGAGGTCTACACCAGTATGCGTCAGGTGCGAGGAGAGTCAGGAGGAGCCCGTGAGTTCCGACGCCGCAGCCGCTTCCGCGCCCCGGAAGGCGCAGAAGAAGTGGACGTCCACCTTCTTCCAGGGGCTCCAGAAGATGGGCCGGAGCCTGCAGCTCCCCATCGCGGTGCTCCCCGCCGCCGGCATCCTCAACCGGCTCGGCCAGCCCGACGTCTTCGGCGACGACGGCCTCGGCTGGACGGACGTCGCCAAGGTCTTCGCGGGCGCGGGCAGCGCGCTCCTCGACTCCGCGCTCGGCCTGCCCCTGCTCTTCTGCGTGGGCGTGGCCATCGGCATGGCCAAGAAGGCGGACGGCTCGACCGCGCTCGCGGCGGTCGCCGGGTTCCTCGTCTACTACAACATCCTCCACCAGTTCCCCGAGTGTCCCTCCGGCGCCTCGTTCGACAGCGCGATGGGCACCTGCGTGGGCGACGGGGGCAAGGCCGCGGGCATGCCGACGTACCAGAACCCGGGCGTGTTCGGCGGCATCGTGATGGGGCTGCTGTCGGCCTGGTTCTGGCAGCGGCTGCACCGGGTGAAGCTCGTGGACTGGCTGGGCTTCTTCAACGGGCGCCGCCTCGTGCCGATCATCATGGCGTTCGTGGCGCTGATCTTCGCGGTGCTCTGCCAGTGGGTGTGGCCGCCGGTCGGCGACGCGCTGACCAGCTTCTCCAAGTGGATGACCGACCTCGGCTCCTGGGGCTCGGGCATCTTCGGCCTGGCGAACCGGGCGCTGATCCCGATCGGCATGCACCAGTTCCTGAACACGTTCATGTGGTTCCAGTTCGGGGACTACGAGAAGCCGGGCGGCGAGGTCGTGCACGGCGACATCAACCGCTTCCTGGCGGGCGACCCCACGGCGGGCCAGTTCACCTCGGGCTTCTTCCCGATCATGATGTTCGCGCTCCCGGCCGCCGCGCTCGCCATCACGCACGCGGCGCACCCGCACCGCCGCAAGGTCGTCGGCGGCATGATGCTCTCGGTCGGCCTGACCTCGTTCGTCACGGGCGTCACCGAGCCGATCGAGTTCTCGTTCCTCTTCGTGGCCCCCGTGCTCTATGTGATCCACGTGGTCCTCACCGGCGTCTCGATGGCGGTGACCTGGGCGCTCGGGGTGCACGACGGCTTCAGCTTCTCGGCCGGACTGATCGACTACGTGATCAACTGGAGCCTCGCGACGAAACCCTGGCTGATCATTCCGATCGGACTCTGCTTCGCGGTCGTGTACTACACGCTCTTCCGCTTCGTGATCGTCAAGTTCGACCTGAAGACGCCGGGGCGCGAACCCGAGGAGCTGGCGGAGGAGATCGAGAAGGAGAACACCCAGGCGTAAACGGGATTCCGCTTCCCCGCCCCCTCGCGAAGGCCCTCAAGTCACCCGGCTTGAGGGCCTTCCGATATGCCTTCGTGACCTTGGGAACGGCCTCGGACGAAGTGATTCCGTTCGCCGCCGGACGCATGTTAATAATGGTCTAAACCACTAGCGTGGACTAGACCACCCAGCGGGCCTCCTCCTGAGCGCGGTGCCCGCTTCTCCTGGAGGACAATCCCATGAGCACGGACACCGCTGCTCCCGCGAAGAAGCGGGGCTCCGGCCTGTTCCAAGGGCTGCAGAAGGTAGGGCGCAGCCTTCAGCTGCCGATCGCCGTCCTGCCCGCCGCCGGTATCCTCAACCGGCTCGGCCAGCCCGACGTCTTCGGCGACGAGGGCCTGAAGTGGCACGACGTCGCCGCCGCCTTCGCGGGCGCCGGTGGAGCGATCTTCGACAACCTGCCGCTGCTCTTCTGCATCGGCGTCGCCATCGGCTTCGCGAAGAAGTCCGACGGCTCGACCGCGCTCGCCGCGCTGGTCGGCTTCCTGGTCTACAAGAACGTGCTCCAGGCGTTCCCCGTCGAGGAAGCCGTCGTCAAGGCCGGTGAGGACACCCCGGCCGTCTACAACGATCCGGGCGTGCTCGGCGGCGTGCTCATGGGACTGATCGCCGCGGTCATCTGGCAGCGGTTCCACCGCACCAAGCTCGTGGACTGGCTCGGCTTCTTCAACGGCCGCCGTCTGGTGCCGATCATCATGGCCTTCGTCGGCCTCGCCGTCGGCGTGCTCTTCACCCTGATCTGGGGCCCGATCGGCGACGCGATCACCGCGTTCGGCGAGTGGATGACGGGCCTGGGCGCCGCGGGCGCGGGCATCTTCGGCGCGATCAACCGCGCGCTGATCCCGGTCGGCATGCACCAGTTCCTCAACACGGTGGCCTGGTTCCAGCTCGGCGACTACAAGAACAGCTCCGGGGACATGGTCCACGGTGACATCGCGCGCTTCTTCGCCGGTGACCCGAGCGCGGGACAGTTCATGTCCGGCTTCTTCCCGATCATGATGTTCGGCCTCCCCGCCGCCGCCATCGCCATCGCGCACTGCGCCAAGCCGCACCGCCGCAAGGCCGTGATGGGCATGATGGTCTCGCTGGCCCTGACCTCGTTCGTCACCGGCATCACCGAGCCGATCGAGTTCTCGTTCATGTTCATCGCGCCGGTGCTCTACGTGGTCCACGCGGTGCTGACCGCGATCTCCATGGCGGTGACCTGGGCGCTCGGGGTGCACGACGGCTTCAGCTTCTCCGCGGGCTTCATCGACTACGCGATCAACTGGAGCCTCGCCACGAAGCCATGGCTGATCATCCCGATCGGACTCTGCTTCGCGGTCGTCTACTACGCGCTCTTCCGCTTCCTGATCGTCAAGCTGGACATCAAGACGCCGGGCCGCGAGCCGGACGAAGAGGTCGAGGACCTCACCAAGTAGGCCGCTGGCCGAGGGCCGGGCGTGGTCTACGAGCTCGTACTACAGCTCGTAGACCGCGCCCGGCCGTGCCATGTCCACGGGGCCGTCGAAGACGGTCTTCGCGTCGCGCAGGTTGATCTGCGGGTCCGTCCACGGCGGTACGTGCGTGAGGACGAGCCGTCCCGCACCGGCCCGCTGCGCGGCCTCCCCCGCCTCGCGCCCGTTCAGGTGCAGGCCGGGGATGGACTCCTTGCCGTGGGTGAAGGACGCCTCGCACAGGAAGAGGTCCGTGCCCCGCGCGGCCTCCTCCAGCGCCGCGCACGGGCCCGTGTCGCCCGAGTACGTGAGCGTCTTCCCGCTCTCCACGTGCTCGACGCGGAACGCGTACGCCTCCACCGGATGGTCGACCAGCTCCGCCCGTACGCGGAAGGGGCCCGCCTCGTACGCGCCGTGCGCGGCGAGGGAGCGGAAGTCGAAGACCTCGCTCATGGACTTCTCGGTGGGCGTGTCGGCGTAGGCCGTGGTCAGCCGCTCCTCGGTGCCCTCGGGCCCGTACACCGGGATCGGGGCGCAACGGCCGCCCTCCACCCGGTAGTAGCGCGCGACGAAGTAGCCGCACATGTCGATGCAGTGGTCCGCGTGGAGGTGGCTGAGCGCGATGGCGTCGAGGTCGTAGAGGCCGCAGTGGCGCTGGAGCTCGCCGAGCGCGCCGTTGCCCATGTCGAGCAGCAGGCGGTAGCCGTCGGCCTCCACGAGGTAGCTCGAACAAGCCGATTCCGTCGAGGGGAACGAACCGGAACAGCCGACGACGGTGAGCTTCATGGAGCGGGAACCTCCGTAGACGGCCGGCCGGGGATGCTCCCCTCTCGGCGACGAGGGGAATTCCGAGCGTAAGCCGCCGCGGTCCTGCTGACTCCTCGGTAGCACGCTGGTGTGGGCGGAATCACCAGCCCGGGGCAATCCTTGGAGCAGCCCGCTGGTGCCCGCCTCCGGCGCGGCTTAGCGTCGACGGATGGACACGTCGTGGTGGGTGGCGCTGGGGGTGGTGGTGCTGCTCGCGATGATCGCGGCGCTCGTGGACGGCCGGGGGCGGCTGGGGCCCAGGCGCCGCGACGCGCTCCCCGAGGTGCCGCCCGCGCCGGGAGAGGTGTGGCTGGCGAGGCTGCCGGGCGGGACGGAACGGCCGTTCCTGGTCCTCACGGTCCGCGCCGACGGCGGAGCGCGTGTCGCCCGGCTGGCCCCCGAACCCCCGGGGAGCCCGGAGGTCCAGGTGCTGCCCCCGGAGGGAGGCGGTCCGCTCTACCCGGCGCCCGAGGGCCTGGCGGACATCGGCGCCGCCCGGCTCGTACGCCGTACGGGCGAGGTGGCGCCGGAGGTCTGGGACGAGGTCCGCCACCTCGCGGAGTAGTCCGGACCGTGCGTTACGCCCAGAGCTGGCCCTGGACCGCGGCCACGGCCTCCTCGGTCGTCGCCGCCGTGTAGAGCCCGGTGGAGAGGTACTTCCAGCCGCCGTCCGCGACGACGAAGACCACGTCCGCGCTCTCCCCCGCGCGCTGCGCCTTGCGCGCGACACCGATCGCCGCGTGCAGCGCCGCGCCCGTGGAGACGCCCGCGAAGATGCCCTCCTGCGCGAGGAGTTCGCGGGTACGCGCGACCGCGTCCTCGGAGCCGACCGAGAAGCGGGTGGTGAGCACCGACTCGTCGTACAGCTCGGGGACGAAGCCCTCGTCGAGGTTGCGCAGCCCGTAGACCAGGTCGTCGTAGCGCGGCTCGGCGGCGACGATGCGGATGTCCGGACGGTGCTCGCGCAGATAGCGGCCCGCGCCCATCAGGGTGCCGGTGGTGCCCAGGCCCGCCACGAAGTGGGTGACGGAGGGCAGGTCGGCGAGGATCTCGGGGCCCGTGCCCGCGTAGTGCGCGCCCGCGTTGTCCGCGTTGCCGTACTGGTAGAGCATCACCCAGTCCGGGTGCTCGGCGGCCAGCTCCTTGGCCACCCGTACGGCCGTGTTCGACCCGCCCGCCGCGGGCGAGGAGATGATCTCCGCGCCCCACATGGTGAGGAGCTGGCGCCGCTCCTCGCTGGTGTTCTCCGGCATCACGCAGACGATGCGGTAGCCCTTGAGCCGGGCCGCCATCGCCAGCGAGATGCCGGTGTTGCCCGAGGTCGGCTCCAGGATCGTGCAGCCCGGGGTCAACCGGCCGTCCTTCTCGGCCTGTTCGACCATGTGCAGGGCCGGGCGGTCCTTGATCGAGCCGGTCGGGTTCCGGTCCTCCAGCTTGGCCCAGATCCGGACGTCCTCGGAGGGCGAGAGACGCGGCAGCCGCACGAGCGGGGTGTTGCCGACCGCGTCGAGCGGCGAGTCGTAACGCATCGGCGGTCAGCGCATCCCACCGGCGACGGCGGGCAGGATCGTCACGCTGTCGCCGTCGCTGAGCTTGGTGGAGATGCCGTCGAGGAAGCGCACGTCCTCGTCGTTCAGATACACGTTCACGAAGCGGCGCAGGCCGCCGTTCTCGACCAGGCGGTCCTGGATCCCCGCGTGGCGGCTCTCCAAGTCGGTGAAGAGGTCACCGAGCGTGTCGCCCGAGCCCTCGACCGCCTTCTGGCCGTCGGTGTAGGTGCGGAGGATGGTCGGGATGCGGACCTCGATGGCCATGAGTGTGCTCCTGTCGGAGTAGAGAAGAAGGCTGGCTGTTCTGCGGGCAGCGGGCAGCGGGCACCGACGTGTGCCGCGGAGGGGGCGCGCGTCAGGGGAGCGGACAGATGGCGCTGGCGAGACGGCAGAGATCGACGTGCAGGCGCGCCACGAGCAACATGCCCGGGGACTTCTCGCTCGCGTTCACGTCGTGGACAACCATGGGCTCATCGTAACGATTCCCGGCCCCGGAATCGGATGCCGGTTCCATCATGCGGACGGAAGCGTCTCAGAAACGGTTCCGCAGCTGGTCAGGGCCGCGCAGAGACCGCTCTGAGGCCGCTCAGTACGCGTCTACGACCGTGATCTCCTCCTCCGTCACCTCGCCCTCGACGATGCGGAAGGAGCGGAAGGAGTACGGCCCGTCCTCGTTGCCCGTCTCCGCGGTCGAGACGAGGACGTAGTGCGCGCCGGGCTCGTTGGCGTAGGTGATGTCCGTACGGGAGGGGTACGCCTCCGTGGCCGTGTGCGAGTGGTAGATGACGACCGGTTCCTCGTCACGGTCGTCCATCTCGCGGTACAGCTTGAGCAGATCCGCGGAGTCGAACTCGTAGAACGTGGGCGAGCGCGCCGCGTTCAGCATGGGGATGAACCGCTCGGGCCGCCCCGAGCCCGCGGGCCCCGCGACCACTCCGCACGCCTCGTCGGGGTGGTCCTGGCGCGCGTGGGCGACGATCTTGTCTCGCAGTTCGGCGGTGATGGTCAGCATGCGGGCCAGCATAAGCAGCCCACGGAAAGAGGGCCCGAGGGGTGATCCCCCGGGCCCTCTTCACGGCAGGTCTCAGCTCGTCGGCGTGCCCGACTTGAAGACGTTCGGGGTGCGCGCCTTCAGGACGAAGTACGCGACCGTCAGCAGCACCGCCCAGATCGGGGCGACGTAGAGCGAGACGCGGGCCTCCTTGTCGAAGCCCATCAGCACGATCACGAGGCCGATGAAGCCCAGCGCGAAGGCGCTCGTCCACGGCGCGCCGGGCGCCTTGAACTCCGACTGCGGCAGCTCACCCCGGTCCGCCTTGGCGCGGTAGCGCAGCTGCGAGCAGAGGATCATGATCCAGGCCCACATGCCGGAGATGGTGGCGAAGGAGACGACGTAGTCGAACGCCTTGGTCGGCCACTGGTAGTTGATCCAGACGCCGACCAGCATCAGCGCGGCGGAGAACGTGGTGCCGAGCAGCGGCAGCCCCGTCCTGCTCAGCCGGGTGAAGATCTTCGGCCCCTGCCCGTTGAGCGCGAGGTCGCGCAGCATCCGGCCGGTGGAGTACATGCCGGAGTTGCAGGACGAGAGCGCGGCGGTGAGCACCACGAAGTTCACGATCCCGGCGCCCGCCGGGAGGCCGATCTTCGTGAAGGCGGCGACGAACGGGCTGGTGCTCGGCGCGAACGCGGTCCAGGGGACCACCGAGAGGATCACGATCAGCGAGCCGATGTAGAAGAGCGCGATGCGCCACGGCACGGTCTTGATCGCCCGGGGGAGCGCCTTCTTCGGGTTGGTCGCCTCGCCCGCCGTGACACCGACCAGCTCGACGGCCAGGAAGGCGAACATCACGATCTGGAGGGTCATCAGCGTGCCGCCGATGCCCTTGGGGAAGAAGCCGCCGTGGCTCCACAGGTTGGAGAACGAGGCGGTGTCGCCCGCGTCCGAGAACCCGATCGTGACCACGCCGAGGCCGATCAGGATCATGCCGATGATGGCGGTGACCTTGACCATGGAGAACCAGAACTCCAGCTCACCGAAGAGCTTCACCGAGATCAGGTTGATGCAGTAGAGGGCGATGGTGAAGACCAGCGCCGAGATCCATGGCTTGATGTCCCACCAGTAGTTGACGTACGTGGCCGCGGCGGTCACTTCCGTGATGCCCGTGACGACCCAGAACAGCCAGTAGGTCCAGCCGGTGACGAAGCCGAAGTACGGGCCGAGGAACTCGCGCGCGTACTCGGAGAAGGAGCCCGAGACCGGGCGGTACATCAGCAGTTCGCCCAGGGCGCGCATGATGAAGTAGATCACCGCGCCCGCGACGACGTAGGCCAGGATGAGGCTCGGCCCCGCCTTGGTGATGGCCTTGCCCGCACCGAGGAAGAGCCCGGTGCCGATGGCGCCGCCGATCGCGATCATCTGGATCTGACGGCCGCCGAGTCCTCGCTGATAGCCCTCGGACTCCGCGGAGGCCGCGTCTGCCCCCCGCTGGCCGGGGACGTGATCCCTTGGCGGGTCCTGTTCTTCGACCTGCTCGGAGGTCATACGCTGCGCCTTTCTCCATACCGATCCGGACCGTTCCGGATCGGGTTCCGATCCCCCCGGATGGAGTTGTGCGTGCCGACGGTCGGCCGGCGGGCATCCCTCATCCACAGGGGTGGCGTGGAAAAAGGGATCGGGAAGGTCTACCACGGAGAGAGGTCATGAACGAGTGACCCGGGCCACCCTCAAAGCAGGGTGACCCGGGACAACCAGCACGTTCGAGTGAACACCTTGAAGTGTTCGTTAGTCAGATTTTGCAGTCCGTTTAACGGACGGCGGCGGCTTCCTCCGTCGCCTCGATCTCCTCCTCCGACTCACCCGCGTCGCGGCGCCGCGCGTAGTCGAGCACCTTCCGCAGCTCCTTCTTCACCACCGGCATCAGGAAGTAGAGCCCGGCGATGTTGAAGAGCGCGGCGGCGAACAGCGCCGCGTCGGAGAGCCCCACCAGGGTGCCCAGGGAGAGCAGCGCGCCCGCGACCGTGATGACACTGAAGACGATCTTGTACGAGATGGCGGCGGCCCTGCTCTCGCCGAAGAAGAACGTCCAGCACTTCAGCCCGTAGTAGCTCCACGTGAGGACGGTCGAGAAGGCGAAGAGCAGCACCGCGACGGTCAGGACGTAGGGGAACCAGGGCAGCGCGGTCTCGAACGCGTCCGAGGTGACGGAGATGCCCTGGCTGGTGCTGCCGTCCACCGCGCGGCCCGCCGCCGCGTCGTCGCGCAGCTTCTCGTACATCGGCCCGCCCGCGATGATGATCGTCAGCGCGGTCATGGTGCAGATGACGACGGTGTCGATGAACGGCTCCAGCGAGGCGACCAGCCCCTCGGTGGCCGGGCGCTTCGTCTTCACGGCCGAGTGCGCGATGGAGGCGGAGCCGATGCCCGCCTCGTTCGACCACGCGGCCCGCTGGAAGCCGACGATCAGCGCGCCGATGGCGCCGCCCGCGACGCCCTTGGGGCTGAACGCCTCGGTGACGATGGAGGCGAGCGCGTCCGGCACCGCGGTCACATTGAAGAGGATGACCATCAGGCAGGCGACGACGTAGACGAGCGCCATGCTCGGCACCAGCTTGCTGGCCACCCTGCCGATGGCCTTGACGCCGCCGAGCAGCACCACGCCGACGAGCGCGGCGATCACGACGCCGTAGAAGAGGGCGCCGCCCGAGCTGTTGAAGAAGCTGTCCTCCTTGCCGGTGACGCTGACCAGCTGCTCCAGGCTCTGGTTGACCTGGAAGAGGTTGCCGCCGAAGAAGGCGAAGACCAGGATCATCAGGGCGCTGCAGAAGGCCAGCACCTTGCCGAGGCCCCCCATGCCGCGCTCGGCCAGGCCGTGGACCAGATAGCGCATCGGGCCGCCGGAGACCGTGCCGTCCTCGTTGATCTTCCGGTACTTCACCCCGAGCGTGCACTCCACGAACTTCGTGGCCATGCCCAGGAAGCCGCAGAGGATCATCCAGAACGTGGCGCCGGGGCCGCCGACGGAGACGGCGATGGCGACGCCGGCGATGTTGCCGAGCCCGACGGTCCCGGACACCGCCGACGAGAGGGCCTGGAAGTGGCTCAGCTCGCCGGGCGCGTCCTTCTGCTCGTACTTGCCGCGCACCAGCCGCAGCGCGACCGGCAGATGCCGGATCTGCGCGAAGCCGAAGTACACCGAGAAGACGGCACCGGCGACCACCAGCCAGACGACCATCAGCGGAAGATCGGCCCCGAGGACGCGGACGTCGTAGAAGACGATGTCGTTCATCGTCGTGGAAATGGGGTCGAAGAAATCGCTGATTGATTTGTCGACCTGATCGGTCCAGGACTGATTTGCCATGCGTTTACCTTTGGCCGAGCGGTACGGATCCGATTCCGCGGGCGCCGGAAAGGCGTGAGGGGCCGCCGTCAGGAGGGCGGGGGAATCGGGTTCCGGGCTTCCTACCACGGCGCACGGCTCCACTTATGTGACCTGGATCACATGAGCAAAGAGAGATCAAAACGGCCGGGCACAAAAGCCGCATACCACCCATTAAAGGCATAACTTTTGCCGGGACTGCCGGGAATCGGGGGTCTTCGGCGGGAGCGGCAGGGAAACGCCCGCAATCCACGGCCGTCGGCCGACCGTGGGAAGGGGTCGTGAAAGGGATCGGGAAAGGAATTCAGGCGGAGCTTCCGGAGAATTTCCGGAGTCCGGGCATCAATCCATCAGGGTCTCGACGAGAGTTTCCTGGAGGCCGCCGAGCCAGAGATAGGCCATTACCATCGGTTTACGCGGATCGGAGTCCGGCAGCGTGTACATCTCGCCGCCGTCCTCGTCCGAGACGTCCAGCCGGGTGCCGATGGCGAGCCGGAGATCGTTGAGCGCGCCGAGCCACTGCCGGGAGTCGTCCGCCGTGAGCGTGAGCACCGCGCCCCGGTCACCGGGCGTGAGCCCGTCCAGGGCGCGCACCATGGCGAGGCCGTCCTCGCGCTTGCGGGCCCGCAGATCGTTCTCGGTGTAGCGGCGGAACTCGGAGGACGCCGCGCGGGCCTCCTCCAGCTCGTCGGGCTTCGCCTCCCCGGCGTCCGGCCCCGGCCCGTAGGCGTCGGGGAAGAGCCGGGCGAGGGCGGGGTCGGCCGGGGGCTCGGACGGGCCGTCGGCGAAGGGCCAGGCCACGTCCTCCAGGCCCTCGAACCCCTCCATGCCCTCGGGCGCGGCCCCTCCGGCGGGCTCCGCGCCGGGGCCGATCAGCTCCAGGAGCTGGACGGCGAGGCTGCGCAGGATGGAGACCTCGACCTCGTCCAGCGCGATGGCGGCGCCGCCGCCGTCCACGGACTCGAAGTGGCCCGCCATCAGCGGTCCTGGGTCAGGGTCGCCCAGAGGCCGTAACCGTGCATCGCCTGCACGTCGCGCTCCATCTCCTCGCGGCTGCCGCTGGACACGATCGCCCGCCCCTTGTGGTGCACGTCCAGCATCAGCTTCTTCGCCTTCTCCTTCGAATAACCGAAGTACGCCTGGAACACGTACGTCACGTAGCTCATGAGGTTGACGGGGTCGTTGTGGACGACCGTCACCCAGGGCACATCGGGCTCGGGCACCTCGACGTGCTCTTCGCTCGACTCCGGGCGCTCGATCTCCGTAGGGGCGACACTCACGGGTCCCATGCTGCCACCCGGGGCGGGCACCCGCGCAAACGCGGCCCCCGGCGGGGGCCCCGCCGGGGCCTCCGGCGCATATCGTCAAGCTGACGAGATGTGGGGTACGCTCAGCCTGACCGAACGAACTCGCGAGGTGGGACCGAACGTGAACGAGGCAGATACGGGGCTGCCGGTGACCGTGCCCTCGACGGCGCTGTTCACCGACCAGTACGAGCTGACCATGCTCCAGGCCGCGCTCCGCGCGGGCACGGCGGAGCGGCGCTCCGTCTTCGAGGTCTTCACCCGCAGGCTCCCCGAGGGCAGGCGGTACGGGGTGGTGGCCGGCACGGGCCGCGTGCTCGACGCGGTGGAGAACTTCCGCTTCGACGACCGGATGCTGGAGTTCCTGCGCGCGGGCAAGGTCGTCGACGGCCCCACCCTGGAGTGGCTCGCGGACTACCGCTTCAGCGGCGACATCCTCGGATACCCCGAGGGGGAGGTGTATTTCCCCGGCTCGCCGCTGCTGCGCGTGGAGGGCAGCTTCGCCGAGTGCGTGCTGCTGGAGACGGTCATCCTCTCGATCCTCAACCACGACTCGGCGGTCGCCGCCGCGGCCTCCCGCATGGCCGTCGCCGCGGGCGGGCGCCCGCTGATCGAGATGGGCGCCCGGCGCACGCACGAGCTGGCCGCGGTCGCCGCCTCCCGCGCGGCGTACGTCGGCGGCTTCGACACCACCTCGGACCTGGCCGCCGGGTTCCGGTACGGGATTCCGACGGTCGGCACCAGCGCCCACGCCTTCACCCTGCTGCACGACACCGAGCGCGACGCCTTCCAGGCCCAGGTCGACTCGCTGGGCAGCGGCACCACGCTGCTGGTGGACACGTACGACGTGACGGCGGCGGTGCGTACGGCCGTCGAGGTCGCGGGCCCCGGGCTCGGCGCCGTCCGGATCGACTCGGGCGACCTGCTGCTCCTCGCGCACCGCGTGCGCCAGCAGCTCGACGAGCTGGGCGCGGAGAAGACCAAGATCGTCGTCACCAGCGACCTCGACGAGTACGCGATCGCCTCGCTCGCCGCCGCGCCCGTCGACGCGTACGGGGTCGGCACCCAGCTCGTCACCGGCAGCGGCCACCCCACCTGCTCGATGGTCTACAAGCTCGTCGCCCGCGCCGACTCGGACGAGCCCGGCGCGCCGCTCCGGCCCGTCGCCAAGCGCTCGATGGGCGGCAAGACCTCCGTCGGCGGCGCCAAGTGGGCCGCCCGGCCGCTGGACGCCGACGGGGTCGCGGAGGCCGAGGTCATCGGCAGCGGCCCGGTCCCCGAGGAGCTGGCGCCGCACCAGCTCCAGGCCGAACTGGTCAAGGGCGGCTCGGTCATCGGCCGCGAACCCCTCCAGGCGGCCCGCGAGCGCCACCGGGCCACGCTGGAACGGCTGCCGATGTCCGCGAAGCAGCTCTCACGGGGCGAGGCCGTTCTCCCGACGGAGCATCTCCGGTGACGAAGTCTGGGGTGCTGCGCAGGGGCTGCCCCGCACCGTTTCGCCGCAGGCCGCGGCACACATGTGGCTGGGCGCGCAGTTCCCCGCGCCCCTTCGGGGCGCACCTGCCGTGCCCCGTCAGGGGCGCGGGGAACTGCGCGAGTGACCACGACGCGCCCGCGGCCGGCGAAGCACCGAACGGGGCAGCCCCTTCTCCGCCCCGAGATGCCGCGTACGGGAGGGACGAGGGGCGAGGCCCACTGCCGCGTACGCGCGTACGCGTCTAGTCTCAGAAGCGAGCCGACCGAAGGGTGTGCACCATGCACCGGGCACTGATCGTCGTCGATGTGCAGAACGACTTCTGCGAGGGCGGCAGCCTCGCGGTCACCGGCGGGGCCGACGTGGCCGCCGCGATCACCGATCTCGTGGCGGACTCCTCAGCGGGGTACCGCCACGTGGTGGCGACGCGCGACTTCCACATCTCCCCCGGGGACCACTTCTCCGAGCACCCCGACTTCGAGCGCTCCTGGCCCCCGCACTGCGTCGCGGGCACCGAGGGGGTCGGCTTCCATGCGAACTTCGCGCCGGTCGTCGCCTCGGGCGCGATCGACGCGGTCTTCGACAAGGGCGCCTACACCGCCGCGTACAGCGGTTTCGAGGGCGCCGACGAGAACGGGACGTCCCTCGCCGAGTGGCTGCGGGCCCGCGAGGTGACCGAGCTCGACGTCGTCGGCATCGCGACCGACCACTGCGTGCGCGCCACGGCGCTGGACGGCGCCCGCGAGGGCTTCCGGGTCCATGTGCTGCTGGACCTCACCGCGGGCGTCGCCGAGGGCACCACGCAGCGCGCGCTGGACGAGCTGCGGGACGCGGGGGTCGAGCTGACGGGGAAGCCCGTGGTCTCCACGGCGTAGCCCCGCTCCCCCGCCTCCCTCAGGCCGGGGCGGCGCCTAGGCGGTGCCGACCCGGAGCAGCGAGGCGATGGGGTGCCAGGACTCGCGGTCGTCCTCGGGGACGGCCCGCCAGACCAGCCCCTCGGGGTGGTGGAGCACGGCGGTGACCTCGTCGGCGGTCGGCGGCTCCGCGTTCCCGTTCAGATAGATCGCGCGCAGGCCGAGGTTCCGCAGCCGGGTCAGGGCCCGGGCCCGGTTCTGCGCGTGGACGAGCACACGGACGCGTGGCTCGTCCCCGTGCCGCCGGGGGGCCGCGGCGCGCACCGTGTGCGGCTCGTCGGCCTGCGCCGACCAGCGGCGCGGGCCCAGGGGTCCGGCGGCGCTCGCGCGGGTCCCGCGCGGCGCTCCTGAGAGCCGCAGGGCACCACCTCCGGCCGGGCCCTGCGGGCGCGGGCGGGGCAGGCTCAGCGCGACGATCACGCTGCCGTCCGGCAGCCTGACGAATCCGCCTCCTGACATGTACATCATCTCCCCCGTGAGACTCGCTTCGGGTGGTCACGCGAGGGCCCGGTCGAGGAACCCTCACAGGAGGCATCTAAACGCGATCGCGCTCCCACCGCCAGGGGGTAACGGGTGATCATGTTTTGACCTGCAACGATGCAAACAAATTCATCCCTGGGTTGCACACACCATGATCGTCAAACCTCGGGACCCCGCTGTGGATCTTGTCAGTGGCATGTGCAGGGGTGATTCGATCACCCTCGCCGTGACCTTGGTCACGCTATGCCCGCTTCTCCGCCATATGTCCCTTGAGCTGGAATTTCGCGGCCCGGAACGCCTCCCGCACCCCCCGTTTCACCTCGCCTGGAGACCGTACGGCACCGCCGTACGGGCCAACCACGGGCCGGTGGGCCATAGTTGGGGAGGACGGGCGCACGGCACCCGGGACCGTCGGGCCCCCGCGGTCCTCCGGAGCAGTTCAACTCACCGTCAGATAACGGATGCGAACACCGGTACGTCCCTCCGGCACGCCCCCGTGCGACCCCGGCGCCACCCCCGGCGGACAGGGGGGAGCACGAGCGGACGGCGCGTCACACAAGAGGACTACGCCGTCCACGAGTTGGGATTCCTGGGACCCCGTGCGCCAGTGCGCCCCCTGTGCAACAGCGGCGTGGGTTAGGTCACGCTTACCCGGCTTTCCGCTAGGGCATCCCGGACCGTAGAGTCGTTCGATGGCGCCCCGTTTGTACCGAGGCAACGAGGGCCGTGCAACGACCCGTTCGACGTCCACTCTGACCTCACCCCCCGAGGACGGATCCGCCATGCCGCGTCCGAATGCCGCACAGTTCGCTTACGGATCTGCCACCGTCATCTGCTCCGCGCTCGCCATGCTGCTGCTCTCACAGGCCCGTTCGGGCCTCGGAGTGACAGTGATCGCGTTCGCGGCACTTGCCCTTGGCGTACTCGTCGCGCTCACCGCTCCCACCCCGCGCGCAACGCGCAAACGGGCGACGGCGGTCCGCGTGGCGCAGGGGACCCCGGTCCCCGTCCAGCACACCGCCTCCAGCACGGCGGCGGCCGCCGCTCCGGCCGCCGCGGGACGGATCGCGGAACCCACCCTGCGGCGCTGACCCGGAGCGACAGGCCGGGTCAGCCCGTACGGGCCGTACCGCCGCCCCCGTTCAGTCGGTGGCGACGACCACGGTCCGCGCAGCCTTGTCGTGGACGCACTGCTGGTAGGGCTTGTCCCAGGTGCAGAACAGCACGTTCACGAGCCAGAACAGGAAGCCGAGACAGGGGACGAGCGCGGGCAGGGAGTACGTGGCGGCGCGGAACCAGCCCGGCGAACCGTGCGGGACCGTGCCGTTGGACAGCATCCCGACGCGGATCTTCATCAGCTTCTTGCCGACGGTCTGGCCCCGCGCCGTGAGCATGGCGCCCTCGTAGATCAGGTAGACGAGGGTGTAGACGGCCTGCTGCCAGTACGTCTGGCCGGTGTCGGTCGAGTAACCGCCCTGCGCGAGGCCGACCACGATGCCGACCGGGATGCCGATGAGAAGGGCGTCGATGATCCGGGCCACCAGCCGCCTGCCCCGCGAGGCGAGCGGCGGCATCCCGGCGAGGGGGTCGGCGGCGCCCATGGTGCCGCCGTAGGGATTGTCGTAGGGACCGGGGCCGGCATAGGGACCGGAACCGCCGTAAGGACCGCCGCCGTACGGACCGGCGGCGCCGTCTCCTCCGCCGGGCGGCGGCGGAGGGGGTGGCGGCGCGCTGTCGTACGGCGAGCCTCCGCCGCCCGACGACGGGGGCGGCGACGGCTGCTCGGGCTGCTCCGGCTTCCGGAAGGGATCGTTCTCGGGCTGCTCCGTGCTCATGGCCCGAGTGGAACGCCCGTCCCGTGAGCGCGCATCCGCTGCGTGCTGTTCGGGGGACGGGCGTGGCCCGTACGGACGCGCGTACGGACGTCAGCGTGGGCGGCCCGCCACGAACGTGCGTGCCACCTTGTCGTGCCAGCACTGGCGCCAGGGCTTGTCGAACACGCACCACAGCACGTTCACCACGCCGACCGCCAGCAGCCCCAGCACCCCGTACACCAGCCAGCGCGTGAGCGCGGCGCCGAAGGTGGGCGGGTCCTGCCGCTCGACGTCGAGGACCGTGACGCCGCACAGCTTCTTGCCCAGCGTCTTGCCCCAGCGGGCCGTCGGCAGCACCTCGTACAGCAGTCCGAAGACGAGCAGGGCGCCGAGGACGATCGCGAGATAGCCGCCCGTCGTCCCGTCGATCAGCCAGACCTGCTTGGTCACGCCCGCCTGCTCGACCGCGTCGACCTTGTCGTCGATGTGGTCGGTCGCCTTGGCCACGAACGGGAACGCGACGCCGCCGCCCACGGCGAGCGTGAGCACCAGGTCGACCAGCCGGGCGCAGAGCCGCTTTCCGAGCCCCGCGGGCCGCTCCTGCCGCGCCACGCTCGCGAACGGGTCCTCGGCCGGGGGCCGCCAGGGCGTGACCGCGTCCGGGCCGCCGCTCTGCGGCTGCGCGGGCAGCCCGGCACCGGCGGGAGAGGCGGTGGCCGGAGCCGGTGAGGGCGCGGCGGCAGGCGCGGGCGCGGCGAGTTCCTGCACCTGCTGCTGCCAGGGAGCGCCGGGGTTCGCGGCCGAGGCGGGCGCGGACGCGGGGCCCTGCGGAACCGCGGGGTTCTGCGCCGCCGTACGGGCCGGGGTGGCCGCGGGCGCGGCGGAGGCAGAGGCGGAAGCGGAGGCTCCGCCCTGGCCGGGGACGCGCTGTCCGGACGGCTGCTGCACCGGCCCCTGGTTCTGGCTCTGGTTCTGGCCCTGGCTCTGGCTGTGGCCCTGCCCCTGGCCCGGGACGGCGGGAGAGGACGACGCGCGGGGCGTGTCCGCCGACGGGCCGCCGGTGCCGAGGACTTCGGAGCGGCGCAGCCCCACGGTGTGCTCGCGCTTGCCCTGTCCGGGCACCTGCGGTCCCTGCTCCGCGGGGGCGGCCGGGGTGCCAGGAGCGCCCGTACCCGCGGGCGGCTCGCTCTCGCCCCCGGCGCGCGGCCGTTCGGCCTCCGCCTCTCCCCCGCGCGCCCGGTCGCCGCCCCGGTCGCCGCCCCAGTCGCCGCGCGGGTCGTCGCGGCCGGAATCGGCGCTGTCCTCGGGCGTGGGCCAGGAGATGCGGCCCTCGTGCTCGCCGTCGGGGCCCGCCTGCCGGGCCGCGTCCGCCTGCCACGCGGAGCCGCCGCCCGGCCGCAGCTCGGGCAGCGCGTCGTCCTCGTCGAGGAAGACCGGTCCCGTCTCCTCCGGTTCCGTCCGGCGCGGAGGCGACGCGGATGACGCGGGCGACGAGGCGAGCGCGGGCCCTGCGGGCGGCTCGGGCGCGGCCGGAGGAGCCGCGCCGGGGGGCGGCTCGGGCATCGGCTCGCCCTCGCGGGGCTCGGGGCGGCTCGTGCCCGGCACCCACGCCGAACCGTTCCAGTACCGGATGTATCCGGGGATGGACGGATCCGGGTAATACCCCGAACGAGGTACCTCACCGCTCGTACCGGAGGGTGCCACTGCCCCCAACTCCCATCATGACCGACACACTTGACCTGGCAGCGGCGTTGCGGCCTCGCTGGTCACCGCTGTGGCCCGGCGGGGGAACCTCCGCCTGTCCAAGGAGGACAGTAACGAAGAAGACGGCCCCGGGCGGAGGGAGACCGCCCGGTTGACCGCGTTCGAGCGACCCCGGAGGACGCTCGCCGGGAAAAAGTTGGAGGAAATCTCCGGAAGCCGTGTAAGGAACCACGACCAGCGCTCTCTCACCTGTGCACCCCGCCGCACACGCGGCACGGCACAACGAAAGGGCACACCCCATGAACACCGTCGTGGAACGCGAGCTGGAGATGAAGCTGGTGCTCTCCCCCGAGCGCAGCGTCCCCGTACCCGCCCGCCTCAGCTACCGCTCGGACGACCCCTTCGCCGTCCATGTCACCTTCCACATCGGCACCGAGTTCCCCGTGCACTGGACGTTCTCGCGCGAGCTGCTCGTCGAGGGCGTCTTCCGGCCGTGCGGCCAGGGGGACGTACGGGTGTGGCCGACCAAGGTCGAGTCGCGGGAGGTGATCTGCATGGCGCTGACGTCCCCGGACGGCGACGCGCTGCTGGAGGCGCCGTCGCTGGCGCTGTCGGCGTGGCTGGAACGGACGTTGCGCGTGGTGCCCCCGGGGCAGGAGCACGAGGCGCTGGGGATCGACGAGGGGTTGAGCGAGTTGCTCGCGCCGACCCCTCGGGACGACCTGTATCTGCGCGACCCGTGGCAGAGCGATGAAGGCGGCGAGAGCGGATCGTAGAGGAACGGACGCAACTCGCCGGAGGAATGCCGGAATACGACCGTCCCTGAAAGGAAATCCGCCATCATTCCGCCCATGCCTCAAGAGGATCCGCACGGACCGCGCGAGCAGGAGGTCCGCCTCCGCGTGGGAGCCCGTCTCCGCGACCTCGCGGAGCGTCTCGACCCGGCTTCCTTCGAGCTGCTGCTCAAACTGATGAGCGGCGTCAACGCGGCGTTCGACCGCCGCAACGAACCCATCGACATCCAGATGACTCCGGAGGAACGGGCGCTCTACACGCCCGTTCTCGAACGGGAACTGGTGGCCCTCCTGGAGCTGGCCAGCGTCCCCCCGGAGCGGATCCACACGGAGACGGTCAGCGAACGGCCACGGCACGCGTCCTGGCCGTACGTCGTTCCCTGAAGGCGAGGGCGCCCACGGCGCCCGCCAGCATCAGGGCCACGCCCACCAGCAGGGCGTGGTCGGCACCGTGCGCGAGGGCGCGCGCGGAGTCGCCGCCGTGCCCGGAGCCGGCCGAGGTGGCGACGACGATCGTGAGGGAGAGCCCCATGGACGAACCGATGTAGCGCGCCGTGTTGTTGGCGCCCGAGCCCATCGAGGCGCGGTCGGGAGGCACGCTCTCGACGGCGGCGCGGGGCATCGCGGCGTTGAGCAGCCCGCTGCCGACGCCCGCCACGAGCCAGCCGGGGAGCGTACGGACCCAGGAGCCGGAGGACATGGCGCCCAGCATGGTCAGCGCGCCGAGCGCGGAGAGGACGAAGCCCAGCGCGAGCTGATGACGCGCGGAGAAGCGCTCCGGCAGCCGCTTGGCCTGGAGCGCGACGAGCAGCGCGACGCCGGACCAGAGGCACAGCAGCCATGCCGTGCCGAGTTCCGACATGCCCATGGCCTGCTGGAGCAGCGCGGGGAAGTAGCTGAACATCCCGATCACGCCGAGCCCCGTGAACAGCGCGCTGCTGGTCGCGGCGAGGAAGGCCGGGCGGCGGAAGAGCCCGAGGTCGAGCATGGGCGCGCTGACGCGCCGCTCGATCGCGACGAACGCGGCGAGGAGCACGGCCGTGGCGCCCAGCAACTCCCCCACGGCGGGCCGCAGCCAGCCGTCCCTGCCGACGGTGAGCGCGGCGAGCAGCGCGGTCAGCGCGAGCCCGAGCACGACGGCGCCGAGCAGGTCGGGCCTGCCGGGGCGCGGGCTGCGGGACTCGGTGAGCGTACGGGCGGAGACGGCGGCGAGGACGAGCGCGGCGACGGCGTAGAGCGCGTAGCCGACGCGCCAGTCGAGCGCCCCGAGCGCGGCGGAGGCCACAGGTCCGGTGGCGATGCCGCCGCTGAGCGCGGCGCCCCAGACGCCCATGGCGCGTACCCGCGCGGGCCCCTGGGGGTACGCCTGTGCGAGGAGGCCCAGGCTGCTGGCGACGATCGCCGCGCTGGCGCCGCCCTGGGCGATACGGGCGAGGGTGAAGGTCAGGGTGGAGGAGGCGGCGGCGCCGAGCGCGACGGTGACGGCGAGCACGGCGGTTCCGGCGACGAAGACGCGCTTGCGCCCGTAGTCGTCGGCGAGGCTGCCCGCGACGAGCAGCAGGGCCGCGAGACCGAGCGCGATCCCGTTGAGCAGCCACGCCTGGCCGGAGACGCCGGTGCCGAAGGAGGCGGTCATGCCGGGGAGCGTGAGCATCGGCGCGGTGTAGTTCATGAGCGCGACGAACGTGGCGAGGCTGACGGTCGCGAGGACCGCGCCCGCGCCCGTGTCGCGTACGGGGGCCGACACTGCGTACTCCTGGGGTCGTGGGTTCCGTGAACGAACTGAGTTCAATGAACGAACTCGCTGGTGCCGGAGGAACGTAGCACGCGTAGGTTCATTGAATGAACCAAGGCTTGGTAAGGTGGCCCGCATGGCACTGAAAAAGGGCTACGCGGCGCAGGACTGCTCGCTCGCCCGGACGCTGGAGCTGGTCGGCGAGCGCTGGACGATGCTCATCGTCCGCGACGCCTTCTACGGGGTGCGCCGCTACAGCGACTTCCTCGCCCACCTCGACATCCCGCGCGCGGTGCTCTCCGGGCGGCTGCGGACGCTCACCGAGGCGGGAGTGCTCGACAAGCGGCGGTACGCGGACTCACCGCCGCGCGACGAGTACGTGCTCACCGACAAGGGCCTCGCGCTGTGGCCCGCGCTCTACGCCCTGCTGTCCTGGGGCGAGGTCCACGCCTCCGGCTCCCGGTCCGTACGGCGGCTCTACACCCACGCGGCGTGCGGCCGCCGGCTCGGCCCCGGCGGGGGCTGCGAGCAGTGCGGCGTCGCGGCGGTGCCGCCCGCCGACATCGCCATCCACCCCGGCCCGAACGCCGACCACCCCTCCCGCCAGGACCCGGTGAGCCAAGCCCTGCTGACCCCGCACCGTTTGCTGGTCCCCTTGGAGACCGGGTAGGGGGAGCCCCTCTCCGTCCGCTGCGGTCTGCGGGCCCGCTGTGGCCGCTCGCGCAGTTCCCCGCGCCCCTTCGGGGCGCACAGGAGTGCCCCGTCAGGGGCGCGGGGAACTGCGCGACAAGCCACGACGCACCCGCAGACCGGCCGAGGGAGGAGGGGCAGCCCCTGCCCGGCACCGGAGAGGGGATACGGGCAAGAAGGACAGTCGGCCCTCTACGGCTGGGCGTCAGCGGCGTTGGTCGGAGCCGAAGAAGAAGCCGAAGGCGGCGCTGGCGAGGGCCACCACCGGGGTGAAGAGGGTGCTGACCTCGCGGAAGTCGGCGTCGGTGAACTTGGTCCAGCGCTGGAAGATGAGCGCCAGGACCGGCAGCACGGCGATGACGCCGACGAGCCAGAAGAGGCGGAGGGCCAGCGCGCGCCGGGTCTCGTGGATGTGCATCTCCGGGGTCGAGAAGACCTCGGCCTCGCCCGGCGGTTCGTCCTCCGACAGCTCCGTGAGGCGCAGCGCGGGCTCCGGCGGGGGCTCAGCCACGGCACCCACCGCTGCCCGGCTCGCACTCCTCGGCGTCTCCCGCCTCCTCCAGGGAGAAGACGGCACCGGCGCCCGGGGCCTCGTCCTCCACCAGCAGGCACAGGGATCCGGTCCCGGCGCCCACCGGGACCCGGTCGGCGTACGCGTGCACCACGGCGTCCGGCGCGCGGAGCCTGGGGCAGTCGAAACCGGCCTCCAGCAGCACGCTCCCCTGCGTTCCGCTGGTGGACCGGGCGAATGGGCAGGGAGCAGGCGTGCGGCCCTGCCGGGCGCGCGGGTCCTGTGAAGTCGACACTCCGGTCACCCCCTCTCCGCAACTCCCCCTGATTTCGCGGACGTTCGAGCACGGCGGGCAGTTCCCGTCACTTTATGGAACGGAAAGACTACCACGCACCTCACGCATCGAATCAGCAGTTCAGGTGGGATTGATGCACACTGGATACACATCGTATGCGCATGCGGTGCGCATGACGGGTTGACACGATGCGTGTCAGGAACGCATCCTGAGAGGGCAAGGCAAGGACAGAACCGCGCGTACGGCACCGGGGGAGTCCGGGCTGCCCAAAGAAGAGGAGTCCTCCCATGTCGGACATGGAGAACGCTGTTACCCGTACTGAGCCCGGCGGCACCCGTTCCGGCGCCAGCACCCGGCTCAGCGTCAACATCAGCGAGGCGACGGCGGAGGTCCTCCAGAAGCACAAGCGGAGGGGCGTCTCGATCACGGAAACAGTCCGCCGCGCCACCGCCGTCTACGATCTGATCGAGACCGAGGCGGCCAAGGGAAGCAAGATCCAGATTGTCGACAGGGACGGCAGGACGCGCGAGCTGCTGCTGATCCCCTGACGCGGCGAGGCCGTCGTGCGCGCTCTTCCGGTCGGCACACTCATCGGCACGCTCAGAAGAGCTTGCCCGGATTGAGGATGCCCTGAGGGTCGAAGACGGCCTTGACCGCGCGTTGCATCTCCAGCCCCACCGGCCCCAGTTCGCGGGCCAGCCACTCCTTCTTGAGCACGCCCACGCCGTGCTCCCCCGTGATCGTTCCGCCCAGGCTCAGGCCCAGTGCCATGATCTCGTCGAACGACTCGCGGGCGCGGCGCGACTCGTCCTCGTCCGCCGCGTCGAAGCAGACCGTCGGATGGGTGTTCCCGTCCCCCGCGTGCGCGCAGACCCCGATCGTCAGCCCGTGCTTCTCGGCGATGGCGGCCGTGCCCTCCAGCATGGCCGCCAGTTCGCTGCGCGGGACGCAGACGTCGTCGATCATCGTCGTCCCCTTCACCGCCTCCAGCGCGACCAGCGCCGCGCGCCGCGCCTGGAGCAGCAGCTCCGACTCCGCCGCGCTCTCGGCCGGTACGACCTGCGCCGCGCCCGCCGCCTCGCACAGCTCCCCGATCGCGGCGAGCTGCGGGCCCGGCTCCGGCGTGTCGAACGCGGCGAGCAGCAGGGCCTCGGTGGTCTCGGGGAGGTCCATCTTCGTCAGCGCGTTGACCGCGCGGAGCGTCGTACGGTCCATCAGCTCCAGCAGCGCGGGCGTGTGCCCGGCCTCCATGATCCGGCACACCGCGTCGCAGGCCGCGGCGGCCGAGGGGAACTCGGCGGCGAGCGCGAGCTGCTGGGGCGGCTCGGCGCGCAGCGCGAGGGTCGCCTTCACGACGATCCCGAGGCTGCCCTCGGAGCCGACGAAGAGCCTGGTCAGGTCGTATCCGGCGACGCCCTTGGCGGTGCGCCGCCCGGTGGACATCAGCCGGCCGTCGGCGAGCACGACGTCCAGGCCGAGCACGTACTCGGCGGTGACGCCGTACTTCACGCAGCACAGGCCGCCGGACGCGGTACCGATGTTGCCGCCGATGGTGCACTCCTCCCAGCTGGAGGGGTCCGGCGGGTAGAAGAGGCCGTGCGTGTTGACCTCGCGGGAGAGCGCGGCGTTGACCACGCCGGGCTCGACGACCGCGACGCGGTCCACGGGGTTGATCTCCAGGATGCGGTTCATCCGTACGAGCGAGAGGACCACGCAGCCGTCGGTGGCGTTCGCCGCGCCCGACAGTCCCGTACGCGCGCCCTGCGGCACGACGGGGACGCGCAGCGCGCTCGCCGTCCGCATCACGTGCTGGACCTCCTCGGCGGTGCGGGGCAGCACCGCGACGGCGGGGGCACCGGCCGGGCAGAAGCTGGCCATGTCGTTCGCGTAGGTACCGAGGATGTCGGGGTCGGTGAGGACCGCGTCCTCCGGGAGCCCTTCGCGCAGGCGCTCGATCAGCTCGCTCAGCTCGCTCATGTGCTCAGGCTCGCAGGCGGGCGGTGCGGACGGAACCCGCCGGAAACGATCTGTTGAGCACGCCTTGAAGTGACGACCCGTCAGTTCTAAGGTGCCGCGACCGCTCGTGTTCGTCCCGGGAGGGAGACGGCGCATGCGTATACGGAGAACCGTGGTGCTGCTGGCGGTGGCGGGGAGCGCCGCGGGGCTCGTCGCCGGATCGGGGGTCGCGGGCGCGCGCCCCGCCGAACGCGCCGCCGCCGAGCGGGAACGGGACGGCCTGCGGATCCTCGTCTCCAACGACGACGGCTACCGGCACCCGTACCTCCACCGGCTCCGCGACGCGCTCGCCGCCGCCGGGCACACGGCCGTGATCGTCGCGCCCGCCGAGGACCAGTCCGGGCGCGGTACGGGGCTCAACTTCACCTCGGGCGCGACGGTGCGGGCGGTGGAGGCCGAGCCCGGCGTCTGGTCCGTGACCGGCTCGCCCGGCGACGCGGTCGCCTTCGGCGCGGAACGCGTCCTGAAGGATCCTGACCTGGTCGTCTCCGGTGTCAACGCGGGGCCCAACTCCGGCACCAGCGCGAACCATTCGGGGACCGTCGGTGCGACCGTCATGGCCCAGGACCTCGGCGTACCCTCGCTCGCGGTGAGCGCCGGGTACGACCTGTCGAACCCCCAGGATCCGTTCCCCTCCGCTTCGGAGGCGGCGGACTTCACCGTACGTACGGTCGAGCGGCTGGCCCGTACGGCGGCTCGCGGGGCGCCGCTGCTGCCGCCCCACTCCTCGCTCAACGTCAACTATCCGGCGAAGCCGGATGGAGGGCTCGCCTTCACCAACGTGGGGCACGCGCGGGAGATCACCCGCTCCTTCACCCCGGACCCCGGGGAGTGTGCCGAGTGCTACAAGGTGAGGCTGGGTGTCGCCCCTGACGCGCCCGAGCCGGTCCCGAACGCGGACACGTCCGCCCTGCGGCGGGGCGACGTGAGCGTCTCGTTGCTCACGGGGGACTGGAGTGCCCCCGCGTGGGCCGAGGGACAGCCCCCACCCTCTTCCTCCGAGGTACGCCGCACAAAGGCCCGCCTTCTGGGCTTGCGCCCTTAGCACATCCGTACCCGGCATGGTGGGCTGCGCTTGCCAACCCTGCGCCTTGCGCAGACTTCCCAAGCTTCGCGGAAGAGCAGAGGGCGCCCCCTCCAGGGGGCGCGGGGAACTGCGCGACCAGCCACGACGCACCGCAGTCCGCAACGCGCAGGCGGGGGCAGACGTGCCCCGTCAGGGGCGCGGGGAACTGCGCGACCAGCCACAGCGCACCCGCAGACCGCGACGCACAAGCAGGGGCAGACGCGTCCCGTCAGGGGCGCGGGGAACTGCGCGGCCAGCCACGACGCAGCCGCAGGCCGCAGCGCGCGGCAAGGGGCAGGTGCTCAGCGGTCGCAGAGTGCGGGGTCCGAGGCGTACAGGGTGAGGATCATGCGGCCGGTGTTTTGCCGAGCGCAGAGCGTGAAGCGTTCGCGGAGGGCGGCCAGTTTTGCCTCGTCCTGGGCGGTGAAGGGCGCGTCGTCCGCGCGGGACGGAGGGTCGGTCAGGACGAGGACACGGTGCGCGGCCCGTACGCGTGCGCCGATCTTCTCCTCGGGGAGTTCGACGCCCCAGAGCGTGCCCGACTCCTCGGGGGTGCGGGCCAGGGCGAGGTCGCGCAGGCCCTCGTACTCGGCGGGGTGCGAGAGGCTGCCCTCGCGGCGGAGCGAGGGGATGAAGAGGACGCCGTCGCCCGGCCGCGTCATGCCGCGCGCGGCAGTGGCGACCGCGTTCGTGTCGTCCATGTGGACCTCCGGCTGCCGTACCGGGAGCCAGAGGGGGACCAGCGCCGTGACGACGGCCACCGCCAGCGCCCCGGCCGGCCACGGCCGCAGCGCGCGCAGCATCCGGTCCACGGCGAAGCCGCCCAGCAGGGCGAGGCCGAGGGCGGAGTAGACGACGTACCGCTCCTCGTAGAGCGGGCGGAGGTAGGAGACCAGGACCAGGAGAGATGGGGGGAGGATCGCCAAGGCCAGGGCCGTGGTCCTCGGGTCGGCGGGGCCTCTGCGGCGCGGGCGCGCGCACGCGAAGAGGAGTGCCAGCAGCACCGGGACCGCGAAGCGCAGGAGTTGGGTCGCGCCGGGTGCCTGGAGGTGCGCGAGCTGCGCCTCCTGCGCCTTGCTCACCACGACGAGCGGCATCAGCACCGCGCACACCGCCGCGGCGGCCTGGCCCCAGGGCCAGAGCAGCGGGCGCAGGGGGCGCTCCCTCAGCAGCACGGCGCCGTGCGCGAGCAGCGCCAGCACCGCCAGTTCGTTGAGCAGGCAGCCGACGGCGAGCACCGCGGCGTAGGCCGCCCAGAGCCGCGGGCGGGGCCGTTCCAGGGCCCGTAGCAGCAGGTACGTGGACCAGGCGACCGCCGCGCACACCATGGCGTACGAGCGGCCCTCCTGGGCGTACTTCTGTACGAGAGGGAGGAGCGGGAAGACCAGTCCGGCCGCGAGTCCGGCGCGGGGGCCGGAGAGGCGGCGTCCGGCGAGCGCGACCCCGGACGCCGCGGCGGCCATGGCCAGCAGCGCGGGGAGGCGCAGCGCGAGGAGCCCGCCGTCCCAGACCGCGAACACCGCGTGCATCAGCAGGTAGTGCAGCCCGTGCACCATGTCGACGGTGCCCAGCATGTTCCACAGCTCGGGCAGGCTCCGGTGCGCGACCTGGTACGTCGTCGACTCGTCCCGCCACATCGAGTTCTCGCGGCGTATCCCCCACAGGCCGAGCGCGAGCATCAGCGCGGCGGGGGCGAGGACGGCCACGGCACGGCCGTCCCAGGTGGGGCGAAGACGTGCGGGCGGGGTGCGGGGCCCCCGGTCCTGGGGCGTACGGGCGCGGCTGGGCGCCGTGGACGTGGCCATGCGTGGGGGGATTCCGTTTCGGGTCCGGGGCGACCTTGCTGGGGAGTGGGATGATCGTGCAAGTGCCGCTGCGCCCCTGTCAAACGGGGCCATGACCCGGAACGAGGAAAGGCCCGTGCTCCCGGAGTCGGGGAGCACGGGCCTTCCGGTTCCCGCGTGGGGAGGCGGGTCGGAGGCGGATCGGAGGCGGGGTCAGAGGTTGCCGCGCTTCTCCTGCTCGCGCTCGATCGCCTCGAAGAGGGCCTTGAAGTTGCCCTTGCCGAAGCCCATCGAGCCGTGGCGCTCGATCATCTCGAAGAAGACGGTGGGCCTGTCCTGGACCGGCTTGGTGAAGATCTGCAGCAGGTAGCCGTCCTCGTCACGGTCGACGAGGATCTTCTGCTCGCGCAGGATGTCGACGGGCACGCGGGTCTCGCCCGCCCACTCGCCGAGGGTGTCGTAGTAGCTGTCGGGCACGTCGAGGAACTCGATGCCCGCGGCCCGCATGGACTTCACGGTGGCCACGATGTCGTTGGTGGCGAGCGCCATGTGCTGGACGCCCGGGCCGCCGTAGAACTCCAGGTACTCGTCGATCTGCGACTTCTTCTTCGCGACCGCGGGCTCGTTGATCGGGAACTTGACCTTCTTGGTGCCGTCCGCGACGACCTTCGACATCAGGGCGCTGTACTCGGTGGCGATGTCGTCGCCCACGAACTCCTTCATGTTCGTGAAGCTCATGACCCGGTTGTAGAAGGCGCACCACTCGTCCATCTTGCCGAGCTCGACGTTGCCGACGCAGTGGTCGATGGCCTGGAAGGTCCGCTTGGCGGGGGGCTCCACGATCGGCTTCGCCTCGACGAAGCCGGGGAGGTAGGCGCCGGAGTAGCCGGTGCGCTCGACGAGGGTGTGGCGGGTCTTGCCGTAGGTCGCGATGGAGGCGAGGACCACCGTGCCGTGCTCGTCCTTGAGCTCGTAGGGCTCCTCGACGCCGCGGGCGCCGTGCTCCAGCGCGTACGCGTACGCCGCGCGGGCGTCCGGCACCTCGATGGCGAGGTCGATCACTCCGTCGCCGTGCTCGGCGACGTGGTCGGCGAGGAAGCGGCCCCAGTCGGTGGTGGGCTTGATGACGGAGGTGAAGACGAACCGGGCGGAGCCCGACTCCAGGACGTAACTGGCGGTCTCGCGGCTGCCGTTCTCCGGTCCGGAGTACGCGACGAGCTTCATGCCGAAGCCCGTGGAGTAGTAGTGCGCCGCCTGCTTGGCGTTGCCCACCGCGAAGACGACCGCGTCCATCCCCTTGACCGGGAAGGGGTCGGCCTGCCGGGCGGTGGCGGGGGCCTCGTGGGTCCCCCGGGGAGATGCAGTAGTCATGGCGGCAGGCTCCCGCCCCGCGACAAGGTGCGCAATAGTTTGTACATCTGCTGGTCACCCTGTACAGCTGCACCCCCTCCCCATGGGGCTATCTGTACAAGGTGCGCAGCACCCGTACCGGAGTGCATCGGAGAGGAACGCCATGGGTATCGACCGGCTCGACGGCCGCCTGCTCGAACTGTTGGCCGAGGAGCCCCGGATCGGGGTGCTGGAGGCGTCCCGCCGGCTGGGGGTCGCGCGCGGCACCGCGCAGGCCCGGCTGGACCGGCTTAAGGCGAGTGGAGTAATCCGCGGCTTCGGGCCCGACGTGGACCCGGCGGCCATCGGATACCCGGTGACCGCGTTCGCGACGCTGGAGATCAAACAGGGCCAAGGCGCGGACGTACGGGCGCACTTGGCGACCGTTCCCGAGGTGCTGGAGCTGCATACGACGACCGGCCACGGCGACATGCTCTGCCGCCTCGTGGCCCGCTCGAACGCCGATCTTCAGCGGGTGATCGACCGGGTTGTCGGATTTGATGGCATTGTCCGGGCCTCCACCGCGATCGTCATGGAGAACCCGGTGCCGTTGCGGATCGTGCCCCTGGTGCGCCAGGCGTCCTCGGGCGCTCATCCCTAGCGGACAGCGGACGAGAGGGGTACGGGTGAACTTCTGGGAATACGTCGGGAGCCGTCACGCGCAACTGCTGACGGACTCCTTCCAGCACGCGAGCGCGGTCCTCCAGTGCATGGTCCTCGCGACCGTCATCGGGGTGCTGCTCGGCGTGCTGACGTACCGCACCGAGTGGGCGGGCAACCTCGCCACGGCCACCACCGCGACGATCCTCACCATCCCCTCGCTGGCCATGATCGGCCTGCTGATCCCGATCGTGGGACTGGGCGTGGCCCCGACGGTGATCGCCCTGACGCTCTACGGGCTGCTGCCGATCGTCCGCAACGCGATCGTCGGGCTGCGCGGCGTCGACCCCACGCTGGTGGACGCGGCGCGCGGCATCGGGATGTCGCGCTTCGCGCGGCTCGTCCGGGTCGAACTGCCGCTCGCCTGGCCGCCGATCCTCACCGGCATCCGCGTCTCGACGCAGATGCTGATGGGCATCGCCGCCATCGCCGCCTTCGCCTCGGGCCCCGGGCTCGGCAACCTGATCTTCCGCGGCATCGCCTCGCTGGGCAGCGCCAACGCGCTCAACCAGGTCCTCGCGGGCACGCTCGGCATCGTCGTCCTGGCGCTGCTCTTCGACGCCGCGTACGTGCTCATCGGCCGGCTGACCGTCCCGAGGGGGATCCGTGTCTGAAGCCACTCAGGAGGCACCCGGCGGAACCATGACCTCCGGTGCCACCATCCAGCTCGAAGGGCTCACCAAGCGCTACCCGGGCACCTCGGCGCCCGCCGTGGACAACGTGAGCATGGAGATCCAGGCGGGCGAGACCGTGATCCTCGTCGGCCCCTCGGGCGGCGGCAAGACCACGCTGCTGAAGATGATCAACCGGCTGATCGAGCCGAGCTCGGGCCGGATCCGCATCGGCGACGAGGACGTCACCGACATGGACGCGGTCAAGCTGCGCCGCAAGATCGGCTACGCGATCCAGTCCTCGGGCCTCTTCCCGCACATGACCGTCGCGCAGAACATCGCGCTGGTCCCGAAGATGGTCGGCTGGTCCAAGTCCCGGATCACCTCACGCGTCGAGGAGATGCTCGACCTGGTGGGGCTGGAGCCCGGCGAGTTCCAGGGCCGCTACCCGCGCCAGCTCTCCGGCGGCCAGCAGCAGCGGGTGGGCGTGGCGCGGGCGCTGGCGGCCGATCCTCCGGTGCTGCTGATGGACGAGCCGTTCGGCGCGGTGGACCCGATCACCCGCGACCACCTCCAGGACGAGCTGATCCGGCTGCAGCGCGAGCTGCGCAAGACGATCGTCTTCGTCACCCACGACTTCGACGAGGCCATCAAGATCGGCGACCGTATCGCCGTGCTGCGCGAGCGCTCGCACATCGCGCAGTTCGACACCCCCGAGGCCATCCTCACCAACCCCGCCGACGACTTCGTCTCCGGCTTCGTCGGCGCGGGCGCGGCCCTCAAGCGGCTCAACCTCACGCGCGTACGGGACGTGGCCGTCGTCGACTTCCCGACCGTGACCATGGAGCAGCCGCTGCGGGACATCTTCGACCTGCTGGGCGGCGGCGCGACCAACGAGGTGCTGCTCCTCGACCGGCACCGGCGCCCGTACAAGTGGCTGCGGCGCGGCGACCTGATGCGCGCCAAGGGCTCGCTCGCCCGCGCGGGAACGCTCGTCAACGACACCGTGACCAGGGACGCCACGCTGCGCGACGCGCTGGAGGCCGTCCTCACCGACAACGCGGGGCGCGTCGCGGTCACCGGCAAGCGCGGCGAGTACACGGGCGTCGTGGACATGGAGACGCTGATGAACTCCGTCCACGAACTCCTCGACGAGGACCGGATGGAGGCCGTCGAGCACCAGCACCGGCTGGAGGAGCTCCAGGAGCAGCACGAGCGGGACGCGGGTGACGAACAGCCGGGCGGCGCGGAGGAGGGCGGCCGATGAGCGGCCGCGGGCGCGGGCGTGATCCGCTGCTGGAGGCACTGGAGCACGAGTACGACGGCGTCGAGGACCCCGCGCACGACGACGAGAAGCCCGCGCCCGCCCCGCCCCCGAAACCCGAGGGCGGCCCGCTCTCGCGGCTGACCTGGCGGAAGCTGACGATCCTGCCGGGCCTCGTGGTGCTGATGCTGCTCGGCACCTGGCTCTGGTTCCGGGGCGCCGACCTCGACTCGATCGCGCGCAACTCGATCTCCGGCGGCAACGTCGGGCTGCGGCTGCGCCAGCACATCGAACTCACCGTGATCTCCACGTTCTTCGTGCTGATCATCGCCATCCCGCTCGGCATCGCGCTCACCCGCCCCTGGCTGCGCAGGGCGGCGCCGATCGCGATGATCATCGCCAACCTGGGTCAGGCGATCCCCGCGCTGGGCCTGCTGATCCTGCTCGTCATCTGGCTCGGCGTCGGCGCGAACACCGCGATCGTCGGCATCGTGATCTACGCCGTGCTGCCGGTGCTGGCCAACACCATCGCCGGGCTGCGCACCATCGACCCCGCACTGGTCGAGGCCGCGAAGGGGATCGGGATGTCGCCGCTGGGCGTCCTGTCCAGGGTCGAACTCCCGCTGGCCGTCCCGCTGATCCTCGCGGGCGTGCGCAACGCGCTCGTGCTGAACGTCGGCACCGCGACCCTCGCCACCTTCGGCGGGGGCGGCGGGCTCGGCGACCTGATCTCGGACGGGATCACCAACCAGCGGATGCCGGTGCTCTTCCTCGGTTCCATCCTCACCGTGGCCCTCGCGCTGCTCGTGGACTGGCTGGCCTCGCTGGCCGAACTGCTGCTGCGGCCCCGGGGTCTGGAGGGCTCGTCATGACTCTCGCCCGCGTACGTGCCGGACTGGCCGCCACCGCGCTCGCCCTCCCCCTCGCCGCCTGCGGACTGGTCAGCGGCAGCCCGATGACCGACAGCGTCCAGCCCGGCAGCGTCGGAAAGGGCAAGCCGCTGGAGGGGGCCAAGCTCACGGTGACGTCCAAGGAGTTCACCGAGCAGATCGTCCTCGGCCAGATCATGGGCCTGGCCTTCAAGGCGGCGGGCGCCGAGGTCGTCGACCGCACCAGCATCCAGGGCTCGATCGGCGCCCGGGAGGCGGTCAGGTCGGGGACGGCGGACGGGATGTACGAGTACACGGGCACGGGCTGGATCACCTACCTCGGGCACACGAAGCCGATCATCGACCCGGAGAAGCAGTGGAAGGCGGTGCGCGACGCCGACCGGCGCAACGGCATCGTCTGGCTGCGCCCGTCCACGCTGAACAACACCTACGCGCTCGCGCTCAACGACCGCCTCCAGAAGCGGTACGGCGTCCGTACGCTCTCCGACGTCGCGAAGCTGGCGAAGTCGCAGCCGTCGGCGGTCTCGGTGTGCGTCGAGAACGAGTTCGCGTCCCGCGACGACGGACTGACCGGCATGGAGAAGAAGTACGGGATGTCCATCCCCTCGTCCCGCGTGCACAAGATGAGCGGGGGCGTCGTCTACACCCAGGCCGCGCAGGGCTCCCCGTGCACCTTCGGCGAGGTCTTCACGACGGACGGCCGCATCAAGGCGATGAAGCTCAACGTCCTCAAGGACGACAAGCACTTCTTCCCCAACTACAACGCGGCCCCGGAGATCAACGCCGACACGTTGCGGAAGCATCCGCAAATCGCCGAGGTCCTGGCCCCCGTCACCAAGGCGCTGAACAACGACGTGGCGCGGGAGCTGAACGCCAAGGTCGACGTCGACGGCGAGGACCCGCACGAGGTCGCGAAGGACTGGATGGTGAAGAAGGGGTTCCTCAAGGACGGGTGAGGTGCCCGGGTCCCGGCCCTAGCAGCTGGGCAGCTTCCCGCCGTCCTTCAGCGCCTTGAGCGAGTCCAGGGTCTTGTCCAGCGTGGTGACCGGGATCAGGCGCAGGCCCTTCGGGCGCTGGGCCTCGGCCTCCCCGCACTCCTTCTCGGGGACGAGGAAGTGGCGTGCCCCGTCGCGCTTGGCGGCGCGCATCTTGAGCGGTACGCCCCCGACCGGGCCCACCTTGCCCTGCGCGTCGATGGTGCCGGTCCCGGCGATCGTACGGCCGCCGGTGAGGTCTCCTTCGAGCTTGTCGACGATGCCGAGGGAGAAGAGGAGGCCCGCGCTCGGGCCGCCCACGTCGCCGAGGCGGAGGGAGACGTCGACGTCGCCGGGCTTCTTGCCGAGCTGGCGCAGGGCGGCCGTGACCGCCTTGTCCTGGGAGTCCTTCATCTGCTTGTGGATGGAGCGCTTGACCTCGCGGACGCTGTCGCCCTCCGGGTACGCCGCCTCGCGCGGCATCACCGCGCGGTCCTCGGCGAACCAGGCACGGGCGACGTCGGCGGCGCGCACCGTGACGTCCGGGTTGGTGACCCCGATCGTGACGGCGAGCAGCTTGCCCTCGCCCTTCCCCGCTTCACCGGTGTCCTTCCCGCCGTCCTTCGCGTCCGGGAACGAGATGACCGGCTTGCCCGCGTTCTCCCCCAGCACGTCCGCCGTGTCGCCGGGCTGCGCCAGCGAGAACGGCAGCGGCGCGAACGCCGCGACGGCGAGCAGCGCGACGACGGGCACCGCGCAGACGGTCAGCGTCCGGCGGCGCGTCGAGAAGAGGGCAAGGCGCGGGCGCGGTTTCTCGGTCACCCCCGCAATCTAGTCGATGGCCGAGGGGCGCCCTCACGCCCGTACGGACGCACGGACATGAGGGCGTACGGACATGACGCGTACGGGCGGTCCCGCTCAGCGCAGGGCGTCCGCCACGTCGTTCGCGGCGCGCACCACGCGGGTGCCGACCTGCTCCGGCACGACCTCGGAGAGCATGACCACGCCGACGCTCCCCTCGATGCCGCTCACCCCGAGCACGGGGGCCGCGGCGCCGCTGGCCCCCGCCTCCAGCTCGCCGTGGGTCAGCACGTATCCGGGCCCCAGCTCGTGGTCCGGGCCGCGGCCCATGAGGATCGCGCGGCCCGCGGCGCCCCGGTCCAGGGGGTGCCGGAAGCCGGTGCGGTAGGCCACGTGGTAGTCGGTCCAGCTCGGTTCGACCACCGCGACGGCCAGCGCCTCCGTCCCGTCGACGAGGGTGAGGTGCGCGGTCGCGCCGACGTCCTCGGCGAGCGAGCGCAGCGCGGGCAGCGCGGCCTCCCGTACGAGCGGGTGCACCTGGCGTCCCAGCCGCAGCACCCCGAGCCCGACCCGGGCCCGGCCGCCCAGGTCGCGGCGGACGAGGGCGTGCTGCTCCAGGGTGGCCAGCAGACGGTAGACCACGGTGCGGTTGACGCCGAGCTTGTTGGACAGCTCGGTCACGGTCAGGCCGTGGTCCGTGTCGGCCAGTAATTTGAGGACTCGCAGCCCTCGGTCGAGCGTCTGAGAGGTCTCCGCGGTCACGACGCCCCCTCCTAGAGTGAGTGACGGCAGCCGCGGTGCGCCGAGCGCCTGGAGGCCGCCGGTCGCGGGTGGCACTGGCTTGTGGCAATGCGTACGAAGTCACCGGCTGCGCTCCGCGGCAACGGTGCCACGGGGCGTGTATGTGACGGGAAACCTAGCGAGCGGCACCGCTCACCGGAAGGGCTTGTCCAGAATCCGGGCGTTCCGTGTCCGCTCTCGACCGAAACATCCCCCGCCATGGACAGGTCAGCGGGGCGACCGGTCGTTCGGTCGTTCGGTCAGCGCATCTTGGTCGCCCACTCGCGGACCTTCTCGATCCGGGCGTCGATCTGGTTCGCCGTGGCCTCCGCGCTCGGCGGGCCGCCGCAGACCCGGCGCAGCTCGGTGTGGATCACGCCGTGCGGCTTGCCGCTCTGGTGGACGTAGGCGCCCACCAGCGTGTTGAGCTGCTTCCGCTTCTCCAGGAGCTCCTTGTGCGTGACGACGGGCCGGTTCTCGGCGGGCATCTCCAGGAGGTCGGCCTCCTCGGCCGGCTTCTTCCTGCTGTGCGAGATCTGCCGGGCCTGCCGCTTCTGGAGCAGCATCTGCACCTGGTCGGGCTCCAGCAGGCCCGGAATGCCCAGATAGTCCTGCTCCTCCTCGCTGCCCGGGTGCGCCTGCATGCCGAACTCGGCACCGTCGTACATCACCCGGTCGAAGACCGCGTCGGACTCCAGGGCCTCGAACGGGAGTTGGTCCTGCTCCCCGGTGTCCTCGTCCTGCTCCTTCTCGGCCTCCTGGAGGAGCTTCTCCTCCTCCGCGTACGGATCCTCCTCGGTGTCCTTCTTCGGCTTGTCGAGGACGTGGTCGCGCTCGACCTCCATCTCGTTCGCGAACGTGAGCAGCGTCGGGATGGTCGGCACGAAGACGGACGCCGTCTCGCCGCGCCGCCTCGACCGTACGAAGCGGCCCACGGCCTGCGCGAAGAAGAGCGGCGTGGAGACGGTCGTCGCGTACACCCCGACCGCGAGCCGCGGCACGTCCACGCCCTCGGACACCATCCGCACCGCGACCATCCAGCGGTCCTCGCTCTGCCGGAAGTCCTCGATGCGCTGCGAGGAACCCGGGTCGTCGGAGAGGACGACGGTGGGGCCCTGCCCGGTGATCTCCCGGATCAGCTTCGCGTACGCGCGTGCCGAGTCCTGGTCCGCGGCGATCACGAGCCCGCCCGCGTCCGGCACGGCCTTGCGCACCTCGGTCAGCCGCCGGTCCGCCGCGCGCAGCACGGCGGGCATCCACTCGCCGCGCGGGTCGAGCGCGGTGCGCCACGCCTGCGAGATCGCGTCCTTGGTCATCGGCTCCCCGAGCCGCGCCTCGATCTCGTCGCCCGCCTTGGTGCGCCAGCGCATGTTGCCGCTGTAGGAGAGGAATATGACGGGCCGCACGACGCCGTTCGCGAGCGCGTCCCCGTAGCCGTACGTGTAGTCCGCGACGGAACGGCGGATGCCTTCCTTGTCCTCGGCGTACTCCACGAACGGGATCGGGTTGGTGTCCGAACGGAAGGGCGTACCGGTCAGCGCCAGGCGCTTCGTCGCGGGCTCGAACGCCTCCTGGCATGCCTCGCCCCACGAGCGGCTGTCACCGGCGTGGTGGATCTCGTCGAGGATCACCAGGGTCTTGCGCTGCTCGACCCGGTTGCGGTGCAGCATCGGGCGTACGCCCACGCCCGCGTACGTGATCGCGATCCCGTGGTACTCCTTGCTGAGCGGCCCGGCGCTGTACTCGGGGTCCAGCTTGATCCCGACACGCGCGGCCGCCTCGGCCCACTGCTTCTTCAGATGCTCGGTCGGCGCGACGACGGTCACCTGCTGCACGACGTGATGGTGCAGCAGCCACGAGGCGAGCGTCAGTGCGAACGTCGTCTTGCCCGCGCCGGGGGTCGCGACCGCGAGGAAGTCCCGCGGCTGCTTCTCCAGGTACGAGTCCATCGCCGCCTGCTGCCAGGCGCGCAGCTTGCTGGCGGTGCCCCAGGGGGCACGGCCGGGGAAGGCAGGGGACAGGTGGTGGCTGTGGCTGTTGGTCGGGGTGGTAGTCACGGTCTCCGGGTGCCGGTTCGGTTCGCTGGGGCGGTCGACGCAGCGTCCCAGAGTACCGGTGGCCCCGGCGGGGACCGTGCCGGATGCCCTCATGCCCTGACGGGGCACCCCTGGCTGAGGGGGCACAACCAGGGGCGCGGGGAACTGCGCGCCGAGCCAGGCACCCGGCCGCACTCGGCAACGGTGAGCAAGGGGCAGCCCGGAGGCCGCACCCGGCGCTACGTGGTCAGCAGTACGCCCCCGTACGAGACACCGGCGATCACGACCCAGGAGCAGAGGCCAAGCGCGGCGACACGCCCTCCCGTGCGAGCGAGGGAGGGGAGGTGAACCGCACTGCCCAGGCCGAACAGAGCCGCGGCGAGCAGCACTTCCTGCACGGTCCCGGCACCGTCCAGCACCGCGTCCGGCAGCCACCCCGTCGTCCGTACGACGACCATCGCGAGGAACCCGGCGACGAAGAGGGGAACGAGCGGCGGCCGCTTCCCGTCCGCGCCCGACCCCTCCCCCGCGCGGGCGCGCCTCCGTACCGCGACGACCATCGCCGCGACGAGCGGCGCCAGCATCATCACGCGGACCAGCTTCACCAGCACCGCCTGCCCGAGCGCGGAGGGCCCCGCAGTCTGGGCCGTGGCGACGACCTGGCCGACGTCGTGCACCCCAGCGCCGACCCAGCGGCCGAACTGCGCGTCGTCCAGGCCCAGCGGAGCGTGCAGCAGGGGCAGCACCGCGATGGCGAGCGTGCCGCACAGCGTGACGAGCGCGACGGACGTGGCGACGTCCCGCTCGTCGCTGTCGCGCACCTCGCTGACGGCGCCGATCGCGGAGGCGCCGCAGATCGAGTAACCGGTGGCGATCAGTACGGGCTGGTCGCCGCGGAGGCCGAGCTTCCGGCCGAGCCAGACCGTACCGAAGAACGTCGCGGCGACCACGGCGAAGACCATGACGACCGTCGCCCAGCCCAGCCCCAGCACGTCACCGATGCTGAGCTTCAACCCGAGGAGCACGATGCCGAGCCGCATCAGCCGCTTCCCGGCGAGGGTGAGTCCGGGCCGGGCCAGGCCGCGGACGAGGCCACGGGTGCCGGGCACGTGCGCGACGGCGATGCCGAGGACGACGGCGGCCGTCAGCATCGGCACGCCGGGCACCAGCAGATGCACGCCGGACGCGGCGGCGACGCCGAGCGCGGCCATCGCCAGCCCTGGCAGCTTGCTGGGCGGGCCGGAGCGCGGGACCCGGTCCGCCGGGGCAGCGGTGGACGTCCGTGCGCGTTCCCCCAGCAGAGCCATCAGGCGGAGGCCGCGTCGTCGGCCGGGAGGTCGTAGATCCGGCGGACGCTCGTCCCCAGGCGGGAGATGTCGGCGCCGTAGATGTGGATGGATATCGCGGTCTTCTCGCAGCCGTTCCACACCCGGTGGATGTCGCCGGGGGGCGCGAAGCCGCAGACGGAGCCCTCCGGGTTGACGACGTCCTCGGTGGCGACGAGCCGCGCGGGGGCGCCGCTCGCGGCGTCGGCGGGCAGCAGCCGGTAGCGGCGCTCGTGCTCCTCGCCCTGGTGGACGCCGGTGACGCACCAGGAGACGTGGTCGTGGACCGGCGTGCACTGGCCGGGCAGCCAGACGAGGGCCACGAGGGAGAAGCTGCCGTCGCCCTCGGCGTGCAGCAGGTGCTGCCGGTAGCGCTCGGGGTCGGGCTCGCACTGGGCGGGGGCGAGCAGGTCCGCCGCGCCGAGGTGGGGCGCGAGCTTCTCGCCGACGAGGTACGCCGTCACGTCGGGCGGCAGGCCCTTGCCGACCGCCTCGCGGACGTCCTCGACGAGGGCGGTCAGTCGCTCGGTCGTACGGAGGGCGGTGCTGGGGTCAGTTGTGGGGGCCATGCCAGCAGCGTGGCGCGGGCCTCCTATCACGTCTAACGACGGTTTCTTGGCCGACCCCTGAGTTCCGCTTATAGGTGAAGGGAAAGGCTCAGCAGCCGACGCGGCGCTCGGCCGCGGTCCGCAGTTCGTCGAGGACGAGCGCGGTCGCCGGTATCTCCAGGTGCTCGCGCAGCACGTACGCCGAGACCTGGCGCCGCGAGGCCGGGTCCAGCGCCCGGCCCGTCACCTTCTGGTGGACGAGGAACGAGAGCACGAGACCCGGCATCATCGCGATGCCCAGGCCCTCCGCGACCAGGCTCTGGACGACGAGGTTGTCGTCCGTCGTGAACGCGATGTCGGGCGCGAAGCCCAGCTCGGCGCACTCGTGGAGGAAGTTGGCGCGGCAGCGCAGACAGCCCGCGATCCAGCGCTCCCCCGCCAGGTCCGCGAGCTGCACGGCGCGGCGCCGGGCCATCGGGTGCCCGGTCGGCAGCAGCACCGTGAGCTGGTCCTCCAGCAGCGGGATCTCGACCAGCTCCTCGGGCACCTGTTCGTGCAGCCCGGGGTAGGTGAAGGCGAGCGTGATGTCGCACTCGCCGCGCACGACGCGGCGCAGCGAGTCCGGCGGCTCGCCCTCCTGCAGCTCGACGCGCACGCCGGGGTGGTCGACGGCGAGCCTGGTCAGCGCCTCGGGGACCAGCGTGGCCCCGGCGCTGGGGAACGCGCAGACCCGCACCTTGCCCGCCCGCAACCGGGTCAGCGAGGACATCTGCTGCTGGGCCGTGGCGATGCTGTCGAGGATCACGCCCGCGTGCCGGGAGAGCGCCTCCCCGGCCTCGGTCAGCCGCATCTGGCGGCCCACGCGGATGAACAGGGGAGTGCCCACGGCCCGTTCGAGCGCCTTCATCTGCTGGGTGATCGCGGGCTGGGTGTACCCGAGGGCGCGGGCCGCCGCCGAGTACGAACCGGTCCGCACCACTTCGTGGAAGGTCTTGATGTGCCGCGAGTCGAACATGACCGAACCATAAGCAGAATTTGGGAAGCCGCAACCAGGCCGGTCCCCTGCTTCTGGATCACTGCTTCTGGATCACGGCTCGCGTCGATGGAGCCGCCCCCCGACGAAGACGCCGAGCGCGGCGACGAGCGCCGAGACCAGATAGACGACGACGAAGGCGGCAGGCTTGGCCGCCGACCCCTCCTCCGCACCCGATTCCACAGACACCGCGCCGCCGCCGAGCGCGGCGAAGACGGCGCCGGTCGCGGCGAGCAGCAGCACGTTGGAGAGGCTGTCGGACATCTGCAGCGCGGCGGAGTTCCGCCCCGTCTCCTCGGGCGCCGACAGCCGCAGCAGCAGCACGCTCAGCGAGGAGATCACCATCCCCATCCCGAGGCAGCTCAGCGTCAGCGCGACCACCAGCGTCCACACCGGCACGGAGTGGACCAGCACGAGCGGCGCGTAGGCGATCCCGAACGTCACCAGCGCCATCCCCGTCCGTACGAGGCGCTCCCGGTGCGGCTCCATGCGCGGGCGCGACTGGAGGAAGGAGCCCAGCGCCCAGGTGAGACCGCCCGCGGCGAGCGTGAGCCCGGCCATCGTCACGGACAGCCCACGCTGGGTGACGAGCATGAGCGGCACGAAGCTCTCGGCCACGATGTACGACCCGGCCGCCATGCCGCGCAGCAGCACCACGGCGGGCAGCCCGCGCGCGGCCAGGAACGTGCCGCGCGGCAGCAGCGCCCGTACGGACGGCACGAGCAGCGCGGCGCCCGCGAGCGCGGGGACGAGGGACAGCGGCCGCAGGTCCTGCCCGGCGTACTGGAGCAGCCCGGCGCCGAGGGCGACGGCGAGCGCGAGCCGTATCCGCCGCGAGCCCGCCTTCGCCTCCTTGACCACCCCTTCGGGAGGCCCGGCGGCGCGGCGGCGCAGGGGCGGCATCATCACGGCGAGGGGCAGCACGACGAGGACGGGGATGCCGAGGAAGACCCAGCGCCAGCCCAGGTGCTCGGTGACGGTCCCGGAGATCAGCGGCCCGACGATCGAGGGCACCACCCACGAGGCGGCGAACGCCGCCATCACGGTGGGCCGCAGCGCCTCCGGATACGCCCGGCTCACCGTCACGTACAGCGCGACGATCACGAGCCCGCCGCCCACGCCCTGAACGGCCCGCCCCAGCACCAGCATCCACATGCTCGCCGCCGTCCCCGACAGCACGAGCCCCGCCCCGAACGCCACGATCCCCGTCGCCAGCGGCGGCACGGGCCCCCGCCGGTCGCACCACTGCCCGGAGGCGACCATGCCGACGAGGGAGGTCGTGAAGAAGGCGGAGAACGCGTACGCGTAGAGCGAGATCCCGTTCAGCTCGTCGGCGGCGACCGGCATCGCCGTGCCGACCGCGGTCGCCTCGAAGGCGATGAGCAGCACGACGGAGACGATCCCGAACGTCAGCGCCCGATACGCCCCGCTCAGCACGGTCACCTTCTCCCCCGGCCCCGCGCCCTCCCCGATCCCCCCGACGACCGCCACGGTCTCCTCATCAACGCCCATACGCCCCACGGTAAGCGGCACCCCCGACAACCGACTCCTACCGCGAACACCCTTCCTCTCGGCCGCTGGGCCTAGGACCCCTAGGGGGTGTCTTCAAATGTCACGCCCACATCAGGAGTGCGGCGAGGGTGACGGCTGCTTGGTAGGACTCGGCGGTCTTCTCGTAGCGGGTGGCGATGCCGCGCCACTGCTTGAGGCGGTTGAAGCAGCGTTCGACCACGTTGCGCCGTTTGTAGAGCTGCTTGTCAAAGGCGGGCGGGCGCCCGCCCCGGCTGCCACGCCGGAGCCGGTTGCCGATCTGGTCGGCCCGCTCGGGAATGGTGTGGGCGATACCGCGTCGCCGGAGCCAGGTGCGGATGGCTTGGGAGCTGTAGCCCTTGTCGCCCAGCACGTGGGCGGGCCGCAGGCGGGGGCGCCCCGGACCGGTCCGGGGCACCCGGATCGCCTCCATCACGGCGGTGAACTGGGTGCAGTCGTTGGTGTTCCCACCGGTGAGGGTGAGGGCCAGCGGGCGGCCCGCCGCGTCGCAGGCCAGGTGGATCTTGCTGGTCAGGCCGCCCCGGGACCGTCCGAGTGCGGGTGCGCGCAGCCCCCTTTTCGGGCCCCGGCGGCATGCTGGTGGGCGCGGACGACGGTGGAGTCGACCGACACCAGCCAGTCGATGTCCCCGGCCGCGTCCGCTCGGGCCTGGGCCGCCCGCAGCATCCGCTCGAACGTGCCGTCCAGGGCCCACCGCCGGAAGCGGGTGTGCAGCGTGGCCCACGGCCCGTACCGCTCGGGCACGTCCCGCCAGGCGGTCCCGGTGCGGAACTTCCACACGATCCCGTTGAGCACCGTGCGGTCATCCACCCGCTTCCTGCCCCGCAACGACTCGGGCAGCAACGGACGGACGAACTCCCACTCCGCATCCGACAGTTCATGGCGACGAATCACCCCACGATGATCCACCACCCAAGATCAATTGAAGACACCACCTAGGAGCGGTCCGCTGGGACACCCCCGGGAGCTTCCGCGGCCGTGACGGAACATGGGAGCTGGTGATTCATGCTTTGTGAGAGGTGAATAAGATCAAGGCCCAGTGGCACCCCGGCGCCCCCTTGCCGGGTGAGCTCGTGTACAGCAGGTCAGAGTATGGATTTCGCTTTCGGGCCCCGGACGCCGAGGAATTGCTGTCGGACGTGGGCGACGAGGGTTTCGCCAGCGTGTCGATCGACACGCTCCAGATCCAGGTGAGTGTTCAGGCGGGCCGAGCGCTCTACGCCTGGGGATACGAGCCGTACACCGGCTGGCGAGACGGAGAGGTCGGGGCCCCCGACGCGCGGCCGGGCCTGGTGATCCTGACGCCCAGGGAACCCTTCGAAGAGGGCGTCTCCGTGTCGATTCCCGCTCAGCACTGGGACCGCAGGTTCGACCGGTCCACGGGATGGTTCGCGGCGAGCCCGCCCGAAGGCGATGACGCGCGGTGGCACGTCGAGATCGCCCACGGAGTCGTCCTGGGCGGCTCCCCTGAAGGAATCAGATCGCTCTATCTGAGGCCGACCTTCGAGGACTAATTCGAGGACTGACTGGTCGGTGCATCAGATTCACACCCCACCGAACTGATCGCCCCCGACGGAGAAGTCTCCAGAGAGCCACAGTGGACGGCGTGCCGACAAATAGAGTAATGGTCAAGAGCTGTGGATCGGTGGGCGGAGCGAGGGCGAGGTGCCCTCGTGCTGTCGTGGTTCCATCGATGGTTCGGTGAGTGCCGAACCGTCCGGTCGGTAGCGTGCCGAGTCCGGTGCGGGAGATGCCCGCGCTGGTAAACGCCGGAGGCGACCCGATGTCGGAGACAGATCTGAAGCAGCGGCTCGCCGAGCGATTCCGCGAAGTCAACGGCGACCATCCGATGACCGATACCGATGACGCATACGTCAGCGCGCAGTTCGTTGCCCTGGAGGAACTGTGCGCAATTCATGGCCGCGATGCCGATGCGGTCCGCCGGCTGATGCTGGGGCAGCACCTGCCGCTTCCGGGATATCTGCGCTCCGACGGTGCCGAGATGGTGCCGGCCGACCTGTTCGCTCTCGCCGACGAAGCTGGCGGCGTAGAGCTGCTCGAAGCGTGGTTCACCGCTCACTGGGCCGACCCGATCACCGGGAAGGCGGAGTGGAATGCGTATCTCAGCGGACAGTATGTGTGCCTGCACTCGGTGACCCCTGCCGCCATTCAGCGCAAAGAGTTCCTGACGACCGCGATCAGCGCCGCAGCGAACGAGCCGGATGCCGGTTCAGCACGGTGGTCCGAGCGGCTGCACGCACTGGTCGACGAACTCGACACGCTGGAACCGGCGTTCACGGCCTACGACCGTCTTCGGTTCGGCGGCCCCACGTCCCGGGACACCTGCATCGACGCCCCGCGCGCCCGCTTCCCGCGCCCGTGACCCGGATCCATGGGTGGAACAGCTCGTGACCGGAGCAGCCAAGGCCGGCATTTCCGCCTCAGGTCGCATTTGCGAGGTCTCCGTAACCCAAGCATCCGCCACACCCGTGACACGAGAGGCGCGTCAATCCGAGCGCTCAGTCGCCCTTCAGGTGCCGGACCAGACCGTCGAACCCGGCAGGACTGACGGCAAGCGTCACGCCCGGCGCCTCGCTCTCGCGCAGCAGAAGTCCGCCTGCCGCGTCGTCCGCGACCTCCACGCAGTTGGGCGCGTCCTCATTGCCCGAGAACGAAGACTTTTGCCATGCGAGAGGCTCCATACGTCCCCACCTCAGAGTTCTCGTGACAGTGCGTGAACCAGCTCCCTTGACTCTACGGGGTTCAGCGCCGCAGCCTCCACCTCCGCCAGGACCCGGCGATACCGGCCCAGTTGCGCCTCCGCGTCGATGAGGCTGCCACCGTGAGCGCTGTCCACCAGCACCGTGTCCAGCCGCCGAACAGGCCCTTCCGCATACAGCAGCGGGTTCCCCATGTGCGTGAATCCGTCGGCGCTGAAGGGGACGATGCGGATCGAGACGCCTGGACGTTCCGACTGTTCAGCGACATGGAGAAGCTGGCGGCGTGCGACCTTGCGGTCCCCGACCCTGACGCGCAGTGCCGCCTCATGGATGACAACGTCGAAGCGAAGTGGACACTCGCGCGACAGCACCACCTGACGGCTCAGCCTGAAGGCCGTCCGAGCCTCCGCCTGCTCCGCGGGGAGCTGCGGCACCGAGGCCGAGTAGATGGCGCGGATGTGCTCTTCGGTCTGCAGGAGACCCGGAACGTGCACGCTCTCGAAGGTGCGCAGACCCCACGCGTGGTGCTCCAGTTCCGCGAGGTCCAGGAAGCCTGCGGGAAGTTGCCCTTCGAACTCCGCCCACCAGCCACGCTTCCGCTCCGTGGCCATGTTGACCAATGCCTCGATGAGCGGGGGATCGTCGCAGGCGTACTGGCACGCGAAGTGACGCACCCGGGCCGGACTGACGCCCACCCTCGCGGACTCGGTGCTGGAGAGCTTGGTATGAGCGATACCGAGCGATCTCGCCGCTTCCTGGACCGACAGCCCAGCCTTCTCGCGGAGCTTGCGCAGCTCCGTCGCCAGTCGCGACTGCCGAGCAGTGATCACTTGTCGAGCTGGCATGTTCCCCTACTTTCCCCGCAGTTGCCGCACGCAGACTACGGGACTCACCTTGACTGGGGTCACTTGTTACCCCTACCGTCAGTGATGTAACGCACACACACCGGGACTCCCGGAAGCGCACCGCGCCGTCATGCCATGACACGCGTGGCACTGCCACCGGCGGCCCCTCCCCTCGGCACCTCCCTCCTGGAGTCCCGTATGCCCGAATCCGAAGCCCCCTGGGGCTACACGCTGCACGTTCCCAACGATCCCCGCGCCGTCGCCGTCTGTCGGCAGACCCTCCGGCTCGCCCTCACGGCGCACGGCCTGCCCCACCTCACCTCCACCGCCGAACTCCTCGGCACCGAGCTGGTCACCAACGCCGTCACGCACACCAAAGGCCCCGTCGCGATAAGGCTCTGCTGGAGCGGGAGCGCCCTGCGCCTCGGGGCGTGGGACACCGATCCCACGCCGCCGAGCCCCCGACCGGCGGCCGTCGACGCGGAGGCGGAAGCGGACAACGGGCGCGGGCTGGCGCTCGTACGGGCCTGCTCCGAGGACTGGGGATGGCACCGGCTCACCTACGCGGGCAAGTACGTGTGGTGCGAACTGGCCCCCGACGCCGCCTGACCGAGAGGCGTGGCGTCCGTCACGGACGCGGTACAGGAGGGGGTCGTGCGGCGACGTGCGCTGGGCTCTTGTGTCACTATGCCGCCGGAGTTGCTGGTGAGTAACAGGGGGGCGGGGGGCCTATGTCGCTGCGGGATCTGGTGCAGGAGCAGGCCGTGGCGCGGATGTCGTCGGCGGAACGGCTCGACGCCGTACGCGCGATGCGGCTGTATTTCCAGCGGCCCGAGGAGCCAGGGTTCCTGGTCTCCGAGACCGAGGACGGGGCTCTCGTACCCGTGTTCACGTCCTGGGAGCGGCTCGCGCTGTTCGCGGGGGCGTGCGACTGGGCGTCCACCACCGCGGAGGACCTGGCCGAGCTGCTGCCCGAGGGCGTACGGGCGCTGGTGGATCCGCTCGGGCCTGAGCCGGGGCCGTTCCTGCTGGACGCCGACGTACTGCGTACGGCAGACACGGAGCAGGGCCGATGAGCGGCGAGGAGGACAAGGGCGGCGCCAAGCCGGGGGCCGGGTACGCGGTCGAGATCTCCTCGCTGCGGAAGATCCTCACGCCCATGGAGGAGTCGATGACCGCCGCGCGCAAGATCAAGAACGACTGGAAGCCGATGGCCGACCACATCAACGAGTCGGCCACCTTCGACATCGTGAAGCCCGCCCGGGACCTGCTCTCCGGCTGGGGTTACGGGATGGGCCGGGTCGCCGAGCACGCGGACGCCGTGGTCGAGACGCTCAGGCAGGTCATCGCGGCGTACATGCTCGCGGACCTGCTCCGGATCAAGGACTTCGAGCCGACCGCCGACAACATCGCCAAGCTCCCCTGGGGAGACCACGCGATGAGGTCGTGGCAGGCCGGGAACCGGCCGAAGTTCGACCCGGCGCCGGAGATCTACCAGGAGCCCTGGCTCACCGACAACGGCCGGGCCGACGGCAAGACCGGCGGCGGGGACGGCGACGGCGTCGTCACCGGTGACCCGCCCTCCAACCCCCGCAAGCTCTACGACGGCGGCTGGGTCACCGACGGCGGGAAGGGAACGATCGCGTGACGCAGAAGGACGCCATCGAGGGCGGCACGGTCGAGCGCATACCCCCGAACGCCAAGCCCTCCGACGTGATCTACGGGAAGCCGTCCGATGTCGACGACCTGGTCGTCAAGCTCAAGGCGTACGCGGGCGCCTTCAAGGACGGCAACTCCCAGCTCGACGTGCTGATGCTGAAGAACTGGACGGGCGCCGGGGCCGAGGAGTTCGAGAACGCGACCCGGAGCCTGCCCAGGGAACTGAGCTCCGCGGAGAAGCACTTCACCTCCGCCGCGAACGCCCTCGACGCGTACGCCGACAAGCTCCGCTCCGTCCACAAGCGGGTCAAGCCGATCATCGCGGACGCGGACGAGGCCAGGGCGACGTCCAAGCGGTACTGGAAGAGGGTCGAGGCGTACAACGCGGCAGTCGAACGCAAGGACGACCCGCTGCCCGAACGCCCGCCGGAGAGCGACCCCGGCGACGCCGCCATGGACGCCTGTCTCCGGCGCCTCGACAAGCTGGAGGCCGAGCTCGACGGCGTCGTGAAGACCGCCGCGCGCAAGCTGGAGACCGCGGCGGAGAAGGCGCCGAAGAAGAAGCCCGGCCCCCAGGGCATGGACAAGGTCAAGGGCTGGGGCAAGGACTTCCTGCGCGGCGTGGGGGACACGGGCCTCTCCTGGGAGAAGCAGCTCAGGGCCATGGTCGCGGACGGCCCCGGCAGCACCGACCTGCAGCTCGCGGGCATGGTGGACGGCGTGGCGTACGCCGCCGATCACCCGAAGGAGTTCGCCAAAGCCGCCGTCAACTGGGACGAGTGGCAGCGCAATCCCGCACGCGCGGCGGGGCAGCTCACCCCCGAACTGCTGCTCGCCCTCGGTAGCGGCGGCGCGGGCGGCGCCAAGCGCGGCCTCTCGGCGGCGAAGAACGCGGCGGAACGGCTCAAGGGCCGCGAGAGCGCCCTGCGCCGGGACGGCAGCGCGCGGGGCCGCGCCGACGGGGACTCCGGGAACAGCGGCGAGGGCAACGGCAGCAAGAAGGGCACCGGCGAGCCGATCGACGCCGCCAGCGGCGAGATGATCATGTCGGCGACGGACGTCGAGCTGCCCGGCGCGCTCCCCCTCGTCCTGGAGCGGCACTACGTCTCGGGGCACCCCTGCGGCGGCTGGTTCGGCCCGTCCTGGGCGGCGACCCTCGACCAGCGCCTCGAACTCGACGACGAGGGCGTCGTCTACGTCGCGCCCGACGGCATGGTGCTGACCTACCCGGTCCCGGAGCCCGAGGTACCTACGTTCCCGACGAGCGGCCCGCGCTGGCCCCTGCTCTGGGACGGCAAGCCCGACAGCACCGTCACGCTCACCGTCCCCGAGCAGAACCGCACCCTCCACTTCGCGCCCCTGCCCGCCGCCGGCCGGGAGCTGGTCCTCCACGCGATCACCGACCGCACCGGCGAGGGGGACCGCGTCGCCTTCACGTACGACGAGCACGGCACGCCCGTCCGCGTCACGCACTCCGGCGGCTACGACATCGAGGTCGAGACCGACCCCGCGCTCCACCGGATCACCGGCCTCCGCCTGCACCACGGCGAGGGCGAGCAGCGCGCGAGCACCCGCCTGCTCGCCTACGCCTACAGCCCGGCGGGCGACCTCACGGAGGTCGTCAACTCCACGGGCCTCCCCCTCCGCTACCGCTACGACGACGAGCACCGCGTCACGTCCTGGACCGACCGCAACGGCACCACGTACGCCTACGTCTACGACCACCGCGGCCGCGTCCTGCGCGGCATCGGCCCCGACGGCATCCTCTCCGGCCGCATGCACTACGACCCGGCCGCCCGCACCAACCGCTACACCGACTCACTCGGCCGCACGACCACGTACGTCTACAACGAGGCGTACAAGGTCACCGCCGAGACCGACCCGCTCGGCCACACCACCTACACCGAGTGGGACGAGACCAACCGCCACCCGGTCAGCGTCACCGACCCGCTCGGCCGCACCACCCGCTACACGTACGACGAGGACGGCAACTGCACCTCTGTCACCGGGCCCGACGGCGCGGTCACGGAGGCCGTGTACGACGACCTGGGCCTCCCCCTGGAGGTCCGCGAACCGGGCGGCGGGGCGTGGCGCCACACGTACGACGACCGGGGCGCGTGCACGAGCACGACCGACCCGACGGGCGCCACGACGCGCTACGCGTACGACGCGGCGGGCCACCTGGCCTCGGTCACCGACCCGAACGGCCAGGCCACGCACGTCACGTCCGACGCCACGGGCCTCCCCCTATCCGTGACGGACCCGACGGGAGCGGTCACCACCGTCCGCCGCGGCCCGCACGGCCGCGTCACCTCCCTCACCGACCCCCTGGGCCGCACCACCCGCCACGCTTGGACGATCGAGGGCAAGCCCGCCTGGCGCGAACAGCCCGACGGCACCCGCGAGACCTGGAACTGGGACCCCGAGGGCAACCTCGCCACCCACACGGACGAGGCGGGCCACACCACCCGCTGGACCCACACCCACTTCGACCTCCCCGCCACCCGCACCGACCCGGACGGCGCGCACTACGCCTTCGCGTACGACACGGAGCTGCGGCTCCTGTCCGTGACCAACCCGCAGGGCAGGGAGTGGCGCTACGAGTACGACCCGGCGGGCCGCCTCGTCGCCGAGACCGACTTCAACGGCGCGACCCGCACGTACGAACTCGACGCGACGGGCGACCTGGTGGCGAGGACCAACGCCTGCGGCGAGACGCTCCGCTACGAGCTGGACGCGATGGGCCGCGTGGTGCGCGAGCGCGATGAGACGGGCGGCGAAGAGACGACGTATGCGTACGACGCCGACGGCGCCCTGCTGCATGCCGCGAGCCCGGCGGCTCGACTGAGCTGGGAACGCGACCCTCTCGGCCGCGTCCTCGCGGAGACGGTGGACGACCGTACGCTCACCTACGCCTACGACGCGCAGGGCAACCGCACCCACCGCACCACGCCCTCCGGGCTGGTCTCCACCTGGACGTACGACGCCGCAGGCCTCCCGCTGGCCCTGACGACGGCGGACAACGAGCTGGCCTTCACGCACGACGCGACGGGCCGCGAGACCGAGCGAACGGTCGGCGAGGTCAAGCTCTCCCAGACCTGGGACGAGACAGACCGCCTCACGACCCAGCAGCTCACCGGCCCGGACCGCGACCTCCTCCAGCACCGCACGTACGCCTACCGCCCCGACGGCTACATCACCGAGATCCGCGAACTCACGAGCGGCACGCGGAAGTTCACCCTCGACCCCATGGGCCGCCCCACCGCCGTCCAGGCCCACGGCTGGTCGGAGCGGTACGCCTACGACGCGGTCGGCAACCAGACCGCCGCCGAGGCCCCGGCCCACCCGTCCCCGGGCGACAGGGACGTCTCCGGAACGCTCGTCCAGCGTGCGGGCCGCACGACGTACGAGTACGACGCGGCTGGACGCATGATCAGCAGAACCCGCAAACTCCTCAACGGCCAGACCCGCACCTGGACCTACACCTGGAACGCCGAGGACCGCCTGACGCGGGCCACGACTCCGGACGGCGAGGAGTGGACGTACGTCTACGACCCTCTGGGGCGCCGTCTGGACAAGAAGGGAAGCTCGGGCTCCACCGTCCGCTTCGTCTGGGACGACTCGCGACTGGCGGAGCAGACCACCGGAGACGGCGCCACCACGACCTGGGAGTACGCACCGGACACCCACCGTCCGCTGGCCCAGGTCCACCAGGAACCGCTGTCCCCCGCGGTGTTCCTCGCGGTGATCACCGATCAGACGGGCACTCCGACGGAGCTGCTCACCGCCGGGGGCGATCTGGAATGGCAGCGGCGCACCACCGTCTGGGGAACCCCTCTCCCTGCCCCTTCCGGCACGACGGAATGCCCGCTCCGTTTCCCGGGCCAGTACGCGGACCACGAAACGGGCCTGCACTACAACTATTTCCGCTATTACGACCTCGAGACCGCCCGCTACCTTTCCCCCGACCCTCTGGGGCTCGTCCCGTCCACGCATGATCACGCGTACGTCCCCAATCCGCTCACCTGGCGGGACCCGCTGGGTCTCGAAGGGTGCAAGGGCAAGCCGCCCCGACTGTCCGACCCGATGCCGCAGGGACTGCCGAAGGTGACGATCAGGGCATACGAGGAGATCAGAGCGGGGAACGGCGTCCGGCAGACGGACCCCAAAACGGGCGACCCGAAGACGTTCGCCGGGGACCAGAAGCCGCATGAGAAGCGGTGGGCGAATTCCGAGGAATACACCGTTCCCGGCGCGCCCAGAGGAATGGAACAGGACTACAAGATCCTCAAGAAGACCTTGCCGGACGGGCGTATCGTCATGGGCTGGACCGTGGATCACTACAAGACGATTCACCCCTTCAAGGCACCCCATTTCCCGGACGACGGCTGGAAGTAGGAAACAGATGTACGTCCTCGTCGAGGAAGAGAGCCGCAAGGACGTGCTCTCGGCCACCGACCTGCTCGGCTTCTTCGTGGAGCCGTCGCTGGGCACGTCGGATGTCGTCACCGTCATCGGCACCTCCTTCCGGCCCGAGCGGATTCCGCTGCTGCTCGAAGACATGGAACTGCAGGTCCGGAACCGGCAGAACGAGGAGATCGGGTCCTACTACATCGGTCAGATCGAGGTGACCAACGTCCGGGAGAGCGAGGCCGTGCCCGGCGCCGTCGACCTGGCCTTCGACCTGCGCGGCTACGCAAGCCCGTTCCCCTACGCCCGTGAGCTGTGGCGGACCTGGATCGACCAGGGCCCGCCGACCGAGACCGGCCTGTGGAAGCGGCTGCCCCCGGAAGCGCACGAGAGCTGGGTCCACGTGGCTCAGCAGACCTGGTTCCGCTCCGGGCACGAGCCGCGCGTCTACGGGCACGCCGACACCTACGAGATCGATGGCGCCGACCTCGCGAACATCGAGAGCTTCTACTGCGCCCTCGGCGAGGCCACCAACGGCCCCGCGGGCTACCTCGGCTCCAGCCCCGCGGGACTGGCCGACTGCCTCAACAACACCCTGGCCACTCCCCCGTTCCGCCTCCGGTGGCGGAACTTCGAAACGACCCGGGCAACGATCGACGCCGACGAACTGGGCTACGTGCTCTCCGCGCTGCGCAAGTACGGCGTCGAGATCGAGACGCCTGATTAGGACAGAGCAATGCTCTCGTTCTCTTTCACAAACCTGCGTACAGATCCCGCGTCGGCCGGTCGGGAAGAGCTGTCGACACCGATCGGACGGGCGAGCTGCCTCTTCGCCGACTTCGAGATCGTCGCCGGGGGCGCGACGCTCTACGCCGACGACGCCTTCCCGGTCGCCGAACTCGCGCACCACCTGCGGAACTGGCTCCGCCAGGACGCCCCCGCCCATCGCCCCTTCTCCTTCGACTCCATGTTCTTCGAGGATCCCGGGGAGATCGTGATCTCCTGGAGCGTCGGTTCCTGGAGGTTCAGCTCGGCCGAACGTCCCGAGCCCCTCGGGTCGTTCTCGGAACGCGAGGTCGCCCTCACCGTCGCGGAATTCTGCGACCGGCTGATCCTCCACGACTGACGGACGCCCCGCACGGTTCACGTCGCGATCCCGCCGGATATCCGGATCGGTCCGCGTTGGACTTGGCGGCATGGCAACCGTTCCTGTCCCCCGTTGGTCCGCCGTCGTCGCCGTCATGGTGGGGATCTTCGCGATCGTCACCACCGAGATCCTGCCCGTGGGGCTGCTGACCGGGATCGGGGGGAGTTTCGACGTTTCGGATGGGCGGGCCGGGCTGATGATGGCCGTGCCCGGGGTGCTCGCCGCGTGTGCGGCGCCCGGCGTGACCGTGCTGACCGGGCGGCTGGACCGGCGCGTGATGCTGTGCGCGTTCATGGCGTTGCTCGCGGCGGCGAATCTCATTGCCGCGTGTGCGACGTCCTTCCCCGTCATGCTCGCCTCGCGGGTGATGGTCGGCGTCGTCATCGGAGGGTTCTGGTCGATCGCCGCGGGCGTCGCCGCGCGGCTCGTTCCGGAGCGGGAGAGGGCGCGGGCCACCGCGTTCGTGTTCGCCGGGGTGCCCCTCGGCTCCGTGCTCGGCGTGCCGCTCGGCACGCTGCTCGGGGATCTCGCGGGGTGGCGGACGGCGTTCGCGGTGATGGGGGTGGTGTCCGTCCTCGTGTGCGCGGCGCTGGCGGCGACCGTGCCCCGCCTGCCCGCCGGGACGGCCACGCGGGCCGCCGTGCTGCTCCGTACGCTGCGGGCCCGGCCGACGCGTGCGGCGCTCACCGTGACGTTCCTCGTCGTGCTGGCGCACTTCGGGACGTACACCTACGTGACGCCGTTCCTGGAGGGCGTCACCGGCGTGGGCGCGGGCACCGTCACCGCGCTGCTGCTCCTCTACGGCGCGGCCGGGGTCGCCGGGAACTTCGCCGGGGGCGCGGCCGTCGCGCGGTGGCCGCGGGCCGCGTTCGGGATCGCGGCGGCGGGGATCGGGGGCGTTGCGCTGTTGCTGCCCCTGGTCGGGCGCGGACTCGTCGGCGCCGCCGTGCTGCTCCTGCTCTGGGGCGCCGCCTACGGCGCCGTGCCGGTCTGTTCGCAGAACTGGTTCAGCAGGGGCGCAGGCGGTGCGCCGGAGGCGGCGGGGGTGCTGTTCACCGCCGCCTTCCAGGCGACGTTCGCCCTCGGCGCGTTCGCGGGAGGGCTCGTGCTGGACCGTACGTCGCTCACCACCGTGCTGGTGTGCGGCGGCGGGGTCGCGTGCCTCGCCGCCGCATCCGTCAGGGCCGTGGGACGGGTCAGCCCTTGACCAGCGCCATGTACTTGTCCCAGTCCCAGTTCGGGCCGGGGTCGGTGTGGTCGTTTCCGGGGGCCTCGCTGTGGCCGATGATGTGGTCACGGTCCTTGGGGATGCCGTGGGCGTCGGCCAGGTGCCGGGTGAGGGCCGCCGACGAGCGGTACATCGCGTCGGTGAACCAGGTCGGGTCGTCGACGTAGCCCTCGTGTTCGATGCCGAGCGAGGAGGCGTTGGCGCTGCGCGCGTGGTACGCCGTGTCCTTGTCGCGCACCATCTGGGTGACCTCGCCGTCCTTGGAGCGGACCACGTAGTGGGCGCTGACCTGGGCCTCGGGGTTCTGGAACCAGCTGATGGAACCCGCGTACGAGCCCTGCGTGACATGGATGACGATCTTGTTGAGCGACTCGGCCCTGCCGCCCGCGAAGTTGTTGCCGTCCGCCGGGACCCACTTGGCGTCGGGGTAGTCCTCGCTCTGCGTACGGGCCCCGGCCTTGGGCGCGCCCGTCTTCTTCGGGTCCACGCCGCGCGCGGTGACGGCGACGCGCTCGCCGTCGGGGGTCTTGGCCTTGATCCCCTTCTTGAGGAACGAGTAGACCGTGTCCGCGTACAGCCGCGCCGTCGCGCCCTTGGCGCCGCTGTACTTGGTGAGGGCCGGGTACCAGGCGTTCACGTCGTCGCGCTCGTCCGCGTCGAGGCCGAGGCGGTCGGCGTAGGCGCGGAGGACGGCGGCGCCGCCGTGGATGTTCGCGCCGGTGTCGCGGCGGAGCTTCGCGACGGGCTCGCCGGTGAGGTCGGCGGCCTGTTCGAGGGTGTGCCGGGCCGGGTTGCTGACGAGGTGCATCACGCCGTACCCGTTGGCCTGGCTGGGTTTGCCCTTGTGGCCGTCGAAGTGGGTCTCGCCGTAGCCGACGGCGGCCAGGACGTCGCGGGGGACGTCGAACCGGTCGGCGGCGGAGGCGAACGCGGCGTTCATGGTGTCGTCGGAGGGCTCGGGGGCCGCCGACGCGGTCGGGATCGTGCCGGTGGCGAGAAGCGCCGCCGAGGCGAGGACCGCGACGAGCGGGGCGGCCTTCGCGGTCCGCCGCGCACTGCCGCCGAGGCTGCGGATGCTGCTGACTCCGGGCATAGCTGGCTCCTGAGAGGTGGGGGGATGGAGCTGGTGCGTGCCTTGAGACCGGCCACAGTACCGATGTGGTAAGGGCATGACAATGACATACGGACGTTGACATCTACGCGCGTCCCACTTCGACTCTTCCCCGCCGCCACCTCGCCGTCCCGCCGTCACCGGCCCGTGGGATTCTGGTGCGGTCGCGTTCCGAAAGCGGCGCCACTCCCGTCCAGTTGGAGGCCTGTGATGGATCTGTCCTCGTTGCCCGACGCGCGCCCGCTGTACGACCGGGCGCTCGCCCAGCTCGTCGGCCTCGTCGACGCGGCGAAGCCGGAGCAGTTCGACGCGCCGACACCGTGCACCGAGTGGACCGTGCACGATCTGCTGGTCCACCTCCTCGACGTGGCCGCCCGTTCGGCCGCCGCCGGGTCGGGCGGCGAACCGGCCGCCGCCGACGGCGGTGACGACAGCGACTGGCACGCCGCGCTCACCGAGGCGGCCGGGCGCGTCCGCGAGGCGTGGGCCGACGACGCCCTGCTCGACCAGCAGATGCAGATGGCCTTCGGCGAGGTGCCGGGCCGGATGGCCGTCGCCGTCGTCGCGAGCGACGCCATCGTGCACGCGTGGGACCTCGCGCGGGCCCTCGACCTGCCGACCGGGGTCCTGGACCCCGAACTGGCCGCGTTCGCCCGCGAGATCGGCGGCCTCATCGCCCCGCCGGAGCGCCGCGGCGCCCCGGTGCCGTTCGACCCGGTCCGCGAGGCGAGCCCGGACGCCGACGCCTACACCCACTTGGCGGCATGGATGGGCCGCGACCCGGAGTGGGCCGCGGCCTGATCCCACGGGGGCCGGGAGCCGTTCGGCCCCCGGCCCTGTTTCTCGTTCGCTGAGACGCGGGAAGTCGCGTCAGCGGGCGAACGTGCCGCCCAGGCGCGCGTCCGCGGCCGGGGCGCCGAGGGCGGTCGGGCCCCAGGAGGTGACGCCCGTGGCGGTGAGGCCGGACTTGGAGCCGCGCAGGGACCAGACGGCGCCCGCGTCCTTCTCGGCCGCCGTGCCGTCCTCCTCCGGGGCGCCGATGGCCAGGTCGTCGTGGCCGTCGTTGTCCGTGTCGCCCAGGCTCACGGCCTGGCCGAAGCGGTCGCCCGCCTCGACGGCGCCGGGGACGCCCGCCGTGCCCTGGTCCCAGTTCTTGGCGCCGGTGCCGGAGAGGCCGCCCTTGCCGCCGAGGAGCTGGACGATGGCGCCGGTGTCCTTGCCGGAGGCGCCGCTGCCGATGTCCTCGCCGGGGACGCCCGCCGCGATGTCCGCGTAGCCGTCGCCGTTGACGTCACCGGCGGTGAGGGAGGCGCCGAACTCGTCGCCCTCCTCGTTCTTGCCGGGCACGCCCGCGCTGTTCTGGGTCAGCGTGGTCGTACGGGAGGCGCTGGGCCCGTTCTTCGTGCCGTAGAGGACCTTCACCGTGCCGTGGTCGTACGGCAGGTTCTCCAGGACGCCGCCCGGGACGGTACGGATGACGAGGTCGCCGTAGCCGTCCTTGTCGACGTCGCCGACGGTCGCGGTGGCCGCGTCCTGGGTCTCGACGGCCTTGCCCATGCCGCTCTTGGAGCCCGCCCAGAACTGCGACTTGCGGGACATCTCCTCGAAGCCGTACGTCCCGACGAGGTCGTCGACGCCGTCGCCGGTGACGTCACCGGCGGTGACCTCCATCAGCTCGCTGTCGCCGACGTCCGCCGTCACGTCCTCGGAGTCGGCCACCTGGCCGCCCTTGAACGGGCCGTGCAGGACCTGGAGGTCGGACCAGCTGCCCTTCTTGCCGACGACGAGGTCGTCCTTGCCGTCGCCGTTGAAGTCGCCCGCGGCCATCTTGGAGCCGTCGACCTCCTTCTCCAGCGCGTTGGCCGCGTCGAGACCCTTGCCCTTGGCGCCCCAGAGGATCGTGACGCCGGTGTCGTTGCCGGGCGCGGAGACGGCGAGGTCCGTGACGCCGTTGCCGTCGAAGTCGCGGGCCGCGAGGACGCCGCCCCAGCCGCCGCCCTCCTCCGGGTCGCCGGGGACCCAGGAGGTCTTCTGCGTGATGATCTGGCGGTGCTTGGGGTTGGCGCCCTTGGCCGAGCCGTAGACGACGGTGACGTAACCGGCGCCCTTGACGCCGCCGACCGTCCCGTTGGAGCCGGAGCTCACGGTGTCGGCGTAGCCGTCGCCGTTGAAGTCCGCCTTGTAGCCCGCGGCCTTGGTGGCCTTGGCCGCCGCCTTCGTTCCGCTCTTCGCGTCCGTGTCGACGGGAGCCGCACCTGCCGTCTGCACCGCGACGAGCGAGAGGCCCGCTGCCATGGCACCGGCCACGGCGATGCCGGCGGTCAGAGATCGCTTGCGCACTGTTCCTCCAAACAGGACTGCCCGGTCGCTGTGGGTGGCGCTCCTGCGCGCCAGCGCTCCGTGCTCTGTGGGGTACGACACGGCGCCACCGTGGTCGGTTGTACGAACCTGTGCGTTCCCGGGCGATTGTGAAGGGATCATGACATTCCGCTTTTGCCCCCGCGTTGCCCCCCGTTCACCTCTCAAGACACTCGGGCACCGCCCCACGGTTCCGGCGAACGGTCCCGGCTTGCCCGGAACAGCCCCCTGTGTTCCGGCAGACTCTCCCTTATGCCCCACTACACGTCGTACGACGGAGCGCAGCTCGCCTACCGCACACTCGGCGGCGTACGGACGGGCGGTTCGGGCGGTACGGGCGGCACGAACGCGGGCGACGGTGACCCGGAAGCGGAGCTTCCCCCTCCCCTCGTCTGTCTCGCCGGAGGACCCGCGCGCGACGCCGCGTACCTCGGGGACCTCGGCGGGCTGAGCGCGTTCCGCCCCCTCGTCGTCCCCGACCAGCGCGGCAGCGGTGCCTCACCGCCGCCCGCCGCCCCCGGCGCCTACGCCTTCCCGCGGCTCGCCGAGGACGTCGAGGCCCTCCGCGCCCATCTCGGCCTGGAGCGCTTCGCGCTGCTCGCGCACGACGCGGGGACCGCCACGGCGCAGGCGTACGCCGCCGCGCACCCCAGCCGCCTCAGCCACCTGATCCTCCTGAACCCCGGCTCCCGCCTCCAGGGCCTGCTGCCCGACGACGCCCGCGAGATCTTCGAGGCCCGCGCGGCGGACGAGGACTGGTGGGAGGACGCCTACGTCGCCGTCCGGATGCTCTCCCACGCGACGGACCTCGACGAGATCCGGAGCCTGCTGCTGCGGGCCGCGCCGCTGGCGTACGGGCACTGGGAGCTGCCGCAGCAGGAGCACGCGGCGGACGAGGGGGTCCAGCTCAACCCCGTGCCGCGCGCCGCCTTCTGGCAGGGCGTGTCGGAGGGCGAGCGCCGGGCCGTCCTGGACGGGCTCGCGGCGGTGGAGGCGCCGGTGCTCGTGGTGACCGGGGACCGCGACGGGGTCACCGGCATGCGCGCGGGCGAGGCGGTGGCCGCCTGCTTCCCCGACGCCCGCGTCCGGCCCCTGCACGGCGTAGGCCACTACCCCTGGGTCGACGAGCCGGAGCTTCTCCGGCCGCTCCTCGAAGAGTTCCTCGCGTAGCCGTCACGGCAGGCTATTGCACTACCCAGTGCAAAAGCTCTACCGTTCAGTCTCCTTGATGCACCACACGGTGCAATCCGTTCACGGCCAGCTCAGGGAGAAGCACCTGTGTCCGAACCCACGGCGCCGCGCCTCGGCGGCAGGCCCGACAAACGCCAGGCCATCACCCGTGCCGCGCGGCTGGTGTTCGGGCGGGAGGGGTACACACGGGCCGGTGTGGACGCCATCGCCGCCGAGTCGGGCGTGGCCAAGCGCACCATCTACAACCACTTCGCGGACAAGGAAGACCTCTTCTGCACGGTCGCGATCGAGGGCGCCGACGCGGTCACCGAGGCCGTGCACGTACTGCTGGAGCGCCATCTGCGGAAGATCGTCGACCTGGAGGAGGACCTGACGGCCTTCTGCCTGGAGAGGGCGCGGGCCGTCACCGAGTTCCCCGAGCACTTCGCGCTCGTCCGCGCGATCCACGCGGAGGTGGCCCGGCTGCCCCCGCACGTGCTGGAGAAGTGGCGCGCGCACGGCCCGCCCTCAGCGCACCAGCGCCTCGCCCCCTACCTCCGGCGGATCGCCGACCGGGGACTGCTGGAGCTGGACGACGCGGAGAAGGCCGCCGCCCGGCTCAACTCGCTGACCCAGAACGACGTGCTGCTCCGCTCCTTCCACGGAGCCCTCCCGCTGCCCCCGGCCACGGTCGAGGAGATCATCACCGACGGCGTACGGGCGTTCCTGCGCCTCTACGCCCACGAACCCAGGAGACCGGCATGAGCTTCCTGTCCCCCGACTATCCCGAGATCATCTACGACGGCGACGAGGGCGAGGTCAACGCGTCCTTCCGGCCCGCCGACGCCCCGGCCGACTACGCGCCGCGCCCCGGCACCGAGTTCCACTACCTCTCCACCCGCCTCAGCACGAACGGCCTCTTCGGGCTCTACAAGAACGTCATGGGCCCGGAGCCCGGCGGGACGAGCACGCACTTCCACAAGACGATGTCCGAGTCGTTCTACGTCCTGTCCGGCGAGATCCACGTCTTCGACGGGGAACGCTGGTTCGACGCGTCCCAGGGCGACTACCTCTACATCCCGCCGGGCGGCGTGCACTCGTTCGGCAACATCTCCGGCGAGCCCGCCGAGTTCCTGATGCTCTTCGCACCGGGAGCGGCGCGCGAGGGCTACTTCGAGGGGCTCGCCACGGTGGGCGGCATGAGCGACGAGGAGCGCGCCGAGTTCTTCCGCCGCCACGACAGCTTCTTCCCCGACATGACCAAGGGCCCCGCGACGGAGTCCTGGGAGGACAAGGCGGCGCTCCGCCGCTCGTTCAAGACCCGCTGACTCAGGACCCGCTGACCGCCGCCTGGGGGCGGATCGGGAGGCGGTTGACCGGGCGGCCCGTCGCCGACCGTACCGCCGCGGCGACCGCCGCCGGGGAGACGACGACCGGGACCGTGGACGCCGCCTTGGCGCCGAACGGGGCGACCACGTCACGCTCCTCGATCAACTTGACGATCTTGACATCCGGCGCGTCCAGGGCCGTCGGCAGGGCGTACGCGGTCAGGTCGGGGTGGCGGACCACGCCCTTCGCGACGCGCAGATGCTCCGTGAGCGCCGTGCCGATGCCCTGGGTCACACCCGCCTCGATCCGGGCGTGGAGCTGGCGCGGGTTGAGGATCCGGCCGACGTCCTGCGCGAGGGCGACCTCCACGACACGGATCGAGCCCAGCTCGATGTCCACGTCCACCACGGCCCGTACGGCCGCGAAGGCAAGGCCGACGAACGCGTCGCCCTGCCCCGTCTCGTCCAGCGGCTCGGTCGGGTGGGGGCGGCACTGGGCCGTGGCCCACAGCTCCTTGCCCTCCAGGGCCTCGGCGACGGTCGTCGAGAGGACGCCGTCGTACGAGGTGATCTTGCCGTCCGCGATCGACAGCAGCTCCGTCGACATCCCGAACTTGGCGGCCAGCGGCTGGAGCAGCTGCGTGCGGACCATCTTCGCGGCCCGCTCGACCGCGCCGCCCGAGACCCAGGTGTGGCGCCCGCGCGCGCCCGCGCCCGCCGGGGGCTGGTCGGTGTCGATGGAGGCGACGTGCACCTCGTCGATGCCCAGGGTCTCCTGGACGATCTGCCGGGCGAGGGTCGCGAAGCCCTGGCCCGCCTCGACCGCCGCGCACATCACCGTGGCGACCGAGCCGCTGACCTTGACGGTGGCGGTGGACACCTCGTCGGTGCCCTCGGCGCCGAGCATGTGGACCATGCCCAGCGCGTAGCCGATCCCGCGCCGGACGGCCGACGGCTCGCCCGCGCCCTCCGGGCCGCCGGGCAGCAGCCACTCGGACTCCGGGCCCTCCTTGGGCAGCGCGGGGAGCGGCGCCTCCCGCACGGCGGTGAGGAGTTCGGCCACGGGGGCCGGGCAGGTGACGGTCTGGCCGGTCGGGAGCAGGTCGCCGGTCGCCAGCACGTTCCGCATCCGCAGCTCGACCCGGCCGATGCCGAGCCGCTCGGCGAGCTTGTCCATCTGGCCCTCGTACGCGGCGCAGACCTGCATCGCGCCCTCGCCGCGCATGTGCCCGGACGGCGGGTTGTTCGTCCGTACGACCCAGCCGTCGATCACCGCGTGCGGGACGACGTACGGGCCGGCGGCGAAGGAGACGGCGGCGGCGAGCGCGTCCGAGGACGTGTCGGCGTACGCGCCGCCGTCGAGCAGGATCTGCGCCTCGACCTTGAGCAGCTTGCCCTCGCTGTCCGCGTGGTGGCGGTAGCGGAGCAGGGTGGGGTGGCGGTGCGGGTGGCCCAGGAAGGATTCCTCACGGGTCACGGCGATCTTCACCGGGCAGCCGGTGCGCATCGCGAGCAGCCCGAGCGGCACGCCGAGACTCGCGTCGTCACGGTCGCCGAGCGCACCGGGGACGCCGGTCACGACGATCTTGACCTGCTCGGGCGGCAGTCCGAAGCAGGCGGCGGCCAGGTCGCGGTCGGTGTGCGGGTCGGTGGAGGCGGTGTAGAGCTCCACGCCGCCGTCCGGGCGCGGCACCGCGAGCGCGGCCTCGGCCCCCACGGGCGCGGGGTCCTGGCGGCCGATCCGGTAGAGCCCCTCGACGACCACGTCGCCGACGACGTCGTGGTCGCCGTAGCGCAGCGGGATGTGCCGGAGCAGATTGCCGTCGGGGTGCAGCGGCTCGGACTCGAAGGACTTCTCCGGGTCGGTGACCGGCTCCAGCACCTCGTACTCGACGTCGATGGCGGCGGCGGCGAGCCGTGCCGTGTCGGGGTGATCGGCGGCGACGGCGGCGATCGGCTCGCCGTAGTAGCGCACCACGTCCCGCGCGAACGCGGGCTGGTCGGCGACGCGCCGTCCGTGCGCGGCGTCGCCCGGCACGTCCGCGTGCGTGATCACGGCACGCACGCCGGGCATGGCGGCGGCTTCCTCGGTGTCGATCGAGACGATACGGGCGTGCGGGTGCGGGGCGCGGTGGACGGCGGCCCACAGCAGGCCCTCGGCCCACAGGTCGGCGGCGTACGGATACGTGCCCGCCGCCTTGGCGTAGACGTCGGCGGCCTGCACGGAGGCGCCGAGCCCGTGCGGCTCGGGCTCGCCGCCCAGGCGAATGCCGCCCTCGACTGTCTCGGTCATCGCCCCGCCCTTTCTGTGTTCCGCTGCGAAGGGGCTGCCCCTGCTCGTGCGTCGCAGGCCGCGCGTGCTTCGTGGCTGATCGCGCAGTTCCCCGCGCCCCTGACGGGGCACTGCTGAGTGGCCCGTTCAGGGGCGCGGGGAACTGCGCGGCCAGCCCCCGCGCACCCGCGGTCGCGCACGCGCCTCGCGGGGCTGCCCGGAAGGCGTCCACGGCGTTCACGGCAAACAGCAGACCGCATCACGCGCCACCCCACTGGGGGTTACGGGCCTGCTGGGGAATCGCGGCGCTCTCCGCCTCGGCTCCCTCCGCGGACGCGGAACGGTCGCCGACGACCTTCTGGACGGCGTCCAGCACGCCCCGGTAGCCGGAGCAGCGGCAGAGGTTGCCGCTGATCGCCTGGCGGGTCTCCAGCTCGGTGGGCGCGTGGTTGCCCTCCAGCAGATCGTGCACGGTCATGGCGAGCCCCGGCACGCAGAAGCCGCACTGCACGGAGCCGCTCTCGGCGAGGGCGCACTGCACGTCGGAGGGGACGCCGTTCGAGGCGAGGCCCTCGACCGTACGGATCTCGCACCCGGCGGTCGTCGCGGCGGGCACCAGGCAGGCGGCCACGAGGCGGCCGTCGACCTGGACGGAGCAGGCCCCGCACTCGCCCTGCGCGCAGCCGTCCTTGGCCCCGGCGAGGCCGAGGCGCTCACGCAGCACGTAGAGCAGCGACTCACCGATCCACGCGCTGGTGACGGGCCGGTCGACGCCGTTGACGTGCAGGACGTAGGAGGTGTGCGGGTGTTCGCTGTCGACGGCCGGGGTGTTGGGCGCGTACGGGTCGTCGGCGGGCGACATCGCGGGAACCTGGGCGGCATCGACCTCGGGCTCGACAGCCTCGGGCTCGGACTCGAAGGCCTCGGACTCGGGCTCGGCCTCGACGACCTCCGGCTCCGGTTCCGGCTCGACGGCAGGCGCGGGCGCGGGCACCGGCGGCGTCGCGACGCCCCACGCGGGTGTGTCCGCAGGCGCGGGCTCCGCCCGCCACGGCTCGGCCACCGCACCGGCATCGGCGACGGCACCAGGCGCACCCGGCGCACCCGCGCCGCCGCCCTCGCCGAGCGGGCGGCGCTGGGTGCGGGCCTCGTGCGAACCGGCGAGCGCCGCCGCCGCGCCCTGGCCGAGCACGGCGGCGGGGCCGCCTGTCGACTCCTGCGCGGATTCCGCTTCCAGCTCCGGTTCCGGTTCCGCACCGGGCGCGGGCGCGGACGGCTCGGGACCGGTCCGCCCGGGACCGGTCTGCTCGGGCGCAGCCCCGGCGAACGGCATCGTCCAGTGGCCCGTCGCCGCCGGGTCGACGGCGGCCTCGGGCGTCATCGGGGAGCCGTGCGGCGGGGTCGGGTCGATGGGCGGCGGCGTGTATCCGCCCTGGCCCGTGCCGGGCGCGGCGAGCGGCATCTCCGGCGGCAGCGCGTCGGGCGGGAGCTGGACGAAGGCGGTGGCGTCGGCGTCGTACTCACCGGTGCCCCATGCCTGCGGGCGCTCCTGGCCGTAGGGACCGCCGGGCGCGTACGGGCCGGGCGTACCCGGCACGCCGTACTGCCCCGGGTGCCCCTGGTGTTCCGGATACTCCGGGTACTCCGGATACTCCGGATTCCGGTCGACATTGCCCTCGTCGTCCGGGTTGTTCCGGTTCCGGTTGTCGTGCGGTGCGCCGCTCATGCGAGTGCCCTCCCGAGTCCACGGCGGGCCAGTGTCGCCACCGTACGCCGCAGGTGCAGCGCGGCGGGCGGGAGTGCGGGGGCGGCGCCCGGCGACCCGGGCTCCGCGCCCTCCTCCGGTGCGGGGTCGGGGATGCACGCCATCGCGACGTACTCCCCGAAGGCGTTCAGCGCCTCCGGCGCGAGGCCTCGTTCGCCGTCCCAGTCGATCAGTGAGGCGATCCAGCGTTCCGCCTCCAGCGGGCGCAGCGGCATCGGGGCCACCGCGCCCACGGCGCACCGCACCCCGCGCCTCATGGGGTCGAGCACCACGGCCACCGAGGCGAGCGCCCTGCTGGGGCCCGTCCTGCCGGTGGCCTTGAGGAAGGTCTGCGGCGCGTGCAGCAGCGGCACGCGCACATAGCCGACGACCTCGCCGGGCCGCAGCATCTCCATGCCCGCGAGGAGGTGGCTCACGGGCAGCTCGCGGCGGGCGCCGTCGGGGCCCGCGATGGCGAGGGTGGCCTCCAGTGCGGCGAGCACGGGCAGGGCGTCGCCGGTCGGGGAGGCGCTGACGACGTTCCCGCCGAGCGTTCCGGCGTTCCGGATCTGGGGCGGGCCCGCGGCGCGGGACGCGGCGGCGAGGGCGGGGATGAGCGCGGCGAAGTCGGGGCGGCCCATCCGGGCGTGGGTGAGGCCGACGCCGAGCACGGCGTGCCCGTCCTGGTACTCCCAGCCGCGGATCTCGCTGATCCGCCCGAGACCGACGAGCGCGGCCGGGCGGAGCTGGCCCGAGTTCACCTCGGCCATCAGGTCGGTGCCGCCCGCGACGGGGACGGCGGCGGGCACGGCGGCGAGCGCCGCGACCGCCTCGTCCAGCGTGCTCGGCAGCATGACAGAGGGCACAGCGTGCGCGTCGCGCGGTGCATGCGATACGTGCTGTACGTGCGTGCTCAACCTGGCTGCCCCTTCCCCGGTTTTCCCGGCTGCACTGCCGTACGGTACGTGCTCACAGCCCGGACGAGGCAACTCTGGCACATCTCGGCGGGCTGCTGACACGAGGGTCCAGGAAGGACGGATCCGTCCATGACACCCGATGTGTCCCCGCTGACGGACCTGTCCGAGCTGTCCCTTCGGGAGCGGAATACCGTGCTTGGTGAGTGTTGGGCAGGAGCCGGGGAGGCCGGGTCAGCCTCGGTGCTTCCTCACACGATCGGGGGCGGCCCTTCGAGCGGACGTCCGGGAACGCCGGGGCGACGCTGCCACGGATAAGGGCCCGACGGCGGACGGTAGTTCACGCCGAGGGCGTCCAGGCGCGGGTAGTGGGCCTCCGTCATGCGCCGCTCGAAGTCGGCGAAGTCCCGTTCCTCCGGCACCGGCAGGGCCGACCACGCGACCTCGGCGAAGGCGCTGAGCCGGGGGAAGACCTGGTAGTCCAGGCGCTGCCGGGTGTCGGTGCACTCGGTCCACATGTTGGCCTGCGTGCCGACGACGTGCCGCGCGGCCGGGGTCCCGGCCAGCCGCGGGGGCAGCGGCTCGAAGCGGTAGACGTCGCGCAGCGTCCGTACGTAGCCGACGGGCGCGGGCTCCTCCTCGCCCTCCGCCTGCCGGAAGTTGAGGTACACCTGCTGCTCGGGGCACATCACCACGTCGTGCCCGGCCTCGGCGGCGGCGACGCCGCCGGAGTAGCCGCGCCAGGACCAGATGAGCGTCCCCTCGGGGATCTCGCGGTCCGCCGTGGGTTCGCCGGAGGGGGCGGTGCGGGGGTCGCGGCTCTCCAGGATCTCGTCCCAGCCCGCGAGCCGCCGCCCGCGCGCGGCCAGCCACTTCCCGAAGTGCCGGTTGAACCAGGCCTGGAGGTCGCCGGGTTCGCTCAGCCCCTCCTCCGCCATCCGCGCGCGGGCCGTGGCCGAGGCGCTCCACTGCTCGGTCGGGCACTCGTCGCCGCCGACGTGGACGTAGGGCGAGGGGAACAGCTCCAGGACCTCCTCCAGCACCTCCTCGTAGAAGCGGAGGACGGCGTCGGTGGGCGCGAGGACGGTGGGGTTCACGCCCCACTCGGTCCACGGCTCCAGCGCCTCCGTGTCGATGACGTCCGCGTTCCCCAGGAACGGGTAGGCGGCGATGGCGGCCTGCGAGTGCCCCGGGATGTCGATCTCGGGGACGACGGTGATGTGGCGGTCGGCGGCGTAGGCGACGATCTCGCGGATGTCGTCCTGCGTGTAGAAGCCGCCGTGCGGCTGGGGGTCCCACATGTCGCCGTCGCGGTGGCCGACGCGGGAGCGGGGGCGGGTGGCGCCGACCTCGGTGAGGCGCGGGTGCTTACGGATCTCGATCCGCCAGCCCTGGTCGTCGGTGAGGTGGAAGTGGAAGACGTTGAACTTGTGCGCGGCGAGCAGGTCGAGCGTGCGCAGCACGCCGTCCTTCGGGGTGAAGTGCCGGGAGACGTCGAGCATGAACCCGCGCCACGCGAAGCGCGGCTCGTCCTCGACGTGGACGGGACGGAGCCGCGCCTCCCGCGCTCCGGCCCGCCGGTAGAAGTCGGGCGGCAGGAGCTGCCGGAGCGTCTGGACACCCCAGTACGCTCCGGCGGCCGTCCCGCCGGTGATCTCCACGCGCCCGGCGCCGACGGTGAGGCGGTACGCCTCCTCGCCGAGGGCGGGGTCGAGGGAGAGGACGAGGGCGCCGGTCTCGTTCCCGTCCGGCGGGAGCAGGGGCAGGGTGGGCAGTTCGCGCCGGAGCTGCCGGGCCACCTCTTCCGTTCCGGGGCCCGCGCGCAGCGCCGTCCTCCCGTCGAGGACGAAGTCCTCCCCTTCTCCCTCTCGGACCAGGCGGGGGGCGGGGATCAGGTCGTGCATGGTGTTCCTTCCGTACGGGAAGCGAGTGCGGGGCGTCAGTCCTTGACGGCGCCGCCGAGGCCGGAGACCAGCCTCCGGTGCACGGCCACGAAGAAGATGAGGACGGGGATCGTCATGACCGTGGAGGCCGCCATGACGCCGCCCCAGTCCGGGGTCTCCTTGTCGTAGAAGACCAGCAGGGCCATCGGCAGCGTCTGGTTCGCCGGTTCGCTGATGATGAAGGACTTCGCGAAGAGGAAGTCGTTCCAGGTCGAGATGAAGGAGAAGACGCTCGTCGCGACCAGGCCGGGGAGGACGAGCGGGAAGAGGATCTGCCAGAGGAAGCGGGTGCGGCTCGCGCCGTCGATGAACGCCTGTTCCTCCAGCGAGTCCGGCACCGCCTTCACGAAGCCCCGCAGCATCCACACGGCGAAGGGCAGTGAGAAGGCGAGGTGCGGCAGCACCAGCGAGACCAGCGAGTTGAGCGCCCCGAAGTCCCGCATGAGGAAGAACATCGGGATCGTCAGCGCCTCGACGGGCACCATCTGCGCGACGAGGAAGAGGATGAGCACCGTCGTACGGAGCTTGAAGCGGAAGCGGGTCACGGCGGTCGCGGCGAGGAAGGCGATCAGCGCCGAGACGAGGACGACGCTCAGCGCGACGACGACGCTGTTGACGAAGTACCGCCCGAAGTCCTCGTTCTCGAAGACCCGCCGGAAGGAGTCGAGCGAGGGCGAGAGCGTCCAGGGCACGGGCCGGTCGCCCCGTACCTCCCCGGCGGGCTTGAACGCCGAGAGCACCATCCAGTAGAGGGGGAAGGCGACGACGACGGCGATGAGCAGCGCGCTCAGCTCGGCCGCCGTCCGCCAGGGCTTCTGCATCAGTGACTTCACACCCAGCGATCTCACAGCTCTTCCCCGTTCCGCCGCAGCAGCCGCAAGTACACGAGCGTCACGCCGAGCAGGATGAGCAGCATGACGATGCCGATCGCGGAGCCGAGGCCGTACTGGGAGGAGGAGAACGCCTTCTGGTACGCGTAGACGTTGAGCACGAGGTTCTGGCCCGCGATGCCGCCGCCTCCCGTCATGACGTAGATCTGGGTGAACACCTTGAAGTCCCAGATGATCGACTGGATGGTGACGACGATCAGGATCGGCCGCAGCATCGGCGCCATCACGCTGCGCCAGATGCGGAAGACGCTCGCCCCGTCCAGCGACGCGGCCTCCAGGACCTCCGCCGGAATCGCGCGGATGCCCGCGTACGTGGTGACCATCACCAGCGGGAACGAGCACCAGACGACCTCGAAGAAGACGAGGGCGAACGCGCTCATCCGCTCGTACGTCCAGGAGTGGTCGCCGAGGCCGAGGATCCGGTTGACGGGGCCGAAGTCGGGGTCGAAGAGGAAGACCCAGACGGTGGATCCGGTGATCGCGGGCGTGGCCCAGGCGCCGAGCGCGGCCAGCATCAGCGCCAGCCGGGGCACGGCCCGTACCCGGGTGAGCAGCACGGCCAGCGAGCAGCCGACGACCAGGGTGCCGACGACGCAGGCGGCGGCGAAGACCACGGTGGCCAGCAGCACGTCCCAGAACTGGCTGTCGCCGAGCAGCTCGGAGTAGTTGGCGAAGCCCAGGAACTCGGCGGGTTCGCCGCCGCTGGCCTGGGCCTGGGTGTAGTCGAAGAGGGAGATCAGGCCGAGCTGGTAGATGGGGTAGACGAGCAGTCCGCCGATGACCACCAGCGCGGGCAGCAGATAGAGCCAGGGCGTCCAGCGGGGGTGGCGCCGCGCGGCGGCACCGCGCCGCTCCCGTCGCCCGCCCCTTCCCCTTCCCCTTCCCCCTCCCCCGTCCTCCGGCCCCGGGGCCGTGGCGGACGGGGACGCCACGGCCGTCGTCGTGCCGCTCACCGTGCCGCTCACTTCACGAAGACCTCGTCCATCTTCTTGGCGGCGTCGCCGGAGGCGCCCTTGACGTCCTTCTTGCCGCTGACGATCTCCTGGAACATGCCGGGGAGGATCAGCGAGGCGTCGATCTCGCCCCAGGCGGGGCTGACGGGCACGAACTTCGTCCCGGCGTCGAGGGTCTCGACGAACGGCTTGACGAAGGGCTCCTTCTTGGCGACCTTCGCGCGGGTGTCGCTGAAGGTGGGCAGGAAGCCCATGGCGGCGAAGAGCTCCTCCTGGGTGCGCTTGCCCGCGATCTCCTTGAGGAAGTCGACGGCGAGCGTGCGGTGCTCGCTGCTCTTGAGGACGCCGATGTTGTTGCCCCCGGCGAAGGCGGGCGCGATGGTGTCCTTCTTGACGCCGGGCAGCGGGACGACGCCGTACTTGCCCTTGACCGCGCCGTCCTCCATGGCCTGGCGGTTGAAGTCGCCGCCGATGGCCATGCCGGCCTTGCCGCCCGCGAACGCCTCGACGGTCTCGTTGCCGCCCATCTTGGCGCACTTGCCCGCGGGGCAGTTGTCGTCGCCGAACAGGCCGGTGTAGGCCTTGATCCCCTTACGGGCCTCCGGCGAGTCGACGGCCGAGGCGAACTCCTCGCCCTTGGGCTCGGCCAGTTCGCCGCCGTGGGCCCAGACGAAGGGCATCGCGCCGTACGTGTAGGCGCCGCCGACCGCGATCCCGTACAGCTCGGGCTTCTTCTCGCGGATCTTCTTCGCGGTGGAGGCGATCTCGCCGAGGGTCTTCGGCGGCTTGAGGTCCAGCTCCTTGAAGACGTCGGTGCGGTAGTAGAGCGCCCGGACGCCGACGAAGAGGGGGGCGCCGTACTGCTTGCCGTCGACGGTGACCGACTCCTTGGCGGTCTTGTCGGTCTGCGCGGTGGCGCCCCAGTCGCCGAACTCCTCGCTGATGTCCGCGAGTCCGCCGTCGTTGACGTACCCGGCGGTGTCGGTGTTGCCGTACTCGATGACGTCCGGGGCCGACTTGGGGTCGTTGAGCGCGCCCTTGATCTTCTCGGCCCGGCTGTCGACCGGGATGTACTGGACGTCGACGGTGACGTCCTCGTGCTTCTTCTCGTAGCGGGAGACGACGTCCTCGACGACCTTCTCCTTGGGCTTGTTGCCGACCTCCCGGAAGAGCCAGACGCGGAGCTTGCCGCTCTTCTCGTCCTCCTTCGCCCCACCGTCCGAAGTCGACGGCGCGCAGCCCGCGGCGGCGAGCCCGGCCATCCCCAGCGCCGCCACCGAGGCGGCTATCCGCACGGACACCTTCACGACGTCACCCCCAAGTTCCGTTGCAGTATGCGCAATGCGCGTTTCGCGCTGCACAACATGCGCAGGAGGCTACGAGTTCCGTGCCCGCGCGGCAATAGGTCCGGACCTGTTCATTGGATGAGCGGGGCACAATGCACGAAGGGCCCAGGCCACCCTTCCCGTGGCCTGGGCCCCCTCAGGTGCCGTTACTGGAAGCGCTGCCCCTCGATCTCAAGGAACTCGACGCGCTGGGCGAGGCCGTTGTAGTGCGCGAAGAGGTACTGGCCCGGGATGCTGAACGACCGCTGGATCAGGTCGATCTGCTGGAGACCCAGGTTCTGCACGGGCACGATGCCGATGCCGTGCAGCTCGACGTAGAGCGAGACGGGCTGGTGCGGGTCGGTCGCGACCCGGATCTGGATGCGCTGGACCTGGACGCGGACGAGCTGCGCGCCGGACTGCTGCTGCATCCCCGGCTGCATTCCCTGCTGCAGCCCGGGCTGCTGCTGGCCGAACTGCTGGAGCAGCGACTGGAACGGCTGCTGCTGGCCGAGCTGCTGGAGCTGCTGCTGCAGCTGCGGCGGCACCTGCTGGCCCTGCTGGCCGTACGACTGCTGGCCGATGGGCTGCTGCTGGCCGATGGGCATCTGGCTGATGGGCTGGAAGCCGTGCTGACCGTAGGACTGCTGGCTGAACGGCTGCTGGCCGATGCCCTGCTGCTGCGGTGAGGTGCCGATGCCGCTCATGCCGACGGGTGCGTACGAGGACATGCCTGATCTGCCTTTCGCTCGGTGATGTGGTGACTGGTGATGCGCGGCGCCGGGGCGCGCCGCCGACGGGTCAGCCGTCGTTGGTGACGACCACTCCCACGACGGAGTCGTCGGCGGCGTCGTACCAGACGCGCACGGAAGGCCGTCCGTCCGCGAAGGCGGCGTGCACCGCCTGCCGGACGTGCGGCGCGGGGTCGGTGAGGCCGCGCCACGCGCCGTCCACGTAGAGCCGCAGCGTGGAGGCGCTGTCGCGCGGGTAGGGGACGAGCTCGTCCCAGAAGCGCTCGGCCGTGCCCGAGGCCACGCGCTGCGGTACGAGGTACGACACGAGGGCGCGGATGTCCGGACGGGTGCCGATCCGCTGGGAGTCGGGGCGGCCCGGCGCCTCCTGCTGGGGCGATCCCGTCGCCCGGAGCAGTTCGCGGGCGCGCTCCGGGGTGAGCGGCCCGAGCCCGGCCGTGCGCAGCATCCCCTGGAGGGAGGCGAGCACCCCCGCCGTCATCGCCGCGGCGGGCGAGGTGCCGGAGAACGTGTCCGTGTACCAGACCTCGTCCTCGGCGCCGCCCTGGAGGTCGCCGCTCCGGTTCCACGCGCCGCCCGTCGTGGTGACCTCGTGGCCCCAGCCCTGGGCGTCCAGCCGCGTCCCGAAGTTGGAGAACGCCAGCCGCGAGCGGTCGGGCCCGTGGTCGCGGCCGTGGGTGCCGGGCGGCGGCGCGCCCGCGCCGACCACCAGGGCGCCGGAGGAGGGGCCCGCGGGGTTGAACGGGTTGTGCCACCAGGCCGGGAAGCCCTCGGGCCGGGTCTCGTAGACGGCGTCGTCCAGGCTGTCCGCGCCGTTGCCCGCCGCCTCGACGACGAGGACGCCGCGCGCGGTGGCGTAGCGGATCGCCGCGTAGTCGTCGGGCCACCACTCCAGCGGGATGTGGCCCCGCTGGTCGTCGCGCTCGGCGTACTCGAAGCGGGGGCCGGGGCGGTGCAGCGGCAGCAGGAGCAGATCGCCGGGCGCGAGCCGGTCGGCGATCTCCTTGACGGCGCGCGCCGTGCCGATGCCGTACGGCGAGAGGCCCGCGGTCACCGCCTCGGGGACGATCCCCACGGTGCCCGTGCCGGTACGGCTCGCGCTGAGGACGCCCAGCACATTGGTGCCGTGGTTGCGCCAGGCCAGGTCCTCCACGGGCGTCCCGCCCGCCGGTCCGGCGACGCGGTGGCTCAGCCCCTGGTGCCCGAAGAGCCAGGCGCCCTCGACGTCGACGAGGGTCACACCCTCGCCGGAGCCGCCCGCCTGGCGCCAGGCCCAGGCCGCGTCCACGCCCTGCGGCGCGGGCAGGAGATACCCCTGCCGCCCGCTGAAGTCGGGGGTGACGACGGCCTTTTCGCGCTGTTCCTCGTCGTTCTCCCGCCCCTCGCCGCCACGAGCACCCTCGTCCCCCGGGCCGCGGGTGGCGGGCAGGGCGCTCGGCTTGACGTAGGCGGTGTCGATCTGGGGCAGCGCCGCGAGGCGTGCCGCCAGCTCCTCGGCGCGCTCCTCCGCGCCGCGCACCCGGTAGAAGAGGGTGAGGTCGGGGAGGCTCTCGCTCCCACGGGGCAGCCCCGTGAGCGCCGCCGCGACCTGCTCCTCGCCGCCGAAGAGCGGCTCCAGGGCGAGTTGTTGATCCGTCAGGAACATCTGGAGCGCCGAGGTGTCCGACCCGTTCGCGGACCGGGGGCCCGCGGCGTCGGCGCGCAGCCCGGCCTGCGGGCTCGCGAGTACGATCAGCTCCCGTTCCACGGGGTGATAGGTGAAGCCCGCCCCGTCCGGTCCTGGGTCCTGCGAACCGGCAAGGGGGCCGGGGTGTCCGGAGTCGACCATCGTTCCACTACTCCCCATCCGATGAGTGAGCGTGAGCGTGCGGTACGGCCGATCGGCTCGGGTCCGGGACTCTTCCGTCGCCAGCGCCAACCCTGCTGCGCGGCGCGGGGGGCTGTCCAGGAGCATTTCGGGCCACTGCGGCGGTACGGGGCGTGACGACGTTTTCCGGCCGGTTCGGGATGACGGACAGTCCGTGGAGGACCCCTCACGAAATCTCCACAAAGTCCCGAATCGCCCTGGCCGGAGGCGCCACAATCAGCCACCTCGCCCACACCGAGAGTGACCTGAGGTGCGGGGGTGCCACCCAGCCGGACGCCCGCGTCGGAGAGACTCCCTTCCGCAAGGTCCGCAACCATATGTGAAGGGACAATTACTGTGCGCACATTCACCAAGCGGGCGGCGGCGGGCGCCGCGGCGGTCGTGAGCTGTCTGGCCGTCACGGCGGGCACGGCTTCCGCTGCACCCGCGGCTCCCCGGGCGGCCTCCGCGGGCACCTCGACGCTCGTGCTCGCCGTCGGCCAGAGCGGCTTCACCGGCACCATGGTCCCCGCCCGCGTCGTGACGCTGGAGTGCGGCGCCTACGCGCCCGGGGGCGACCACCCGGACGCGGCCCGCGCCTGCGACGACCTGAACCGCGTCGACGGCGCCTTCTCCAGCCTGGTCGGCCTCAGCAGGAACGAGGCGTGCACCAGGGAGTTCAGCCCGGTCAAGGTCACCGTGGACGGCTACTGGAAGGGACGGCACGTCAACTTCTCGCACACCTTCGAGAACGCGTGCGTGAAGCGGCTCAACGCCTCGTACCTGTTCCAGTTCTGAGCGGGTGAGCGGGTGAGCACGTGAGCGCATGAGAAGAGGCCCCGGACAAGTCTGGTGTCCGGGGCCTCGGCCTGTTCCGAGGGGGCTACCCAGCCGTGCGCCGGGCACGCCTCCCGGCGCCGCGCGTCTCAGAGGGTGAGCACGAGCTTCCCGACGGTGCGGTTGGTCTCGGCCAGCTCGTGCACCTTCGCCGCCTGCTCCAGCGGGTACGTGCCCGCGATCTCCGCGCGCAGCGCTCCCTCGCGCGCGAGGTCCGCGACGGCCCGCATGCCCTCCTGGTCGGCCTCGACGATCATCACCTCGCCGCGCACGCCGCGCTGTTCGGCGGCGCTCGACAGCGTCCGCATCGCCTCCGGACTCGGCACGATGGTCACGAGCGTGCCGCCCTCGCGCAGGGTGCTCAGCGAACGTTCCGTGTAGTCGTCGCCGACGGTGTCCAGGACGACGTCGACGTCCCGGACGGCCTCGGCGAAGTCCGTCGTGCGGTAGTCGATCACCTCGTCGGCGCCGATGCCCCGGACGAACTCGTGCTTGGCGGCGCTGGCCGTGCCGATGACGTACGCGCCACGCGCCTTGGCGATCTGGACGGCCAGGTGGCCCACCCCGCCCGCCGCGGCGTGGATCAGCACGCGCTGCCCCTCCCGTACGCCCGCCGTGTCGACGAGGGCCTGGTACGCGGTGAGCGCGGCCAGGGGCAGCGCGCCCGCCTGGACGTGGTCGAGGCCCTCGGGCTTGGCGACCAGGGACCTGGCGGGCGCGACCACGTACTCGGCGAAGGCGCCCACCCCGTCCGGGTAGGGCAGCATGCCGAACACCTCGTCGCCGGTGCTGTGCACGGTCACGCCGGGGCCGACGGCCTCGACGGTGCCCGAGACGTCCCAGCCGAGCACGAGGGGCAGCGGCACGGAGACCGTGCGGCGGGCCTGCCGGTTCTTCCAGTCGGTGGGGTTGAACCCGGCGGCGCGGACCCGGACCAGGACCTCCCCGATCCCGGGCTTCGGGCGCGGGATCTCGACCTCCTGGAGGACCTCGGTCCCGCCGAACTCGTCCTGCCGGATCGCGCGCATCGTGGGCTGCGGGGACTGCGGGGGCTGCGTGGAATCGCTGTTGCTCATGCCCCCAGGTTCCCGCCTGAGCGCTCCCGGGAAAATGGCAAGATTGCCATCATTCGATAGACTCCTGCCATGCATCGAGTCGTCGTCCTCGCCCTCGACGGTGTCTATCCGTTCGAACTCGGCATCCCCCAGCGCGTCTTCGGCACCGCCGGGGGGCGGTACGAGGTGGTGACGTGCAGCGCCGACGGGCACCCCGTCCGGACCACGTCCGACTACGCGATCGCCGTGTCGCACGGCCCCGAGGCGCTGGAGACCGCCGACACGGTGGTGATCCCGCCCTCCGCCGTGACCGAGGCGGCCGACGTCGCCGGGGCGCTGGCCCGCATCCGCCCCGGCACGCGGCTCGTCTCGATCTGCACGGGCTCGTTCGTGCTCGCCTCCTCGGGGCTGCTGGACGACCGCCCCGCGACCACGCACTGGATCGAGGCCGACCGCTTCCGGCGCCGCTTCCCCCGGGTGCGGCTCGACCCGAACGTGCTCTTCGTGGACGACGGCGACGTGCTGACGTCCGCGGGCGCGGCCTCGGGGCTCGACGTCTGCCTCCACCTCGTCCGCGAGGACCACGGCAGCGAGGTCGCCAACCAGGTGGCCCGCGCCTGCGTGGTCCCGGCCTGGCGGGACGGCGGCCAGGCGCAGTACATCGAGCGCCCCGTCCCCGAGCCCTCCGCCGAGAGCACCGCGCCCGCCCGCTCCTGGGCCCTCGCGCACCTGCATCTGCCGCTCACCCTCGCGGAGCTGGCGGAACGGGCGCAGATGAGCGGCCGTACGTTCGCGCGCCGCTTCCAGCGCGAGGTCGGCGTGAGCCCGGGCCGCTGGCTGATCCAGCAGCGCGTCGAACGCGCCCGCCATCTGCTGGAGTCCAGCGACCTGTCCGTCGACCACATCGCCCGCGAGGTCGGCTTCGCGACGGCCGCCTCCCTGCGCCAGCACCTGCACGCGACACTGGGCGTCTCCCCGCTGGCCTACCGCCGTACGTTCCGCGGGGCCGCCCAGGGAGCTGCCCACGGAGCCGCGGGGTGACCTGAATCTGCCCCTCCGTTGTCCCAACTGCCCCCGAAATCCCGGGAGAACGCGCGTAGAGTGGTCCCATGGGCCATGGAGTCACACCACCGCGCACCCGTCTCGCCCTGGAGAGCGCGCCGAAGGTCGCCGCCACCCTCCAGGCCCTCTCCACCCCGTCCCGGCTGCTGATCCTCGCCCGCCTGCGCGAGGGCCCCTGTCCCGCCACGGAGCTGGCGACGGCGGTCGGCATGGAGCAGTCCGCCTGCTCCCACCAGCTCCGCCACCTCCGCGACCTCGGCCTGATCGCCGGCACCCGCCAGGGCCGCTCGGTGGTCTACGCGCTCTATGACGACCATGTCGCCGAGCTCCTCGACCAGGCGCTCTACCACGTGGAGCACCTCCGCCTGAGCCTCGCGGGCGGCACCTGAGCCGGTGCCGGTCACCCGTCTCCCGTCACCCGTCACGGCGCCTCGCGCAGCGGCCACACCTCCACCACGCCGTGCGCGACCGCGCAGGGCGTCCGCGAGACGAGCCGCACGGCCTCCTCCAGGGACGCGGCCTCGATGATGCCGAACCCGGCCACGGGGAGGTCCGAGGAGAGGAAGGACCCCTCTTCCACCGTCGTCCCGGCGCCCTCGGGGTTGCGCACCCGCACGGGTGGGCCCGCGATGCCCAGCACGGCCCCGCCCTCGCGCAGCCGCGCGTCATGCGCGTGTGCCTCGTCCCGTACGGCCTTGCCGGTGCGGTCGTAGCCGTCCTGGTCGCCGTATCCGATCGTCACGAATTTCGCCATGCCGTACAGACTCTCCGACGCGCCCGGATTCATCGCTCCCGTTCAGTGGCGCAGCTCCCGCGAGGGCAGCGTGCCGTACCGCTCGCGGTAGCGTGCGGCGAACCGCGAGGGGTGCAGGAAGCCCCAGCGCAGCGCGATGTCCGCGACCGTGGTGCCCGGCGCCTGCGGCTGGGCGAGGTCCTGCCGGGCCCGTTCGAGGCGCAGCCGGCGCAGGAAGGCCAGCGGCGTCATCCCGTACTGGCTCTGGAAGGCCCGCTGGAGCGAGCGGACGCTGACGCCCGCGGCCCGCGCCAGCTCCGTGGCCGTGAACGGGTGCGCCGGGTCCGCCTCCATCGCCTCCACCGCCCGCTTGACCTGACGGGGCGCGGGCGCCGCCGGATTCGCGAGCGCCTCGGCGTACTGGTGCGGGGCCACGTGCAGCATCGTCGTCAGCAGCGCGCTGCCCAGCCGCTCGGCGACGCTGGGGCGGCCCAGCGTCGCGTGCGGACCGGCGAGTTCGTCGGCGAGCATCTGGCACTGGTCGAAGAAGAGCCGCACCGGCCCGTCGCACCCGAAGGAGAAGGGGAACTCCAGCGGCTGCGTGACCGAACGCTCCAGCTCCCCCTCCAGCTCCTGCTGGAGCGCGTACCGGTCGAAGCCCAGGATCAGCACGTCGCTGTGGCTCGCCAGATGCGATTCGGCCCCCGCGAACGGCCCGACCATGGTGCCCGAGCGCCGCCCCTCCTCCACGCACCCCGTCTTGTCCTGCTGGGTGAGGACCATCTTCCCCGAGCGCGGGAAGCAGAGCGAGTAGAAGCTCCCCTGGGGCGGCGCCATCCAGGAGCTCTCCGTGCCGAAGCCCAGCAGCCCGACGTTCACCGGGCCGACCCGCGCCGCCTGCATACGGAAGGCGAAGTCGGCCACGTCCGCCAGGGGACGGTAGGTCAACGCGACGCCGTAGAAGGCCGTCAGGAGGGAACGGGCCGCGTCCACATCGTCCGACCGCAGCCGGAAGGTGAGCCCCGGATCCGGGGTAGTCGGAGGGGTGTCGTCCCGGTATGCCATCGCTTCTCCTCCGAAGCCCTCAGGCCCCGACGCTTCGTGGCTCAGTTTGGCGCACAGCGGCTTCCCTGGTGCCCCGTATACCGAATTCACTGAACTCCATGGACGAGGAAGGAGAAGACAGTCATATGCCTCACCCTCTGGCTCTCGACGCCACGGACGAATCGGTCCAGCCCATGGAACGCGAACGGCGTACGGTAGCCGCCCTGCTGGAACTGTCCACGGCGGCACGCGACCGCGGCGAGGACGAGCACCTGGACCTGCTGCTCGGCCACGCCCGGCGGACCCTGGCCCCGTACGGCCCCGTGCAGCACCTGGCCGCGACGGTCCTGCCCGGCGCGAAGCCGCGCGTGACGACCGAGACCGCGCACACCCTGTGCGCCCTTGAGGAGCGCAACGGCCGCGGCCCGCTCGCCGAGGCGCTCGCCGGGCGCACCGCCGACGACGCGCTCCTCGCCGACGGGCCGGGCCAGCGCTGGCCGGCCCTCGCCGCGCACGCCCGCGGACTCGGTCTCCACCGCCTCGTCGCGCTCCCGATGTGCGCCCAGACCGAACCCGGCGGCACCCCGCTCGGCGCACTCCTCGTCTTCCGGCCGCAGCACGACCCGCTCCCCGAGCGCCCCCGGTACCTGCTGCACGCGCTCACGGTCGCCACGGCCGTCCAGATACGCCAGCGGATGACCCGGGAACGCATAGCCGAGCTGCAGCACGCGCTGGACAGCCGGGTCCTGATCGAACAGGCGAAGGGGATGCTCGCCGAACGCTCCGGCCAGACCCCCGACGAAGCCTTCGCGGCACTGCGGCGGTACGCGCGCGCCAACCGCCGCAAGCTCCACGACCTGGCGCGCGCCATCCTCGACGGATCGGAGCGCGGCCCGACCCCCTGACCCCTCAGTTGACCTTCACACCGGTATCAAGGTTCACCATGCCGTCATGACTTCCGTGACAGGCAGCACAGACGACAGCCTCACCGAGCTGCTGGCGGCGTACATCTCGGTGTGGAACGAGCGGGACCCGCACGCCAGACAGACGCTCGGTACCGAGGTCTTCACCCCGGACGCGTACTACGTGGACCCCAACGCCTCGGCCCAGGGCCGACCGGCGATCGACGCCTACGTCGCGGGCTGGCAGGAGCAGTTCCCCGGCTGCGTCTTCGTCCTCGGCGAGGTGAGCGGCCACCACGAGGTCGCGCGCTTCGGCTGGAGCTTCGGCCCGCCCGGCGGACCTCCCGCGGGCACGGGCGGGGACGTCGTGGTGATCGAGCGGGGCCGCCTCAGCAGGATCTACGGCTTCTTCGACTAGGAGGCTCCTGATGGATCTCCGCGGCCCGCCCCGGACGCCCGTCTACCGCTGGTTCTTGGCGATCATGCTGGCCATGCCGAAGACGCCGCCGCCCGCGATCGCAAGGCCGAGGAGGGCGAAACCGGCCTTGAGGCCCTTCCACCAGAACTCGGCGGGGGCGCCGGGCTCGTGCTCGAACATCGCCTCCAGCAGGTCACTGCCGCCCGCGTCGAGGAGCACGAACACATAGCCGTTGCAGGTGCCCATGAAGACGGCGAACATCGCGAGCAGCGCGGGAGCGACGTACGCGCTCGGGTTGGGCCCGCCCACCTTGCCCGCGATCCCGCCGACGGCCACCGCGAGCACGAGCGCGAAGACCACGTACATCACGCGCAGGCCGACCTTGGAGAGGTCCTCGTAGCTGGCGAGGAGGAGCCCGGCGAAGAGGGTCGCGCCGAAGCCGGAGACGAGCCAGCTCAGCAGGAACGCCTTGACGCCGCTGCCCTGCCGCTGCGGCGGGAAGGGCATCGGCATCGGGTAGCCGGGCTGCATGGGCTGGCCCATGGGCTGCATCGGCTGACCCATGGGCGGCTGCATCGGCGGCTGCATGGGCTGCTGCGGCGGCCAAGGCTGATTCATCTGTCGTCCCCCGTGGCTGAAAACCTGAGCTGAAAGCATGAACGTACGAGCGCCAAAGGTACCAAGGCCCCTCGACCGTATCCGGTACTCTGCGAGTGCTTTTTGACATGCACGGGCATCACCACGGGGGATCACATGCGCATACGCCGCGCCGCTGGCGCCGTCGCACTCGTTCTGGCCACCACCGCCGCGCTCTCCGGATGCGCCGACGATCCCAAGGACAAGGCGTTCGGCGGGCTCGGTGACGTCGATGGCTCGATACCGACGGGTGCGCCCTCCGGCCTCCCGTCCGCGCCGAGCGACATGCCGAGCCTGGACGACCCGGGAGCGTCGAGCGGCGGCGGCCTGGACGGCGGCACGGGCGGCGGCAGCACGGACCTGCCCACCTCGCCCTCGACGCCGTCGAGCGCGCCGACGTACAACCCGAGCGCGATCGGCGAGGTCAACGGCGAGAACTGCCGGTACAGCCGGGCGACGTCGCAGATCAAGTACGACGTCGACATCTCGAACTCGTCCACGGACCAGTCGTTCACGTACCGCATCTCGGTGCAGTTCAAGATCGGCAGCTCGCCGGACTCGTCGGTCGCGACCGTGCCGATCGGCACGGACTACGAGACGGTGACGGTGGGCCCCGGCGGCGATCGGACGCTCACGCTGGACCAGACGCACAGCACCAACCAGGGACTGCGGTTCTCCTGCCAGGTGATGACGGCGACGAAGTCGCCCTCGTAATCCGGCTCGTAATCCGGCTCGTGATCCGGCTCGTGGTCCGATTCCCGCCGGTGGGCGGGGCGGGGGCGCACACACACTTGCCGCATGCGTGTTCCCCAGGACTCCGATGACGCCCTGTCCGCCCTCCTCGACGACGCGCACGCGGGCTTCGCGCGCCGCGTGCGCGCGATCGGCCCCGGCCGCTGGGAGGACCCGACGCCCTGCCCCGACTGGACGGTCACGGATCTCGTGAACCACGCGGTGCAGGGCAACCTCGTCTACACCGCGCTCCTGGGCGGCGGGAAGGCCGAGGACTTCCTCACGTCGCTGGACGAGAACGCGCTCGGCGACGCGCCGTCGGAGTCCTTCGAGCGGGCGGCGGCGTCCTGCGCGGCGGCGCTGCGCGAGCCGGGGGCCCTGGAGAGGGCCGTGGACTATCCGTTCGGCCCGGCCGTGGGGCGCAAGCTGCTGGGCCTGATGGTCACCGACATGACCGTGCACGCCTGGGACCTCGCGCGGGCGGTCGGGGGCGACGACCAGCTCCCGCCACGCCTCGTGACATGGATCAGCGCCCACGTCGAGTGGCTCTATGACGGGATGGACGAGAGCCCCCTCTCCCCCGCCAACAGCTTCCGCTACTACGCGGCGCCGCTCCCGCCCTCCTCGTCCCCGGACGGACCCCAGGAGCGCCTCCTCCGCCTGATGGGCCGCGACCCGGAATGGGTGGCGGACGGCTGACGGGAAGAGTGGCAATGATCACAGGCGCGGCCGGAGGGATGCCGGAGGGATGCCGGACGCGGAGGGCGAGGCCGATCCGGCCCGGGGGCGCGTCGAGGGCGGGGCCCTTAGGATTACGGGGCGAGACGCCGCGGGGGCAGCGTCTCCGCGGCCCGGCCCGTAAGGCACGGCACGGGCCCCGGACGATCTCGGAGTGGCCATGGCCCGGCGCCGCCCCCGCGCGGTGAACGCCGACGACCTGCTGACCAGGCTCGGACGGCTGACCGCCCAGGCCCGCGAGCGGATAGAGCTCCAGCAGGCGCGGGTCGAGCTGGCCGAGGCCCTGCAGCGCGGCATGCTGCCCGCCGAACTGCCCTCGCTGCCCGGCATCCGGATCGCCGCCCGCTACGTGCCCGCGCGGCACGGGCTCGACATCGGCGGCGACTGGTACGACGGCTTCCAGCTCCCCGACGGCTCCCTCGCCTTCTCCATCGGCGATGTGCAGGGGCACGACGTCGAGGCGGCGGCGTTCATGGGCCAGATCCGTATCGGGCTGCGCGCGGTGGCGACCATGGCGCCCACCGCCTGCCCCGGCGAGGTCCTGGAGCGGGCCAACGAGCTCCTGCTCGCCACCGGCTCCGAGCTCTTCGCGACCTGCGCGTTCTTCCGCTTCGACCCGGTCACCCGGATGCTGGCGGGCGCGCGCGCCGGGCACGTCGGCGCGGTCTGGGCCACGGTCGACGGGCGGGCCGGGGTCATCGAGGACGAGGGCGGCCTGCCGCTGGGGATCCAGCCGGGCGAGGCGTACCCGGTGACGCGGCGGCGGCTGACGGCCCCCGGCGCGCTCGTCCTGCTGACCGACGGCGTGGTCGAGGGCCCCTCGCTCCCGATCGAACAGGGGCTCGCACGGGTCGCCGAGGTCGCGGGAACGGGCGCGGGGGCGGCGGCGGAGGAGCTGGCCGCCGAGGTGATGGGCGTCGCCGCGCTCAGCGACCACACGGACGACGCGGCGGTGCTGGTGCTGCGCCACGACGGCGTAGGGCCCGCGCCTGCGGGAACACCCGCGGAAACGTAATCGAACGGAAGACGGACCCTGACGGCAGGGCGCGTGTCACAGCCGTACGAGCCGCACGGCGTTGTCTGATGACGGAGTGCCCAGCTCGAACCCGTTCCGCTTCCGGAAAACCAGCCTCACCGCCCTGGCCCGCGTCCTGGTGGTCGCGCTCGCCTACTACGCGGCGGGGCGCGTCGGCCTGCTCAAGCACGTCGAGGTCGAGGGCGCGATCGTCACGCCGCTGTGGCCGCCGACCGGCGTCGCGCTGAGCTGCCTGCTGCTGATGGGGCTGCGCGTCTGGCCCGGGATCGCGCTGGGCACGTTCGGAATCATCCTCACGATCAGCTCGCCCGACGCGACGGGACTAGTGATCGCGACGGGCAACACCGTCGCGCCGATCGCCTCCTACCTGCTGCTGCGCCGCGTCGGCTTCCGCCTCGAACTCGACCGGCTGCGCGACGGCCTCGCCCTGGTCTTCCTCGGGGCGCTCGCCGGAATGCTGATCAGCGCCACGACGGGCCCCTCGCTGATGCTGGCCCTGGGGCAGCTGGAGCCGGACACGTACTGGCCGGTGTGGTCGGCGTGGTGGACGGGGGACGCGATGGGAGTGCTGGTCTTCACCCCCCTGCTCCTCCTCGCCCGCAAGCTCCGCATGCCGAGGGACCCCGTGCGGGTGGCCGAGGGAGCGGGGCTGGCGGTGACCGCGCTCGTGCTCACGCCGCTGGTCATGACGTCGGAGCTGAGCCTCCTCTTCCTGACCTTCCCCCTCCTCGTCTGGAGCGCCCTGCGCTTCCAGCTCGCGGGCAGCGCCCCCTGTGCCGCGCTCGCCTCGGTCGCCGCGACCTCGGCGGCGACGGACGAGGCGGGCCCCTTCGCGGGCCACAGCTTCCTGGAGGGCATGGTCACCCTCCAGGCCTTCAACGGCTCGGTCTCCCTCACCGCCCTCCTCCTCGCGGCCCTGGTCACCGAACAGCTCAACATCCGCCGCAGCGTCGAAAGAGCCTGCCTGGAACTGACAGAACTGGTCGAACACCTCTCCCCGGGCCGCGCGGGCCGCCAGAGCCGCAGCTGGCCCCCGCAGCGCTGAGGGCCGTACGGCCCGGTCGTGCGTCAGTCACGGTTGACCGACTGGACCTCTTGGACGGCGATCGGCTGCTCGTTGGCGAAGTTGCCGTCGGGGAGTTTGTCGCCGGTGCCGTCGGTGCCCTTCCATTCCGCGTTCCAGACGACGGACGCCTTCATCGCGTACGTCTCGCCCTTGGGCGTGGACCGCAGATACGTCATGCCGCACGGCGGGGTCTTCTTCGCGTTGCCCTTGGTGTACGGGGTGCCGATCGTGCCGTCTTCTCCGGCCTCGCACTCCCCCGACGCCGGGTGCGTCTCCGCGTCCTCGGTCCCGGGCTCCAGCTTCAGCGACCCCGGCTCGACCGTCGTCGTCGCCGACAGCTCCACGCCGCCGCCGAGATCGATCGAGGCCGTCACGGAGAGGGGCTTGAACGTCCCCTTGTCCAGCCATGCCCAGGTCGGGAGCCGTACCGTCTGCTTGTTCTTCGGGTTCAGCTCGACCTTCGTCTCCGGCACCTGGATGCGCTGGTACGCGAGCGCCGCGAGGATCTTCGTGTCGATCGCCCCGGGAACGTCCGGCTGCTCGCCCTTCTTCACCCAGAACGGCAACTCGGTGCAGGACTCCCTCTTCGCCGCGTCCTTCTCGTTCGGATTCGGCACGGCGGCCCAGAACATGCCGTCGCCCTGCTTCTTGAGGTTGAAGTTCTTGTAGTCGCCCGTCGTGTACTTCTCGCGGATCGACCCGTCGATCTCCTGCTTCTTCCCGCCGTTGTCGGGCTTCTTGCCCGTCAGCCCGTACGGAGACTCGTCGACCTCTTTCTTGAGCTGCTTCGGCGAGTACATCGGGGCGTACCAGCACGGCGGCGGCTCCCAATCCGCCCCGGGCACAGCGAGGTTCCCTCCCCCACCGTTCCCGTTCCCCCCGCCTCCACTGAACTGAACGGTCCGCTGCCCCCGCGACTCGGCCGAGTAGTTGCCGCCCTGTTCCTGTTGACCTTGCGCATCCCGGTTACGCTTGTCCGCTTGCGCCTGGTGCGCTCCGCCCACGAGGCCGAACATCACGAGTCCGGACAGCACCACTGCGTGGCTCCTCAGCTTTTGCACTGGTCCACCGCCTTGCTCTTCAGGTCGAAAGACCGGGCGGGCCAAGGCTCTCCCGCCTTCGACGGCTTCTGCATGACCAAGGTGAAGTGCAGGTAACTCTCATCGCTCGGCTTGGAGCGGAGCACCTTGCCGCTCTTGACTTCCTTGCTGAACAGCTTCGACTGGTTCGAGCAGAAGGTGACCTGCGCGAGCTTGCCGTTCGCGACGTCTCCGACCTTCTCCCGGTAGTACCGCTCTTCTCCGGTCACGGTGAACTTGTCCTCGACGTCCATCTTCACCGTGGACGTGGCGTACTTCTGCGCGCTTTGCAAAGGAACCGAATGCTTACCGATGAGCGGGTCCTTGGGATTCTGCGAGGTCGTCCCATGCATGAGGGCCCGCATATAATCCGCCGCCCCATCAAGCGCACCCGCCTTCTCCGGATCCGAAGGCCTCTTCCAGTCGAAGGTCAGCTTCAGATCCGAGGGCAGTTTGATGTCCGACGTGCCGAAGTCCGAGCCCGCGTTCTTGGTGGGGGAAGAGGGAGAAGAGGACTTCGCCGGCTTCTTGTCGTTTCCGGCGCCCTCGATGTTGTCGGCCTTGTCGCCTCCCCCGTCGTCGCCGCCCCCGCATCCCGTGAGCAGCAACGCGGTGGCGGCGGCGAGGGCGGTCAGCGAGGTGGTGGCGGTACGGCGGTGTCGCACGGGGCGCTCCCTGTGGGGCGGGGGTGACGGGCGTGACGTGGCGCGCAACCGACCGTAGCAACAGTAACCAGGGCGTCGCTCCCCGTATTCGATGTCCGCGATTCAACTACCTCAGCAGTACGGCGCCTGCCCCGTCACCGAGTACGCGACGCCCGAGAAGACCCCGAAGAGGCGGAAGAGCGCGGGCACTTCGCCCGTGACCTCGACCGTACGGGCGTCGTCGGCGCGGCGTGTGACGCCCGGGATGCCCTCCAGCTGCTGGGCCACGGACGCCGACTGCCAGCGGACGGCGAGCGTGTGCGGGGTCGTGTCGCGGGGAGGGCGAGGAGGGCGGGGGTCAGCGGTCGCGCGGCGTACGCCCTCCGCCGCGGCCTCCTCGATGAGTTTTCGGGCCTCGGCCGCGGGGAGGAGGCGGGCCGCGAAGCGGTCGCGGGCGTGCTTCACGGGGGCGGTGACCACGCGCGTGTCCCACTCGGCGATCTCCGCGCAGGCCACGTCGTCGCCGGAGAGCATGACGACGGGGACGCCGAGCGCCGTGGCGGTCGCGTAGGCGAAGCCGATCTCGCCCATGGGGCGCTCGTCGAGCCACATGTCCTCGATCTCGTGGCCCATAAAGCTGTGGCTGAGCACGCCGAGCGCGCCCGCCCGCGCGTGGTAGCCGACGCAGAGCATCGCGTCGAAGCCGTCGTCCAGGTCCTGCACCATGCCCATCGGCTTCGGCTTGCCGCGCACGAGCCCGGCCTCGGGGTGGATCCGGTCGGCGAGGAGGTTCCGCATCGTGCTGTGGCAGTCGTTGACCAGTACGGAGTCCGCGCCCGCGGCGAGCGCGCCGCGCACGGCGGCGTTGACGTCCTCGGTCATCATGACCCGGCCGTGCTCGTAGTCCCGGCCGCCCATCTGCACGTCGTCGGCGCCGACCAGCCCGGTCACGCCCTCCATGTCCACGCTGATGTAGATCCGCACGCCGTCCTCCGCCCACCAACACTCGCCGAACCGATCACCCGACACGGTACGGGGAGGCGGGAACAGGCCCGGCTGTCAGGCCCCGGGCGGGAGGAAGACCAGGCGGTCGGCTATCTGGTCGAGGTGGTGCGGGGGCAGGCCCATCGTCACGGAGAGGTCCTCGACGGAGGTGAAGCCGCCGACGTCGGCCCGCCTCCGGACGATCTCGGCGGCCTTGGTCACCGACACCCGCAGCGTGCGGGCGAGCACCCAGCTGGGCACGTTGTTGACGTCCACGAGGCCGCCGTCGGGGAACTCGCGGCCCTCGATGTCGGCCCGCCCGATCTGCAGTTCGCGCGCCTGCGCCGGGTCGGACTCGGCGAGGGCCCGCGCCGCCTCGCGCGCCGCGCGCGCGTCGTCGCGGGCCGCGAGGACGGCCTGCTGCCGGTCCTGGAGCGCGCGCTGCCGGGGCGTGGTCCGGCCGCCGGGGTCGCCCCAGACCATGTTCCGGATCGCGAAGGTGTGGCCGCTGCCGACGACGATGTTGAAGAGCAGACCCGTCGCGAACAGCCCCTCCTGCGTGGACGACACATCGGGGTCGAACAGGAAGACCAGCGCGGTCGCCCCGAGATACGGAACGGTCAGCAGAGCCTGCGCGAGCTTCTTCGTCCGCACGGCCGCGTGAATCATCACCGGCACCGTCCCGAACCCCAGCGTGAGCACGGGGATCAACGCCCACAGCACACTGCCGATCAGCCGCGGCAGCCGCCCCGTGTCCCTCTTCCCCTTGCTCATTCCGATCCCCCGATCCGGTTCCGCCGATAACGGACGCTCCGTCCCAGAATAGGCGAGACCCCCGGCAGAGAAGAGTTGTCCACAGGCGCTGATAGGTTGCGGCCGCATGTGGCGGGAGATTGTGGACGGGATTCCCGGAGTACGGGCCGGAGCGCCAGGCGCGGAAGAACTCGTCGAGCAGGTCGAGGAAGGGCTGGGGCACACGCTGCCGGAGGTGCTCCGGGCGTTCCTCCTGGACGTCGACGGGGTCGAGGACGCGTACGGGACCGAGTTCGTGTGGAGCGCCGAGCGGGTGCTGGAGGACAACGCCGCGTTCCGGGAAGAACCGCAGTTCCGGGAGTTGTACGCGCCCTTCGACGACCTCGTCTTCTTCGGGGACAACGGCGGCGGCGACCAGTTCGCGTTCCGGCGCGCACCGGACGGCGTCGCACACGTGCTCGCGTGGGACCACGAGACCGATCACCGCTACGTGATCGCGACGTCGTTCGCGCAGTTCCTGCGCGACGCGCTCACGAGCGACGGCGGGGACTGGTACGTGACCCGGCGCGAGGAGATGGTCACGCTCGTACGGGCGCTGGCCGAGGCCCGTACGACGGAGGCCGAGGCGGACGCCGCCGTCGACGCGCTGGAGGCGCGCGTGCCCCATCCCGCCGTCACCGACCTGATCTTCCACCAGGATCCGCCGCTGACCGCCGAGGAGGTCGTGGACCGGGCGATGGCGTACCGGCCTGTCGCTCTGTGAGCGCGCCGAGTGCCTGCGCGCCGAGAGCCCGCGCTCACAGAGCCCGCGCTCCGAGCGCCTGCGCTCCGAGAGCCCGCGCGCGGTACTCCCCCGGCGTCACCCCGCACTCCTTGCGGAACGCCAGATGGAAGCCCACCTGGCTCTGGTAGCCGACGCGCGCCGGTACGGCCGCCAGCGGCACAGCACCGTCGCCGAGGAGCGCACGGGCCTCCTGGAGGCGGCGGAGCTGGAGATGGCGGGCCGGGGGCTCGCCGACGAGGGCGTGGAAGAGGCGGGAGAAGGCCGAACGGGACATCCCCGCCTCGCGGGCCAGCGTCCCGACGGTCCAGGGGCGCGCGTACGCGCCGTAGATCGCCGCGAGCGCCCGCCCGATCCCGGGATGGCGCAGGGCCTGGAGCGCGGGGGAACCCTCCGCCAGCCGCTCCATCGCGGTCCGCAGGGCGAGCACGAAGACCATCTCGAAGGCGCGGAGCGAGACGAGCCGCGCCCCCGGCGCCGTACGCGGCAGCTCCGCCGCCAGCGCCGCCAGCGTGCCGCGCAGCAGCGGCTCCTCGGCGAGCACGGCCCGCCGCAGGACGAGGACGCGGGGCAGGGCGCGGTAGAGGGCCGGTTCGGCGGCGGCGTCGTACCGCAGCGTCGCGCAGAGCATCTCCGTGTCCGCCGCGCCGCCGTCCTCTCCGCGAGCGTCCCCCAGCCGCACCGTGCCCGGCCCCGGTCCCGGTCCCGGCCCCGCGGACGGGAGCAGCGAGGCCAGCGGGGCCGCTACGCCGCCCTCCCGCGACGCGAACATGTGTGCCGTCCCGTACGGGAAGAGCGCGAGGTCGCCTTCCTCCAGGGTCACGGGCGCCTCGGACGGCTCGTTCGCGAACGTCACCACGCACACGCCCCGCACCATGTGGTGCAGCACCGCGCTGCTGTCCTCGTGCCCCGCCACCGCCCAACGGCCGCCCGCCAGCCACCTGCTGACGTACAGGCCCGTCAGCCGCAGCGGGCCGAGGACGTCGCTCAGGACGTCCGGCTCCGAGTCCGAGTCCGAGTCCGAGTCCTCCATCGTGGACGATCCTTAAATCATCGGCGTCAGCTGTTCATTGAGCGTACCGACCCCGCCGTCCGACGCTGGAGCGGTGATCAGTGCCCCTCTCGCCCTCCTCGCCTGCACCCAGTTCGTCCTGCTCCTCGACACCTCCGTCGTCAACGTCGCCGCACCGTCCATGGGCCGGGACCTCGGCCTCTCCCCCGCGGAGCTGTCCTGGGTGGCGAACGCCTACCTCGTCGCGTTCGGCGGTCTGCTCCTGCTCGCCGGACGCGCCGCCGATCTGCTGGGGCGGCGCCGGGTGTACGTCGCGGGGCTGGCCCTGCTGAGCGCGGCGAGCCTCCTGGGGGCCTGCGCCGCCACGGCGGGGGCGCTCGTCGCGGCCCGCGCGCTCCAGGGTGTCGGCGCCGCGCTCGCGGCCGCGGCGGCGCTGGCCCTGCTGCTGACCCTCTTCCCCGACGGACCCGAACGGCACCGGGCGCTCGGCGTCTTCGCCGCGACGGCCGGTGCGGGCGGGGCTGCGGGCACGGTGCTGGGCGGGGTGCTGACGAGCTGGCTCGGCTGGGAGTCGACGTTCGCGATGAACGTCCTCGCCGGGCTCGCGCTGCTCGCGCCCGCGCCCCGCCTCCTTCCCGAGGGACGCGCGCACGTGGCCGTACGCGCCACCCACGCCGAACGCCCGCTCGACCTGCCCGGCGCCGTCACCGTGACGCTCGGCCTGACGCTGCTCGCGTACGCACTCGTCGAGGCGGGCGAGAACGGCTGGCGCGCCCCGGCCCCGCTCCTCGCCGGGGCCGTCGCCGCCGCCCTGCTCGTCCTCTTCGCGCGGATCGAACGCCGGGCCGCGCACCCCCTCGTACCGCCCGGCGTGCTCCGGCGGCGCACGCTGCGCCGCGCGAACCTGCTCGCGGCGGCCTGGCAGATGGCGCTCTTCCCGATGTTCTTCCTGGTGAGCCTCTACCTCCAGCGGGTGCTCGGCCACTCGCCCGCGGCGGGCGGGCTCGGGCTGCTGCCGCTCTCGCTGGTGGTCGTCGCGGTGGCCGCCCGTACGGACCGGCTGATCCGGCGGTTCGGGACGCGCGCGGTGACGACGGCCGGCTTCACGCTCGTCGCACTCGGCATGGCCTGGCTCGCCCGCCTGCCGCCCACAGGCTCGTACGCGGCCGACGTGCTCCCTCCCAGCCTGCTGCTCGGCGTCGCGCTGCCGCTCGTGTCCGTGGCGACGCAGGCCGCCGCGGTCCACGGCGCGGGCGAGGAGGACGCGGGCCTCGTCTCCGGGCTGGTGAACACCAGCCTCCAGTTCGGCTCCGTCCTGGGCCTCGCGGTGCTCTCGGGCGTGGCCGCCGCCGTGACGGCCCGTTCCGGAGCGGCCGATCCACGGGCGGCGCTCACGGAGGGCTTCGCCGCCGCGCTCCTCACCGGGGCCGTACTCGCGGGCCTCGCGGCCCTGTTCAGCCTGCGCCTGCGCGTCGGCGACCCCACGAAAGGGAATCGATGACCGTCCACCGTTATCTCGTGACCGGCGCCACCGGCGCTCAAGGAGGGGCCGTCGCCCGGCTGCTGGCCGCCCGGGGAGCCGAGGTGCGCGGCCTCGCCCGCGGCACCGGCCCGGCAGCCGCAGGCGTCACCGTGCACGCGGGGGACCTCGGGGACGCCGCCGCCGTCCGCGCCGCGTTCGACGGCGTCACGCACGCCGCCGTGACGCTGCCCCTGGAGTACGACCACGCGACGGTCGTCCGTTACGCCCGTCACCTCGCCGCGGCCGCCCGCGCGGCCCGCGTCCGGCGGCTGGTCCTCAACACCAACACGCCGCTGCCCGAACGCCCCACGGGACGGCCGGGGTTCGAGACCCGGCGAGCCGCCGAGGAGGTGCTGCGCGGGAGCGGCGTCCCCACGGTCGTCGTCCGGCCGCCCGTCTACCTCGACAACCTCTTCAGCCCCTGGCACGGTCCCGCACTCGTCCGGGACGGCGTCCTCGCCTGCCCGTTGCCCGCGGAGCGGCGCGTGGCGTGGATGTCCCACGCCGACCTGGCCCGGGTGGTCGTGGCCGCGCTCGGCCGCGAGGGGAGGGAGCTGGAAGGGCGGGTGCTGTGCGTCGGGGGCGCGGAGGTGCTGACCGGCCCGGAGCTGGCCTCGGCCCTCGCGCGGGGACTGGGGCGGGACGTGCGCTACGTGCCGCTGGACGTGGCGCGCTTCGAGGAGGGGCTCGCGCGCGCGGTGGGTGCCGGGGCCGCCGCGGGCGTCGCCGGGATCTACCACCACGTGGCGAACGGGCAGGACCCCGGCCTCCTCGCCCCGGACCCGGCGCGCACGGCCCGCACGGCCCGCGCCCTGGGCGTACGCCTCACGCCCGCGGCCGAGTGGGCCGGAGCACAGCCCTGGGAACGGTGGGCGAACGCACCCACGCCGTAGGGCCCGGAACGCACAGCGTGCCCCGTCCGCCCCCGGAGAGGGAGCGGGCGAGGCACGCTGCGGAGCCCTACGCGGCCGGGACGGCCGACAGGAGCGAGGCGCTACTTCTTGTCGCCGCCCTTACCGCCCTTGCCGTCCTTGCCGTTCTTGTCGCCGCCGGGGCCCATCGTCTCGTAGATCTCCTTGCACATCGGGCAGACCGGGTACTTCTTGGGGTCGCGCCCCGGCACCCAGACCTTCCCGCAGAGCGCGACGACGGGCGTGCCGTCCATCGCGCTCGCCATGATCTTGTCCTTCTGGACATAGTGGGCGTACCGCTCGTGGTCGCCGTCACCGTGCGAAGTCTGCGGCGTGGGCTCGACAAGGGTGCCGGTGCTGCCGCCGCGCTCAGGCTCACTGATGCTCATGCAGTCCAAGGGTACTCAGTTCAGAGAAGGGTCGTCCGGGTACGTCGCCACGAGCGCCAACTCGCTGCGTTGCCGTCGCAGTACGGAACGCCACAGGCCCTCCGGCGCGGGCGAGGACACATCGCCGGGCTCCGACTCCACCACGTACCAGGCGCCCTCCGACAGCTCGTCCTCCAGCTGCCCGGGCCCCCAGCCCGCGTACCCCGCGAAGATCCGCAGGGAGCCCAGCTCGGCGGCGAGCAGCTCGGGCGGCGCCTCCAGGTCGACCAGGCCGATCGCGCCGTGCACCCGGCGCCACCCCAGCGGCCCGTCCGCGCCATCGGTCCCGTCGGGCCCGTCGGCCCCGTCGACCCCTTGCTCGGATCCCGCGTCGGTCGCTTCGGAACCGTCACCGGCCCCCTCGCCTCCCTCGCCCCCGTCGCCCGCCTCGGCCCCGCCCGTACGGTCCGCCATGTCGACGTCGGCACGCGGGGCGGCGGCTCTGGTACGGCCCACGCCGCCCGTCGGCACCACCGCGACACCCAGTGCCGCGTCCAGCGAGACGGGGCCGCCCTGGAAGACGACACCGGGCTCCCCGGCGAGCGCCGCCCAGGGCTCAAGGATGTCGCTGACGTCCACGGGCGTAGGACGGTTCAGCACCACGCCCAGTGAGCCCTCCTCGTCGTGGTCGAGGAGGAGCACCACCGCGCGGTCGAAATTCGGGTCGGCCAGCACCGGAGTGGCGACGAGCAGCCGCCCGGTGAGCGAGGACACCTCGGTCATACGGCAATGATCCCGCACCCGCGCCCTTCGCGGGGACCCAACCGCCAGATCGGTTCGCCGCCCGGAAACGGGGGCACTCGTGGGACCCCGCGAGGGGCGCGCCACCCATTCCCGCGCGGCGCCGCGGAACGATCCGGTCCGGACCCCATCGTGACGCCTCGGGAACGGAGCGTGTTATTGCGCACCTGTGACGTTCCCGCACCCCCCTCGGCCCTTCGGGAGGGGTCCGCGGGGCGATTACGATGACCTTTTGTCCCAACCCATCGCCAGGAACGCGGAGATCCATGACCGACAGCCCTGCCGACGTCCTGCTCGTCCACGGTGGCACCCCGCTGGAGGGCGAGATCCGTGTCCGTGGCGCGAAGAACCTCGTCCCGAAGGCCATGGTCGCCGCCCTGCTGGGCAGCGCGCCGAGCCGTCTGCGCAATGTGCCGGACATCCGTGACGTACGCGTCGTACGAGGTCTCCTCCAGTTGCACGGCGTCACCGTCCGCTCCGGCGACGAGCCGGGCGAGCTGGTGCTCGACCCGTCCCACGTCGAGAGCGCCAACGTCGCCGACATCGACGCCCACGCCGGGTCGTCCCGTATCCCGATCCTCTTCTGCGGCCCGCTGCTGCACCGCCTCGGCCACGCCTTCATCCCGGGCCTGGGCGGCTGCGACATCGGCGGACGCCCGGTGGACTTCCACTTCGACGTGCTGCGCCAGTTCGGCGCGACGATCGAGAAGCGCGCCGACGGCCAGTATCTGGAGGCCCCGCAGCGGCTGCGCGGCACCAAGATCCGGCTGCCGTACCCCTCGGTCGGCTCGACCGAACAGGTGCTGCTCACGGCCGTCCTCGCGGACGGTGTGACGGAACTCTCGAACGCGGCCGTCGAGCCGGAGATCGAAGACCTCATCTGCGTCCTGCAGAAGATGGGCGCGATCATCTCGATGGACACGGACCGGACGATCCGGATCACCGGTGTCGACTCCCTCGGCGGGTACAACCACAGCGCGCTCCCCGACCGCCTGGAGGCGGCCTCCTGGGCGAGCGCGGCGCTGGCCACCGAGGGCAGCGTGTACGTGCGCGGCGCGCAGCAGAAGTCGATGATCGCCTTCCTCAACACCTACCGGAAGGTCGGTGGCGCCTTCGAGATCGGCGACGAGGGCATCCGCTTCTGGCACCCGGGCGGCCCGCTCAACGCCATCGCGCTGGAGACGGATGTCCACCCGGGCTTCCAGACCGACTGGCAGCAGCCGCTGGTCGTGGCGCTGACCCAGGCCTCGGGTCTCTCGATCGTCCACGAGACGGTCTACGAGTCGCGGCTCGGCTTCACGTCCGCGCTCAACCAGATGGGCGCGCACATCCAGCTCTACCGCGAGTGCCTGGGTGGCATGCCGTGCCGTTTCGGGCAGCGCAACTTCCTGCACTCGGCGGTGGTCTCGGGCCCGACGAAGCTCCAGGGCGCGGACCTGGTGATCCCCGACCTGCGCGGCGGCTTCTCCTACCTGATCGCGGCGCTCGCCGCCCAGGGCACGTCCCGCGTCCACGGCATCGACCTCATCAATCGTGGCTACGAGAACTTCCAGCAGAAACTCGTAGAACTCGGCGCCAAGGTAGACCGCCCGTAGCGAACGATTCCGGACCCGGCGTGCCCCCCGCCCCACTGTGCTTGGGAAGTCTGCGCTTCTCCCTCCCGCGAAGCTTGGGAAGTCTGCGCAAGGCGCAGGGTTGGCAAGCGCAGCCCCCCACGCCGGGTGCCCCGCGTACAGGGCCGGGTTCGGGGAGCCCCGGGCTGTGCTTCGCGGGCCGCGCCCGCGTGGGGGCTGGGCGCGCAGTTCCCCGCGCCCCTTATGGGGCAAGCCCCGATGTGTCGTGACCGGTCGCGCCCACGCGGCGGAGCCGCACATGGACACGGGCCCGCGCCCCTGCCGGGGCGCTCAGGTCGCCGGAGCGGGCTCTCGCTGGGCGGCAGTGGTCACCACGGTCGTCACCACTGCCGCTCCGGCGAGGAAGATCAGGCCCGTGCCCAGGAACGCGTGGCCGTGATCCGTCGTGCCGGCAAGGGCCGCCAGGCCGACGGCCCCGCCGATCTGCTGGGCCGTGTTGAGGACGGCCGAAGAGATCCCCGTGTCCGACGGGGCCACGCCGCTGACCGCTCCGAGGGTCATGGGGACGAACCCGGCGCCCAGCCCGAGGGCCGTGACGAAGGCGGCGGGCATCAGCTCCGTCGCGTACGACGCGTCGGCGCCCAGCGTGGAGAACCAGAACAGGCCGAGCGCCGCGATCAGCAGGCCCGGTCCCGCCACAGCCCGCGGCGCGACGCGGCCGCTGAGCCGGGAGCTGAGGCCCGCCGCCGCGGCCATGCCGATGCTGAACGGCATGCTGGCGAAACCGGCCTCCACGGGGCTGTAACCGAGCACGAGCTGCATGTAGAGCGTCAGGAAGTAGAACATCGCGAACATGCCGCCGCCCATGAAGAGCATCGTGGCGTAACTCCCCGAGCGGTTACGGTCACGCAGCAGCCGCAGCGGCATCATCGGGTGCGCCGAACGGGCCTGGAGGCGCAGGAAGACGGCCAGCAGGACCAGCGCGGCGCCGAAGGAGAGCAGCGTGAGGCCGTCGCCCCAGCCGTGCTCGCCGCCGCGCGTGATGCCGTGGACGAGGGCGACGAGCCCGCCCGTGCCGGTGACCGCGCCGGGGACGTCCAGGCGCCCCGGGTGGCGTTCCGCCTCCGCCAGGGTGCGGGAGCCCGCGAGGATCAGCACCCCGATCGGGATGTTGATGAAGAAGACCCAGCGCCAGTCGACGCCGGTGAGCGCGCCGCCGAGCAGCATGCCGATCGTTCCGCCGACGCCGCCCATGGCCGCGTAGACGCCCATGGCCCTGTTGCGGGGCCCGCCCGCCGGGAACGTCGTGGTGATCAGCGCGAGCGCGCTGGGCGCGGCGAGCGCGGCGCCGGCGCCCTGCAGGACGCGGGCGCCGATGAGCGCCCCGGCGCCCGGCGCGAGCCCGCCGAGCAGCGAGGCGAGCGTGAAGACGGCGATGCCGAGCCGGAACACGCGGCGCCGTCCGAAGAGGTCCCCGGCGCGACCGCCGAGGAGGAGCAGGCCGCCGAAGGCGAGCGCGTAGGCGTTGACGACCCAGGCGAGATCCGCGTCGGAGACGTGCAGGTCGTTCTGGATGCTGGGCAGCGCGATATTGGTGATCGTCGCGTCGACGACCACGACGAGCTGGGCCGCGGCGATGACGAGAAGAGCCAGCACAGAGGGCACTCCGGGGGTGGAAGGAATACGCGAGGAAAAGAAAGAGAGAGCGGGAAAGGGAATTGCTCCCTTTCCCGCTCTCCATCCTTCCGTTCAAGCAGCTCCGGGAACTTTTCCCGGCCTTCGCGCCCGTCACCGGGAACGCTTCCCGGAGAACCCTCAACCCGCGGTGGAAACGGCCTCCACGAGGACCGGGTTCTCGTGCGGGGTGATCACGCAGCGCGCCCCGACGCCGAGCGACCCGGCCTCCCAGCTCGGCAGGTCGGCCTTGGCCTCGGCGCCGGAGTCGGTGGTGAGGTGCAGCCGGGTGGTGCCGCCGAGGAACGTGGCGACGCGTACGGTCGCGGGCTCCCCGCTGTCCGAAGCGTCCTCCGCGCTCACCTTCAGGCCCTCGGGCCGCAGCAGCACCTCGACCTCCGTACCGGCGTCCGGGCACGTGCCGTGGACCGGGAGGCGGCGGCCCAGGACCTCGACGTGGCCGCCGCCGGACGCGACCACGCCCGGCAGCCGGTTCATGGTGCCGACGAACTCGGCGACGAAGGGCGTCGCCGGGCGCTCGTACAGTTCGCTCGGCGCCGCGCACTGCTCCAGCTGCCCGTCCCGCATCACGGCGACGCGGTCGGCCATCGACAGCGCCTCCTCCTGGTCGTGGGTGACGAAGAGGGTGGTGATGCCGAGTTCGAGCTGCAGGCGGCGGATCTCCTCGCGGAGCTGGAGCCGCACCTTCGCGTCGAGCGCGGAGAGCGGCTCGTCCAGGAGCAGCACGCGCGGGCGTATCGCGAGGGCGCGGGCGAGCGCGACGCGCTGCTGCTGACCGCCGGAGAGCTGGTGCGGGTAGTGCCCGCCACGCCCCGGCAGGCCGACGAGGTCGAGCAGCTCCTCGGCCCGCGCGGCCCGTTCGGCCTTGGCGGTCTTCCGTACGCGCAGCCCGTAGGCGACGTTCTCGGCGGCCGTCATGTTGGGGAAGAGGCTGTAGGACTGGAAGACCATGCCGATGTCGCGGCGGTTGGCGGGGAGGGACGAGACGTCCTCGCCGTCCATGAGCAGCGAGCCGGAGTCGGCGGTCTCGAAGCCCGCGACGATGCGCAGGGCCGTCGTCTTGCCGCAGCCGGAGGGGCCGAGCAGAGCGACGAGTTCGCCGGGGGCGATGTCGAGGTCGAGCCCGTCGAGCGCGGTCGTACGCCCGAAGGCGCGGCGCAGCCCGTCCAGCCGCAGGCCGACGCCCGCGCGGGTGGTGGTGGGTTCCGGTGCGGTCGTGGTCATGAGGTGGTCTTCCTCCGGTCGCGGGCACGGCTGCGGAGCCGCCCGCCGGCGAGGTTGGTGAGCAGGAGCAGCAGGCCCCAGGTGATCAGCAGGCTGAGCATGGCGGCGGCGACGGAGAGCTGTGCCTCGTACTCGCCGACGTGCACCATCCACACCGCGAACGGCTCGAAGCCGAGCACCGTCGCGACGGTGAACTCGCCCAGCACCATGGCCAGGCTGAGCACCGCGCCGCTGACGATCGCGGGCCGCAGGTTCGGCACGACGACGCGCCACAGCGTGGCCACGCGGGTGGCGCCGAGGCTCCGGGAGGCCTCGACCAGCGTCCGCAGGTCGATCGCGCGCAGCCCCGCGTCCAGCGAGCGGTGCAGGAACGGCAGCGACATGACCGTGTAGACGAGGACGAGGACCAGCGGGAAGCTCTTGTCGTGGAGGAGCTGGAAGGTGCGGTAGAACGGCGTGGTCATCAGGTCCTCCTCCCAGGAGAGGACCGTGCTGACGCCCGCCACCAGCGCGATGGGCGGCACGATCAGCGGCACCATGCACAGCACCTCGATCAGCCGCCGCAGCTTCGGCAGCCGCAGCGTGACGACGACCATGGTCGGCACCATCAGCAGCAGTCCGAGCGCGACGGTCGCGAGCCCGAGCCGCAGCGAGAGCAGCAGGCTGCGGAGCATCCCCTCGTCGCTGAGCCCCTTGGTGTACGCGTCGAGGTTGAGCCCCTTGGCGGGGTCGTCGACGGTGAACCAGAGCGAGGCGGCGACCGGCACCAGGAAGTAGAGGGAGGCGAGGAGGAGGACCCCGATCCCGCCGAACCGCCTCTGTCGTACGGCGCTCATCCCAGCCACCTCTCGCTCCGGCGTCGCAGCGGAATCTGGACGGCGATGACGAGCAGCGCGATCACCACCATGTTGAGGCTCATGGCGAGCGCCAGGTTCTCCTGGCCGACGAGGACGTTGCCGGAGAGGGAGTTGGCGATCTGGATGGTGATGAGCGGCACCGAGCTGCCCGTCATCACGGCGGCGGTGGCGTGCGAGGCGAACGCGGTGCCGAACATCAGCACCGCGCCGCCCAGCAGCGAGGGCATCAGCACGGGCAGCCCGACGTGCCGCCAGAACTGCCCCCGGGTGGCCCCGCAGGAGGACGCGGCCTCCCGCCACTGGCCGCGCAGCCCGTCGAGCGCGGGCAGCACGGTGACCACCATCAGCGGCACCATGAAGTAGAGGTACGCGAGCACGAGTCCGGTGAAGGTGTAGAGGCTGAATCCGGCGCGCTGCAGCTCCAGCAGCCGCGTCACGGTGCCGGTCGTGCCGAGCGTGGCGATGAACGCGAAGGCGAGCGGGGCGCCGCTGAAGTTCGCGAAGACACCGGACGCCGAGACGACGGCCTTACGGAGCGCGCTGTTCCGGGCGTTGACGACCGCCTGCGCGATCACCGCGCCGAGCACGGTGGCGAGCACGGCGGTCAGCAGCGAGAGCTTCACGCTCCCGGCGAGCCCGGTGGCGTACTGGCCGGAGAGCGAGGTCGTCACGTTGTGCAGGCTGTACTCGCTGGCCCCGCCGTCGGGGTCGATCACCGTGAAGGCGTTGTACGCCATCGTCCCGGCCGGTACGCCGAAGCAGAGCGCCATGAAGGCGAAGAACGGCACCACGGCGGGCCAGCGGGGCACCCGTCGGGGCGCCTTCCGGGGCCCCGTCCGGGGCGCCCGTGTTGTCTTCGTCGTCGTCATCGTCAACTGACCGCCGCGCCCCAGCCCTCGCTGATCGTCTTCTGGGCCTTGGCCTCCTGCGCGGCCGAGGGGAACTTCGGCGTGCCGCTGACCTCGGGCAGCTTGGCGGCGGCCTTCTTGTCGGCGGAGCCGTCCTTCTCCATCTCCTCCAGCAGCGCGGGGCGGGAGAAGCCCTTGAGCCAGGTGTTCTGGCCCTGGGCGCTGTAGAGGAACTCGACCCAGAGGCGGGCCGCGGCCGGGTGCGGGGCGTACTTGTTGACGCCCTGGTTGTAGAACTGCGAGTACTGGCCGTCCTTCGGGACGCTGACCTTCCAGTCCACGCCCTTGGACTTCAGCTCCTCGCCGTAGCCGAGGTTGAGGTAGTCCCAGTCGATGGAGATGGGCGTCTCGCCCTTCTGGATGGTCGCCTTGGTCGACTCGACGGGCACGTAGTTCCCGTTCTTCTTCAGCTTCTTGAAGAAGTCGAGGCCCGGCTTGACGTCGTCGAATCCGCCGCCGTTGGCGAGGGAGGCGGCGATCACGGCGGAGAAGGCGGAGCTGGACTCGTTCGGGTTCCCGTTGAGCGCGACCTTGCCCTTGTACTTCGGGTCGAGCAGGTCCTTGAAGCTCTCGGGGCACTCCTTGACGGCCTTGGCGTCGCAGCCGATGGAGATGTAGCCGCCGTAGTTGTTCATGAAGGAGCCGTCGGGCTGCTTCTGCGCGGCGGGGATGTCCTTCCAGCCCTTGACCTTGTACGGCGCGAGGAGCTTCTTGGACTTGGCGGCCTGCATGAAGGCGGTGCCGAGGTCGAGCGCGTCCACGGCCCGGTCCTGGCCCTTGCGCTTGGCGGCGGCGTTGAGCGCGCCCTGGCTGCTGCCGCCCGGGTCCTCGTTGTTGACCTTGATCCCGTACTTCTTCTCGAAGGCCCGGATCATCTCGCCGTAGTTGGCCCAGGTCGGCGCGAGGGCGTAGACGTTCAGCTCGCCCTCCTTCTTCGCCGCCTTCACCAGCTTGTCCATGCCGCCGAAGTCGGCGGCCGAGGTGGCCTTCCCCGCCTTGCTGCCCGCGCCCTCGGCGGGCGCGGAGCCGCAGCCGGTGGCCGCTACGGAGAGGGTGACGGCCGCGGTGACGGCGCCCATCAGGGTCCGGTTCCGCCGGCGGCTCAGATGATCTGCCTTCACGTGCTCCACTCCACCTGTATGGACAAGTAACTACTTGGGCCTGGGCAAGCTAACAGGGTCGACACCCCGGAGCAAAGCCCTGCCGTCAGGAAAAAACCGCAGCTCAAAGCGTTACGAGAGAAGAGGTTTAGGGACTACGAGAGCGGTTATACGCATCGCTCGCACCCGCTGAGATGCGCAGAGCTGTGCGCAGGTGACATGATCAGGCCCACGGCACACCGCAGTCACGTCATGTCACGGCACAGAGGAGCCCCGTTGTCCCGACGCCATGAGCAGATCGCCGACGATCTGCGCCGCGCGATCTCCGGGGGGCACCACCCCGTGGGCTCGTCGCTCCCCTCCGAGGCCGAACTCGCCGCCGCGCACGGCGCGTCCCGCGGCACCGTCCGGCAGGCGATCGCCGCGCTCCAGGCCGAGGGGCTCATCGGCTCCCGCCAGGGCGCCCGCCGCGTCGTGCTCTCCGCCACGCCCAGCCAGACCTTCACCGAGCTGCGCAGCTTCGCCCAGTGGGCCCGCGCGGGCGGCCGTACGGCGGGCGGACGGGTCGTCACCTCGTCCTGGGACACGGCGCACGGCGACGAGGCCGCCCTCCTCCAGGTCGAGCCCGGCGCCCGCGTCCTGCGCGTGCTCCGCGTCCGTACGCTCGACGGGGAGCCCGTCCTCCTCGAACGCACCGCGTACGCCGCGTGGATCGCCCCCGCCGTGCGCGAACTCCCCGACGACTGCGAGTCCGTCACCCAGCGGCTCTACGAGACCCGGGGCCTGGTCTTCGCGCACGGCGAGCACCACATCGACGCGGTCGCCGCCGGAACGGTCGACGCCGAGCACCTCCGGCTGCGCCGCGGCGCCCCGTTGCTGCGCGTACGCCGCACCACGACCACCGCCGAGGGCCGCCCCGTCGAGACCTCCGACGACCGCTACAGCCCCGGCTCCGTCGTCTTCACGGTCCGCAACTCCACGCAGACCAACCCCCTCACCCGCACCAGCCCCGAATGAGCGAGCCCCACGTGCCCACCTTCCCGCTCCCCGCTGCCCTCCTGTGCGACATGGACGGCACGCTGGTGGACACCGAACGCGACTGGCTGACGAGCGTCGCGGACATGCTGCCCCCCGGCACCGACATCACCCCGTTCGCGGGCCTCCCCGTCCCCACGGCCGCACGGCGGCTCGCCGCGCTGCTCCCGGCCCTCACCCCCGAGGACGCCGAGAGCCGCCTCGACGCAGCCTTCACGGCGCGCGTACGGGCGGGTGTCACGGTCCAGCCGGGCGCCCTGCGCCTGCTGGACCGGGCCCGTGCGCTCGGCGTCCCCGTGGCGCTTGTCACAGCCTCGGAGCGCGCGGTCGCCGACGAGGTCCTGCGCACCCTGGGCGCCCACCGCTTCGCCCACTCCGTCACCTCCGGCGAGACCCCCGAGGGCAAGCCCCACCCGGCCCCCTACCTCGCCGCGGCCCGCGCCCTGGGCGTCGCCCCGGAGGCCTGCCTGGCGGTGGAGGACACCCCGACGGGCGTCGCCTCGGCCCGCGCGGCGGGCTGCCACGTCCTGGCCGTCCCCACGGTCCCGGGCATCACGCCGGGCCCGTCGGTGACGCTCGCGGACTCGCTGGAGGGCGTGGCCTTCGAGGCGTGACCGTGCGCGCGAACGCGACGAGGGGCGTACCGGAAGCGGATCCGGTACGCCCCTCGTCATGTGGGCGCTTCAGAGCGTGAGGGGGCTCACTTGCCCTTGGCGGCTTCCTTCAGCTTCGAGCCCGCCGAAACCTTGACGCTGTACCCGGCCGGGATCTGGATCGGGTCACCGGTCTGCGGGTTGCGCGCGGTGCGAGCGGCACGGTGGGTGCGCTCGAAGGTGAGGAAGCCGGGGATGGTGACCTTCTCGTCGCCCTTGGCGACGACCTCGCCAACGGTCTCGGCGAAGGCCGCGAGGATCGCGTCGGCGTCCTTACGGGTCACCTCGGCGCGCTCGGACAGAGCGGCCACCAGCTCACTGCGGTTCATATTCGTACTCCCGTGTTTTTCTTGCCGATGAGGCGTGCCACGCGGCGGAGCCGCATATCGGGCACAGCGAAGCCGATGCTGCCAGGGCCCTGTGACAGTCCCCGGACCCGGGTCCGCCTCTGACCCTTGCGCCCCTTGGGGTGTCCCCCTGGACGGAGTCCACGAGGGAGCATCCTGCCCCTACCTGCGGCGGGAAAGCCAATCCGGCGGCCTCGCTGTGCCGACATCCCCTGCCTTTGTCTGCCGCAACATTACGGGCGCCGTCCACGCAACCTTCCACCCGACGCGCCGTGCTCGCCTGGGCGAGCACGGCACAAAGCACTCACAGAGCGCCAAAAACGGATGAACGCCCGGTCTGCGTCCGGTCAGCGTGCCGCCTTCGCCGCGTCCCTGACCGCCCCGGCGACGGCTCCCGAGACCTTCTCGTTGAAGACGCTGGGCACGATGTAGTTCGCGTTCAGCTCGTCCTCCTGCACCACGTCGGCCAGGGCGCGGGCGGCGGCGAGCATCATCGTGTCGTCGACCGTGCGCGACTGCGCGTCCAGCAGGCCGCGGAAGACGCCGGGGAAGACCAGCACGTTGTTGATCTGGTTCGGGAAGTCGGAGCGGCCCGTGGCGACCACGGCCGCCGTCTCGCGCGCCGCCGCCGGGTCGACCTCGGGGTCGGGATTGGCGAGCGCGAACACGATCGCGCCCTCCGCCATCTTCGCGACGTCGCTCCCGTCCAGCACGTTCGGCGCGGAGACGCCGATGAAGACGTCGGCGCCGACCACGGCGTCCTTGAGCGTGCCGGTGCGGCCCTCGGGGTTGGTGTTGTCGGCGACCCAGCGCATCGGCGAGCCCTCCTCGGCGTTCGCGAGGTCCTCGCGGCCCGAGTGGACGACGCCGTGGATGTCGGCCACGACGGCGTGCTGGACGCCCGCCTCCAGGAGGAGCTTCAGGATGGCCGTACCGGCCGCGCCCGCGCCGGACATGACGACGCGGATGTGCTCGATCCGCTTGTTCACCACCCGCAGCGCGTTGTAGAGCGCGGAGAGCACGACGATGGCCGTGCCGTGCTGGTCGTCGTGGAAGACCGGGATGTCGACGGCCTCGCGCAGCCGGGCCTCGATCTCGAAGCAGCGGGGCGCGGAGATGTCCTCCAGGTTGATCCCCGCGAAGCCGGGGGCGATCGCCTTGACGATCTCGACGATCGCGTCGGTGTCCTGGGTGTCGAGGCAGAGCGGCCAGGCGTCGATCCCGGCGAAGCGCTTGAAGAGCGCCGCCTTGCCCTCCATGACGGGCAGCGCGGCCTGCGGGCCGATGTTGCCGAGCCCGAGGACGGCGGAACCGTCGGTCACGACGGCAACGCTGTTCCGCTTGATGGTGAGGCGGCGCGCGTCCTCCGGGTGCTCCGCGATCTGCGTGCAGACGCGGGCCACGCCCGGCGTGTAGACCATCGAAAGGTCGTCGCGATTGCGAATGGGGTGCTTCGACGACATCTCGATCTTGCCGCCGAGGTGCATCAGGAACGTACGGTCCGAGACCTTGCCGAGCGCGACGCCCTCGATCGCGCTGAGCTTGCTGACGATCTCGTCGGCGTGGTCCGTCGAGCTGGCGGCGATCGTCACGTCGATACGGAGCCGCTCGTGGCCGGACGCGGTCACGTCGAGGCCGGTGACCGAGCCGCCCGAGGACTCCACGACCGTGGTGATCTGACTGACCGCGGTACCGCCTGCCGGGACCTCGAGGCGGACCGTCATCGAGTAGGAGACGCTTGGCGCCATTGCCGACTTCCCTCTGCTTTCCCTTGTCACGTTGTGCACGTGGCCCACCCCTGCGGGAGCGGGTACGTCAACCGATCGTCCCACCTACCCCTCGGTACGCGGTAACGAGCCCCTCCGCCACTCCTTCGCGCGAAAACCCCCATCAATGCACGGGAAGCGGGTCGAATCCTGCCTAAGATCCCCCCGCACAACGGGACAAACCTAGGAGAGATCAGGGTCATGGCTCAGGGCACGGTCAAGTGGTTCAACGCCGAGAAGGGATACGGCTTCATCGCGCAGGAGGGCGGGGGCCCCGATGTCTTCGTGCACTACAGCTCGATCGACAGCGAGGGCTACCGCAGCCTGGAGGACGCCCAGCGCGTCGAGTTCGAGATCGCGCAGGGCCGGAAGGGCCCGCAGGCGGAACAGGTGCGCGTCGTCGCCAAGTGAGGAGTAAGTGACACCGACCCGCCAGCTCGCCTCGCGGCAAGTGGTCGCTCTGAGCGACAATGGTTGGGCCCGGGGGCATGGATCGGGCCGGTGCCACGTACAAGGCTAACAAAGAGACTCACGGGACGATTCCCGTACCGGCGACGGATTTTGATCCGCTCCGGGGCGCCCTCCGGATCACTCCCTCAGCAGGTCCGGGACCCCGGCCGCGTCCGGCAGGTCGGCTGCCCCGGAGAGCACCGTGAGGCGCTGGGTGGCCCGCGTCAGCGCGACGTAGAGCACCCGCAGCCCCGCCGGGGACTCGTCGGCGATCTGGGCGGGCGAGACGACCAGCGTCGCGTCGTACTCCAGGCCCTTGGCCTCCAGGCTCCCCAGCGCGACCACGCGGTCGCCCAGGCCCGCCAGCCACCGCGCGGCCTCCTCGCGGCGGCCCATCGCGACCACGACCCCGACCGTGCCCTCGACCTCGGACAGCAGCCGCTCCGCCTCCGCGCGCACGGCGGCGCCCAGCTCCCCGTCCGCGACGGCGAACCGCGGCTCGATCCCCGTCGAACGCACCGCGCGCGGCGGCTCCACGCCCGGCATCGCCAGCCGCAGCACCCGGTCGGCCAGCTCCGCGAGCTCCGCCGGGTTGCGGTAGTTGACGGTCAGCTCGAAGCGGCGGCGGGGACGCTTGCCCAGCGCCTCGTCACGCGCCTCCGCGGCCTCCTCCGGGTCGGACCACGAGGACTGCGCCGGGTCCCCCACGATCGTCCACGTCGCGGTCCGGCCGCGCCGGCCGACCATCCGCCACTGCATCGGCGTGAGGTCCTGCGCCTCGTCGACGATCACGTGCGCGTACTCGGTGCGCTCCTCCACCAGCCGCTCGGCCCGCTCGCGCCGGGAGGGCTCACGGTCGGCGTACGTCGTCAGCTCGTCCAGGCCCGTGAGCTGGTCCAGCGGATCGGCCTCGCGCTTCCTGGGACGGGCCGGGGCGCCGAGCAGCAGCCGCAGCTCGTCCAGGAGCGCGACGTCGTGCACGGAGAGCGGGCCCTGGCCGTCGGCGTCCAGCCGCCGCAGGGAGCGGGCCAGTTCCCGCACCTCGCCGGGGCGCAGCACGCGCCGCGCCCAGCGCGCCAGGCGGCCCTCGTCGGCCATCGCCGCGAGCACCTGGCGCGGGCTCAGCTCGGGCCACCAGGCGTCCAGGAAGGCGAGGAAGTCGTCCTCCGTCGCGATGTCCTCGTCGAAGCCCTGCCGGGCCTCGGCCGACAGCTCCGGGTCGTCCGGGTAGCGGCGGGTGCCGCCGGAGCGCTCCCAGAGCGCGTCGAGCAGCAGCTTGCGGGCGCGCGGCCGCATCAGGTTCACCGGCGCGGTGCCGCCGAGGACCTGCTGGCGCACCTTGTACAGCTCGTCGGGGCCCAGCTCGACGCGCGCCCCGAACGCCACCACCCGCAGCCGCTCCGGCACCGGCACCCTCGCCGAGCCGCGCGGCCCCAGGTCCAGCGCCCCGCGCGCGGCCTTGCGCAGCACCTTCTGCATCCGCGCCGAGCCCTTGATCCGGGCGACGGCCTGCGTGTCGTACGTGTCGGCCGACGCGCCCCCGAGACCCGCGGCGTCCTCCGCCAGCGAGCCCAGCGCGCGGATCGCGACCTGCCCCTCCTCGCCGAGCGAGGGGAGCACGCCCTCGGTGTACGAGACGAGCAGCGGGGTCGGGCTGACGATCAGGATGCCGCCCGCGTACCGCCGCCTGTCCTGGTAGAGCAGATACGCGGCGCGGTGCAGCGCCACGGCGGTCTTGCCGGTGCCGGGGCCGCCCTCGACCTCCGTCACGGAGGCGGCGGGGGCCCGGATGACCTCGTCCTGCTCGGCCTGGATCGAGGAAACGATGTCCCTCATGGCGTGGCTGCGGGCGCGGCCCAGCGCCGCCATCAGCGCGCCGTCCCCGACGACGGGCAGCTCGCCGCCCTCCAGCGCCTCGGTCGTCAGTTCGGGGCGCAGCAGGTCGTCCTCGACGCCGAGGACCCGGCGGCCCTTGCTGCGGATGACGCGGCGGCGCACGACGCGGCCGGGCGCGACCGGGGTCGCCCGGTAGAACGGGGCCGCGGCCGGGGCGCGCCAGTCGATCACCAGCGGTGAGTAGTCGGCGTCGAGCACGCCGAGGCGCCCGATGTGCAGGATCTCGGCGATCGAGGCCGTGGCGTCGTCCCGTACGGCGCCCTCGGCGGGCTCCACGGAGGTGTAGGCGCCGTCGGGGCCGCGCTTGCCGTCCTTGCCCTCCAGCAGGTCGATGCGGCCGAAGAGGAAGTCCTCGAACTCGCTGTTCAGGCGGTTGAGGTGGACGCCCGCGCGGAAGACCTGCGCGTCGCGTTCGGCGAGGGCGCCTGGCGTGCCGACCTGCGCCCGTTTCGAGGCATCGTCCATCAGGAACTCCGCCTCGTGGATCTTCTCCTCCAGGCGCCGGTAGACCTGGTCGAGGTGCGACTGCTCCGCGCGGATCTCCCGCGCCCGCAGGCCGTCGCCCTCCGCGTCTGTGTTCTCCGCGTTCTCCGCGAGCAATGCGGCGTTCCCCTTCTCATGGCCGTAGAGCAGCCGTCCACCCTACCGCCGCCGCGGGGTGTGCCTTCAGACCCTGACGGTGGCCAGGCGTTCGCCGGAGAGGGTGCGGACCTCGAAACGGGCGATCTCGTCGCGCGAGAAGGCGGCGCCCCCGTGCGCGTACAGGGGCGCGGCGGCGTGGCTCACGCCGTAGCCCGCCCGGGGAACGGACCAGGTGGTGACCGTCTGGCGCCCGCCGTCGCGGCCCACGGCGATCAGCTCGCACTCCTTGGGCCCCGTCACGTTGCCGAGCTTGAGGGCGACGTGCGTGCCCCAGGCCTTCTTCTCCAGCGAGACGGTGGCGCGGGCGTGCGTCACCGGATCGACGGAGCTGATCTTCTCGCCGTGCTCGTACATCTCGCGGGCCGCGCTGACCGGTCGGCCGTGGCCCTCGTCGCCGGGCCCGCCGGTGACCGCGACGGCCGCCAGCGGGCCGCCGACGATCAGCGCGAAGACGGCCGCGACGAGCCAGAGCCGCCGCGAACGGCGCGTACGCCGCTCCGTCGCCGTCTCCTCCAGCAGCCGGTCCAGGAGCCCGGCCGAGGGCTCGGGCGGCGGCCCCTCGAACGCGTGCTCGGCGAGCAGCGGCGGGAGCGCCGTCAGGGACTCCAGCTCGGCGGCGCACCGGTCGCACTCGGCGAGATGCTCCTCGAACCTCTCCGCCTCGACGGCATCGAGGACCCCGAGCGCGTAGGCGCCGACATCGGTGTGCTCGGCGGGCCGGTCGGGCGCGCTCATGACGTCACCCCCCTTTCCTCCAGCGAGAGCTTCAGCGAACGCAGTGCGTAGTAGACACGGGAACGGACCGTTCCTGGGGGTATACGCAGCACCTCCGCCGCCTCGTTCACCGTGCGGCCCTTGAAGTACGTCTCGATCAGCGCCTCCCGGTGCGGCGCCGTCAGATCGGCCATCGCCTCGGAGATCGTCATCATGCGCAGCGCCCTGTCGATCTCGTCCGCCGCGGGCAGCGCCTCCAGCGGAGCGGGGTCCACCTCGCGCGGACGCGCCTGACGGCTGCGATGGCCGTCGATGACGATACGGCGCGCGACCGTCACGAGCCACGGCCGTACGGACCCGGTCGCCCGCTGCAGCTGGTCGGAGTTGCGCCACGCCCGTAACAGGGTCTCCTGCACGACGTCTTCGGCGCGGTGCCTGTCGCCCGCGACGAGGCGCAGCACGAAGGCGAGAAGAGGCCCCGCGTGCTCGTCGTACAGCGCCCTCATGAGGGCGTCGTCCGGCGAGGTCCTGTCGGCGGCCACGACGGCATCGTTGCGCACGGTGCACCTCCGGTCGAGGGGCGCGGACGGGGGCCTGTTCCGTATTTCCCCTGCGCGATACGGACGCGCGCGCCCCCGCGTTCAACGGAGGCGAGGTGAGACAGCGCTCATTTCCGCGCTGAACGCGGGGCGGGTGCCGGGCCGTAACTCCTCGCACAGGCATTCGCCGACAGGGGGGAACATCATGAAGACCCGGACGCGTACGAAGACGCTCCTGCTCTCCGCGACAGCCGTGGCAGCGGCGGCGGGCATCGGAGCGGCGGTGCTGCCGACGGACGACGGGGGCGGGGGCGGGGAGGCGTCCAAGTCGCATGCGGCGCACGGCTCGCACGGCTCGTCAGGCTCGCTCGGGGCGCTGAGCGGCAGCGACGTCAGCAGCCGGGGCGCCACGTTCTTCGCCGGGAGTCTCAACGGGGCCAACGAGGTGCCCACGCCCGGCGGTCCGGCCGTGGGCGACAAGGACGGCAAGGCACTCGCGCTGATGCGGGTGAAGGGCGACAAGGTCTCGTTCGCGTTCAGCTTCCGCGGCATCGCGGCGCCCACCGCCGGCCACGTCCACCAGGGCGTCAAGGGGAAGAACGGCGACATCAAGATCCCGTTCTTCGCGAAGAAGGTCGCCGACGGGAAGACCACCGTCACCGGCAAGGTCACGGTCAAGGACCCGCAGCTCCTCGACGCGCTGCGCACCGACCCGAACGGCTTCTACTTCAACCTGCACACCGGCGAGTTCCCCGGCGGCGCCGTGCGCGGACAGGTCCACAAGCTGTCCACACGGGCCGACATGAACCGGATGCTGAGCAGCTCGCAGGCCGCCGTCGTGCGCGGCGCGCAGATCTACAAGTGCGTGAAGCAGGAGAACGGCACGTTCGCCTTCACCCAGGACAACGTGCGGGCGCGGCTGGAGGGCGGCATCTCCCACTTCTTCGCCAAGCCGGGCCCGGCCGGGCCGCCCGCGTGGGTCGCGCCCGACCGCTCCGCCGTCACCGGCAAGGTCCTGGCGAAGATCCCGAACGGCGACACGAACATCCCCGAACTCGACCTGGCGGCCACCCAGGCGGGCAAGCGCGGCGGCAAGCTGTCGCGTACGGCCGAGATCCTCCGCCTCAACACGCGGGGCGGCGTGGCGCCCGCCGGGACGTGCGACCCGAAGAAGAAGCTCAGGGCCGCCGTCCCGTACCGCGCGGACTACGTGTTCATCAACCGCTGACCGCGAGCGGGCCTACTTCATGGGGAACAGGCGTGGCCGTCGCTTGGCGGCCACGTCCTCCGCCCAGCCGAACGCGGCGATGAGGATCGCCAGCAGCGGCCAGACCAGGATGAACATGATCGTCGCGTCGCCCTGTTCGAGCACCTTCGACCAGGTGGGCGAGTCGCCGATCGCGTCGATGTTCCACAGCCGGTCGATGATCGGGACGGTCGCCATCAGCGCGATCTCGTGCCACAGATAGATCGTGACGGCGCGGTTGTTGGCGAGGGTGATGACCTTGTCGAAGCGTGCCAGCGCGCCCGGCAGCTTCTCCCAACTGGGGCTGAAGTGCAGGAGCAGCAGACAGAAACCGAAGGACCACAGGGCCTGGCCGAGCGGGATGTCGTTGAGATCCCAGCCGTCCGGGCCCAGATGCCCGTTCGCCCACCAGGCGCCCGCGATCATGACGAACGGCGCCAGCGACGGGACGACGTACCCCGGCAGCTTCTTCAGCAGCCCGTCGCGGTGCGCGAAGCCCAGCACCCAGCACGAGCCGTAGACCGCGAAGTCCTTCACGGCCTCGCCGGTCTCGCCGGGGATGGTGAGCACCTTCGTGTCGATCAGCGCGGTGAGCGCGAGCGGCGCGAGGAGCGTCAGCCACGGCACGCGCCGGAACGCCCACAGCAGGAGCGGCGAGAGCAGGACGAACCAGAGGTACGCGCGCAGGTACCAGAGCGGACCCGCCGCCTGGAGCGCCCAGGTGTCCTCCAGCAGCCCGCCCTTCGAGCCGATGTCCCACGGGAACGGCGGCGCGCCGATCGGCACCAGCCACCGCACCACGTCGAGCCCGGGGCGCCAGCCCTGCACGGCGATCAGCACGGTCAGCGCGAACGCGCCGAACAGCCACAGGGGCGGCAGCAGCCGCCGCACCCTGCTCTTGATCACCTTGAGCGCGGGGCGGTTCAGCGAGCGCGCCATGAGCGAGCCCGCGAGCGCGAACATCACGCCCATGGACGGGAAGACGAGCGTGAGCCAGGCCCAGCCGAACGTGTGGTAGACGACGACGCGCAGCAGCGCGAGGGCGCGCAGCAGATCGAGGTACCGGTCACGGCCGGAGACCTGCCGCTTCTCCTCCTGCCCGGGCGGCGGCTCCCGGCGCGCGCGGGGGACGCCCCCGTTCTTGTGCACGTCGAGGTCGATCGTCGAGGTGTTCGTCACCAGCGGCCGCGTGGCCTGCGGAGCCTGGGGAGCCTGCGAAGTCTCCGGCTGGGCCCACTGGGGACGCCGGGCCTGCGGAGGCTGCGGGGCCTGCGGCGGGGTGGTGTGTTGTTGCGGGGCGGGCTTCTTCGTCCAGGGGTCCTGGCGGCTGCTGCGCCCGCCCCGCTGCTGGCCGTGCTTGCTCACCGCGCGCCCACCCTCTCACCGGGCGCGGGCGGCTGCTGCGTGGGCGCGGAGCCCACGGCTCCGGTCCTGCGCAGCTTCTGCCAGCGCAGTCGGCCGCCCGTGAGCGCCGTGATCCACGACTGGAGGAGCACCACGTACATCAACTGCCGGTACAGCACCTGCTGGAGCGGGAGCGAGATGAGCGGCGTCATCTTCTCCCGGTCCAGCCGGAACGCGTACGCCGCGCACACCGCCTGGACCCCCAGGACCGCGACCCACGCGGCCAGCGTCTTGCCGGTCGGGCCGAACACCAGCCCGTAGATGAGGAAGATGTCGATCAGCGGGGCCAGCAGCGGCGCGAAGACCATGAACAGCGAGACGAACGGCAGTCCGACCCGGCCGAACCGCCCGGACGGGCCACGCTCGATGACCGCCCTGCGGTGCTTCCAGATGGCCTGCATCGTGCCGTACGACCAGCGGTAGCGCTGCGACCAGAGCTGCTGGACGCTCTCGGGGGCCTCGGTCCAGGCGCGGGCGTTCTCCGCGTAGACGACCTTCCAGCCGCCTCGGTGCAGCGCCATCGTGACGTCGGTGTCCTCGGCGAGCGTCTCGTCGCTCATGCCCCCGGCCCGCCACAGCGCGGTGCGCCGGAAGGCGCCGACGGCACCCGGAATGGTGGGCATGCACCCGAGCAGGTCGTACATCCGGCGGTCGAGGTTGAACCCCATCACGTACTCGATGTGCTGCCACGCGCCGATCAGCGAGTTGCGGTTGCCGACCTTGGCGTTGCCCGCGACGGCGCCGACGTACGGGTCGGCGAACGGCTGGACCAGCTCCCGGACCGTGGACGGCTCGAAGACGGTGTCGCCGTCCATCATCACGATCAGCTCGTAGGAGGCGTGGCGCACGCCGTTGTTGAGCGCGGCGGGCTTGCCCGAGTTCTGCTGCCGGACGACGCGCACGCCGGGCAGGCGCAGCGACTCCACGATGTCGGCGGTGCCGTCGGACGAGCCGTCGTCGATGACGATGACCTCGACCGGGTGGTCGCTGGCGACCAGGGATCTGACGGTGTTCTCGATGCACTCGCGCTCGTTGTACGCGGGCACCAGCACGCTGACCGGTTCCGTGATCGGGTAACGGCCCCAGGCGAACGTCCGCTTGCGGACCTTACGGGCGTGCAGCGCGGAGAGCAGCAGCATCAGCCCGAAGCGCGCGAAGACGAGGGTGCCGATGACCGCGAGCGCCACGACGAGGAAGCCCATGGCCTTCTCGGAGAGGCTCACGGCGAAGACCCACGCCTTGCCCTTCCACTGCTCGAAGCCGCCGACGGGCGTGTGGGCGCTGGGCGCCTTGAGTGCCTCGGTCAGGTTGTGGAACTTGTAGCCCTTGTCGGCCATGTCCGGCAGGAACCGGTCGAGCGCCGCCACGGTCTGCGCGCGGTTGCCGCCGGAGTCGTGCATGAGCACGACGGCGCCCTTGTCGTTCTTGGGCGTCGCGCGCCGGATGATCTCGTCGACGCCGGGCTTCTTCCAGTCCTCGCTGTCGGTGTCGATGAACGCGGTGATGTAGCCACGCTTGCCGATGTATTGGGTGACGGGCCACGACTTGTTGTCGAGCGCGTCCGCCTTCGAGGAGTACGGCGGCCGGAACAGCGACGTCCGTACGCCCGCCGCGCCCTCCAGCGCGAGCTGGTTCTGGGCCAGCTCCCAGTCGATGCGGTTCTCCGACTGGAAGGAGAGGTCCGGGTGGTTGAACGTGTGCAGGCCGACCTCGTGGCCCTCGTCCACCATCCGCTTGACCAGGTCCGGATAGCGCGAGGCCATGGTGCCGGTGACGAAGAAGACGCCGTGCGCCTTGTGTTCCTTGAGCTTGTCGAGGACCTTCGGCGTCCACTCCGGGTCGGGCCCGTCGTCGAACGTCAGCACCATCGTCTTCTTGGGCATCCGGTGACTCGTGGTCTTCTCACCACGCGCGTCGAGGATGGGACCGCCCTTGAGGACCTTCTCGGGCACCTGGTCGACGGGGGCCGGGGGCCGGACGCGGTGGTCGGCGAGGAACTCGCTGTGCACATAGCCGCGCAGCAGCAGCATCGCGACGATGGCGACGAGCAGCAGCGTCGGCAGCAGATAGCGCAGCGGAAGCCGCGTACGCCGCTTACGTCCGGTGCGCTGCGGCCGGTGGTTCTGCGGCGTACCGCCCGTACGGCGCACGTGGGTGTCCCGCCCACCGCGCTGTGCGTGCTGGGCGTGTTGAGCGCGTGCCATCAGCCTGCTGCTCCCCCTGCTAGGCCGCCCGCCTGGCCGGGCTTGTCGGGATCTTCCGTGTCCGGCGGGTCGGGCTCGTTCGTGTCCGGAGGGTCGGGCTGGCCGGTGTCCGTGTCAGTCGGATCGGGCTTGTCGGTGGGCTTGCCGCCCGTGCCGCCGTTGCCACCGACCGCCCCGCCGCTCGTGGTGGGCTTCGGCGAGGTCGGCCTGACCGTGGGCTTGCCCGGGTCGGTGGTCGGGGCCGTCGTGGTGGGGGTCTCGGCCGGCGCCGTGGGGGACGTCTCGGCGGGCGTGGTGGGGGTGGGGTCGTCCACGACCTCGGGCGACCGGGTGACGCTCTTCGACGGCGAGGGATCGACCTCGACCTTGTCGGACGCCTTCTTGTCGGGGCCGGGTATCAGCACGTCGGGTGCGCCCGCGTCCCCGCCCGCCAGGCTGATGCCCAGCACGACGGCGTACGCGAGGCTGGCCACGCCCACGACCCAGCCCAGTTTGCGCAGCAGCCGACGGCGCCCGCCGCTGCTGTCGACGAACACCGGCTCCTCGCCGGGCCCGTCATCGGGTGCACCAGTGATGGCGGTCGGCAATTTGACCGTCATGTCGTGCTCGTTAGGTATGTGGCCCTTCGGGCCGTGATCTTTACGCATCGCTCCGCGCGCCCCCCTCGTCTAGAACGCGCCCCCTCCTGCCGAACGGGCAATCTAGCGCATCAATCCACGCAAAGAGTCACAGCCCTGGTTCCCGTACTCGCGCTTTACCTGACTGGGGAGACAGAACTCACACTCCCACCTGCCTCCCGCCCCTCCCCCCGCCTCACAGGGGGACGAAGCGGAGGGGACGGCTCAACGTGGCGCGGACAGGCGAACGCTCCACACGGCGCTCGACCTCCTCCCGGTACCGCTCCAGCTCCGGCGGCAACTCGACCGCGTAGTGGAACCGGGTCTCCTCCTCGTCCCGCCCCAGCCACACCCGCACCCGAACCCCCGCGCCCTCCTCTCCAGCGGCACCGCACTCGGCGAGAGCCATCCGGGCGGTCATGGTGACGCATGTCGCAAAGGCGGCCTCCAGCAACTCATGGGGCCGGAATCCCGCCGTCCCCCCGACCCCGTTCTTCACCGTGTCGGCTACGGCCTCGCTCCCCTCCGTACCGAACGCGACCTGCCAGGGCTCCTCCAGAGCACGCGCCTCGACCATGGAGCGCACCTTAGCCCCACCGCCCACATGTCGGACCATTACGTCCGCATCCCGGGACGCTCAATCAACTCCCTCCCCTTACACAGGACTTACAAGCTCATGAGAACCTCAAGCAGCTTGAGTTCTCCCTGAGAGCGCTGCCACGCTTCATCGCGGACCGGCCGTCGCGACAGGCCTCCCCCGACTGTCGCGACGGTCTCCCCGTCCCTCCGGTCCTCCCTTTCCTCCCCGTCCCCACGAACGGCCCCGGAGCCGCTCCGTCGCCCACAACAGCACCGCCCCCGCGCCGAGTCCGGCGCCCAGCAGGCAGATCCCGGACCAGCCGCCCACACTCCGGACGACGGACGTGAGGGCCGAGCCGACCGCGCCGCCGACGAAGAAGGTCGTCATGAAGGCCGAGTTGATCCGGTTCCGCGCCTCGGGGCGGAGCGCGTACACCACCTTCTGACTGCTGTTGAGCACGGCCTGCTGCGCGACATTGAGCCCGACCACCCCGACGACCAGCCACACCAGCGACCGCTCCCCGGCGAGCAGCACCAGCCAGGACCCGGTGAGCAGCAGCACCCCGCCGGCGGTGACGTGCTGCACGTACCCCCGGTCGTTGAGCTTCCCGGCGCACGTCATGGTCACGACGCCCACCACACCCACCAGCCCGAACAGCCCGATGGACGCCTCCGACCACCGGAAGGGCTCCCCCGCGAGCAGGAACGTCAGCGCCGTGAGCTGAACGCTGTACGACGCGATCGAGAACGCGGCAAGCGTGGCCCTCCTCCGCAGCACCGGCTCGTCCCGCAACAGCGCGAGAGTGGAACGCAACAACGCCGGATACCCCATCACCGGCCCCTCGTCGACGGACCGGCCCGACGACTGACCGTCCCCGTTCGGAGCTGGGCTCCTCTGAGCGCGTGGCAGGAAACGGGCCAGCAGCAGCGCCATCCCCGCCATCAGCACGGCGTTGACCACGTAGATCGTGCGCCAGCCGCCCAGTGTGGACAGCAACCCGGAGGCGGTACGCGCGAGCAGCCCGCCCAGCAGGATCCCGGACATCACGATGCCCACTATTCGGCCCCGCTCGGCCTCGGGCGCCAATGACGCCGCGTACGGCACGATCACCTGCGCGCCCACCGAGGTCAACGCCACCAGGACCGTGCCGACCAGCATCATCGGCCCGCCCGCAGAGGCGGCGGTGACCGCCAGGAACGCCGCCGAGGCCAGGAACAGCCCCACCGCCAACCGCCGCCGGTCCCGCACGTCCCCGAGCGGCACGAGCAGCATCAGCCCCAACGCGTAACCGGCCTGCGAAGCCGTCACGATCAACCCCGCCAGCCCGGCGCTCAGATGGAGATCCCGGCTGATCAGATCGAGCAGCGGCTGCGCGAAGTAATTGCTGGCACAGGACAGCCCCGTCGCGACGGTCATCAGCAACAAGGCGCCACGCCCGATCCCATTGCCACTGGCACCATTGCCGTTGTCGCTGCCGCTGCCGGTATTGCTGTCGCTGCCGGTGCCGGTGCTGGTGTTCGTATTGGTGCTGGCGCTGGTGCTGGTACTGGGGCCGGTGCCGGTGCCGCTCCCGGTGGTGGTGCCGCTGCCCGGACGCTCGTCCGGGTCCTCCCCCGGCGACGCCGCAGAGTCCGATGTCGTTGTCATGTCCCTCAGATTCGGACTCCGGGTATCGATGAGTCCAACACATAGTTGTCATCCCATCCATCTCGGAACACGATGGCTCGATGGAACTCCAGCAACTGCGCTACGTGGTCGCCGTCGCGGACACCGGCGGCTTCACCCGCGCCGCCGAACGCTGCCTGGTCGTCCAATCCGCCCTCAGCCACCAGATCGCCAAGCTGGAGAAGGAACTCGGCGCCCGCCTCTTCGAACGCACCAGCCGCCGGGTCCGCCTCACTCCCGCCGGTGAGGCCTTCCTCCCCGCCGCCCGCCAGGCCCTCGACGCGGCGGAACGCGCCAAGTCCGAAGTCGCCGCCACCACCGGCGAGATCCGTGGCCGCCTCTCCATCGGCACGATCCCCACCGTCACCGCCGTCGATCTCCCCCGCTCGATACGGGCCTACCACGACCGCTATCCCCAGGTCCGCGTCTCCCTCCAGGTCAACCGCAGCGAACGCATGGTCGTCGACGTCCGCGAAGGCACCCTCGACCTCGCCCTGCTCGGCACCCTCCGCTCCTTCGAGGCCAAGGGCGTACGCGAGCACGTCCTCACCCGCGACGAGCACGTCGCGATCCTGCCGCCCGACCACCCCCTGGCCGCCGCCGGAGAGACCGACCTGCGCCGCCTGTCCGACGAGGTCTTCGTCGACTTCGCCTCCGGCACCGCCGCCCGCGCCCAGACGGAGGAGGCGTTCACCGCCGCACGCCTCCCGCACGACGTCGCCTTCGAGGTCTCCTCGGTCGACCTGGTGGTCTCCTTCGTCCAGAACGGCCTCGGTATCGCCCTGCTCCCCAGCGCCTTCGTCCGCCAGCTCACGGGCGTACGGGTGCTCCCCGTTCGCGACGCCCCCGTCCGCGAGGAACGCCTCATCTGGAGCCCCACCCGCCCCTCCCCCGCAGCGGCTGCCTTTCTGCGGGAGCTGGGGGTGGGAGAGCGAGCGGAACCGGGAGCGGGAGAGCAAGGGCTGGAAGAGCAGGGAGTGGAGGAGCAGGGAGTGGAAGAGCGAAGGGTGGAAGAGCGGGGTGCCTGAGTCGGGCCTCGGAGGGGTGGGTGCCGGACCGGTGTGTGGAATGCTCGGCCTTCTGCGCGCTGTATCTGCTATCTCCTCTGCTCTCTGTCCCCTTTCGTCGTCCATGGTTGGAGCCTCCCGTGCCGGTCCGCGGCGTACTTTTCGACGTCGACGACACTCTCTTCGACTACGGCACCTCGGAGAGGTCCGGTCTGCTCGCCTACCTCGCGGAGCTGGGGCTGATGGACCGGTTCACCGGCCCCGACGAGGCCTTTGCGCTCTGGTCCCTGATCATGGAGGAGGAGTACGCCCGCTACCTGGCCGGTGAGCTCGCCTTCGAGGAGCAACGGTGCCACCGCACCAGACGGTTCCTCTCCGAGATCGGCTGCCTTCCGGCCAAGGGGATGACCGACCAGGAGGCCGCGGTCTGGTTCGCCGGATACTCCGTGCACCGCGACGCCGTATCGTCCGCCTTCCCCGACGCGGGGCCGATGCTGGAAACGCTCACCTCCTCCTACCGACTCGGTGTGGTCTCGAACTCCTCCCTGCAGCACCAGCGCCACAAGCTCGGGAGGATCGGTCTGCTGGGGTACTTCGGGGAGGCCCTGGTCTGCTCGGAGGAGCACGGGGCGGCCAAGCCCGAGCCGAGCATCTTCCACGCGGGGTGCGCTCTCCTCGACCTCCCGCCGCACGAGGTGGCGTACGTCGGCGACAGGCACACCGTCGACGCCGTGGGCGCCCGCGACGCGCTTCTCCGCGCCTACTGGCTCGACCGGACAGGGGCCAGCACGAGGGAGGGGGCCGAACCGGGCATCCGCGTGATCCGCTCCCTCGCCGAACTCCCGGCGTCCCTGGCCGACTGAGCCCTGCTCTGCCCTGCCTTCGACCTGCCCCGGCCTGCCCCGGCCTGTCCCGCCCCGTCACGGCCGTCCCCTCACGGCCGCACCCGTCACGTCCGTCCCCGTCCCGTCCCTTCCGTGCCGCTGGCGAGCGCAGCCCTCAGGCGAGGGCTATCGGGCCGCCGCCCGCGCGAAGTGGGCCGCCGCCGCGTGGAACGCCTCCTTCGGCTCCCAGTGCCAGTCGGCCGTGGGCTTGGTCGGGGTCTTCCATATCGGCTTCACCAGCGCATAGCTCGCCATGTCCAAGTCGTAGCGGCGGACGGGGCGGTGCGGGGCGTCGGGCGTGACGAAGTTGAAGATCATCGCGGCGTGCAGCCCCATCTCCTCGAAGATGCCCAGCACGTCGGAGAGGTACGACGCCTGCTCACGCTCGCTGCGGACGAGGCCCTTCTTGACCTCCGGCGGGTCCTTCTCGTAGTCCACGACGTCCCAGCCCATGCCGCCGTCCTGCGGGGCGCCCTTGAAGGTGCAGGCGCCGCACTCGGCTATCGCGACCGGCTTGCCCCAGCGGAGGTAGGACTTCAGCTCCTTCACATGGTCGGCGCGTCGGCGGTGATACGCGTAGTAGTCCACGCTGACCACGTCGAACAAGCCCCAGTCCACCTCGTCGTCCTGCGCCGCCCCGTACGTCAGCGGGCCCTGGAAGACGGACCGGCCGGTCTTCGCCGCCCGCGCGATGAACGACTCCAGCCGGCGCTGCATCTTCACCGGGTCGAAATTCCCCTCCTGGAGATTCCGCACCCGCTCCACGGCATCGGCGCCCGGCACGATGCCCGGCACGAAGAGATAGAACTCGCAGCCGACGCTGAGATGCACATCGACGCCCTGGCGCCGCAGCCGCTCGGCGTGCTCTCCGGTCTCCGCGAGATGGTCGAGGATCTCCTTGTGCGGGCGGTCCGCGAGGCGGGGCTGGAGCCAGACCTTCAGTCCGCGCTCGGCCGCCTCCGACGCGGTGGCCTTGAGCCGGTCCACCCCGTCCCCGTAGACCGACACCGCGTTCGCGTGCAGCTTCTCCCTGATCGCCTTCATGTCCGCGCGCATCCGCGTCGCGTTCCAGCCGGTGTGCGGTGTCTCCCCGTCCGCGACCTCATAGCACACACCGCGGTGGGCGAGTCCGCGCCGCTTCCCCGCGGGCGGTGTGCTCCCCTCCTTCGCGGCGGCCCGGTCCGGCGTCAGGGCGGGACCCGCCGCCACCGCGAGTCCCGCGGCTGCCGCGCCTGCCCCCGCCAGGAACCGTTTCCTGCTGATGTCTCCGCCTGGTGCGCTCGGCATCACAACCCCCTCGACACGTATCCGTTCGCGTTCGCTCACGTTCGTTTCCGCGATGACAAGTCTTCCGGCCCGCCGCACCCCGCGTCTTCTGCCAACTGGCCAGAACCGTCGGCCGATCGGCCAGGAACCGTGAGCCACCCGGCCGACGTCTTCGCGGACCTGGGCGGGAGGATGCAGCCATGGACATGATGTTCGTGGTCGTACCGGTGGGTTTCATGGCCCTTTCCGGCTACTTGATCTGCAGGCGGGTGGTCAGGCTGCGGCGGCTGATCGTGACGTGGCGCCGGGGCGACCACGCCGAGGGCCGCTGCCTGCGCACGTACGAGACGCGTCACAGCAACAGCAAAGGCCACACGTCCACGACCATCCACCACGTCTACGAATTCACGACCAGGAACGGTGAACGGATCCGCTTCGAGGAGACCGACGGCCCGTCGACCGTCGTCGAGGGCGACTTCGTCGCCGTCGCCTACCTCACCGATCGCCCCGATCGCGCGACGGCCCTGCCGCGCCGGGAGACCCGCGAGTACCTGCTGGCGGGCGGTGAGATCGCCTTCCTGGTCCTCTTCTTCGCGTTCGCCGTCCACTTCCTCCGGTCCGCGCAGACCTTCGTATCGTTCTGACCGTCTGGCCCTCTGACCCTTCGCCCCGCTGCCACACTGCCGCGCTTCACATCAGGCTCATCCTCATCACCGCGCGGACCGCACGGTGCGCGTGTTGGGCGTGTTCGGCGTGGGAGCTCAACAGGCCATTACAGAAGGCCCGTTCCCGTACGAGGGCCATGGCGCAGGCGTCGCCCGACATCGTTCCCTCCGGAGGCGGGAGCCGTTCGTCGTGCTGTCAGTGGGACTTGCTACGTTCGCGCCCTGTCCCGCCCTCAAGCCCTCCCCCAGCCCTCCCGCTCTCCCGTTCCGAGGAGCATTCCGTGACAGGCACGTACTCTCCCGTCCACGAGCTGAATCTGTTGAAGCAGTTCGACGACGAATGCCCTGAGGTCTACGCGCAGTGGGCGGGCCTGGACGACTTCGGGGAGCTGCCCTTCCTCCGGAACGATCCGGAGCTCAGCCGCGGCCTCCTGGGCTTCGCCTCGGCCAATGGCAGCGGATCGCTGTACGCCCTGTGGAAGAAGGACGAGCACACGGACCTGGCCGACCTTCCGGTCGTGCTGCTCGGCGACGAAGGCGGCATCCATCTCGTCGCCCGCGACGTACGAGACTTCCTGCGGCTCCTCGGCGCCCTGGAGGCCGATCTGGCCTGCGACTGGGACACCGTCTACGAGCGGGACGAGGACGAACTGCCGGCACAGGCCGAGTACCACTCCTGGCTCGAGGAAACCTTCGGCCTCACCCCGCCCGAGGACCCGTGGGACATCATCGAGGACGCCGAGGAAGAGCTGGGGCAGGAATGGGCGGAGTGGTCCCACGCCCGCTTGCCGGACGCGGTGTTCTCTCCCGTCCACGCGCTGAACCTGCTGCGGGCCTTCCAGGAGCGGAACAAATGGCTGCCCTACGCGGGAGGTTGCGCCCTTGTCCCCATGGGCGAGTGGGCGAAGTACGACGAGGGCACCGACCTGCTGACCTTCGCGCGGGCCAACGCGGAAGGTGACACCTTCGCCCTCTGGCTGCGCCACGAAGGGCGCGCCCTTCCCAAGCAGCCCGTCGTGCTTGTCGGGGACGGGGACGAGCGACTCGTCGTCGCGAAGGACACGCACGGTTTCCTCGCCCTCCTCGGCGCACTCGGCGCGCTGGAGGCCCATGTGACCGACGACGGGATCGGCCTCCGCCCCTGCGAGCCGAGCCCCAGGCACGAGAAGTACGTCACCTGGCTCGACGAGAGTTTCGGCCTCGCCCCGGCACCGGACGCGGCCGTCGCGCTACAGGCAGCCCGCTAGCCGTCCGGGAGGCGCGACGCGACGTCCGGGCGCGACGGTCCACGCGAAGTCCAGGCGCGACGGTCCGCTCGACGTCCTGACGGAACGGTCTACGCGAACACGCGCTCCACCAGGAGGAATACACCGATCACGATCATCATGACGCCGGAGACACGGGTGACCACCTGGGCCGCCTTCGGGCGGCTGGCCAGCAGGGTGCGCGCCAGGACTCCGACCGCCAGGTAGACCACCGCGCAGCACACCATGTGGAGCACGCCCAGCACACCGGTCTGCGCGGCCACGGGGAATGCGGCGTCGGGGTGTATGAACTGCGGGAGCACCGCGAGGAAGAGCAGCATCCCCTTGGGGTTCAGTCCGCTGATGCCCACGCCCTTCAGGGCCGCCTGCCGAGGGGAGGCGCCCACCGTCTCCTGCGGCGCGGACATCTCCCCCGTACCAGCTGTACCGGCCGCCGCGAGCGGGGCGGCCGGCTGCGACAGGACACCCCAGCCGAGCCAGACCAGATAGGCGGCGCCCGCGACGGTCAGCGCGGTGAGCAGACCCGCCGAGTGCGCGACAAGGACGACCAGCCCGGCCACGGCGAGCAACGTGTGCCCCGCGTATCCGGCCACCAGTCCGGTGACCGCCGGAACGACCGATCTGCCGCGCAGCCCGGCCGCGATCGCGTACGCCCAGTCCGCGCCCGGCGTGCACACCAGCAGCAGATCCACCGCCAGAAAAGCCGCCACCGTACCGACGTCCATACGGTGCTTTCTCCTCGTTCTCCCCCGACTCACGTGCTTACAGTGAGGGAGAATATGCGCACTCTGCGCGAAAGTGTTCCCTTGTTTTGGCTGGTCGGCGGGCGGTTGAGGGAGAATCTTCTCCATGGACACCATGGACAGGAAGATTCTTGCTGAGCTCCAGAAAGACGGCCGTCTGACGGTCACCGAACTGGCCGCGCGGGTGCGGCTCAGCGTCTCCCCGTGCCACCGTCGGCTGCGGGAGCTGGAGCGCTCCGGTGCCATCCGGGGCTACCGCGCCGTGGTGGACCCGGCGGCACTCGGCCTGCACTTCGAGGCACTGGTCTTCATCTCGCTGCACCAGGAGGACCGCGACACCGTGGCCGACTTCGAACGGGCGCTGGCCGCGGTGCCGCAGGTGCTCCAGGCCCAGCGGCTGTTCGGCGACCCGGACTATCTGCTGCGCGTGGCGACGGCCGACCTGACCGCCTTCCAGGAGCTCTACGACCAGGAGCTGGCGACGCTTCCCGGGGTGCAGCGGCTGACGTCGACGCTCGTCATGAAGCACGTGGTGGACGAGCGCCCACTCTCGTGAGGCCCTCCCAGGCCGCCATCGCGGAATCGACGACGCCCATCAGCTCCTCGCACGAGGCGCCGTCCCGCGACTGGACGGAGAGACCGAACAGCACGGTCGAGTAGAAATCGGCCAGGCGCTCCGCGTCGGCGCCGGGCGCGACGTCACCGTCGGCCAGGCCCCGCTCCACGCGCTCGCGCAGGGACCCGACGACATGCCGCCGGTCCTCCGCGAGGAACGCCTGGACACCCTCGTTCCCCGGCGCGCAGTTCGTCCCCGCGAGCACCACCATGCAGCCGGGCGGGGTGGCCGGGTCGGCGTAGACCACCGCGTTGTCCCGCAGCACCCGCTCGATGGCCTGGCACGCGGTCGTGCCCTCCTCGCCGAGCGCCCGGTCGGTGACGGCACCCTCCTCCTTGCCGTAGAGCGCGACGGCCTCCTTGAACAGCTCCTCCTTGGAGCCGAACGCGGCGTACAGACTCGGGGGCTTGATCCCCATCGCCGCGGTGAGGTCCGCGGTCGACGTGGCCTCGTATCCCCGCTCCCAGAACATCCGCATCGCCTGCCGCAGCGCCGTCTCGCGGTCGAAGCTGCGCGGGCGGCCTCTTCCTGCCACCGGGCCCGCCTCCCCTCCGTAGCGAACATTTTTTAGCGATCGGTCATCAAAGCCCTTGACGTCCGAGGATACGCCGTGAGCAAATATGTAGCGACCGCTAAACATTTCTCCGGCGTCCGCGCCGGAGGCAAGCGACGCATGAGGAGCACAGCATGAAGCTCAACGGCAAGGTGGCTCTCGTCACGGGTGGCAGCCGGGGCATCGGCGCGGCCGCAGCGCTGCGGCTGGCGCGCGAGGGCGCCGACGTCGCGCTGACGTACGTGAGCGCCGAGGCCCAGGCCAAGAGCGTGGTCGCCGAGATCGAGGCGACCGGGCGGCGGGCCCTGGCGATCCGGGCCGACAGCGCGGACGCGGCGGAGGTCACCGGCGCGGTGGAGCGCGTGGCCGAGGAGTTCGGCCGCCTCGACATCCTCGTGAACAACGCGGGGATCTATCACGAAGGCCCACTGGATTCCCTCACGGCCGAAGAGATCGACCGCACGTTCGCCATCCATGTGCGGGGCCCCCTGCTCGCCACGCGGGCGGCGGCGCGTCACATGGCCGCAGGAGGCCGCGTCATCAGCATCGGGAGCAATCTCGCGGAGCACGTCGCCGCCGAGGGCATCACGCTCTACGCCGCGAGCAAGTCCGCGCTCAGCGGCATGACGAAGGGCCTGGCACGCGACCTCGGCCCCCGAGACATCACGGCGAACCTGGTGCTCCCGGGCCCGACCGACACGGATATGAACCCGGCGAGCGGCGAGGGCGCGGACGCGGCACGCGCCCAGATGGCACTGGGGCGCTACAGCAAGCCGGAGGACATAGCCGGCACGGTGGCCTTCCTGGCCTCCCCCGAAGCGAACAGCATCACGGGCGCCTCCCTCCTGGTGGACTCGGGGACCAACGCGTAACGCCTCCGTGTAGAGCCGGAGGGGCTCGGAAGGGATGCCTGCAGTTCGGAGGGGATTCGTGCAGGCACAGCCCGACAGGGCCCGGCTCCACCAGCACCCAACCGGGCCCCCTCACGGGACCCGGCTCTGGCAGGGGACGGTCCCTGGGCCCCTCAGCGCAGGGAAGAGGCCAGCTCACCCGGCCTCCGGATGGAAGGGGAAGGCAAGGGAGGGAAAGGGAGGGCAAGGGGAGGGCAGGGAAGGGACCGGCCCGGCTCACCCCACGTCGAGCAGCGCCGCATCGGCCTCCGGCAGCCAGCTCGCCGGGGGGCGGGACAGCCAGTCCGAGGTGACGCTGAGGCGTCGCCCGGCGTCGCGCAGGGCGTCCAGTCCGGCGTGGCGCAGCCCCTTCCGCCACACCAGGGAGACGGGCGAGACGGGCACGGGCTCGCTCAGGGGACGGAGCACCATGTCCTCCACGCCGATGAACACCTCGCTGGCCAGCACCGACCATCCCCGCTTCCGCACCACCCGGGCGAACTCCGCTTCGCCCTCGATCTTCGGGAAAGGAGGCGCCATTTCGACACCGCACCCGGCGAAGAGGGCGCGCGCATAGGAGGTCCACTCGGTGGTGCCCTCGTTCCCCGCTCCCGCATACAGGGTGTCGCCCTTCAGCGCCCCCACCGGCACCACAGGAAGGTTCGCCAGCCGATGACCGGACGGCAGCAGCACGGCCACCCGCTCGTAGCGCACAAGACAGTGCTCCAGTCCGGCGAGCGCCTCGTCCGACAGTCCGGCCACTCGCCCGAAGGACACGTCCAGGCGCCCCGCGAGGATCTCCGCCGCGGCCCCGGCGAGCCCGCTGTGGTAGCGCGCGACGAACTCGACGCCCGGGGCCGCCTCCCGTGCCGCGTCGAGCACGAGCTGCCCCGTGCTCACCGGCGCCGCCACGTCGACGAGCAGGGGCCGCGCCGCGGGGGCGAACGCGGCGGCGAGTTCGTCGTGCGCGGCGAGCACGCGGCGGGCGTGGGGAAGCAGGCGTTCGCCCTCTGTGGTCAACGCGACCTGGCGGGTGGTCCGTACGAAGAGGGGCGTGCCCAGCTCGCGTTCGAGGGCGCGGATGTCGCGGCTGAGAGCCTGCTGCGCGACGTACAGTCGCGCAGCCGCCCGCGTGAAGTGCAGCTCCTCGGCGACCGCGAGGAACGCGCGCAGCAGACGGGGCGAGGTTTCGTTCGGTGCGCTCGGCATGCCGCGACATTAACAACACGGTCGCGTGAATGGCCGCTCAAGAGGTGTTGGACCCCGTCCGCCACCCCCGGTGAAGCTGAACGCATGCCCTACGCCCGTCTCTTCGCCCCGCCCGGCACGCTCGCCTTCACGCTCGGCAATCTGCTGGCCCGTCTGCCCATGGGCATGTTCACCGTCAGTGCGGTCATCATGATCGCGGGTGCCCGGGGGTCGTACGCGCTCGCGGGCGCCGTCACCGCGACCGGACTCGCGGCGACCGCGCTCGTCGCGCCCCTGACCGCCCGGCTGGTCGACCGGCACGGCCAGGCCCGTATCGCCCTGCCCGCCACACTGATCGCCCTGTGCGGCTCGCTCGCACTTGTGCTGTGCGTGAGCGCGGGGGCGCCGAACTGGACGCTGTTCGCGTCCTACGCACTGACCGCGACCACGCCCAACACGGGCGGCATGTCCCGCGCCCGCTGGGCGTATCTCTTCCGGGACGACGCGGCCGCGCGCCATACGGCCGACTCGCTCGAACAGGCCCTGGACGAGCTGTGCTTCATGCTCGGCCCCGTTCTCGCCGCGGCGCTCTGCACCTCGCTGTCCCCCACGGCGGGCACGCTCACGGGGTGCGTGCTGCTGCTGACCGGCATGCTGCTGTTCACCTCGCAGCGCCGCACGGAGCCGCCCCCGGCGGGCCGCCAGGCCGCCGGAGGCCGGGCGCCGCTGCGGCTGCCCGGAATGCCGCCGCTGCTGCTCACCTTCCTCGCCACGGGCGCCGTCTTCGGTTCGCTGGAAGTGGTGACCCTTGCCTACGCGGATGCGCAGGGCCACAAGTCGGTGGCCGGTGCCGTGCTGGCGTGCCAGGCGGCCGGTTCGGCCGCGGCGGGGCTGGCGTTCGGGGCGCTGAGTCCGCGAGGTTCGGTCGCCCGCCGTCTGGTGACATGCGTCGCCGCGATGGCCGCGCTGATGACCCTGCCGCTCCTCGCCTCCGCCAGCGACAGCCTGCTCCTGCTCGCGGGCGCGCTGCTGATCGCCGGAATGGCCACCGCGCCCACGATGGTGACGGGCATGACCCTCGTCCAGCACCTCACCCCGAGGGCGCGGCTCAACGAGGGAATGACGCTGGCCGTCACCGCGATCCTGGGCGGCATAGCCACCGGTTCGGCCCTGGGGGGCTGGGCGGTGGAGCGGGTCGGCGCTGACGGATGGGCGTACACGGTTCCGGCTTCCGCCGCGCTCCTGGCCGCCCTCGTCACGGCCGCGACCGCGGCGACCGCCGCGACGGCCGGGCGCGCCGTATCGCACCGCGCCGAACGCCCGACGGCGTCCGCCGAACCCCGGGAGACGTCCGGGACTTCCCCGATGCCGGGACCTGACCGTACGCCCGACCCTGAAGGGAGCCCGGCACAGGCAACGTCAGGGTCACCGACCTCGACGACATCACCGTAAGCACCCGAGAGAACCCGAGAACCCACGAGAGCTGGAGAGAACACGAGAGCCGAGGTGAACCGGCCCCATGTCCGCTACGCATCCCCTACGCCCCCGGCATGTCCACGCGCCCACCGCCGCCGCACACCTGAGGCTGCTCGCGTGGAGCGGCATCGTCACCGTGCTGCTCACCCGCGCGTATCTGGCGCTGGCCGGATACCCGAAGGTCGGCGGCGGGGGCAGCGGCGGGCTCCACATCGCGCACATGCTGTGGGGCGGGCTGCTGATGGCGGCCGGACTGCTCGTGATGTGCGCCCTGTTGGGCAGCCGGGCCCGTCGCGCGGGGGCGCTGACCGGCGGGGTGGGCTTCGGCCTCTTCATCGACGAGATCGGCAAGCTGGTCACCGACGAGCCCGGATACTTCTACCGGCCTGCCGCCGCGCTGATCTACGCCTGCTTCGCCGCGTTGCTCGCCCTGGCCTGGTGGGTGGGTAGACGTACGCCGCCCGGTCGGCTCCCGGCGGCCGACCGGACGGCGCAGGTGACGGATGCGGCACTCGACGGTCTGGCACGCGGCGGCCTCACCTCCGCCGAACGGCACCGGGCGCTCGCCCGCTTGAGCCACCCCCGCACCGAACTGGACGCGGCCCTGGCCCGCCTCCTGGCCGCCCTCCCCACACTCCCCGAGCTCCCGAAAACCCCCGCCAAACCCACGCCCGAGCACATGCTCAAGCCCACATCCACACCCACGCTCAGCTCCAAGCTCCGGCACCGCCTCAGCCCTCTCACCGCACGCATCCGTGGCGCGCTCGCCCGGGTCGCCGCGCACCGCTGGACCGTCACGCTCGCTCTCGTCTACGCCGTACTCCAGGGCTATCTGCTGCTCGCGGGCATCACCGCGGACGTCGTCACCGGCACGGTCGAACCGCCGCTGGCCCGTGCCGAGATGATCCCGGTGTTCGCGAGCACCGTCTGTGCGGCGGTGACGCTGGGGCTGGCCGTGCGCGGTGCGGTCCTGCTGCGTCGCAGGGAGCGCCCGGCCGGGCTGCGGTTGATACGTGCCTCGGTCCTCACCGACCTGTTCCTGGGCCAGATCTTCAACTTCGCGCTGAATCAGTTCGCGGCCGTGACGGACTGGCTGGTGGGTCTCTTCCTGCTGTGGGTGCTCACACCCGAGGCGAATAGTGCTGCGGCAGCTCGCGCCGTCCGGGCAGCGGCAGGTTCCGGGCCGGTGTCTCCACAGCCGGTGCCGTGACGGACCGGCGTCCGGCTTCCCGCTCCCAGCCGGCGCGTGCCCGTGGGTGGTAGCGCCGCGAGGGCGGTACGAGCTTCCAGCCCCAGTGCACGGCGCGGCCCAGCCTGCGCAGCCGCCGCTCGTCGCGCACGGTCCAGACATGGCCGAGGCGCCGTCGCACCGCGGGCGGGAAGAGGCCGACGGTGAACCACACGGTGAGCCGCGCCTGCGGCCCGCGCAGTGCGTGCCAGAGCGGGTCGGGCAGCAGCCGCAGCGCGGGGGGCTTGGCGATGAGGCGGATGTCGAGGACGTCCCGAGTGGGCTTGTTGTCCTCCAGTACCTCTTCGGCCATCCGGTCCCAGTACGCCTGGAAGTCCTCCCAGCTCTCCGGGACGGGCCGCATGCTCATCCCGTACAGCCGCCACCAGCGCACGTGTTCGTCGAAGAGCCGCCGCTTCTCGTCCTCGGTCAGGCCCGGGCCGAGCCGGTCGGCGACCAGCACGGTGAGCATGAAGAAGGTGGCGTGCGCCCAGTAGAAGACGTCCGGGTTCAGCGCGTGGTACGGGCGGCCGCGCGCGTCCACCCCCTTGATGCCCTCGTGGTAGCCGCGTACCTGGTGCGCGGTCTCGACGGCGCGCGGGCCGTCGTAGACCACGCCGCCTATCGGGTAGAGCGAGCGCAGCAGCCGCTGCCAGCGTTCCTCGAAGAACCGCGAGTGCTCGGCGACCCCGGCGCCGAGCTGCGGATGCATGTTCTGCATTGCGCCCGCCCACGGAGCGAGCAGCACGCCGCGCCAGTCGCCGAAGTACTTCCAGGTCAGCGTCTCGGGCCCGAGAGGCTCCGGTGGTTCGTCCCGCATGGCACGCTCCCCTCCGTCACCCGCAGGGTAGATGCCTGAGCCAACGAAAACAGCCCCGCGCCGGACCTCAGCGTTCCAGCGGCTCCCCGGTCTCCCGATCTCCCCAGCCTCCCCGCGCTTCAGCCGCCCCCGCCGCCGCTCGACATGGCCGCCTGGCGTGAGTCGAGGGCCCTCTTGAGCGCGGCGCCCGTGACGCCGGTGTGCCGGATCAGTTCCTTCAGGCGCTTCCGGTTCTTGGCCGTGGCCCAGCGCGACAGCCCGGGCGAGAGGTGGGCCAGCGACGCCATCGTGGTCAGCGCGGCGCGCTGCCGGGGAACGGCTGTGACCGGGCCGCCGTCGAGCAGCGTCGCCTCGGCGTCGGAGCGCAGCCGTGCGGTGAGCGCCGGGTCGGCCACCTGGAACCGCTTCCGGCCGAACGTTCCCCGCCCGATCTTGATCAGGCCCGCGGACTCCAGCTGCTGCTCCAGCGCCAGGCAGGTGTCCTTCCGCTTACGGTGCACCAGCCAGTGCCACTTCCTGAGCCGCCCGTACCCGGCGATCTCGCGCAGCACCCCGTCGAGCACGGGGTCTCCCGTGCGCCGGTCCCCCGCGGGACGCGCCCGTCCGCCCTCGTCCCTGAGGCAGCCCCGCTCCTCCAGTTCCGAGAGCACGGCGGCACGCACCGCATACCCGAATTCCGCTCCCCCCGTCAGGCGGCCCTTCTGCGCGTCGCAGGCAAGCAGAAAGAGCCGCGCGGGCAGGGTGTCCGTCACACGCGTGTCCATACCGTTCATGACACCACGCTCACCAGCGCGGACGGCAGTGCTCCGCACGACGGAACAACGGAACACCTGCGGGAACGACGAAGGCGACGTGCCCCGCGCGGATTGCGCGGCACACGTCGCCTGTCGTCACCTTGTGGAGATGGCGGGAATCGAACCCGCGTCCAACGAAGTGGAAGAAGGGCTTCTCCGAGCGCAGTCTGCTGCGATTTTCTCAGCCCCGGAGATCACGCAGACAAGTCTCCGACGGGCTCAGTCACTGTTTGATGTCCCAGCAGGCCCCGTGACCGGGCCTACGTGGTGAGTCCCCTAGCTGATGCCAGGAACCGGGATGGGAACAACCCCGGGCTGACACTTCGCAAGTCGCTGCTTAGGCAGCGAGGGCGAAGGAATCGCGCTTAGTGTTGGCGATTATTTTTTTGCGGCACATGGTTAACGAGATCATTGCCGCGTTCCTCGGCTCGCTTCACCTGCTTCGACATCCGCTGTCGAAACCGATCATCCCCGTGTGGAATTTACAAGGTGCGCCGCCCTCTCGGGCGGTGCTGTGACCATGGTACGGGACCAGGGCGCACTGGTGCCAACCCTTTACGGGCCGGTCTTGTTCCCGTCGCCCCGTGGTCCCCCGCGGAGCCCACGATCACCCCGCGGCGGCCCGCTGCCGCCGCCGGACCGCCGAGATCGCACGGTCCGTCTCGCGGCGGTCCTGCTTCTCGCGGAGCGTCTGCCGCTTGTCGTACTCCTTCTTGCCCTTGGCGAGCGCGATCTCGACCTTCGCGCGGCCCCGGTAGAAGTAGAGCTGGAGCGGCACCAGCGTGTGGCCCGTCTCCTGGGTCTTGCCGATCAGCTTGTCGATCTCGGCACGGTGCAGCAGCAGCTTCCGCTTGCGCCGGGCCGCGTGGTTGGTCCAGGTCCCCTGCGCGTACTCGGGGATGTGCACGTTGTGCAGCCAGACCTCGTTGTCGTCGATCTGCGCGAAGCCGTCCACCAGGGAAGCCCGGCCCTGGCGCAGCGACTTGACCTCGGTGCCGCTGAGCACGATCCCGCACTCGAAGGTGTCCAGGATGACGTAGTCATGCCGGGCCTTCTTGTTCTGCGCGATGAGCTTCCGGGCGTCCTTGTCGTCCTTGGCCTTCGCCTTCGCGTTGCTCCGTTGCGTCTTCATCTTCGCCATAGCCAGGCCATTCTTCCACTACGACCGGGCTTCGAGGCCACTCAATACTGTGCGCGCACGCTCCGTGGACTCCTTCTTGGAGTCGACCGGGAGGTCCGGCGTGATGCCCTCGCCCTCCACGTCGCGGCCCGCCGGAGTCGTGTAGTGACCGACGGTCAGCTCGGCGACCGAGCCGTCCGGCATCGTGTTCGGCACCTGGACCGAGCCCTTGCCGAACGTGCGTGAGCCGACGACCACCGCGCGTCCCCGGTCCTGGAGCGCGCCGGTCAGCAGCTCGGCGGCGCTCATCGTGCCGCCGTCGACCAGCACGACCACGGGCCGCGCCGCGTCGCCCCCGCCCCGCTTCGCGTACAGGGCGCGCTGGGTGCCGTTGTCGTCGTACGTCGCGACCAGGCCGCCGTCCAGGAAGGCGGAGGCGGCGGTGACGGCCTCGTCGACCAGGCCGCCGGAGTTGCCGCGCAGGTCGAGGAGTATGCCCGAGCCGCCGGGGACGCGGTGCCGGACGGCGTCCCTGACCCGCTTGCCGGAGCCTTTGGTGAAGGAGCTGACCTTGATCCTCGTCGCGCCGGGGCCCAGCTCGTCCACGGTCACGGGCTCGGTGGCCAGGCGCTCGCGGACCAGCGTGCGCTGCCACTCGCGCCCGCCGCGCCGCAGGACGACGGTGACCTCGCTGCCCGCCTCGGCCGCCGCGCCCGGGCCGGAGTCCTTGTCAGCGCCCTGCCCCGTGCCCCCTCCGGTGCCCTGGCCCGAGCCGCGCAGCCGCGCGACCACGTCGGTGACCGGCAGCCCCGTCACGGTCTCGCCGTCGATGGAGCGCAGCCGGTCGCCCGCGCGGATGCCCGCGCGGTCCGCGGGGCTGTCCGGTTCGACGCGGTCGACCTCGACGTCGGGCCCGTCGGCGGCCTCACGCCCGCCGCCCCGGGGCTGCTTCCGGTGCCCCTGGGGCTCCTGGCCCTTCCCGTACTCCCGGCCCTTCTCGTGTTTCTGGTGCTCCCGGTGCCTCTGACGCACGGAGATCCCGACGCCGACGTACGAACCGTCGAGGGCCTGGCGCAGTCCCTCGTACTCGCGCGCCGAGTACGCCGCCGACCACCGGTCGCCGCTGCGGCTGACCAGCTCCTCGGCCGCGTCGGACCCCGTGCCGGAAGAGCCGCCCCTGCGGTCGCGGCGGAAGCCCTCGGGGCCGCCGCCCTTGCCGTCGTCGGCCGTGCCCGCCTCCGGCGTGCCCTCGGGGGCGCCGCCGCCCAGGGCGAGGCGGTCCGTCGAACGTGTGGCGGACCCGGGTGCGTTGGAACCGAGGTCGCGCACCTCGTCGCCCCATGAACCGGTCGCCGCGCCCGTCGCCAGGACACTCGCGAAAACCAATGTCAGGGCTGCCCCGCGGCGGATGCGGCGGGGCGGAGCGGAGAACCACGAGCCCTGCATGGTCCGGAGTCTAGGCCAGACGCGGTCGCCGCACGGGACGTTGGGCGTACGGCGGTCGCGGCATGCGTCACACCTTCAAGTACTTGCGCAGCGTGAAGAACGCGGCAACGGCCGGCATCAGCACACCCACGGCGACGATGAACGGCAGCACCCTGATCACCGCGTCCCAGCCGATGAAGTTGATCAGAACGATCTTCTCCTGCAGCCAGTTGTTGATCAGGAAGTACTTGCCCCCGACCAGCAGCACGCAGGCGAAACCGGCTCCGATCAGGCCCGCGATCGCGGCCTCCAGGATGAACGGCATCTGGATGTAGAAGCTGGAGGCCCCCACCAGCCGCATGATCCCGGTCTCCCTGCGCCTGCTGAACGCCGACACCCGCACGGTGTTGACGATCAGCAGCAGGGCAACCACCAGCATCAGCGCCATCACACAGAGTGCCGCGATGTTCATGCCGTTCAGCAGGTTGAAGAGGTTCTCCAGCAGGCTCCGCTGGTCCTGGACCTCCTGCACGCCCTGTCTGCCGGAGAACGCCGTCTGGAGCACCTGGTACTTCGTCGGGTCCTTCAGCTTGACGCGGTACGACTCCTGCATCTGGTCCGGCGTGAGCGAGTCGGCCAGGGGCGAGTCCTTGAACTGCTCCTTGTAGTGCTTGTACGCCTCGTCCGCCGACTCGTGGTAGACCTTCTCGACCACGTCGAGCTTGTCGAGGTCGGTCTTGATCTCGCTCTTCTGCTGCTCGGTGACGGCGCCCTTGGCGCAGGTCGGGTCGTTCGAGGCGTCGTTCTTGTTGCAGAGGTAGATCGAGACCTGGACCTTGTCGTACCAGTACCCCTTCATCGTGCTGACCTGCTCGCGCGCGAGCAGGGAGCCGCCCGCCAGGGCGAGCGAGAGGGCGACCGACACGATCACCGCGAAGGTCATCGTGAGATTGCGGCGGAGACCGACGCCGATCTCCGACAGTACGAACTGGGCGCGCATGGCGTCCTTTCTGAGCGGGAGCCTGGGGGCCTTGGTACCGGGGTGACCTGGTGCGACTAGTGCGTCGTCTAGTGCGAGTAGCCGTAGACGCCGCGCGTCTGGTCACGTACGAGGCGGCCCATCTCAAGCTCGACCACGCGCTTGCGCATCTGGTCGACGATCTGCTGGTCGTGGGTGGCCATCACGACGGTGGTTCCGGTGCGGTTGATGCGGTCGAGCAGCTTCATGATGCCGACCGAGGTCTGCGGGTCCAGGTTGCCCGTCGGCTCGTCGGCGATCAGCAGCATCGGACGGTTAGCGAACGCCCGCGCGATGGCCACGCGCTGCTGCTCACCGCCCGACAGCTCGCCGGGCATCCGCTCCTCCTTGCCGCCCAGCCCCACCAGGTCCAGCACCTCGGGGACGGTCTTGCGGATCTGGCCGCGCGACTTGCCGATGACCTCCAGCGCGAAGGCGACGTTCTCGCCGACCGTCTTGTTGCCCAGCAGGCGGAAGTCCTGGAAGACCGTGCCGAGCTGGCGCCGCATGTGCGGCACCTTCCAGTTGGAGAGCCGGGCGAGGTCCTTGCCGAGGACGTGCACCTGTCCGTGCGAGGCACGCTCCTCGCGGAGGATCAGCCGCAGGAAGGTGGACTTGCCGGAGCCGGAGGAGCCCACCAGGAAGACGAACTCGCCGCGCTCGATATCCAGCGACACATCGCGGAGGGCGGGGCGGTTCTGCTTCGGGTAGGACTTGGAGACGCTGCTGAATCGGATCACGGATACACCACGTCGGCCTGGGTAGGGGCATGCGGAAGCCGCGGTGCGGCCCCCTGGGGAGACCCCCGGCGCGGGCCGGAGGTCGGTGTGGGCGACCATACGCGAATCGGCGTGCGCCGCGCAGTCGGGCACTGGCCTTGGTCCGGTGTTGCGTGGTTTCTCCCCGCGCCACCTGCCCTTTTCTGCGGTACGCGCCGACACCTGGCAGAGTGGACGTATGAACCCCTGGGGAACGAATCACTCCCGGGTGGCGTTGGCGCGGCAGAGGAGGAGTTCGCATGACATGCGACCGACTGGTGTGTGCCAACTGCGCGGGTCCCGTCAGTGAGGGCCGCTGCTCGGTCTGCCGGGCCCACCGTGAGCGCCTGCACCGCGAGGCGCCCCTCGCGGGGCTCTCGCCCGCCGCGCTCATCGGGCTCCTGCTGACCCTGATCGCCGTGGCCCTGCTGGCCCAGCGTGTCGCGACCGCCTAGACCTTCCAGGGCGGATCCGCCCCACGAACACCGGAGAGGGCCGGGAACGCTGAGCGTTCCCGGCCCTCTCGTGTGCGCTGAGTGATCAGGCGCCGTGATCAGACTGCCGTGATCAGGCCGCCGTACGACGGTTGATCACGCGCGGCATCAGGCGGAAGCCGATGCCACCCGCGATCATGGTCGCGGCGCCGACCAGCAGGAAGGTCGTCTCGCCGGAACCGGTCTCGGCCAGCTCGTCCTGCGGCTTCTCCGGCGTGGTGGTGTCCTTCACCGGCTGGCTGCCCGCGCTGTCGGGGTTGGTGTTGCCCCCCTCACAGTTGACCTCGTCGCCCTCCAGCTCGCAGGTGTCGTCCCCGCCGCCGGAGCCGCCGATGGTCGCGGGCTCCTCGCCGCCACCGGTGCTGCCGCCGTTGCCGCCGGAACCGCCGGTGTCGCCGCCGTTCCCGCCGTTGCCGTTCCCACCGGAACCGCCGGTGTTGCCACCGTTGCCGCCGTTCCCGTTGCCGCCGTTCCCGCCATTGCCGGAGCCGCCGTCGTTCCCGCCGTCACCGCCGTTGTTCCCGCCGTTCGTCGGGTCGCCGGTGGTGGGGTCACCCGTGGTGGGGTCGCCCGTGGTGGGGTCACCGGTCGTCGGGTCACCCGTGGTGGGGTCACCGGTGGTCGGGTCGCCCGTCGTCGGGTCACCGGTCACGGTGCCCTCGGTGTCACCACCGGAGTCATCGCCACCGGTGTCGTCACCGCCGGAGTCCTCGCCGCCGATCGTGACGGTGCCGCCGGTGTCGTCGCCACCGTCGGTGTCGCCGCCGATGATGCCGCCGAGCGGATCGTCCTCGTCGGCCATCGCCTTCTTGGTCGAAACCTCGGTCTTGACGTCGCTGTCACCCAGACCGGCGGCCTGGGCGGCGCCGGCTGCGGTGAGCGAAGCGCCGGCGGCGAACACCGCGCCGGCGGCTATGCGCGCAACACGCAGCCGCGTCTTCGAATTGGTCATCTGCCAACTACCCCCAGTAGCTGTCTCGTCGATAGGGCAGCTATGTGCCGGGCTCGTTGACCGCGCCGGGCTTCCCTCCGCCGCTCTTACGCCTCTGACACAGGCATGCCGAGCGAACAGCTTTCCCAGTTTTCACATCTTCGTCAAGCGAGTGCAGGGCGAAATGTCCGGTGATCAGGGGGAGTTCACATGCCTCAAGGGGTGAAATACGTCCCGTGAGGGTCAGTCCTGAGCCTGCTCCTGCTGCTTGCGCCAGCGGATGCCGGACTCCAGGAAGCCGTCGATGTCGCCGTCCAGGACCGACTGCGGGTTGCCGACCTCGTGCTCGGTACGCAGGTCCTTCACCATCTGGTAGGGGTGCAGCACGTACGAACGCATCTGGCTGCCCCACGAGTTTCCGCCGTCGCCCTTGAGCGCGTCCATCTTGGCCTGCTCCTCCTGCCGGCGGTGGGCGAGGAGGCGGGACTGCATGACGCGCATGGCGGCGGCGCGGTTCTGGATCTGGGACTTCTCGTTCTGACAGGAGACGACGATGCCGGTCGGCAGGTGCGTCATACGGACGGCGGAGTCCGTCGTGTTCACGGACTGGCCGCCGGGTCCGGAGGAGCGGAAGACGTCGATCCGCAGCTCGTTCTCGGGGATGTCGATGTGGTCGACCTGCTCCACGACGGGCAGCACCTCGACCCCGGCGAACGAGGTCTGGCGGCGGCCCTGGTTGTCGAAGGGCGAGATGCGGACCATACGGTGCGTGCCCTGCTCGACGGAGAGCGTCCCGTACGCGTACGGGATCTTCACGCTGAAGGTCGCGGACTTGATGCCCGCCTCCTCCGCGTAGGAGATGTCGAAGACCTCGGTCGGGTAGTTCTTCCGCTCGGCCCAGCGCAGGTACATCCGCATGAGCTGCTCGGCGAAGTCCGCGGCGTCCACGCCGCCCGCCTCGGCCCGGACGCTGACGACCGCCTCACGCGGGTCGTACTCACCGGAGAGGAGGGTGCGGACCTCCATCTCGTCCACCGTCTTGCGGACGGACTCCAGCTCGCTCTCGGCCTCGGCCCGCGCGTCCGCGTCGTCCTCGCTCTCGGCCAGCTCGAACAGCACCCCGACGTCGTCGATGCGCCCCCGCAGCTCCTCGACCCTGCGCAGCTGGCCCTGGAGGTAGGACAGCTTGCTGGTCACCTTCTGCGCGTTCTCCACGTCGTCCCAGAGATCGGGGGCCGCCGCCTGGTCCTCAAGTGCGGCGATGTCCGACCGCATCTTGCCCAGGTCAAGGACGGCCTCGATCGACTCCATGGTGGAGGAGAGGGACTTCAGCTCTTCGGATACATCGACGACTGCCACGCCCTCCAGCCTAACGGCACACCGGCCCGGTCCCTCCGCCCCGAAGGGGCCGGGCGGAACACGTCCCGCGCCCCGCGCGCCTACCCGCCACCGGCGGTGAGCGCCTGGTCACCGACCGGTCGTGTACCGCGCCCCGGGTGCGGGCAGGGAGCCCGTCTCGCTGTCGGAGGTGGCCAGCCAGCCGCCGACGGCGACGATCACGCCCACCCCCACGGCGGCGGCACCGATCTTGAGCCGCCGCTTGCGCGACGCCTCCTGGTGACTCCGGTTGGTCCGGTTGCCCCGGTGGTTCCGCGCGGACCCGGCGCGCGGCTCTCCTACGGCCCGGGGCGTACGGGCGGTGCCGTGCGCCCCGCCCGCCAGCTCGTCCGCGCCGGGCACCCGCATGCTCGTATGCGTGTCCCTGTTCGAGTCGGGACCGGCCCCGCTGTGCACCAGCGGCACGGCGCCCACGCCCTCCTGGAGCGGCGTGGAGGCGGCTGCGGCGGGCTCGGCCTCGGCCTCCTCCGCGTACGCCGACTCCGGGTGCTCGTCGATGTCGAGCGGGGGCAGCCCGGCCAGCGAGGGCAGCAGCTCGTGCAGCCGCGCGGCCATCTCCGCCGCCCGCAGCCGGGACGCGGGGGCCTTGGCGAGGCACTGGTGGATGAGCTGCCACAGCTCGTCGGGGATGCCGGGCAGCGGCGCGACCGTCTCGGTGACGTGCCGCCGCAGCACGGCGCCGGGGTGGCCGCCGCCGAACGGCGTGAACCCGGCGAGGAGTTCGTAGAGCACCGTGGCCAGCGCGTAGATGTCCACGGAGGCGCGGGGCGGGAGGCCCTCGACGATCTCGGGCGCGAGGTAGTCGGGGGTGCCGATGATCGACGTGGCGCGCGTGCGGCGCGGGATGTCGATGAGCTTGGCGACGCCGAAGTCCGTGAGCAGCGCGGGCGGCGCGCCCCCGGGGCCGGTCGGCGCGAGCGCGTCCAGCAGGACGTTCTCGGGCTTCACGTCGCGGTGGACGATGCCCGCCGCGTGGGCGGCGGCGAGCCCGTCGGCGACGTCGGCGGCGATGGCGGCCGCGGCCTCGGGCGCGAGGCGGCGCTCGTGCTCCAGGCGCGTGCGCAGGTCCGTGCCGCGCACGAGGTCCATCACGAGCGCCAAGTCGTTCCCGTCCACCACCAGGTCGCGGACGCCGACGACCCGTGGGTGGTCGAGGCACAGGAGCGCGCTGCGCTCCTGCACGAAGCGCTCGACCAGGTCCTGGTCGGAGGCGAGGTCCTCGCGCAGCAGCTTGACCGCGACATCCCCCTCGGGACCCGTGCCGAGCCACACCGTGCCGGCGCTGCCGCGTCCCAGGATCTGGTGAGCGGTGTAGCGACTGCCGATCTTCCGTGCCATGGCGACAAAACTACGCGGCGCGGGTGGGGTTGGGAGCCCCGGATGCCGTTAACCGTCACTTCTGTGGGGGAAATCCCCCGCTGGAAGTCGACAAATCCCCAGACTCGCTCCGGTGTACGGACAGTCAGCCGTTGAGCTTGCTCGCGAGGTCTCCGATCTTCCCGAAGAAGTCCTGGGTCTTCTCCCAGAAGCTCTGGCCCTCCGCCCACCACTTGGGCGCGTCCGTGAAGTTCCAGATCAGCACGCCCGCCACGACGATGAGCACGATCATGAAGAGGCAGCCCTTGAGACAGCCGAGCCCCGGGATGCGCATGGGGTTCGCGCTGCGCTGACGCGGCTCGCGGCGGGGCCTCGGCTCGCGCGGCGGACGTTCCTGACGGCGCTGCGGAGGCTCCTGGCGGCGCTGCGGAGGCTGCGCGGGCGGACGCTGCGGCTGCTGCTGCCCGTACCCCTGGCCGTACTGCTGCGGCGGGGGCTGCTGGCGCTGCTGCTGCCGCTGGGGCGGCTGCTGCGGCGGGCCCTGACGGCGCTGGGGGCGGCGGCGCAGCGGGTCGAGGTTCGGGTCGACGGGCTGGACCTGCGTCTGCTCGTTCCGGTCCCGGGCCGCGCGCAGCTGGCTCTCCCAGGGGTGCGGCCCCTCGGGCTGCGGGGGCTGCTGGGGCTGCGGGGGCGCCTGCGGCGGGCCGCCGGGAACGGGCGGCATGACCTGGGTCGGATCGGCGTCGGGGTTGCCCTGCGCGCCGTTCGGCCCGGTCTGCGGGAGCACGTTGGTGGGCGCCGCCGGGTCGTACCCGCCGGGGCCGGGGGTCTGGGGCAGCACGTCGGTCGCCGCCGCCGGGTCGTACCCGCCCTGCTGGCCGCCCTGCTGGGGGCCCGCGCCGTGCGGCAGGACCTGCGTGGGGTCGGCGTCCCCGGCCGGACCGGACCCGGGCACGTGCGCGGGCGTCGGGTCGGGCGCGAGCATCGCGGCGACGCCCATGGCGGCGGCCGCCGCCTGGGGCGTGGCGTCGCCACTGATCCCGGCGGCGACGGTACGCAGGGAGCGGCCGAGGTTGACGGCGCTGGGGCGCTCCTCGGGCTGCTTGCGCAGGCAGCGCTCCAGAACGGTCCACAGCGGGTCCGGCAGGCCCGGCGGGCGCTCGGCCTCCTGGCCGAGGTGCTGGTGGATCACGGCGAGCGCGTTCTCCCCGCTGAACGGCGGGCGCCCGGTGACCAGTTCGTAGAGCAGGATCCCCGCGCCGTAGATGTCCACGGCGGAGGTCTGCGGGCGGCCCTCGGCCGACTCCGGCGCGACGTACGCCGGGGTGCCGACGAACTCCTGAGTCCTGGTCAGACCGGGGGAGTCCGCGAGGCGCGCGATGCCGAAGTCGGTGAGCATCGGCCGCATCCCGTTCTCGTCCTCGGTGAGGAGGACGTTCGCGGGCTTGAGGTCGCGGTGCACGATGCCGTCGGCATGGCTGACGGCGAGCGCGTCGGCGACCTGGGCGGTGACGAGACAGGCCGCCACCGGCGAGAACGGGCCGCTCTCGCGCAGATAGCGGTGCAGGTCCGGGCCCTCGATCAGGTCCATGACGAGTGCGAGCAGATCGCCCTCGACGACGAGGTCGCGGGTTCGCACGATGTTGTGATGCTGGAGCCTGAGCAGGACAGAGCGCTCCCGCAGGAACCGCATCACCACATCGGGGTCGTTGGCCAGCTCCTCCTTGAGGACCTTGATAGCCACGGTCTCGCCGGGCTGTCCGGCCACTGCCGCCTCGGAGCCCGCTGTCTCGCGCTGGCGGGCCCGCCAGACGGTGCCCGTAGCGCCGCGTCCGAGCGGCTCTTCGAGCAGGTACTTGCTGCCTACCGGCCGCACGTCATGCGCTCCCTGGTCTCGTACTGCTATCCCGCCCACACTATGCCGTCCCGCAAGGACGGTGACCGGCCGTGCGCGTGCCCTTCGGCACACGGAGAGCCGGGACGGCTCCCCGGGAAGACGCGCGGTACGGACGGATGGTTGCGGTCCCGTTCCGGTCGCCGGAAGAGACCGTTCCGAAGTGGACAAAGGGTGGTCAGTGATGTGGTCCACCGACGCCTTCCCCCGTCCCCCTCCGGTCACTCCCCGCCTTCTTGCAGAGATTTCCCCCGCCCTAACGGACAGGGAGGATCTCCTTGCAGCGCAGGCGCGGCAAGGCGGAGGGCGAGGCGGACAGGGCGCGGACAGGGCGGAGCGGACTCGGGGAATCCACAGGTTCCGACCTGGCCCCCTTGCGGATGGACCAGTCCAATCAAGATCATTGGGTGGCCGGTACGGGGAGACTTCGAGCGGCGGTGTCAGTGGCGGGTGCGAGTATGCATCCAGCATCACGAGCAGTGGACTCAGTGGACGAGAGAGTGTGCCAGCGCGCGAGCGCTGCGACGGGGTGGGCGGCCCGTCGCGCGCGCCGTGCGCACGGGACCTGGAGGGGCCGATGCAGATCCGGCTGACTGTCGCCCTGGCGCCGCGTGGCGTCGGGCGGGGTGCGGGGGGCGCGGCAGCGCTGTCGGGACCGGGTGCCGGGAGCGGAGACGGCGCCCCCGGCGGAGCGGTCGCGGAGCGGGCGCACGTCCAGGTGACGGCCCCGGCGGGCACGGTCCTCGCGGCGATCACGGGCTCCCTCGCGACCACGGCTGCCTCGGCCCTCGCGTCGGCCTCGGCCGGCGGGACCGCGGGTTCCGCTGCCGGGACGTCCGCCGAGGAGGGCGGAAGAGCCGCCTCCGGTGAGCCCCAGGCGGCATCGGCCGCCGCCTCGGTCCCCCCGCAGGAGCCCGTGGTGGTGTACGCGGGGACGGAGCGCCTCGATCCGCACCGCCAGATCATCGGCGAGCCCCCGCTGCTCGACGGCGCGATGGTCTCGCTGCACGGCCCGGTGATGCCCGCGGCGCTGCCCGCGCACGGCGCGGCCGTCTCGGCGTACGGATCGGCGAAGGCCCGCCTCCATGTCGTCGCGGGCCCCGACGCGGGCGGCATCCATCTGCTCCAGGGCGGCAAGGTCCACCTGGGACGCTCGGCCGAGGCGGACGTGCCGCTGGACGATCCGGACGTCTCCCGGCTGCACTGCGCGGTGACGGTCACCGACGGCGGCGCCGTCACCGTCACCGACCTCGGCTCGACCAACGGCACCTCTGTCGACGGCGCGCCCGTCGGCCCCCAGCCGGTGCTCTTCCGGCCCGGATCGACCCTCCGTATCGGCGAGACGGCGATCCGTCTGGAGGGCACGGGCGACTCGGCTGCCCAGGCGCTGCGGACCGTTCCGGACGGGGAGGGGCGGCTGCGCGTGGTGCGCGAGGAGCCCGCCCCGGCGGCCCCCTCCGGTTCCGGCCACGCTTCCCCGGCGCCCGCGTCCGCGCCCGCGCCCGCCCCCGCGGACCCGATCCCCGCCGTCCCGCCCGCCGCGCCCCAGGGGGCGCCGGGCCAGGGCGGGCACGCTTACGCACCGGGGGGACCGTTCCCCGGCACCCCCGGCGAGGGCGTCACGCACGGCTCGGGGTTCGCACAGCCACCGGTGACGAGCCGCGAGCCCGCCGACCAGGAGCGGCGGCGCGGCCGGGCGCGGGGCGGCTGGAAGCGGCGCTTCTCGGGCGGCCGCGCGGACCTCGCACAGGATGGCGGTTCCGGTTCCGGGGGATCCGGCGACCTTGCCGGTGCCCCGGGCTCCGACGGACCGGGCGGACCCGGTGCCCCGGGTGGACAGGGCGGTCCCGTGGGCCCGTTCGCCCCCGCCGATCCCGGTGCGCCCGACGGCTTCGGCGGCCCCGGGGGCACCTCACGCCCCGGTGCCCCGTTCCCTTCCGGTACGGGCTCGTCCGCCGCCCTCGCGCCGGGCACGCCCTCCTCGCACCACGGCCCGGCCGGGTCCGGTGCGTCCGAGGCGCAGGTGCGGGCGTGGGACGCGCGCTGGCCCGATCCGGCGGCGGCGCTGCTCACGGCGCTCGGCCCCGGCCCCCGCCTCTGGGAGCGCGAGCCCGGGCATCCCGACGCGATGACCGTGCGGCTCGGCAGCGCGCACCGGGGCGGCGGGCACGGCGAGCCGGTGACCGTCGATCTGCGGCAGGCGGGCGCGCTCGGGCTGGCGGGTCCGCGCTCGCGGCTGGCGGGGCTGGCACGTTCGGTGCTGGCCCAGCTCACGGCGCTGCACGGGCCGAGCGCCCTGGAGGTCGTGCTGCTCTCCACCGACCGGGCGCGCGGCGCCGGGCTGCGCGCCGAGGAGTGGTCGTGGCTCGGCTGGCTCCCCCATCTCCGTCCCGGTCACGGGCAGGACTGCGGCCTCCTCGTCGCCTACGACCGCGAGCAGGCCGCGGCCCGTACGGCCGAGCTGCTGCGCCGCCTGGACACGCAGACGGAGGCCCGTACGCGCGCCGGGGGCCAGGCGGCACCGCCCGGCCCCGCCGCGCTGCTCGTCGTGGACGGCGACCCCGGATCGGCGCAGCTGCGCGAGAGCGTGGCCCGGCTCGCCCGGGAGGGCTCCGCGGCGGGCATCTATCTGCTGTGCCTCGCCGAGACGCCGCCCGCCAGTCCGGCCTCGCCGGTGGAGGCGACGATCGAGGCGGCGAACGCGGCGTGCGCGGCGTTCCCTGAGTGCCACACCCTCGCCCTGCTGAGCGGTGACGTGGCGACGGCGGTGCGGATCGTGCACCGGGACGCGCCCTCGACGGCGGGCCCGGTGGCGACCATAGACGCGGTGTCCGCCGCGTGGGCCGAGCGGTTCGCGCGCGCCCTGGCGCCGCTGCGCGAGCCGGAGGGCGCCGCCGAGCGCGCGGGCTCGCGGCCCGCCGTGACGCTCCCGCAGAGCTGCCGCCTGCTCGACGAGCTGGGCCTCGCCCGGGCCACCCCGGCGGCGCTCCTCGCCCGCTGGTCGGAGCGCGGCGCCGAGACCGCGGGCCGCGCGCCCCTGGTCTTCGGCGCGGGCCCGCACGGCACGCTGGAGACCGACCTCGCGCGGCTGCCCGGCCATGTGCTGATCAGCGGCGGCCCCGGCGCGGGCAAGACCGAGCTGGTCCACTCGCTGGCCGCCTCGCTCGCCGCGGGCGAGCGCCCCGACCGGCTGGCACTTCTGCTGGTGGACGGCGCGGGCTCCGAGGCGGGCGACGGGCTGCGGGCGTGCGCCGATCTGCCGCACGTCACGGGCCATCTGACGGCGGGTGACCCGGTCCGGATGCGGGACTTCGCACAGGCCCTCACGGCGGAGCTGAAGCGCCGCGCCGAGGTGATCGGCGACGAGCGGACGTACGAGGAGTACGCACGGGTGAGTTCCCGTCCCGCGGACCGGGTGATCTCCCCGCGCCGCTCCCCCGACCGCGAGCGCGAACGGGAGCGCGACAGGGAGCGCGACAGGGAGCGGGACCGCGCTCCGGCGCGCGTGCCCGAGGGCGCGCGGGAGTCGCGCACCGGTCAGCCGGTCCTCCAGACGGGCGGCGGCAGCGGCGGCGCGCAGGAGAACCCGGGCACGGGCCCGGCCCCCTCCCCCGCCCCTTCCGGCCCCGCCAACCCGGGCGCCCTCGACGCGCTCGGAAGCGCGGCCGCGCGCCCGCCCGAGCCCGGCACAGGACCCGCGACCGGCTCCGGAGCCGGATCCGGCTCCGCGTCCGGCGGCGAAGGCCCCGACTCCCCGTCGCCCGGCAGGGGCGGTACGAGCGCGGCGGACGTCGAGCCCGACACCACGCGCCGCACCCTCCGCCTCCGCCCGCGCGGCGGTGACGGCGGGGAGGGCGACGGCGGCACCGGCGCCCAGGGCCCCGCGGCCTCGCGGCGTACGGACGTGCCCTCGCCCGCGCCCGCCACCATGCCGACGGCGACGGCGGCGGCCGGAGGAGACGGCGCGGTGCTGCCCCGTCTGGCCGTCCTCGTCGACGACTTCGACACCCTGGTGGACCCCGCCCTGGGCAACCCCGGCCGTCCCGCCGCCGGTTCGGTCGTCCGTGCGCTGGAGGCCGTCGCCCGCGAGGGCACGCGGCTGGGCGTCCATCTGGTCGCCGCGACCGGCCGCGCGGAGCGTACGGCGGGCACGGCGGTCGCCCAAGCGGCAGCCCTGCACGCCCGGTTGACGGGCGGAGCACCGGCGGCGGGCGCGGGCACCGCCGGGGGCGGAGAGGCAGGTCAGGACGGTGTGCCGGCCGGAAGGGGCGTCCTGGAGACGGCAGGTTCCGGCGCCCAGGGGCCGTCGAGCACCCCGTTCCAGGCGGGCCGTGTCACGGGACGCATCCCGCGCACCGCGACGCTCCGGCCCACCGTCGTCCCGCTGGACTGGGCGCGCACCGGTGACCCGCCCGCGCGCCGCCCCGTCAGGGAGCTCGGCAACGGCCCCACGGACCTCGCTCTGCTCGCCAGTGCCATAGGCCGCGCGGCGCAGCAGTCCGGACGTCACGGCTGATTCCGGAACGTGTCGGGACCGCTTGCGACCTGGAGTGCCGCCAAGGTCACGGAGTGGTCAAGAAGCAGCCCTTGACAGCCGACACGGTATTGCGGGGTGTCCTGATCGGGGCGTACAACCTTCCGCACGGGACGGACGGCGATGGGGCCGCTCCGACGGGGTTGCCCTGTGACGGGGTGAGCTCTGTCGTCGACCTTCCTGCCACAAAACTACGGGGGAGGGACGGCGGGAGATCATGCGTATCTCGCACGGCGCGCGCACGGCCCTGGCACTCGGTTCGGCGGCGGTCCTCGCCCTGGCCACGGCGGGCTGCGCCGCCGAGGACGAGGGCAGCGCGTGGGCCAAGTCCCACAAGCCGACCGTCGAACTCCCCAAGCTGAAGGGCGAGAAGCTCCAGGTGGCCGCCGTCTGGACGGGCGGCGAGGAAGAGAACTTCCGCAAGGTTCTGGACGAGTTCGAGCGGCGCACGGGCGCCAAGGTCGAGTTCGTCCCCACGGGGGACAACGTCGCGACGTACGTCGGCTCCAAGGTCGAGGGCGGTGCGCCGCCCGACATCGTGATGGTGCCGCAGGTGGGCGTCCTGCGGCAGTTCGCCGAGGAGGGCTGGGTCAAGCCCCTCGGTCCGGAGGCGCGGGCCGAGCTCAAGAAGAACTTCAGCAAGGGCTGGCGGGACCTGGGCTCGTACGAGGGCAAGCAGTACGGGGTCTACTACAAGGTCGCCAACAAGTCCCTGATCTGGTACAACACGCAGGCCTTCCGGGACGCGGGCGTGGGCGAGGCGAAGACCTGGAAGGAATTCCTGGCCGACGCGCAGGCCCTCTCCGACTCCGGGGTCGACCCGGTCTCGGTCGGCGGCGCCGACGGCTGGGTGCTCACCGACTGGTTCGAGAACATCTATCTCTCCCAGGCGGGCCCCGAGAAGTACGACCAGCTCGCGCAGCACAAGATCAAGTGGACGGACCCGACCGTCAAGCGGGCGCTGACGACCCTCGGCGAGCTGTTCGAGCAGCGCCATCTGATCGCGGGCGGCAACAAGGGCGCGCTCCAGACGGACTTCCCCAAGTCGGTCACCCAGATCTTCGGCCAGCTCGCCGACCCCGAGGCGGCCCTCGTCTTCGAGGCCGACTTCGTGGGGGTGAACATCGAGGGCGACACCAAGGCCCGTATAGGCAAGGACGCGCAGGTCTATCCGTTCCCGAAGGTCGACGGCCAGCCGCCGGTCGTGACGGGCGGCGACGCGGCCGCGATCCTCAAGCAGGGCAAGGGCGCGCAGGCGCTCGCGACCTTCCTCGCCTCGCGCGACGCCGCGGGCATCTGGGCCTCCGAGGGCAGCTACGTCTCGCCGAACCGCAACCTCGAACTCTCGGCCTATCCCAACGCCCCGCAGCGCGAGATCGCCAAGGCGCTGGTCGGCGCGGGCGACGACTTCCGCTTCGACATGTCCGACCAGGCCCCGGCCGCCTTCGGCGGCACCAAGGGCGAGGGCGAGTGGAAGGCGCTCCAGGACTTCCTGATGAAACCGAACGACGTGGAGGGCGCCCAGCGCGCGCTGGAGGCCGCGGCGTCGAAGGCGTACGAGAAGTGAGCGGTACGCCCGGCGCGCTTCCGCACCGGAGCGCGCCACGCCGCGACAACAGCCCCAACTGACGGATCCGGACAGGGAGATCACCGTCATGTCGACCCCGACGACGCCGCCCGATCCGGGCGAAGAACCACCCCGCGACGTGAGCGAGGCACAGCCGGGCCCCGCGCCGGTCGCCCCGGCGAGGCCGGGCCGCCCCGACCGGGTCTCGGTGATGCGCCGCCGGCCCTGGCTCGCGGCCGGCTTCCTGCTGCCCGCGCTGGTCCTGCTGGGCGCCCTGGTGGTCTACCCCATCGGGTACTCGATCGTCCGCTCCTTCCTGGACAAGGACGGCAGCGGCTTCGTGGGCTTCGACAACTTCTCCGAGGTCTTCAGCGATGACACCACGCTGACCGCGTTCAAGAACAACCTCATCTGGGTCATCGTCGCCCCCGCGGTCTGCACGGCGCTCGGCCTGATCTTCGCGGTGCTGACCGAACGGGTGCGCTGGGGAACGGCGTTCAAGCTGCTCGTCTTCATGCCGATGGCGATCTCGATGCTCGCCGCGGGCATCATCTTCCGGCTGGTGTACGAGCAGGACCCGGACCGCGGCGTCGCCAACGCCATGTGGACGACGGTGCACGACACGTTCGTGGACACCGCGCCGTGGCCCGACGCGCGCCCGCGCCCCGACGCGCCGCTGAAGGCGTCCGGCGACGGCGCGTACACCACGCGCGGGACCGTGTCGGCCGCCGACCCGGCGAGCATCCCGCTCGTCGGCATCCCGCCGCGCGAGACCGCGGACGCGACGCCCGCCGCGAAGGCGGAGCCCGGCGGCAAGGGCGAGATCACCGGCACCGTCTGGCAGGACTTCGTCAAGGGCGGGCGCAGCAAGGACGGCGTCATCGACCAGGGCGAGAAGGCCCTCAAGGACATCAAGATCGAGGCGGTGAAGGACGGCCGCGTCGTCGCCAAGGCCACGAGCGGCACGGACGGCACCTTCACGCTGCCCGCGAAGGCGGACGGCGCCCAGCTGCGGCTGCCGTCCTCGAACTTCGCCGCGCCCTACGGCGGCGTCGACTGGCTCGGTCCGACGCTGGTGACGCCCGCGATCATCGGCTCGTACGTGTGGATGTGGGCGGGCTTCGCCATGGTGCTGATCGCGGCGGGCCTGGCGGGCGTGCCGCGCGAACTGCTGGAACAGGCGCGGGTGGACGGCGCCAACGAGTGGAAGGTCTTCCGCAAGATCACCGTGCCGCTGCTGGCGCCGGTCCTCGCGGTCGTGACCGTCACCCTGATGATCAACGTCCTCAAGATCTTCGACCTCGTCTACATCATCGCGCCAGGGGCCACCCAGAAGGACGCCAACGTCCTCGCGCTCCAGCTCTATCTGGAGTCCTTCGGCGGCGGCGCGAACCAGGGCGTGGGCAGCGCCATCGCGGTGATCCTGCTGCTGCTCGTGGTCCCGGTGATGGTCATCAATGTCCGCCGCCTGCGGAGGGAGTCCCGCCGATGACCACGGTGCCTGAGAGTGTGCGCGGCAAGCGCTCCGCCGGCTCACGGCTGGCCTCCCTGACGGGGCACTGGGCGGTGCGCTTCGCGCTGATCGTGATCGCCCTGTTCTGGCTGACGCCGACGGCCGGTCTGCTCGTGTCCTCGCTGCGCGATCCGGCCGACATCTCCATCTCCGGCTGGTGGAAGGTCTTCGACTTCAACGGCAGCTTCCCGTGGATCATCGATCCCGACCAGATCACCTGGGCGAACTACGACGCGCTGTTCCAGAACGACCAGGTGATGGACTCGCTGCTCACCACGGTCCTCATCACCGTCCCGGCGACGGCGCTGGTGGTCGTCATCGGCGCCCTGGCGGGGTACGCGTTCGCGTGGATGGACTTCCCGGGCCGCGACTGGTGGTTCCTGGTGGTCGTGGGGCTGCTGGTGGTGCCGGTGCAGGTGGCGCTGATCCCGGTCGCGAAGCTCTTCGGCTGGCTGGGCATCTTCGAGACGACCACGGGCGTGATCCTCTTCCACGCGGCCTTCGGCCTGCCGTTCGCGGTGTTCCTGCTGCGGAACTTCTTCGCCGAGATCCCCCGTGAACTGCTGGAGGCGGCGCGGCTGGACGGCGCGGGGGAGCTGCGGCTCTTCACCCGCGTCGTGATGCCGCTGGGCGGCCCGGCCATCGCCTCGCTGGGCATCTTCCAGTTCCTGTGGGTGTGGAACGACATGCTGGTCGCCCTGATCTTCGCGGACTCCACCAATCCGCCGGTCACGGTCGCCCTGCAGCAGCAGGTACGCCAGTTCGGGAACAACATCGACGTCCTGGCGCCCGGCGCGTTCATCTCGATGCTGGTGCCGCTGGCGGTCTTCTTCGCCTTCCAGAAGCAGTTCGTCTCCGGAGTGATGGCCGGGGCCGTCAAGTAGCCCGCGCGCCGGGGGAGGTCCCGAAGACCAGGGTGCGCGTCCCCCAGAAGCGCAGCACGGTGGCGAGCGCCATCCCGACCCCGGCGCCCGCCACCACGTCGGCCCGCGCGGACGTGAGGCCGAGCCCGTAGTGGGAAACGCCCAGGCAGGCCAGCTGCACGGCGGCGCCCGCCACGTTCACCAGGAAGAAGACGAGGAACCGCCGCCCCGCGCCGCCCCGGGCCCCGTTCGTCCGGTAGGGGCCCAGCGCGTTGCCCGCGTACGCCACCGCGCATCCGGCGACGAAGGAGAGCGCCTTGGCGGCCAGCGGGTCCATCCCCTGAGGGCCGCGCAGCCAGACGAAGAGGCCGACGTCGACCCCGTACGCGCACACCCCGGCCAGCGCGAACCCGGCCAGCTCGCGCCGGATCCCGCCCGCCGTCACCGCCCGGCCTCCGTCACAGTCCGGCCACCGACAGCCCGTAGAGCAGTCCCCAGCACAGGCCGATCACGGCGAGCGGCCGGTCGCGCAGGATCACGTCCTCCGGTGCCCCGGCGCCGCCCCGGTCGGCGAAGACCGCGTACCGCAGCACGGCCAGGATCAGCGGCACCATCGAGAGCTGCCGCCACAGCGAGGTGCCGTCGCCCGTGCCGCCCTCCAGCGCCCACAGGCAGTATCCGAGGACGGCGACCCCGGCGGCGAGCTGCCACACGAAGCGCAGGTAGCCCACGGTGTACTCGCGCAGCAGGGCCCGCGTCTCCCCCTCGCCCTCGCCCATGAGCAGCGCCTCGGAGTAGCGCTTGGCGGCGACGATGAAGAGCGCGCCGAACCCCGCCGTGATCAGGAACCAGCGCGACAGCCGGATGTCGAGCGCCAGCCCGCCGCTCATCGCCCGCACCACGAACCCGGCGGTCACGACGGCCAGATCGACGACCAGGACGTGCTTGAGCAGCAGGCAGTAGGCGATCTGCATCACCACGTACGCGGCCAGCAGCGCCGCCGTCGCCCGGTTGCAGAGCAGCGCGGCGAGCCCGGTGGAGGCCAGCGCCAGCAGCGTGCCCATGGCGTACGCGACGGGTACGGGCACGATCCCGGCGGCCACCGGGCGGCGGCACTTCTCCGGGTGCGCGCGGTCGGCGGCGGCGTCGCGCGCGTCGTTGAGGAAGTAGACGGCGGAGGCGGCGGCCGTGAACAGCACGAAGACCAGGACCAGCTGACGCAGCGTGTGCGGCGAGGCCAGCTCGCCCGCCGCCGCGGGCGCGGCGACGACCAGCACGTTCTTCACCCACTGCCGGGGTCGCGCCGTGCGCAGCAGCCCGCCCGCGAGGGAGCCGCCGCCTCCGTCGCCGTGCCCGTCCCCGTCCGGCCGTACGGGCACGGGGACGGCACCGGCCCGCGCCTCCTGCCGTACGAGCGACCCTGTCCGCTCAGCAACCATGGAACCGCTCCCTCCGCGCGCCGAGCCGGACGGTCAGCGCGCCCAGCGCCGCGCCCGCGACGACGTCCGACGGGTAGTGCACCCCGGCCACCAGCCGCGACACGCAGACCAGCGCGGCCAGCGGCGCCACGCCCAGCCCCGGCCGGACCGCGCCGAACGCCACGGCCGCGGCGCCCGCCGAGGCCGCGTGCGAGCTGGGGAAGGAGTGCCGCCCCGCCGTCCTTACGAGCGGGGCGCGCCCCTCCAGCAGGGGGCGCGGGCGGCGCACGACGCGCTTGACGCCCATGCTCGCGAGGTGCGCGGCGGCCACCAGGGCCGTGCCGCGCAGCCATCCGTCGCGCCGCGCGGGGTCGGCCGCCGCGCCGGCGAGCCCGGTGGCGAGCCAGACGGCGGCGTGTTCGCCGCACCAGGACAGGGCGCGCGCCGAGGCGGCCACGCGCCGGTCGGCGGCGCAGTCGCCGAGCGCGCGCAGGGCGTGCCGCTCCCGGGCGCGCAGCCGGGCCTCCTGGGCGTGCAGCCATGCCCCCTGGGCGCGCAGCCAGGTGTGCGGCGTTTCCACGGTCGTCGTCCTCGCAGCCACGTTCCGAGGGTCGCCGTGGCGGGCCCGGCAGGCCGTTACCCGAAGATCCGACACTCAGATTTTCACCCTTTCAGCCAGAATTGGCCTGGCTAATCCGGCTGATGGCGATCTGGGGCGATACGGTCGCCGTCATGCCTGTTCAGCAGACGACGTCCCCGGCCCCGCGGATCCTCACCGGCTGGGGCCGGACAGCGCCCTCCCGTTCCACGGTGCTGAGGCCGGGGTCGCCGGGGGAGGCAGTGACCGCCGTCGCCGCCCTTCGCGCACGTGGCGGGCGCGAAGGGCGCGGCGGCACCTCCCACGGGCTCGCTCCCCGCGGGCTGATCCCCCGCGGGCTGGGCCGCGCGTACGGCGACGCGGCGCAGAACGCGGGCGGCACCGTCCTGGACGCCACCGGGCTCGACCGCGTCCGGTCGATCGACGCGGAGCGCGGTCTCGTCGAGTGCGAGGCCGGGGTCAGCCTGCACCGGCTGATGGAGGTGCTGCTGCCGCTCGGCTGGTTCGTGCCGGTCACGCCCGGGACCCGCTATGTGACGGTGGGCGGCGCGATCGGCGCGGACATCCACGGCAAGAACCACCACGTCTCCGGCGGCTTCACCCGGCACGTCGTCTCGATGGAGCTGCTCACCGCCGACGGCGAGGTGCGTACCGTCACGCCCGGCACGGAGCTGTTCGACGCGACGGCGGGCGGAATGGGACTGACCGGTCTCGTCCTGAGCGCGACGCTCCGGCTGCACCCCGTCGGGACCTCGCTGATGTCCGTCGACACCGAACGGCTCCCCGACCTCGACGCGCTGCTCGCCCGGATGGCCTCGACGGACCATCTGTACCGCTACTCGGTCGCCTGGATCGACCTCCTGGCGCGCGGTGCGGCAGTGGGGCGCGCGGTGCTCACCCGGGGCGACCACGCGCCCTTGGAGGCGCTCCCCCGGCGGCTGCGCGCCGCGCCGCTCGCGTTCCGCCCCGGGCAACTCCCGCCCGCGCCCCGGGCGCTGCCGAACGGGCTGCTGCGCGGCAGCACGGTCGGCGTCTTCAACAGGTTCTGGTACCACAAGGCGCCCCGCAGCCGGACGGGCGAACTCCAGAGGCTGGCCGCCTTCTTCCACCCCCTGGACGGGCTGCCGCACTGGAACCGCATCTACGGCAGCGCCGGGTTCGTGCAGTGGCAGTGCGTCGTGGGGCACGAGCACGACGACACGCTGCGCCGCATCGTGCATCTCATCTCGCGCCGGTCCTGCCCCTCGTTCCTCGCCGTGCTCAAGCGGTTCGGCGAGGGGGATCCCGGCTGGCTCTCGTTCCCGAAGGCGGGCTGGACCCTCGCGCTGGACATCCCCGCGGGGCTGCCGGGGCTCGCGGGCTTCCTCGACGAGCTGGACGAGGAGGTCGCCGGGGTCGGCGGGCGGCTCTACCTCGCCAAGGACGCCCGGATGCGGCCCGAGCTGCTGCCCGCGATGTACCCCCGGCTCGACGACTTCCGCGCGCTGCGCGCCCGCCTGGACCCGGAGGGGGTCTTCACCTCCGACCTGGCCCGCCGCCTGGCCCTGTGAATGGCCCGCCGTCTGGTCCTGCGAATGACCCTGTGAATGGCCCTGCGAATGACCCTGCGAACCCGTTACCCGTTCATCGAGGAGCTCTCCATGAAGGACGCCTTCGGCGCCCCGCAGTCCCTGCTCGTCCTCGGCGGCACGTCCGAGATCGCGCTGGCCACGGCCCGCCGCTGCCTGGCGGGCCGCACCCGTACGGTCTGGCTCGCGGGCCGCCCCTCGCCCGCGCTCGACCAGGCCGCGGCCAGGCTGCGCGAGGACGCCGTCTCCCTCGCTCCCCCGGGGGCCGAGGTCGCCGTCCGTACGGTCGCCTTCGACGCGCTCGCGACGGAGACGCACGAGGAGGTGCTCGGCAAGGTCTTCGCCGAGGGCGACATCGACATGGTGCTGCTCGCCTTCGGGGTCCTCGGCGACCAGACGCGCGACGAGCACGACCCGGCGGCCGCCGTCCGTATCGCCCAGACGAACTACACGGGCGCCGTCTCCGCCGGGCTCGTCTGCGCCCAGGCTCTGCGCGTGCAGGGCCACGGCTCGCTCGTCGCGCTCTCCTCCGTGGCGGCCGAGCGCCCCCGCCGGGCGAACTTCCTGTACGGCTCCAGCAAGGCCGGGCTCGACGCGTTCGCCCAGGGCCTGGGCGACGCGCTGCACGGCTCGGGCGTCCACGTGATGGTCGTACGGCCCGGCTTCGTACGGACGCGGATGACGGAGGGCATGGAGCCCGCGCCGTTCGCCACGACGGCCGAGGCGGTCGCCGAGGCGATCGAGGGCGGGATGCGGCGCCGGGCCCACACGGTATGGGCGCCGTCGGTGCTGCGGCCGGTGATGAGCGCGCTGCGGCATCTGCCGCGGGGCCTCTTCCGCCGCCTGCCCTCCTAGGCCCTGGCGTCAAGCTCCCGGCAAGGGCCCGATCGGGGCATTTTCGGGGCGGGGACGGGCCACACTGACCACTTCGGGGCATTAATACGACATTTAGGTCAGACAGCCCAACACCGACTGGACTCGCCGTGCCCCGATTCAGCGTGATCGTCCCCGTCCACAAGGTGCAGGCGTATCTGCACGAGTGCCTCGACTCCGTCCTCCTGCAGTCCTTCTCCGACTTCGAGCTGATCGCCGTCGACGACCGCTCCCCCGACGGCTGCGGCGAGATCCTGGACGCCTACGCGGCCGACGACCCCCGCGTCACCGTGCTGCACCTGCCGGAGAACGTCGGCCTCGGCCGGGCCCGCAACCGGGGCACCGCGCGGGCTCAGGGCGACTACCTGCTCTATCTCGACAGCGACGACACCCTCGCGCCCGGCGCCCTCCAGGCGATCGCCGACCGCCTCGACGCGACAGGCGCCCCTGAGCTGCTGGTCTACGACTACGCCCGTACGTACTGGGACGGCACCGTCTCCCGCAACGCCCGCGCAGGCCTGCTGACCGAGCGCGTCGAGGGCTCCCCCGAGGTCTTCCGGCTCGCGGACCGGCCCGAGCTGCTGCGGCTGCTGGCGGTCGTGTGGAACAAGGTCTACCGCCGCGACTTCGTCGCCCGCCAGGGACTGACCTTTCCGCCCGGCTATTACGAGGACACGCCCTGGACGTTCCCCGCGCTCCTGACGGCCGACTCGATCGCCACCCTCGACCGCGTCTGCGTGCTCTACCGGCAGCGGCGCAGGGGCAACATCCTGTCCACCACGAGCCGTCGCCATTTCGACGTCTTCGCGCAGTACGACCGGGTGTTCGCGTTCCTGGACGCACGCCCGGGGCTGGAACGGTGGCGCCCTGTGCTCTACCGCAAAATGGCCGACCATTTCGCCGCCATCCACAACAACCCCGAACGGCTGCCCCGTTCGGCACGGGCCGAGTTCTTCCGGATCAGCCGCGCCTACTGCCGCCGCTACCGCGCGGCGCCCGCCGCGACCTGCCCGCCGCAGCCCGCGCTGCTGCGGCTGCGCCGCCTGCTCGTCCGGCTGGGCACCCACCGCACCTTCCGGCTGCTGTCCCGCGCCGGGCGGCTGCGCGCGTTCCTGGCGGCCCGTACGCGCGCGGTCCACGCGTCCGCCCGTAAGGCGGCCCTGCGCGTCCACTACGCCCTCCAGCGGCGCCGCCCCCTCGACGACTCGCTCGCGGTCTTCTCCGCCTACTGGAACCGTGGTTACGCGTGCAACCCCGCCGCCGTCGAGGCCAAGGTGCGCGAGCTGGCCCCGCACATCCGTACGGTGTGGATCACCACGCCCGAGCACGCCCATACGCTCCCGCCGGGCGTGCGGCGGATCAACCCCGGCTCCCCCGCCTTCTGGTCGGCGCTGGCGCGCGCCCGCTATCTGGTGAGCAACACCAACCTGACGCAGGCCTACGCCAAGCGCCCCGGACAGGTCCACCTCCAGACCCACCACGGCACGCCTCTGAAGTCGATGGGCCTCGACCTGCGGCACTACCCCGCGGGGGCCGACGGGATGGACTTCGCCAAGCTCCTGGAGCGCGCGGACCGCTGGGACTACAGCCTCTCCTCCAACCCGCACTCCACCCTCGTCTGGGAGCGCGCCTACCCGGCGTCGTACACCACGCTGGAGTTCGGCTATCCCCGCAACGACGTGTTCCACACGGCCACGGCCGAGGACGTCGCGCGCCTCCGTGCCGGTCTGGGCATCCCCGGCGACGCGACGGCCGTCCTGTACGCGCCCACCCACCGGGACTACCGGCGCGGCTGGCGGCCCCATCTGGACCTGGCCCGGGTCGCGCGCCTGCTGGGCCCCGGCTTCGTGCTGCTCGTACGGCCGCACTACTTCTACGACGGCGAGCCGGAGGGCGAGCTCCCCGAGGGCGTGCTGGACGTCTCGCGGCACCCGTCCGTCGAGGACCTGTGCCTCGCCTCGGACGCGCTGGTCACGGACTACTCGTCCCTCATGTTCGACTACGCCAACCTGGACCGCCCCCTCGTGCTGCACGCGCCCGACTGGGAGGCCTACCGGGCGGCGCGCGGCACGTACTTCGACGTCACCGAGACCCCGCCGGGGCCCGTCGCGCGCACCGAGGACGAACTGGTCGACCTGTTCGCCACCGGCGCCTGGACGGGCCCGCACGCGCGGGAGCTGCGGGCCGCGTTCCGGGAGCGGTTCTGCCCGTACGACGACGGGCGCGCCGCCGAACGCGTCGTACGCCATCTCTTCCTCGGCGAGCCCCGCGCGGCCCTGCCGCAGCCCGTGCCGCCAGCCGAGCGGAGCCCGGCGCCGCCGTACGCCCCGCCCGTACCCGGCGTACCCGGCGTCCCCGGTCCCGAAGGGCCCCCCGAAGAAGCCCGAGAAGAAGCCCCGGAAGAAGCCCCAGAAGGAGCCCTCGAAGGAGGATCATGCCCCGCTTCAGCGTCGTCGTCCCCGCTTTCCAGGTCCAGGGCTATCTGAGGGAGTGCCTCGACTCGGTCCTCGCGCAGCCGTTCGGGGACCTGGAGGTGATCGGGGTCGACGACTGCTCCCCGGACGGCAGCGGGCGGATCCTGGACGAGTACGCGGCGCGCGATCCGCGCGTACGGGTGCTGCACCTGGCGGAGAACGGCGGCCTGGGGCGGGCCCGCAACACCGGGGTGGCGCACGCGACGGGCGAGTACCTGCTCTTCCTGGACAGCGACGACACGCTGCTGCCCGGCTCGCTGGCCGCGATCGACCGCCACCTGAGCGCCTGCGGCGACCCGGACGTGCTGGTCTTCGACCACCAGCGCTCGTACTGGTGGGGCGAGATCCGGCCCAGCATGTTCGCCGAGCAGCTCGCCGCGACGGGCGCCCAGACGTCCGCGGTCGCCGAACGGCCGGATCTGCTGACCCTGTTCCACGTCGCCTGGAACAAGGCGTACCGGCGTGACTTCTACCTGCGGGAAGGCTTCGCCTTCGAGCCCGGACTGTACGAGGACGCGCCACTCTCTTACGAGGTGATGATCTGCGCCCGTTCCATCGGCTGCCTCCCGCGCGTCTGCGTGGACTACCGCCAGCGCTACCAGGGGGCCATCACGCGCTCGCCGGGCAGGCGGCACTTCGACATCTTCCCGCAGTACGCCTCGCTCTTCGCGTTCCTGGACCGCCGCCCGGAGCTGGACGCCCACCGGCCGCTGCTGTTCGAGCGGATGATCTCGCACTACCTGTTCTGCCTGCGCCGCACCGCACGGGTGCGTCCCGCGGACCGGCGCGCGTACTTCCGGCTGGCGGCGGCAGACCACCGGCGGCACCTGCCGCCCGGCTTCCGCCCGCCCCCGGGCGCTGAGCGCGACTTCCGGCTGCTGCGGCGGGGGTCGTACGCCCTGTTCGCCGCGCGCGAGCGGGTGCGCCGGGCCGCGGGGCGGGCGCGGGGGCTGCGCGGACGGCTGCGGAGCGCCCTGGGCCGGCACGTCCACCGCGCCTACTACGCCTTCCAGCGGCGGCTGCCGCTCCGTCCCGATCTCGCCGTCTACTCCGCCTACTGGGACAGGGGCGTGGCCTGCAACCCCGCCGCCGTCCACGACAGGGCGCGCGAACTCGCCCCGCACATCAAGGGCGTGTGGGTCGTACGCCCAGGGGCCGTCGCCTCCCTGCCGCCCGGGACCGACCACGTGCGGCCGCGCTCGCGCCGCTACTGGCAGCTCCTGGCACGCGCCACGTATTTCGTCAACAACGTCAACTTCCCCGACCATCTGGTCAAGCGCCCCGGACAGCTCCATGTGATGACCCACCACGGCACGCCCCTGAAGTCGATGGGGCTCGACCAGCAGCCGTATCCGGCCGCCGCGGCGCGTACGGACTTCACGAAACTGCTGCGCCGTTCCGACCGCTGGGACTTCAGCGTCACCTCCAACCCGCACTCCGCCGAGGTGTGGGACCGCGCGTTCCCCTGCCGGTACGAGGACCTTCCGGCGGGCTATCCGCGCAACGACCGCCTCGCGAGGGCCACTCCGGAGGAGACGGCCCGTACGCGCGCCCGGCTGGGTGTTCCGGAGGGCCGTACGGCGCTGCTGTACGCGCCGACCATGCGGGACTACCGCAGGGGCTATGTGCCCCGTCTCGACCTGGAACGGCTCTGCGCGGCCCTGGGCGACGGATGGACGGTCCTGGTGCGCACCCACTACTACTACGGGCGCGACCAGGCCCTGCGCGAGCTGCACGACAGGGGCCTGGTCACCGACGTCTCGCGGCACCCCTCCGTCGAGGACCTGTGCCTCGCCTCGGACGTACTGGTCACGGACTACTCGTCCCTGATGTTCGACTACGCCGTGCTGGACCGCCCGCTGGTGATCCACGCCCCCGACTGGGAGACGTACCGCGACAGCAGGGGCGTCACCTTCGACCTCCTGTCCGGCCGTCCGGGGGAGACACCGGGCGCCACGGCGCGCACCGAGGACGAACTGGCCGGGGTGCTCCGCTCGGGCGCCTGGCGCGGCCCGGAGGCGGAGGCGCTGCGGGCCGCGTTCCGGGAGCGGTTCTGCCCGTACGACGACGGGCGCGCCGCCGAACGCGTCGTACGGCGCGTGCTGCTGGGCGAGGCCCGGGAGGCGCTGCCCTGGCCGGAGGCCGGGACGGCGGGACCGAAGCCGACCCGATCGGGTGAACGGGAAAACGATTCGCAGGACGATCCGGACGACGACGGTCAACTGGTCCTCTCCGCCCCCTAGTTGCCTTGTCAGTAGCGGAACGGTCAGGGATGATCGCTCCTCGTGACGGACGGGGCACGGTCGGGGGATCAGGTGGCGGGCCGCTATCGGCTGCTCGAACCCCTGGGATCCGGTGGCATGGGACGGGTCTGGAAGGCGCACGACGAGCGGCTCGACACGCATGTGGCGGTCAAGGAACTCTGGCTGCACCTGGGCATGCCGCCCGAGGAGCGCGCCGAACGGCTGCGGCGGGCCGAGTTCGAGGCGCTCAGCGCCGTCAAACTGCGCGACCATCCGCACGTCGTCACCGTCCATGACGTCGTCGTCGAGGACGAGCGCCCCTGGATCGTGATGCAGCTCGTCGACGGCGGCACGCTGCACGAACGGCTGGCCAAGGGCCCGCTGTCGGTGGCCGCCGGGCGCAGGCTGGCCACGGCGCTGCTCGACGCGCTCGACGGCGCGCACCAGCAGGGCATCGTGCACCGCGACGTGAAACCGGCCAACGTGATGGTCACCAAGGACCGGCAGATCCTCCTCACCGACTTCGGGATCGCCGCCTCCGAGACCGGCCCGAGCCTCACCACCACCGGCGCCGTCATCGGCTCCGCGCCCTACCTCGCGCCCGAGCGCGCCCAGGGCCGCAAGGCCCGCTCCGCGAGCGACCTCTTCTCGCTCGGGGTGACCCTGTTCGAGGCGCTGGAGGGCGTCTCACCGTTCCAGCGCGACTCCGCCGCGGCGTCCCTGCACGCTGTCGCCTACGACGATCCCCCGCCGATGCGGCGCGCGGGCGCCCTCGAACCGCTCGTCACGGAGCTGCTGGAGAAGGACCCGGACACGCGTGCGAGCCTCGCCAGGGCCCGCGAGCTGCTCCCGTCGAAACGTGCCGCCGGAGGGAAGGACACCTCCTCCGCTCCGCCGGGGGACTCACAGCAGCCTCCTAAGAAGACCAGGAAACAGACCTCGGTCCACTCCCCGCCCCCGACGGCCCACCTGTCGGCCGTCGTCAAGGTCAAGAACGAGGGCACGGTCCCGCTGGACGTCCTCATCAGCGGACGGGACCTCGGCGAGGTTCGGCCCGATACGACAGGCGTCTTCAAGGCCGAACCGGGCGTCCGTACGGTCCAGGTACGGGGCCGTGGGATCAAGACGGACCCGTGGGCGCTCCGGCTGAAGGAGGGCGTGACGGTACGCCTCCGGGCATGGGAGGACGCCAAGAGGCCGCGGCTCGGCCACGCGAACGGCTCGGCCTCCGCTCCGAAGGCGAAACCGAAGCCGAAACCGAAGCCCAACCCCAAGCCGAAGCCACAGGCCGCGAAGGCGGCGGCGCCGAGCGGCGGTTCCAGCGGCTCCGGCTCCAGCGCCAGCACCTCGTCGGGCAACGACAACTCGGCGGTGGGCTGGGGTCTCGCCGTGGCGGCCCTGATCCTCGGTCTCGTCCTCTACGCCGAGAACGCGTCCTTCTCCGGATGGGTCAGCCATTATCTGAACGACCCCGTCTCCAAGGCGGAGACCGGGGACTGCGTCTACTTCGACGACTGGAAGGAGGGCGAGGGCGAGAACACCGAGTACACCCGGGAGTGGGTCGAGGTCCCGTGCTGGTCCGGCGCCGCCCAGTACAAGGTGAACAGCGTCGTGTCCGCCGCTTCGCGGATCAGCTCCACCCCCGGCTCGGCCCCGCGCTCGCCCTGCCTCGGCGCGCGGGAGATACCGGCGGGCGGGGTCACCCTCTGCGCGACGCCCGCGTAGCGCGTGTCAGGCGGGCTGCCGGTCGCCCTTGCGGGCGCCCCGGACGCCCCGCGTGCCCCGTACGGGCGCGAGGAGCCACCGCACCAGGGAGAAGCCCTCCTGCGCCGTCGCCGCGTCCCCGGTGCGCTCGGGGTCGCGGCGGATCTCCTCGCACAGCGCCTCCGTCTCGCCCCTCCGGGCGAGCTCCAGGGTGCGTCTGCGGCGCTCGTCCAGCCGTTCCAGCACGCCGTCCCCGTGCGCCCCGATCAGCCGCGCGGCGCCCGTGACGACGCGTTCGCGCGCCTCCGGGGCGAGCGCGGGGAAGTCGGGGCCGAAGAGCTGGAAGAGCTCGACGTGGAAGTGGCGCCGGTGGAATCCCGTACGCAGCGGACCCGGCTCCAGGAAGCGGCAGGTCGTCTCGAACAGCTTCGCCGCGCAGCGCAGCCGCAGCTCGGGCCCCGCGCGGAAGGTGATGTTGCTGGAGTCGGCGCGCCGTACGGCGAAGTAGTAGTCCTGGTCGGCCAGTACGGAGATGCGGCGGGCCCGGAAGCACGCCTCCAGGACGAACGGCTGGTCGCTGAAGGCGGGCATGTCCTCGTCGTAGCGGATGCGGTTCCGCTCGACCATTTCGCGGCGGAACAGCTTGGTGTTGGACAGCGCCCAGGGAAGCCCGTCCCCGACCAGACGGATGGCGGGAGCGGTCTCCTTGAACACACCCGTAGGGACGGTCCGTTCGCCGACGGCGGCCATTTTGCACAGGAGCACGTCGGAGCCGTACTGGTCGGCCATCGCGACCATCCGTTCCAGCGCGTCCGGTGCCAGATGATCGTCGGCCCCGAGGAAGAAGACGTACCGTCCGGAGGCCAGTTCGAGCCCCCTGTTGCTGGGGGCCGCCGGTCCGCCGGAGTTGGGCTGGCGCAGCACGGTGAAGAGGGCGGGATGGAGCCGCGCGAAGCGCTCGATCTCCTCCGTGCTCCCGTCGGTCGAGCCGTCGTCGACGACCACGACCTCCGTCCGGCGCTCCCCCAGCGTCTGCCGGGTGAGCGATTCCAGGCAGCGGGTGAGGTACGGCATGGTGTTGTAGACGGCGACGACGACACTGACGTCGGGAGTGCTCACGGGGCGCTCTTCTCTCTGGGGCTGTGACGGTCCATACGGTTCATCCGGTCAGCACTGCGGGCCGAGGAACGGGAACTCGCCGACGTGCCGCCGCAGCACGGCCGCGTCCGTGACGCCGTTCTCCCGCTGCGCCACGGAGGCCGCGCGGGCGAGCCGCTGCCGCGCCCACGTCTCCCGGCCGGGCCGTACGAGCACGTCCTGCCAGGCGGTCGTGGTGAAGCGCAGCCGCGCGGCCGAGGTGAACCCGGCGCCGTACGCCTGCCGCACCAGGGGCAGCGAGGAGACCGTCGTGGCGCGCAGGCCCCTGGGGTCGCCCGGGGTGCCGACCACCACGACGGCCTGCACCTGGCGCCCCATCAGCGCGCGCGGCAGCGGGCCCCGGTGCAGATAGGGATCGGCGAGGCCGCGCAGGTCGTAGACGCTCCGCCCGGCGGCGCCCGTGCCCATGCAGAACGGGGCGATGCCCGCGTCCCCGATGGCGACCGTGCCGCGCGGCGCGTCCTGGGCGAGGAGCGCCCTGCCGAGTGTCTGGTGCGCGTACTCCAGCCGGTGCCGGTAGGCGGCGAGCTTCGTGAGCTCGGTGTGCGGCACGTACGAGACGAGGACGGCCGCGAGGACCGCCACCGCCACGGGCAGCGCGGCACGCGCCCTCGGGGCCCGTACGGCGGCCACGGCGAGGGCGGCGACGCCCGCCACGGCCGCCGCCATCGGCGTCGTCAGCCGCCCGGCCTCCGCCCACAGCCAGAGCTGCGTGAGGGCCGCCAGCGCGGCGGCCGCGAGGGGCCAGGCGGCGGGGGCGCCGCGCGGGCGGCACAGGGCGACCACGGCGACGGGGAAGAGGATCTGCCAGGTGAACCGGTTCGCGTAGTCCATGGCCAGCGTCGAGGACGCGTACAGCCCGAACTGCACGGTCACGGCGGTGACGGCGAGGACGAACGGCGTGGCCTGGCGCAGCCGCTCGGCGTCCGCCGCCGTCCAGGCGCGGCGCGTGTGGCGCGTGCGCCGCCACAGGGACGTCCCGGCGAGCGCGAGTCCGCAGGCCGCCACCAGGAACGCGGCGGCGACGGCGGGCCCGCCCCCGCCCTGTCCGGTGAGGGTTCCGGCGGCCCGGTCGATCCAGCCGTCGTTGCCCAGGGACTTCTGGTAGAAGGTATTGGGGAACAGGCGTCCGAAGTACCAGGTACGGGCGCCCCAGTACGCGCAGAGGACCCCGCCGACCGCGAGCGCCCCGCGCAGGTCGTCGCGGCGTCTGCCGACGCCCCAGGCCCACACTTCCGCGACGGCCGCGAACAGCATCCCCTCCGGTCTGCTCAGCGCCACCGCGAGCGCGACCAGATGACCGTGCCGGGCCAGCGTCCCCCTGCGGTAGACCCAGGCGAACAGGAGCGCCGTCAGCAGCGCGAAGGAGACCGTCTCCAGACCGCTGTAGAGGTGGATGAAGAAGACCGGGCTGAGCAGCGCGATCCCCCACAGGGCGACCCGTTGCGCGTACGGGACGCGCACGAGGCGGACGGCCACCAGATAGGCGGCGAGCAGGGCGACGCCGAGCAGTTTGGCGAACAGTTCCACCGGGACGCGCAGCAGGGCCGGAAGGACGAACAGCGCGGTGTAGAGCGGATTGGTGTACGCCTCGACCCGCTCACCCCCGCTGTTCCAGTTCCAGACCCCGGCGTGCACGAGGTTGTGCCCGTAGCGCCAGGAGATGTACGCGTCGTCGACGGTGTAGCGCACGAACAGCCAGGAGAGCGCGGCCGCCATCACCCCCATGCCGACGGGCACGAGCCCCCGCGCGGCGCGGGCCCTGGCCCTGCGGTCGTGACGGTCGAGCGGCCCCGAGGTGATGACGGCCATGGGTCACGCCGGGGCGGGCGCGCCGTCGGCCGGGAAGGCCGTACCGTCCGCCTCCGCCGGGTAGGCCGTCCCGTCGGCCGGTACGGGCGTGCCGCCGAGGACGACGCGCCGTACGCCCTTCCACAGCGCCGGGTCCGTGGCCCGCCGCCCGTCCACCAGGACGCGTACGTGGGGCAGCGCGGCGGGGGTCAGCGAACGGTACTCCGCGTGGTCGGCCTGGAGGACGGCCGCGGTCACCGGCTGTCCGTCGTGCGGGGTCAGCCCGAGCGCCGTCAGTTCGTCCGCGCCGTACATCGGGTCCGCCACGTACGGCCGCGCCCCGCGCGCCCTGAGCGCCTCGACGGTGGGGAAGACGCCGGAGAACGCGGTCTCCTTCACGCCGCCCCGGTACGCCGCGCCCAGGACGAGCACCTCGGCGTCCCGCAGGTCGCCGTAGTGGTCGGCCAGGACGTCGACGGCGTAGTGCGGCATGCCCGCGTTGGCCTCGCGGGCCGCGCGGACGACAGTGGCCTCCGGGTCGTTCCACAGGTACATCTGCGGATACACGGGGATGCAGTGCCCGCCGACGGCGATGCCGGGGCGGTGGATGTGGCTGTACGGCTGGGTGTTGCACGCCTCGATGACGGCCTGGGCGTCGATCCCGGCCCGGTCGGCGAACCGCGCGAACTGGTTGGCCAGCGCGATGTTCACGTCCCGGTACGTCGTCTCGGCCAGCTTCGCCATCTCCGCGGCCTCGGCCGAGCCCAGGTCCCACACCCCGTTGGGGCGCGCCAGGTCGTCCCGTACGTCGAAGTCGAGCACCGACTCGTAGAACCGCTTCCCTGCGGCCGCTGAGGACGGTCCGAGGCCGCCCACGAGCTTCGGGTAGCGCCGCAGGTCGGCGAAGACCCGTCCGGTCAGCACGCGTTCGGGGCTGAAGACCAGCGAGAAGTCCCGTTCGGCGGCGAGGCCCGAGCCCTCCTCCAGCATCGGCGCCCAGCGCTCCCTGGTCGTGCCGACGGGCAGGGTCGTCTCGTAGCTGACGAGCGTGCCGGGACGGAGGCCCGCGGCGACCGCGCGGGTCGCGTCGTCCATCCAGCCGAAGTCGGGCTCGCCCCCGGCGTCCACGAAGAGCGGCACCACCAGGACGACGGCCTCGGCCTGCGCGACGGCGGCCGTGGTGTCGGTGGTGGCCTTCAGCCGCCCGGCGGCGACGGTCTCCTTGAGACGGACGGCCAGTCCGTGCTCACCGGGGAACGGCTCCGTCCCGTCGTTGACCAGCCGCACCACGCGCCCGTCCACGTCGGCGCCCGTCACGTGATGTCCCTTGGCCGCGAACTGGACGGCCAGCGGCAGCCCGATCTTCCCGAGCGCCACCACACAGATCCGCATTCTCGTCTCCTTCCCGGAGGGGTTCCGGCTCGTCGGTCAGGAGGCGGGCGTAGAGGCGGTCGAGCTTCTGCGCCTGCGCCTCCCAGGTCCACTGCTCCAGCAGTCCCGGCTCGTCGTAGGCGGCGCGGTAGCGCCCGGGGACGTCGAGCACGGCGCGTACGGCGCGCACATAGCTCTCGGTGTCCTCCGCCTGGAAGACCTCGCCCTGTCCCGTCTCGCGCGTGGTCTGCGCCATGGTCCGCACGTCGCTGACCACGAGGGGCAGCCGGGCGTGCGCGTACTCGAAGAACTTGGTGATGAGGGCCAGTTCGTGGTTCGGCCAGTGGTGGATCGGGATGACCCCCACGTCGGCCCGCGACAGGAACGGGACGACCTGCCAGTACGGCACGTACGGCACCACGTGCAGCCGGTCGCCGACCCCGGCGTCGGCGGCCCGGCACTCGATCTCGCGGACGTAGCGCGCCCCGGGGTCGGGCGCCACCAGCGCGGCGTGCACGCCGGGGAGCCCGGCGAGTCCGTCGACGACGGTGGTGATGCCGCGCTGGGGCGCCATGCCGCCGCTGTAGACGAGCAGCGGGGTGTCCTCGCCGACGCCGCACAGCTCCCGCAGGTCGGGCACGGGGTCCTCGCGCTGGTCCGGCGTCAGCTCGCCCACGGGCGCGTTCAGCAGCACCTCGGGCAGCTCGCGCAGGCCGTGCCGGACCTGGAGCAGCCGCGCGAGGGTCGGCGAGACGGTCGCGACGGCGTCGGCGTACGGCGCGTACGCGCGCTCGTAGCCGCACATGCCGGCCTGCCAGCGGGCGCTGTGGGGGCGGACCCCGGGCACGTACTCGTGGGCGTCCCAGAGCAGCTTCACGCGCCGTCCCGCGCCTCTCTGCCGTACGGCCGCGCGGGCGCCGACGCCGAGCATCCGGCAGTCGTGCGCGTGGATGATGTCGGGCCGCAGCAGGTCGATCTCCTTGGCGAAGGCCAGTTCGAAATCGAGCAGGTGCGGCTCCAGGCGGCGCCAGGCGTTCCGGCCGAGCAGGGTGCGCCACAGGACGACGGCCAGCCGGTCCAGCACGCCGTCCATCCGGGCGCGCCTGCCCTCCAGGACGGTGCGCTCCCGTACGCGCAGGGCGACCCAGCGGCGGGTCGCGGCAGCGGCGAGGCGCGGGACGTACAGCCAGCCGTGCCGCAGCGTGAGCCCCGGGCCCTCGCGCCCCTCGCGCCGGTCGGCGGCGACGGCGGCGCGGCGGGTGCGCAGCTCGGCCTGCCAGGCGCGCACCCACTGGGTGCGGTAGTTGGCGATACGGGCGTCGCGGTAGGCGAGCGGACGGCGCACCAGGGGCGTGCGCAGCAGATGGCGCCGTACGGACAGGGGCGAGGGTTTCGGCAGCAGCCGCACCTCGGCGCCCTCGTGCCGCCAGTGGTGCCGCTTGCGGTCCTTGGAGGCGCCGAGGAGGAACACCTCCCAGCCCGCGGCGGCCGCTGAGGCCGCGGACTTCTGAACCCGGGAGTCACCTGCCACGGCGTTGTCGACCAGCATGACGACGCGTCCCCGGGCCCGGCCCGGCTCTTCTGACCCCATGGTGAACTCCTCCAGGTCCCGCCGAACACCGCGGGTTCCAGCCGAACGGACGAATGGCGGGAGGAACGGACTGCTTTTCCGTTCTTCCGCTGACCGCAATTCCGGATTCTTTCCTGAGCATATGCACGCACCGGCGGGCCGCCTCCTCCCCTGAGCGGCGCATTCGCTCAACCGTGGGTCGCGGGGCTCCATATGGCCCATACAGGGGTGCGGACGCCGTACGCCGCTCACACGGTGGTCAATGTCGCGACAGAGAGGAACCGGCTTCCATGAAGGTCGTCAGCATCGTCGGCGCCCGCCCGCAATTCGTGAAACTGGCCCCCATCGCCGCCGCCATGCGCGAGGCGGGTCACCGGCACCACATCGTGCACACCGGCCAGCATTACGACGCCGCACTCTCCGACGTCTTCTTCTCCGGTCTCTCCATTCCCGATCCGGACACCCATCTGGGCGTCGGGTCGGGAAGTCACGGGGCGCAGACGGGAGGGGTACTGGCGGCACTCGACCCCGTTCTCGAAAAGGAACGGCCCGATTGGGTGCTTGTCTACGGGGACACGAATTCCACGCTCGCCGGGACCCTTTCCGCCGTGAAGCAGCATCTGCCCGTCGCCCATTTGGAGGCGGGCCTCCGTTCGTTCAACCGGCGCATGCCGGAGGAGCACAACAGGGTGCTCACTGACCACGCGGCCGATCTGCTGCTCGCGCCGACGGCGGAGGCGCTGCGCCATCTGGCGCGGGAGGGCCTGGAGGACCGCGCGGTGCTGGCCGGGGACGTGATGGTGGACATCTGCCTGTCCATCGGCGAGCGCGTACGGGCGGAGGGCCGGTCCCCCGCCGGACTGCCGGAAGGCATCGACCCCGGCGCCCCGTACCTGCTGGCGACGATGCACCGCGCGGAGAACACCGACGACCCCGACCGGCTGGCCGCGCTCGCCGACGCGCTCGCCGACCTGCCGCTCCCGGTCGCCCTGCTGGCCCACCCGCGGCTGCTGGCCCGCGCGGAGGAGCACGGCGTGAAGCTCGCCCGGGGCGCCGTCCGGGTGGGCGAGCCCCTGCCGTACGCCGGGATGGTCGCGGCCGTCCTGGGCGCCCACGGGGTGGTGACGGACTCGGGCGGGCTCCAGAAGGAGGCGTATCTGCTCGGCCGTCCCTGCACGACGCTCCGTCCCGAGACCGAATGGCCCGAGACCCTCGCGGGCGGCTGGAACGCGCTCGTGCCGCGTCCCTGGGAGCGGGGCGCCGCCGCCTGGGCCGACCTCGCCGCGCGCCCCTCGCCCCGCGCCCCGCGCGGCACGCCCTACGGCGACGGGCACGCCGCCGCACGCACCGTACGACTGCTGGAGGAGCACCGAGTGACGGAGGTACCCCGATGACGCCGACGACGCCGACGACGCCGATGAAGGCGACGACGTCGCGAGCGCCCGCCGTACGGCGGCCGGAGCCGCGCCCCCACCGGCCGCATCTGCTCTACCTGGCCATCGGCTTCCCGCCCGCCGCGAAGAGCTGCGCGTACCGGATGCTGGAGACCGCGAACCAGTTCCGCGCACAGGGCTGGGACGTCACCGTGCTCACCATCCGCCCGGAGGCGTGGGAGCGCGACTCGGGGCTCGACCACTCGCTGTCGGAGCGCGTGGACCCGGGCGTACGCCTGATCGAACTCCCCTTGGAGCGCGAGGACCTGGAGACCGACGTCCGGGCCTACTCCGAGGCGCGCGCCCTCGACCCCACGGGCTGGGTGCGGCGCTGGCACCAGCGGCAGCGGGCGCACTTCCCCGAGCCCGCGTTCGGCGGCTGGCGCGCGGCCCTGGAGCGCGCCGTGCTGCGCGCCCACCGCGAGCACCCCGTGGACCTGATGCTGGCGACCTGCGTGCCGTACGTCAGCCTGGCGGCGGCGCTGCGGCTGCACGAGGAGCACGCGGTGCCCTACGCGGTGGACTTCCGCGACGGCTGGTCCCTGGACGTCCTCAAGGGCGTGCCCGCCTTCGAGCGGGACTCCGACGAGGGCCGCTGGGAGGAGCGCGCGCTGCGCCACGCCCGCGAGCTGTGGGTCGTCAACGACCCCATCGCCGACTTCTACCGCGAGCGCCACCCCTCCCTCGCCGACCGCGTCCGGGTGGTGCGCAACGGCTACGACGAGGACAGCGTCCCCCCTGCGCCCCGTACGCCCGCTCCGGGCGACCGGCTGACCTTCGGCTACCTGGGCACGGTCAACTTCTCCCTGCGGCTGCTGGAGACCGTGCTGGAGGGCTGGCGGCTGGCACGGGAGCGCGAACCGCTGCTGCGCGACGCGCGGTTCGAGGTCCGCGGCCACCTCGGCGCGGGCGCGGGCCGGGGCGCCACCGCCCACGCCGACCTGCTGTCCCGCGCGGCGGACGACGGGGTCTCCGTCGCGGGCCCGGTCGCCAAGGCGGACGTCGGCGCGCTGTACGGCCGCTGGGACGCGCTGGTGCTGATGCTCACCGGGGGCCGCTACGTGACCTCGGGCAAGGTCTACGAGTACATGGCCAGCGGCCTCCCCGTCGTCTCCGCGCACGAGCCGGACCACGACGCGGCGGTCGTCCTGGAGGGGCACCCCCTGTGGACGGGCGCGCGGGGCGTGGACGCGGAGGCACTGGCCGACGCCTTCGCGCAGGCGGCGCGGCTCGCGACGGGCGTGGACGCGGACGCCGAGGCGCGCGTCGCCGCCCGCGCGCACGCCGCGCGCTTCGCGCGCCTGGCGCAGATCGCCCCGGCCGTCGAGGGGCTGGCCACGTCCGTGGCCCCCGGACCGCAAGTGCCGCTGGCCCCGCAGACCGCTCAGGCCCAGCAGGATCCGCAGACCGCTCAGGTCCAGCAGGACCCGCAGGACCCGCAGGACCCGCAGAGCCCGCAGACCGCTCAGGTCCAGCGGAACCAGCAAGGCCCGCTGGCCCCGCACAGCATGCGCCGTACGCGGCCGTCCGGGCCGCCCCAGGCCGTCGTTCCCTCGACGGACCCCGACGGCCCGTCCGGCTCCTCAGATCCCTCCGGCTCCTCCGGCTCCTCAGATCCCTCCGATCCCTCCGACCCGGATCTCCTGGAAGGAGCCCCGCGATGATCGAGGTCCTGCTGATCGCCGGGGACACCCCGCGGGAGGGGGCTCTCGCTTCGTCCGTCGCCGCGCTCCGCGAACGGGGCGCGCGCGTCCGTCTCGCCGGGTACGTCGACCCCGTACAGCTGCCGTCCGAGCTCCAGCGCGTCGAGGTCGTCAGGCTGCCCTGGGAGCGCCCCTCGCGGACCTCGGCCGTGCCGCGCCGGATGTGGCAGCACACGCGCGGGGACGGCGTGCTGCGCCGTCACGCGCGCGAGGCGGACGTCCTGGTCGCGCTCGACCCCAAGTCGGTCTACACGGTCTGGCAGCTCGCCCAGCGCAACGTCCGCGCGGACGCGGTGCACGGCGTCTCCCCCGCCCTCACCGCCGTCGAGGCCCGGGCGGCCGGACGGACGCGCGGCGCCGCGGCGTACCCCCCGCTGGTGCCCGCCCTCCACGCCGCCTCGCTCTCCCGCCGGATGGGCCGCGGCGTGCGGAAGGGATGCGCCAGGGCGCTGCGGTTCCCGTACGGGCGCAGGGTCCTCCGTACCGGCGCGGGCGCGCGCACCTGGCGGTACGCGCTGGCGGCACCCGGCATCCCGGACGGGCTGCGCGCCCGTGCCGCGCGGGGCATCGCCCGGCGGCTGCGGAAGGCTGGCCGCCCGATGGGCGCGGCGCTGGCCCTGAGCGACGTGGCGCGGCGCGTACGGGCGCCCCGGCTGCGCGGCGAGCTGCTCGTCGACGCGGCGGCCGAGGAGCTGCGCGCGGGCAAGGACACCGCACGCGTCGCCGACGGCGTGGCCTCCGCGCTCGCCACCGCCGACCGGCACCACGCCAGGAACGCGCACAAGCAGACGGCCACCTGGCTGCTGCGGGCGCTCAATCTGCTCTTCCACCGGCAGCGTCATCTGGACGCGCTCGCCTCGCCCCTGGCGAGCAACCCGGAGGGCTACCTCAACGCCTGGAACGCCAGCCGGGCCGCGCGGACGGTGCTCGCCCCGCGCGGACGCTCCGTACCGGCCGCGCCGCCGCCCCGGGGACGTCCCCTGCGGCTGCTGACGGTCACCTCGGGCAACGCGAACTTCATGCCGCTCCTCCAGGACGAACTCGCCGCCGACGGACGCGTCGAGACGCGCACCCTGGACCTCACGCAGCATCCTCAGTTGAGGCACCTGACGGTCGCACCGCACCGGCAGCTGGAGACGGCGCTGCGGGGCGGGAACACCGAGTACGGACGGCTGACGGAACGTCTGCTGCGTCCGTACCTGGACTGGGCGGACACGGCGTTCATCGAATGGTGCGCCCCGCAGGCCGCCCTGCTGACGTCCCTCGATCCGGGCACGACCCGGATGGTGATCCGGCTGCACAGTTACGAGCTGTTCACCCTGTGGCCGCAGCTGACGGACTTCTCCCGGGTGGACGACGTGGTCTTCATCGCCGACCACGTACGGGACCTCGCGCGGGACGTCCTTCCGGCGCTCGACGGGGAGGACGCGCCCCGGCTGCACATGCTGCACAACGCGCTCGACCTGGCCCGTTTCACGCGCCCCAAGGACGACGCGGCCCGCTTCACCCTGGGGCTCGTCGGCGCCACTCAGGTGGTCAAGGACCCGCGCTGGGCCCTGGACGTCGTACGGCTGCTGCGCCGTCACGACCCGCGCTACCGGCTGCTCATCGCCAGCGGCCCGCTCAACCCGCGCGTCGGCGCGGGCGCGCGGGCGTACAACGAACTGCTGGAGCGGGACTTCGCCGAGCTGGAGCCCGCCGGGGCCGTGCGCCGGCTGGGCGCGCGGGACGACATGCCCGCCGAGTTCACGCGGATGGGCGTCGTGCTCAGCTCCTCCGTCCGCGAGGGGAGCCACTGCGCGGTGATGGAGGGCGCGGCCAGCGGTGCCGTCCCCGTCGTGCGCGACTGGCCGTTCTTCGCGGAACGCCCGACGGGCGCGCGCACCTTCTGGCCCGGGGAATGGGTGGTGGGCAGCCCGGAGGAGGCGGCCGAGCGGATCCTGGCGGTGACCAGGACGGAGGGGACCTGGCGTGCGGCGGGCGCGGCTGCGGCCCGGCACGCGAGGGAGAACTGGGACTGGCCGGTGATCCGCCCCTCTTATGAGGAGCTGCTGTTCGGCACCTGACCGGACGGGCCTCCGTGCACGCGGAGAGGCGGGGAGGACCGGATTCCGGTCCTCCCCGCCTCTCCGCGTGCACGCGTATCCGCGTCCCAGGGGCCGTCAGTGGAGCCCGACCGCCAGGCCGTCCCGTTCCGTCGCCGGGGACCACCGCGCGGGGGCGCCGTCCCGGGCGTCCTGGGCGGACTGAGCCGACTCCAGGACGGCCGCCGACACCTCCACCGTCCGCAGCCCCTCCCGCGCGGTCACGATCTCGCTGTGCTTGCCCTCCACGGCGTCACGGAACCGCTCGTGCTCGACGACCAGGGGCTCGCGCTTGGGGAACGCGTACCGGATCATGTCGCCCTCCGCGACGCCCCGGAACGCGCGCAGGGCCTCCCACTCGGTGGCGAACGCCCCGTTGGCGTGGAAGGTGAGGTCCGCCGTGAGGGTGTCGGCGACGAAGCAGCCCCGCTCCCCCGTGACGGCCGTGAACCGCTCCTTGAGCGGGCTGAGCCAGTTGACGAGATGGCTGACCATCGTGCCGTCCGTCAGGGACCCCACGACGGCCACCATGTCCTCGTGCTCCCGGCCGCTCTTGGAGACCGTACGGGCCGACAGGGTGGCGTACTCGTGCCCGGTGATCCAGCTCGTCAGGTCGATGTCGTGGGTCGCCAGGTCCTTCACCACGCCCACGTCGGCGATGCGGTGCGGGAACGGCCCCTGCCTGCGGGTCACCACCTGGAAGACCTCGCCCAGCTCGCCCGACTCCAGACGGCTGCGCAGCTGCTGGAGCGCCGGGTTGAACCGTTCGATGTGGCCGACACCGGCGACCAGCCCGCGCGCCTCGAAGGCGTCGACCAGACGGCGTGCCGCCTCGGCGGAGTGCGCGAGGGGCTTCTCGATCAGCGCGCACACCCCGTTCGCGGCGAGCTGAAGCCCCACTTCCTCGTGCAGGGCCGTCGGGCACGCGATCACCGCGTAGTCGACGCCCAGCGCGATCAGGGACTCCACGTCCGGCAGCACGGGCACGCCGTGCAGCGAACCGTGCTGGTCGCCCGCCGGGTCGACGGCGCCGACGAACTCCACGCCGTCGAGCTGGCCGAGGATACGGGCGTGGTTGCGGCCCATCGCGCCGAGCCCGACCAGCCCGGCGCGCAGCGCGGGCCGGGGCGGCTTCCTGGGCGTCGAGCAGTCCATCGCCGTCATGAGGGCACCGCCTCTGCCCGCGCACGGCCCCCTCCGGCCCCCGCCGCGCGTACGGCCTCGTTCGCCGCCGCCACGATGTGGTCCAGGTCGCCGGGGGTGAGCCCCGGGTGGACGGGGAGCGAGAGCACCTCCTCCGACGCCCGGTCGCTCACAGGCAGATGGACGCCCAGGTCCTCGTACGGGCGGAGCCGGTGGATGGGCGTCGGGTAGTAGACCGCGCTGCCCACGCCGAGCGTCCGCAGCTCCTGCTGCACGGCGTCCCGTACGGCCCCGCCGCCGGGGACGCGGACCGTGTACTGGTGGTAGACGTGCCGGGCGCCGTCGGCGACGGGCGGCACGGTCAGCTCCGTGATGCCGGAGTCGAGCACCTTGGCGTTGCTCCGGCGCCGCTCGGTCCAGCCCTCCAGCCGCTCCAACTGGACGCGCCCGATGGCCGCCGCCACGTCCGTCATCCGCATGTTGGCGCCGACGATCTCGTTGGCGTACCGCTGCTCCATGCCCTGGTTGCGCAGCAGCCGGAGGGTCCTCGCGTGCCCCTCGTCGGGGACGACCACGATGCCGCCCTCCAGGGCGTGCATGTTCTTCGTCGGGTAGAAGCTGAAGCAGGCCGCTTCGCCGAACGTGCCGACCGGTCTGCCGTGCAGCGCGGCCCCGTGCGCCTGGCAGGCGTCCTCGACGACCGCGAGCCCGTGCCGCTGCGCGAGCCGCGTGAGCCCGCCCATGGGCGCCGGATGCCCGTACAGATGGACCGGCATCAGCGCGGCCGTACGCGGCCCGATCGCGTCGGCCACCGCGTCCGGGTCCAGGCAGAAGGTGTCCGCGTCGATCTCCGCGAAGACGGGCTCGGCCCCCGCGAGGCGTACGGCGTTGGCCGTGGCGGCGAACGAGAAGGACGGCACGACGACCTCGTCGCCCCGGCCGATGCCGAGGGCCAGGAGCGCCAGGTGGAGCGCGGAGGTGCCGGAGTTCACGGCGACGCACGCGCGGCCGCCCACGAGCGCCCCGAACTCCTCCTCGAACGCCGCGACCTCCGGCCCCTGCACCACCTGGCCGCTCCGCAGCACGCGGACGGCGGCGTCGATCTCCTCGTCGCCGATCACCGGCTTCGCAGCGGGAATCATGTCCCTTGGCAGTCCTTGCATGACGGATTCCTCCGGTCGCCCCCTCGCCCCCTCTGCGGATTCGCCGTTATGTGGACCCGCATCGGCGGGGTGAATCGCACGATGAGCTGAGGATTCGCCCGTACGGAGGGGGCATCTGCGGCCAGGTGGGCGGGCCGCCCCGCACCGGACGGTGCCCGGCATCGGGGCCGCACAGGGGGTGCCCCGCTGCGATGCCTCGCAGGCTGCGGCTGCGTCGTGGTCACTCGCGCAGTTCCCCGCGCCCCTGACGGGGCGCGTCCCCCTGAACGCCCCGAAGGGGCCGTTCAGGGGCGCGGGGAACTGCGCGGCCAGCCACGGCGAACGTCGCAGCCTGCACTGCGCGGAAAGGGGCAGCCCCTGCCCAGCGGCCCGCACCCGCAGAAGAGGCACAAGCAGCGTTCCGGTGTCCTCTTCAGAAGAGGTGTCCTCTTAAGAAGAAGGGCGCGGCACCAGGACGTCGAGGCCCTCGTCGAAGAGGTCGCCCGACTCGGGGCACTCCCATACGCCCGGCTCCCGTTCCCGCAGCCGGACGCCCGCGCGGCCGACCCAGCCGATACGGCGCGCGGGGACCCCGGCGACGAGCGCGAAGTCCGGGACATCGGCCGTCACCACGGCCCCGGCCGCCACCATCGCCCAGCACCCCACCCGGACGGGCGCGACGCACACCGAGCGGGCGCCCAGGGAGGCGCCGTCGGCGACGGTGACGCCCACGGCCTCCCAGTCGCCCGCGCGCTTGAGCGCGCCGTCCGCGCCCACCGAACGGGGGTTGCGGTCGTTGGTGAGCACCACGGCGGGGCCGACGAAGACGCCCTCGCCGAGCCGCGCGGGCTCGTACACCAGGGCGTGGTTCTGGAGCTTGGTACGGCTGCCCATGTGGACGCCGGGACCGACGTAGGCGCCGCGTCCGATCACGCAGTCCTCGCCGAGGACGGCGTGCTCGCGGATCTGGGCCAGCTCCCACACGGTCGTCCCGGCGCCGACCTCGGCGTCCTCGGCCACCTGCGCGCCGGGCATCGCGCGAAAGCCCCTCCTCCCGCTCCCGGTGCCCCCGGTCCCTTCGGTCTCCTCGGTCGCTGTCACGCGGTCTCCCTGTGTTCCTCGGTTTCTCGGTCCCTCAGTTCCTGTGGCCGAGGATGCGGGCCGTCCCGCCCCCCGTCCCCAGGGGCGCGCCGCGCGGCCGTGGGGGCGTGGGCCGCACGGGTGAGCGGGGCGTGCGCGGCGTGCCGTGCGCGCCGGGGCCGCGGGACGGCGGGAATGGTGGTCGGCATGGCCCGTCTCGACCAGTTCTCCGCCTCTCAAGCCGCCGAGGGCGCACGGGGGTTCAGCCTGCCGGGCACCCTCGCCCAGCGCTGGAACGCCTGTCTCGTCGCCGCCTGCGGCCTCGCCGTCCTGCTCGGCGGGTACGCGCACCGCTGGGCGAACGACGACGCGTTGATCTACACCCGCGCGGTCCGGCAGATCCTCGCGGGCAACGGTCCGGTCTACAACATCGGGGAGCGCGCGGAGAGTTCGACCGGGACGCTCTGGCAGTGGATGCTCGTCGCGGGCAGCGCGGTCCCCGGGGTGGCCGATCCGCTGCGCCTGGCGGTCGCGCTCGGGCTGTTGCTGACGGTGGCGGGATACCTGCTGGCCCTGGACGGCACCCGCCGCCTGTGGCGGCTGCGGCATCCGTCCGGGGCGCTGCTGCCGGTGGGCGTACTGGTGCTGCTGCCGCTGCGCGCCGCCTGGGACTACGCGACGTCCGGACTGGAGACGGGGCTGTCGTTCTTCTGGCTGGGCCTGTGCTGGTGGCTGCTCGTCAGGGCACGCGGCGGAGCGGGCCGTACGGACGTGACGGTGTTCGTCTTCGGCCTGGGGCCGCTCGTACGGCCCGATCTCACCCTGGTCACCGTCGTCTTCCTGACGGCCCTGTGGGTGGTGGAACGGCCGTCCCGGCGCTCCCTCGTGAAATGGGCGTGCGTCGCGGGCGCGCTGCCCTTCGGGTACGAGGTGTTCCGCGCGGGCTACTACGGCGTGCTGGTGCCCCTTCCCGCCATCGCGAAGGAGGCGTCGGAGACCCAGTGGCAGTTCGGCTTCGACTACCTGCGCAACACGGTCGTCCCGTACCACCTGTGGGTGCCCCTGCTGCTCCTCGCCGCCTACGGGGCCGCGACGGCGCTACGGGCCCGGGGCCAGGGCCGTACGCCGGGCCGCCGCCCGGACCTCAGGGACCGCGCGCGGCAGGCCGACGTGGCGCTGGTGGGCGCGCCGGTGCTGGCGGGCCTGCTGTCGGCGTTCTTCGTCGCGAAGGTCGGCGGGGACTTCATGCACGGCAGGATGGTGCTCCCCGCGCTCTTCCTGGTGATGCTCCCCGTGGCGCTGCTGCCGTACGGACGGGAGACCCGGGTGCTGTCGGCGGCGCTCGCGGTGTGGGCCGTGGCCTGCGCGGCGCTGTTCCGCCCTCCCATGGAGTCCCCCGAGCCCCGGGTCGTCTACGACTCGCACCGGGTCTACCAGCGCGGCCTGGCGCATCCGTACCCGACCAGCCAGGCCGTCCATGTGGAGCACGACCTGCCGTTCACGGCGGCGGTACGCACCGCCCAGCGCGCCCAGGAGCGGCACGGCACCCGTGGCCTGGTGCTGGAGACGGTCTACGACGAGCAGTACCCCGCCCTCCCCCTCGCCCCGCACGTACGGGCCGGGCTCGCGGGCGCCGAGGCGCGGCTGGGCAACGCGGGCGCCGTCCTGCCGCTCGACGCGCTCGCCGTCGACACACTGGGCCTCGCGAACCCGCTGGGCGCCCACACGCTGCCGACGCGGCGCTTCAAGGCGGGCCACGAGAAGCCCCTGAACCGCGCGTGGATCGTCGCCGACCTGACGCCGCCGGGGACGCCGCTGCCCGCGTACGTCGACCCGCTGCGCGTCCGCGCGGCCCGGCACGCGCTCACGTGCGGGCGCCTCGCCGAGCTCCAGGCGTCGGTACGGGCCCCGATGACGCCCGGACGGTTCTTCCAGAACCTCGGCGGGGCCTGGTCCCGCACCCAGTTCCGCATCCCGGCCGACCCGGTCGCGGCGGAGCGGCAGGTGTGCGGCGGGCGCTGAGCGCCCCCGCCACCCGCCCGTACGCCGGGCTACTTCCGGCCGTTCCCGCGCGCCTTCACCAAGGCCCGGGTCACGACGGGCGGCAGCAGGTCGGCCGCGACCTTCTTGGCGAGCTTGCCGCCGCCTCCGCCGCCGCCACCGTTGCGCGCGGGCTCGGCCGAGGCGGCGGTCCCGTGGCGGGACGGGGGCAGCGGCGGCGCGTCCGCCTTCCGGGCGCCCACCAGGAGCAGCCGGTGCCCGGCCACCTCCTGCCACTGGAGCCAGCACTTGCCGCGCTCCCGCAGCGCCGCGTGCAGCTCGTCCTGCCAGGGCGCGGGGTCGCCCCAGGTGCCGTAGAACTTGTGGCCGGACACGCAGATGGGCCGCAGCCCGCTCTCCAGAACGGCCTGCCAGGTGGCGCAGGCGACGCCCGGGGTGTGCTCGGAGCGGTAGTCGTCCAGGACGACGAGGCCCTCCGGGGTGAGCGCCTCGCAGGCGGCCTGGATGTCGCCCCGTACGTGCGCGTACAGGTGCGAGGCGTCGACGTGCACGTAGCGGCAGCTTCCGGAGGTGATCTCCTCCGGCACGACGGAGGTGGGTGCCTGGACGACGCGCGGCAGCTCGTCGTGGAAGGAGAGGAAGTTCGCCTCGAACGCGCGCCGGGTGAGCGTCGAGTAGGAGCCGCGCATCTCCCGTCCGTTGGCCTCGTCGGGCGCGGCGTCGGAGTCGAAGAGGTCGCAGACGGTGAACGTCTCCTCCGGGCGGAGGTACGACTGCATCATGACGGCGCTCTTGCCCATGTAGGCGCCCATCTCCAGCAGGTCGCCCCGTTCGCCGATCCGCCGCTGACGGTCCAGGAACCAGTCGAAGAGGATGAGATCCGTGCGGTAGAACCAGCCCGGCACGTCGTCGAACGAGCGTGGGGCCGGGAGTTCCTCATGGGTCAGGGGGGCGCGCTTGCCGTCTGCGACTGGTGCGGTGCTCATACGGAGCGGGTCTCCTCTGGTGGTGACGGGAGCGTTCGAGGGGCCTGGGGCCTCTGTATAGGGGTCGTGAGGCGGATGACGCACCCGCGGGAAGGGGCAATCGGGAGAGCTTCCGCCGCCTGCCGTCCGGCGTGCACCGGGAGTTCAGCTCGCGTTACGGGGGTGCCAGGGGCGCACCGAGGGGCGCTAAGTGCGCACCGGGGAGGCCGTGCCGCCCTGTGTCGTCGGCCCTCCGGCACGCCCGCGCACCCGCTTCCCCGCCCTGCGGGCCGCCTTCGCCGCGGGCCGTCGCGGAGCTCCGGGAGAGCCGCCGCCCGGGGTGCCCTCGTCGGCACGGCCGTCCGGGCTGAGCCACCGGGGGAAGCGCGGTTCGACCAGGGGCCACAGGGCGCGCCGTACGGGCGCCGAGCTGAGCAGTACGGCCCACGCGACGGCGACCACGGTCGTCGCGGCGACGGCGAGGAGCCCGCCGTCGTACACCGGTCCGTATCCGCCCAGCCCCTCCACCGGCTTGAGCAGCAGCCCGTGCAGCAGGAACGGGTACACCGTGACGGCCCCGAGCGCCGTGAAGCCCGTACGGCGCGAGGGGACCAGGGCGAGGAAGGCGGCGACGAGCACGGCGGAGACCGCGAACAGCCCGAGCCGCACCCCGGCGTAGACGTACGGTTCGACGCCGAGCTGGGCGCTGCCGTGCTCCATCAGCACCCAGCGCCGGTCCACCCGTGGCGCCGCCCAGTACGCGCCGACGGCGGCGAGCGCCATCAGGGGCAGCGCCCAGCGGCGTGCCGCCCTGTTGCGCAGGGGCCGCAGATGCTCGGAGCGCAGCCGCAGCCCCAGGACGAACCAGGGCAGGAACATCAGGACGCGTGACAGGGCCAGCTCGCTGCCCAGGTCGGTGAGCCCGGCGCCGACCGAGAGGACCACGGTGACCGCGACCGGCCAGCGCACCGCGCGCCACAGGGGCGAGGTCAGCCGCCAGACGAACAGGGCCGCCAGGAACCAGCACACGAACCGCGGCTCCGTGGGCGTGACGGCGAACGGCTGGTCCAGGAAGAGCGCGTAGACGCCCGCGTACACGGCCTCGAAGACCAGGTAGGGCAGCAGCACCCCGGCGAGCAGTCTGCGCACCTGCTCGGGCCGTCCGGTGAAGCTCCGCGAGAAGTAGCCGCAGAGCATCACGAAGGCGGGCATGTGGAACGCGTACACCAGCAGATAGGCCGCCTTGACGCCCCGCATGCCCTCGACGAGCGGGTCCCAGTTGTGCCCCGCCACGACGAGGACGACGAGCAGGAACTTGGCGTTGTCGAGGAAGGGGTCGCGCCCGCCGGGCGCCGAGGCGCCGGACAGCCGGCGGAAACGGGCGCGAGGCTGCCCGCCGCCCGCCCGCGCGGATCCGCTCCCGCCCGCCCGCGCGGATCCGCTCCCGGGCGCCGTGCCGGGCGGCGGCACCGTCGCGGACGCGCCGGTGTCCTCCCCGCCGTACGGCGGGGAGGGGGCTGAGGCGGGGGCGGGGGAATCGGGGGCAGGGGGCGCCGCGGGCGCGCTCGGGTGCTCTCTGTGCATCACGCCGTCCTCGGTTCGCTCGTTCCGGGCTGGTCGCTCTTTCCGGACCGCTCCGTCCGTCCCGTGAGGCCCGGCAGCGGCGGCTCCACCAGGGGCCGCGCGAGCCGCCGTACGGGCGCGCTCGACAGCAGCACCGCGAGGGCGGCGCCGAGCACGGTCAGCAGCACGGCGCCGGACAGGTCCCACGGCAGGAGCGGCGCGTGCCATCCGTAGGCGGAGGCGGCCGACGTCAGCAGACCGTGCAGCAGATACGGGTACAGGGTCACGGCGCCCAGTGCGGTGAACCAGGTGCGGCGCCCGGGCACCAGCGCCAGGAAGGCCGCGGTCATCGCGGCGCCGATCGCGAAGAGCGCGACCCGTACGAGCAGGTACCGCACCGGCCCCGCGCCCAGCCCCTCGTACCCGGAGCTCATCCACGTCCAGTGGAGGTTCGTGCCGGGCGCGAAGGCGTAGGCGCCCACGGCGGCGCCCAGCAGCACGAGCGGCGCCCAGCGGCGCACCCGGGGCTCCCGGAGCCGCGCGAGGTGCTCGGGGCGCAGCCGCAGGCCCAGCACGAACCAGGGCAGGAACATCAGCACGCGGGGCAGCGCCAGGTCGTACCCCAGGGTCGTGGTCCCGGCGGCGAGGGAGATCAGCACGGCGACCGGCACGGGGTACGGCACGGCGCGCCATACGGGCGCGGTCAGCCGCCAGACGAAGAGCGCCGCCAGGAACCAGCACAGGAACGTCGGCTCGGTCGGGGTGAGCGCGAAGGGGCGGTCCCGGGCGGCGGAGTCCAGCGCGGTGTAGAGCGTCTCGAAGACGAGATACGGCGCCAGGACCCCGGCGAGCAGTCTGCGCACCTGGTCGGGCCGTCCCGTGAAACCCCGCGACAGGTAGCCGCACAGCAGCACGAAGGCGGGCATGTGGAACGCGGTGATCCACAGGTAGCCGGCCTTCGCCGGGCGGACCGCCTCGACCAGCGCCAGGGGCCAGACGTGGCCCACCACGACGAGGACGATCAGCAGGAACTTGGCGTTGTCGAGGAAGGCATCGCGATCCGGGGGCGCGGGCACGCTGCCCGGCCCTGCGCGGTCCGCGATCTCGGTGGCCATTGATCAGACAGTAAGCGCGGTATTGCGCGCGTCCGGCGCGAAATGCCGCCGCGCGGCCGAACGGGGTACAGAACGGCCGATCGCCCCACGACCGCTCCGCACACCCCCATATCGCGCCTCTCACACCCCACAGGAATAATGGCGCAACACGGACATCGCGCTGCCCATGCCCAGTGCGGGTCCGCGCACCACCTGAGGACGAAAGATGCGGAGCCCTGATGAAGATCGCGTTCCTGCTGGACAACGCCTATGGGATCGGCGGGACGATCAGGTCGACGGTGAACCTCTCGCGGGCCCTCGCCGAGCGCCACGAGGTCGAGGTGGTCAGCCTCCGCAGGGCCGCGGAGCACCCGGCCCTCCCGTTCGATCCGCGGATCACGCTGACGCACCTGATCGACCTGCGGCGCTCCTCCCCCGCGTACGACGGTGACGACCCGCTGTACCACCGGTTGAGCGAACGCTTCACCGAGGGGACCGACCATTTCGCGCGGGGCATCTCGACCCGCCTCGGCGATGTCCGTACGGAGGAGTTCCTGCGGAACACCGACGCGGACGTCGTGATCGGCACCCGTCCCAAGATCAACGACTACCTGGCGGCCTACGGCAGCGACCGGTACATACGCATAGGCCAGGAACACCTCACCCAGGCCATGCACCGCGCGCACATACGCACGCACCAGAACGCGGCGATACCCTCCCTCGACGCCTTCGTGACCGTCTCCTACGCCGACGCGGTCGACTACCGCAACGCGCTCCCCGAGGCCCTGGAGACCGGCACCCGGATCGTCTGCGTCCCCAACGCCGTACCGCCCGCGCAGGTCGCGCCCTCCGACGGCGAGGCCAAACTGATCGTCGCGGCGGGCCGCCTCATCAGGGTCAAGCGTTACGACCGCCTGATACGCGCCTTCGCGCTCGTCTCCGAGCAGCACCCCGACTGGAAGCTCCGCCTCTACGGCAGGGGCAGGCAGCACGACACACTCCGTGCGCTCGTCAACAAGCTCGGCCTCTACGACCGCGTCTCCCTCATGGGCCCCCGCTCGCCCCTGGACGCCGAGTGGGCCAAGGGCTCCGTCGCCGCCGTCTCCTCCGACGCCGAGTCCTTCGGGATGACCCTGGTCGAGGCCATGCACTGCGGCGTCCCGGTCGTCAGCACCGACGCCCCCTACGGCCCCGGCGAGATCATCGCCAACGGCCGCGACGGACTGCTCTCGCCGCTCGGCGACGACGAGGAGATCACCGTCCGCGCGTACGCCGACGCGCTCCTCCAGCTCATCGAGGACCCCGCGCTGCGCCACCGGATGGCGCGGGCCGCGCTCGACAAGGCCGCGCGGTACGCGCCCGACCGGATCGCCGCCGAGTACGAGGCGCTGATCGAGGGCATCCGCGCCGAACGGCCCGAGCGCGTCACCGTCGACTCCCCGGCCCGCCGGGTGCCCACGGCCCCGCCGACGACGACCGCCGCGGCGGCCCCCGCGTCCGCCCCCGGGGCGCCCCAGCGGCCCGTGCGGGCCGCGGCGCCCACCGCCCCCCGCACACCCCGCGCCGTCCGTCAGCGGCCGTCAGCGGCCCGTCAGCGGCCCGCTGCGGCGGCGCGCGCACGGCGCCCGCTCACCCCGCGCCGCGTCGCGGCCACCGTGCTGCGGCCCGTCCTGCGGCTGGTGCGCGAGCCCGGCAGCCCCCTGCCGCTCGCCGAGGCCCACGTCACCGTCGCGGAGGACGGCTCGCTGGCCGTACGGCTGCCCGTGGCCGGGGTGCCGCGGGAGGGCGGCTCCCTGCTGCTGCGCCCCCGCAGGACGACGGGCGTCTCCCCCGTGCGCGTCGCCCTGCCGCCGCGCGAGCAGGCCGTGGACGGCTGGCTGGAGGCCCGTCTCGACCACGCCGCGCACGCGCTGGCCGAGGCCCGCTGGGACACGTACGTCGAGCGCGCCACCGACCGCAGGCGCCGCCGCGTCCGGGCGGGCACGGTCGAGACGGCGCGGCTGCTCACCCTCGACCCGCCGCTCCCCTCCGACGCGGAGGGCCGCCTCAATCCCTGGGTGCCGTACGCGACGTCCGACGGCTATCTGGCGGTACGGGCATGGCGCCGCACGAGCCACGCCGAGGTAACCTCGCTCTCCCTGGACGGCCGCGCCTTCACCGTCCGGGCTGCCCTCCACGGGGAGGCCGGTCCCGGGGAGGCCGTGGGGGCGGTGGAAGGCGTGTCCCTGGTCGGCGTCTCCCGTACCGACCCGGCGCACGATTTCTCGCTCCCCCTGGACGCCGCGCCCGGCGCCGACGGCGCGCTCTCCTTCGCGCTGCCCTACGACCTCCCCGCGGCCCTCGGCTCCCGGGACGAGGACCCCGTCTGGGACCTGTGGGTCCAGCCGGGGCACGGACGGCCGCGCGTACGGATGGCCCGACTGCTGGGCGACCTCGCCGACCGGAAGAAGACCGACGTCTCCCCCGTCGCCCGGCTGGGCGACAGCGAGACCGGCGTACGGCTCCACTTCACGCTCGACAACGGCCTGGCCGTCGGCCTCCAGCCGCTGCCCGGCGAGCCCTCCGAGCACGCCGTGCCCGTCCCGGAGCGCCCCGCGGCGCGCCGTACGGCACCCACCGCACCCGACACCACCGGATCCACCCTGGAGGCGGCGTGACAGCCCCGGCCCCGACACCGGCCCCGACGACCGACCGGAACCCGGCGGCGCTCAAGGTCAGCGTCGTCGTCCCGACGTACAACACGGGCCCGACCGTGCTGGCGGGACTGCGGGCCCTGCGCGAGCAGACGCTCCCGCGCGAGGAGTTCGAGGTCATCTACGTCGACGACGGCTCCACCGACGACACGGCGGAGATCCTGGAGCGCGAACTGGCCGACGAGCCGAACATGCGGGTCGTACGGATCGAGAACTCCGGCTGGCCCGGCAGGCCCCGCAACGTCGGTACCGACGCCGCGCGCGGCGAGTACGTGCACTATGTGGACGACGACGACTGGCTCGCGCCCGAGGCGCTGGAACGGCTCCACGCGCGGGCGCGCGAGACGGACGCCGACGTCGTCATCGGCCGTATGGCCGGACACGGCCGCGGCGCGCCCCGCGCGGTCTTCGACAAGCCCCTGGCCCGCGCGAGCCTGCGCAGGAACACCGTGCTGCTCGGCTCGATGACCGTGCACAAGCTGTTCCGGCGCGCGTTCCTGCGCGAGAAGGAGCTGCGGTTCGCCGAGGGCAAGGTGCGCCTGGAGGACCACATCTTCATGCTGCGCGCCTACCTGCTGACCGAACGCGTCTCCACGGTGCACGACTACACCTGCTACCACTGGGTCCGTCACAGCAACGGCCAGCACAACATCAGCTACCAGCACATCGACCCCGTCCCGTACGTCGACAGCATCCGCAGGGTCCTCGCCGTCCTGGACGCCCCGGAGACGCGCGTACCGTCCGGGCGGCTGCGCAACAAGCTGCTGGCCAACTGGTACGGCTACAAGGGCCTGCGCCGCCTCACCGGCCGGGGCCTCCTCATCCAGCCCGCGGAGCACCGCTACGCCTGGTTCGACGCGGTCAGCACGCTGGCCGCCGACATCCCCGAGGAGGCCGACGCCCACCTGCCCGCCCGGCTGCGCGTCGTCTCGGCGCTCGCCCGGCACGGCGACCGGGACGCCTGGGAGGACTTCGCGGTCTTCGAGGCGGGCATCGCGCACGAGCACCAGGTGCGGTCGGCCGAATGGCACGACGGACGGCTCACCGTGCGCGTCCGTACGCGCCTGGTGCACCCGGAGTTCGCGGGCGCGCCCGTAGAACCCGTGGCGTTCACCCGGCGCGGGAAGAGCTACCGCTGGGAGCTGCCCGCCTCCGTCGCGGCCGTACCCGGCGTCGCCGAGGCGGCGGACTTCACGGAGGACGCCTCCGGCGGCAAGGCCCGCGGCCTGCTCCACCACACGGAGGGCGGCACGATCCTCGCCGTCCGGGGCACGCGCCGCTTCACCGCGGTGCCGCTGGACGAACCGCACGAACCGCACGGCCAGTACGAGGGCCAGGACGGCGGCGGCCTCCTGGGCCGCGTCGCCCGGCGGCTGCGCGGCGCGTCCGGAACGGCGCGTACAAGTACGCCGGAGCGCTACGCGCTGCGCTACGAGACGGAGTTCACCGTCGACCCCGCCACCGCCGACCAGGGCGGACCGCTCGCACCGGGCACCTGGCACGTCAAGACGCAGACGAACAGCTGCGGCTGGATCAGCGCCCCCAAGCTGCGCGGCCTGCGCGTCGAGGGCCCGCAGGAGGAGGGCACGGAGACGGAAGGCACGGGGACGGAAGGCACCGAGGCGGCGCACACGGCTCCGGAAGGCGCGCGTACGGGCGGGGGCGACGACGGAGACAGCCGTCAGAGCCTGTCGTCGTCGCCGAGCGCCTCAGCGAGCGCCTGAGAGCCGTTCAGCTCGTGCTCGGCCTCCACCTCGGCCTCGGCGTCGACCGGCTCCACCTCGCGCGCCTGGGCCGCCTGACGGGCGTTGCGTGCCTCGGCCTCGGCGGCGAGGTCGAGGCACGCGGCGTTGAAGCGGGCGAGGGACGGCGGCTCGGCCGGGCCGAGCAGGTGGACCTTCAGCGCGCGGCGGGCCTCCGCGAGCAGGTCCCGCTCCGGGTGCCGGACCGTCTCCAGCAGCTCCGGCACCCCCTCGGCTCCGGGCGTCAGGACGGTCGCGGCCCGCACGGTGGGGTAGGCGGTGCGGTACTCCTCCTCGCTCATCCCTGAGGTGTTGGCGACCGCGTACGGCTTCTCGCTGACCAGGTAGTCGGAGACGACCGAGGAGACGTCGGAGACCAGCAGGTCCGACTGGTTGAAGCAGGAGTAGATCCCCGGCATGGGCCCCGTGACGACCTGGTGCTCCCAGGCGGGCAGCGAGGCCCAGTACGCCTCCTCCCACGCCGCCGTGGCCTCCGCGACCCGGTCGGCGTGGCCGGGCTCCGGGCGGGACTGCGCGAGCATGCGCTCCACCTCGTCGGCCCCCGGGCGGGCGGCGCTGACGGTCAGCTCCGCCAGCTCGACCGCGGCCCGTTCCAGCCCCGCCACCGTCTCGGGCCCCGGACGCGGCCCCGTACGGCGCGCGTTGGCCTCCGTCACCAGCTGGCGGATCCTCATGTCGGCCTCGCGCGCGCGGGGATCGACCGAACCGGTCATGGGGTGCGGCTTGTAGAGGAGCCGCATCTTCGGGTCGGCCAGCAGGGCGCGCACGATGTTCTCGCCCGCGAGGATGACGGAGGTGTTGCCCGGATCGGTCGTCCAGCCCTCCCAGGTGGGCGCGTACAGGACGGTCAGCATGTCCTTCCCCCGCGGAGGCTCCGCGGGGCGGATGGGCGCGAGCTGGGGGCGGCCCACCTCGACCACGTCCTTGTCCTCCACCCCGATGTCCGCCGCCCGGTACCGCTCCCGCGCCGCCTCACCGGCCACCCACACCTGGTCGTACGCCTTCGCGTACGGATTGCACGAGGACAGCTTGTCGCTCTCCCCGTGGTTGATGAACGCGTGCTTGAGGGTGGGGATGCGCAGCGCCTGGGAGGTCTTCCCGGAGTTCGCGGGGTGCAGCAGCACGCGCAGCGCCGAGTGCTCCAGGTGCATCAGGTGCGCGACCTTGGGGAGGCACAGGACGGGGATGTCCGTGGCGCCGAGCTTGCGCACCATGAACCGCTCGCGCAGCACGATCAGGGGCCGTCCGTCCAGCGCCGCCAGGGTGGAGAGCCACATGTTCGCCTGGTACGCCGAGGAGGTCCCGCCGGAGAAGTAGAGAGCCAGGGTGGGGCGGTACTCCTCCAGCCAGCCGTCCAGCCAGTCCAGCGCCCGCTCCTCGTCGGCCACCCGTTTGCGTGACAGCAGCCAGCTGCCCAGATGGGCCGTGCCCGCGAGCAGGCCCGCGCAGCAGCAGCTCGCCACGAGCGCCGCCCACAGCGCGTCCCCCGTACCCGCCGAGACGGCCGCGCCCACCGTCACCAGCGCCCCCACTCCCGTCAGCCGCAGGGTGCCCTGGCGGGCGAAGAGGGCGGGCGGGGCGGGGGTGAGGCCGAGGCCCGTGGCGTCGATGTTGCGGATGACGAAGGGCAGCCTGCGCCGCGTCCGTACGGCCCCGGCCACCGCCTGGCACAGGAAGTGCAGGGCCCAGCAGCCGAGCACGGCCACCAGCAGCCAGGCCCCCTTCCCGTCGGGGCGCAGCGCGTCCAGCCGCGCCAGGCCGCCCAGGAACAGCCCGTCGCGCAGCAACTGGCGCACGGGCGCGGTCATCTGGGCCCGCCCCAGCCGTCTGGCGGCGCCGCGCTGCCACCGGAACAGCAGGACGTCCGTGAGCACCCCGAGCACGGCCCCCGCGACGGCGGGCACCGCGCCGGGCAGCAGGATGCCCAGCAGCTGCAGGACGTACCCCAGGGCCAGCAGCGCGAGCGTGCCCCCGAGGGCGGCCAGCTCACGCAGCGAGCGCGCGCCTGTGCGTGCCAAACGACACCTCCCGGCCTACCGAACTTTCACGGTAGGCCGGGAGGGACGCTCACGTCGCGTCAGCGACGGCCGAACGGGGGCACCGGCGCCCCCTCGGCCCTTACCGGTTGCTCCTCAAGAGCGTCCGCATGGTCCGCATGGCGACCGAGAGGTTCGCCAGGTCGAACGTGTCGGAGGACTGGATCTCGTCCAGCGTGCCCCGCGCGCGGACGAGGATCGCGTGGTTCTTCTCCTCCCACGCCTCGTACCGCTGCTCCGCGCTCGCGCTCCCGTTGCCCGCCGCCAGGACGTCGGCGGTGAGGAGCTGGTGCGCCGCGTACAGGTCCTCGCGGATCGCCGCGCGCGCCATCGACTGCCAGCGGTCGGCGCGCGGCAGCTCGCTGACGCGCTGCTGGAGCTGGGTGATGCCGAGCCGGTCGGCCAGGTCGAAGTAGACCTCGGCCACGTCCAGCAGGTCCTTGTCCATCCGGCCCGCGACCGCGACCACGTCCAGCGTGGAGAACGCGGCGGAGAAGCCCGCGACGCGCAGCGCCAGCTCGGAGGGGACACCGGCCCCGGAGAGCTGGTCGTAGACCTTCTGGTGCCACTTGAGGTCGTCGCCCTTGAGGAGCTTCGGCAGCTCCGCCCAGACGGTCTCGACGCGGTCGCTGAACTGCTCGATGGTGTCGGCCAGCAGCAGCGGCTGCGGGCGGTTGTTGAGCAGCCAGCGGGTGCCGCGCTCCACCAGCTGGCGCGAGCGCAGCCGGATGGAGGTCAGTACGTCGGCCGCGACCCTGTTGTCCAGCGCCTCGGCCTCGTCCCAGATGTCGCCCAGGCGGAAGATGGCGCGCGCCGCCGTGTGGGCGCGGACGATCTCCTCAGTAGAGGCGCCCGATTCCTCCTTCATCCGGTGCAGGAAGGTCGAACCACCGGTGTTGATCGTGTCGTTGACCAGCACCGTCGTCACGATCTCGCGGCGCAGCGCGTGCGAGTCGATCTGCTGGCTGAACCGCTCGCGCAGCGCCTTGGGGAAGTACGCGTACGCCAGCCGCTGGAGGTAGGCGTCGTCGGGCAGTTCGGTACCGATCAGTTCCTCGGTGACCGTGATCTTGGTGTAGGCGAGCATGACGGCCAGCTCGGGCTGGGTGAGGCCCTGCCCGTTGGAGAGCCGCTCGCGGATCTGCCGGTCCGTGGGCAGGAACTCCAGCCCGCGGTCGAGCCGCCCCTCCTTGACCAGCTTGCGCATGTGCCGCTGGTTGGCCATCAGCAGGCTCTGCGCCTGGGTCGAGGAGTTGGCCAGCGCGGCGTTCTGCGCGTAGTTGTTGCGCAGGACCAGCTCGCCGACCTCGTCGGTCATCTCGGCCAGCAGCGCGTTGCGCTGCTTGACGGTCATGTCGCCCTCGGCGACGACCGCGTTGAGCAGGATCTTGATGTTGACCTCGTGGTCGGAGGTGTCCACACCGGCGCTGTTGTCGATCGCGTCGGTGTTGATCCTGCCGCCGTTACGGGCGAACTCGATCCGGCCCAGCTGGGTGCAGCCCAGGTTGCCGCCCTCGCCGACGACCTTGACCCGCAGGTCCTGGCCGTCCACCCGGATGGCGTCGTTGCCCTTGTCGCCGACGTCCGCGTCCGTCTCCGTGGACGCCTTGACGTACGTGCCGATGCCGCCGTTCCACAGCAGGTCCACCGGGGCCGAGAGGATCGCCTTCATCAGGTCCGCCGGAGTCATCTTGCTGACCCCCTGCTCGATGCCGAGCGCGGCGCGCACCTGCGGGGTGATCGGGACCGACTTGGCGCTGCGCGGGTGGATCCCGCCGCCCGCCGAGATCAGGTCCTTGTCGTAGTCCGCCCAGGACGAGCGCGGCAGCTCGAACAGGCGCCTGCGCTCCGCGTACGAACTCGCCGCCTCCGGGTCCGGGTCCAGGAAGATGTGCCGGTGGTCGAAGGCCGCGACCAGCCGGATGTGCTCGGAGAGCAGCATCCCGTTGCCGAACACGTCGCCCGACATGTCGCCGACACCGACCGCCGTGAAGTCCTCGGTCTGGGTGTCGTGGCCAAGCTCACGGAAATGGCGCTTCACCGACTCCCAGGCGCCCTTGGCGGTGATGCCCATGCCCTTGTGGTCGTAGCCCGCGGAGCCGCCGGAGGCGAAGGCGTCACCGAGCCAGTACCCGTACGCCTCCGCGACCTCGTTGGCGATGTCCGAGAAGGTCGCGGTGCCCTTGTCGGCGGCGACGACCAGATAGGTGTCGTCCCCGTCGTGCCGGACCACGTCCTCGGGGTGCACGACCTCGCCGCCCACCAGGTTGTCCGTGATGTCGAGCAGGCCCGAGATGAACGTCTTGTAGCAGACGATGCCCTCGGCCTGCCACGCGTCGCGGTCCACCGCCGGGTCGGGCAGCTGCTTGCCGACGAAGCCGCCCTTCGCGCCGACCGGCACGATGACGGTGTTCTTGACCTCCTGCGCCTTGACCAGGCCGAGGATCTCCGTACGGAAGTCCTCCTTCCGGTCCGACCAGCGCAGCCCGCCGCGCGCGACCTTGCCGAACCGCAGGTGCACGCCCTCGACGCGCGGCGAGTACACCCACACCTCGTACTGCGGGCGCGGGGCCGGCAGGTCCGGGATCGCCTTCGGGTCCAGCTTCATCGAGACGTACGAGTGCGGGTTGCCCTGGCTGTCCTTCTGGAAGTAGTTGGTGCGCAGGGTGGCCCGGATGACGGTGAGGAACGAGCGCAGGATGCGGTCCTCGTCGAGGCTCGCGACCTGGTCCAGCGCCCCGTTCAGCTCCTCCAGCAGCCCGTCGGTCAGCTCGTGACCGGCGGCGGTGCGGCCCGGGTCGAGGCGGGCCTCGAACAGGCTGACGAGCAGCCGCGTCGTGTGCACGTTCCGCCGGAGGGTGTCCTCCATGTACGCCTGGCTGAAGGCGTTCCCCGCCTGCCGCAGGTACTTCGCGTACGCGCGCAGCACCATCGCCTGCCGCCAGGAGAGCCCGGCGGAGAGCACCAGCGCGTTCAGCCCGTCGTTCTCGGCGCGGCCCTCCCAGATCGCGGAGAACGCCTCCTGGAAGCGCTCACGCGTCTCCTCGTCCAGGTCCTTGCGCTGCGAGGCGGGCATCCGGAGCCCGAAGTCGTAGATCCACGCGGCCGAACGGTCCGCGCAGCGCAGCTCGTACGGACGCTCGTCCACGACCTCGACGCCCATGGCCTGGAGGCCGGGCAGCACGGCGGAGAGGGAGACCGGCTCGCCCGTGCGGTAGATCTTGAAGCGGCGCTCCCCCGCGGCCGCGCCCACCGGCTCGTACAGGCTCAGCGCGAAGTTGCCCCCGGGACCGCCGCCCTCACGCCCCGCGCCGTTCCTGGCGAGGCGCTCGATGTGCTGGAGGTCGGCGACGGCGGCGCGCGGCGGGAAGTCCGCCTTGTAGCCCTCGGGGAAGGCGTGCGCGTACTTGTGCGACAGCTCGGCGGCCTGCTCCTCGCCGCACTCGGCGACCAGCGCCTCGCTGAACCCGTCGGCCCAGGAGCGCGCGGCCTCGGCGAGCCGCGCCTCGATCCGGTCGACCTCGGCGTCCGTCAGCTCGATCAGCTCGGCGCCGGGCGTGACCCGGATGACGAAGTGCAGCCGGGAGAGCACCGATTCGGTGTTCCACGCGGTGAAGTCGACGCTGGTGCCGCCGAGCTCCTCGGTGAGGATGTCGGTGAGCCGCAGCCGGACGGCCGTCGTGTAGCGGTCGCGCGGGAGGTAGACCAGCGCGGAGTAGTAGCGCCCGTACTCGTCCTGGCGCAGGTAGAGCCGCAGCTTGCGGCGCTCCTGGAGGTAGAGGACCGAGGTGACGATGGAGCGGAGCTGGTCGGTGGAGGTCTGGAACAGCTCGTCGCGCGGATAGGTCTCCAGGATCTGCAGCAGGTCGCGCCCCGCGTGGCTGTCGGGCCGGAACCCGGCGCCTTCCAGCACCTCGGCGACCTTGCGGCGGATCACCGGCACGCGCCGCACCGACTCGGTGTACGCGGCGGAGGAGAACAGGCCCAGGAAGCGGCGCTCCCCGACGACGTTCCCCTCGGCGTCGAACTTCTTCACGCCGATGTAGTCGAGGTACGAGGCACGGTGCACCGTCGCACGGCTGTTCGCCTTCGTCAGCACCAGCAGCCGGTGCTCGCGCGCCTTGGCGCGCGCGTCGGCCGGGAGCCGGTTGAAGGACGGCGAGACCGGGTGGCCGTCCTCGGAGGCGTGCTGCGGGTCGGAGCGCAGGACGCCCAGCCCGGTGCCGGGCACGGGGGTGAGGAAGAGCTCCTCGCCGTCGTCGTCGGCGGGGACGTTCTCCGCGTCCAGCTCGTACTCGCGGTAGCCGAGGAAGGTGAAGTGGTCGTCGGCGAGCCACTTCAGCAGCTCGCGCGCCTCCTCGACCTCCTGTTCGCGCAGGTCGTCGGCGGTCGGCTCGTCGGGGAGCTCGTCGGCGATCCGGAGCGCGGCGCCCCGCATCTTCTGCCAGTCCTCGACGGCCTCGCGGACGTCCGAGAGCACCCGGAGCAGATCGCCGTTGATCTGCTTGAGGTCCTCCCTGTCCGTCTCACGGTCGATCTCGACGTGGATCCAGGACTCGGTGAGCGCGTCGTGCGGCAGCTCCTCGCGCGCCGCCTTCGCCTCCGCGGCGGTGGCGGGCTCCTCCTTGCCGGTGGAGAGCACCTCCAGCAGCCGGCCGGTCAGGTCCCTGCGCACCACCATCTGGGGGTGGATCACGGCGTGGATGCCGCGGCCCTGCCGGGACAGCTCGTTGGTGACGGAATCGACCAGGAAGGGCATGTCGTCCGTGACGACCTCGACGACCGTGTGCGTGCACGACCAGCCGTTCTCGTCGACGGACGGGGAGTAGACGCGTACGTTCGCGGTGCCCTGCGGGCGCTCCTGGGCGAGCCGGTAGTGGGCGAGGGCTGCTCCGAGGATGTCGACCGGATCACGGTCGGTGAGGTCCTCGGGCGCGGTGTGCAGGTAGTAACGCTGGAGATACGCGGCGAGTGCGTCGTCCTCAAGCCCCTGTACGGGGTGATGGCCCCCGGCCGGGCTCTGTTCTGCCACCCGGGCGGCCTCAGCCAGCCGCTCGGCTTTTGCTTCATCCAGCTTGGTCTGCATGTCCTCTGGCTCCTGTCGCGCGCCGTTGCGTGACGTCGGGATGGTGATGGCACGGCATCGGGACACGGGTCCACTCGGATCCGCCGCTGTGCCGGGAGATACGACCAGCGGCGCCCCGTGCGCTGTCGCGCTGCGGGCGCTCGGCGGAGGGCGGCCTGTCGGCGGCGCCTCCGGTGAATATCGCGCTGATCACGTAGGTAAGGCTATCTCCCCGCACCCTAGGCCCGTCATGAGCCTTATGTGTACAAAACCCGGAGACTGACTTTTACGTTCTGGCCAGGGGCTCTGCGGCCCGGTCCCCCCGGCGACCCCCTTGGCAAAGGGCCCGTGCGGGAGGACGTTGAACCCAAAGGTTCCATCCCGGCTCCACTACAGCTCCACAAGGGCCCCACGAGAGCTCCCCTACTGTCCCGCGGAGGTGGACACCATGCCCGCGAACATCCTGATCGTGACCGGCGACGCGGCGGAATCCCTGGAGGTGCTCTACCCCTACCAGCGGCTCCGCGAGGAAGGCTACGACGTCCACATCGCCGCCCCCTCCCGCAAGCAGCTCCGCTTCGTCGTCCACGATTTCGAGGACGGTTTCGATACGTACACGGAGAAACCGGGCTACTCCTGGCCCGCCGACCTCGCCTTCTCCGAGATCGACCCCGGCGAATACGCCGCTCTGGTGATCCCCGGCGGCCGGGCCCCGGAGTACCTACGGAACGATCCCGAGCTGCGCAAGGTCGTCAAGGCGTTCTTCGACGCGGACAAGCCCGTCGCGCAGATCTGTCACGGCCCGCTGATTACGGCGGCGATCGACGGGCTCAGCGGACGCAGGGTGACCTCGTATCCCGCGCTGGAGATCGACATGCAGTCCTCCGGGGCGAGCTTCCAGGACGCCGAGGTCGTGGTCGACGGCACACTCGTCTCGTCCCGCGCGTGGCCGGACCACTCGGCGTGGATGCGCGAATTCCTGTCGGTCCTCCGCACGAAGGCCCCGGTCACCTGAGGCCCTGACAGCCGCTGGATGACCTCTGGACGGCCTCGGACCGCTGCTCGCCTGGCGACCGTCCCGTCAGCCCTCGGCGCCCGATATCCGCTCCGCGGTCTCGACGGCTTCCTGGAGGGTGTCGACCACCGGTACCCCGGCCGCCTCCAGGCTCGCTCTGCTGTGCGAGCCGCCGGTGAACAGCACGGCCCTCGCCCCCGCGTGCGCGGCGGCGAGGGCGTCGTCCACCGCGTCCCCGATGACCACCGTGCGCCCCGGGACGATCCCGGGGGCCGTCCCCTCCAGCGCGGCCAGATGCCGCACCATCTGCTGCGCCTTCCCGGACTTGCCGCCCCCGTTGCCCCCCGCCGCGCCGTCCACTCGCGTGAAGCGGTCCGCGATCCCGTGCTCCCGCAGCAGCGGGACGAGCCTGTCGTGCGGCGCGAGCGAGCAGAGCGACTGGGTGTGCCCGGCCGCCTGCCGCGCCGCCAGCAGCTCGGCCGCGCCCTCCGCGAGACCGGCGTCCGCTGCGCACTGCCAGTAGTGCCGATGGAAGGTCTCGTCCATGACCTGCCACTCGCTGCCGCTCGGCTCGCGCCCGAGCAGCCTCTCGTAGAACTTCGGGACCGGGACGCAGTACAGCTCCCGGTACCGCTCCAGGGTGATCGGGGGGAGGCCCAGCTCCCCGAAGGCCGCGTTCGTCGCGTCGATCACCGCGTGGATGTCGTGCAGCAGGGTGCCGTTCCAGTCCCAGACGATGTGTGCCGCCCCGCCGGCGTGCCCGTTCTGCCTCTGCCCCAAGACCATGCTTCCGACGGTACGTGCCGGGTCTGACAACGCGGTACCGAATTCCGCGACCGCGCCACGCGTCAGCCGACCAGCGCGGGGATCTCCTGCGTCGCGAACCACAGCAGCTCGTGGTCCTCCGCGCCGTCCACCGCGGACCGCGCATCCTCGTCACCTCGCCCGGCCGCCTCCAGCGCCCCGGCCGCGGACCGGACGTCCGGCTCGGCGTCCTCCGCGTCCACGTGCACGGCCGCCGCCTTCGCCAGCGGCACGGCCTCCGCGACGCGCACCCTGCCCACCGTCTCCTCATCCGGCGGACCGTCGCCCGCCTCCGCCGTCACCGCGCCGTCCGGCACCTCGGCGACCACGACCACCCGTCGCCGTACGGCCTCGGAGTCGCCGGCCAGCAGCCGCAGCGAGGCCCGCGCGGCACGCCCCAGCGCGGCGTACTCCAGCTCCTCGTCCTCGTCCGAGGCATCGGACACGTACCACTCGCGCAGTCCGGGGGTCACCGCGTACGCCTCAAGGGGGCCGGGCCCCAGCTCGCCCGCCCCGTGGGCCTGCCGGAGCGCGGGGAGGGTCAGAGGGACATAGACACGCATGGCTGCCGCTTTCGTGTATCGCCGGACCGTCTGTCACGCCAGCATACGGGGCCCTCCCGGGCCCCGCCGTCGCCAGCCGTCGTCGGGCGCCGCACAAAACCGCAGGTGGAGAGCGTGCGATGACAACACCGGTCCGCCGATGACTCCTGATAGGTGAACCGCTCCGGGACCCCCGGGCCGTCACCCCCGCCCGTTGCGGCCCGCACCCGGCACGGCTAGAACCGATCCCAGCCAATCGGTTACCGCCCGGTATCCATCCACCGGGCCAGGCACTCCACGGGGGACCCCTGCCATGACCACACCCACGTCGGCCTCCACCACCCCAGACCAGCCCGACCACCACCCCACCCCCCACAGTTCCCCGCCACACGGCTCCGGGGGATCCGGAGACCCCGGAGGATCGCCCGGACTCACTGAGCCAGCCGACCCCGCAGGCCCCGGGGACCCCGGCGGACCCGGTGGACCCGCCTGGCCCGGAGGACCAGCAGGACACGCAGGACTCGCCGGACCGGCCGGATCGACCGGACCCGCCTGGCCCACCGGGCCAGGCGGAACAGCTGGATCCAGCGGACCCACCGCGCCAGCGGGATCAACAAGGCCAGCCGTAACAGCCGGGTCCACCGCACCGACCGGGCTCACCGGATCCAGCGCACCGGCCGGACCCACGGAACCAACCGGGCCCACCGGATCCACCGGGTCCACCGGGTCCACCGGGTCCACCGGGTCCACCGCACCAGTCGGGCCCGCCGGACGCGGACCCACCGGGCGGGGCCCCGGCGGGCGCGGACCCGGCGGAACTCGTTCCTCCGCCGCCGCACCGCCCGGGCGGCCCGGTGGACGCGCGGGCTCCGCCTCGTCCCGGCCGCCCGGCAGGCGGGACTCGCGGCGACCCGCCGACTCGGCGCTGCGCGCGGCGGCGCTCCGCTCGCGCGAGCGTCAGCCGCCGTTCTGGTTCGCCCGGCGGCTGCTTCTGGTGCTGAGTGGCCAGTGCCCCGTCCACACGCTCATGCCGCACGCCCGCGGCTCCGCGTACGACCGTCTCGTCGGGCTCGCGCCGCTGGCCCCGCTCCGCCCGCGCGGCGCCGACCGTACGACCCCGGCGGTGCTGGAGGCCCGGGGCACCCAGCCGCGGGACGGCGTGATCGAGGCGTTCGCCCGTATCGCCACGGGAGGCCGCCAGCGCGCCATGGCCTTCCGCCTGGAACTGAGCCAGGACCGCCGCTGGCAGTGCACTGCGATCGAGCTGGACACCCCCTGACGCCCCCGCGGGACGCCCTCGCGGGATGCCCCCACGGGCATACGAGAAGGCCGGGCCCCTCCTGGGAACCCGGCCCTCTCGGACGTACGTCACGCGCGGTCCACGCCGCGCTCACATCACTTCTTCTTGCGGCGCCCCTTCTGGGCCTTGCGGCGCTCGGCGCGCGTCATGCCGTCGGCCTGCGAGCGGATCGGACCGCCGTCGTCGGCCGTGCTGCCGCCCGCGTCCATCTCGCCCTCGACGACGCCGCCCTCGGCGGTCGGCGCCGAGAAGTGCAGCCTGTCCGGGCGCTGCGGCGCGTCCAGGCCCTTGGCCCGGATCGCGGGCGCCGGACCGCCGGAGGCCCCGGCCGGAACGGCGTCCTTCTGGAGCGAGGGCTGCTCGGGCTTGGCGTCCTCGACCGGCACCTCCTCGACCTGCTGCTCGACCTGGACCTCCAGGTTGAACAGATAGCCGACGGACTCCTCCTTGATGCCGTCCATCATGGCCTGGAACATGTCGTAGCCCTCGCGCTGGTACTCGACCAGGGGGTCCTTCTGGGCCATCGCGCGCAGGCCGATGCCCTCCTGGAGGTAGTCCATCTCGTAGAGGTGCTCGCGCCACTTGCGGTCCAGGACGGACAGCACCACGCGGCGCTCCAGCTCGCGCATGATGTCCGCGCCGAGCTCCTGCTCACGCGCGTCGTACTGCTCGTGGATGTCGTCCTTGACGGACTCGATGATGAAGTCGGCCGTGATGCCCTCGCGGTCGCCCGCGGCCTCCTCCAGGTCCTCCACGGTGACCTTCACCGGGTAGAGCTGCTTGAACGCGCCCCACAGCCGGTCCAGGTCCCACTCCTCGGCGAAGCCCTCGACGGTCTCCGCCTGGACGTACGCCTCGATGGTGTCGTCCATGAAGTGGCGCACCTGCTCGTGCAGGTCCTCGCCCTCCAGGACGCGGCGGCGCTCACCGTAGATGACCTCGCGCTGCCGGTTGAGGACCTCGTCGTACTTGAGGACGTTCTTACGGATCTCGAAGTTCTGCTGCTCGACCTGGGACTGGGCCGAGGCGATGGCGCGGGTCACCATCTTGTTCTCGATCGGGACGTCGTCCGGCACGTTCGCCATCGACATCACGCGCTCGACCATCTGGGCCTTGAACAGCCGCATCAGGTCGTCGCCCAGCGAGAGGTAGAACCGGGACTCGCCCGGGTCGCCCTGACGGCCGGAACGGCCGCGCAGCTGGTTGTCGATACGGCGCGACTCGTGACGCTCGGTGCCCAGCACGTAGAGCCCGCCGAGGTCCTTGACCTCGTCGACGTCCGACTTCACGGACTTCTCGGCCTTCTCCAGGGCGGTGGGCAGTGCGGCCGCCCACTCCTCCGCGTGCTCGTTCGGGTCGAGGCCGCGCTCGCGGAGCTCGTTCTCCGCCATCCCCTCGGCGTTGCCGCCGAGCTTGATGTCGGTGCCACGGCCGGCCATGTTCGTCGCGACCGTGACGGCGCCCTTACGGCCCGCCTCGGCGACGATCAGGGCCTCGCGCTCGTGGTTCTTCGCGTTGAGCACCTGGTGCGTAACGCCGCGCTTGGTGAGCTGCTTGGAGAGGTACTCCGACTTCTCCACAGAGGTCGTGCCGACGAGGATCGGCTGGCCGGTGGCGTGCTTCTCCGCGATGTCGTCGACGACCGCGTCGAATTTGGCGACCTCCGTGCGGTAGATCAGGTCGGCCTGGTCGGCACGGGCGAGCGGGCGGTTGGTCGGGATGGGGACCACGCCGAGCTTGTAGATCTGGTGGAACTCCGCGGCCTCGGTCATCGCCGTACCGGTCATGCCGCAGAGGCCCGGGATCTTCTTGCCCTTCTGGTCCTCGCGCTCGTAGAGCCGGAAGAAGTTCTGCAGGGTGATCGTGGCGAGCGTCTGGTTCTCGTCCTTGATGTCGACCTGCTCCTTGGCCTCGATGGCCTGGTGCATGCCCTCGTTGTAACGACGCCCCGCGAGGATACGGCCGGTGTGCTCGTCGACAATCATGACTTCGCCGTCCATGACGACGTAGTCCTTGTCCTTCTTGTAGAGCTCCTTGGCCTTGATCGCGTTGTTGAGATACCCGACCAGCGGCGTGTTCACCGACTCGTAGAGATTGTCGATGCCGAGCCAGTCCTCGACCTTGGCGACACCGGCCTCGTGAATGGCTACGGTGCGCTTCTTCTCGTCGATCTCGTAGTCACCGGTCTCGGGCTTCTGCGTACGCGGATCGCCCGCCTCGCCCTTCTCCAGGCGCTTCACCAGCTTGGCGAAGTCGCTGTACCACTTGGTGGCCTGGTCGGCGGGGCCGGAAATGATCAGCGGCGTACGCGCCTCGTCCACCAGGATCGAGTCGACCTCGTCGACGATCGCGAAGTTGTGGCCGCGCTGCACGAGTTCGTCCTTCGACCACGCCATGTTGTCGCGGAGATAGTCGAAGCCGAATTCGTTGTTCGTGCCGTAAGTGATGTCGCAGTGGTACTGCTCGCGGCGCTCGGCCGGGGTCATGTTGGCCACGATGCAGCCGACCGTCAGGCCGAGGAAGCGGTGGACACGGCCCATCCACTCCGAGTCACGCTGTGCCAGATAGTCGTTGACCGTGACGATGTGCACGCCCTGGCCCGAAATCGCGTTCAGATACGCGGGCAGCGTGCCGACCAGGGTCTTGCCCTCGCCGGTCTTCATCTCGGCGACATATCCGAGGTGCAGCGCTCCGCCACCCATCAACTGCACGTCGTAGTGGCGCTCGCCGAGCACGCGCTTGGCGGCCTCACGCACGGTGGCGAAGGCTTCCGGCATCAGATCGTCGAGGCTTTCGCCGTCGGCGTACCGCTCCTTGTACTCATCCGTGAGGGCTCGCAGCTCGGCGTCCGACAGGCCGACGAAGTCCTCTTCGATGGAATTCACCTGCCGCGCGATGCGGTCCAGCTTGCGCAGGATCTTCCCTTCACCTGCACGCATGAGCTTGCCGAAGACGGACACTTAGGGTGGCTCCTTGCCGGTCGGGCCTGGCACGGTCTGCACTGTCTGTGCGCGGACGCGGGCGCCTCTCCTTTGGTGAGGGCCTTTGCCGCACCGGCCATCGTATGCGAGGGACGACTGCCCCTGTACCCCCAACGTGCCGGAGCCCCCGAAGGTGCCGGAGAGGCAGGCGGCACAATCAGGATATGGAACCCATCACACTCCGTACGGAGCGCCTCATACTGCGCCCTCTTCAGGAAGAGGACACGGACGCGGTGGCCGCCGCCTGCGACGACCCCGGCATTCAGCGCTGGGTGCCGCTGCCGGAGCCGTACGAGCGCAAGCACGCCGAGGAGTTCGTGGGCCGGACCAGCCCGGCGGGCTGGAGCGAGGACACCCTGTACAACTTCGGGGTCTTCACGCACGAGGGCGCCCTCGTCGGCTCGATGGGGCTCACGCAGATCGCGCATCTGAGGACGGCCGAACGCCAGGCCGAGCTGGGTTTCTGGACGGCGCGCGACCAGCGCCGCAAGGGCTACACGGCGGAGGCGGGCCGCGAGGTCGCCCGCTGGGCCTTCGCCGACCTGGGCGTCGAACGCCTGGAATGGGTCGCCCAGGTCGGGAACGAGGGCTCGCTCGGCGTCGCCCGGAGCATCGGCTTCGTCCTGGAGGGCGTGCAGCGCGCCCGTATCGTCCACCGGGGCACGCGGCGCGACGCGTGGATCGCGGCGCTGCTGCCGTCGGACTGGGGCCGCGCCCAGGAGACCCCGTACCTGCCGGGCCCGGCGACGGACTGAGGCTCCGCGCCGCGGCAGGCGTTCGGTGGAAGTGGGCTGTCAGTGGCCCCACTTAGGGTGTGCCGCATGACCACCCCCGTACGTCCTGAACACTCGCTCTCCGCCGACGAGGCCCGCAGGATCGCGCTCCGGGCGCAGGGACTGCTGGGCGCTCCCGACCGCCGCGCCGGGGTGCGCGGAGTGCTGCGCCACCTGGGCGCCGTGCAGCTCGACACCATCTCGGTGCTGGCCCGCTCCCACGAGCTGGTGCCGTACGCACGGCTGGGCCCGGTGGGCCGCGAGGCCGTGGAGTCCGCGTACTGGTCGGGCGGGCACAGCTTCGAGTACTGGTCGCATGCCGCCTGTGTGCTGCCCGTCGAGGAGTGGCCGCACTTCGCGTTCCGCAGGCGTGCCTTCCGCGAGCGGGGCCACCGCTGGCACCAGATGAGGGACCGTGAGGGCTCGTCGGCCGCCGTGCGCGAGAAGCTCAAGGCTGAGGGGCCTCTGACCACCGCCGAGCTGGGCGGCGGGCGGAACGGGGGCGAGTGGTGGGACTGGTCCGAGAGCAAGATCGCGGTGGAGTGGCTGCTGGACACCGGCGAGGTCGTCGTCGCCGAGCGCCGCGGCTGGAAGCGGGTGTACGACCTGGCGGAGCGCGCCGTCCCGGACGCCCTCTTCCACGACGACGTCGACGACCACACCTGCATAAGGCGCCTGGTCGCCCAGGCGGGCACCGCGCTGGGCGTCGCGACGCGCGCCGACCTCGCGGACTACCACCGCCTGAAGGCCGAGCAGGTCGACGCGGCGCTGCCGGACACGGACCTGGTGCCGGTCGAGGTCGAGGGCTGGGGAAAACCCGCCTGGGCCGACCCGGCGGCGCTGGAGACCACCCCGCGCGGCAGGCACCGTACGACGCTGCTCTCGCCGTTCGACTCACTCATCTGGGACCGGGCACGCACCGAGCGTGTCTTCGGCTTCACCCACCGCCTGGAGGCGTACGTGCCCAGGCCGAAGCGCGTCCACGGCTATTTCGCGATGCCGCTGCTCGCGGGCGGGAAGCTGGTCGGCCGCATGGACCCGGCCCGCGAGGGCACCACGCTGGTCGCCCGCCAGCTCTCCCTACGCGGCGAGCGCGACGTGGAGCCGATGGCCCGGGCACTGCGCGAGGCGGCGGAATGGGTCGGCTGCGACACGGTCCGCGTGGAGCGCTGCGACCCGGAGGCCGTACGAACGCCCCTGGAGAAGGCCCTCAAGACGGCCCTCGACGCGACCTGAGCCCCCTGAACGGGGCCCGCGAGGGCCGAGAGGGCGGGGGTCCGGGGTCCGGCACAGGGGCCCGGTGCAGGGGGCGGGGTCCGGGACGGGGGTCCGGACCCCGGCCTCCGGACTCAGCGGCCGCGGACGCCCCGGTCGCGGTCACCGGATCTCAAGGATCTTCTCCCGCATCGCGTAGACCACGGCCTCCATCCGGGAGTGGAGCTGGAGCTTCTCCAGGATGTTCCGCACGTGGTTCTTGACCGTGTTCTCGCTGATGAAGAGCTCTTTCGCGATGTCCCGGTTGTTCATCCCGGTGGCGACGAGCTTGAGGACCTCCAGCTCCCGCTCGGTCAGCTTCGGCGCGGGCACCAGCTTGCTCTCGTCGGTGCGCTGGATCATCGACTTGAACTCGGTGAGGAGCTTGGCCGCCATCGACGGGCTGATCTGCGACTGGCCGTCCGCGACGGCCCGGATGGCCGTGGAGACCTCGTCGGTGGAGATCTCCTTGAGGAGATAACCCGTCGCCCCCGCCTTGATCGCGTCGTAGAGGTCGGCCTCCTCGTCGCTGATCGTCAGCATGATGATCTTCGCGCTGGGAGCGACCTCCTTGATGGAGGTGCACGCCTCGATCCCGCCCCGCTTCGGCATCCGCACATCCATCAGCACGATGTCGGGCAGCAGATCGGCGGCCTTGTCCACGGCCTCCGCCCCGTCCCCGGCCTCGCCGACGACCTGGATGTCCTCCTCCTGCGCGAGGACGATCTCCAGTCCCCGCCGGAACAGCGCGTGATCGTCCACGACAAGAACCCTGATCGGCTCCTTGCGGGACTCTCTCTCGTGCGACTCCTCCGCATCCGGACGCGGGTGTGCATCGGGCACGGGCATCGCTGGCCCGAAGCTCTCCACCATCGTTCCTCCCCCTGCACCCTATGCCGCACCAACCCCGCTACTCAGAAAGGCGGTTGGTGTGAGTCCAGATGTTACTCACGAACGCGCCCCCGGCCGGGTTCCAGACCCTGCCGGGGGCGCGTTCATCTGGCCAATGGCTCACCAAGCCCCGTCAAGCGTTGAGTGCGCCGCCCGCGCCGCGCGGGGGCTCCTCCACGAACGGGTCCGGCTCCAGATGGATCACGCCGTAGTCGTAGCCGTGCCGTCGGTAGACGACGCTCGGCTGCTTGGTCTCGGAGTCGACGAACAGATAGAAGTCGTGCCCGACCAGCTCCATCTCGTAGAGCGCCTGGTCGAGCGTCATGGGCGCAGCGGCATGCGTCTTCTCCCGGACCACGAGCGGGCCCTCGCCCTGGATCTCCAGCGATCCCATCTTGGTGACCACCGGCTGCCCGTCGTCCTCGGGGGCGGCTGCCGGGCGGGCGGCCGCGTCGAGTTCTCCGTTGAGCTCCGCTGCGAGGTGAGCGGTTGCCGCCGCGACACTCATCGGTGCGCGGGACCCACCACGGTGCACTCGGCGCTTGTCGTGCTGCTTCCGCAGCCGCGCCTCCAGCTTGCTGGACGCCAGGTCCAGCGCCGCGTAGGGATCGGAGGCCGCTGCCTCCGCACGGATGACCGGTCCTCGACTACGCAGGGTGATCTCCACCCTGTCGGAACGGTCGGCCTGCCGGGGGTTGTGCTCCTTGCACACCTCGACATCCAGGTTGATCACCTTTCCGTCGAGCTTCTTGATCTTCTCCAGCTTCTCGGCCACGTGCTTGCGGAACCGGTCGGGCACCTCTGTCTTGCGGCCCTTGACGACGATGTCCACGCAGAACTCCGTTCCCGGACGGGTCCGTTGTGACGTGCGGAGCCCGTCCTTGGTGCACTGACGCCGGAGGTTCGGCCTCCTGCCGATGGCTCTCCGGCACAAGGTCGGCTTGCGACTTTCACCTCCTTCTCCCCCGCAGGGAAGATCGCCACCCAATCCGAACGTACCTCCAGTGGGGGAGAGTCGGCACCCCCTACTGGTACGTACCTCCGTTCGGGCGAGGTTTCCCTCGTATCACCTGCAACGTTGCTGGCGGTCATCGAGTTCCGGACAGCTTTCCAAGGCGGCCTTTCGCGCCCCTCGTCACACCATGTCGTCAACCCGCCCGCGGACCGGAACGGACCGCGAGCACAGCGGCTCCCGTCACTCCTCCCATCGCACGGGCCGCCTCGGCCAGCGAGGCTCCCGTCGTCATCAGATCGTCCACCAGCACCGCCTCCTCCGCACCCAGCAGGCCCGCGAAGCCCGGCACGGCCTCCAGGGCACCCCGCAGGTTCGCCGCCCTCTGCGCGGCCGTCAGCCCCGTCTGGTCGGCCACGGTCCGCCGCTGCCGCAGCACGGGCAGCATCCGCGCGGGGACACCGTCGCTCCGCAGCCGCGCGGCCGCCGCCAGCGCGATCCGCCGCACCGGGTCGTGCCCGCGCCGCGCCACGGCCCGGCGCGCGGAGGGCACCGGCACGAGCGCGAGCGCCCGCGCGCTCCCGCACCCCTGGATCCGCCCCGGACCGCTCCGTGAGGCCCCCTGAGAGGTTTGTTGGCCCCCAGGAGCGGGCCCCGTGGCGGCGGCCCGCACAGCCCCGGCGAGCGCGGCTCCCAGCGGCGCGGCGAGCCGCAGCGCACCGCGCTCCTTGTGAGCGAGCAGCGTGGCCCGCGCCTCGTCCGCGTACGGGAGAGCCCCGTAGACCGGAGGCAGCCCGGACGGCACCGGCGACGGCCATACCCGCCGCGGCACCGCGCCTGTCAGCACGCCGCTGCACTCGTTGCACAGACCGTCCCTCGTCCGCGGACGGCCGCACCCGGCACACCCCATGGGCAGTACCAGACCTGCGATTTCCTGCCGGAGCGTGTGCCACAACTCCCGCATGACTTCACTGTCCCAGCCGGATCCCGGGCCGACCAGCCCTGTGGATAACTCCCGGCGGCCCGGAATCCCGGAGCTGCCGGAGCCGCCGGAGCTGCCGGCCCCAGCCCCGAACCCAGCCCCTGCCCGGCCCCGGCCCCAAACCGGAATCAGCACGGCGCGGTCCACCGGCCGTCGGCCGGCCGTCAGCCCGGGTAGACCGGTGCCGAGCCCTCGCTCGTCAGCGTTCTCCAGTTGGCGTCAGGGGGCAGTCGCACTATCCCGTCCTCCGAGTCCGCGAGCAGCGGCCTGCTCTCGTCCTCCGAGGCGGCCACGCCCGTGACGTCGTTGATACCGGGGAGCGTCGGCTGGTCCGAGGCCGAGCCGTCCGTCTCCATGTAGAGCAGCTGCTGCACGCTGCCGGACTCCCGGCCGACGACGACGAGCCTGCTGCCGCCCGCCCACGACACCGCGATCACGTCCTCCAGCTGCGGGGCGCCGGGACGCAGATCGGCGACCATGGCCTTCGGCTTCTCCTTCGTACCGCCGTGGTGCACCCGCCCGAGCCGCAAGGTCGAGCGCCCCTTCGGCTCACGCACCCGCAGCGCTATCCGTACGCCGTCCGAGGCGATCTTCACGGACTCGATGCGCTGCCCCTTGCGCAGGCCCGGCACCTCGACCTCTTCCGGCTTCTCCTTGCCGCCGCGCAGCCGCAGCAGCCGCGAGTTCTTCGGGTCCCTGTCGGCCACCCAGAGGTCCCCGAGCCCGTCCCAGCTCGGCGCCGTCAGGCGGTCGTCCTCGTGCTTCGCCTTGCTCGTGAGCACGGGGTCGCCCAGCGTTCCCGGCCCGTTCTCCAGGGACGTCACGTACAGCGAGCGGCGTCCGCGGGTGACGGCCGCCGCCTCCTTCTCCGGACGGTTGACCGCGACGGCGCCCATCTCGACCTTGCCGGTGCCCAGCGCGCCCTCGACGGGCTCGGGCTGGTCGAAGTGGCGCCCCAGGGCCGTCACACGGTGGTTCTTGTCGATGAAGTAGACCCGCTTGGCGCTGCCGTTGAGCCTGCCGGGCTGGTAGTCGGCGGCGTCCTCACGCGTCTGTGTGCACATCTCGGCGCCCTGCGGCCCGCGCAGATCCACCTTGCTGACCTTCGCCGAGGCCTGGTCCTGCACGCTGTGGAGCACCTGCGCCGCCATCCGCTCGCACTGCGTCCGGCTCGCTCTCGACCCCTTCGCGTTCAGCCGCACCGTCAGCGCGCCCGCGTCGTCGAGCGTCAGGTGGTGCTGCTTGGGTGCCAGCCGGGTGCCCGGCGGGAAGGCGGACTTCACGACGGGGTCGATCCAGCCCGTCGGCCCCTCCAGCAGCGCGGCGACCGTCTCGGTGACGGGGTTGATCCTGCGCCGCAGATAGACCGGGTCGGCCACCAGAACGTTCTTGCCGTTCGTCACCGACTCGGAGTCCGGGCCGAGTTCGGCGTAGTAGTAGTTGTTGATCGGCCGGTAGATGCGCTGGAAGTCGGACTGCCCGAGGACGAGCCCGTCCGGCATACGGTCGATCCGCCACTGACCGTCCACCTTGGTCAGATAGAACCTCGCGCTGTACTCGCCCTTCGCCGGCGAGTACGCGTGCTTACGGTCGACCTCGGCCATCCGCCTGCCCGAGACCTGAATGACGTAGCCGTCCTTGCCCGGCAGGCCGCTGTCCGTCTTCGGCGCCTTCCGTACGCTCGGCCCGGACGACAGCACGTGCGTCCCGGAGAACGGGCTCCACGCGCGCGCCATCTGCGGTGTCAGATACTCCCGCGCGGTCGGGAAGTTGACCTCGTCGCTCGTCGTCGCCTCCAGGAAGCCCCGCACGATCTGCTGCGGAGTCTCGCCCTTCTGCGGGCTCACGCTGTAGACGCGCACCTGGGAGTCCGCTTGCGCGCGGTGCGAGGAGTTGACCCGGTCGAGCCCGCCGTCGTCCGGCATCGAGGCACATCCCGCGACCAGCGCGCCGAGTACGGCCAGCGAGGCGAGCGCCCGTACGCGGCGGACGTTCCGCCCCTGACGTACGTACCGCCCGGACGGCAGTCGCTCGTCAGTGCCCATCTCCACTCCCCTCCCGACGCTCCCCGCCGACCGTACGGCCCCTGGCCCTGGGGACCCTGTGCTCGCGGGGCTCCCGAAGCTCTGCTCCCTCACGCGCGCCCTCCGGTTCATGCGCGCCCCCCGGACCCGGCCCCGTCAGCTCCCTCACGCCGCTCCGGCTCGCTCCGGCCCGCGGGAAGCTCGGCCCGCGCGGGGGCGCTCCGCCCGCTCTGCCCGCTCTGCTCGCTCCGCCCGGCGGACACGGACGCGACCCGCGCGCCCGAGGACGCGGAAGCGTCCGCAGACGTACCCGGTTCCTCCGTACGGTCCGTCGGCTGAGCCGGAATCGTTCCGTCCAGCCCGCGACGGCGCCGCGAGTCCGTGGGCTCCAGCGGAATCGGCGAGCCCCGCAGCGCGTCGCCCGCCGTGCAGGGCAGCGTGAGCCGGAACTGCGAACCGTCCCCCGGATAGCCCCACGCCTGGAGCCAGCCGCCGTGCAGCCGCGCGTCCTCCAGCGCGATGGAGAGCCCCAGACCCGTGCCACCCGTCGTACGGGCCCGCGCGGGGTCCGCCCGCCAGAAACGGTTGAAGACCTTGTCCACCTCGCCGCGCTTCAGGCCTACGCCGTAGTCCCGTACGGCCACGGCCACCGCGTTGCCCCCCGTCGCCAGGCGGACGACGACGTCGCGGCCCTCCCCGTGCTCGATCGCGTTGTCGACCAGGTTGCGCAGGACGCGCTCGATACGGCGGCCGTCCGCCTCGGCGATCACGGGCCGCTCGTCGCCCAATATGAGCACCCGGCTGCCCTTGCGGTCGGCCAGCGGCTCGGCGCCCTCGACGACGCGATGGACCATGTCCCGCAGGTCGACCGGACCTGCCTCCAGATTGGCCGCCCCCGCGTCGAAACGGCTGATCTCCAGCAGATCCGCGAGCAGCGACTCGAAACGGTCGAGCTGGCCCAGCAGCAGCTCGGCGGAGCGCGCGGTCGCGGGGTCGAAGTCCTCCCGCGCCTCATGGATCACGTCGGCGGCCATCCGCACCGTCGTCAGCGGCGTACGCAGCTCGTGCGAGACGTCCGAGACGAAGCGGCGCTGCATCCGCGACAGCTCTTCGAGCTGCTGGATCTTCAGCTGGAGGTTCTGCGCCATCTTGTTGAAGGACTCGCCGAGCCGGGCGATGTCGTCCTCGCCGGTGACCTTCATCCGTTCCTGGAGCCGCCCGGCCGCCAGCCGCTCGGAGATCCCGGCTGCCATCCGTACGGGCGTGACCACCTGCCGCACCACGAGCCAGGCGATCGCCCCGAGCAGCACGACCACGAACACCCCGGCCGTCGCCAGCGTGCCCTTGACCAGGCTCAGCGACTCCTCCTCCTGGGTGAAGGGGAAGACGTAGTAGAGCTGGTACGGATTGCCCCGGGCGTCGTTGAGCCGCTTGCCGACTATCAGTGCCGGGTCGCTCTGGCCGCCCGAGCGGACGACGCGCGCGTACCTCTGGTGCATGCCCGGCTTACGGTCCAGCGCCTCCCGCAGGTCCTCCGGAACGCTCTCCTCCGGCTTGATGTCCCCGGACGAGCGCGGACCCCTCGTACTGACGTTCCCGCTCCCGAGGAACGGCGCCTCGTTGCTCTTCGACCCGAGCGCGACGACCGAGTACACGCCCTGACCACCGCTGGCGAGCTGCTCCACCAGGTTGTTCAGCCAGGTGCCGGAGTTCTGCACCCCGCTGCCGCTGCGGATGCTGTCGTCACCGCCCGCACGGCCGCCGCCCGCGCTGTCGGCCTGCTGCTGAGCCGCGCTGAAGCCACCCGTGGCCTGGGACAGCGCGGCCTTCTCCTTGGCCTCCAGGAGGCCGTTGCGCACCTGTCCGATGACGACGATGCCGAGCAGGAGAACGACCCCGAGCGACATCAGCAGCGTGGCCGCGACGACCCTGAGCTGGATGTTGCGCCGCCACAACCGCATCACGGGCAGCAGCGGCCGGCGCACCCAGCGCACGAAGAAGCGCACCATGGGCCGCGCGCCCGGGCCGGTGGCCCCCTCCGGCAGCAAGCCGTCGGAGAAGAGCACCCCACTTCGCCACAAACGCCCGAATTTGGAAATATCGGACTCCCGGCCCCCGGCCCGGCCCCCGCCGGACCGGCGCGGAGCAGAGCCGTTCCGGGACATGTCAGCTAGGTCCGGCCTTGTAGCCGACGCCGCGCACGGTCACCACGATCTCCGGCCGCTCCGGGTCCTTCTCGACCTTCGAGCGCAGCCGCTGCACGTGCACGTTGACCAGCCGCGTATCGGCCGCGTGCCGGTAGCCCCACACCTGCTCCAGCAGCACCTCACGGGTGAAGACCTGCCAGGGCTTACGGGCGAGCGCGACCAGCAGATCGAACTCCAGCGGGGTGAGGGCTATCGACTGCCCCTCCCGTTTCACCGAGTGCCCGGCGACGTCGATCACCAGATCCCCGATCGCGAGCTGCTCCGGCGCGGGCTCCTCGGAGCGGCGCAGCCGCGCCCGGATCCGCGCCACCAGCTCCTTGGGCTTGAACGGCTTGACGATGTAGTCGTCGGCACCGGACTCCAGTCCGACCACCACATCCACCGTGTCGCTCTTCGCGGTCAGCATGACCACGGGCACCCCGGATTCGGCCCGGATCAGGCGGCACACCTCGATGCCGTCCCTCCCGGGCAGCATCAGGTCGAGCAATACAAGATCAGGTTTGGTCTCCCGGAAGGCGGCTAGCGCCTTGTCGCCGTCTGCCACGAACGACGGCTCAAAACCTTCGCCGCGCAGCACAATGCCGAGCATCTCTGCCAGTGCGGTGTCGTCGTCGACGACAAGGACGCGTCCCTTCATGCGTTCATCATCCCATTACGCGATCGTGACGTTCCCTTTCGTGACGTGGAACACAATTCCGCGACGGTGTCAGCCGTCACAGGAGAGATCACTCCACGGTCCGTGACGATGGCCGTCACCAGGTCGGCAGGGGTCACGTCGAAGGCCGGGTTGTAGGCCCGCGCGCCCACCGGAGCCAACGGAATCCCTCCGCCCGTCTCCGGTCCGCCACCCGTTCTGTGCACCGGTGGGATCTCCGTCACCTCGTGCCCGGGACGCTGCTCCACCTCGATGTCGCTGCCCCTCTCCGTCGTCAGGTCCACGGTGGTCACCGGGGCCACCACCACGAACGGCACCTCGTGGTGCCGGGCCAGCACCGCCAGCGGATACGTACCGACCTTGTTCGCCACCGCGCCGTCCGCCGCGATCCGGTCGGCCCCGACCAGCACCGCGTCCACCTCGCCCTCGGCGAAGAGCGAACCCGCCGCGTTGTCCGACAGCACGCTGTACGGCATCCCCTCCCGTGCCGCCTCGTACGCCGTCAGCCTCGCGCCCTGGAGCAGCGGCCGCGTCTCGTCCACCCACAGCTTCCTCAGCTCGCCCGCCTGATGCACGGCCCGGACGACCCCCAGCGCGGTGCCCTGGCCACCGGAGACCAGCACGCCGGTGTTGCAGTGGGTGAGGATCCGCAGCCCGCCGCCGGGCACCAGCTCCTCCAGCAGCTCGCTGCCGTGCTCCGAGAGCCGAGCGCTCGCCTCCGCGTCCTCCCGGTGCAGCGCCCTCGCCTCGGCGAGCGCCTGCGCGGCGGCCCTCTCGGCCCCGTCACCGGACCCGGTCCCGGGCTCCGACAACGCCGCCTTGTACACCTTCTCCACGCGACGCACCCCGTAGGCGAGGTTGACCGCCGTCGGCCGCGCGTGCGCCAACTGCTCGGCCGCGTCCGCGACATCGAACCCCCGAGCCGCGGCAAGGGCCACCCCGTACGCCCCCGCGATGCCCAGAAGGGGCGCGCCTCGCACCGCCAGCGACTGGATGGCAGCCACCAGCGCGGGTACGTCCGTACACACCAGCTCGACTTCTTCGGCGGGCAACCGCGTCTGGTCGAGGAGCACCAGCACCGGTCCTTCCGGTAGCTCCTCCCAGCGAAGCGCCGGACCACACTGTTCAGCCATTCGAACAGTCTGCCTTGCGACAGCGGGACTCCAGAAGGCAACCGCGACTCCCGGGGCGGGGACCCGGTGACTGCGCGTCGTGGCACGATGGCAGCCAACCAGGCGACGGAGCTACACACACCCCGAGGTGACCTCACGTGAACGACTCTCCGGGCTGGGCTTCGCCCGGATCCTCTTCGTCCGATCCCCGCCCGAACCCCGGGAAGGGGAGTCAGGACGACGACAAGGAGCGCACGACTTCCGAGGCAACGCCCCAGACCCCGTCCGACCAGCCGCCCACCGCGCCTGACCGGACCGAGGCCCCGTCGGACGAGCCCCCGCGCAACTGGGCGGCCCAGCAGCCGCCCGCCTCCGGCTCCCCGGGCTGGGGCGCGGCACCTCCGCCCCCGAACCGCCCGGGACCGGGACGGCCAGGCCCGGGCCGTCCCGGTCGCCCCGGCCCCGGAGGCTGGGGCACCCCCTGGGCCCAACCCCCGCAGGCCGCCAAGCCCGGCGTCGTCCCCCTCCGCCCGCTCGGCGTCGGCGAGATCCTCGACGGCGCCGTGAGCACCATGCGCGCCCACTGGCGGACGGTGCTCGGCATCTCCCTGGCCGTGGCCGTCATCACGCAGCTCGCCTCGACCGTCGCCGTCGGCATCTGGTTCCCCGACAACGGAGACCTCGACGCCCTCACCAACGACCCCGACCCGACCCTCGACGAGCTGTCCGACGCCCTCGGCGGAGCACTCGGCAGCCTCGGCGTCGCCATGGTCGTCGGCATGCTGGGCAGCGTCATCGCCACCGCCATGCTCACCGTCGTGGTCAGCCGTGCCGTCCTCGGCCGCGGCGTCACCATCGGCGAGGCGTGGCGGGACTCCAAGCCCCAGCTTCTGCGCCTCCTGGGACTGCTCCTCCTCGTCCCCGTCCTCATCACCGTGGTCATGCTGCTCTGCCTGACCCCCGGCCTCGCCGCCGTCGCCGGCGACTCCGCGAACCTCGCCGTCTCCTTCCTCTTCCTCGGCATGCTGGGCGGCACCGTCGCCGCCGCCTGGCTCTGGGTCCGCTACTGCCTCGCCGCGCCCGCCCTGATGCTGGAGAAGCAGGGCGTCATCCCCTCGATGCGCCGCTCCGCCAAGCTCGTACGCGGTAGCTGGTGGCGCATCTTCGGCATCCAGCTCCTGGCGCTCATCCTGGTGTTCATCGTCTCCTCCGTGGTCCAGATGCCCACCACCTTCATCGCCACGCTCGTCAGCGGAGAGGGCGGCTCCTCGCTCACCGGCGCCGCGGCGGCCACCGGGTGGACCTCGCTGATCATCTCCGGCATCGGCTCCGTGGTCGCCTCCACCATCTCGCTCCCCGTCAGCGCGGGCGTCACGGCGCTGCTCTACCTCGACCAGCGCATCCGCCGCGAAGCCCTCGACCTCGAACTCGCGCGCGCTGCCGGCGTCCCCGGCTACGGAGACCCGCAGACCGACCGCCCCACTCCCGGAAGCTGACCCGATGACGGGGAGCCTCGCCGACGCGGCGCTCCGCCCGGTGGCCGCCCTCCACCGGGCGGCCCTCACGAGCGCCGACGGCGACGGCCCCGTCACCACCCCCCGCCTCCCCGCACGCGAGGACGCGGAACGCGAGCTCTCCGAGCCGCGATACCACGAGAACGACCCCAACCTCCTCCAGCGCATCATCGACTGGATCTGGGACCGCGTCGGTGATCTCCTCGACACCGCCGCGGGCGCGACGCCCGGAGGCCCCACCGGTCTCATCGCCGTCGTCATCGTCGTCGCCCTGCTGGTCCTCGCCCTCCGGCTGCGCCTCGGCAGGCTCCGCGCCCAGCCCACCAGCGACACCAGCTCCCTCTTCACCGACCGCCCCCGCACCGCCGCGGACCACCGCGCCAACTCCGAGGCGCGCGCCGCCGAGGCCCGCTGGAGCGAGGCCGTCCAGGAACGGATGCGCGCCCTCGTCCGCTCCCTGGAGGAACGAGCCCTGCTCGACCCCCGCCCCGGCCGTACGGCCGATGAGGCAGCCGAGGAAGCGGGCCACGCCCTCCCCGAGCACGCGGAGGCCCTCCACGCCGCCGCCCGCTCCTTCGACGAGGTGACATACGCGGACCGCCCCGCCGACGAGGCCACGTATCTCCGTCTCCGCTCTCTCGACACCGCGCTCCGCCACGCCACCCCCGCCGCGCCCACGGGCGGCCGGGAGCCCGCGACCTCCCGGGGCGGAGGGCGCAGTTGAGCAGCACCTCCACCTCGCCCACCGCACGCCAGCTCTGGTCGCGAACCCGCGGGTTCCTGCTGGCCGCCGCCATCCTGGCCGCGGCGGCAGTGGCCATCGCCGCGCTCCGCTCCGGCGGCGAACACGGACGTCTCGACCCCCGCTCCGCCGATCCCCACGGCACCCGCGCCGTCGCCGAACTCCTCGCGGACCGCGGCGTCACCACCAAGGTCCTCTCCAGCACCTCCGAGGCCACCGCCGAGGCGGGCCCGGACACCACCCTCCTCGTCACCCGCCCGGACCGCCTGAGCGACGACGAACGCCGCGAACTCCGCGACGCCGCTCGACGCGGCGGCCGTACCGTCCTCATCGCCCCCGACTCCACGTCCGCCTCCGCGCTCGTCCCTGGAGTACGCGCGGCATCCGCTCCCGCGCCGGTCCAGCCGACGCCCCCGGACTGCGACCTTCCCGCGGCGACCCGGGCGGGCGACGCCGAACTCGGCGGCTACCGCTACTCCACGGGCCTGAAGCGCACGGACGCCTGCTACCTCCGCCAAGGCCTGCCCTCCCTTCTCCGTCTCCCGCACTCCGCCAGCGGCGACACCGTCCTCCTCGGCACCGGCGACCCGCTCACCAACGAGCGCCTCGACAAGTACGGCAACGCCTCCCTCGCCCTCCAACTGCTCGGCTCACGACCGCACCTCCTCTGGTACCTGCCGTCGGCGGCCGACACCGCGCCTCCCGAGGGCGAGGAACGCGGATTCCTCGACCTCATCCCGTCCGGCTGGAAATGGGCCGCGCTCCAACTCGGCATCGCGGCCGTACTCGCAGCCCTCTGGCGAGCCCGCCGCCTGGGCCCGCTCGTCCACGAACGCCTCCCGGTCTCCGTCCGCGCTTCCGAGGCCACCGAGGGCAGGGCCCGCCTCTACCGCAGGGCGAACGCCCGCGACCGTGCCGCCGCCTCGCTCCGCGCGGCCACGCGCACCCGCCTCGCTCCGCTCGTAGGGGTGTCCCTCTCCCAGGCGCACTTCCCCGAGGTCCTCGCCCCCGCTCTCGCCGACCACGCGGATCACCGCCCGGAGACCGCGCGGGCCCCCGACATCACCACCCTCCTCTTCGGCCCCGCACCGACGACCGACGCCGCCCTGATCCAACTGGCCGACGACCTGGACCGATTCGAGCAACAGGTCACCGCGGTCGCCTCCCCCGCCTCCGTCACCTCATCTCCGAGAGACAAGGACCGCACCCCGTGAGCGCCCCCTCCGCAGACAGCGCCCGCGACGCCCTAGAGGCGCTCCGCCAAGAGATCGCCAAGGCAGTCGTCGGCCAGGACGCCGCCGTGACCGGCCTCGTCGTCGCTCTCCTCTGCCGCGGCCACGTGCTCCTCGAAGGCGTGCCGGGCGTCGCCAAGACCCTGCTCGTACGGTCCCTGGCCGCCACACTCGAACTCGGCACGAAACGTCTTCAGTTCACGCCGGACCTCATGCCGAGCGACGTCACCGGATCGCTCGTCTACGACGCCCGCACCGCCGAGTTCTCCTTCCAGCCCGGCCCGGTCTTCACTCACCTCCTCCTCGCCGACGAGATCAACCGGACCCCGCCGAAGACACAGGCGTCCCTGCTCGAAGCCATGGAGGAACGTCAAGTCACCGTCGACGGCACCCCACGCGCGCTCCCCGAGCCCTTCCTGGTGGCAGCCACACAGAACCCGGTCGAGTACGAAGGCACCTATCCGCTGCCGGAAGCCCAGCTCGACCGCTTCCTGCTGAAGCTGAACGTTCCTCTGCCGCCACGCGACGCCGAGATCGACGTGCTCACCCGTCACGCCGAGGGCTTCGACCCCCGGGACCTCGAAGCCGCAGGGGTCAGAGCCGTCGCGGGCTCCGAGGAGATCGAAGCCGCCCGGACCGCGGTCGCCAAGACCTCGGTCTCCGCCGAAGTCACCGGCTACATCGTCGATATCTGCCGTGCCACGCGCGATTCCCCCTCGCTCTCCCTCGGGGTCTCCCCCCGAGGCGCCACCGCCCTGCTGGCCACCGCCCGCGCATGGGCCTGGCTCATGGGCCGCGACTACGTCATTCCCGACGACGTCAAGGCATTCGCCCTGCCGACACTCAGGCACCGCGTCCAGCTCCGCCCCGAAGCCGAGATGGAAGGCGTCACCCCCGACAGCGTGATCAACTCGATCCTCGCCCATGTCCCGGTCCCCCGCTGAGGCAGCGAGACCTGACTCATGGCACTCACCGGACGCACAGCCCTCATCGCAGCTCTCGGGGCCCTGCTCGTCGGCCTCGTCCTCCCCCACTGGCTCGGCCTGCTCGCCGTCGAGATCCCCCTGCTGCTCGCAATCCTCTATGACCTCGCAAGGGCAGCACCAGTCCGTCAGCTCGTCTTCACTCGAAGCGGTGACACCTCAGTTCGACTTGGGGAACAGGTGAACGCCTCTCTGGTCATCACCAACCCCACCACCCGCCCCCTTCACGCTGACCTCCGCGACGCCTGGCCACCGAGCGCCTGGTCACCCTCAGCGGAACCGACGCCCGGCCGCCACGAATTGCACATCGCGCCGGGCGAACGCCAGCGCGTCACGACGACTCTCCAGCCCACCCGACGAGGCGACCGGCAGGCCGAACGCATCACGGTGCGCTCGTACGGTCCGCTCGGCCTGGCAGCCCGTCAAGGGCATCACGACGTCCCCTGGACCGTCCGCGTCCTCCCCGCCTTCACCAGCCGCAAGCACCTGCCCGGCAAGCTCGCACGCCTCCGCGAGCTCGACGGCCGGACCAGCATCCTGACCCGCGGTGAAGGCACCGAATTCGACAGCCTGCGCGAGTACGTACCCGGCGACGACACCCGCTCCATCGACTGGCGCGCGACCGCTCGCCAGTCCACCGTCGCCGTACGGACATGGCGCCCCGAACGCGACCGCCGGGTCCTCCTCGTCCTGGACACCGGCCGCACCTCAGCGGGCCGCGTGGGCGACATCCCGCGCCTCGACGTCTCCATGGACGCGGCCCTCCTCCTGGGAGCCCTCGCCTCCCGCGCGGGCGACCGCGTGGACCTGCTCGCCTACGACCGCACGCCCCGTGCCACGGTCAACGGCCGCACGGCCCACCAGGTTCTCCCCGCCCTGGTCGACGCCATGGCACCCCTGGAGCCGGCACTTCTGGAAGCCGATGCCCGCGGCCTCGCGACAGCGGCCCTCCGTATCGCACCGCACCGGTCCCTGCTGGTCCTGCTCACAGGCCTCGACCCCGCACCGATCGAGGAAGGACTTCTCCCCGTCCTCCCTCTCCTCACCCAGAGGCATACGGTCGTGGTGGCCGCCATCTCCGATCCTCGCGTCCAGGAAATGGCACACGCACGAGGCACAGTGGACGCGGTGTACGAAGCTGCCGCCGCTGCCCAGGCCCAAGCCGAACGTCAGCACACGGCGGAACGTCTCCGCCGCCACGGCGTCATCGTCGTGGACGCCCTCCCCGCAGATCTCGCCCCGACGCTCGCGGACACATACCTGTCGCTCAAGGCAGCGGGAAGGCTCTGACGGGGAGGTCCCGGGGGTACGGAAAAGCCCCACAAACACGAAAAAGCCCCGTCGGCGCAATGGCCAACGGGGCTTCTTCCATGTTTAGTTCGGCGGTGTCCTACTCTCCCACACGCTCCCGCATGCAGTACCATCGGCGCTGAAAGGCTTAGCTTCCGGGTTCGGAATGTGACCG
>NZ_JBIDAT010000011.1:0-273973 GCF_043202595.1 Streptomyces sp. NPDC048172
GGCCGGACGAACTCCCACTCCTCATCGGACAGTTCATGGCGACGTATCACCCCGACATGATCCACCACGCAAGATCAATTGAAGACACCGCCTAGAGCCCTGCACGGGGCCTGCCCCTGCGCCGTGGCCCGCCACGCAGTTCCCCGCGCCCCTGCCGGGGCAGGCCCCTGCTCCTCCCTCCACCCCGCTGTGCTTGGGATGTCTGCGCTTCTCCCTCCGCCCCACAGCGCTTGGGAGCTCTGCGCTTCTCCCTCGGCTGTGCTTGGGAAGTCTGCGCAAGGCGCAGGGTTGGCAAGCGCAGCCCCCCACGCAGGGTGCCCCGCGTAACGGGGCCGCGCCCGGGGTGCCCCGGGCTGTGGTTCGCGGGCTGCGCCCTGCGTCGTGGCTTGTCGCGCAGTTCCCCGCGCCCCTGATCGGGCAAGCCCCGAGGTGTCGTGACCGGCGCGCCCACGCGGCGGAGCCGCAAAACCAACACAGCCCCGCGCCCTTAGGGGGCAAGCCGAGCAGGGGACTGGCCCGGGGACAGGAAACGGCCCGTGGGCTGCTCCCCTCGCCGGAGGCGAAGGGCGCCGGTCGGACGAGTCCGACGAGCCCACGGGCCGGGTGACTGCTCTGGATTGGCCGGGAAGGACCGGCCACACGCTGGTGGTCGGCCCTAGGCCGCAGCCACCTCACACGTCCGCTGATCGATCATCAGTCGGATCACCTCCTTTCCTGTGTGCCCCGCACGTTATGCAGCGCCGCACCCGCGGGCAAACGAATTTCGGGGCGGCAACGATTTTCTCGAATCCGGTGTGTGCTGGGTCACGTTCGACTTGAATGGGCCCTGCACACGGTGGGGTTCAGGCACAACGCAGGGGGTGCCGAGGTGTCGGCTCAATCCAAGACTCACTCCGCGTCGTCATCCGACGGGGACGACGGAGGACCTGGCGGTGCCGACGACGAACTCTTGCTCGCCGCGCTGCTGGACGGCATGGACGCGGCGCTGTGCGCCTTCGACGCCGACGGCGTCGTCACGCACTGGAACCGCGAGGCCGAGCGCATGCTCGGCTGGACCCAGCACGAGGCCGTGGGCCGCCGGGGCCTGGCCGGATGGGCGGTCCGCGCGGCGGACGCCGAGGAGGTCGAGGGGCGGCTGCTCGGCGCGATGGACGCGCCGGGACGGCAGGTCCACGAGTTCGCGCTGCTGACCAAGGACGGCGGCCGGGTCCTCGTCCGGGTCCAGTCCTCCGGCGTCGCGGGGGCCGACGGCAGGCCCAAGGGGGTCTACTGCGCATTCAGCGAGGTGCACGCGCAGATCGACCTGGAGCGTTCGATCGCGCTCAGCGAGGCCCTGCTGGAGGACGCCTGCTGGGGCGTCGTCCTGGTGGACGCCGACCTCCGCCCGGCGGTGGCGAACGCGTACGCGGCGCGGTCGTTCCGCGTCCCCTCCCGCACGTCCATGCTGGGCCGCCCGCTCGGCGAGCTGCTGGAGCACGGCGTGGAGGAGCTGGAGGGCGCACTCCAGCACGTTCTCGCGGAGGGCGCCCCGCCGGGACCGGCGGAGATCTGGGTCCGGCTGCGCGGCGCCGAGGACGCGGAGAAGGAGCGGGACTCGCTGGAGGCCGAGCTGTCGCCCGGCGCCGGGCCGCCGCCCCAGGCCGAGCGGGGCGAGCTGGACCGGCAGTGCTGCTGGCGCAGCGGCTTCCTGCGGCTGGCCACCCCGCTCGCGGAGGAGCCGGTGCCGCTCGGGGTGGCGTGGCTCTTCCAGGACGTCACCGAGGCCAAGCGGGCCGAGCAGGCGGCGGCCCGGCTGCGCTTCCGGGACAGCCAGTCGCACCGCGCGGCGCGCGCCGCCGCCGAGTGCGAGGACCCGATGGAGGCCGCGACCGTCCACCTGGACTTCGCCCTCGCGGGCTTCGCCGACCACGCCGTGCTCGACGTGCTGACCCCGCCGGAGAACGGGCCTGATCCGGTGCCCGTGCCCCGCCTCGTGCGCGCCGCGACCACCCCGGCCGCGGTGCACGGGCACGGCCTGCACATCGAGCCGGGCACCGAGAGCGGCCTCCCCGTGGCCTACGTCGAGGGGCACCCGGCCCTCCAGGCGTACCAGCGCTGCGGCTCCGTGCGCGCGAGCGTCGGCGCCACCGCGGTGCCGGAGGGCTGGGCGGAGGCCCGTAAGTGGCCGCAGGGCACCACGCACGGGCTGTGCACGGTGCTGCGCAGCAGGGGCAGGACGCTGGGCGTCGTGACCTTCCTGCGCGACGCGGGCCGCCGCCCCTTCGACCGTACGGACGCGGTGTACGCGGAGGGGATCGCGGCCCATGTCGCCGGCTCGGTGGACCTGGCGCTCCAGGCCCGCCGCTGAGGGGCCGGCCGAGGGGTCAGCGGTAGAAGATCCGGTCCGCGTAGCGCTCCATGACCTGGGCGTTCCAGTCGTGCCCGCCGTCCACGTTCGCCGAGCGCAGCAGCGGCGGCTCGATGCCGCGCCGCACCAGCTCCTCGGCGGCGCTCGCCACGACGGCCTGCATCAGGGCGCTGGTGACCACCGTCGAGGCGGGCGCGAACGGGGCCTCCACGCCCTCCGCGGTCAGCTCCGCGTCACCCACCGCGATCCGGCTGTCGATCACCACGTCGCAGTGGTCCTTGAGGAAGGTGCCGGTGGTGTGCCGGGAGCGGGTCCCCGTCGCGTACGCGACCGAGGTGACGCCGACGACCTTGAGGCCGAGCGCCCGCGCGTTCATGGCCATCTCGACCGGGAGCGCGTTCCGCCCCGAGAGGGAGATGATGATCAGGACGTCGCCGGACCGGACGTGGCTGGAGTCCAGGACCGCGCCCGCGAGCCCGTCGACCCGCTCCAGGGCGCTGCCCAGCGTCACGGGCCGCACGTCGACGCCGACGACGCCGGGGAGCGAGAGCAGATTCATCACGGCGAGGCCGCCCGCGCGGTAGACCACGTCCTGGGCGGGGAGCGACGAGTGCCCGGCGCCGAACGCGAAGACCCGGCGGCCGTCCGCGACGGCCTCGGCGATCAGCGCGCCCGCCGCCGCGACGTTCTTCGCCTCACCGTCCCTGACCTGCCGCAACAGGTCGATCGCGGCGTCGAGGAATTCGCCTGCCAGGCCGTCCACGCGCCTGTCGTCGCTCATTGTCAAGATCCTTGGAGTCGGTGGGGGTCGCGCGATGACGCGATCACGTTGAGGTCTGGACCAGTAGCCTGTCAATACCGCGTTCCGTCGCGACGGCACGCTTGTCAGTGCTATGCGTCAGAATTGATGCCAGGGCCACCGCACGAGCTGACTAGGGGCGCGCATGTCCGGACTCATCGACACCACGGAGATGTATCTCCGCACCATTCTGGAGCTGGAGGAAGAGGGCGTGGTCCCGATGCGTGCCCGCATCGCCGAGCGCCTTGATCAGAGCGGTCCGACGGTGAGCCAGACCGTCGCCCGCATGGAGCGGGACGGCCTGGTGAAGGTCGCGGGCGACCGCCATCTGGAGCTGACCGACGACGGGCGCCAGCTGGCCACGCGCGTGATGCGCAAGCACCGGCTGGCCGAGTGTCTCCTGGTCGACGTGATCGGCCTGGAGTGGGAGCAGGTGCACGCGGAGGCGTGCCGCTGGGAGCACGTGATGAGCGAGGCGGTCGAGCGCCGCGTCCTGGAGCTGCTCCGCCACCCCACCGAGTCGCCGTACGGGAATCCGATCCCGGGCCTGGAGGAGCTGGGCGAGAAGGCGGAGGCCGACTCGTTCCTGGACGGGCTGGTGAGCCTGAGCGAGCTGGAGCCGGGCGGCGAGGGCAAGACGGTCGTGGTCCGCAGGATCGGCGAGCCGATCCAGATGGACGCCCAGTTGATGTACACGCTGCGGCGTGCGGGCGTGCAGCCCGGCGCGGTCGTGAGTGTGAACGCGGGCGCGGCGGGCGGTGTCCAGGTCGGCAGCAGCGGCGAGGCCGCCGAGCTGGGCTCGGAGGTCGCGGCCCACGTCTTCGTGGCCAAGCGCTGAGCGCACCCGCGACGACGGTCCGCTGAGCGGGCCCGCTGACTGCGGGCCACTCGCCGTGGCCAGTCGCGCAGTTCCCCGCGCCCCTTACGGGGCACTCCTGCCGCGCCGGGGGGGCACGGGGCTCCCGCGGCGGGCGGGTCCCTTGTGCCGCCCGGGGCGGTTGTGACGGCCCCGGACGCGGCGTTCCCGCGCCTCCCGTGCTGTCACTTTGACGCCACGCGCGGAGTGCGAGGGGGCGCGCACCATACGTCGCACCTTCCCAATTGGCCCGACCGGTATCAGAGTTGCCGGAATGCGAGCGATGGCGCCCCTGGCGTGCGACGCTGTCGCTGGGACCAGAATCAGGGCACGTGTGCCGGGGACGCGATGCCGGAGCGGGGAGAGCAGCAGCACAGCCGCGCACCGGGCGGAAGGGGAGCCGTCGATGCCGTGTTCCGCGCGGGACCGCGACGGGCGGCCCACAGCGAGGGCCCCGGCGCCTTCAGCCGCCGGGGCCCCGCTTCCCCATGTCCCCCCGGAACGACCCGGAGCCCCGAGCTCTCAGGGTCGGCCCCCCTCCCGGTTCCTGTCTCCCCCTGGGGACGTGCGACAACCCTGGAGCGTTGTCACTCGATGGTGGGGTGTTGGCCCGGAGACCAGACTGTTCGAATAGAAGTTCGATAGGGTGAAGCGGCGGTCAGAGGGAGTGGGGGTGCCAGGACGCATGGTGCGACGGATCAACGTGACGGGCGCGGGCGGAATCCGGCTGGCTGCCTGGGAGTTCGCGGATCCGCCCAAGGGGCCCGTGGACGGCGTGGACAGCGAATCCGGCGCGGAGGCACCGGCCGGTTCGGTCGTCCGGCCGGGCGGCGAGACCTCCGGTCCGGCCGGGCCCCAGGGCCGTCGGCCCCCGGGCGTGCTGTTACTGCACGGGCTGATGGGCCGCGCCTCGCACTGGGCGGAGACGGCGCGCTGGCTCTCCGGGCGGTACCGTGCCGTCGCCGTCGACCAGCGGGGCCACGGCCGCAGCGACAAGCCCGGCGACGGGCCGTACGACCGGGAGGCGTACGTCGAGGACGCCGAGGCCGCGCTCGAACAGCTCGATCTGGCCCCCGCCGCGATCATCGGCCACTCCATGGGCGCCCTGACCGCCTGGCAGCTCGCGGCCAAGCGCCCCGACCTGGTGCAGGCCCTGGTCATCTCCGACATGCGGGCCACGGCGCTGGGGGAGCAGTCGCAGAGCGAGTGGGAGGCGTGGTTCAAGTCGTGGCCCGTCCCGTTCGCGACGCTGGGCGACGTGCGCCGCTGGTTCGGCGAGGACGACCCGATCCTGGAGCGTACGAACCCGTCGCGGGGCGAGTTCTTCGCCGAGGTCATGGCCGAGCGCGCCGACGGCTGGCGGCCCGCCTTCTCCCCGCGCCAGATGCTCAGGGCCCGCGAGACGTGGGTGTACGACGCGCACTGGGACGAGCTGGCCCAGGTCCAGTGCCCCACGCTCGTCGTCCGCGGCATCGACGGCGAACTGGGCAGGGCCGAGGCCCAGGAGATGGTCCGCGTGCTGCCCCGGGGGATCTACGCGGAGGTGCAGGACGCCGGGCACCTCGTGCACTACGACCAGCCGGAGGGCTGGCGCCGCGTCGTCGAGCCCTTCCTCCAGCACGCGCTTCCTTCCGGAAGCTGACGGGGCACGAGAGCACGAGGGTGCAGGGGCCCCCGCTCAGCCCTTGCTGACCGCCGTCAGGATCTCGGGGAGCCTGGCCAGCGCTCGCGTTGCCGCCAGCCGCAGCGCGAGCACGGCCAGCAGCAGGCCGTACGCGACGCCGACGGGCAGCATCAGCCACGCCCCCGCGCCCGCCGCCGAGCCGCCCGCCGCGTGCAGCCAGACGGTCACCGCCACGAACGGGGCGCAGAGCACCGCCGCCGCGAACATGCCGCCCAGGAAGCTGATGTAGGCGAGCGAGCCCTGCCCCGGCGCGACGTTCTTGTAGCCGCTGTCCTGCGGGATCGAGTACGGGAACCAGACCGAGGCCAGCGCCCCCGTGCCCAGCAGCGCGCCGAGCACCGCCGACGCCAGCCCCAGCACCTCGGGGACGACGGCCCAGTCGTCCATCAGCAGCGAGGACAGCAGCACCACCACTCCGACGTACGGCACGGCCACCAGCGCGATGGCCAGCATCCGTCCGCGCAGTTCGAGATGGGCGTCGCGCCGCGTCGAAATGGTCGACGCCACCAGCCAGAAGCCCGAGTAGTCCTGCCCGAACTGGTTGTACATCTGCAGGCCCAGCACGCCCGCCGCCCAGCAGGCGTTGTACGGGCTGCCCGTGCCCTGGACGCTCAGCACCACCGGCAGCAGCAGCCCGATGCCGAGCGAGGAGACCCAGCCCACCTTGGTCTTGGGGTCCCGCCACGCGTACCGCAGCGTGCGCTGCACGACCGCGGCCGTACGCCCGCCGGGGTCGTCGCCCGGCAGCCGCGCGAGCAGCCCGAGCACCCCGCGCGTACGCCCCGTGGCGGCCGTCTCCGGCGAGGGCTCCGGGGCGGTCGTCGCCGCCTGGAGCGTCGAGGCGTCCGGCGTGGTCATCAGCCGCGTCAGGCTCTGCCGCCACCAGGCCAGCAGCCCTGCGAGCGCGCCGCCCGCGAGCAGCAGCCGTACGGCCGCCACGGCGTACGCGCCCTCGCTCGCGTCCCGTACGGCGTACACGGCGGAGGTGGGCGGCAGCCAGCCCAGCACCGCGCCCACCGGCTCCAGCAGCGCGAGGCCGCCGGGCTCGGAGACCTTCTGGACGCCGACGTTCACGAACTGGGCGCCGATCGCGATGAACAGCCCGCTCAGCAGGACGAGATCGCGGCCCCTGCGGCTCGTCAGCAGCCGTACGTTCGCCGTGGCCACCCCGCGCGCGAGCGCGACGCAGGAGAGGACGAGCAGCGGCAGCGCGACCGCCGCCACCGCCCACCCGGCGGCGCCCTCCGCGGGCGCGGCGACAGCCCCGGCCGCCAGCAGCACCGTGAACACCGGGCCGATGCCGACCAGCGACGCCGCCAGCAGCGCGACGACCAGCCGCTGGGGGCGCAGCGGCAGCATCACCAGGCGCGTCGCGTCCAGCGTCTCGTCACCGCCCGGGAAGAAGAGCGGCACCACGGCCCAGCCCAGCGCCAGCAGTCCGGAGAGGACGACGGCGACGGTCACCGCGTGCTCGTGGCCGCGCATCAGCAGCAGCCCCAGGACCTGGAGCAGCGCGAGCAGCAGCGCCAGCACGGCGGAGGTGAGGAACGCGGCCCGTCTGCCGGGCGACTGGCGCAGCCCGTTGCTCAGCAGCGACCACTTCAGCCGTACGAACACCCGCGTCACCGGCGCCGTCTCGACGGCCGTGAAGGGCCCGGCGGTCATCCCGTGCCGCCCAGCCAGTCGAGGCTGGTGCCCGCCTGCGCCGAACGGCCGCGTGCGCCCACGAGTTCGAGGAAGGCGTCCTGGAGGCTCGGGGCCTCGCCCCGTACCTCGGTGAGCGGGCCGTGCGCCTGGATGTGCCCCGCCGCCATCACGGCCACCCAGTCGCAGAGCGACTCGACCAGCTCCATGACGTGGCTGGAGAAGACGACGGTGGCGCCGGACGCGGTGTAGCGCTCCAGGACGCCGCGGATGGTTTGCGCGGAGACCGGGTCGACGCCCTCGAACGGCTCGTCCAGGAAGAGCACTTCGGGGTTGTGCAGCAGCGCGGTGGCCAGCCCGATCTTCTTGCGCATGCCGGTCGAGTAGTCGACGACGAGCTTGTGCCGTGCCCCCGAGAGGTCGAGCACCTCCAGCAGCTGGCCGGAGCGGCGCTCGACCTCGGCGGCGGGGATGCCGCGCAGCGCGCCCATGTACGTGAGCAGTTCGGCACCGGAGAGCCGTTCGAAGAGCCGCAGCCCCTCGGGGAGCACGCCGATGCGGGACTTGACCGCGACCGGGTCCCGCCACACGTCGTGCCCGCCGATGACGACGGTGCCCGCGTCGGGCCTGAGCAGCCCCGTGACCATGGAGAGCGTGGTGGTCTTGCCCGCCCCGTTGGGACCGACGAGGCCGATGAACCGGCCCGCCGGAAGGGCGAGATCGATGCCGGACACGGCGATCTGCTCGCCGAACCGCTTCCACAGCCCCTCGACGGTCACGGCCGCCTGGGCCGCTTCCCCCGTGCTCGTCTCCCCCGTGCTCGTCGGGTCCTCGGCCACGAGTGCCCCCTTCCTGCGTCCCGGTCAGGCTATGTGTTCGACCGGACGGGAGGGGGCCGGACGCGAGGGCCGGACGCGGGGGTCAGACGCGGCTGCAGGCGTACGCGAGGGTGGGCACGATCTCCTCCGCGTCCGGCAGCCACCGGTTCGCCGCGGTCGGCTGCCGTGCCCACTGCACGGAGCCCCTGGTGCCCAGCCGGGTCGGGGGAGCGGCCACCCAGTCGCCCTCGCCGCGCGCGCGGAGGTCGAGCGTGCTGGGGGACCAGCCCAGCTTCCGTACGAGATCGGTGGCCTTGGCGGTGGCGCCGGGGAGGACGAAGAAGAGCATCCGGCCGTCGGGGGCGCAGATGACCGGGCCGAGGGTCAGCTCCATGCGCTCCAGCCGGGCCAGCGCCAGGCAGCCCGCCGTCTCCGGGACCTCGATGGCGTCGAAGGTGCGGCCCGTGGGCAGCAGGACGGAGGCGCGGGGCTCCTTGGTCCACATCCGGCGTGCCGTGGCCGCGCTGCCGGTGGCCTCGCCCGACCAACTGGAGCGCACGGGGTGTGCGCCGGGCGCGTGGCAGCGGGCCTCACCACAGGTGCAGCGCGGCATGCCGTCGACGGCCTCCAGCCAGGTCCCCGGGAAGACGTCCCAGTGCCGCTCCTCCGCGTAGCGCACGGCGTGCTCAAGGAGGGGTTCTGATCGCTGCCGGGGGATGCGCGTGGTCGTCGTAACTCCAGTTGTGACTCCGATGGTCTTATCCACGCACTTCACAACTCCCCTTGTCAGCAAGGGTTACGGGGCGCCTGGAGGTGGCAGCCCGCGCTCACGAGGGCGCATGGGTGCAAGTGCGGGGGCGCGTACCGAGTGGGCGGTCCTGGGTGGGTAGCCCCTCTCTGAGCGTTGTGCCGTGAAGGGCGGGGTTTTTCGTGAATCACGTGCATATGCGCTGGGCAGTGATCATCCATAGCCTTCATCCAGTAGGGGGATCACATGGCCGCCAGGCCGCTCGTCGCGAGGCAGCCCAACGAAAGGCTGCAAGCTCTCATCCAGGAGGCCGCGTGCTCCAACGCCGGGCTCGCGCGCCGCGTGAACATGTGCGGCGCGGAGCACGGACTCGACCTGCGTTACGACAAGACCTCCGTCGCACGCTGGCTGCGCGGGCAGCAGCCGCGCGGACGCGCCCCCGGCATCATCGCCGAGGCGCTCGGCCGCAAGCTGGGGCGCACGGTCACGATCGACGAGATCGGCATGGCGAACGGCAAGAACCTCGCGTCCGGCGTGGGGCTCCAGTTCGCACCGACCGTTCTCGGCGCCGTCGAGCAGGTCTGTGAGCTGTGGCGCAGCGACGTCGGCCGCCGTGACTTCCTCACCGGCTCCACGGTCGCCGCCTCGGCGCTCGTCGAGCCCAGCCGCGACTGGCTGATCACCCAGCCGGACAGCCAGGTCGCCCGCTCCTCGGGCGCCCGCGTGGGCATGGCCGACGTCGAGGCCGTACGGGCGATGACCGAGGCCCTCTCCGACCTGGACCACCGCTACGGCAGCGGGCACATCCGCCCCGTCGTCGTGCACTACCTGAACAGCGTGGTCTCGGGGCTGCTGGCGGGCTCGTACCGGGAGTCGGTGGGGCGGCAGCTGTTCGCCGCCGTCGCGCGGCTGACCGAACTCGCGGGCTACATGGCGGTGGACACCGGTCAGCACGGCCTCGCGCAGCGCTACTACATCCAGTCGCTGCGCCTCGCGCAGGCTGCGGGCGACCGGGCCTACGGGGGCTATGTGCTCGCGGCGAGCATGAGCCACCTCGCCGCCTCGCTCGGGAACCCGCGCGAGATCGCGCAGTTGGCGCGCGCCGCGCAGGAGGGCGCCAGGGGGCGGGTGACGCCGCGCGCCGAGGCGATGTTCCACGCGGCGGAGGCGCGGGGGCACGCGCTGATGGGCGACGCGCGCGCGAACCAGTCGTCGGTCACCCAGGCGCTAGCCGCGATGGACCGCGCCGAGGGGGCGGAGGGCTCGGGCGACGACCCGCCCTGGATCGCGCACTTCGACCGCGCCTACCTCGCCGACGAACTGGCGCACTGCCACCGCGACCTGGGCCAGGCGGAGGCCGCCGCCGCTGCCGCCGAGGAGGCCGTCGAGGGGCACCCGGAGGGCCGTGCGCGGCGCCGTGCGATCGGCCTCTTCCTGCTCGCGAGCGCCCAGGTGCAGCAGCGCGAGATCGAGCGCGCCTGCCATACGGGCACGCAGGCCACGGAGCTGCTGAGCGGGCTGCGCTCGGACCGGGGCGCCGAGTACCTGGACGACTTCCGCCAGCGCCTGGAGCCGTACGGCGAGGAGACCGTGGTCAGGGAGTTCTCGGCCCGCCTGGAGCTGGCGGCGGTGGCGTAACGGGGGAGCGCCACCGGCGCCCGCGGGGTGCGGGCCGGGCGCCGGTGCGGTGTTGACGGGGTGCTGGTGTGGTGTATCCCTCGGTCACCTGGGTTCTTGGTCCTCCCTCCGATTCACCCGGTAGCGTGAGCCGACGATTCCGGCCATGCGAACGAGGAGTCTCGGTGACAACGCACAACGGACGCGGACAGGACGGCATCCCCGGCCCATCCGGGGATGCCGAACTGCCTGCGGCCACGACCCCGCAGGAGGGGGTCGTGCTCCCGGCGAACGCTGCCCCGTGGACGAATCAGCAGCAGGTCCAGCCCGCCCAGCAGCAGGTGCAGCCGCCCGCCGGGCAGCCGTGGGGCCAGCCCTGGGGTCCCGGCGCGGACACGGCCCCGCCGCAGCCGGGCGTGCCCGCCTCGCCGGACGGCGTCGCCGCCGCGGGTGCCGAGGGCGGGGAACGTGCCGCCGTCGCTCAGCCGTTGCCGCCGGAGGGCGCCCCGGCGCCGCAGCAGCCCGTGCAGGGGCCCGCGCACGCCGCGCCCGTACAGCCTCCGGCTCAGCCCCCGTCTCAGCCTCCGGCCCAGCCGCCGATGCCGCCCGCGCAGCCGCCCGTACCGCCCGGGCCGCAGACGGCTCAGGTGCCGCCCGCCCCGCAGGTGACCGGAATGCCGGAGCCGCTCGGTCCGGGCAATCCGGACGGTGAGTCGGAAGCCACGCAAATGCTGCCTCCCGTGGGCATACCCGGCGCCGGGGTTCCCGGAGTTCCCGGTGCCGAGGACGGCACGCAGGTCCTGCCGCCCGTGCCCGCCATGGACGAGGAGGCGACGCAGTACATGCCGCCCGTCGTCGACGCGCAGCCGGAGACGAGCGCGGAGTCGACGCAGAAGCTGCGGGCCGTGCAGAGGCCCGTACGTCCGCAGGGGCAGGCCCAGCCCCAGCCGCAGCCCCTCCCGGGCGCACAGGACGCGCAGAACGGCCCGGGCGGGCCGCCGCCCGTGAAGCGGCAGCCCCCGGCCGGGTTCGAGAGCCTCTTCCGCCCCGAGCCGTCCGTGAAGATGGGCGCGGCCGCGCCGCCGCCCGGCAACGACGACCCCGGGTCCACCCAGAGCCTGCCCCTCTTCGACCAGGCGGCCGAGGAGTTCGACGACTACGAGCCGCAGGGCCGCGCCGCCCGGCGCTCGGCCGAGCGCATGCAGCGGGGCCGTATGTCGCAGCCCGGGCTGCTGATCGCCTGCGGCGTCGTCGGTGTCGCCGTCGTCGGGCTGATCGTCGGCGCGACGCTCTCCGGCGGGAAGGGCGACGACGCGAAGGGCGAGAAGCCCAAGGCGTCCACGGCCCCGGCGGGCCACAAGGAGACCACCAAGCCGCCGGATCCGGCCAAGGGCCAGGCGGAGAAGCTCGACAAGCTGCTGAACGACAGCAACAACAGCCGCTCCACGGTCGTCACTTCGGTCGCCCGTATCCGGGCCTGCAAGATGCTCGGCAAGGCCGCCGCGGACCTGCGCGGCGCCGCGAAGCAGCGCAACGGGCTGGTGACGCGGCTCGGCGAGCTGAAGACGGACAAGATCCCGAACGGAGCGCAGCTCACCGGCTCCCTCACCCGCGCCTGGAAGTCCTCCGCCTCGGCCGACGCGCACTACGCGAACTGGGCCGACCAGGTCGCGCGCGGCAAGAAGAAGACCTGCCCCAAGGGCCACGCCCGCTCGACGCCCAGCGCGGCGGCGGGCAACCGCGCGAGCGGGACGGCGACGGCGGCGAAGAAGCAGGCCGCGTCGCTGTGGAACCCGACGGCCCAGAAGTACAGCCTCACGACGCGGCAGTTCGGCGAGCTGTAGAGCCGCCGCGCGGGGGGATCGGCACGGAACGTATGGTCGACGACCATGCAGCAAGGTTCCGTGAGGTCTTCCCGCCGTGGCCGTGGTTCCACCACCATGGGCGGCATGCCTGTCAACGACATGCCCTGGTGGCGCTGGCGCAGCAACGTGCGCTCGGCGCTGCACATGCTCTCCGACCCCGCCTTCCAGCAGGAGTGCTGGCTCGCGGGCCGCCCGGGGTACGGCGACGTCACCGACGCCGTCTACCGCCTCGTCGAGGACACCTGGCTGGACAACTGGTCCGCGGACAAGTACGTCGGGACGATCTTCCGCGACGCCCAGGAGGCCGGGCTCGTCGACGCCGCGGTGCTCCAGGTGCTGCGGATCATGCACCAGGTCGGCGCCGACGCCCCCGTCGCCTCGTACATGGAGCATCAGTCCTGGCCGGAGGCCGTACACGCGGCCCGCGAGGCGCACGTGCTGCTGGCGACGAACGACGGGGACGACCCGGACGAGCCCCCGCGCTCGCTGGACGTCCTCGCGATCATGCTCAGGACGGTGTGACGGTGTGACGGACGTCACGCCCCGCGCGGTATGCCAGTCTTGAGGCCATGAGCCAGTCGCAAGCCGCCGCCCCTGCCCCCTACGCCGCCGCGGAGCCGGGGCAGTACGTCCTCACCCTCTCGTGCCCCGACAGCAAGGGCATCGTGCACGCCGTCTCCAGCTACCTCTTCATGACGGGCTGCAACATCGAGGACAGTCAGCAGTTCGGAGACCGTGACACCGGTCTCTTCTTCATGCGGGTGCACTTCGCGGGCGAGGTCACCCTGGAGAAGCTGCGGGCGAGCTTCGCCGCGGTGGGCGACTCGTTCCAGATGGACTGGCAGATCCACGAGGCCGAGAAGAAGATGCGGATCGTCCTGATGGTGAGCAAGTTCGGGCACTGCCTGAACGACCTGCTCTTCCGCTCCCGCATCGGCGCCCTCCCGGTCGAGATCGCGGCCGTCGTCTCGAACCACACGGACTTCGCCGAACTGGTCGGCTCGTACGACATCCCGTTCCACCACATTCCGGTCACCAGGGACACCAAGAGCGAGGCCGAGGCGCGGCTGCTGAAGCTCGTCGAGGACGAGGGCGTCGAACTGGTCGTCCTGGCGCGCTACATGCAGGTCCTCTCGGACAACCTGTGCAAGCAGCTCTCCGGCCGGATCATCAACATCCACCACTCCTTCCTGCCGAGCTTCAAGGGCGCGAAGCCGTACCACCAGGCGCACGCGCGCGGCGTGAAGCTCATCGGCGCCACGGCCCACTACGTCACGGCCGACCTCGACGAGGGCCCGATCATCGAGCAGGAGGTCGAGCGCGTGGGCCACGAGGTCACGCCGGAGCAGCTGGTCGCCGTGGGCCGCGACGTGGAGTGCCAGGCCCTGGCGCGCGCCGTGAAGTGGCACAGCGAGCACCGCGTGCTGCTCAACGGGCACCGCACGGTCGTCTTCGCGTAGCGACCGGCGGCCGGCGGCCGGCGTCTGGGGGCCGGCGACCGGGGGCCGGCGACCCGGGGCGCGGCGCCCGCCCGGCTACAGCCGGGAGAGCGACGCCGCCGCGAACAGCACGTCCCTGATCGCCTCCCGGTCCCCGTCCTGGCCCGCCGCCGCGTCCTGCGGCGGCACGTGCCCGGCGGCGAGCTGGCAGAACTCCATGCCGTCCAGCGCCACGTGGGCCACCGCGTCCTCGGGCGACGCGGTCGCGCCGGGCGAGTCCAGCGGGATGTACCAGTGCCCGCCGCCGCTGCCCTCGACCTCCAGATGCAGCGTCCGCCCCGGCCTGCCCGCGGGGGCGAGCTTGCGGGGCGGTGCCGCGAGCCCCGCCCGGCGGCGTCCGGCGATGGTGCCGGGGAGCTGCCGGGCCGCGAGGTCGACCAGCATGTTGAGGTGCGCGGGGACGGGCGGGCTGTACGGGTAGTCCACGGCCTCCGCGATGTCCTCGGCGTGCATCCAACACTCGAAGGCGCGGTCCAGGAAGGCGTCGCGCAGGGGCAGCGCGAAGTCCCCGTACGTGACGTCCAGCCCGGCCGCGTCCCCGTCGGCGAACGAGACGGTGCGCACCATCGCGTGCGTCTGGCCGCGCCACCGCTCCCGCGTGGCGGGCGAGCCCTGCGTCTTGGGGTCCTCCAGCGCCCAGAACGCCTCCGTGCGCGCCGCGGGCCCCAGCGGGCCGCCGTCCATCGCGACCGGGGTGCCACCGGCGCCGTCCGGGAGGTGCGCGGCCTGGCCGAGGGGGTCGGGCAGGCCCAGCGCGGTCGCGACCAGGCCGTCCACGGCCAGCAGGTGGCCGATCACCCCGGCGACCGTCGTCGTGCGCTCCGCCTCGCCCTCCCCGTCGAACCAGCGCAGCCTGACGGGCGCCCGCCACTCGTCCTCCGCCATGTCGCGCAGCAGGGCGTCGAGACGGGACGTCTCCGCGTCGTAGGGCGCGACCCAGTCCGGGACCGGGATACGGGCCGGACGGCGCACGAGGCAGCCCTCCAGCACGCGGGTGCGCAGCATGGGGTCGAGATCCAGGCTGTCCTCGGCGTGCAGCAGCCCGACCGCGTCGCGCAGGCGCAGCGCCTCGTCGGCGCAGGCCGCGCAGTCGGTGAGGTGCGCCTCGACGGCGGCCGTCTCCTCTGCGGAGCAGGCGGCCAGCGCCCAGGCGCCGAGAAGCGATCTGAGGACGTTGTGGTCGTACACGTGCCCCTCTGCGTCCTGTGCGGCTCGTGCGCCGGGTGCGGCATGCGCGTCCGGCGGACGTGTGTGCTCGTCCTGCCGGGGTCCGCCGGAGGACTGCTTCGGGACCCGGTCGGATCGGTCGGATCGGTCGGATCGGTCAGGTCCCGGGGTCTTGTCGCGTCCGGGGTCCAGGGGCGCGTTCACTGCTGCTGTCCCATGCGGTGCGGTGGGGCGGGGGTCTCGCCGGGGGCGGGGGAGGCGACCCCCGGCGGCAGGGTCATCGCCGAGGAGAGGAGCTGGAGGCCGAGCCGCAGGCGGCGGCGGGCCTCGTCCTCGGTGACGCCGAGGTGCTCGGCCGTCTGTCGGTAATCGCGCCGTTCGAAATAGGCCAGCTCCAAGGCGGCGCGCAGGGAGGCGGGCATCGACGTGACGATGTAGTCGGCGCGGGCCGCCGTCGAGGCCGCGCGCACCTTCTCCTCGATCTGCCGGGCCCGCTCGGGGCCCAGCGGCCCGCCTCCCCGCTGCTGCTGCCGCAGCCTGCTCGCCGCGAGCCGCTGGGTCAGCGCGGCGATCCAGGAGCGCAGGGGACCCTCGCGGGGATCGAACGCGTGCGGATTCTCCCAGACGTAACCGAACACGTCGCGGGTCGTGCTGTCGGCCGCCTCGTCGTCGTCGAGCACCCGGTGGGCGAGGCTGTGGACGAGGGACGCGAATCTGTCGTAGAGCTCGCCGAGCGCGGCGGCCTCGCCCCGCGCGAGGCGCTGCTGCATCTTCCGGTCCCAGCGCGGTTGTGTGTCGTTCGCCATGGAAGCCCCGCCCTCATGCCCGCCCTCGTGACGTTCGTCAACACCTCGAATGTAGTGCGAGGGGCTGACAACGCACGCCCCTTTACGGCAATGTGCGCCCCAGGGCGATTGCTGAAGGTGCTGATTTCGTCACAGTGCGCACCCATGACAGAAGTCCTCAGAAGTACGACCTGGTGACGACATAGGGTCGTCCTACGGGACCAGTTTTGGCAGTAGTCGGACGGGCAGCCGAAAGCTGTAGGCGAACGACGAAGGGGTGCGGGGACGTGTCGTTGAAAGTGCTGGAGGAGGCGCGGGGGGAGTGGGCCGTGCTGCGCGTCTCCGGCGAGATGGACCTGGTGACCTCTCCGGCGGTGCGGCAGCACGTGCATGACGCGGTGGCCGAGGGGCGCCGCAGTCTGGTGCTCGACCTGTCCGAGGTGCTCTTCTGCGATTCCAGCGGCGTGGGGGTGCTGATCGCCTCGCGCCGGCTGATGCGTTCGTGTGCGGGGCAGCTCCGGCTGATCCTGCCCGCGCAGGGCGCCGTGGACGGCTCGCACGTCAACCGCGTGCTGGCCGCGCTCGGGGTGCGCCGGCTCTTCGACTGCTACCCGGACCTGGCCGCCGCGACGGGCCACGCCGCGGTGGCGGTGCCGCCGGGCACGACGGCGTCCTCCACGGTCCGGCCCAGGACGGCGTAGCGGGGGTCACGGCAGGGGGTGTCCCGGTAGCCGGTAGCCGGTAGGGGCGTCACGCGAACCGCTCCCGCAGTTTGTACTTGAGCACCTTGCGCAGCGCGTCGTTGCGCGGCAGCGCGTCCACGACCTCCAGCCGCTCCGGGAGCTTGTACGGGGCCAGTCCCTGCTCCCGCAGATACGCGGTGGCCCCCTCCAGCGTCAGCGCCTCGGCCCCCGCGGGCTGCTCGACCACCGCGCACACCCGTTCCCCCCGCTCCGCGTCGGGGAGTCCGATCACGGCGACGTCGCCGACCGCGGGATGCTCGTAGAGCAGCTGCTCGATCTCCTTGGCCGAAATGTTCTCGCCCTTGCGGATGATGATGTCCTTGGTGCGGCCGGTGAGGACGAGATGGCCACCCTCTGTGAGATGCCCGAGGTCGCCCGTGATCAGGAAGCCGTCGTGGTCGAAGGCCCCGGCCGTGTCCTCCGCGTCCAGATACCCCTGGCACACCGCCTCGCCGCGCAGCCTGACCTCGCCGTCCGTCCCCGTCGGCAGGGGCTTGCCGTCCGCGTCGGTGATCCGGATCTCCATGGCCTCCGGGGGCCGTCCCTCGGTGGTGGCCAGGTGCTCCGGGGTGTCGTCGGGGGCGCCCATCGTGATCATCGGGGCCTCGGTCATCCCGTAGCCGTGGGTGAGCTGGCAGCCCATCTCCGCGACGACCTCGTGGTACAGCTCCGGCGGCTTCGCCGCGCCGCCGCCCGCGAGCAGCCGCAGGCTGGGGACGACGCGGCTGCCGGGGTGTGCGCGCTGCTGGGCCAGGAACATCGAGTAGAAGGCCGTCGAGCCGCCCGCGACGGTCACGCCGTGCCGCCGGTACGCGTCGAGCGCGTCCGGCATCGCGAAGCGCTCGAAGAGCACGGCGGGGAAGCCGTACATCAGCAGCATCACCGTGTAGTCGGGCCCGGCGATGTGGGCGTAGGGGAAGGCCATCGAGCCGACGTCGTCGGGGCGCAGGCGCAGGGCATGCGCGAGGCAGGCGCCGCCCGCGATGAGGCTGCGGTCGGTGTGCAGGACGCCGCGCGGCGACGAGGTCGTCCCGGACGTCCAGTAGATCCACCGTACGGCCGTGCCGTCGTCGGGCGGGGGCGGCAGTTCGGAGGGATCGCCCTCGGGGAGGGAGTCGTACGCCCTGAACACGTTCAGGGGATGGTCGAGCCCGGCGGCGATCCCTCGTGCCATTTCGCCGTGGTCGAAGCCGCGCCAGAGGCCGGGGTGGGCGAAATGGCGTGCCCCTGTGGCCCGGAGGGCGAGACGGACCTCGCGCTCTCTGTAGAAGGGGATGACGGGCGTCTGCCGTACGCCGAGGCGGGCGAGGGCGAAGGTCAGCACGACCGTCTCGATACGGGTGGGCAGTTGCCAGGCGACGGTGTCCCCGGGGGCGACCCCGAGGGCACGCAGCCCGGCGGCCGTCCGTTCGGCCCCGTCGCGCAGCGCGCCGAAGGTGAGGGTCCTGTCGCCGTCGGGGGTGTCTCCCGCCTGGATCAGCACAGGCGCGTCCGGGGTGAGCCCCGCGCGCCGGTCGAGCAGCTCCCACAGCGTGCGGGACGCGCCGAGGGCGTGGGGTGTGTCGCTGGTGGCCGTGGTGGGCATGGCGGTCCGCCTCCCGAGCTGACGCATCGTCAGGTATGGCCGGAAGCGTAAGCCCCGGTGCCTTGTCGGTCCAGAGGTCGCGGGTCTAGCCTCTTTCTGACGGTCCATCAGATATGCGGAGACGTAGGCAGCAACGGGTGAGGGGATACTCCGGTGACGGAACTACCGCGCATCATCAGCGTCGACGACCATGTGATCGAGCCCGCGCACCTCTTCGAGACCTGGCTGCCGAAGAAGTTCCGCGACCGCGGTCCGCAGCCGCTCACCGCCGGGATCGGCGAGCTGGAGTACGTCGGCGGCAAGTACCAGATCACCATGGACCCGGAGGGTCCGCCGACCGACTGGTGGATCTACGAGGACCTCAAGTTCCCGTACAAGCGCAACATCGCCGCCGTCGGCTTCGACCGCGACGAGATGACCCTGGAGGGCATCACCCGCGCCGAGATGCGGCGCGGCTGCTGGGACCCCGCCGAGCGGCTGCGCGACATGGACGCCAACCATGTCGAGGGCTCGCTCTGCTTCCCCACCTTCCCGCGCTTCTGCGGCCAGACCTTCGCCGAGGCACACGACAAGGACGTCGCCCTCGCCTGCGTGCGCGCGTACAACGACTGGATGGTGGAGGAGTGGTGCGGCGGCAGCGGGGGACGGCTCATCCCGCTGTGCATCGTGCCCCTGTGGGACGTCGAACTGGCCGTCGCCGAGGTGCGCCGGAACGCGGAACGGGGCGTACGGGCCGTGACGTTCAGCGAGATCCCCACCCATCTGGGGCTGCCGAGCATCCATTCCGGCTACTGGAACCCGTTCTTCGCCGCCTGTGAGGAGACGGGGACGGTGGTGTGCATGCACATCGGCTCGTCCTCGCAGATGCCCGCCGCCTCCCCGGACGCGCCCCCGGCGGTGCAGGCCTCGCTCTCCTTCAACAACGCGATGGCCTCGATGATGGACTTCCTCTTCAGCGGCGTCCTGGTCCGCTTCCCCCGCCTCAAACTGGCCTACGCGGAGGGCCAGATGGGCTGGATCCCGTACGCCCTGGAGCGCGCCGACGACGTATGGGAGGAGCACCGCGCCTGGGGCGGCGTACGGGGCCTGATCCCCGAGCCCCCGTCCACGTACTACTACCGGCAGATCTTCTGCTGCTTCTTCCGCGACAAACACGGGGTCTCCGCGCTGGACGCCGTCGGCCGGGACAACGCGACCTTCGAGACGGACTACCCCCACGTCGACTCGACCTTCCCGCACACCAAGGAGGTCGCCCTGGAGCATGTGAAGGGGCTCGACGAGGAGACCGTGTGGAAACTGATGCGGGGCAACGCCATCCGGATGCTCGGCCTCGACCTGGACCGTACGCCCGAGCAGTACCGCTCGCGCGCGGCGCGGGTGAGCTGACGGGCGCGCGATGGACCTCGGGCACACGGAGGAGGAAGAGGAGTTCCGGCGGACGCTGCGCGCCTGGCTGGCCGAGACGCTGCCCAAGCTGCCGCCGAAGCCCGACCCGCTGGACTGGCCCGCGCGCCGGGCGTACGACATGGGCTGGCAGCGCACGCTGCACGACGCCGGATACGCCGGACTGCACTGGCCCGAGGACGCGGGCGGCCAGGGAGCCACGCCCACCCAGCACCTGATCTTCCTGGAGGAGACCGAGCGCGCGGGCGCACCGTACGTGGGCGCGGGCTTCGTCGGGCTCCTGCACGCCGGGCCGACGATCGCCGCCGAGGGCACGGAGGAGCAGCGCCGCAGATGGCTGCCGCCGATCCTGCGCGGCGACGAGGTCTGGTGCCAGGGCTTCAGCGAACCGGACGCCGGATCGGACCTGGCGGCGCTCCGTACGCGCGCGGTCCGGGACGGCGACTCCTACGTGGTCACCGGCTCGAAGATCTGGACCTCGCACGCCGAGGTGGCCGACTGGTGCGAACTCCTCGTCCGTACCGACCCCGAGGTACCTCGCCACCGGGGTATCTCGTGGCTCGCACTGCCCATGGACGCGCCCGGAGTGACCGTACGGCCGCTGCGGACCCTCGCGGGCACGGCCGAGTTCGCCGAGGTCTTCCTGGACGAGGTGCGCGTCCCGGTGGCCAACAGGGTGGGCGAGGAGAACGACGGCTGGCGCGTCACCATGGTCACGCTCTCCTTCGAGCGCGGGACGGCCTTCGTGGGGGAGGTCGTCGCGTGCCGCCGCACCCTGCGCGAACTGGCCGCCGCCGCCCGCGCGAACGGGCGCTGGGACGACGCCGCGCTCCGCCGCGGGCTGGGGCGGCTGAACGCCGAGTTCACCGCGCTGTGGCGGCTCACCCAGTGGAACGTCAGCGAGGCCGAGCACGCGCTGCGCCGCGGCGGTACGGGCGTTCCGGGGGTCGGCGGCTCGGTGTTCAAGCTGCGCTACTCCCAGGCCCGCCAGGAGCTGTACGACGCCGCGGCCGAGGTGCTGGGCCCGGACGGCGCGCTCGACACGGACGTGCCGTGGACGGCCGACCGGCTCTCCTCGCTCTCGTACACCATCGCGGCGGGCACCTCGCAGATCCAGCGGAACATCGTCGCCGAGCGCATCCTCGGCCTTCCGAAGGGACGGTGACCCCGGGGTGGACTTCCGGCTCACGGACGACCAGGAGGCGCTGCGGCGCGGCACCAGGGAGCTGATGGACGCGCGCTTCGGACGGGACGCGCTGCGGCGGGCCGTGGACGACGACTCCGGGTCTCCCCGGCCCGACCGCGCCCTGTGGCGCGAACTGGGCGAGGCGGGATTCTTCTCGCTCGCACTCCCCGAGGCGGAGGGCGGGGTGGGCCTCGGGCTGCCCGAGTCGGTGCTCGTCCTGGAGGAGGCGGGACGGGCGCTGCTGCCGGGACCGCTCGTCGCGAGCCGGCTGGCGGCCGGACTGGTGCCGGGCGCGGCGGACGGGACGGTGGTGGTGACGGCGCTGGAGCTGGCGGAGGGGCTGTCGGAGCGGCTTGCGGAGGGGCCTGTGGAGCATCTGGAGGCCGCCGGACGCGTCCTGGTGCTCGACGGCGACGGGCCGCCCCGTACGGTCGCGCCGGAGGCCCTGCGCGCCGAGCCCGTACGGTCCGTGGACCCGCTCTCGCCGCTGCACCGGGTGACGGGGGCGGTGACGGGGACGGTGACGGGAACGGCGGAGGACGGGGAGGTGCTGGAGGGCGTGGACGGGGCGCGGCTGCGCCGGGAGGGGGCGCTGCTGACGGCGGCGCAGCAGCTCGGCAGCGCGGGCCGGACCGTCGAGATGGCCGTCGGATACGCACGGGAGCGCGAACAGTTCGGACAGCCGATCGGGGCCTTCCAGGCGGTCAAGCATCTCTGCGCCGAGATGCTGGTGCGCACGGAAACAGCCAGAAGTGTGGTTTACGCCGCGGCGCTGACGGAAGACGAGGGCGAGACGGCGGCGGCGAAGCTGCTGGCCGACGAGGCGGCGGTGCGCAACGCGCGGGACTGTCTCCAGGTGCACGGCGGCATGGGGTTCACCTGGGAGGCCGACGTCCACCTCCACCTCAAGCGGGCCTGGCTGCGCGCCCGGCAGTGGCAGAGAGTTGTGACTGCTGAGGAGAAATTGGCGGCAGTACTCTAAAGAGCGTTTAGCCAAATGATGTCCAAATTCATCCCGGTAATTAACCGTTGCGCGATTACGCTGCGTTGATATCGCGTCGTGTCCAGGATGTGACCACCCTCAAGCGGGAGATCACATTCCGCTCGGGTACGCTCCCTCGGGTGCACGTACCGAGTCCTTCCCGCGGCGAGCCTTCCACGGCCGCCCCGCTCCTGGTGTCCAGGCAGGCGGGGAAGGGAAGCCGGAGGTGGCGCGGGGGATCGTCGCCGGAACGTTCGAGTGGTCGCGATCGGCGCCGCACAGTATGCAGCACGTCTACTCCTTTGCGCCGGAATATGCCTGAAGCGCTTGTTGCAGTGACTATGCGTCAACCATGCTGTTCCTCGTTGAAGTCACAATCCGTGACTTCATGGAGACGCGAGGCGACGTGTCCGCCAGTTCGGATGGTGTGAGCGGTGCAGGTGCTTCAGGAGCAGTTGGAGATCGGCCCCGACCCGATGGAGGTGGGGCGTGCCCGGAGGTGGGCCCGCTCCCGGCTCGCGGGTGCCGGGGTGGACGCGGATGAATCCCTGTCCGAGACGCTGATTCTGCTGATCTCGGAACTCGTGACCAACGCGGTTGTGCACACAGGTTGTCCGGCTGTGCTGTGCATGCTTCTGCCGGGGCCGGGATCGGGGCAGGGTGTGGTCGACTCCGTGCGCGTGGAGGTCGCGGACGCGAGCAGCCGCCCGCCGCGCCAGCGCCAGGCCGAGGGTGAGGACACCAACGGCCGCGGACTGGAACTGGTCTCCGGGCTCGCCGACCGCTGGGGCTGGGAGCAGGAGGACGGGGGCAAGCGCGTCTGGTGCGAGCTCGACCGCGCCCGCGACGGCGCCGCCCGCGACAGCGCGAGGCCGGAGCCGGTCGATCCCCGTACCCGTATGCGGGGCACGGCGGTGCCGGAGGCGCTGGGGCTGGGCGCGTTCGGATAGCGGCGCGCCGCGACAAAAGGGGCATAAATCCCAAAGTCCAGACCAGGTGTTGACGTGTCGTGTCTGTTTGATCACCCTTGGGTGGAGCGATTCGTCGCGAGGGGACGCCGAGGAGCATGAGGTTCCTCGGCGAGTGCGGGTCGCGGTCCGGCGTCAGCCTCCACGGAGGCAGGGCCTGAGCGCCGGAGCCGGGTGGCGGTCCGCTGTGCCGTGCTCGGGGTGCGCATAGGCGCACCGCCACCCGACCGGCCGTCCCGCACGCCCCCGGCGCTCCTCCCGGCCGGGCGCGGACTACGCTCTTGCGCTCATGGACCACCACCGCCTCACGGAGCACCGCTCCCGTCGCAGGGCGCCGCTCTCCGGCGCGGTGCTGCTGCTCGTGGCCGGGCTCGTCGGCGTCACGGGCGTGACCGCGTGCAGCTCCTCGGACTCCTCCGGCTCCTCCAGCTCGTCCGGTTCCGGTTCCGGATCCGGTTCCGGGGACCTGAAGAGCTTCCGTACGCAGTACAAGGGCCAGTGCGAGCCGCTGACGGGCGGGAGCGAAGCCGCCCAGCTGGGCCGTATCGTGCCGGACGCCCGTACGTTCGGGATCTCCGCGGGCAAGGGGCGCTGCGCCGTGAAGGCCGACGGGAAGAAGGCCGTCACCCTCGCCGTCGAACCGGCGCGCAGCGAGGAGGACTGGCAGGCGGACATGATCGCCGCGGTGAAGTGGGGCCGCGACCAGGAGCGCCTCGACAAGTTCGGCGGCGGCTACGTCAGCGGGAGCGCCGCCGCGCTGTATGTCCCCTGCCCGGGAAAGCGGGCGCTGAGCGTCCTCGTCACCACGCCCCCGGGTGGGCACCACAAGAAGGACCTCGCGACGCTGGTCGAACGTACCGCCGCGAGGTCGTACAAGAACGCGGGCTGTTGAGCGGGGCGGCCTCCTGGCTCAGAGCACGGCGACCGGCGCCACCGGCGCGCCCGTACCGCCGGTGAACGGTTCGGGGGTCGCGGTCAGCAGGAACGCGTAACGGCCCTCCTCCGCGCACGCCTCGGACAGGCCCTCCAGGTTCCAGTTCTGGCCCTGGAGCATGCCCATCTCGACGAGGTGCAGGGCGTGCACGGGCATCCACAGGTTCTCGACCTCGGGCGGGAAGATCTCGAAGGTGAGCGTGTCGTCGGCGACGGCCGCCACGTCCCGCGCGTGGAACCACTCGGGCGCGTACAGCGACAGGCCCGGCGACGGGTACGCGTACGCCTGCTTGTCGCCCGCGAGGACGTGCTGGATCTGCCCCGTCCTGACCAGGACGATGTCGCCCGCGCGGACCCGGGTGCCCGCCAACTCCTCGGCCGCGGCGAGGTCGTCGGGCCCGACCGCGTGCGCGCCCGGCAGCCGGTCCTCGCCCCTGGCGCGCGCCACGTCGAGCAGGACGCCGCGCGAGACGAGCGAGGAGATCTTCTCGATCCCGGCGAACGTGGCGCCGCCGTGCGCCGTCACGGTGTCGGCGGGGCGGCCGTTGTAGAGCCTGCCGCCGTGCGAGACGTGGGTGAGGCCGTCCCAGTGGGTGGCGGCCTGGAGGCCCATCGTGACCGCGTCGTCGCTGGTGGCGACGGTGCCGGGGCCGAAGATCTCCATGTTGATCGCGACCATGGTGTGCAGCGGGTTGACGCGGCCGGGGATCATCCCGGTCTGCACGCCGTCCTGCTGGAGGGGGAGCGCGAGCGGGACGCGGCGGCCGGAGCGTACGGCCGCGGCGGCCGTACGGACGACCTCGTCGGTGATCAGGTTGAGCGTGCCGGTCTCGTCGTCCCGGCCCCAGCGCCCCCAGTTGTTCACGCGCTTGGCGATGTCCTGGAACTCCTGCGGCAGCGTCATCGGTCCTCCCGGGGCTGGACTGCCTGTGCGCGTACGGGTCTTGGGTCCGGGTCTTGTGTTCACCCGGCGTCTGCTCAAGAATCTAATGGTCCGTCAGAAAACCCGGGAAGGGGCGCGGCGTGGGGAACTTCCTGTCAGGCAAGGTCGTCGCCGTCACAGGCGCGGGACGGGGCATCGGGCGCGCGGTCGCGCTCGCCTGCGCCGCCGAGGGCGCCAATGTCGTCGTCAACGACTACGGGGTCTCCATCGAGGGCGGCGAGCCCGAGAGCGAGGTCGCCGAGGCCGTGGCGAAGGAGATCGTCGCGGCGGGCGGCGAGGCCGTGGCCGTCGCCGACGACGTCTCGACGATGGACGGCGGCCAGCGGATCGTGGACACCGCGCTCACGCACTTCGGGCGGGTGGACGGCGTCGTCTGCGTCGCCGGGATCCTGCGCGAGCGGATGCTCTTCAACATGAGCGAGGAGGAGTGGGACCCCGTCGTCGCCACCCACCTCAAGGGCACCTTCACCCTCTTCCGTGCCGCGAGCGCCGTCATGCGGCGGCAGGGGTCCGGCGCCCTCATCGGCTTCACCAGCGGCAACCACCAGGGCTCGGTCTCCCAGGCCAACTACTCCTCGGCCAAGGGCGGCATCATCTCCCTCGTCCGCAGCGCGGCCCTGGGCCTGCACAAGTACGGCGTCATCGCCAACGCCGTCGCACCCGTCGCCCGCACCCGGATGTCCGCCAACGTGCCCATGGAGCTGAAGGAGATCGGCGAGCCCGCGGACGTCGCCCCGCTCGTCGTCTACCTCCTCAGCGACCGCGCCAGGGACGAGGAGATCACCGGGCAGGTCTACACCGTCGCCGGACCCAAGATCGCCGTATGGGCCCAGCCGCGCGAACTGCGCGCCGCGTACGCCGACGGGCACTGGACGCCGGAGCAGATAGCCGACCATCTGCCCGGCACGGTCGGCAAGGACCCGATGCCGATGCTGGAGCGGCTGAAGGAGATGGCCGAGGCGGCGGCGAAGAAGGAACGCCCCAACGCCTGACGGGCAGGAAGGGCCAGCCATGGATTTCGCCTTCACCCCCGAGGACGAGGAGTTCCGCGCCGGGGCCCGCGCCTGGCTCGACGCGCACCTCGTCGGCGAGTACGCCCGCGCCGCCGGGCAGGGGCGCCCCGGCAGCGAGCACGAGGCCACGGACGCACGCCGCCGCTGGGAACGCGAACTCGGCGCCGCCGGATGGATCGGCCTCGGCTGGGACCACGCGCACGGCACCTACGGCAACAGGTCCGCCACCCTCATCCAGCAGGTCGTCTGGGCCGAGGAGTACGCCCGTGCGGGCGCCCCCGGACGCGTCGGCCACATCGGCGAGAACCTCCTCGCCCCCACCCTCCTCACCTACGGCACCGAGGAACAGCGCCACCGCTTCCTCCCCGCCGTCGCCCGGGGCGAGGAACTCTGGTGCCAGGGCTACAGCGAACCCGGCGCCGGTTCCGACCTCGCCGCCGTTCGCACCTCTGCCGCGCGCGACGGGGAGCACTACCGGATCACCGGCCAGAAGACCTGGACCTCGCTCGCCCAGGAGGCCGACTGGTGCTTCGTCCTGGCCCGCACCGAGGAGGGCGCCCGGGGACACCGCGGTCTCTCCTTCCTGCTCGTGCCCATGGACCAGCCGGGCCGGATCGAGGTCCGGCCGATCCGTCAGATGTCGGGGACGTCCGAGTTCAACGAGGTCTTCTTCGACGGCGCCGTCGCCCACGCCGAGCACCGGGTGGGCGCCGAGGGCGACGGCTGGCGCGTCGCCACCGGACTGCTCGCCCTGGAGCGCGGCGTGTCCACCCTCGTCCAGCAGATCGGCTTCGCCGCCGAACTCGACGACGTGCTCCGCTCCGCCCTCCGCACCGGCGCGACCCGCCGCGACCCCGTCCTGCGCGATCAGCTCGTCCGCGCCTGGGCCGAACTGCGGACCATGCGCTGGAACGCGCTCGCCACCCTCGGCGGCGCCGAGGACCCCGGCGCCCCCAGCGTCGCCAAGCTCCTCTGGGGCGGCTGGCACCAGCGCCTCGGCGAACTGGCCATGCGCGTACGCGGCGCGGAGGCCGCGCTCGGCCCCGGTGACTGGTCGCCGGAACGCCCCTACGAGCTCGACGCCTGGCAGCGGCTGTTCCTCTTCACCCGCGCCGACACGATCTACGGCGGCTCGGACGAGATCCAGCGCACCATCCTCGCCCAGCGCGTGCTGGGCCTGCCGAGAGACGCACGCACGTGACCGAGAGAGGCCCGCACGTGACGACGACACCGCGCACACCCACGCCGCCCGGAACCGGCCCGGCACCCCGCGCCCACCAGCACTGGATCGACGGCTCGTGGCACCAGCCGGCGGCCGGGCACTACGAGATCACCAACCCTGCCACCGAGGAGCCCGTCGGCCACGCGCCCGAGGGCGGCGCGGACGACATCGACGCCGCCGTACGCGCGGCGCGCGCCGCCCAGGAGGCGTGGGCCGCCACCGACCCCGGGGAACGGTCCGCCGTGCTGGGCCGCGTCGCCGCGCTCCTCGCCGAACGGGGGCCCGACCTCGTCCCGCTGCTCCAGGCCGAGACCGGAGCCACGATGAAGGTCGCGCGCGGCATGCAGATGCCGACCGCCGCCGACCGCTTCCGCCGCTACGCGCGCGGCGCGCTCGAACCGGACACCGTGCCGCTCGCGCCCCAGCCCGTGAAGGCCAGCGCGCTCGCTCCCGGCGGACTGCTGGGCGCGGCGGCCGTGCGCCGCCCCGTCGGGGTCGTCGGCTGCATCACCTCCTACAACTTCCCCGTGGCCAATCTGGCCGGGAAGGTCGCGCCCGCACTCGCGACGGGGAACGCCGTCGTGTGCAAACCCGCCCCGCAGGACCCGCTGACCTGCCTGGAGCTGGGCCCACTGCTCCAGGAGGCCGGGCTGCCGGACGGCCTCTACAACGTCGTCACCGGCTCCGGCGCGGCGACAGGGGAGGCCCTGGTCGCGCACCCGGACGTCGACATGATCAGCTTCACTGGCTCCACCTCCGTGGGAAAGAAGATCGCTGAGACCGCGGCGCGCACGATGAAGCGCACCTTGATGGAACTGGGGGGAAAAGGGGCAGCGCTGATCATGGAGGATGCCGGGGAGAGCATCCGCAGTGCTGCTTTGGGCTCGGTCGCCTCGACCTGGGCATTTCACAGCGGCCAGATCTGCACGGCGCCGACGCGCGTGCTCGTACACCACTCGCACTACGACGAGTTCGTGACTGCGCTTTCACAGTACGCCGCGTCGATGACGGTTGGGGATCCCACGGAAGAGGGAACTCTCGTCGGGCCGTTGATCTCCGCGGCGCAGCGCGACCGCGTCGAGGCGTACATCGAGGGTGCCCGGGACCAGGGCGCCAAGATCCTCGCCGGCGGTGAGCGCCCGTCCTCGCCCGCCACCGGTTTCTACGTCGCCCCGACGCTCATCGCCGGGGTCACCCCCGAGATGACCGTGGCCCGTGAGGAGTTGTTCGGGCCCGTCGTCGTGGCCATGCCCTTCGAGGACGACGACGAGGCCGTGCGGATCGCGAACGGGACGCCGTACGGCCTCTACGACTACGTGTTCAGCGGCGACGCGGGCCGGGCCTGGCGCCTCGCGGGGCGGCTGCGCAGCGGCAACGTCGGCATCAACACCGTGCAACGGCACCCCGAGACGCCCTTCGGCGGTTTCAAGGAGTCCGGCGTCGGCAGGGACGGCGGCTCCTTCGGGCTGCACGCGTACAGCGAGCTCCAGTCGATCGTCTGGTGAGGGAGGGGTCATGCGAGGTGTGATCTTCGAGGGTGAACGGGCCCAGGTGGTCGGCGACCTGGAGGTACGCGGCCCCGGGCCCGGCGAGGTCCAGGTCGGCGTCCGGGCCGCCGGGCTCTGCCACAGCGACCTGTCGGTGATCGACGGGACGATCCCGTTCCCCCGCCCGGTCGTGCTCGGGCACGAGGGCGCGGGCGTGGTGGAGGCGGTCGGGGAGGGCGTCGCGCACGTCGCGCCCGGCGATCACGTGGCGCTGTCCACGATCGCGAACTGCGGCACGTGCGCGGAGTGCGGGCGCGGCAGGCCCACCATGTGCCGCCATGCCATCGGCAGGCCGGAGCGCCCCTTCACGCGCGGCGGCGGGACGCTGTACAACTTCGCCGCGCTCTCGGCCTTCGCGGAGCGCACCGTCGTCAAGGCGGTCCAGGCCGTACGGATTCCCGAGGACATCCCCTTCCCGTCCGCCGCGCTGATCGGCTGCGGCGTCGTCACCGGAGTGGGCGCCGCGCTCAACAGGGCGAAGGTGGACCGGGGCGACTCGGTCGTGGTGATCGGCACGGGCGGCATCGGGCTGAACGTCATCCAGGGCGCGCGGATCGCCGGGGCCGGGGAGATCGTCGCCGTGGACGCCAATCCGGCCAAGGAGGGCGTGGCGCGGCGGTTCGGCGCCACCCGCTTCGTGGACGCGTCCGCCGTGGACGACACGGTCGCCGCGGTCCGGGAGACCCTTCCGGACGGCGCCGACCACGCCTTCGAGTGCGTCGGCAGCACCACGCTCATCCGGCAGGCCGTCGATCTGCTCGACCGGCACGGACAGGCGGTGCTGCTGGGCGTGCCGCCCGCCGACGCCGAGGCGTCCTTCCGGGTCTCCGCCATGTACCTCGACAAGTCCATCCTGGGCTGCCGTTACGGCTCGTCCCGTCCGCAGCGGGACATCGCCCTCTACGCCGACCTGTACCGGCGGGAACGGCTGCTCCTGGACGAACTGGTCACCGAGGTCTATCCGGTCGAGGACTTCGACAAGGCGGCCGACGACGCGCACCACGGCCGGGTGGCCCGGGGGGTGCTCACGTTCTGAACGTGTTCAGGACGCCGGGGATCACGTTTTGACCGCGAACGTGCGCCGGTAGGCCGCGGGGGAGACCCCGAGTGCCGACTGGAAGTGCGAGCGCAGCGAGGAGGGCGAGCCGAAACCGGCCGTCTCCGCGATCCGGTCGATGGCCATGTCGCTGCTCTCCAGCAGGTGCCGGGCCCGTTCGACGCGCTGCTCGATGAGCCAGCGCTGCGGACTGAGCCCGGTCTCCTCGCGGAAGCGCCGGGTGAACGTCCGTACGCTCATGGACTCCCGTGCCGCCAGTTCGCGGAGGGTCAGAGGTCTGTCCAGATGGTCGAGCGCCCAGGCGCGGGCCGTGCCCGTCGTGCGGATGTCGGACTGCGGCACCGGACGGACGACGAACTGGGCCTGCCCTCCGCTGCGCTGCGGCGGGACGACCGTACGCCGCGCGACCGAGTTCGCCACCTCGGAGCCGAAGTCCGAGCGCACCATATGGAGGCAGAGATCGATGCCGGAGGCCACACCGGCGGAGGTCAGCACGTCTCCCTCGTCCACATAGAGCACATCGGGCTCCAGACGGACGCGCGGATACAGCGAACGGAAATGGTCCGCCGACGCCCAATGGGTCGTCGCCCGCCGCCCGTCCAGCAGTCCGGCCGCCGCCAGGACGAAGGCGCCCGTGCAGATGGACGCGATACGGGTGCCCGGCCGGATCCTGGCGAGCGCGTCGGCGAGCGGTGGCTCCAGGGTGCCCAGATGGTACGAGGCGTCCGTCTCGTGCGCGGCGGGAACGATCACGGTGTCCGCCTCGGCGAGGGCCTCGGGGCCGTGGCCGACGTTGACGGTGAAGTCCGCGTCCGTACGGACCGGTCCCGGCGTGGGAACGGACGCGGTGCAGGTCACGACCTCGTACAGCGGCTTCCCGTCCGCCGTCTTGGAGCGGCCCATCAGACGGTGCGGGATGCCCAGCTCGATGGGGAGCAGCCCGGGGCGCACCAGAACGGCCACCCGGTGACGCTCAGGATGCTGGAACACGCTCATGGCCCGATCCTCGCACATGATGGCCTTCCGGCCACTCGTGCGGCGTGATCGTCCCGCCGAGACTCGTTCCGTGACGCAGACGACCGCATCGCACGCACCGCGTGCCGGAGACGAGCCGCCCTCCTCCGGGCCGCCCGAAAAACGCGACAGGGGCGCACGGCCGCCACGGGTGCACCGCGCGTGGACGGTCGCCGCCGTGGCCTTCGTGACGATCATCGGCGCTGCGGGCTTCGCCTCCATGCCGGGCCTGCTGATCGACCCGCTGCACGGGGAGTTCGGCTGGTCGCGCGGCACCATCGGCTTCGCCGTGTCGGTGAACCTCGCGCTGTACGGGCTCACCGCGCCGTTCGCCGCCGCGCTGATGGACCGCTACGGCATCCGCAGGGTCGTGGCCGTCGCGCTCACCACCATCGCCGTGGGGGCGGCCCTGACGACCGTGATGACCGCGAGCTGGCAGCTGGTGCTCTTCTGGGGCGTCCTCGTCGGCCTGGGCAGCGGCTGTATGGCGCTCGCCTTCTCCGCGACGGTCACCAACCGCTGGTTCGTGCGACGCAAGGGCCTGGTGACCGGCATCCTGACCGCCGCCGGCGCCTCCGGCCAACTGGTCTTCCTGCCGTTGCTGTCCTACCTGATCGAGCAGTACGACTGGCGCCCCGCGGCCGTCACGGTCGCGCTGACGGCGCTCGCGGTGGTGCCGTTCGTCTGGCTCCTGCTGCGCGACCATCCGGCCGACGTCGGCCTCGCCCCGTACGGCGCCACGGAGTTCGTGCCCAAGCCTCCGCCCCGTACGGGCGCGGGAAAACGCGCCCTGCGCGTCCTGTTCGACGCGGCCAGGACGGGTCCCTTCTGGCTGCTCGCGGGGACCTTCGCGATCTGCGGCGCGACCACCAACGGCCTGGTGAAGACCCATTTCGTGCCGTCCGCGCACGACCACGGCATGCCGGTGACGGCGGCGGCCGGGCTGCTCGCGGTGATCGGGGTCTTCGACGTCGTGGGCACCATTGCGTCCGGATGGTTCACCGACCGCTTCGAGGCGCGCCGCCTGCTGTCGCTGTACTACGCGTTGCGCGGCGTCTCCCTGATGTTCCTGCCGATGCTGCTCGCCCCGTCCGTCCATCCGCCGATGATCTTCTTCATCGTCTTCTACGGCCTCGACTGGGTGGCCACCGTCCCGCCCACGCTCGCCCTGTGCCGCGAGCACTACGGCGAGGACAGCGCCATCGTCTTCGGCTGGGTCCTCGCCTCGCACCAGGTGGGCGCCGGACTGGTCGCGTTCCTGGGCGGCGTCGCACGGGACGTCTTCGGCTCGTACGACGTCGTCTGGTACTCCTCGGGCGCCCTGTGCGCCGTCGCGGCGCTGATGGCCCTGGTGATCCGGAGGGGCCGCGCGGACGAACTGGTGGACGCGGTGCGGGCCTAATAAGAGCGGGCCTAATAATGCGGGCCTAATAAGAGGCGGCAGGGGCCGCGCGCCGGTCCTGGGGCCGGTCCTGGTCCTGCTCCTGGTCCTGCTCCTGGACGCGGAAGGTGCGGCGGTAGGCGCGTGGGGAGACGCCGATGCTGGCCCGCAGATGCTGGCGCAGGGACGCGCCCGTGCCGAAGCCCGCGTCGGCGGCGATACGGTCGACGCTCAGATCCGTCTCCTCCAGCAGCTGGCGCGCGTGGTCGATCCGCTGCCGCGTCAGCCACTGCACCGGGGTCTGCCCGGTCTCCTCGCGGAAACGCCGCGTGAACGTCCGTACGCTCATCGCCTCCTGTGCCGCCATTTCGCCCAGGGTCACCGGGCGGTCCAGATGGCGCAGCGCCCAGGCGCGCGCGTTGCCCGTCGAGGAGCGCTGCGCGGGCGGCACCGGGCGGGGGATGAACTGGGCCTGTCCGCCGTCCCTGTGGGGCGGTACGACCGTTCTGCGGGCCACCGTGTTGGCGACGGCGGTGCCGTGGTCGCGGCGGATGATGTGCAGGCACAGGTCGATGCCGGACGCCTCCCCGGCGGAGGTGAGGACATCGCCCTCGTCCACGTAGAGCACGTCCGGGTCCACCTCGACGCCGGGGTATCTCGCGCGGAAATCGTCGACCGAGCGCCAGTGGGTGGTCGCTCTGCGCCCGTCCAGCAGCCCGGCAGCCGCCAGGACGAAGGCCCCCGTGCAGATGGAGGCGATACGGGCGCCGGGCCGGATGCGCGCCATGGCGGCGGCGAGCGCCGGGGGCAGCGTGCCGTCCGTCTCGGTCTCGTCGGCCACGTGTGTCGCCGGGACGAGCACCGTGTCGGCCTCTTCCAGCGCCTCGGGGCCGTGTGCGACATGGATGGGGAAATCGGCGTCCGTACGGACAGGACCGGGGACCGGGGCGCAGGTCACCACCTCGTACAGAGGCTCGCCCCCGGGGGACTCCGCGTACCCGAAGAGCTGGTGCGCGAGGCCCAGCTCCATGGGCATCACGCCCTCGCGGACCAGCACCGCGACCCGGTGGGGGCCCTCGTCGCCGTTCCGTGGGTTCCGCTGCCGGAAGACACTCATGGCCAGATTCTTTCACATGCTGGCAGTATGGCCACTCGTTCCTCCCTCCCGGTCCGCGCAGGATCGTGGGCATGAAGGTGCTCTGGATATTCGCCCACCCGGAAGCGGGCTCACTGAACGGCTCCCTGCGCGACGAGGGCGTGCGCGCCCTGCGCGAGCAGGGGCACGAGGTACGGGAGTCGGACCTGTACGCCATGGGCTGGAAGGCGACCGTGGACCGTACGGACGTCGCGTTCGACAGTGGCGGGGACGAGGACGGTGGCGACGGCCGGATGGTCGTCGGTGACGCGCAGGAGGCCGCCTACCGGGCGGGAACGCTCAGTCCCGACATCCGTGCCGAGCAGGAGAAGCTCGACTGGGCGGACACGGTGGTGCTGCACTTCCCTCTGTGGTGGTTCGGGCCGCCCGCCATCCTGAAGGGCTGGTTCGACAGGGTGCTCGTCCAGGGGTACGCGCAGGTGGTCACCGACGCGGAGGGACGCACCCGGCGCTACGGAGACGGCGGCCTCGCGGGCAAGCGCGCCCTCGTGGTGACGTCCGTAGGCGCGCGGGAGTCCTCGTTCGGCCCGCGCGGTGTGCACGGCGACCTCAACGGCGTTCTCTTCCCCGTGCACCACGGGGTGTTCTGGTACACGGGCATGGAGGCGCTGCCGCCTTTCGCGGTCTACGGCGCGAACAGGCGCTTCACCGAACGGGACTTCAAGGAGTACGCCGATGCCCTCCGCGCACGCCTGGAGGGGCTGGAATCGGACACGCCCCTGCCCTTCCGGCGCGAGGCGGGCGGCGACTACGACGCCGACCTGGTGCTACGGGCGGACGTGGCCCCGGGGCGCACGGGGATCGACGCGCACTACGACGAGAACTACGGCGCGCACTACGACGAGAACGTGCCCAGCGTCCCCCGGTGAAACAGCAGCGGTGCCACGTCCTCGTCCTGCGAGGCGTCCAGCGCGCGCACCCGGCCGACGACGATGAGGTGGTCGCCTCCCGTGTGCACGGCGTGGATCTCGCAGTCGATCCACGCGGCGACGCCCTCCAGGAGCGGCGATCCGGTCACGGGCGACGGCGCGTGCGTCACCCCGGCGAACTTGTCGCCGCCGCTCACCGCGAACCCCCGGCACAGCTCGCCCTGGTCCGCCGCGAGGACGTTCACGCAGAAGACCCCGGCGCGGGCGATGCGCGGCCACGTCGTGGACGTACGGGCGACCATGAACGAGACCAGCGGCGGGTCCAGCGAGAGGGAGGCGAAGGACTGGCAGGCGAACCCGGCGGGGGCCGCCCCGTCCGCCGCCCCGCCCTCCTCGCGCTCGCCCTCGCCCGCCGGGGCCGTCACGACGGTGACGCCCGAGGCGAAATGGCCGAGCACGCGGCGGAATTCGGCGCCGTCGACGGGGGCGCGCTCGTCCTCGCGGACGGCGCGCAGGCGCTGGCGGGGGAGCGGGTCCGGTGCGGGCGCCGGTGCTGTCGCGGGCTGCGCCGCGCCGACCGCGCGGAGGTAGCGCACTGCGGTGGCCGCCATCCCTGCGTGTCCCATCATGTCCTCATTGAATCTGATGGAGCGTCAGATGGGAAGGGGTGGGCGGGCCCCGGAAGAGGACCGGAGGGCCCCGGAAGAGGGCCGGAGGGATCCGGAAGAGGGTCCCCGTGCCTCTTGTGGATGCCCTAGCGGCCCTCGTAGACGGGCGTGCGGCGCTCCTTGAAAGCCGCCACGCCCTCCTGGGCGTCCCGCGTCGTCATGTTGATCTCCTGCGCCTGGGCCTCGGCGGCGAAGGCCACCGAACGGCTGCTGTCCAGCGCGTCGTTGACCAGCCGCTTCGTCAGCGCCAGCGCCCGGGTCGGGCCCTGGGCAAGCCGTTCCGCCCAGGCCCGTGTGGTCTTCTCCAGCTCGTCGGCGGGGACCACGCGGTTCACCAGACCCATGCGTTCCGCTTCCGGCGCGGGCAGCGAGTCGCCGAAGAACATCAGCTCCTTCGCCCGCTGCGGCCCCACCAGCCTCGGCAGCAGATACGCGCCCCCGCCGTCCGGCACCAGGCCACGCCGCACGAACACCTCGACGAACTTCGCCTCCTGGGAGGCCAGCACGAGGTCGCAGGCGAGCGCGAGGTGTGCGCCGATGCCCGCCGCCGTGCCGTTCACGGCCGCGAGCACCGGCTTCTCGCAGTCCAGCACCGCGCCGACGAGCCGCTGCGCGCCGTGCTCGATCGTCCGCGCCACGTCCCCGGCGACGCGCTCGCGCCCGGAGTCCGGCGTGCCCCGCAGGTCGGCGCCGGCGCAGAAGCCCCGGCCTCTCCCGGTGATCACGACGGCGCGCACGGCGGGGTCGGCGGAGGCGGCGGAGAGCAGCGAGATCAGGCGTTCCCGCTGGTCCCAGGTGAGGGCGTTGAGGGCGTGGGGGCGGTCGAGGGTGATCCACGAGACGCCGTTGTCAGTGGCGTGCTCTACAACTGTCTCCAGGGACTCCCCGGGCGTCGACACGGGGGCGTTGGACGCCCGGGGAGATTCCGTAGCTGATCCGGTTCCAGGTGCGTGGGGTTCGGGAGAGGAGGACATCGTGTGCGAGCTCCCTTCAGTCGCAGAGGGTGAGTCAGCCGCAGACGGCGAGTGCGTCGAGTGCCACGGCGCCCTGCCCGCGCGGCAGCACCACCAGGGGATTGATGTCCAGCTCGGCGAGTTGTCCCGGCCCGTCCCCGCTCAGTTCCAGCGCCATGCGCTGCACCCGGAGGACGACCTCGACGAGGGCGTCCACATCGGCGGGCGGCCGTCCGCGGACGCCGTCGAGGAGCGCGGCGCCGCGCAGTTCGCCCAGCATGTCGCGGGTCTGGTCCTCGCCGAAGGGCGGGACGCGGACGGCCGAGTCGCGCAGGACCTCCACCAGCACCCCGCCGAGGCCGACCGTGACCGTCGGCCCGAAGAGCGCGTCCTGGGTGATGCCGACGACCATTTCGACGCCGGGTTCGACCATCTGGCAGACGAGCACGCCGTCCAGCTCGATGCCCTCGACGCGGGCGATCTCGGTGAGTTCGCGGTAGGACTCGCGGACCTGGCTGGCGGACGTCAGCCCGACCTTCACCAGGCCGTAGTCGCTCTTGTGCGCGAGCTGCGGCGCGGACGCCTTCATCACGACGGGGTAGCCGACCTGCGCGGCGGCGCGCACGGCGCCCGCGGCGCTGGTGACCAGCTTCTCGCGGGGGACGCGGATGCCGTACGCGCGCAGCAGCTGCTTAGCGGAGTGCTCGCTGAGCTGCTGGTCGGGCCGGAGCAGGGCCTTCCCCTTGCGGTACGAGGGGGAGGGGGTGCGCGGCGCCTCCGCGAAGGGGGAGTGGTAGCCGCGGGTGAAGCGGTGGTGGCCGAGATAGGCGCGGACGGCGCCTATGCAGTTGGAGAAGGTCCGGAAGGTGGCGACACGGGAGGAGCCCAGCAGCGTGTGCCGGTAGGCGTCCTCGGTGCCGACGGGGGAGCCCCAGACGACGCAGACCAGCTTGTCCGTCGCCTCCGCCGCGTCGGCCAGGTCCTGGGCGAGCTTGTCGCTCATCGGGGGGAACGGGCCGGTGATGGGACAGATCAGCACGCCCACGTCCGGGTCGGCGAGGATCGCGTCGATGATCTTCCGCCCGCGCCAGTCGCCCACGGGATGGCCGCCGTTGTCGATCGGGTTGGCCACGGAGAGATAGTCCGGGATCCACTGGTGCAGCTCGGCCTGCTTCGCCTCGGAGAGCGTGGGGAGGGTGAGTCCCTCGGCGGTCGCCAGGTCCGAGAAGTGCGCGCCGGTGCCGCCCGATATCGCGTAGACGGCGACGCCGTCGGCCTGCGGCGGGCGCGCGCGGGCCAGCAGCGCCGAGGTGTCCTGGAGCTCGTCCAGGCCGTTCACCCGGATCACGCCGTACTGCCGCATCGCCGCGTCCACCGTGGCGTCGGCGCCCGTCAGCTTGCCGGTGTGGGACGCGGCCGTACGGGCGCCCGTCTCGGTGCGGCCGACCTTCACGGCGACGACGGGTACGCCCTCGCGCGCCGCCCGGTCGGCGGCGAGCAGAAAGGCACGCCCGTCCTTGAGCCCTTCCACATACGCGGCGATGGCGCCGACCTCGGGCCGTGAGGCGAAGTAGGAGATGAAGTCGGCCGTCTCCAGGTCGGCCTCGTTCCCCGTCGGCGCCCAGTGGGAGAGCCGTATGCCCAGCTCCTGGAGGGCGAAGACGGGGCGGCCCTGGTGGCCGGACTGGGTGATCAGCGCGATGGCCGGTCCTTCGAGGTCGTCACGGAAGTGCTCGAAGGCGTTGAGGTTGGTGTTCGGGCCGAGCAGTCGGAGCCCGGAGCGGGCGGAGATCTCGGCGAGCTCGGCCTGCGCGGCGGCGCCGTCCTCGCCGGTCTCGGCGAAGCCGGAGGCGAAGGCGACGGCGAAACGGGTCTTGGTGTCCGCCAGTTGCTCGATCACGGGCAGCGGTTCGGCGACGAGGAGCACGGCGAGATCGACGGGTTCGGGGAGGTCGGTGACGGAGGGGACGCAGGGCAGGCCGAAGACGGCCTCGCGCGTGGGGTGCACGGGACGCAGCCGTGCGCCGACGCGCTCGGCCCAGGCGAGGAGCTGCCGGGTGATCCCCGTATTGGGGCGTCCCTCGGCGTCGGAGGCGCCCACGACGGCGACGGACTCGGGCCGGAAGAGGCGGTCCAGATCGGGCACGTCCGCGTGCAGGGGGCGTCCGCTGACGTCGAGGGCGGCGGCGTCCGCGGTGCCGTCGGAGCAGGTGCCGCCCGTGCCGGAGCGGACGCCGCCGGGCGCCTGTCCGTGGACGACGCCGACGCCGGTGAGCTGCTCGCCACAGGCCAGCACGCGTGCCGAACGGGGGGTGGTGGTGAGGGTGCCGTGAGTCGATCCGAGCATCGTTCTCGCCCACTCCTGTTGGTGGCCAATATAACTGACGCCCTGTCAGATTACTGAACTGACAGGTTGTCAGGAAGTGTGGCGGCACGATCGCCGGAGGGGGCTCCTCTCTCGTCTACCCCGCGCCCGCCGCTCCCATGTGGCCACCGCGCGCCCCCGCCCCGCCCGCGCGTACGCCCCGGCGGTCACTCCGAGCGCCAACATCACCGGTGCGGAGCGCTGGAGGGCTCACCGGATGTCGCACTGAGCCGCTTGAGTCTCCAGTGGCTGGAGAGTCCAGGATCTTGCCCATGGACGATGAACGCCCCGACGTGCTCACCATCGGCCAGCTCGCGCGCCGCACCGGACTTCCGGTGCGCACCCTGCGCTTCTGGTCGGACGAGGGAGCGGTGCCGCCCGTGGCCCGCTCCGCGAGCGGCTACCGGCTGTACGACGCCGAGTCCGTGGCCCGCGTCGAGCTGGTCCGAACTCTGCGGGAGCTGGGCCTCGGGCTCGACGACGTGTGCCGGGTGCTGAGCGGCCGGACCACGGTCGCCGAGGTCGCCGATGCGCAGGTGGCCGCGCTCGACGCGCGGATCCGCTCACTCAAGGTGAGCCGGGCCGTCCTGTCCACCGTGGCGACACGCGGTTCCACCGCTGAGGAGACAGCACTGATGAACCGGTTGGCGCGGCTTTCCGCCGCCGAACGCGAGCAGATCATCGACGAGTTCAAGAAGGAGGTGTTCGGCGGCCTCGACATCGATCCGGATCTGCGCGACCGCCTGCGCACCTTCAGCGTCGAATTGCCCGACGATCCCACCCCTGAGCAGGTCGACGCCTGGATCGAACTGGCCGAACTGGTCCGGGACCCCGGCTTTCGCGCCCGATTGCGCACCTGGATGGAGCTCAACACGCCCGTACCGGGGCAGGGCCGTCCCCCCGGGGCGTCCATCTGGTGGGCCAGGCACGTCGTGCAGACCGTCGCGGAGGCCAGAGAACGCGGGGTCACCCCCGAGGGACCGGAGGCGGCCGAAACGCTGTCCGAGCTGTTCGGCGTCGCCGATCGGGCTGCCGTGCTGAGCAGCCTGGATGCCGGAATGGAGGCAGGGGCGGAGCGCTATCGCAGGCTTGTCGCCCGCGTGCGCGGGCAGGACTCCGCGCCCGACGCGACCGGGGAACTGGAGTGGCTGGCACGGGCCCTGCGCGCCGCGGATCCCACCGAGGCCGACCCCGCGGATTGAGCGCGAACCCACGGGCCCAGGCCGTCGCGGTCCCGGCCCGCCTTCTCGCCGAATGAGTGGTCCTCTCACCCTGGCTCGGAATGGTCCCGACTTTCGTACGGGGCGCCGCATAGCGTCACTCACATGGAGACGCCGAACGGAACCAACTCCGTCCTGACGACGCTTATGCACGAGGTGCCCCCGTTCCTTCCCGAGGGCGCCGAAGTGATGACCATGACCGTCGACATCCCACCGGGCGACCCGGGGACGCCGCCGCACCGGCACAGCGGGCCGGTGTTCGGCTACATGCTGGAGGGCGAGATGGTCTTCGAGCTGGAAGGCGAGCCCGAACGTGTCATCCGCGCCGGAGAGGCCTTCTGGGAGCCCGGCGGTGACCTGATCCACTACCAGACGGCCAACCATCTGACCGACCGCTGGAGCCGCTTCGTCGTCGTCATGGTCGGCGTCCCCGGCGAGGAGATGCTCACCCTCGTGGACGAGGAGGAGCTCGCCGCCCGCAGCGACCGCCGCGCGCCCCGCCCGGGTGCCTAGGCCCTGTCGTCGCCCGAACGGCTAGGCCGCCGCGCGGGCGATGGCGCGGGCGATCCTCGGGGCGTCCAGCGCGAGTTCGCGGAGCATCCCGCTGATGGGATTGGTGAACCCCGTGAAGTACATCCCGGGGGCCGAGGGGTGCGTGCGGCGCCCGTGGGCGCGTGGGTGCCCCTTGGCGTCCAGGACGCCGAGATGGCCCACCAGGTCGTCCAGGCCGCGCCGGAACCCCGTGGCCGCGATGACCACGTCCGGGCGCGCCGTACCGCCCCCGGCGAGGCGAACCACGGGCCCGTCGAAGGACTCGACGGCCGGTACGGGTTCGACGTGCCCGCGCCGTACGGCTCTTATGAGGCCGACGTCCTGCACCGGGATCGCGCCCTCCCGGGCGCGCGTGAAGAGGCCCGTCTCCGGACGCGGCAGTCCGTGCGCGGTCAGGTCCGGCAGGGACGCCCTGGTGAACTGGGCGGCGATACGGTCCGTCAGTCCGGCGGGCAGCCTGCGGCAGAGGATCGCGCTGCGCTGCGCGGGCCAGCCGAGCGTGGTACGGCGCACGAGGTGCGGCGGGGTGCGCACCGCGAGGCGTACGCGCCCCGCACCGTGCGCCGCCAGCTCGGCGGCGATCTCGGCGCCGGTGTTGCCCGCGCCGACGACCAGCACGTTGCGGCCCGCGTACGGCGACGGTTCGCGGTAGCGGGAGGCGTGCAGCAGCTCGCCCGTGAAGGAGTCGCGCCCCGGCCAGTCGGGCACGTGGGCCGTGTGGTTGTAGCCGGTGGCGACGACCACGGCGGGAGTGGTGAGGCGCCGTCCCCCGTTGGCGTGGAGGACCCACCGGTCGTCCCGGCGCTCCACGGTGTCGACCTCGACGCCCGTGGCGACCTCGATCCCGTGGTGCGCCGTGTACGCCTCCAGGTAGCGCACCAGGTCGTCGCGGGCGACCCAGCGGCCGTACTCGCGCGGGATGGGCAGGCCGGGCAGCGCCGACAGGGCGCGGGTGGTGTGCAGGCGGAGCCGGTCGTAGTGTCCGCGCCAGGAGGCGCCCACGGAGTCGGACTTCTCCAGCACGACCGCGCTGATCCCGCGTTCCTTGAGCGCGGCCGCGGTGGCCAGGCCGCCCGGGCCGGCGCCGATGATCTGGACGGGCGAGCCGTCGTCGGACATGGGCATGACGAGAATCCTAGTGACCGCCCGGTGACTGTGCGGTGAGCGCCCCCGGAAATTCCATGGTGAACGCCCCTTGCCAAGTCGCACCCCGTCCGGTGAACTGACGAGCCGTCAGATTCCGAGTGCCCGGAAGTACGGGGTGGAGTGCGGGGTGACCCATGGAGACCGTCTGGCTCAGCGGGGCCGAATGGCTCGCGGTGCTGCGCGTAGGGCTCGGCCTGTGGTGGCTGGAGAGCTGGCGGCACAAGGACAAGAAGGGCTGGTTCGAGCGCGGCACGGGCATCGCCTGGGCCGCCGACGTGGCCTCCAAGCACCGCTGGCCGACGGTCACCAAGGGCTTCGACACGGTCGTGAAGCCCCGTCCCAGGGCCATGGCGTACGTCGTGGTCTACGCGGAGCTCGCCGTGGGGCTCGGCCTCGTCGTGGGCTTCCTGACGCCCGTCGCGCTCGTGGGCGGGCTGCTGCTGAACCTGCTCTATCTCGTCCTGATGATCCATGACTGGGCCGAGCAGGGGCAGAACAGCATGATGGCGCTCATCTCGCTCGTCGCGCTCCTGGGGATGAGCTGGCAGACCTGGTCGCTCGACGCCGCATGGGGGTTGTTCTGATGGGGACCGGAACGGGCGCGCCGGGTGCGCGGTTCGACCTTCCGCAGCCGGACGCGTTCACGCGTCCGTACTGGGACGCGGCCGCGCGCGGACAGCTGCTGCTGCGCCGCTGCCGTGCGGACGGGTGCGGACGGGCGCACCACTATCCGCGCGAGTTCTGTCCGCGCTGCTGGAGCGAGGACGTCGTCTGGGAGGAGGCGAGCGGTGACGCGACCCTCTACACATGGTCGGTGGTCCACCGGAACGACCTGCCGCCGTTCGGGGAACGCGTTCCCTATGTCGCCGCGGTCGTCGAACTGGCCGAGGGGCCCCGGATGATGACCGAGATCAGGGACTGTCCGGACGAGGAACTGTGCGTCGGATTGGCGCTCCGTGTGTCTTTCCGGGCCGTTGGCGGGGAGGACGGGGCGGATGCTGCCGATACGGCCGTACCGGTCTTCCGGCCCGCCGTTAATGCCTCGCGCTCCTGAGAGGCACGCGGCATCCTGACGTGCGTGGACATCGCCATCCGAGAAGCGACAGCGGCCGACTGGCCCGCCATCTGGCCGTTCTTCCAGGAGATCTGCGCGGCCGGTGAGACCATTCCGTACCCCCGCGACATCGGGGCGGAGGCGGGGCGCGAGCTGTGGATGACCGGCCCTCCCGGCCGTACGGCCGTCGCGGTGGACGCCGCGGACGACGGACGGGTGCTAGGCACGTCCAACATGTACGCGAACCGTGCGGGCGGTGGCGCCCACATCTCCAGCGGCAGCTTCATGGTCGCCTCGCACGCCCGCGGCCGGGGCGTCGGGCGGGCCCTCGGCGAGGACATGCTCGACTGGTCGCGCCGGAGCGGCTTCCGGGGTGTCCAGTTCAACGCCGTCGTGGAGTGCAACCACCCCGCCGTCGCCCTGTGGAAGTCCCTCGGCTTCGAGGTCATCGGCACGGTGCCGGAGAGCTTCCACCACCCGGCGGAGGGCTACGTCGGGCTGCACGTCATGTACCAGCGGCTCTGAACGGCGCTCTCAGGGCCCTGAGGGCTCTCAGGGCCGGTAGATCTTCCCGGGCTCCGGGGCCCCGGGGGCGAGCAGGTCGGGCACGGTGACGAACGTGTACCCCTTCTTCTTCAGCGCCTTGATGATCCCCGGCACGGCGGGGACCGTGCCCTTGTAGATGTCATGGAGCAGGATGATGCCGTCCCGGTCGGTCTGTTCCAGGACGCGCTTCTTGATGAGCGCCGAATCGGTCGTCTGGTAGTCCTTCGCGGTGACGCTCCAGAGCACCTGGGAGACGCCGAGGTCCTCGCAGATCTTGGTGATGTTCTCGTCCGTACGCCCCTGGGGCGGGCGCATCAGTGAGGGCTCGGTGCCGGTGAGCTTCTCGACCGACCGCTGCACGCGGGATATCTCCTCGCGCACCTCGTCGTCCTTGAGGTCGGTCAGGATCCCGTGCGACCAGGTGTGGTTGGCCACCTCGTGCCCCTCGTCCGCGATGCGGCGCACCAGGTCGGGGTGCTTGGTGATGTGCTTCTTGCCCAGCAGGAAGAAGGTCGCCGGGACCTTCTCCTTCTTGAGGATGTCCAGCAGCCGGGGCGTGTTCGCGCTGGGCCCCGCGTCGAAGGTGAGGGCGACGCACTTCGCCTCGCGGCAGTCCGGATGCCCCGAGGTCACCACGGCTTTGCCCTGTCCCTTGCCCGCCGCCTGCGGCGCCGGGTGGTTGCGCGCGTCCGCCGGGGACGTCGTGTCGACCTCGGCGCACCCGCTCAGCGCCAGCGTGGCGGCCACCGCTGTGAGCAGGGACAGGGACGCTGTCGCTCTCGTTCGCATGCCTTTGATCATCACGTCTGCCACTATACACGCGATGTATATATCGAGTGTATAGAGAGAGCGTGGATACGTCGATTAGAGAGGGTGAGTATAGACGGCGTGTATAGCTGAGCCGAAGAGGGGCGACGGGCGTCGAAGGGGGTAGGGCGAGGTGCCGGGTGGGCTCAGTCGCGGCCTAGGACGACCGTTCCGGACGAGCAGAACCAGCCGCCCGTGCCCGAGGCGACCGCGAGCGCGGGCGGCGTGCCGTCCCGGCGGACGACCTGGCGGTCCTCGCCCGCCTCGCCCCGCAGCTGCCGTACGGCCTCCACGAGCAGGAACAGTCCGCGCATCCCTGGGTGGCAGGCGGAGAGGCCGCCCCCGTCGGTGTTCACCGGCAGCTCGCCGTCGCGGAGCAGTCGTCCCTTCTCGACGAACGCGCCGCCCTCGCCCTTCGCGCAGAAGCCCAGGTCCTCAAGCGTCACCAGGGTCATGTAGGTGAAGGCGTCGTAGATCTCGGCGAGGTCGATGTCGGCCGGAGCGACCCCCGCGCGGGCGAAGGCGTCCCGTCCGGACGCGGCGGCGGGCGAGACCGTGAAGTCGTCCCATTCCGACATGGTGGTGTGCGAGAGGGAGGTGCCCGAACCCAGCACCCATACGGGCCGCTTCGGGACGTCGGCCATCATCTCCTCGGCGACGAGCAGGACGGCGCATCCTCCGTCCGAACGGATGCAGCAGTGCAGTTTGGTGAACGGGTCGGCGATGACCGGACCGGCCAGTACGTCGTCCACGGTGATCGGGTCGCGGTACATGGCGTCCGGGTTCGCCGCCGCGTTGGCGCGTGCCTGGACGGCCACTTCGGCGAGCTGCTCCAGAGTGGTGCCGTACTCGTGCATATGGCGCCGCGCGGCCATCGCGTACTTGGCGACGAGGGTGTGCCCGTAGGGGACCTCGAACTGGAGCGGGCCGCCGGAGCCGAAGGAGAGGTTCGCGGTGCGGCGGCCGGCCTTGAGGTCGGCCCGCGCGGTCGAACCGTAGACCAGCAGGACGGCGTTCGCGTGTCCCTGGGCGATGGCGTCGGCCGCGTGCGCCGCCATCACCTCCCAGGTCGCGCCGCCCACCGACGTCGAGTCCGTCCACGTCGGACGGAGCCCCAGATACTCGGCGACCTCGGCCGGGGCGAGCGTGCCCAGTCCGGCGGAGGCCAGGCCGTCGATCCGGTCGGGAGTGATGCCCCCGCCCGCGTCGGCCAGCGCCCTGCGCGCGGCCTGCGCGTGCAGCGCGTACGCCGTCGCGTGGTCGACGCGGCCCGTGTCCGACAGGGCCGCTCCGGCTATGGCTACCCGGCGAGGAGACATGAATCTGACGGTACATCAGATATGGGGGCGCGTCCCGGGGTGTTCCGGGAGCGTTCCGGGAGCTTTCCAGGGGCGTTCCGGATGTGCCCCCCGGCGCGTGCGTACCCCTGGGCTTCTTCCGCGCGTGTCCCTAACATGACGGCCCGTCAGATGAGGGGAGCTGTCGATGGATGCCTCGTTCAGTGAGGAGCAGGGCGCGATCCAGCGGGCCCTGCGGGACGTCCTGGCCGCCCGGTCGGAGCCCGACGACGTCAGGGCGGCCGTACGCACGGAGGCCGGGTACGACAGGGAGCTGTGGGGCAGCCTCGCGCGGGAGCTGGGGCTGCCGGGGCTGGCGCTGCCCGCCGAGTACGACGGGGTGGGCTGCGGCACCGTCGAACTCGCCCTCGCCTTCGAGGAGGCGGGCCGCGCCCTGCTGCCCTCGCCGCTCCTCGCCACGGCGGGGCTCGTGGCCCCCCTGGTGGCCGCTCTCGGCACCGAGGAGCAGCGCCGGGCCCTGCTGCCGCCCCTCGCCTCCGGAGAGCTCACGGCGACCCTCGCGGTCCCCGCGGGGGCGCTCCCGCTGGCACTGGGGCTGACGGGCGGCGGTACGGGCGGCGGTACCGGCGACGGCACAGCCGGGGACGGCACGCATGGCGGCGGCGCCGTCAACGGATGGTCCGGCGACGGCCGTGCCGGCGGCATCCAGGCGCGGCGCGACGGGGAGGGCTGGAGGCTGTACGGAGAGGCCGCCCAGGTCCTGAACGGTCACACCGCCGACCGTCTGCTCGTCGCGGCCCACACGGGCGGCTTCGCGCGCAGCCGGACCCTGCTCTTCCTCGTCGGGAGCGAGGCGGAGCGCGACGGCTGCGGCGGCCGCGACGGCCGCGGCGGCAAGGACGTACGGCACGGCCCGCGAGGGCTCGTCCGTGTCCGTCAGACCTCGCTCGACGAGACCCGTACGGTCGCCCGGCTCGAACTGCGCGACGTGCCCGCCGTGCTGCTGGGGGAGAGCGACGAGGCGGACGTGCCCTCGGCGCTCGTACGGGCCGGGGCGCGGGTGGCCGCGCTGCTCGCCGCCGAGGCCGTCGGCGCGGCGGAGAGCGCGCTCGGCCGTACCGTCGAATACACCACCCTGCGCGAACAGTTCGGCCGTCCCGTCGGTTCGTTCCAGGCGGTGCAGCACCGGCTCGCCGATGTGTACGTCCAGGTGCGCTCCGCGCGGTCGGCCACCTACTACGCCGCGTGGGCCGCCGACGCCGACCCAGCGGAGGCGGAGACGGCGGGCGGGCTGGCCCTCGCGCAGGCCCTGGAGGCGCTGCGGCTGGCGGCCGGTGAGGCCGTCCAGCTGCACGGCGGTGTCGGCTTCACCTGGGAGCACACGGCGCACCTCTACTTCAAGCGCGCCGCGGGGGACGACCTGCTGTTCGGGCCCGTCCATCGGCTGCGCGCCCACGCGGCCGAACGCGCGGGTCTCTTCGCGCGGGACGCGCCGGAGCGTACGGAGCGTACGGCGGCACGGCCGGAGAAGGTGACCGTCTGATGGACAGGATGAAGGCGATCCAGAAGGTGTCGTCCACCCGTACGTTCGCGAAGGTCGCCCCGCATGTGATCCCCGTGCTCGACCGCGCGGTCCACCGCGCGACGCGCGGCCGGACGATGATCAGCACGCAAATGCTGCCCGGGGTGGTGCTCACCTCGACAGGGGCGAGGAGCGGGCAGCCGCGCCGTACGCCACTGGCGTGCATGCCGGAGGAGGGACGCGGAAGCTGGCTGCTGGTGGGCAGCAACTTCGGCAGACAGGGACACCCCGGCTGGACGGCGAACCTGCGGCGCCATCCGGACGCCGAGATCAGCTGGAACGGTGCCGACATCGCCGTACGGGCACGCCAGTTGGAAGGGGAGGAACGGAAGGAGGCGTGGGCGGAGCTGCTCCGGTTCTGGCCGCCGTACGCGGTGTACCAGGAGCGCGTCGAACGGCGCATCCGGATCTTCCGGCTGGAGCGCAGGGCACCGCTCTAGCCCGGGCGCATGGTGAGGGGACGCGGAGGGAGGGGCAAGCGGGAGGGGGCTGTTCGAGGGTGCTATTTGGTGGGCTTCTTCTCGGTCACGCCCATGTAGACCAGCAGCGCCAGACTGGGCTTCAGCTCGGCCTGCTTGACGCCCCAGCTCTGGAAGCCCTTCTGGTGCCCCGCGACGGAGGCCAGCATGGCGACGAGGGAACCCGCGACCGCGGTCGCGTTCACGTCCTTGTCGACCTTGCCCTTGGACTGGAGCTCCTTGATCGAGTCGGCCAGGGAGTTGTTCACGGAGTTCAGGATCTTCATGCGGATCTTGTAGAACCGCTTGTCGCCCTCCGCCGCTCCCAGGTCGACCACGCGCAGGATCGCGTCGTTCTTCCGCCAGAACGACAGGAAGCCCTCGACCAGGTCCTGGGCCGTCTGCCACCCCGCCTTGCCCACCCAGGAGCGCCCCGCGACCAGTTCGGTGAGGGAAGCGCCTTCCTTCGCCATCGATTCGGCGATCTCCAGGACCGCGCCTTCGACGTCGGGAAAGTACTGGTAGAAGGTCGCAGGGGACGTGCCCGCTTTCCGCGCGACGTCGATGACCTTGACGTCGCGGTACGGCGACGAGCTGAGCATCTCGCTGAGGCAGTCGAGCAGCTTCTGCCGCGTCGCCTGACCACGGCGACCGGCCACCCGGCCGTCGACGGTTCGAACTTGTCCTGTCATGCCGTCAGCTTACCGAGGGGTGATCCACCCGCGATTCGTCCGCATGCAAATGGGTGCGAGGGCTTTCGGGGCGGGGCGAGTGACCAGTCGGAATGGCGCGAGAAAACCACGGAATGGCACGAGAAAACGGCCGTAGGGACCAGGAACGCGCCCCTCCGTGGCCGTAAAGCGGCCCCCTGGGACAGAGGAGCGTTCAGAACCGGCCGGGTGGCCGACGGGATGGCCGCGTTCCCCGGCACGCCCGCCCCGGCGCCGTTACGGTTCCTCCCGGGGGATTCCACGAACTCCACATCTCAACGCACCGGACGGACGCGTGGTCGGGAGGAACGGAACATGGCCGGAGGGGCACGGGACTTCGCCGAGGGGGAGCCTTGCTGGACGGACGCCATGCTGTCCGACGTCGAGGCGGGCAAGCGGTTCTACGGCGAGCTGCTGGGCTGGACGTTCGGCGGTCCGGTCGCCGAGCGTGACGCCTATACGGTCGCGCTGCTCCAGGGGCGTGAGGCGGCGGCCCTGTTCGCCAAGCCGGACGGCCGGATGCCGACCGCCTGGAACCTCTACTTCGCCACCTACGACGCCGGGGCGACCCTCGCCCGTGTGCGGCAGGCGGGCGGACAGGTGCTGATGGGGCCGACGCTCGTGCCCGGCATGGGCACCAACGCGTTCGCGACCGACCCGTCCGGCGCCGTCTTCGGCCTCTGGCAGCCCGAGGAGCGCTCCGGCTTCGGTGTCGTACGGGAACCGGGCGCGTACGTCTGGAGCGAGCTGCTGACCCGGGAGGAGGACGCCGGGGCCGTCGATTCCTTCTACACCGCCGTCTTCGGGTACGGAACGCACAAGGCCGACTTCGGCGCGGACAGCGAGGCCGCCGGTGAGGACTTCGCCGTATGGACCCCGGCGGCCCCCGGCGGGGACGCGGGCGCGGACGGCGGCGTGGACGGCGGGGCGGACGGCGGCGGGGCGGACGGCGGCGGGGCGGACGGCGGCGGGGCGGACGGCGGCGGGGCGGACGGCGGCGTGCGTGACGGGGCGCAGGGCGGCGGCGCGGAGGACGCCGCGGCGGTCTGCGGGCGCGGATTTCTCGGCGCCACCCATCCGCCTGAGATGCCTCCGCACTTTCTTACGTACTTCTCGGTGACCGACTGCGACGCCGCCGTCGACACGGCCGTCCGGCTGGGCGGCAGGGTCCGCGGAGGCCCGACGGACACGGCTTACGGTCGGCACGCGCTGCTCGTCGACGATCAGGGGGCCGACTTCGCCGTCATGCGTCCCGGATCCGCGGGCCAGGGATGACACCCTGGCTGACCAGCGGAAGGCCGGTGGCTGACCAGTAGGAGAGAGGAATGCCGGACTCATCCGTACCTGAGGCGCTTTGCCGTGGCACGAAGACACTTACGAGCCGCCCCCGGGTTCGCAACCGTGGCCTTCGCCAGGAAGAATCAGCCTCCGGACCGCCAGGTCCGGCACGGCAGTGAGAAGCTGCACGGGGCGGTAGTACGGAGTACGCAGCACGCGGTGAGCAGGGCAGAGCAGCCGCGAGGACGCAAGGCCCCACGGGGAGGTGGCAGGCAAGTGGTGGAGCAGCTTACGCAGCACGATCCGCGGCGGATCGGCCCGTTCGAGGTGCTCGGCCGTCTCGGTGCCGGCGGAATGGGGCTGGTCTACCTCGCGCGCTCGGCCTCCGGCAGGCGCGTCGCGATCAAGACGGTGCGGACCGAGCTGGCGGAGGACCAGCTCTTTCGTGTGCGTTTCACGCGTGAGGTCGAGGCGGCACGGGCGGTCAGCGGTTTCTACACGGCCGCAGTCGTCGACGCCGACCCCCGCGCGGCCGTGCCGTGGCTGGCCACCGCCTACGTCCCCGCCCCCTCGCTCGAAGAAATAGTCACTGATTGCGGCCCCCTACCCGTCCAGGCCGTGCGCTGGCTGGCGGCGGGTGTGGCGGAGGCCCTCCAGTCCATCCACGGCGCCGGTCTCGTCCACCGCGACCTGAAGCCGTCCAACGTGCTCGTGGTCGAGGACGGCCCCCGGGTCATCGACTTCGGCATCGCCTCGGGCGTCTCCAACACCCGGCTGACGATGACCAACGTCGCCGTCGGCACGCCCGCCTACATGTCGCCCGAGCAGGCGAGGGACTCACGCAGCGTCACCGGTGCGAGCGACATCTTCTCGCTCGCCTCGACGCTCGTCTTCGCCGCGACGGGGCACGCGCCCTTCCACGGCGCCAATCCGGTCGAGACGGTCTTCATGCTGCTGCGCGAGGGCCCCGACCTGGAGGGCCTTTCCGACGACCTGCGTCCGCTCATCGAGTCCTGCATGCGCATGGCGGCCGAGGAGCGTCCCTCGCCCGCCGACCTCCAGTCGCAGCTCGCCCCGCATCTCTTCTCCTCGGGCAGCGACGACAGCGGCACGGTGTCGGCCTGGCTGCCCTCGACCGCCGTCACGCTGATCGAGCGGCGCAGGGGCGGCCGTTCCTCACGCGTCCGGCAGGCGGCCCCCTCGGGGGTCTCCGGAGGCGCTCAGGGGGCCCCTGACGGCCCCGGCGGCGCGGGCGGTCCCGGCGGTCCCGGCGGCGCGCACGCGGCGCCCGTACGGGCCTCCGGCGACGGTGCCGGGCCCTCCGTGGCCGCGCCGCCCGTCCACGGGGCGCCGCACGGCGAGCAGGGGCCGGGGCCCCACGAGCCCGCACATCCCGCCGCCGAGCCCGCGCACGCGTGGCACGGCGGGCACGACGCCGCGGGCCACGGCATCCCCGGCGGGCCCGGAGGCCCCGCGGCCGTCGGCGGCCCCGGAGCCGCCGCGCCCGCCCAGAAGCTCTACGACCAGGGGGCACCCGCCCCGCCGCAGGGCGCCCCCCTGGACGGCGGGCCCGTACGGCTGCCCGGTTCGCACGTGCCCATCGGGCCCGGACCGCGCCGTTCCGACGACCCGGCGCGCGATCCGGAGGCGGGCCCCGCCACCGGATGGGTGCGCCCGCCCAACGGGGCAGCGCCGCACGCTCCGCCGCCCTCGCACGCCCCGTCCGTCCACGGCACGCCCGGGACCGGCGCGGGAGCGGCGAACCACGCGGGGGGCGGTGGGCCCGCCGCCCCGCAGCCGCACCAGCGGCACGGGTCAGAGGCGCACGCGCCCCGCACCCAGCACGGCCCGCCCACCGGGCCGCCGCCCCAGGCGCAGCACTCGGCGGCGCCGCCCCGCTGGCGCCCCTGGCGCTTCCGGATGTCGAACGACGTGTGGGGCTCCCCCGTCGTCGCCGACGACCTGCTGTACGTCACCTCTTTCGAGGTGCACGCCCTCGATGTGGCCAGTGGACGCAGGCAGTTCAAGACCCGCGAGGTCGCCTGGTCGATGGCGGTGTCCGGCGGGCGTGTGCACGCCTCCGACGGGCCGAGCCTGTACGCGCTCGACGCCACCGACGGCTCCGAGCGGTGGCGCCTGGCGACCGACGGGTGGGTCTACTCCCTCCAGGTCGACCGCGGCACCGTCGTCACCGGTACGCGCGGCGGCGGCGTCCAGGCGTGGGAGGCCGCCAACGGCGAGAAGCTCTGGGAACTCTCCGGCGCCCAGGCCGACTTCGAGACCCCCGAGGGCGGCCCCGTCATCATCGGCGGCATCGTCTACATGTGGGGCGACGGCAGGCTGTACGCGCTGGAGGCCCGTACGGGCGCCGAGCACTGGTCGTACCCCGTGGGGGACGCCTCGGCGACGGGCGGCGTGCCGGTGCGGCTGACCGTGGCCGACGACGGCGCGGTGTACGTGTGCGCCGGGTCGCGCGTCTTCGCGCTGGACGCGACGACGGGGGCCGAGCGCTGGCGCTTCGACGCGCCCGCCGCCTTCCTCTGTCCGCCCGCCTTCGTGCCGGGTCCCGCCGTCGCGGGCGGCGGCATCTACCTGGCGGACTATCTGGGCACCGTCTACGCGCTCGACGCGGCCAACGGCCACGACCGCTGGCGCATCGCGACCGAGGCCCGCCACTCGACGGAACCGGTCATCACCGCCGACGGCCTCGTCCACCTGGGCAGCGGCAGCGCGCTCTACACGCTCGACGCGGTGAGCGGCACGCCCCGCTGGCGATTCGCCACCGGCGCCGACGTGGTGGGCGCTCCCGTCGTCGCCGAGGGGCGCGTCCATTTCGGCTCGGCCGACCACTGCCTCTACACGGTGGACGCGGTCGGCGGGCAGCTCCGCTGGAAGCTGGCCACGGGAGGGGAGATCACGGGTTCGCCCGTCGCCTCCGGTGGCGTGGTCTACGCGTGCAGCAAGGACCGCTGCGTGTACGCGCTCGACGCGGCAAAGGGGACCGGTCAGTCCCGTTCCTCTTCCTGAGCCTTCCTGACCGTCCCGTCCCCTCGCCAAGCCCTCAAGCCGCGTCGCGGCGGTCGGACCGTTCGGGTCGTTCGGGGAGGGGCTGCACGGTGGTGTCGTCCACGTCGCCGTACGGATCACCGCGGTACGGATCACCGCCGTACGGTCCCTCCGGAGGCGCCTCCGTACGGTCGTCCCGGCGGTGGCGGGCGGCGCTCGCTCCGCGGCCCCGCATGACCAGTGCGGCCGCCAGCAGCAGGACACCGGCACCGAAGGCGAGTCCCGCGCCGACGTCCAGGCCGTCGCCCCCGGCGGTGAGGCTGCCCTCCGCCTGGGTCTGGCGGACCATCCACAGGATGGTGAAACCGAGCGTCAGGACGCCCGCCAGGAGGACCAGTGGACGGGACCGCAGGAGCAGTCCCAGCAGCGTCACCACCGCGGCGACGAGCATCGGAAGGAACAGCCCGTTCAGCAGGGAGGCACCGTCCCCGGTGATTCCCTCGCTGTCGAAGAGCTGGCCGATGCGGAAATCACGCCCGTGACGGCCGTCGTACCAAGGTTGGAAGGGGCTCCATACGGCGGCCGCCGCTCCGACGAGAGCGAGGAGGGATCCGAGAGCGTTCCGGATCATCGGCTTCGCCTCTCTTTCCGGCGCCGCCACGAGCGCGGCACCGCGCGGTGCGTGATCCGCGACCGACGCTACGCCTGCGGGAACCACGCCGCCACCGGGGGTGTCTTCGTCCGGCGAACGGCGTTGTACCGTACGCGACAAGAATTCGGCATCGGGGGAGTGTTCATGAAGACAGCACGCCATCTCAAACTGCTCGCGGCCGTCACCATCGTGCTGATGGCTCTCAGCGGCTTCAGCCCGGCCCGTAGTTCGGGCGGCGGAGGCGGGAAGAGCCGTACGAGCGGCAGCTCCAGCGGGGGCGGCGGCGGGTGCAGCAGCAAGAAGTCCAGCAGCCACAGCGACTACGACAGTTCCAGCTCCAGCTCGGGCTCCTCGTCCGGCTCCAGCTCCGGTTCGAGTTCCAGCTCCGGTTCCACCAATTCCAGCGGGAGCACGAGCGGCTCGGGGAACGGGTCGGCGCGCGGCCATGTCACCGAGTGCGTGACGACCGCGCGGCCGAGCGCCACGGTCCAGGTCAGGAACTCCGGCAGCAGCGCCAGGAGCCTCACGGTGCGCATGGACTTCAACGGCACCGACGGCATCTCCCTGGACTCCGGCTCGGCCACCGTCCGGGTGCCCGGGTCGGGGACGAAGCGGGTGAAGGTCCCGATGACCAACCCGGGCCAGGCGGACAAGGTGAGCGACTGCGTGGTCGTCTCGGTCAACTGAGGGAGCCCGCCCGGAGCGCTCGTTCCGTTCGTCAGCGGACGCGTGGGGCGGACGCTCTGCCCGCCCGTCCCGTGAACAGTTCGCCCTGCCGTTCCGGCGGCAGGTTGCCGAGGGCGATCAGCTGGGGGGCCTGGGCCATCGCCTGGGCCCTCGCGCCCTCCTTCGCCGCCCATACGGCGCGCACCGTGCCCTGCACCGCCTCCGGCGGGTACGAGGCGAGCACGGTGGCGCACCGCAGCGCCGCCTCCAGGGTGCCCCCGACGGGCGTCACCTCGGACACGAGCCCGGTCTCGTAGGCGCGGCGGGCCGAGATGCGTTCGGCCGTGCCCATGAGGGACATGCGCGCGACCTCGCCGAAGGGCATGCGCTGCGACATGCCGATCGCCTCGTAGGCGCTGACCATTCCGTAGGTGGTGTGCGGGTCGAAGAAGACGGCCTCTTCGGAGGCGATGAGGAACTCGGCCTCGCCGAGCAGGTAGAAGGCCCCTCCGCAGGCCATGCCCTCGACGGCGGCGAGGACCGGGATCCACAGGTCGTTGGCCTTGGGCCCGATGGACAGCAGGGGGTCCTCGATCGCGTACGGGGAGGGCGGCTGGCCGATCTCGCCCCCGACGACGGCCGCGCGGTCGATGCCCGTGCAGAACGCCTTGGTGCCGGAGCCCGTGACGACCGCCGCGCGGACGTCCGGGTCGGCGCGGAACGCGCGCCAGGTGGCCGTGAGTTCTCGCGCGTCGTCCAGATCGAGCGCGTTGAGCTTCTCCGGGCGTTCCAGGGTGACCGTGGCGATCCCTTCGCGCACTTCCGTACGGATGCTCATGGCCGCTCCAGCATCCAGCGCGGCACGGTCACACCGTCCGCCATCCGGTGGAAGGTGACCTTCACGGGGGCCCCGATGCGCAGCTTGGACGGATCGACCGAGTTGAGCGGGGCGTCGGGAGAGGCGACGAGATTGCCGACCATCCGGATGCGGGGCGCGTCGGCCAGTTCGACGACGACCGCGTTGTACGGCGCCTGTTCCGCGTATCCGGGCAGCAGGGGCGGATGCGGCAGGACGTACGACCAGACGCGGCCCCGCCCGCTCATGCGCCGCCATTCGACGTCGAACGAGTGACAGCGCGGGCAGCAGGGGCGCGGCGGGAAACGGAACGCCTCACAGGAGGCGCAGCTCTGGACGCGCAGTTCGCCCTCGGCGGCGTACGACCAGAAGGGCGCGCCGTCGTCGTCCGGTACGGGCAGCAGCAGGCCGGAGTCCGTCATGTACGGGGACGTGGCTGGCATGGGTGTCTCAACTCCTCAGCAGGAGTGCCGATGTGGGGACGCCCTCGCCCGCCGTGACCAGGCAGGTCGAGGCGTCGGGGACCTGTGCGGTGGACGTGCCCCGCAGCTGTTTGACGCCCTCGGTGATCAGGTTGAACCCGTGCACGTATGCCTCGCTGAGGCCGCCGCCGCTGGTGTTGAGGGGGAGCCGTCCGCCGATCTCCAGCGCCCCGCCCTCCGTGAAGGCCGCGCCCTCCCCGCGTCCGCAGAAGCCGTATCCCTCCAGGGAGAGCGGGATCAGGGGCGTGAACGCGTCGTAGATCTGGGCGACATCCACATCCTGTGGACAGAGATCCGCCTTCTTCCAGAGATGCTGGCCCGCCGTCCACGCGGGGCCGGTCAGCGGGTCGTCGTTCCAGTAGTTGACCATCCCGTGGTGCTGGGCCGGGAGGCCCTGTGCCGCCGCGTGGACGTAGACGGGCCTGCGGCGGCAGTCGCGGGCACGGTCGGCGGAGACGACGACACAGGCGAGCGCGCCGTCCGTCTCCAGGCAGTTGTCGAAAAGGCAGAGCGGCTCGCTGATCCAGCGGGCCGTCATGTACATCTCGCGGGTCAGCGGGCGCTCGTACATCATCGCCGCGGGGTTCTGGTTGGCCCGGTTGCGGCACGCCAGCGCGACGTTGAAGAAATGGTCGCGCGTCGCGCCGTACTCGTGCATGTAGCGCCGCGCCAGCATGCCGATCTCGTCGGCCGGACGCAGCAGGCCGAAGGGGCGCGTCCACTGGGCCGGCGTGGGGAGCTGGACGGCGGTGTTCTTCCAGGGGCGTGCCCCTGAGCCGCGCTTGCGCGAGCGCCAGGCGACGCCGACGGTGGCCTGTCCGGTCGCCACGGCCGCCGCCAGATGCGCGACGGTGGCGCAGGAACCGCCGCCTCCGTAGCCGACCTTGGAGAAGAACGTGACGTCTCCGGCGCCGACGGACTTGGCGATCTCGACCTCGTCGGTCTCTTCCATCGTGTACGAGGCGAACGCGTCGACCTCGGACGGGGCGATCCCCGCGTCGTCGAGCGCGGTCAGGATGGCGCGGCACGCGAGTGTCTTCTCGGACTCGGGGAGTTGTTTGGCGAAGGCGGTCTGGCCTATGCCGACGATCGCCGTGGCGTCCTTCACTGGAGTTCACCTCCGGTGCTGCGGACCGACCCGACCGTAGTCGGTCAGGTGTGCTGACAGCGGAGGAGGCTACAGCTAATCTGACGGAGTGTCAGCTACGCGGCGAGGGCGGGAGGCGGACCATGCAGGGACTCCAGGGTTTCCGGGGATTCCCCGAGGACTGGGACACCGTCCCCGCGCTCGTACGGACGGCGGCGGCGCGCCACGGCGACCGTGAAGCGGTCGTGGAGGGCCGCACACGCGTCTCGTACGCCGAGCTGGGCGCCCGGGTCGAGCGCTCCGCCGCCGCGTGCCTGGCGGCCGGTCTGCGGCCCGGGGACCGGGTGGGGATCTGGGCGCCGAACACCCTGGAGTGGATCGTCGCGGCCCTGGGCGCCGTCACGGCGGGCGGCGTCCTCGTCCCCGTGAACACCCGCTTCAAGGGCGCGGAGGCGGCGTACGTCCTGGAACGGACCCGTGCGCGGCTCCTGTTCATCACCGGGACCTTCCTCGGGACCTCGTACGTCGCCTCGCTGCGCCGTGCCACCCGGGAGGGCGACGGGACGGGGGGACCGCTTCCCGGGCTGCCGCACCTGCGCGAGGTGGTCGTGCTGTCCGACGACGCGCCGGAGGACTTCCGCACCTGGAGCGACTTCCTGGCGGGCGGCGAGTCCGTCCCCGCGTCCTCCGTACGGGAACGGGCCGACGCGGTCGCTCCCTCGTCCCCCTCGGACATCACCTTCACGTCAGGGACGACGGGCCACCCCAAGGGCGCGGTCATCTCGCACGAACAGACCCTGCGCGTCTACGAGACGTGGAGCGAACTGGCGGGCCTGGAAGCGGGCGACCGCTATCTGATCGTCAACCCGTTCTTCCACACCTTCGGCTACAAGGCGGGCATCATCGCCTGTCTGATGCGGGGCGCCACGATGATCCCCCAGCCGGTCTTCACGGTGGACGCGGCGCTGGCGCACATCGCCGCGGAGAGGGTGAGCGTGCTGCCCGGACCGCCCACCCTCCACCAGTCGATTCTGGACCATCCGGCCCGCCTTCAGCACGATCTTTCCGCACTCCGTCTGGTCGTCACGGGCGCGGCCGTCGTCCCCCTGGAACTGGTCGAACGGCTGCGCTCCGAGCTGAAGGTGAGCACCGTACTGACCGCCTACGGACTGACCGAGGCGTCCGGAACGGTGTCCATGTGCCGCAGGGGCGACCCCGCCGAGGTCATCTCGGGCACCTCCGGACGCGCCATTCCCGGGACGGAGGTCAAGGTCGTCGCGTCCGACGGTGCCTCCCTGCCGCCCGGCGAGCCCGGCGAGGTCCTGGTGCGCGGCTACCACGTGATGAGCGGCTACTTCGAGGATCCGGAGGAGACGGCCCGTGCGGTCACCCCGGACGGCTGGCTGCGCACGGGCGACGTCGGCGTGATGGACGCCGACGGGAACCTGCGCATCACCGACCGCATCAAGGACATGTTCATCGTCGGCGGCTTCAACGCCTATCCGGCCGAGATAGAGCAGCTCCTCGCGCGCCATCCGGACCTCGCCGACGTGGCCGTCGTCGGCATCCCCGATCCGCGCCTGGGCGAGGCCGGAAAGGCGTTCGCCGTACGGCACGCAGGGGCCACCGTCACGGCGGACGACCTGATCGCCTGGTCCCGCCGCGAAATGGCCAACTACAAGGTGCCCAGAGAGGTCGAGTTCGTCACGGAGCTGCCGCGCAACGCGAGCGGGAAGATCCTCAAAACCCGGCTGCGCGGCCGGCGGCGCGCGGGTTAGGGTACGTCCACTCCGCTGGAACACACGCTCCCCAGAAGGACAGCCGCAGAACGGGAGCGCACGCGGGACGGGCGTGCCACGCGCGTCCGCACGGCGTGAACAGGAGGGGGCGGCAACGGAATCCATTCCGCCTGCCCTTTTCCGAAGGAGTCCTGTCCATGCGTTTCGGCCTCGGCCTGCCCGTCAACGACCTCTCCCTGCTCGCCGAATGGGCGCGCCGCGCGGAGGCGTCCCCCTTCCGTACGGTCGCGCTGCTCGACCGCCTTGTCTACGGCAACCCCGACCCCCTGGTCACCCTCGCCACCCTCGCCGGGGCCACCTCGCGCGTCCGGGTGCAGACGGAGGTGCTGCTCGCCCCGCACTACGGCACGGCCGTCCTCGCCAAGCAGACCGCCACCCTCGACCGCCTCTCCGGCGGCCGCTTCACGCTCGGCATCGGTGTCGGCGGCCGCGCGGACGACGCCGCGGCGGCGGGCATCGACCCGCGCCGCCGGGGCCGCCGCCTGGACGAGCAGATGGCCCTGCTGCGCCGTACGTGGGCGGGCGAGCCGTACGGGGACGACGCGGGGCCCGTGGGCCCTGCCCCGGCGACCCCGGGCGGCCCCGAGGTCCTCTTCGGCGGCTTCGTCCCCGCAGCGCTGGAGCGCGTAGGCCGCTGGGGCGACGGCTTCCTCGGCGCCGGGCTGCCCGCGCCGTACATGGACCAGAAGTTCCGCGAGGTCGAGCGCGGCTGGGAGCGGCACGGGCGCGAGGGGCGCCCCCGTCTCGTCGCCCAGGTCAACGCGGCCCTGGGGTCCGACGAGGTGGTCGAGGAGGCCCGTAAGGAGATCGGGGCCTACTACGCGTTCACCGGACGCGCGGAGTACATGGTCGACGGTCTGCTCAGCACGCCGGACCGGATCCGCGAGGCGGTCACCTCTTATGAGGCCATCGGCGCGGACGAGCTGGTCTTCTACTGCTGGGCCGCCGACCCGGGACAGGTCGACCGGCTGGCCGACCTCGTGAGCTAGGACCGGTCAGGCCGTACGGGCGGGAGAGCCGTCCGTACGGTCAGGCCGTGCGGACGGTGCGGGCGTCCAGTCGGCGGGCCATTCCCGGGTAGTCGACGACCGTGCCGTCCGTATCGACCTCCAGATCGCTGCGGTACGTCCCCGAGGCGAACCGCACACGGGCGCCGCCCGTCTCCGTACGGCCCAGATGCGTGTACGTCTGACGGGACGGGTGGACGCCCAGATCCGGTACGGACACCCACGCCATGAGGAACTCCCGCTCGCCCTCCGACCGGTGGAGTCCGTGCCGGAGGGCCGGCATGGTGTTGGTCAGCGGGCACAGCCCCAGGTCGCAGTCGAGCGCCCCGTCCACGTCCGGTACGGGCGCTCCGTTCGCCGTCCAGCGTCCCTCGCCGTCGTGGAGCAGCTCCAGGGTGCGCGTACTGTCGGCCCGTTCGGCGCGTACCCGGAGGCGGCGGGTGACGAAGCCCTCGCCGGTCTCCAGCTCGTACGAGATCCAGTACGGCTCCGGAGTGGTGCCGACCGCGCGGCCGTGCGCACTGAACGAGTTCAGGTCGTCGGCGAACCGCACCCAGGCGGTCTCGTGGCCCACGCTCTCGATCACGTCCCAGGTGAGGACGAGGGTGTCAGTCATGGCGCTCGCTCTCTCGTGCGCTCCGCCGCGCACGGGTCTCCAGGCCGAGGGCGGCGCCCAGGTCGCGCAGGCACTCCTCGAAGACCGGGTCCAGGTCGGTGAAGGCGAAGTCCAGCTGGTGCAGGACCTCCATGCACAGCAGGCCGTACAGCCTGATCCAGCAGCCCAGGTAGACATGGAGGGCGCCCGGCGGCAGACGGCCGTCGAGCGACGCCGCATGGGCCTCCAGCTGCGCGCGCAGGGAGGGCTCCAGGTCGGACAGGTCGGGCGCCGGGAAGGGACGCTCCTTCCAGAGCTCCACCACCTGGTCCAGCAGGACGCGCTCGAAGCGCTGTCCGGCCATTCGGCGCTCCGGGTCCGGCTCGCGACCCGGAGGGGCGGTCGGAGCGGCGAAGATCCAGCCGAACTCGGCGGGGTGCGCCGTCGCCCAGGTCCGCATCGCACGGCACGTGGCCATCAGGCGGCTCCCGCGCGGCCGTTCGGGAGCCGCGTCCCGGGCCTGCTCCATCGCCGCGGTCAGCTCCTGGAAGAAGCCCGCCGTCACGGCGCCGACGAGTGCTTCATGGCTGGCGTAGTAGTGGTAGAGCGCCGGGCCGCTCACGCCCATCTCGCGCGCCACCGCGTTGATCGTGACGGCCGGGGAGCCCCGTTCGACGAGCAGCCTGCGCGTGGTCGCGTGGATCTCGGCGAGGGTGGCCTGCCGCTGCCGGTCCCTGCGGGTCGGCGCGCGCCCGGCCCGCTCCTTCGCCTCCTGCGTCTGTGCTGCTCGCTTCCCTGCGGCTGCCATGGCCTGTCGCTCTCCTTCTCCTCGCCCACCGCTTGACAGCTTAGGGCATCTATATTTACTTAGAGGCCGTAGGTGACCTAGAGGCTCTAAGTGAAACTCTTCCGAGGAAAGGCTGACGCATGCCTTCGATGACACCCGGCTGGTGGACGGTCCTCGCGCTGTCCGCGCTGCTGCTCGTGACGGCCACCTGGTGGGGCGCCTCGCGCGCCGCGCACACGCGCCGGGCCGTGGGGAAGGGCGCGGGGAAGAGGGCGGCGCGGTGAAGGCCGTCGTGGTCGGCGGCGGCATCGGCGGGCTGGCCGCCGCCGTGGCGCTGCACGCGCGCGGCTGGGACATCGAAGTCCACGAGCGGGCGGAGGAGTTCACCGGGATCGGCGCGGGCCTCGCCGTGCAGCCGAACGCCCTGCGCGCCCTGGACGCGCTGGACCTCGGAGACGCCGTACGGGAACGGGCCGCGACCGAACCGCCCCTGGGGATACGGCACGCCGGTGGCCGCTGGCTCATCCGTAACGACACGGCCGAACTGGAGCGGCGCTACGGCCGGTGGGTGATGCTGCCCCGCGCCGAACTCATCGACCTCCTGCGCGCCCGTATCCCCGAAGGCGCGCTGCGGCCGGGCTCCGCGGTGACGGACGTACGGCCGGACGGCACCGTTCGGTACCGAGGCGGGGAGAGCGCCGGTGACCTCGTCGTCGGCGCGGACGGCATCCGCAGCGTCACCCGGCAGGCCGTCCTTCCGGACGCCCCGGCGCCCCGTTACGCCGGATACAGCACCTGGCGGTTCATCGCCCCGCCTCTCTCCGGCGCAGTCGCCGAAGGAAGCGTCGAGACCTGGGGCAGGGGCGAACGGTTCGGCTACGCGCCTCTGCCCGATGGGCGCGTCTACTGCTACGTGATGGCGAACGCGCCCCAGGGGCACAGCAACGGCTCGCCCGAGGACGAAATGGCCGCACTGCGAAGCCGTTTCGCACGGTGGCACGAGCCGATCCCGTCCCTGCTGGCCGCCGCCGAGCCGGGCGCCGTGCTGCGCCACGACACGTACGAGCTGCCGGACCTGCCGACGTTCGTGGGGCACCGGACCGCGCTCCTCGGGGACGCGGCCCACGCGATGACGCCCAACCTCGGCCAGGGGGCGTGCCAGGCGATCGAGGACGCGGCCGGACTGGCCGCCGCGCTGGACCGCGCGGGCGGTGACACGGCCGCCGGGCTCGACGCCTACGACCGGGCCCGGAGGCCGCGTGCCCAGATGATCGTCCGGCGCTCCCGTCGTGTCGGAGGGGCGGCCCAATGGTCCTCGCCCGCTCTGACCGCGTTGCGGAACATGGGGCTCAGGATGACGCCCGGCTCGTCCTTCGCCCGCTCCCTCGCGCCGGTGATCGGGGAGGGGACGGTGGGGACCGTGGCGGGGGCCCGGAGCTGACGGACGGATTCAGTCCACGATCGCTCCGCAGGAGATGTTCACGTCCGTCGACGTCAGGGCGCGGGCGTGGTCCGAGGCGACGAAGGCCGCGACGTCGCCGACGTCCTCCAGGGTCGCGGTGCGGCCGAGGAGCGTCGTGCCGATCAGCTCCGCCTCGATCTCCGCGCGGCCGGGGAATCCCTCCGGGATGCCCTCGGGCACGCCGCCCGACTTGAGCGTGACGACGCGGATGCCCTGGGCGCCCAGTTCGCAGGCCCACTGGCGGCGCAGCCCCTCCAGGGCGTCCAGGGCGATCTTGAACCCGCCGAGCCCGGGGAGCGTCTGGGTGCCTCCGCCGCCGAAGACGAGGACGACGCCTGAGCCCCGTTCCGCCATGTGGCGGGCGGCGGCCCTGGTTGTCAGGAACTGGGTCCGCACGGCGTTGCTGACCGGCTGGAGGAAGTCCGCCAGCGAGATCTCCGTCAGGGGCTGCTGGACGTCGCCGTAGCCCAGCGCGTTGAACGAGATGTCCAGCCGGCCCGTACGGGCGACGATGCCGTCCACGTAGGCGTTCACGGCCTCCTCGTCGTGCGCGTCGACCGACGCGGTCTCGCCGAGCGCGGCCAGCCCGGCGTCCTTGTCGAGCCGTGCCTTGTCGCGCCCCGCCAGGAAGACCCGCGCCCCCTCGCGGGCGAAGGCGCGCGCCGCGGCGCCGCCGATCGGGCCGCTCGCCCCGTACACCACGGCTACCTTGTCCCGCAGCAACATGTTCCGTCACATACCTTTCATCCCGATGTCCGTAGTTGTTGACACCGTGACGTCGGAGCGGCGGACCGGAATTCGACACACGCCGGGAAAGTTGCCGGAAACGCACGCCCACTCGTACGCCGCACCTCGCACGGAGGAGTCCCTATGCCGCTGAGCCGTGAAGACCGCGAGAAGTTCCTCGCCGAGCCGCACATCGGCGCGCTCGCCGTGGACGCCGGGGAGGGACGCGGCCCTCTCGCCGTGCCGATCTGGTACCAGTACGAGCCGGGCGGCGACCTGTGGGTGCTCACCGGGCGCGACTCCCGCAAGGCCGCGCTGATCGGGCGCGCGGGCCGTTTCTCGCTCCTGGCCGAACGGGTGGACCCGTCGATCCGTTACGTCTCCGTGGAGGGCCCCGTCACCGCCACCGCCGCGACGACGGAGGCCGAGCTGCGCGAGATGTCCGCGCGCTACATGCCGGAGGGCAAGGTCGACGCGTACGTCGAGGCGTCGGACCTCCCCGCACTGGTCACCTTCCGCATGCGGCCCGAACGGTGGAACGCAGCGGACCTGGGCTCTCTTTAAGAGGGCGCTGCCTTTTCCGCCTGCCTGTTCCGCCTGCCCGGGCCGGTCCGGGTGCGGCTCCCGGACCGGCCCAGGGGCTCCCCCTGACCGGCCCGTCCGTCCCCACGGGCGGGCCGGTCTTCCGGGGACGGCTCGGACGGGCCGGGGGCGGTGTCCGAGCGGTCCCCTGTCTCTGCGTTCGGCAGTAGCGGGACCGGCCCACCGCCGTGGGCCGGTCCCGCACCCGTCGGCCGGAAGCGGGCGCACGGAGGAAAGAAGCGCTTACGGAGCGCCCTTGCCCGACGCTCCATCAGACGTCCTGTCCCGTCCGGTGTCGCGCCGTACCGCTTCCAGGTACCGCTTCCTGCCGACAACGAGCGCACTTGCACGGTGGCCATCTGCTCGCCCAGGCGGAGAGCTTCGGCCGGTACGAGTCGTCGCACGCCCAGAACCGCAGCATGCGCTTCTCGCCGGTGGCGGGGTCGATCCGGTAGACCGCGAGGGTCATCCTCCCCATCGGAACGCCTCCGCCTCCGCCGACCGCTTCAGCCGACCGCTTCAGCCTCTGCCTGCGCCTCGGCCCCGTGCGCCGTACGTGGCTCGTGGCGTCGCCCCGCACCGTCTGTCCGGACACCGTGCGAGGCGACGGGGAACACGTTGCCGTGCCGGTCGTGGGGGACTCTTGAGGGTGTCTTGAATCCGCTGCTGGGGCGGGTTAGACAGGGGTTGAGGAGAGAGGGTGGGGGAACCGCGGATTTCTGGGGGGAAATGAGAGCGGAGTTCCGGCTTCTCGGGGACGTCGAAGCGCGTGCCGAGGGCGGACGTGTCGTGGAGATCGGTCATGCGCGGCAGCGCGTCGTGCTGGCGGCCCTGCTGGTCGACGTCAACCGTGCGGTGACCGTCGAGCAGCTGATGTCGCGCGTCTGGGGCGAGGAGCCGCCGCAGCGCGCCAGGGGGACCCTGCACTCGTACCTCTCGCGGCTGCGGAGCGCGCTCGCTCCCGGGGACACCGGGACGTCGCCGCTCACGCGCCGCCCGGGCGGCTATGCGCTGAACGTCGATCCGCTCTCCGTGGACCTGCACCGTTTCCGCCATCTCCTGGCGCGTGCCCGGGAGGGAGGGACGGCCGACACGCGTGCCGCCTCCCTCATCCAGGAGGCGCTGGGCCTGTGGCGCGGCGAGGAGCCGTTCGCGGGCCTGGACACCCCCTGGCTCGCCGGACTCCGCGACAGCCTCGCCCACGAGCGCCGTACGGCCGAGCTGGACCTCACGGACGTACGCCTCCGTCTAGGGCACCACGCCGACCTCCTGACGAGCCTCGCGTTACGCACGACCGCGCACCCCCTGGACGAGCGAGTGGCGGGCCAGTACGTCCTCGCGCTGTTCCGCAGCGGCCGGAGGGCGGACGCGCTGGCCCATCTGCGGAGGGTGCGACGGACGCTCGCGGAGGAGCTGGGCATCGACCCGAGCGCCGAACTGTCCGCGCTGCAGCAGCGGATCCTCCGGGCGGAGGAGGGTGCGGGCGGAGCGGCGGCCCTCCCGCCGGGAGGCGCGGGGGAGGCGGGGGAGGCGGGGGACGTACGGGTGGCCACGGTGCGCGCGGACACGGTGCGCGCGGACACCGTGCATGTGGACACGGTGCATGTGGCGAACCTGTCGGTCGCCGAAGCGACCCCGTCCGTTGTCCGGCCCGCGCAACTCCCGACCGCCGTGCCGGACTTCACGGGGCGCGAATCGCTCGCGAGCGAGCTGGTGGGCCGGTTGGCGGCCGGAGTCCCGGTCGTCGCGGTGGCCGGGATCGGCGGGGTGGGCAAGACGACGCTCGCGCTGCACGTCGCACACGCGTCGCGGGGGCGGTTCCCGGACGGTCAGCTCTACGTCGACCTGCACGGCGCGGCCGAACTCCCCGCCGACCCCGGCGCGGTCCTGGGGGCGTTCCTGCGCGCCCTGGGCGTGACGGAATCCTCCATCCCCGACGAGACGGAGGAACGGGCGGCGCTGTACCGCTCGCTCCTCGCGGGCCGCCAGGTCCTCGTCCTCCTCGACAACGCCCGCGACGCCGCCCAGGTACGTCCCCTCCTCCCCGGCACGGCAGGCTGCACAGCCCTGCTCACCAGCCGCGCCCGCCTCATCGGCCTCGAAGGCGCGTCCTCCGTCGACCTGGACGTGATGTCCCCGGAGGAGGGCCTGTCTCTCTTCTCGCGCATCGTGGGCGAGGAGCGCGCCTCGTCCTCGACGGCTGTGGAGGGGGTGGTGGCGGCGTGTGGGTTCTTGCCGTTGGCGATTCGTATCGCGGCGTCGCGTCTCGCTGCGCGGCGGGGTTGGTCGGTGGAGGTGCTGGCGTCGAAGCTCGCGGATGAGCGGCGCCGGTTGGATGAACTCCGGGTGGGTGACCTGGGGGTCACGGCCACTTTCGAGCTGGGGTATGGGCAGTTGGAGGAGGAGCAGGCTCGGGCGTTCCGGCTGCTGGGTCTCGCCGATGGTCCGGACCTCTCGCTTGCGGCCGCTGCCGCGCTGCTCGACCGCGATCCGCGCACGGCCGAGGACCTCCTTGAGTCCCTTGTGGACGTCTCCCTGCTGGAGTCCATGGCGCCCGGCCGCTACCGCTTCCACGACCTCGTGAGGCTCTTCGCCCGGAGCCGTGCCGAACGCGATGAACAGCCGCGGGCGGAACGGGACGCCGCCGTCGTGAGGCTCCTGGACTTCTATCTGGCGACGACCACCTCGGTGTTCGCCATCGAGCGGCCCGGGGAACGGGCCGTCGACCATTTGATGAAGGTCCCGCGCGACGGTCTCGCGTTCGGGGACCGCGAAGGCGCGTTGGGCTGGCTCTTCGAGGAGGCCGACTGTCTGCTCGCGGCGGTCGTCCAAGCAGTCGGTACCGGTCGGTTCCGTCATGCCGGTGACCTGCTCTTCGCGGCGAAGGACCTGGGGGACTCCGGGGTCCACTCGGCGCAGTTCGAGCGGGCGGCCCATGCCGTACGGGAAGCGGCACGCGACAGCGCGGACGCCTCGGCGGAGGCGCGGTCCTTGAACATGCTGTCGCACGTACAGTTCGTGTCCGGCCGGTTCGACCAGGCGGAGCGGAACCTGCAGGACGCGCTTCCCCTCGCCGAGGCGTGCGGCGACACCCTCGCCAGGAGCTACGCCCTGCACAACAGGTCCCTGCTCGCCAATGTGCAGGGGCAGTTCGAACGTGCCGAGGAGTACCACCTTCTGGCCATCGAGGCGTTCCGCGCGGACCGGAACCTGCCGAGCGAGGCGAGCGCGTACTGCACCCTGGCCCATGTCCATGTGGCCCTCGGCCGCACCGAGAGCGCGGTCGACCTGGCACGGCGCGGCCTCCGGATCTACCAGGACCTGGGACACCGGATGCGCGTGGCCAACGCGCGTAACGTCCTGGCGCGGGCGTTGACCCAGGCCGGACGGATCGATGAGGCGCTGGAGGAGTTCGCCGTTTCCCTCGAACTCTTCCGCGAAACACAGCAGCCCCTCTGGGAAGGCACGACACACGCCCGCTTGGCGGAGACGCTGCTCGCGGCCGACCGTCCTGAGGACGCCGTCCACCACGCGGAACGGGCACTCGCGCTGCGCGCCATCGGCGGTGAGTGGATGCGGGCCAAGACCCTCACCGCCCTCGGCAGGGGGCTGCACGTCCTCGGAGAGCGGGAGCGAGCGCGTGAGTGCTGGCGGGAGGCGCTCCAGGTCTTCGAGGAGCGGGGAGCGAAGGAGGTGGCCGAGGTCTCGGCCCTTCTGGACGGGCGTGGCCTGACATGACACGGCCGTCGGAAGCGGACGGCGGGGGCGGAGAGAGGGCGATGAGGGCGGAATTCCGGTTGCTCGGGGACGTAGGGGTACGGGTCGACGGGCGGCAGGTGGACATCGGGCACGCGCGGCAGCGCCTGGTGCTGATGGCGCTGCTCGTGGACGTGAACCGGGTCGTGACCGTCGACCAGCTCGTGGAGCGGGTATGGGGCGGGGACGCGCCGCAACGGGCGCGAGGGACGCTGCACTCGTATCTGTCGCGGCTGAGGCAGGCGCTGGCCCCCGTCGTGGGGGAGGCGGCCCTGACGCGTCGCGCGGGCGGCTACGTGCTGACCGCCGACCCCGCGGCCGTCGACCTGCACCGGTTCTCCGCGCTGTCCGGCCGCGCGCGGGGAGCGGACGACGGGACGGCCGTCGGTCTGCTGGAGGAGGCGCTCGGGCTGTGGCGGGGCGAGGCGTTCGCGGGCGAGGACGTCCCCTGGCTGAACGACCTGCGCGTCACCCTCGCGAACGCCCGCCGCGCGGCGGAGCTCGACCTCACCGACCGCAAGCTGCGCCTGGGCCGTCACGCGGAACTGCTCACGGAGCTCGCGGCGCGGGCGGCGGCGCATCCGCTGGACGAGCGGGTGGCGGGCCAGTACATCCTCGCCCTCCACCGCAGCGGCCGGCGCGCGGACGCGCTCGCGCACTACGCGGACGTACGTCGTTCCCTGGTCGAGGAGCTGGGCGTGGACCCGTCCCCGGAACTGGCCGCTCTGCACGGTCGCGTCCTGCGCGCGGAGGACGAAGGAACGGTCCCGCCGCCCTCCGCTACGGGGCATGTGCGTGCCGCGACGGTGCACACGGAGACGGCGCACGTCGGTGCGGTGTCGGCGGAGACGGTGAACGTGGGGACCGTTCATGTCGGGACGGTGCAGGTCATGAGCGGGCCGTCCCCCGTACAGGCGGAGGGAAAGGCGTACCCCGCGTACCCCCTGCCCGTGGCCGACGTACGGCCCGCGCAGCTCCCCAGCGGCGTGGACGACTTCACCGGGCGTACGTCCCTAGTCGCGGAACTGGAGGAGCAGGTCGGGTCGGGGGCCTCGTCGGTCGTCGCGGTGGCCGGGATCGGCGGGGTGGGCAAGACGACGCTCGCGCTGCACGTCGCGCACGCGGTGCGCGCCCGGTACCCGGACGGGCAGCTCTACGCGGACCTGCACGGCGCGTCCCCGTCCGCGGCGGACCCCGAGGGCGTCCTCGCATCCTTCATACGGGCACTCGGCGTGCCCGAACCCGCCATTCCGGACGACGCCGAGGAACGCGCGGCCCTCTACCGTTCGCTCCTCTCGGAACGGCGCGTCCTGGTCGTCCTGGACAACGCGCGGGACGCGGCCCACGTACGGCCTCTGCTCCCCGGCGCGAAGGGCTGCACGGCACTGGTCACCAGCCGCGCCCGCCTGACCGGCCTCGCCGGTGCCCACCTCGTCGACCTGGAGGTGATGGGCGCGGACGAGGCACTCGCGCTCTTCGCCGAGGTCGGGGGCGGGGCCCGGGCCGCAGAGGAGCGTGCGGCGGAGGAGGTGGTGTCGGCCTGCGGGTTCCTCCCCCTGGCGATCCGCATCGCGGCGTCCCGTCTGGCGGCGCGGAGGGGCTGGACCGTGGCCCTGCTGGCGTCCAAGCTCGCGGACGAGCGCCGCCGCCTGGACGAGCTCCGGGTGGGCGACCTGGAGGTGACGGCCACTTTCGAGCTGGGCTATGGGCAGTTGGAGGCGGAGCAGGCGCGGGCCTTCCGTCTGCTGGGGGTGGTGGACGGTCCGGATCTCTCGCTTCCGGCGGCGGCTGCCCTGCTGGAGCGGCCGTCGGATGATGCCGAGGATGTGTTGGAGTTGCTGGTCGACACGTCGTTGCTGGAGTCGGTGGCGCCCGGTCGCTACCGGTTTCACGATCTGGTGCGGCTGTTCGCGCGGGGCAAGGCGGAAGCGGGCCGCGAGGACGGGGCGCCGCTTCGGATGGCCCACTTCTACTTGGCGACGGCGGTGCGGGCTTTTGTGGGCGAGCACCCTGGCGACCGCACTGTTGACCATCTGACATCCGCGCGGCAGGACGGTCTGGAGTTCGGCGACCGGGAATCGGCGATCGACTGGCTCCTCACTGAGTCCGGGTGCCTGCTGGCTTGTGTGACTCAGCTCGCCGCGTCGGAACGGCCGGGGCTCGCGGCCGACCTGCTCATCGCGGTGAAGCCTCTCGCCGACAGGGGCGACTACGCGGCCCGTTTCGAAAGGTGCGCGCTGTCCGTGTGCGAGGCCGCGCAGCGCGCCGGGGACACGCGGGCTGAGGCGCGTGCCCGCATGATCCTGACGCACTTCTTCAGTGTCACGGGGCGCTTCTCCCGTGCCGAGGAGGAAGCGAGGGAAGCCGCCCGGCTCGGCGCAGAGGCCGATGACGCGCTGTCCCGCGCGTACGCGGCGAACGACCTCGGGATCATCACGTACTACATGGGGCGGCACGAGGAGTCCGAGGTGTGCCTGGGGCAGGCCATCGACGCCTTCCGGAAGGACGGGAACCGCCCGTCCGAGGCCAGCGCTCTGTGCAACCTGTCTCGCACGCGCGCCGCACTCGGGCGTTACGGCAGCGCGGTGTCACTCGCCGAACAGGGTCTGGCGATATACCACGACATGGGCAGCACTTTCCGTATGGGCAACGCCCGCTACACCCTGGGTTGCGCCCTCACACAGGCGGGCCGTACGGATGAAGGGCTGGCCGAACTGAAGCGCGCGTCAATGTCCTTCAGGGAGAGCCGTCAGCCCCTGTGGGAGGGGGTGACCTCGTTCCGTATGGCGGAGGCGTATCTGCTCGCGGGCCGCGCGGAGAAGGCCGCCGAGCACGCCGGGCTGGCGCTCGAACTCCGCTGCATCGGAGGCGAATGGCGCCGCGCCACCGTGCTGGTCGTCCTGGGACGGGCGTATGACGCGCTTGGCCGCAGGGACGAGGCGGTGGTCAGTTGGCGTGAGGCGCTGGAGATCTTCGAAAAGGCAGAAGCGAGGGAGGCCGTCGAGGTGGCGGCCCTCCTCGCATCCGTTTGACCGTGTGCCGAGAGGCGCTGGTCGACGCTCCTCGCCCGTGGGCGAGGAGGATTCAGTGTGAGGAATGAGCCGTCCCGGAAGCATCGTGCGTCTGATGGCTCGGGGCCAGGGTCTGCGCACGGTCTGCCACAGCGGGGCTGGCGACCGCGCCGATGAGGCCGAGAGCGAGGGCGCAGATGGCGAGGGCTTTCTTCGAACGGCTCATATCGGCTCCTTCGGGGGTGAAAGCGTTCGTTATCTAACAGTTACGTTAGGTCGTTGTGCGATTGCTGGCAGTAGGACGTTCCTCGATGGCTCGGATCAGGCCAGGAAGGGCTGATTCAGCCGTGTTGCGCGAACGCCGAATTCTGCTTTCCGGTGTGTGGGTGGTGCCACACATGGGGGACCGCTGTCGACGGCTCCCCCTCTCGGCCGTCGACAGCGGTCCCTGTATCCCCCCGTATCCCCCCCCCAGGGAATCAGCCCATCAGTTGGACGGCTTGATGGTCTGAGTGCGGTCCTTGGTACCGATGTCGTCCGCGCCCTCTTCCTCGGTCTTCTCCGGGTTGATGGTCTGGGTGCGGTCCTTGGTGCTGACCTTCTTGTCGTCGCTCTTCTGCTCGTGCGTACCCATGGTGGCGTCTCCTCGTCTGATATTGAGTTGGGACGCCCGCCCAGCGACTCCCCCGTGGGTCGCCGGACGGACGAAGGCCGCTCACCATGCCGGGGCAGCGGCCCTGTTCCCCCTTGCCGACCCGCCTGCCCCCCGTGGCGCCGGTTCGACGTCATCGAGCATGGCGGGCCTCGATAAACGAACGATGAACGATCCGTTGGTGACGGTTCCGGCGGGTACTGGCCTGTTACGCGACGGCGGCCGGAGTGAGAAGCTTCCGCACGTCGTGCGCCTCTTCCGCCCCCAGCTCCTCGTACCGCTCAAGGGCCTCTTGCCAGCACGCCTGGGCCCGGCGCTTCTGCCCCAGGTCGTCCAGCGCCCGGCCGAGCAGAGCCAAGGCATTGGCACGGCGCCAGGGCCCGCCGACGGTACGGAGCAAGGTGAGCGCCTGGTCCGCCAGCCCCGAGGCCGCTGCGGGGCGTTCCGTGGCGAGGTGAACCTCCCCCAGGCGGAAGTAGGCCATGCCTTCCCACAGCCGTTGACGGCTGTGCTTGAAGATGACGAGCGCGTCGTCGAAGTGTCGCTGTGCCTCCGTGAGGCGTTCGGCACGGACGAGTGCGATACCCAGGGTGTAGAGCGTGGTGCCCCTTCGGATGGACACGCCGAGCCGGTCGTGGATGGCGAGCGCCTGCTCGGCCAGGGTGACGGCCTCGTTCGGCCGACCGAGTCCTGAGTTCGACCTCGCGAGGTTGCAGAGCGCGCTGGCTTCGGCGATCTGGTTGTCGTAGGAGCGGAAGCTCTCCAGCGCGCGGCTCAGGTACTGCTCCCCGTCCAGGTGGCGTCCCTGGTAATTGGCCACGATTCCGCGGTCGTTCAGCGCGTAGGAGTACGAGATCGGGTCCTCGACGGCACAGCCCAGTACGCCCGCCAGGCGGGCCTCGTCGTCGGCCTCGTCGAAGCGTCCCGCGGTGATGTGGAGCCCGGTGAGCATGGAACGGGCGCGAGCCTCGGCGTACTGGTTGTCCGCCGCGTGCGCGGCCTGCTTCATGGCCTCGGCCGCCTGCTCGTACTGACGGCTGTTGACGCCGGACTCGGCGAGTGCGCTCGTCGCCATCAGCAGATCCACCGCGCCGCGCAGGGTGCTGCCGACGGCCATCTGGCGGGCGCAGGCGAGGAAGCAGGCCGACTCGGCGAACAGCCAGTCGATCGCGGAGCTCTGGCTGGAGAAGTGCAGGCCCTCGTGCTCGGTGGGCTCCAGGTGGTCCACGAGTCGCTCTGCCGGGCGTTCCATCGCGTGCACGTTGCGCGCCGTGGCCAGGTAGAAGTCCAGGAGCCTGGACAGGGCCGCGTCCCGGACGCTCGGCGGCTGCTCGTCGCGTTCCGCGCAGGCGCGGGCGAAGAGGCGGACGAGGTCGTGGAAGCGGTACCTGCCGGGCGCCGCGGACTCCAGGAGCGAGGTGTCGACCAGGGATTCGAGGATGTCCTCTGTGTCCTCCGGAGCCCTGTCCAGGAGCGCCGCTGCCGCGTACAGCGAGATGTCCGGCCCCTCGGCCAGGCCCAGGAGGCGGAAGGCGCGGGCCTGTTCGGGGTCGAGCTGGCCGTAGCCGAGTTCGAAGGTGGCCTTGACGGCCTGGTCGCCGGCCTGGAGTTCGTCGAGGCGGCGGCGTTCGTCGGCGAGCTTGGTGGCGAGGACCGAGACGGTCCAGGTGCGGCGGGAGGCGAGGCGGGCCGCGGCGATGCGGATGGCCAGGGGGAGGAAGCCGCACGCGGCGACGACGTCCATGGCGGCCTCGCGCTCGGCGCCGACGCGCTCCTCGCCGACGATGCGGGTGAAGAGGGCCATGGCCTCGTCGGGGCTCATGACGTCCAGGTCGACCAGGTGGGCGCCCGCGAGGTCGACCATGCGGACGCGGCTGGTGACGAGGGCCGCGCAGCCTGCCGTGCCGGGCAGGAGGGGGCGGATCTGGGCCGCGTCGCGGGCGTTGTCCAGAAGGGCCAGGATGCGGCGTCCGGCCAGGAGGGAGCGGAAGAGGGCCGCGCGGTCGTCGACGCCGTCCGGAATGGTGGAGTCCGGGGCGCCCAGGGCGCGCAGGAAGGAGCCGAGGACGGCCTCGGGGTCGGCGGGGGAGGACCCCGCGCCCTGGAGGTCCACGTAGAGCTGCCCGTCCGGGAAGCGGTCGGCGGCGCCGTGGGCCACGTGGATGGCCAGCGTCGTCTTGCCGACGCCGCCGATGCCCGCGACCGCCGAGACCGCCATGACCGTGCCGTCGGCCTCGGCGAGCTGGTCGCTGAGTTCGCTGACGAAGGAGGCGCGGCCGGTGAAGTCAGCGACCGTGGCGGGGAGCTGGGCGGGGCGGGTGACGGTGACCGTGGAGGTGTCGGCGGTGGAGTCGGTCTGGTACGCCAGCTCCTCGTCGGCTTCCAGGATGCGCTGCTGGAGCTCGGAGAGTTCGGGGCGGGGGTCGACGCCGAGTTCGTCGGCGAGCAACCTTCGCGTGTCGGCGTAGACGGCAAGCGCTTCCGCCTGGCGGCCGCTGCGGTAGAGGGCCAGCATCAGGAGTTCGCGGAGGCGTTCCCGGAGGGGGTGCGCGGCCGTCAGGGCCGTCAGCTCGCTGACGGCCTCCGCGTGGCAGCCGGTCTGGAGGTCCAGGTCGAGGCGGTGTTCGAGGAGGCCGAGGCGCCATTCCTCCAGACGGGTGCGGTGGGTCTCCGCGTAGGGCCCGGGGACGTGGGCGAGGGGCTCGCCGTCCCACTCCGCGAGGGCGTTGCTGTAGAGGTCGCGGGCGCGGAGGTGGTCGCCGCAGCTCGCGGCTTTCTCGGCGTGCGTGGCCAGGTCCTGGGCGGTGTCGAGGTCGAGGACGGCCTCGCCGCCCGTCCGTATCGCGTACCCGCCGGACTCGCTGACCAGCTGGTCGGCGTCGGCGCCCAGGGACTTGCGGATACGGGAGGCATACGTGCGGAGTGCCGCCTTGGCCTGCTCGGGGGGCTCCTCGCCCCAGATGGCGTCGATGAGCTCCTCGGCCGTGGCCGTCCGTCCGCCGCGCAGCAGCAGGGCCGCGAGCAGCGCGCGCTGCTGCGGTGAGCCCATGCTGAGTGCCCGCTCGCCGCGCCATGCGCGGACGGGACCGAGCACCGCGAAGCGGAGCTGGGTGTCCCGCTGCTCCATCTCGGGTCCTCTGAGGTCCTCGGCGCCCATGGTGCCCCCTGCGAATCCGCGCTCCACTGCCGCAGGGGCCAGTCTGCCTTGTCCCTGGCAATTCCGTCAGCTCGGGTACCAGCCTCTTCGCCAACCCTTGCCAAGCCTTCGCAAACCCCTGCGCTTTGCTCCTATCGCCCATCGCACAGTAGCTGACGGATCGTCAGATCGGCGCTACCGTGGTCGGCATGGAGACCTTCCCCAAGATCATTTCGGTGGACGACCACACGGTTGAGCCGTCCCACGTCTGGCGGGACCGGCTCCCGTCGAAATACCACGACATAGGACCTCGTATCGTCCGGGCCCCTCTCAAGGAAATGACGTTTGTGGGTGGGAAGTTCGCCCCCAAGATGGGCGCCCAGGGGGACGCGGGCCCGATCGCCGACTGGTGGGTCTACGAGGATCTTCACCGGCCCCTGACCAGGCTCGATACGGCTGTTGGCTACTCCAGGGAGGAGGTCAGGCTGGAGGCCATCACCTACGAGCAGATGCGCCCCGGCTCGTACGACGTGCGGGCACGCCTCTCCGACATGGACGTCAACCACGTCCAGTCCGCCCTGTGTTTCCCGACTTTTCCGCGCTTCTGCGGACAGACCTTCACCGAGGCGAAGGACCGCGAACTGGGCCTCCTGTGCGTGCGCGCGTACAACGACTGGATGGTCGAGGAATGGTGCGGACCCGACGCGCACGGGCGGCTGATTCCGCTTGCCATCGTGCCGCTCTGGGACCCGGAACTCGCGGCTGAAGAAGTACGGCGGAACGCCGCACGCGGGGTGCGGGCCGTCTGTTTCTCGGAGATACCGCCCCGGCTCGGGCTGCCTTCCGTGCACGGCGACGACTGGGACCCCTTCCTGCGCGCCTGCGACGAGACCGGCACCGTCATCGCGATGCACATCGGCTCGTCCAGCAAGATGCCCTCCACCTCGGCCGACGCGCCCCCGGCCGTGGGCTCCACGCTGACCTTCGCGAACTGCTGCTTCTCGATGGTCGACTGGCTGATGAGCGGCAAGTTCGACCGCTTCCCCGGGCTGCGGATCATGTACGCGGAGGGCCAGATCGGCTGGATCCCCTACATCCTGGAGCGCGCCGACGTGGTGTGGGAGGAGAACCGGGGCTGGGGCGGCATCGCGGACAAGGTGCTCAAGCCGCCGTCCGAGCTCTTCGCGCAGCACGTCTACGGCTGCTTCTTCGACGACGCCTTCGGGCTGCGGAACGTCGACGCGGTCGGCGTGCCCAACGTGCTGTACGAGACGGACTACCCGCACTCGGACTCCACCTGGCCCAAGTCCAAGGAGGTCGGCGAGGAGCAGATGGGGCATCTGGCCCCGGACGTGGTCGAACGGATCGTGCGCGGCAACGCGATCGACCTGCTCGGGCTGACCCCGGACGGGCTGTGGGCCGACGCGCCGAAGGCTTCCGGGACTTCCGGGACGAGTGCCGGGACGGACACCGCCACCAGCTGAGGAGGGGACCGCTCGTGGCGCCGTTCGCCGCCCCGTTCGACGTGAAATCTGGCCGACTTGTATACGGCATCCAGTTGCCCGTTCAATCTCAGAGCACCCTCTACGCCGAGCCGTGGGAGGCCGGAGCGGGCACCGCCGAGCTGCTCGCGGTCGCCCGCGCGGCCGAGCGGCACGGATTCGCGTACGTCGCCTGCTGCGAGCACGTCGCCATTCCGCGGCGGCTCGCGAGCGCGATGTCGACGGTCTGGTACGACCCCGTCGCGACGCTCGCCTACCTCGCGGCGGCGACCGAACGGGTGCGCCTGCTCTCCCACGTCGCGGTCGTGGGCCTGCGGCACCCGCTCGCGACGGCCAAGCAGTACGCCACGCTCGACCATCTCTCCGGCGGACGGCTGATCCTGGGCGTCGGCGCCGGACATGTGGAGGAGGAGTTCGCGGCGCTGGGCGCGGACTTCGCGGGGCGCGGCGGCGTGCTCGACGAGACGATCGACGCGCTGAAGGCGGCACTCGGCGAGGAGGAGTTCCCGGTCTGGGAGGGGGAACGGTTCTCCTTCCGCGACCTGGGTCAGCGCCCCCGCCCGGCGCAGTCGCCGCGCCCGCCGCTGTGGGTCGGCGGCTCGTCCCGCGCGGCGGTGCGGCGGGCCGCCGTGCGGGGAGACGGGTGGCTGCCCCAGGGTGACCCGCGCGACGCGCTCCCGGCGCAGATCGCGCGGCTGCGGGAGCTGCGCGCCGCGGCCGGGGTGGAGGAGCCGCCGGTCATCGGCGCCATCGCCGAGCCGCTGTACGTCGGCGAGCCCGGCTGGCACGTGGGACGCCGCACCGTCTCCGGCAAACCGGAACGGATCGCCGAGTCGCTCCGGGCGTACGCGGCCATGGGCGTGCAGCAGATCCAGGTGCGGTTCCGGAGCCGCTCCGTGAGCGAACTGACCGACCAGATGGCCGCGTTCGGGGACGAGGTCGCTCCCCTCCTCTAGAAGGGAACAGGCATGGGCAAGCTCGACGGCCGGGTCGTGATCATCAGCGGGGCCGCGCGGGGCCAGGGCGAGCAGGAGGCGCGGCTCTTCGCCGAGGAGGGCGCCAGGGTGGTGCTCGGCGACGTGCTGGACGAGCAGGGCGAGGCCGTGGCCGAGGACATCGGCGGGGAGCGGGCGGCGTACGTCCGTCTCGACGTGCGCGAGGAAGGGGACTGGGCCGGAGCCGTGGCCCTGGCGAGGGAGCGCTTCGGACACCTGGACGGGCTCGTGAACAACGCGGGCGTCCTCCGCTTCCGGGAGCTGACGGAGACCCCCGTGGCGGAGTACCGCGAGGTGGTGGAGGTCAACCAGGTCGGCTGCTTCCTGGGCATGAAGGCGGTCGCCGGCGAACTGGAGGCGGCGGGGGGCGGCACGATCGTGAACGTCGCCTCGTACGCGGCGCTCTCCGGCATGGCCTTCCTGACCTCGTACGCGGCGACGAAGGCGGCGATCCTCGGCATGACCCGGGTGGCCGCGCTGGAGCTCGCGGGCAAGGGGATACGGGTGAACGTGGTCTGCCCCGGCGCCATCGACACCCCCATGGCCAGACCCCCGGACGCCTTCGGGCTGGGCAGCGGTTCGGGCAGCGGCAGCGGCAGCGGTACGGGCAGTGGTACGGACGACGCGCTGGACGCGCTCTACGCCAAGGTCGTGCCGCAGGCCCGCATCGGGCGCCCCGAGGAGGTGGCGCGGCTCGCGCTCTTCCTCACTGGCGAGGACTCCTCGTACATCACCGGCCAGCCCGTGGTCATCGACGGCGGGTGGCTGGCCGGGGTGTCGGTGTTCTGACGCCTCGTCAGCTATTGACGCTCCCATCCCGTGGTGCCAGAGTCGTGGTGCCGTCTCATCTGACGGATCGTCAGAAACTCGTCAGAAACTCAGCGTCAGCACCCATAGGCTCGCCGGAGGAGTGAACCGCCGTGGAATTCGGGCTCTTTGTTCAGGGATACGTGCCCGCCTCGCGGGCGCAGGCCGACCCGCAGGCCGAGCACCACGCACTGGTCGAGGAGACCGAGTACGTCATCCAGGCGGACAAGTCCGGCTTCAAGTACGCCTGGGCCTCCGAGCACCACTTCCTGGAGGAGTACTCGCACCTGTCCGCCAACGACGTCTTCCTCGGCTACCTCGCCCACGCCACGGAGCGCATCCACCTCGGCTCCGGCATCTTCAACCCGCTGCCCACGGTCAACCACCCCGTGAAGGTCGCCGAGAAGGTCGCCATGCTCGACCATCTGTCCGGCGGACGCTTCGAGTTCGGCAGCGGGCGCGGCGCGGGCTCGCACGAGATCCTGGGGTTCCTGCCGGGTATCACCGACATGAACCACACGAAGGAGATCTGGGAAGAGACCATCGCCGAGTTCCCCAGGATGTGGCTCCAGGAGGAGTACCAGGGGTTTCAGGGGAAGCACTGGTCGTTGCCCCCACGCAAGATTCTCCCCAAGCCGTACGGGGGTTCACACCCGGGGATGTGGTACGCGGCGGGCTCGCCCTCCTCGTACGCGATGGCGGCGCGGAAGGGGCTCGGAGTCCTCGGCTTCAGCGTGCAGAAGGTCTCCGACATGGAGTGGGTCGTCGACTCGTACAAGGGCGCGATCAAGGACGCCGAGCCGGTCGGTGACTTCGTCAACGACAACGTGATGGTGACCTCGACCGCGATATGCGCCGAGACCACGGAGAAGGCCCGGCAGGTCGCGGTGAACGCCGGACTGAACTACCTGCAGTCGCTGCTCTTCCGCTACCACGACACCTTCCCCCGCCCCGAGGGCATCCCGGAGTGGCCCGAGCTGATCCCGGAGTACACGGAGGAGGTCGTCGAACTGCTGATCTCCGAGGAGCTGATGATCTGCGGCAACCCGGACGAGGTCCTCCAGCAGTGCAAGAGGTGGGAGCAGGCCGGAGCCGACCAGCTCTCCTTCGGGCTGCCGATCGGCGTCCCGTACGAGGACACGATGAACACGATCAAGCTGATCGGCGAGCACGTGATCCCGCAGATCGACACGGACCCGGTGCACCGCACCACGCGGTTCCGGGACGCCGCCCGGAGCTGAGCGGACCGCACCGGGAAGGGCCGCGAAGGGCCGCGAAGGGCCGAGAAGGGAGTTGTTGGGAGTCATGCTCGACCACCTCATCCAGAACGCGACGGTCGTGGACGGCACCGGGGCGCCCTCGTACGTCGCCGACGTCGGGGTCCGCGACGGGCGCATCGCGGTGATCGCCGCGCCCGGCGAGGTCCAGGAGGAGACGCGCCACCGCGAGGACGCGACCGGCCTCGTCCTCGCGCCGGGCTTCGTCGATCCCCATACGCACTACGACGCCCAGCTCTTCTGGGACCCGTACGCCACCCCGTCGATGAACCACGGCGTGACGACCGTCGCGGGCGGCAACTGCGGCTTCACCCTCGCGCCGCTCCACCCGGACCGGCCCGAGGACGCCGACTACACGCGGCGGATGATGTCGCGGGTCGAGGGCATGTCCCTCGTCGCGCTCGAAGAGGGCGCGCCCTGGAACTGGCACTCCTTCGGCGAGTACCTCGACGCGCTGGAGGGCCGCACCGCCGTCAACGCCGGCTTCATGGTCGGCCACTGCGCCCTGCGGCGGCACGTCATGGGCGCGGACGCCGTCGGCGGACAGCCCAGCGAGGACCAGATGGAGGAGATGCTGCGGCTCTTCCACGAGGCGATGGACGCGGGCGCGTGGGGGCTGTCCACCACACAGTCCTCCACGCACGCGGACGGCGACGGCCAGCCCGTCGCCTCCCGCCACGCGCGGCCCGAGGAACTGCTCGCGCTCTCGGAGGCCGTCGCCGAGCACGAGGGGACGCAGATCGAGGCGATCGTCGCCGGATGCCTCGACCAGTTCAGCGACGAGGAGATCGACCTCTTCGTGCGGATGTCGGCCGCCGCGGGACGCCCGCTGAACTGGAACGTGCTGACCATCGACGCCGCCGTGCCCGAACGCGTACCGCGTCAGCTGACCGCCAGCGAGCGCGCCCGCAAGGAGGGCGGACGGATCGTCGCGCTGACGATGCCGATCCTGACGCCGATGAACATGTCCCTGGGCACGTTCTGCGCGCTCAACCTCATCCCCGGCTGGGGCGACATCCTCAGCCTGCCCGTCCCCGAGCGGATCGCGAAGCTGCGCGACCCCGACGTCCGCACGGAGATGCTGCGCCGCGCCGACAGCAAGGAGGCCGGGGTCTTCCGGCGGCTCGCGAAGTTCGACCGCTACGTCATCGGCGACACCTACTCGGAGGCGAACAAGGGCCTCACGGGGCGCGTCGTACGGGACATCGCGGCCGAGCGCGGCCAGGACCCGTTCGCGTGCCTGGTGGACATCTGCGCCAACGACGAGCTGCGTACGGTCCTGTGGCCGATGCCGACCGACAACGACCCGGCGAGCTGGGAGCTGCGCCGCGAGACGTGGGAGCACGAGGACGTCATGCTCGGCGGCTCCGACGCGGGCGCCCACCTGGACCGGATGTGCGGGGCGCCGTACACGACGCGGTTCCTCGGCGACTGCCTGCGCGGACGGAGACTGGTGGGTCTGGAGCGGGCGGTGAAGATGCTCACCGACGACCCGGCCCGGCTCTTCGGGCTGCGCGAACGCGGCCGCATCGAGCAGGGATACCACGCCGACCTGGTGCTCTTCGACCCCGAACGGATCGACGCGGGCCAGGCCACGCTCGTCCACGACCTGCCCGGGGAGAGCCCCCGGCTGGACTCCGCGGCGATCGGCGTCGTCGCCGTCTGGGTCAACGGCGTCGAGACCCTCCGCGACGACGTGGTCACGGGCGCCGTGCCGGGGACGGTGCTGCGCTCCGGGCGGGACACGGAGACGGTCAGCACACGGTGAGTGCGTGCGGGGGCCTGGGGGCGCCGGGGGCGAGCGGATGCCAGTCCGAGCCCCCCACTGAGCTGGGACTGGCTCGCCCGCGCCGCGCCGGGAGGGCGCCTCGACGGCGCTCTCCCAGGCGGCGGCGTCCAACGGCGGAACGGCGGCCGCGTCAGACCGTGGTGGAGCAGTGCGAGACGAGGGTGCTGCCTTCCTTCGCCTTCTCCGTCTTCTGCTTCTTCACCTTGCCGTCGACGAGGACCTGGCAGGAGATGTGCGCCTTCGGGTCCTCGGAGGCCGCCTGCATGTTGATCATGTCCCCCTTCACCGCCTTGAACTTCTTCGACCAGGGCGTCTTGACGTGCTCCAGGTCGAGGTCCTTGCTGTTCGCGCCGCGCTCGCCCAGGATCCCGGGGACGTAGACACCGGCGGGGGAGTCACCCGTCATCCTGATCTCGACCGTGGCGGTCTGATCGGCCCCGGAGCCGACCTTCGTGTCCCCGCCCGCGGAGCCCTTCTTCTTGCCACCGCCGCCGGAACACCCGGTCGCCAGCAGCGCCGCCGCGGCGATGAGACATACCGCCGCCGCGGCCCTCTGAGTACGCATGGCGGTGATCGTGACACGCGTAGAGCGGGCGCTCCAGCGATTCCCGGAACCCTCCAGGAGATCATTCCGGCTGCACCAACGATCAGCGGAGAGCGGGGAGTTGGCTCCTCACTAGCGCATCCGTGACCGCTCCGTGGGCGCCAGGACGAGCGTCGGCGACTGGGCCCGGCAGGCGGCCTCGTCGGCATGCCGGACCAGGTGGACGAAGACGTGCTCGCGCTCGCGGACGGGGAGACGCGGATACGAGTTCGCCGCGGGCTCGGTGCGCAGGGTCGCCAGCGGCGTCCCGTGCTGCGATCCGGTACGCGGGGTGAACGCGCGGACCTGCGCGCTGAGTTCCCCCGCGTCCCGGAACCCGCGCACGGTCAGGCCTATGACGCCGTCCTTCTCTCCGGCCGGGGGAGCCCCTTCGAGATCGCCCGTCACCGGACGCAGCAGGAGGACGTCGTCCGAGTCCACCATGGTCGCGTTGGCCGCGGGGCCGTGGCGCTTCCAGGCCGGATGGCGCTCGTAGAACGCCGCGAGGGACTCCGTGCGGGACGCCATGTCCGGGAAGCCGCGCAGCCAGACGAACTTGTCGGGCCGGTCCAGATCCCGGAACAGGCCCAGCAGCCGGATCCCGGACTCCTCCTGCGATTCCACGAACTCGCGCTCGAACAGCTCGATCAGCTCGTCCCTGCGGCCGGGACGCAGCGTGTACTGCCGCAGCTCGACGATCTTCAGGGACCCACCCGGATTCTCGGTCATGGCGCCACGCTAGACGCCCCCACTGACAACGGCCCCCGTCCGTGCCGCGCGGGCACCGCCGGGCGGGGAGAGGAGCGGCAGGAGGGCGGGGCGGCGCTGCGCCGCGAAGGCGGTGCGGACGATGACCTCTTTGTAGAGCGCGGCGACACGGCCGGTCAGCACGAACTCGACGGGGGTGTCGTCGGCCCGTACGTACTGGATGAGCGCGTCCTTGCGGCCCAGGCTGACGCACCGGTTGAGGTACCGGAAGCGGAGCGTGCGTTCCGCCGGGTCCGTACCGCCCGTACCGCCCGCACCGCCCGTTCGTCCCGGGCGCCGCGCACCGGGGAGGACGCGCGCCAGATGCGCGGCGGCGGGCAGCCCCGTGGCGCACGCCATGCGCAGCTCCTGGCGCCCGTTGGGGTGCCGGACGGCCGCCGCGTCGCCCAGCGCGTAGACCTCGGGGTGCGAGAGCGAGCGCAGGGACGCGTCGACCCGTACCCGTCCGTGCCGGTCCACCGCGAAGCCCGCCTCGCGCGCCAGCTCCGGCACCCGGAATCCCGTCGTCCACACCACCGTGCGCGCCGGTACGAGCGTGCCGTCGGCCAGCACCGCACCGTCCTCCCTGACCTCCGCGACACGGGCGTCCTCGCGGATCCCGACGCCGAGACGGGCGAGGACGCGCAGCAGGTGCCGCCGCCCGCGCGCGGAGAGGGCCGCGCCGAGCGTCCCGCCGGTCAGCAGGACGACCTTCAGGCCCGGGTGCGACTCGGCCAGTTCGGTCGCCGTCTCGATGCCGGTGAGACCGCCGCCGACGACCGCGACCGTGCCCGCTGCCTCTGCGCGGTGCTCCGCGATACGGGCGCGCAGCCGGGCCGCGTCCTCCGCGTCCGCGACGGGGTACCCGTACGCGGCGGCGCCCGGCACGGCATCCGCCTCTGCCCTGCTGCCCAGCGCGTACACGAGCGTGTCGTACGGCAGCCGGGAGCCGTCGGAGAGCGCGACCTCCCGCGCCGCCGCGTCGATCGAGACGGCACGGCCGACGACGAACCGTACGGGCGCGTCGCCGAGCAGCTCCGCGACGGGGCGCTGCCGTACGGTCTGGCCCGCGGCGAGCTGGTGCATCCGTACGCGTTCGGTGAACGTGTTCCGGTCGTTCACGAGCGTGACTTCTGTGGTCCCCCGTGCCTGTCGGGCGATCCCGTTGGCCGCGGACAGTCCCGCGTAGCCCGCTCCCAGGACGACGATGCGCGTTGTCATTCCGGCGCTCCCTTCGTTGTGGCGCTGTGACGCCGAAGGGATGACTGGATGGTGGAGCCGTTCCGTGACAGGCCGCGGAGTGTTCCGCGTCACATGCTGTGCCGCGCGGCGTGGGCCAGCTTCTCCGGGTTGAGCACGGACCGTACGGCCGTCACGCGGCCGTCCTCGACCTCCGGGAACATCACCAGGTAGAGCGCGCCGTCCAGGTGGACGACGATCGCGGGCTCCCCGTTGACCTCGCGGAGCGTGACGTCCGCGCCCGCGCCGCGCGGATGCGTCCCGATCCCCGCCAGCAGCCGCGCCACCTGGCTCCGGCCGGTGACGGGATGCCGCGCCGCCGTGACCTTCCCGCCGCCGTCCGACCAGGCGGTGACGTCCTCGGCGAGCGTCCGCTCCAGCGCCTCGACGTCCCCCTCCAGCGCGGCGGCCATGAAGCGCCGGACGACCTCCGCGCGGCGCTCCGGGTCGGCCTCGAAGCGGCGCCCGGGACGGCGCACGTGCTCGCGGGCGCGCCGGTGGAGCTGGCGGGAGTGCGCCTCGGAGATGCCGAGGACGTCGGCGATCTCCGCGTGCCGGTGGCCGAACGCCTCACGCAGCACGAACGCGGCGCGCTCGGCGGGCGTCAGCCGCTCCAGCAGGACCAGGACACCCATCGAGACCGAGTCGCGCTGCTCGGCCGTCTCCAGCGGCCCGGGAACGGTGCCGCCCGTGCCTGTACCCGTACCCGGTCCGCCCGTTCCCGTGAACACCGGTTCGGGCAGCCACGGTCCGACGTACTGCTCGCGGCGGGCGCGGGCCGAGGTGAGGCGGGTCAGACAGAGATTGGTGACGGCCTTCGTCAGCCACGCGCCAGGCACCTCCACCGACCCCTGCGCCGCCGCTGCCGACCAGCGCAGATACGCGTCCTGGAGCACGTCCTCGGCCTCGGCCGCCTCGCCCAGCAGCCGGTAGGCCAGGCCGAACAGCCGCGCGCGGTGCGCCTCGAAGATGCCGAGCGGGCCGTCGTCGTCCTGCGTCACCTCGGTCACACGGCCAGCCTCGCACGCCGCTGTCCTGCCCCCGTCACCGGCGGCGCAGCGCGGGGTCCTCCAGGGACGGCGGGGTGTAGTAGAAGTCGTCGCTGTTCAGGTCGGTGCCGGGCGGGACGATCTCGTCGATACGGTCCAGCACGTCGGCCGGGAGCGTCACGTCCACGCCCGTCAGCAGGGACTCCAGGTGCTCCATGGTGCGCGGGCCGATCAGCACCGAGGAGACCGCCGGGTGCGCGCGGACGAACGCCGTGGCCAGGTGCGGCAGCGGAAGCCCTGCCTCTTTCGCGAGCTCGGCCAGCGCGTGGACGGCGTCGAGCTTGCGCGCGTTGCCCGGGAGGGCCGGGTCGAACTTGTGGGCCTCGATGGCCGTCCTGCCCTGGGACAGGTCGATGTCCGCCGCCGAACGGATCCGCCCCGACAGCCAGCCCGCCGACAGCGGCCCCCAGACCAGCACGCCCACGCCGTACTTCCGCGTCGTCGGCAGCACCGCCCGCTCCACGCCCCGCGCCAGCATCGAGTACGGCGCCTGCTCGGTGCGCGGACGCAGATGGCCGCGCCGGTCCGCCGCCCACTGGGCCTCGACGAGCTGCTCCGCGGGGAACGTCGAGGTGCCGAACGCGCGGATCTTCCCGGCCCGTACGAAGTCGGTGAGCGTGGCCAGGGTCTCATCGATGTCCGTGTGCGGGTCGGGCCGGTGGAGCTGGTAGAGGTCGACGTGGTCGGTGCCGAGGCGGCGCAGACTGTCGTCCAGCGCGCGGGTCAGCCAGCGGCGGGAGTTGCCCTGGTGGGTGGGGTCCTCGCCCATCTGCATATGGCCCTTGGTCGCGAGGACGACGTCGTCGCGGCGGGCGCCGCGCAGCGCCTTGCCGACGATCTCCTCGCTGACGCCCTGCTCGTAGACGTCGGCCGTGTCCACGAGGTTGATCCCCGCGTCGAGGGCGCGGTGGATGATCCGTACGCAGTCGTCCTGGTCGCTGTTGCCGGTGCCGAACATCATCGCGCCGAGACCGTGGTCGCTGACGGAGATGCCGGTGCCGCCGAGGGTGGTGTGCCGCATGGGGGTTCCTTCGGGTCCTTCTGTCGTGTCTGTGTTGGTCGGGTTGCCGTACCTGGAACTCTGCGGCCGTTCCCGGCGGCGGACCAGATCAGGCTCAACCTGGGTCCGCCAGTACCACCCGGCGGATACTGGGACGCATGACGACCACCGGCCGTACGACGGCGCAGGACAGCTCGCGTGCGCGCGTCCAGGAGACGATGGGGATCGCCGCGTTCCTCAAGTCCCGCCGCGCCGCGCTCGACCCCGGGACCGTGGGGCTGCCCCCGGCCCCCAACCCCCGGCGCGTGCCGGGCCTGCGGCGCGAGGAGGTCGCGCAGCTCGCCGGGATCAGCGTCGACTACTACATCCGTATCGAACAGGGCCGCGCCCAGGGGATCTCCGGCTCCGTGCTCGACGCGGTGGCGCGTGCGCTGCGGCTGGACGAGGACGAGCGCGCGTATCTGCGCAACATGGCGGCGCCGCCCTTCGCCGAGGGCCCGGACGGGCTGCCCGTCGTACGGCCGGAGATCCGCCGCCTGCTCGAAGCGATGGGCGAGGCCGTGCCCGCCTTCGTCGTCGGACCCGGCCTCGACTACCTCGCCTGGAACGCGCTCGGCGCCCGGATCGCCTTCGACATGGCCGACCTGCCCCCGGAGCGGCGCAACGCCGCGCTGCTGGTCTTCCTCCACCCCGAGAGCCGCGCCCTGCACCCCGACTGGGACGCGGTGGCCGCCGAGACGGCCGCGGCGCTCCGCTCCGAGGCGGGTCGGCACCCCTGCCACCCGCGCGTCAAGGGCGTGGTCAGCGAGCTCGTCTCCCGCAGCGCGGAGTTCCGCGCCCTGTGGGAGGACCAGGAGGTGCGCGAGAAGATGTCGGGCCGCAAGCTGATCCGGCACCCCGAGGCGGGCGATCTGGAGGTCAGCTACGAGACGTTCCGCCTGGCGACGGACGAGGCGCAGACCCTGTGCACGTACACGGCCGACCCCGGCTCCCCGACGGAGGCGGCCCTGCGCCGCCTCTCGGGTTCCCTCAACCCTTGACGGCCGCCGCCCGGTCCTGCCCGAGTACCCGGAGCGGCACGTCAGTCCCCGGCGAGCAGCATGCACGCCACGACGGTGACGATGCCGGCTCCGCCCAGAAGCGTGAGACGCAGTCCCCACAGGTAGTTGCCGCCCGTCCGCTTCCACACCCCCTGCTCGCCCGCCCATATGGCCCGTGCGTGTGGGGCGTCCGCCGAGGCGAGGCACCGGACCAGCAGCATGCGCGTGCGGTGCAGGGCCTGGACGTACCGGAAGAGCCCGCCCGCGCCGAGCAGGGCGCACACGGTGCTCAGGACGAGCGTGATCCGCAGCCCGAGCGGCAGATCCAGCAGGCGCGCGAAGGGCAGTTGCGTCACGACGACTAGGACGGCGGAGAGGGTGACGGTCACGTACAGCGTCACATGGCGTGCGTCCTCCCCGGCCAGCTCGATCAGGCTCGTGATGTAGCCCATCCTGCGCTCCTCGGACCCCTCCAGGTCGGAGTTGTCCGACGGGAACCGGTCGCTCATCGTCGCCTCACCCTCACCCTCACCCTCCCCATCCCCGTGTCCCGCAGGGATCCCCCGTGGCGCGGCGCGGAACACTGCATTCCGTCCTGCCCGGCCCTTTCGCTCAGGCGGTCAGCCAGACCGGGTTGCTCAGGGCCGCCATCGCGCCCGGCAGGCCCGAGCCCTCCTTCGCGGGGTGGCGGACCTCGGCGCGCGCGTAGGTGGCGAGGGACGCGGTGGTCCTCCAGGTCAGGGGGCCCGAGGCGGCGGGCGCCGTGCGCATCGTGCCCTCGTCGGTGACCAGGTGGAGGGTGGCGCCCTCGGGCGCGCCCTTCACGGTCAGCGCGACGGTGACCTCGTCCTTCTCCGCCGTACGGAGCGTGCCGCCGATCGTCGCGTGGGCGCCGCGCGGGCCCGTCGCGGTGAGGTCGAGGGAGACGGCGGAGGACTCGGCGAGGTACGAGCGTCCCGCGCGGATGCCGCGCAGCAGGTCGCGGCGGTTGAGGCCGTCGGCGTGCACGACCGTCTGCGGCAGGCCGACGACCTGCGGCTCGCGGTGCGCGTCGCTGTTGCCCATCGCGGGCAGCCAGTCGTCCTGGGCGACGAGGGTGTTGTCCCAGGCGGCGAGGGCGAGTTCGTCGTCGGCGGTCCAGGGGCCGTTCCAGACCTCGACGGCGTCGGCGTGCTCGTAACCGAACTTCCACTGGCATCCCACGAACGGGCAGTTCGGGTGCGCGGGCACGACGAGTCCGCCGGCGCGGTGCACGGCGCGCGCGAAGCGCGGGTACGCGTCGTCGCGCGCCCGGTAACGCCAGTCCAGGAACGTCCCGGGGTCCGTTCCGAGCGCCAGCCAGTGCCCGTTGCGCGTGGTGATCTCCTCGCCGCAGAGAACGAGCAGGTCATCGCCCCACAGGCCCTCCCAGGCCCCGTGCCCCGAGGTCGTGTTGTGCTCGGTGGTCGTCAGGAAGTCCAGCCCCGCCTTCCGCGCGGCCGTCGCGACCTCCTCCGGCGTACGGGCGCCGTCCGAGTGGACCGTGTGCAAATGGCTGTCACCTCGGTACCAGGCCCGGCCGCGTCCCTTGGCGCGCTCGGGCGGATACACGGGGCGCGGCGTCTCCCCGGAATCCCCCTCCCGCAGCGTGACGGTCACCTCGTAGTCCATCCCCTGCGGCGCGACCGTGTAGGGCCCGAGGACGACATGCCACGTCCCCTCCCGTACCGGACCGGCCAGATAGCCGGGAGTGGCCTTCTCCGCGCTGATCGCGAACGAGTCCCGGAACCCGCCCGACCACCCCCGGAACCCCCGCCCGCCGAGCCCGGTCCCGCGCTCGTCGAAGACGCCGATGTCGAGCGCGTTGCCGGGCGTGCCGGAGGGGACGGTCGGCTTGTCGTAGCGGTACGAGACGGCGATCTCGCGGATCCCGGAGGGCACCTCGACGGGCAGGTAGACGAAGTCGGGAGCCCCGGTGGGCAGATGCCCCCGGAGGGTCCGGCTGTCCTGTCCGTCCGCCCCTTCCGCGTGGGCGAAGCTCATGGCAGGAAGCGTAAGCGCGGTGACGGCTCCCGCCACCGCGGAGAACTTGAGCACGTCACGTCTGTCGATGCCTGTGTCCATGACGGTGGTTCTACGTGCGCCGAGTGACGGGCGAAAGCCCTGCGGAAGACAGTGTGGAAGACATGGAGTTCACGGGCGGGCGGGGGCACAGTGGCCGGATGCGCATCTCCACGACGATCCTGATGACCGACGAGTCCATCCGTCCGGCCCGTCTCGCGCGCGAACTGGAGCAGCGCGGGTTCGGCGGCCTCTACCTCCCCGAGCACACCCACATCCCCGCCTCCCGGGAGTCCCCGCCCCCGATGGGCGGCGAGCTCCCGCGCGCGTACCACCGCACGCTCGACCCCTTCGTCGGGCTCGCCGCGGCCGCCACGGTCACCGAGCGGCTCGCCCTCGGCACCAGCGTCTCCCTCGTCGCGCAGCGCGACCCCATCGTCCTGGCCAAGGAGATCGCCACCCTCGACCTCCTCTCCGAGGGCCGCTTCACGCTGGGCCTCGGCTTCGGCTGGAACCGGGAGGAGGCCGCCGACCACGGCGTCGAATGGCGCACCCGCCGCGCGCTCGTCCAGGACCGCATGGCGCTGATGCGGGCCCTGTGGTCCCCGGAACCGACGGGCCACGACGGCTCCTTCGCGTCCGTACGCCCGAGCCACGCCCACCCCAAGCCGGTACGCCCGGGAGGCCCCCGCGTCCTCGTCGGCGGCGGCGCGGGCCCCCGCCTCTTCGCAGCGGTGGCCGCCTACGCGGACGGCTGGATGCCGGTCGGCGGCTCGGGCCTCACCGAATCCGTCCCCCGCCTCCGCGCCGCCTGGAAAGAGGCGGGCCGCGAGGGCGCCCCCACCCTGGTCCCCGCCTTCGTCCTCCCCACCCCCGGCAAGCTCGCCCACTACCGCGACCTGGGCGCGGAAGAGGTCATCCTCCAGCTCCCGGACGGCGACGAGGGCGAGGTCCTCCGCGCCCTGGACGACTACGCCCGCTATCTGTGACCGGAACGCCGCCGCCGACCTGACCTGACCTGCGTAGGCGTCCCCCGGAGCGGGATCGTTACGCTCGTACGATGACCTCGAACGAGCAGGGACAGGGACCGAGCGGACCCAGCGGGCCCAGCGGGCCGACCGCCAACGCCATGCGTCGTGCGCTCAAGAGGGCGCGGGACGGGGTCGCGCTCGACGCCGGGGAGGCGGCCGTGCTGCTGCAGGCGCGCGGCGGGGACCTGGACGACCTCACCGCCTCGGCCGCGCGCGTGCGGGACGCGGGACTGGAGGCGGCCGGGCGCGCCGGTGTCATCACGTACTCCAAGAGCGTGTTCATCCCGCTCACCCGGCTCTGTCGCGACAAGTGCCACTACTGCACCTTCGTCACCGTCCCCGGCAAGCTGCGCCGCGCCGGGCACGGGATGTTCATGTCGCCGGACGAGGTTCTCGACGTCGCCAGGAAGGGCGCGGCCCTCGGGTGCAAGGAGGCGCTGATCACGCTCGGGGACAAGCCCGAGGAGCGCTGGCCCGAGGCGCGGGAGTGGCTGGAGGCCGAGGGGTACGAGGACACGGTCGCCTACGTACGGGCGATCTCGATCCGGATCCTGGAGGAGACCGGGCTGCTGCCGCACCTCAACCCCGGGGCGATGTCCTGGACGGACATCCAGCGGCTCAAGCCCGTCGCGCCGTCGATGGGGATGATGCTGGAGACCACCGCCGAGCGCCTGTGGAGCGAGCCCGGCGGCCCGCACCACGGCTCGCCGGACAAGGAGCCCGCGGTGCGGCTGCGGGTGCTGGAGGACGCGGGGCGCTCGTCCGTACCGTTCACCAGCGGGCTGCTGATCGGGATCGGCGAGACGTACGAGGAGCGGGCCGAGTCGCTGTTCGCGCTGCGCCGGATCTCGCGCACGTACCACGGCATCCAAGAACTGATCATGCAGAACTTCCGCGCCAAGCCGGACACGGCGATGCGCGGGATGCCGGACGCCGAGCTGGACGAGCTGGTGGCCACCGTCGCCGTCGCCCGCCACATCCTCGGCCCCTCCGCCTGCCTCCAGGCGCCGCCGAACCTCGTGGCGGGGGAGTACGGGCGGCTGATCGGCGCCGGGATCGACGACTGGGGCGGGGTGTCCCCGGTGACGATCGACCACGTCAACCCGGAGCGGCCCTGGCCCCAGATCGAGGAGCTGACGGAACAGTCCGCGGACGCGGGCTTCACGCTGCGCGAGCGGCTCGCCGTCTACCCGGAGTTCGTACGGCGCGGCGAGCCCTGGCTCGACCCGCGCGTCCGCCCGCACGTCGCCGCGCTCGCCGACCCGGAGACGGGGCTCGCGCGCGAGGACGCGACGGTGGAGGGACGCCCCTGGCAGGAGCCGGAGGAGGCGTTCGTCCCGGTCGGGCGTACGGATCTGCACCGCACCATCGACACCGAGGGCCGTACGGGCGACCGGCGCGAGGACTTCGACGAGGTGTACGGGGACTGGGGCGAGCTGGCCGCGCAGGCCGCGCCCGGCATGGCCCCCGAGCGCGTCGACGCGGACGTGCGAGAGGCCCTGTCCGTCGCCGCCGACGACCCCACGAAGCTCAGCGACGAGCAGGCCCTCGCCCTCCTCCACGCGGACGGCCCCGCGCTGGACGCGCTGTGCGGCGTCGCGGACGCCGTGCGGCGGGACGCGGTCGGCGACGACGTCACGTACATCGTCACCCGCAACATCAACTTCACCAACGTCTGCTACACCGGCTGCCGTTTCTGCGCCTTCGCGCAGCGCCGTACGGACGCCGACGCGTACACCCTCTCGCTCGACCAGGTCGCCGACCGCGCGGCCCAGGCGTGGGACGTCGGCGCCGTCGAGGTGTGCATGCAGGGCGGCATCCACCCGGACCTGCCGGGCACGGCGTACTTCGACATCGCGCGCGCCGTGAAGGAGCGCGTGCCGGGGATGCACGTCCACGCCTTCTCGCCCATGGAGGTCGTCAACGGCACGACCCGCACCGGCATGTCCATCCGCGAGTGGCTGACGGAGGCGAAGGCGGCGGGCCTCGACTCGATCCCGGGGACGGCTGCGGAGATCCTCGACGACGAGGTCCGCTGGATCCTCACCAAGGGCAAGCTGCCGACCGCGACCTGGGTCGAGGTGATCAAGACCGCGCACGAGGTGGGCCTGCGCTCGTCCTCCACGATGATGTACGGACACGTGGACCAGCCCCGCCACTGGCTGGGCCACCTGCGGCTGCTCGCGGAGATCCAGCGGGAGACGGGCGGCTTCACGGAGTTCGTCACGCTCCCCTTCATCCACACGAACGCCCCGGTCTACCTCGCCGGAATCGCCCGCCCCGGCCCCACGACGCGGGACAACCGCGCGGTGACGGCCATGGCCCGCCTCCTCCTCCACCCCTGGATCCCCAACATCCAGACGAGCTGGGTCAAACTCGGCACGGAGGGCGCCGCCGAGATGCTCCGCTCCGGCGCGAACGACCTCGGCGGCACGCTCATGGAGGAGACGATCTCCCGCATGGCGGGCTCGTCCTACGGCTCGTACCGCTCGGTCCGCGACCTTGTCGCCATCGCGGACGAGGCGGGCCGCCCCTCCCGCCCCCGCACGACCTCGTACGGCCCGGTCCCGGAGGAACGCCGGCGCGCGGCCCACGACTCGGACGGCCACCTTCCGGAACTGCTGCCGGTGCTGGAGTAGGGCCCGTACGTGCCGGACATGGGCCCATGTCCGGCACACCCCGTCTCAGTTAGAGTGCCGCCCGGACAAGGGGGGCGTATCGAGGGAGGGGCGGGGCGTGACCGAGACGGAGAGCGCTGGTGCCGGGAGCGGTGCCGGGGCCGGGAGCGGTGCGGGCCCGGCGGTCGCGATCTGGGGCCGGGCCGAGCAGCAGGACTTCCGGAGCCGGGTGCGGGGCTGCCTGCTGGGCGGGGCGGTCGGTGACGCCCTCGGCGCGGGCATCGAGTTCGACTCGCTGGAGCAGATCCAACTGAAGTGGGGCGAACAGGGCGTCACGGATTACGTTCCGGCGTACGGCCGCCGGGGGGCGGTGACCGACGACACGCAGATGACGCTCTTCACGGTCGACGGCCTGATAAGGGCCCACGTGCGCCGGGACACCGGCGCCTGGCACCCGCCCACGGACCTGCACGCCGCGTATCTCCGCTGGGCGGCGACCCAGCGCGACTGGGGGCCCGACGAGCGGCGGGACGAGGACGGCTGGCTCGCGCGCGAGGAGTGGCTGTACGCGCGCCGCGCGCCCGGCAACGCCTGTCTGTCGGGGCTCGCGGACGACCGTATGGGCACGCTCGACAAGCCGAAGAACCCGCAGTCGAAGGGGTGCGGGACGGTGATGCGTTCGGCGCCGTTCGGACTGCTGGTGGGGTGGGAGCCGCAGCTCGTCTTCCAGCTCGCCGTGGAGTGCGCGGCGCAGACGCACGGCCACCCCACGGGATACCTCGCGGCGGGCGCGTTCGCGTCGATCATCCACTCCCTCGCGCGCGGCGAGGCCCTGGACGGCGCCGTGCAGCGCGCCCTCGCGCAGCTCGCTGCGCGGCCCGGGCACGAGGAGACGACCGAGGCGCTCAAGCAGGCGCTGGGCGCGGTCCGGCAGGGGATGCCGTCACCGGAAAGAGTGGAGGCGCTCGGGGAGGGCTGGACGGCGGAGGAGTCGCTGGCCATCGGCGTCTACTGCGCGCTGGTCGCCGAGGACGTACGGCACGGGCTGCTGCTCGCCGTCAACCACGGCGGCGACAGCGACTCCACGGGCTCGATCTGCGGCAATCTTCTCGGCACCATCCACGGCGAGACGGCCCTGCCGCCCGGCTGGGTCGCGGAGCTGGAGGGGCGCGCGACGGTCCTCGAACTCGCCGACGACTTCGCCATGGAGATGACCCAGGGCCCCGCGCTGCACGGCCCGGGGGCGGCGTCCCCGGCCTGGCTCTCCCGCTACCCCCGGGCCTGACGGGCCCCCGGGGGCCCTGACGGAGGGCGCCGTTCCGTTGTCAGCGGGCACCTCTACGCTGTGCGGAACGGTTGATCATCCACACGGGGGAGGGCGGCGCCGTATGCGCGCGCGTATCGAGAGGGACGGCTACAGCGTCGAGTTGACGGACGACCTGGAGCTCGTCTTCTACGGCACATCGGGCCATCAGCTCAAGAAGGAGACCCGGGAGCTGAGGACCACCATCCCGGAGACCTGGACGCTGTACGAGACGCGCAGAGTGCTGAAGGGCCACCGCGACAAGTGCCGCGCCCTCGCCCGCCAGTGGGCGGAGGCCGGACAGCAGGCGCCCCGCGCCCTCGCCGAGGCCGATCCCGTCTGGCGGGACGTGCTGGAGGACGAGGGCGTGCCGGTCACGGACGAGCGCCCCGAGGACGGGGAGCAGGACGACACGCTCTTCGCCCGTACGTACACCGGGCCGCTGGGCCTCGTCCGTACGCAACTGCTCGGCGAGGCCCTCGTCCCGTACCGGGACACGCTGATGCGCGCCGACGACTGGGAGCCGGACGGGCTCTTCGCGACCGGCATCCCGGACCCGGCCGCGGGCGAACTGCCGTTCCCCGAGCGGGCGCTCGCCGCGCACCCGGGCATGGAGACGCTCGTTCTGGAGAAGATCAGCGAGCTGCGCAAGGAGACCCACGACTGGCTGTACCCCGCCAAGAAGGACATCGACCGGGTCCTCGCGGGCCTCGACCAGACCGCGCCCGCGCTGGAGATCACCCTCCTCGACGGGGTGGCGGACCTCGCGCTGGCGAAGGGGGAGCCGGCGATGGCGACGGCCTGGTTCGGCCGGGCGCGCAAGCTCGAACAGTTCCAGGCCCGCGACGTGGACCAGCGCTGGCTCGACGCGCGCTATCTCACGTACGCCGAGGGGGGCGCCCTCTCCGCCACCGTCCTGCGTGCGCGGGCGCGCGAGCTGATGGGCACGGGGAAGCCGGGGGACGCGGGGCCGGAGGACGTGGCCCGGTTCCGCGCGCTCGTCCTCGCCCGGCTGGCCGGGACACAGGAGCTGTATCCCCAGCTCGCCGCCGACGTACGGAAGATGGCGAAGGCCGCCCGGCTCGACCCGGAGGAGACGCTGGCCGACTGCCTCCACGCGATCGCCTCGGCGAACGGCATGTCGCTCGACGACGACAAGCTGTGGCAGGCCTGCTTCAAGGGCCGCGCCATGGAGCTGCTGCGCGCCCGCGGCCCGGAGGCCGCCCACGCCGCGCTCCGGCTCCGCCCGCACGGCTGGGGCACGGCCGGCGAGCTCTGGCGCGAGCTCCTCGACCGTACGGGCGCGCTCGCGCTGCTCACCGGCGAGGAGCCGGGACTGCCCGACGGCGAGGCGGCGCGCTGGCTCGCGGCCTGCGCCCGCCACCACGACCCGCACAACGGCCCGCCCGCCGAGCTGTACGAGGTGGCGGAGCTGGTCGCGCCGCGCCTCAAGGCCGACGGGGTGCCGGTCGAGTTCCATTTCCTGGCGAAGGTCCAGCGCGAGAAGGACGCGATCGTGCTCGACCTCATCGACGTCCTCCTGGAGCACGGGGCGCCCGTCTGCGATCCACCCGAGGCCCTGGGCCCGGCGTTGCTGAGCTACGTGAGGATGGCCCACCGCCCCGAGCTGGCCCACCTCGCCGCCGACGAGCGGTACGGACGCGAGCTGCGTGCCCGGATGCGCGGCTCCCTGGAGATGACGTACAACGACATGGGAGGCAACAACGCCTGGTACCAGCCGCACGAGAGCAAGGGCTGGCGGTCCATCCCGGAGCTGTTCGCCAACCCCGCCGGGCGCGAGGAGATGCGCGCCTGGTGCGCCAGTGAGCGGGAACGGCTCCGCGCGGGACCCGGGCTCCAGGAGCTGACGCTGCTCCTCGGCCGCTTCGTGCACGTAGGCGTGGCCGTGCCCCAGGTGCTCAGGGACGCGGAGGCGGCGGCGGACTTCGCCGCCGCGGACGTCCTGCCGCCGCTGATGGACGCGCTGGCGGAGCTGCCCGGCTTCCCCGCGGCCATCACGCGGGAGCGCGTGGCGGCCGCGATCGACAAGCTGGAGCCCGAGTGGGTGACCGAGCGCGAGCACGTGCGGGCCAATCGCGCCGTCCTCGGCGAGGAGCTGCCGGAGCTGGCGCCGGACGAGGAGGCCACCGGGGCGGCGTACCTGGCGCTGGTGAGGGCCGCCAACTGCCGCGCGGGCCTCGCCTCCCTCGCCGACCGCCTCACCCCCGAGGACGCCGCGAAGCCCGTGCCCCCCAAGCCGAAGGATCCCGTGGTCCGGGTCTGCGAGGAACTGCGCGCGCTGGCCGGGTCCGGGGAGTCGGCTGGGGACATCGATCTGAGCGCGCCGGTGGCGAAGATCGAGACGCCGGGGCGGAACGACCTCTCCTTCCGCGAGGTCCACGCGCACGCCGCCATGCACGTCCTGCGCACCGCGGTCCAGGGCCCGGATCGCACGCCGTCGTTCAACGCCCTGCGTGCCTACGCCGCCTACCCGTTCGTCACCGGGGACCACGGGCGCTGGCGGGTCACCCGGTGCGAGGTCCCCGAGGCCGAGGGACTGCCCAAGGCCACCTACGATCAGGCCTCCATCGGCAACGTGTTCCGCACCCCGACGTCCGCCGCCGTCGTCGTGGGCTGGCGGCACGGAACGCGCCGCGCACTGCTGGAGTACGCCCCGGACGGCGTCTTCCCCGAGGACGGACCGCTGGCCTCCGCCGGGGCGACGCTCCTCGACGCGTACGTGCTGGAGCCCGTGCGGCCCGGTGCGTGGTTCCGGCGCTTCGCCGAGCTGTACGAGGAGCGCGGCAGGCCGCCCGCGCGCCCCGAGGACGCGCTCGCGCTGGCGGAGGGCACGGGCCTCTCGGCGGCCGAGGCGGCCCACATCCTCGCGGGCCGGGCCGCCGCGGCACCGCACCAGGACGCGCCGATGGGACTCAACTCCGGCCACCGCGGGGCCGACCTGAGCAAGTGGGGCATCCGCGAGAAGGACGGGGAGTGGGCGCACGACACCCTCCGTGAATCCCTCGCCCCCGACCGCGCCGCCGCACTCGGCGAGCGGCTGCTGCCGGACGACCCGGAGACGCTGTGGACCTCCGGGCCCGACGTCGCACGCGCGGTGGCCTGGTGGCGGGAGGAGATCGGCGTCCCGTCTCCCGTGCCGCAGGCGCTGGTGCCCCTCGCCACCAAGGAGACGAAGGCGCCGGAGGGGGAGAATCCGCTCCGGCGGGAGCGGGACTCGCTCGACACGTACGGCGAGGACGGCTGGCCCGTGCTGCGCCTGCCCGCACTGCTGGGCCGCGTCGCCTCGGGTGCCGCCTGCCTGGACCCCGACCCCTCGGGCCTCGCGGGCGAGTCGGAGCTGCTCGCGCTGCCCCGCGCCGCGGCCTGGCTCGCCTACCGCACCCCGGCGGGCGACCCGCTGCGCCCCGCCCTCGGCGCCGCGATGGCCCGGCTCCGCGAGGAGCTGGCGTCCGGTCCCGGTCCGCTGCACCTCTTCTCCCTCCAGCGCAACTATCTGATGGGCGCCCCGCCCGCCCTCGACGCGCTCCTGGCCCACGAGGCGGTCACGGTGACCGAGGACGAGACGTACGAGATACGCCATCTGCGCGTCGACCCGGCCCTGTTGAAAGGCGCCGACGACCCGCTCCTGGACTCTCTCGACACCTACCTCGACTCCGCCCTGCCGTCCCAGTGGCTGCCGACGCCCGCCGGACTGCCCGCGCTCGCGGACCTGCGGCTGCTCCTGGACGACGGATTCGCGGCGCTGGGCACGCACTTGGCCGCCGAGAGTGCCGCGGCGGCCCAGGGCTGGGAGCAGCACCCCGCGCGCTCGGTCCCGCACCTGGTGACGGAGTGCGCGGAGCGCCACGGCCTGGACGAGGACGCGGCGGCGCTCTACCTGATGCTGCTCGCGCTCCCCGACCCCACGGACCGGAACGTGAAGGAGTGGACGGGCTGGAAGCCCGCCCGCTTCAAGGCGGCCTGCGCCGCGCTCGACGGCACGGGCCTCGTCATCCGCACCTCCCGCCCGCGCGCGGGCCGCACGCTGTTCCTGCGCGGCCACTGGCAGGAGACCAAGGCGCCGCGCCTCCCGTTCGAGTCGGCCAAGCGCGCCCTGCTCCCCCTGACCGCCGAGCACCGCTCGACGGCGCACATGGCGGCGGTGCCGTCGTGCCCGGTGCCGGAGCTGTTCGAACGGGCGTGGGTGTCAGCGCACCCGGCGTAGCGAGCCTGCTGCGCAGGGGCTGCCTCTGCCTGTGTGTCGCAGGCTGCGGGTTGTGGGTGCTTGCTCGCGCAGTTCCCCGCGCCCCTGAGGCCTCAGGGGCGCGGGGAACTGCGCGAGCAAGCCACGACCACAGCCGCAGACTGCAACGCACCGCACGGGGCAGCCCCTGCCCAGCCCAGAGACGAGGGCAACCGCAGGCACGGCCTAGCGCATGACCTCGCCGGCATTCACCAGCAGGCACTGGCCCGTGACCCCCTTCGCCCGCCGCGAGGCGAAGAAGGCGGCGGTCTCCGCGACGTCGCCGTCCGTCGCCATCTCCGGGAGGGCCATACGGCCGTTCAGCCGCGCCAGCAGGGCTTCGCCGTCGTCACTGGCGGCGACGAAGCCCTGCACCGGCGGGCCCCACATCCAGCCGGGCTGAACGGTGTTGACGCGGATGCCGTACGGGCCCAGCTCGCGGGCGAGGGAGTACATCGCCGAGACCAGGCCGCCCTTGGAGGCCGCGTACGCGGCCTGCCGTACCTGCGTCGGCGCGGCCACCGACGACTGCGTGCCGATCATGACGACCGAGCCGCTCTCCGCTTCCTTCAGCGCGGGCAGGCACGCGCGGGTCATCCGCAGGGTGCCGAGGAGATTGACGTCGAGCACCCGGCTCCACTCCTCGAAGTCCGCGTCCTCCAGGCCGCCCATCACCGTGTCGAGGGCGGCGACATGGACCACCGCGTCGATGCCGCCGAACCGCTCGACGGCCAGCGCGGCGAGCGCCTCGCACTGCTTCTCGTCGGCGATGTCCACGGCGAGGTGGGCGGTACGGTCGCCGCCCGGGTCGATCTCGGCGGCGCACCGCGCGAGGTTCGCCGCCGTCCGCGCCCCGAGCACGGCCCGCGCGCCCTCGCGCACACAGGCGGCGGCGACCCGGTGCCCGAGGCCCGCCCCGACCCCGGACACCACCACGGTCCTGTCACGCAGCAGCATGGCGTCCCGCCTCTCGCTATCTGACGGCAAGTCAGATACACCGTAGGGGGAGACGGGAGGAGAGGGAATGTCTGAGGAGACTCGGAGCGAGACGTACGCCGAACTCGCCGCCGTCGGGCCCTACGGCGTACGCCCGGGACACGCGCTCATCACCATGGTCGAGCCCCACCCGGGCCACGAACGCGCCTACAACCGCTGGTACGAGGACGACCACTACATCGCGGGCGCCATGGCGATGCCCTGGATCTACGCCGGACGCCGCTGGGTGGCCACCCGCGACCTCCAGCTCCTGCGCTACCCGGCCGACTCGGCGGTCGCCCGGCCGGTCACCGCCGGGTGCTACATCTCGACGTACTGGATCACGGAGGGCCGCTACGACGAGCACATGAAGTGGACCGTCGCCATCAACAAGCGCCTCAACCGCGACGACCGCGTCCACCAGGACCGCACCCACGTCTTCACGAGCTTCCAGAACCACGAGGCGACGCTCTACCGCGACGCCGACAAGGGCCCGAGGGACTTCCACGCCCTGGACCACCCCTACCAGGGGCTGGTCGTCGAGGTGATCGACAGCGCGGACGCGGGGCAGCGCGCCGAGCTGCTGGAGTGGCTGCGCGACGAGCACCTGCCCGCCCGGCTGAAGGGCTCGGCGTCGGCGATGGTGACGGTGTTCCGGCCGACCCCGCTGCCGGGGGACCGGATGACGTACGTGAAGCAGGTCGAGGGCGTCGACACCCGGCTGACGCTGCTCTGGTTCCTGGAGGCGGATCCGCGCGAGTGCTGGGAGGAGAGCTTCGCGGGCCTGGGCGGCGACGTCGCGGGGTCGGGGCTGGGGCGGGTGGAACTGATGGCCCCGTTCGTCCCGACGATCCCGGGCACGGACATGTACGTGGACGAGCTGCGCTGAGCGGGGAGGCTTGCGCGGGAAGGGCCGAGCCCCCTCGGCCGGGACGGCGACCAGTCGAGAGGGCTCTTCTGTGTGACTCCCTGTGTGACTTCCTGCGTGACGTCGAACGACGCGCTCAGGCGCCGCTCAACCGCGACTCAGCCGCGACTCAGCCGCGGCTGACGCGTGCGACGAAGCCGCTCCACGCGTCCGGGCCGAAGCTCAGCGCCGGAAGGCCGGTGTCCTTGGAGTCGCGCACGGCGACCACGCGCGTCTCGGGGGACCTCACCTCCACGCAGGCGCCGTTCCCCGCGGAGTAGCTCGACTTGGTCCACTTGTGGGTCGTTCCCTGCTGAATAGACATGTCTGCTCCGGTGTTCCGGTTGTTCGTGACGTGTGGGTGACATTACGCGGCAATTTCGGGCCACGAAGCGGTCGTTCACTCGACCGGATGGCATATTCCAGGCAGCTCTTCACACCGGACTCTGACGGGGTGTAACCTCCGGGCCCGGCCCAGGAGCAGGTGTGTGAAGGAGAGGGTGTGCGGGAGGCCTCAGCCTCTGGCGTATTCCTTCGCCACTTTCTCGATGTACTCCCGGGTCTGGTCCGGATTCAGCGCCTGGGCCCGCAGATGCTCGTACATCACGCTGTAGCTCTGCACGTCGTTCGCCTTCTCCAGGTAGAGGTCGCTCGTCACGCCCTCCAGGTAGATGACGGTCGAGTCCGACGCGTCCGGGAACTCCAGGATCGCGTACTGCCCGTTCACCCCCGGGTGCGCGCCCATCGAGAACGGCATCACCTGGAGCGTGATGTGCGGCAGCCGCGAGACCGTGTTGAGGTGTTCGAGCTGCTCGGCCATGGTCGCCTTGCCGCCGACCTCGCGCCGCAGCACCGACTCGTCGAGCACGGCCCACAGCCGCAGCGGATGCCGCCCCTCCTGGATCCGCTCCTGGCGCCGCATACGCACCTGCACACGCCGCTCGATGTCCGCGCCGCTCGCCTCGGGGAGCGCCCCCGCGACGACGGCCTCCGCGTACGCCGGTGTCTGCAACAGGCCCGGGACCACCTGGGGTTCGTAGACGCGGAGCGAGGCGGCGTCCGTCTCCAGGCCGATGTAGACGCTGTACGGGATGTCGCCGAACGCGTGCCACCACCCCTGCTGGCGCGACTCCTTCGCCATTTGCATCAGGGAGTCGACTATCCGGCGGTCCTCGACCTCGTACACCCCGCACAGGTCGCGTACGTCGCGCTGGCTGATGCTGCGCCGTCCGTTCTCCAGCCTGCTGATCTTCGACTGGGACACCAGCAGCCGGTCCGCGACCTCCTCGGCCGTCATGCCCCTCTGCTCACGCAGGCGGCGCAACTCCTGGCCCAGTCGGCGTCGCCGGACTGTGGGATTGACGTTCGACGCCACGGGACCGCACCTCCGCGTAAGTACGACTACTTCCAGCAGGTTGCCACCAACATGTGCACCACCGCTGGCAAATGGCAACAGAGAGTGCGGGCCCGAGTACAGCAGTCGGCTCAGAAAGCGCACGCGCGGGGTGGCAATCCGGCCGTCGTCCTCGGCGGCCGGACCGCCACCCCGCACGTCTCAGCGGCTCCCGGAATGGTCTTGCGGACAAGGGAATCGCGTGCTGGTGGTGCTGATGCTGGTGCTGGTGGTGCGTCGAGTGCGCTCCGTACTCGTGCTGTCTGTACGTCACGCTCGTGCTGTCGGTACGTACGGTTCCGTACCCCGCGGTGCTGTCTTGCCGGGGGTGTGACAGCCCGCCGGGCTCAGCGCACTCCGGCGCGGGCCATGCCGCCCGCCGTCGCGTGCCGTGCCTGTTCCGGAACGTGACGAGCCGGCGCGGGTGGCGCCGTCGCACGTGCCGGTGCGGGACGTCCTGCCGCTCCGCCGCCCGGTGCCCGCCGCGGCTGCGCCGCGACACCGTTCTGCACGTCCATCACGGCGTGCGCGACGAGGCCGCCCATCGGGTCGTGCCTGATCAGATCCCGGAGCCTGGAGCGGCACGACCGCCCCTCGTTCCCGGGATAGAGGTGCTTGCCGAGGCCGACCGCGTGCGCCAGCGCTGCGAGCGCCGCCGTCCGCGGGTCCGGCGGTACGCCGGTGCGGATCGCGGAATCCAGCCGGGTCCTGATCTCCCGGCTGATGGCCGTCTCCGTCGCCTGGTAGCGAGTCGTCGGCAACACCCCGCACATCTGGCCGGAAACGGCATGCACCATGCCGCAGCGCTCCAGATGCGTGAGATAGGTTTGGCGAAGCCCCAGCCGGGGCCCGCCGATCCAGTGGACAGCGCGCACGGGACTGCCGCGCCTGCGCAGCAGTTCCAGTGCGGAGTCCAGCGTCGGATCTCCGGTCGGCCGTGGCAGCACCACGGCGATACGATCCCCATCAGGGGCTATCCGTCCTGCCAGAGCCAGCTCCACTAGCTGGGCCCCGGCCAGGCCGAGGTCGAGCGACTGAGGCTGCGCCGTGGTGCCCGTGGCCGGGTCCAAGGCGAGCAACAGAAGCTCCTCCGGAATTGTTCTGCGGCTCCTGCCCATCCATGCCTCCCCGCGTGGATGAATGACAGGGTGACCCCTCTCACAATGGTCTGTCGAGAGTGCGCGGGTGTTATGGGCGGGAACCAGTAGGTATGTCGTTCTCGTCTGCCGGTAGGGGAGGCCAGAGGTCGACTCTGAGGAGCGTCGCCACACCGGGTGGCGGCCGCGGTGCACAGGACACTGTTAACTGGTATGGCGACGGGCGAGCATCAGCAGGAGGCATCGGTGGCGGGCGAGTCCCCCGACAAGGTGGAGCGGGAGAGGTCGTCGGGGGAGACGACGGAGAGCGGTGACGGGGTTGCGCGCCCCGAGAACACGGCCGAAAACGAACGTGACGCGGGGGCCCCGGCGAAGGCCGTCGAGGAGACGGCCGGGGAAACTGCCGAGGAGACGGCCGAGGGGGGCGCGCAGGAGCGCGCGGCGGGGGCGGACGTAACCCCCGAGGATGCCCCGGAGGACGCCTCGACGCCCACTGAGGGCGACGGGAGCGCCGACCCCGGGAAATCCGACCCGGAAGCGGAGGACGGCCGCGAGGGCGGCGCCAGCGGCGACGGGGGCGATGAGGGCGACGAGCGGCTCAAGTCCGCCGTGGCCGCCTGGGTCGCCCGCGAAGGCGGCAGCGGCAAGAGCGACCGGCTCGATGATTCCGGCGAGGGTGATAATTCCGGTGATTCCGTGAATTCCGGTGAGACGGACAAGTCTGGCAAGTCCGGCAAGGGGGGCAAGGCGGCCGAGGGGCGCGGCGGAGCCGAGGGTGCCAAGGGTGCAACGAGCGCCAACGGCGCCGAGGGTGCGTCGGATGGCCAGGTCGGCGAGGGTGCCGACGGCGCCAAGGCTGACGAGGGTGCCGACGGCTCGCGGGGCGCCAAGGGCGGCGAAGGTGCCAAGGGTGCGAAGGGTGCCAATGGCGCCAAGGCCGACGAAGGTGCCGTGAGCGCCGGGCGTGCCAAGGCCGATGAGGGCCCCGGCGGCGAACAGGGCGGCGAAGGCGCGAAGGATGCCGGCGGCGCCAAGACCGGCGGTGGTTCTGCGAGCACCAAGCGCGCCAAGGCCGACGAAGGCGCCACAGGCGCCAAGCGTGGCAAGGGCGACCAGGGTGCTGCGGGTGCCAAGCGAGGCATTGGTGACGAAGGTGCCACCGGCGCCAAGTCCGCCAAGTCCGCCAAGTCCGCCAAGGCTGACGAAGGTGCCGCGAGCGCCAAGCAGGGCAAGGGTGACGAGCGTGCTACGAGCGGCAATGGCGCCACAGGTGTCAAGCGTGGCAATGCCGGTGAAGGCGTAAGAAGCGGTCAGGCCGATGCGCGGGGGGCGGAGGGGGCGGATTCCGGCCCTTCGTCCGGCGATCTTCCCGTGCGGGAGCCGAAGAGTGGCAAGCCGGACAAGAGCGACGACGGCGATCCGCCCACGGCCATGTTCGGGGTCCTGCGCCCGAAGGACGAGGTCGAGGACGCCGCCGAGCGTGCCGAGCGTCTGACCACCGCGTTCTTCGGTGCGCCGAAGACCGCGGCCAAGACCTCGGACCCGGAGGAGAAGGCCGGGAAGAAGCCGGCCGAGGGGGAGAAGGCGGCGCGCGAGAACAAGGCCGTCGACCAGCCCACCGCGACCTTCCGGACGAAGCCGCAGGAAGAGAAGGATCCGAAGGAGGACAGGGAAGAGCGGAAGAAGGGGGCGGACGGGGAGAAGTCCGACGAGAAGCCGTCGGTCAACGAGAACACCACCGTCCTCAAGCTCCCCTCCACGGACAGGCCCAAGGCCGATCCCCGTGCCCCGTACCGGCGCGAGGAGGAGTCGGAGTCCGAGAGGACCAGCCAGTTCGTTCCGCTGAAGTCCACCGACGCTCCGCGCAAGCCCGCGCAGCCGAAGCTGGAGCCCAAGCAGGGCGCCAAGGCCGAGTCCAAGGCCCAGTCCAAGGCCGATCCGAAGGCCGAGCCCAAGAAGGCGCCCGCGCAGCCGCCGCAGCCGCCCCGGCCGCCGCAGCCTCCGGGCAAGCCCGCCGCTCAGCCGGAGTCGCAGGCGCAGCCTCAGCCACAGGCTCAGCCGGACGAGGTCGAGCGGACCCGGCAGCAGCCGCTGCCGGACGGCGGCCAGCCCGCCGCAGGGGGGCAGCCGCAGCCGCTCGACCTGCTCGCGCAGCTCACCAACACCCCGCCGCCGCCCGAGACGGCGATCCGGACGCTCACGCGCCGGGTCAAGATCTGGACGCCGCTGGCGCTGCTGCTCCTGGTGCTCTTCGTCGTCGCCCAGGCGGTACGCCCGCTGCCCGCCGCCGAGCTGGAGATGACCGCCTCCAAGACGTACGGCTTCGCGGGCGGCAAGCCCTCCATGCCGTGGCCGTCCGAGGGGCAGGCCGTGGTCGACGTCGACGGGCTGGGCTCGCTCGGCTCGTACGGCAAGGAGAAGCCCGTACCGATCGCGAGCGTCGCGAAGGTCATGACGGCCTACGTGATCCTGCGTGACCACCCGGTGAAGAAGGGCACGACCGGGGCGAAGATCCCGGTCGACCAGAAGGCCGAGGACGACGCGGGGCTCAGCGCGCAGAACGAGTCGACGGTCGACGTCAAGAAGGGCCAGACGCTCACCGAGAAGGAAGCGATCAACGCCATCATGATCGCGTCCGCGAACAACGTGGCGCGGTTGCTGGCCCGCTGGGACGCGGGTTCCGAGAAGGCGTTCGTCAAGAAGATGAACGACGCCGCCAAGGAACTCGGCATGACCAACTCGACCTACACCGACCCCAGCGGTCTGAAGGCCGAGACCCGCAGCACCGCCGCCGACCAGGTCAAGCTCGGCAAGAAGGTCATGGAGATCCCGCTCTTCCGGGAGATCGTGAAGCAGCCGCAGTACAAGGACCTGAACGGCAAGACCCAGCCGAACTGGAACAAGCTGGTCCCCCTCGACGGCGTCGTCGGGATCAAGACCGGCACCACCACCAAGGCGGGCGGCAACCTGCTGTTCGCTGCCGAGAAGGAGATCGGCGGCACCAAGCAGCTGATCGTGGGCGCGGTGCTCGGGCAGTACAAGCCGTCGATCCTGGACACGGTGCTCGGCGAGAGCAAGAAGCTGATAGACGCCGGGCAGGACGCGCTCCAGGCCCGGAAGGTCGTCAAGAAGGGCGACGTCGTCGGGCACGTCGACGACCAGCTCGGCGGCGAGACGCCGGTCGTGGCGACCAAGGACGTGACGGCAGTGGGCTGGTCCGGGCTGAAGGTCAAGCTCGGGCTCACCGAGGGCGACAAGTCCATCCCGCACACCGGCGAGAAGGGCGACAAGGTCGGCACGCTGACCGTGGGCGCGGGGCCGGGACAGGTCAAGGTTCCGGTGGCGCTCCAGGAGCCGATGACCGAGCCGGGCTTCGGTTCGAAGCTGACCAGGATCCTGTGATCCTGGGCCGGATCCTGTGATCCGTCGGACACCCGCGGGCCGTGTTCCCGCGGGTGTCCGGTAACGTCGGCAGTTCGTAGCAGCCGCACGGGGAGAAGAAGCGCAGTGACCACTGTGCAGCGGCCCTGGACGTCCGAGGACGACGAGGACGAAGCCGCCGGTGAGACAGACAGCCCAGCAGGAGACGCCGGGCTGTCCACTCGCCTACCCGCACGCGGTTCCCGGCGCGGCCCCTGGGGCCCCTTCCGGCGGCTGCCGCCCGCGCTGAACGTCGCGCTGGCCGCCATGGCCTGCGCGACCGTGCTGCACTTCGTCTGGTTCTGGTTCTTCGCCAGCAGCGGCGGCGACCTCGCCGCGCAGGACGCGTGGGCGGAGTTCGCGGGCCGCCACCCGGGCTCGGCGTACAACCTGGCCTGGTACGGGGGCCTGCACCCCGTCTCGTACAGCGTCATCTCGCCGTATCTGATGGCGGTGATCGGCGTCCGCGCGACGCTGATCGTCTCCGGTGTGCTCTCGGCCGGGCTGCTGGCCTGGCTGCTCACGCGCATCCCCAGCGTCAAGAGGCCGATGCCGCCCGCGCTGTGGGGCGCGTTCGCCTTCGCGTGCAACGCCGCCTCGGGGCGCGTGACCTTCGCGCTCGGGGTCTTCTTCGGGCTCGCCGCCGTGGTCGCCGTCTGGGCCTGGCCGGAGAGCTGGCTCCGTCCCGGGAGCAAGTCGCAGCGGTACGTACGGGCCGCCGTCGCCATACTGTGCGGCGCGCTCGCGACGGCCGCGAGTCCCGTCGCCGGGCTCTTCCTGGAGGTCGTGGCCGCCGCGCTGCTGCTGCAGCGCCGCCGGGCCGCCGCCTTCGCGCTCGCCGTGCCGATGCCCGCCGTGGTGGCCGTCTCGGCGCTGCTCTTCCCCTTCCAGGGCAACATGCCGATGCCCTTCGTCTCGCTGATCTTCCCCGTGCTGGGCGCGGTGGTCACCGTGCTGCTGATGCCGAAGCGGTGGATGGCGGTGCGGCTCGGCGGCGCGATCTACGCCGTGGGGATCGTGCTGACCTGGCTGATCCCCTCGCAGGTCGGCTCGAACGTCGAGCGGCTCGGGCTGCTCTTCGCGACCGTGGCCCTGCTGGCCGCCATCCCCGTCGTGATGGGGCCGGGGCGGCGCGCGTGGCTGTCGTGGAAGGGCGTGGCGATGGTGACCGCGCTGATCGTCACGGCGGGCTGGCAGATCGCCAAGCCGACCTGGGACGTCGTGCACACGACCCCGGACGCCTCCTGGGCCCGCGAGCTGGCGCCGCTCGTGCACCAGCTCAAGCAGCGCGACGCCGCCAAGGCCCGGGTCGAGGTCGTACCGGTCAACAGCCACCGCGAGGCGTCCGCCCTCGCGCCGTACGTCAACCTCGCGCGCGGCTGGAACCGGCAGGCCGACCTCGACCGGAACCCGCTCTTCTACGAGAAGGACCTCAGCGCCGACGAGTACCACGAGTGGCTGCGCCGCTGGGCCGTGCACTACGTGGTGCTGCCCTCGGACGACCCGGACATCTCGGGCGGCATCGAGGAGGCGCGGCTCGTCAAGAAGGGCCTGCCGTTCCTGAAGGAGATCTGGTCGGACGCCAACTGGCGGCTCTACAAGGTCTCCGACCCGACGCCGCTCGCCGCGCCGCCCGCCACGGTCAAGCGGGCCGACGCGGAGGGCGTGACCGTGCGCGTACGGGAGAAGGGGCCGGTCCTCGTCCGCGTCCCGTACTCGCCGTGGCTCGGCCTGGTCGACAAGGACGGCGAGCGGATCCAGCCGCCGGAGTGGCCCTCGGCGAACGAGCACGGGTGCCTGCGCAAGGCCGAGCCGACCTTCGGCGGACGGCCGCCCGAGGGCAAGGACGACCCGGTGCTGGACACCTGGACGATGCTGGAGGCCCCGCGCCCCGGCACGTACCGCATCGCGGCGCCGTACAAGCTGCCGCGCGGGACGCCGTGCCCTGACGGGGAGGATGAGCAGAAGGATCAGGACACGGCGGGCAACGGTGGCGGCTAGCGGATAGCGGCTAGCCCTGGCGGCCACCACTCCCGTACGGCCTCGTGATGATCTCCAGGACGTGGTTGTCGGGGTCGAGCCAGTAGACGCCCCGGCCGCCGTCGTTGTGGTTGATCTCGCCGGGGCGTGAGCGGGACGGGTCCGCGTAGTACGTGAGCCCCGCGTCCTTGATGCGGCCGAAGATCTGGTCGAACTCGTCCTCGGAGACCAGGAACGCGTAGTGCTGCGGGACGATCTCGCCCTCCACGTCCATGAAGTCGAGGCCGACCTCGTTGCTGGTGAGCACGGGCTGGAACGGGCCGAACTCGGGCTCCACCTTGAGGCCGAGCAGCCCGGCCAGGAACTCCGCCGACGCCTTCTTGTCCCTGACGTGCACGATGGTGTGGTTGAGGTCGATGGCCATGGTGGACTCCTCCTTGGTGACGCTCGGTGCTGTCGCGTTCACTGTGCTCAACTCCCGCCCACCGCGTGGAATTTCACCCTCCGGCTCGGCCCTTCGGCCTAGGCCGGTCCTACGACGTAAGACCCGGAAGACCCCGCCGCCCGCCGGGGTTGACCTTGACACGGGTGTCAGTACCTACGGTCACGGCCATGAACGGAGTCGCTGTGCAGATCGGTGAGCTCGCGGAGCGCACAGGAGCGAGCCGCCGGTCCCTTCGCCATTACGAGCAGCACGGGCTGCTGCACCCGCGCCGGTCCCCGAAGGGCTGGCGCGAGTACGACGAGGACGCGGTCGACCGCGTCCGCAACGTGCGCGACCTCCTCGCAGCCGGGCTCACCCTGGAGGACATCCAGGACGTGGCCCCGTGCCTGCAGCAGGAGCACGCGGACTTCCTGGCCTGCGAGGACGTCGCGCACGCCATCGGGATGTACGAGAAGCGGCTGGCCGTCCTGGACGAGCGCGCCGCCGAACTGGAGCAGTACCGGGGCGAGATCGCGGGCCGTCTGGCGCACCTGCGCGCGCTCGCGGAACGGGCCCACGAGGCGGGGGAGGGCGCCTCGTGAGAGGGCTGCCGGGGTGGCTGTTCGTGCTGTTCGTGGTCCTGCTCGCCGCGGGGACGGACGAGTTCGTGATCGCGGGCGTACTGCCGGAGGTCGGCCGCGACCTGGGGGTCCCGGTCGCCGCCGCGGGCCAGCTCGTGACCGCGTTCGCCGTCGTCTACGCGCTGGGCGCCCCGCTGCTCTCGCTGATCACCGACCGGCTGCCGCGCCGTGCGGTGATGGTCGCCGGACTGGTGGTCTTCACCCTCGCCAACGCGCTGGCCGCGCTCGCGCCGGGCTACGCGGTGCTGCTCACGGCGCGGGTGCTGTCGGCGGTGGGCGCGGCGGTGGTGACCTCGGCGGCGTTCGCGGTGGCCGCCGAGGGCGCGCCGGAGGGCAGGCAGGGGCGGTATCTGTCGGTGGTGGTCGCGGGGATCACCGTCGCGCTCTTCACCGGGGTGCCGCTGGGCGCCTGGCTGGCGGGGGCGTACGGCTGGCGCAGCACGTTCTGGCTGATCACGGCGGTCGGCGCGGTCGCCGCGGTCGCCGTCCGGGCGACCGCGCCCGACCTGCCGGGCGGCGCGGCGGCACCCCTGCGGGAACGGCTGGCGCCGCTGCGCAGCCTGCCGGTCGTACGGCTGCTGGGCGTGACGTTCGTCGGCGCCACCGGCGGCCTGATGTTCTACAGCTATCTCGCGCCCTACGTCGCGGACGTCGCGGACCGGACGGCTCAGGAGGCGCGGCCCCTCGTCGTCGGGGCGCTCTTCCTCGTCGGCGTCACGGGCGTCGCGGGAGCGCTGCTGGGCGGGCGCGCGGTGGACGTCTGGGGGCCGCACCGTACGCTGCGCCGTTCCGTCGGCGGGCACGTGCTCGCGATGGCGGCGGCCGCGGGGGTGGGGCTGGCCGGGCCTGGCGGCGGGGGCGTGTGGGTCCTGGCGGGGCTCGTGCTGGTGGTCGGGGCGTGGTCGGTGGTGGCCTGGGCCTTCAACCCGCCCGCGCAGGGCGTCCTGATGGGCATCGCGCCACAGGCGGCCACGACGGCGATGGCGCTGAACATCTCCGCCATGTACCTCGGCACGGGCGTGGGCAGCGCGCTCGGCGGACTGATCCTCAAGATCGGGGGCGGCGAGGCCGCCTGGGTCCCGGCGGTGGCGACGGTGCTGCTCGCCGGGTCGTACGGGCTGGCGCGCCGGGTCGCGGCGGACGCGCCCGCGCCCGCGCCAGGACCAGGACCAGGGTCAGCGCCAGGGCCAGCGCCGACGTCGGCGTCATGCGAGGCGGCGCACGATGCGGCGTAGCTGCTCGGCGTAACGGTCCTGGAACTCGGGGGAGTCCGGGTCGAGCCCGCAGATGGCGCGGGCGACCTGCGGCATCACGAGCGGCACCGCGGTCGCGCCGGTGAGCATCAGCAGGACGGCGGCCGGGTCGAGGTCGGCACCGATCTCCCCGGCCGCCTGGCGCGCCTCCATGCCGGTCAGGTCCTCGTCCGGGCCGGTGGGCGCCGTGCCGGTGAGTCCGGCCCAGGCGCTGAGGCGGGGGCCGCGCGGGTCGGCGAACTGGGCGCGCAGATAGCGCTCCACCACCTCGTCGAGGGGCACCTCAGGCTCGTCGAGCGCCTTCTCGTGCTCCAGCCACTGCTGCGTGAGCGCGTTCCAGAGGCCTTCCTTGCCGCCGAAGTGGTACGAGATGAGCTGCTTGTTGAGGCCCGCGCGGTCGGCGATGTCCTGGACCCGGGCCCCGGCGAATCCCTTCGCGGCGAACTCCTCCTTCGCCGCGTCCAGCAGCAGCCGCCGCGAGCGCTCGGCGTCCTGCCTGCGCTCGCCGGGCGCGGGCGCGCGCCGGGTCCGGTTCTGGGCTCTCTCTCGCTCGCGCCCTTGCTCTCGCTCCGTCGTCACCGGGTCAGGGTAGCCGCGTCTCCGCGTTTTCATCCAACCGTTTGACAACTTCAACCCGATGGATGAAAGTACGGGAGCCGATTGAAGAGACCGATGAACCGCACCACCGAGGAGGACATGTGTTTCTGGTGACAGGCGCGACGGGGAACGTCGGACGCCCGCTGGTGGCCGAACTGGCCGCGGCGGGCGCCAAGGTCCGCGCGCTGACCCGCGACCCGGCGGCGGCCCGGTTCCCCGAGGGCGTGGAGGCCGCGCGTACGGACGATCCGGCGGCCATGGACGGCGTCGAGGCCCTCTTCCTGAACGCCGCCGTCGTCTGGGACGGCGGCGCGGGACCGCTGCTGCGGCAGGCGCGCGAGAGTGGGGTACGGAGGGTCGTCGCGCTCTCCTCGTCCTCCGTGACGGGCACGCTCGACATGCCCGCGGACAACCCGATCTCGCGCCACCACCACGAACTGGAGGCGGAGGTCGAGGCGTCCGGGATGGAGTGGACGCATCTGCGCGCCGACGTGTTCGCCGTCAACACGCGGGGCTGGGCGTCGCAGATCCGCGCGGGCGAGGTGGTGCGGGACGCCTACGGGTGGTCGCGCTCCGTCCCCCTGCACGAGGACGACGTCGCCGCCGTCGCCGCACGAGCCCTGCTCACCGGCGGACTCGCCGGACAGGCCCCGGTCCTGACCGGGCCCGAGGCGCTGACCAAGGCCGAACAGGTGCGGCTGATCGGCGAGGCGCTCGGACGTCCCGTGCGGTTCGAGGAGATCCCCGCGGCGGAGGCGCGCGCCGCGATGACCGCCGCCGGGGTGCCGGGCGATGTCGCGGACACGCTGCTGGACCTGGCGGCCCGCTGCGTGGACACGCACCCCGAGGTGTCACCGGAGGTCGAACGGATCACCGGCCGCCCGGCCCGCACCTACGCGCGATGGGCCCGCGACCACGTCGCGGACTTCCGCTGAGCCGCCGGGGTTCCGGCGGGGTTCCGGCGGGGCTCAGCCCTCGACGGCGGACGGGTCCATCCACATGTACTCCCACAGGTGCCCGTCCGGGTCGTGGAAGCTGCGGCCGTACATCGACCCCTCGTCGACCCCGGAGCGCCCCTCCGTCGCGCCGTTCGCCAGAGCGCGGTCCACGTACTCGTCGACCTCCTGGCGGCTCTCCGCGCTCAGCGCGACGATCGTCCCGGTGGTCTTCATGTTGTCCGGCAGGTCCCGCTGGGAGAAGCCCTGGAAGAAGGGCTCGGTCAGCAGCATCGCGTAGATGTTCTCGCCGAGGACGAGACAGCCCGCGTTGTCGTCGGTGAACTGGGGATTGAACTCGTAACCGAGCTTGGTGAAGAAGTCCTTGGCGCGGTCCAGGTCCTTCACCGGCAGGTTGACGAAGATCATGCGAGCCATGTCGGGCCTCTTTCCGGTCGGTCTGTACGGCTTTCGGTGCCGTCGAAAGATAGACCGGGGCCGCCCGCGGAACTCATCGCCGCGCGGTACGGATTCCCGTACGGGATTCGTGTACCCGTGCGTGGCCGGAGGGCGTGGTCAGACCGTGGCCTCCAGTGCCGCGTGCACGCGGGCGAGGCCGTCCGGCCAGGGGCGGGCGGGGACGACCGGCACGCCGGCCGCCGCGGCGCGCTCCGCGAGGCGCGCGCCGACGAGGGCGCTGACGGCGGCGCGGTGCCGCTGGTCGCCCGCCCCGGGTTCCCGTTCCCGGTAGTTCGCCGTGATCCGCGCGGTGTCGGCCTCGTCGACGACGACGGCCCGGACCCGGCCGCCGTGCCCGGACGCCAGCTCCGGCACGAGATAGTCGCCCTCGAACACGACGGGCGCGTCGAACGCGAGGTGGTCCGCGATCACCGCCTCGAACGCGGGGCGCAGCGCGGCGGCGACCGCGAAGTGCTGCTCGGCGACCTTCTCCGGTGCCCAGGACGCCGCCTCGGGGTGGGTGTTCCAGAAGTGCGGGAGCGGGGCCTGCCGCGGGGTCGTCAGGGCCTGGACGGCGGTGACGAGGTCGTCGGCCTCGGCGAGCGGGACGCCGTAGCGCGTGGCCAGCGGGGCGGCGACGCGGGACTTGCCGACGCCCGAGGCGCCACAGATGAGGGTGACGGTCCAGGAGGGCCGGTCCTCCGGGTTGTCGTTCATGGCGTTGTTCATGGCGGTCATGACTGTTGATCCTCGCCGGACGGGGCAGGCGTGTCGCAGGTGGCCGGGGGTTCGTAGACTCGGCGTGATCGTTTCTGCTCGCTTGCTTGTCTGGAGGAGAGGTAATGGGGAAGCCTCAGTTCGGCGCTCTGGCCGGGGCGCTGGCGGCGCTCGGGACCGTGTTGGGCGTGTTCGCGGGCGAGTTGCGCACGGACGGCTACGAGTCGTATGTGTCGTCCGTGACCAACGCCGCGGGCGTCATGTACGTCGCCGCGGCGCTGGTCCTTCTGACGTGGTACCGCGATGCCCGTAGGCAGTCGGAGTGACTGCTGTGTTGTGACTGCTGAGCAGGGGCTGCCCCTCGCCGTGCCATGCAGTCCGCGGGTGCGTCGTGGCTTGTCGCGCAGTTCCCCGCGCCCCTTAGGCCTCAGGGGCGCGGGGAACTGCGCGAGCAACCACCCACAACCCGCAGCCTGCAACGCGCGGCGAGGGGCTACCCCTGCCCAGCAGCCACAAGTTGGGCCCCCGGGGAGCGGGGTCAGTCCGGGCGGGGGCCCGTGCCTGTGGCGACGGCGCGGAGGAGGGGGCGGGTGGCCGCGCTTGCCGCTGCGATGCCTGTTGCGCCGAGGGCGAGGCAGGCCGCGAGGAGGGCCACGCTCGTTCCGTCGAAGTCGGGTGTGCCGCCCGCGAAGGTGAGCGGGGCCGCGCAGAAGAGGCCCGTGAGGACCGAGCCGCCCGCGAGGATCGCGACGGGGAGCAGCGTCTCCGTACGGCGCGCGCGGTTGAGTACGGCGAGCGGCGTGCCCGCGAGGTGCAGCAGGCCGTACGTGCGGCGGCGGTCGAGGATCGCGGAGGCGGCCGTGATGCCCGCCGAGGCGATGGCCACCGCGAAGCTCGCGCCGAGCACCGCGAGAGTGGCGGGCTTGAAGTCCCCGCTGAACACGCGGTCCTGCCAGTCCACGTCCTCGCCCGTCACCGGGTACTGGCCGGGGACGAGGCCGGTCAGCGCGGCGCGTGCCGTGTCGAGCCGGGCGGGGTCGGCGACCTGGGCGGTGACCTGGCGTTCGGAGCGGGCGCCGGGGCCGGCGGAGCCGGTGGCGACCCAGTCGTCGTCGGCGCCGACCTCGGCGCGTACGCCCGCGCGTTCGAGCCGTTCGCGTGCCTCGTGCTGGACGGCCGCGACGCGGGCCTTCGGCACGGCGAGCGCGAGGGTGTCCTGGCTGCCCCAGGCCATCGGGCCGGAGGAGAAGGAGAAGAGGGCGAAGAACCCGGCGACGAAGCCCGCCAGCGTCAGGCCCGAGACCGCGCGCCAGGCCGACTTGGGGTCGTCGGTCAGCCGCCGCCCGGCCAGCAGCGTCGCGGGGCGGCGCGCGAGGTGGGCGACGAGGCGGCCCAGCGTGCTCACGACCCAGGGGCCGACGAGGGACAGGGCGAGGAAGACGGTCGCGAAGAGGTAGACGATCGTGTTGATCTCGACGTCCCTGTCGTCGGAGACCTGCCAGTAGACGACGAGGATTCCCGCGAACACCAGCGCCCGTGCGGCCTTCATCCGCGGCGGGCGCGAGCGGCGCGCGACGCCCAGCGGGCCCACCACCACCTGCCGCAGCCCGGCCAGCGCGCTGACGACCACCATCAGCACCACTCCGGCGACGACGCCGAGCAGTACGGGAGTCCCCGTCCACAGGTCCGCCACGTACCAGTCGCCGCCGCCCACCCGTACGCGCGCGGCGAGCGGCAGCAGCGCCGCGTAGCCGAGCACGCCCGCGAGGGCCCCCGCCGCGCCGGTCAGCGCCGCCTCGGCCGCCGTCATCCCGGCGATGCGGCCCGGCGTCGCGCCCACCAGGCGCAGCGCGGCCAGCCGGGCGTCGCGGCGCGCGACCGACAGCCGCGCCGAGGAGGCGCCGAGCACCAGCAGCGGTACGACGACGAGTACGGTCGCGAACTTCATCAGCCCCAGATAGCGCTCCCCGAGGCCCGCGGGGGTGCGCTCGCCCGTGAAGTCCGCGACGGGGGTGGGTGCCGCGAGGTCGCCGTCGCGGCGCGGGTCGGTGCCGCGCGAGGCGGTGACGGCGGGGTCGTCGGCGCGGTGCCCGACCACGGCGACCTTCTCGCCGGGCCGGACGAGGGCATCGCGGCCGAGGGTGCCCGACGCCTTGCCCACGCCGGGGAGTTCGCCGTCGAGCGCCGGGGACGTCCACACCTCGCCCGGCTTGGGGAAGTGCGGCATGCCGGGCGGCGCGGGCAGCGCCGGGTCCCCCTTGCCGGGCATCGCGGCGACGTCCACGACCGTCACCGGCTCCCCGTCGCTGAAGGTGGTGCCCGTCGCCTGGACGGCGACGGCGTGGGACGCCGACGCCTTCGCGGGCGTACGCCAGTCCGCGTGCGCGGCGCGGGAGTCGAAGCCGAGGTTCGCCGCGACGCAGAGGAGCAGCAGCGTGGTGGAGACCGCGGCGGCGGCCACGGAGAGCGCGGCGCCGAGGCGCGCGTGCCGTCCGCCGCCGCGCAGCAGGCGCCACGTCAGCGTCCAGGTGGTCCGGTCGAAGGCGCTCACGACAGGGCCCCCGCCGGAACCTGCGCGCCCTCGCGTCCCACGTCCTCCCGTACGATCCGGCCGTCCCGCATGTGGGCCGTACGGTCGCACCAGCCGGCCACCGTGGCGTCGTGGGTGACGACGACGAGGGCGGCGTTCTGGTCGCGGGTGACGCGGGTGAGCAGCGCGATCACGTCCTGGCCCGTGGCCTGGTCGAGGGCGCCGGTCGGTTCGTCGGCGAAGACGACCTGGGCCCCGGCGACCAGGGCGCGGGCCAGGGCCACGCGCTGGGCCTGGCCGCCGGACAGTTCGCCGGGGCGGCTGGACTCCTTGCCCGCCAGGCCCAGGGGCTCGAACCACTCACGGGCGCGGCGCTCGGCCTCGCGGCGCGCGGTGCCGCCGAGCATCAGCGGCAGGGCGACGTTCTCGACGGCGGGCAGTTCGGGCAGGAGCTGGCCGAACTGGAAGACGAAGCCGTAGCGGGTGCGGCGCAGTTCGCTGCGGTGCGGCTCGCGCAGCTCGTCCACGCGCGTCCCGTCGAGCAGGACCTGCCCGGCGTCGGGGCGTTCGATCCCGGCGAGGCAGTGCAGCAGCGTGGACTTGCCGGAGCCCGAGGGGCCCATCACGGCGAGCGATTCACCGGCGCGCACGGCGATGTCCACGCCGTCGAGCGCGCGGGTGGCGCCGAAGGACCGGGCGAGGCCCGTGCCCTGGAGAACGGGTACGCCGGGACCGGGAGCGCCGGACGGGACGGCACCGCCGGGCGGGACCGCGGCGGAGGATGCGGGAGCGTGAGTCATGTGCCCACCGTGCGTCCCGGCGCCGCGCCCCGGCCTCGGCTGACCGGCCGGTTCGGGGCCCGCCGTGTCGTCCTTTCGGCCGGTCTCCGCGCGCCCCCGCCTTCCGTACGCTGCGGAGCGTGGACGATCCCAACCCCTTCCCCCGACTGACGCGCCGCGCGGCCCTCGGCACCCTGTGGACCGGCATGGGCCTGCTGTGGCTCTTCGACGTGTTCAGCCTGGAGGCGACGTCGGAATTCAGCGGCTCCCCGACCGACTGGTGGGTGCTGGCGTCCGCCGTGGTGGCGGGCGTCGCCGTGGTGATGCCCGACGGGGTGCTCGCGCTGCCCTGGCGCGCGGGCGCCGCCGCGCTCGCCTCCGGGGTCATGACCGTGCTGTATCTGACGGCGCTGCCCGAGCTGGAGTCGAGCTGGGGGCTGCTGGAGTCGCTGTGCCTGCTGCTCCTGCTGGCCCGTTCCGCGCGCGAGACGTGGCCGCCCCGGCTCGCCGCCGCGCTGTGCGCCGCGCTCGCGCTCGCGGTGGTCGCGACGCCGCTGCGGCTGTCGGGGACCTCGGACGGCTTCTTCAGCTTCGTGCTGACCTGCGCGGCGGGCGGCGCGATCGGGCTCGGCTGCTACGTGCGCGGGCTGGACGCGCGCAGGCGGCGCGCGGTCGCGGACGTACGCCAGAGCGAGCGGCTCGCGCTCGCCCGCGAGCTGCACGACTTCGTCGCGCACCACGTCACCGGCATCGTCGTGCAGGCGCAGGCCGCGCGGACGATCCGCGAGACCGCGCCCGAGCAGGTCGATCCGCTGCTCAGCGGCATCGAGCGGGCGGGGGCCGAGACGCTGGAGTCGATGCGCAGGCTCGTACGGGTGCTGCGCGAGGACCCCACGGAGGGCGGCAGTCCGGTGCGGCCGGGGGAGCTGTTCCCCGAACTGGCCGAGCTGGTCGCCGCGTTCTCCGAGCGGGACGCGCCCGCCACGCTCCACTTCGCGGAGGACGCGCGGCGCGCCCCCGTCGACCCCGAGGTCGGTACCTCGGTGCGGCACGTGGTGCAGGAGGCGCTGACGAACGTACGCCGCCACGCGCCGGGCGCCCCCTCGGTGTCCGTGCGGATCTCGCTGGAGGACGGGCTGCGCGTCAGCGTCCACAACGAGCCGCCGCCCGGCCACCCCTCCTCCGGCGCCTCGGCCGAGCCGCTCGGCGGGCGGGGCGGCCTCGGGCTCGTCGGTCTCGCGGAGCGCGCGGAGGCCGTCGGCGGGACGCTCGACGCGGGCCCGGCCGAGGACGGCGGCTGGCGCCTGACCGCGTCCTTCCCGGTCCGCGAGGCCCTCTCGGGGCCCGCGTCGGGGGCCGTGTCAGGATCTGCGGCATGAGCGGAGCGACCCGCGTGCTGATCGCGGACGACCAGGAGATGGTGCGCACCGGCTTCCGGCTGATCCTCCAGGCGCAGCCCGGCATCGAGGTCGTCGGCGAGGCGGCGGACGGGGCCGAGTGCGTGGAGCTGGCGCGGCGGCTGCGGCCGGACGTGTGCCTCGTGGACATCCGGATGCCCAAGCTCGACGGCCTGGAGGTGACCCGGCACCTCGCGGGCCCCGGCGCGGTGGAGCCGCTGCGGGTCGTGGTGGTGACCACCTTCGACCAGGACGACTACGTCTACGGCGCGCTGCGCAACGGCGCCTGCGGCTTCCTGCTCAAGGACGCGGGCCCGGGGCTGCTGGTGGAGGCGGTACGCGCGGCGGCGCGCGGCGACGCGCTGGTGTCCCCGGCCGTGACCGTACGGCTGCTGGAGCGGCTCGGGGAGAAGCCGGGGGAGGCGCCTGCCCCCGAGGGGGGCGGGCATCCGCTGACGGAGCGGGAGATGGAGGTGGCGCGGCTGGTCGCGGTGGGGCGTACCAACCAGGAGATCTGCGACGAGCTGTTCGTCTCCCTCTCCACGGTCAAGTCCCACCTGGCGAGCGTCCAGGGCAAGCTGGAGGTCCGCAACCGCGTGGAGATCGCGGCCTGGGCCTGGCGCAACGGCCTGGTGGGGGAGGGCTGAGCCCTACTTCTTCTCCGTCTCCTTCTCCTCCACGCCGTAGTCGAAGGTGACGCGGTCGCCGTCGACGTTCGTCACGGAGACGATGAGGGTCTTGCGCTCGTCGCCGAACGTCGCGGTGCAGCGCACGTGGTCGTACACCTTGGCGCGCAGCCCGCGCGGGCAGCTCACCTTGTCCGGGGCCTCCTCGATGATCGGCCGGGCGAAGTTGTCCTTGGCCTTCTGCGCGACCTCGTCGCGCGGCACCGTGCGGTCCTCGCCCTGGACCGTGGCCGTCGAGGTGTTGTCCAGCACCTGCCAGCCCGTGATCGCGACTCCCGCGAGGACGGCGGCGACGGCCAGGGCGATGACGATGCGCTTCATGGAGACTCCGGTTCGGTGTGCGGTACGGACGTGGTCCGGGGGCGGCACGGGCTGTGCCGCTGGTCCCGATCTTCCGCGTCCGCCCCGCCCCACGCCCTCGGCCACCAGGCCGGTTCCGCCACACGCGCCTCGGCCGAAGGGACGAGACGGGGAGCCGCGTACGTTCACTAGAGTAGAACTCTAGTGAACGTTGGACGTCGGACGTACGGCGGAAGGGGAAACGCATGCGTGACACGGTTCTGGTCCTCGGCGGGTACGGCGCGGTCGGCGCCCCGCTCACCCGGATCCTGCGCGAACGGCTGCCGGGGCGCGTGCTGCCCGCCGGGCGCCGCCCCGCCGCCTCGGGCGACCCCGGGGCCGTACGGGCCGACGTCCGGGACCCGGAGTCGTTCACCGCACTGCTCGTACGGCACCGCGTCGCCGTCGTCGTGCTGTGCGTGGAGCCGCCGGACGCGGGGATCACCCGGCTCTGCCTGGAGCGCGGGGTGCACGTCGTGGACGTCAACGCGACGCCGCGGCTGCTCGCCGCGACCGAGGCGCTGCACGGCACGGCCGTCGCGGGCGGGGCGAGCGCGCTGGTCAGCGTCGGCGTCGCGCCCGGCCTCACCAACCTCCTCGCGCGCCGCGCGCACCGGGAGGTGGGCGGGGCCGAACGGCTCGACCTCGCCGTCCTGCTCGGCACCGGGGAAGCGCACGGGAACGACGCGCTCCGCTGGACGCTGGAGTCCCTGGGGGAGACCGCGAAGGCGGACGGAGCCCGTCCGGCCCGCTCGCGCGTGGAGGCGTTCCCGCTGCACGGGCGGCGCCGCGCGCACCCGTTCCCCTTCTCCGACCAGCACGCGCTCCGTACGACGCTCGGCGTGCCCGAGGTCACCACGCGGCTGTGCCTGGACTCGCGGGCGGCCACCGCCGCGCTGTTCGCGCTGCGCCGCCCGGCCCACGCACTGGCACCGCTGCTCGAACGGATGCCGCACGGCGCGCTCGGCGCGGTCGGTGGCGCGCTCGGCGGCGACGCGTTCGCGCTGCGCGCGGAGGCGGTGCGCGGCGAACGGCGGCTGGTGTACGCGCTCACCGGGCGTGAGCAGTCGCGGGTCACCGCCCAGGTCGCCGCCCACGCCACCCGCGCCGTCCTCGACGGCGCCGCGCGCCCCGGCGTGCACCACCTCGACCAGGTGCTGCCCGGTCTCGTCCCCGACGGCGCACGGCTGTGGCGCCGCGACACCGACGGGGCAGCGGCCTGCGGGACGCACATGTGACGGGTGGGTAGCGCAGGGCACGTCGGTGACAACGGTGACTACAGCCGCTTCCCGGCCCCTGGGAATCTCGATGAGGCGGCGCGGAAGCGCGGCGATTTCCCGGAGGTGGAGGTGTCGTGGAGAAGCGGTACGAGGTCTTCTGCCTCGCGGACAGATGGTTCTACGACACCCCCGACCGGCTGCCGGGGCGCGGCGCCGTCGCCGCCCCGTTCGCGGAGGCGGAGGGTCCCGCTCCGGAGGGCTGGGAGCGGCTGCCGCTCGGCGAGTGGCTCTATCTCCAGCCCACCGGCTACCGGCTCCCGCACCAGGGCTGGAAGATCCACGTCTCCGCCGCTGCCGACAACGCCGCGACCGTGCTGCGGCGCACATGGAAGGCCTGCGTCGAGCGCCGCGCCGCGTTCAAGTTCCTGCCCGCGCCGCACCTGCTGCACCTGCGCAACTCCAAGTACGCGCCGCGCGGTTCGAGCGGCAAGTTCATCACCGTCTACGCGGATGGCGAGGCGGCGCTCAAGGATCTGCTCGACGCGCTCGGCACCGCGCTCGACGGCGAGCACGGCCCGTACGTCCTCAGCGACCTGCGGATCGGGAACGCGCCGCTGTACGTGCGCTACGGCGGCTTCACCCGCCGGTACTGCCTCGATTCGCGCGGCGACCGGGTCCTCGCCCTGGAGGACGGCGACGGCAACCTCGTACCCGACGAGCGCGGCCCCGTCTTCACCGTGCCCGAGTGGGCGGAGACGCCCGTGCTGCTCCAGCCGCACCTGACGGCGCGCGCCGCGACGACCGTCGCCGGGCTGCCGTACGAGTTCGACGGGGCCCTGCACTTCTCCAACGGGGGCGGCGTCTACACCGGGCGCGACCGGCGTACGGGGGAGCGCGTGGTGCTGAAGGAGGCCCGCCCGCACGCCGGGCTCGCCTCCGACGGCGCCGACGCCGTCACCCGCCTGGAACGCGAGCGGGACGCGCTGCGCGCCGTGGACGGGCTGGGCGTCGCGCCCGGCGTACGGGACTGGCTGACGGTCGGCGACCACTGCTTCCTGGTGCAGGAGTTCATCGAGGGCCGCACCCTCAACTCCTTCCTCTCCGAGCGCCATCCGCTGATCACCGACGACCCCGACCCGGGGCGCGTCGCCCGCTACACGGACTGGGCGCTGGGCATCCACCGTGCCGTCGCCGACGCCGTCGCGGGGCTCCACGGGCGCGGGTACGCCTTCAACGACCTGCACATGTTCAACATCATGGTCCGCCCCGACGAGTCCGTCGCGCTCATCGACTTCGAGGCGGCGGCGCCGCTGAGCGAGGAGCGGCGGCAGGCGGTCGCCCACCCCGCGTTCCTCGCGCCGCCCGACCGTACGGGCGCCGCCGTCGACGACTACGCGCTGGCCTGCCTCAAGCTCGCCCTCTTCCTGCCCCTCACCTCCCTCCTCGCCATCGACCGTACGAAGGCCCGCCACCTGGCACGGACCATCGCCGCGCACTTCCCGGTGCCGCCGGACGAACTCGCCGCGACGGTCGCCGAGATCACGGGTTCCATACGGGCCTCCGTCGGCGTCGGCGTCGGCGACGGAGGCGGGCGGGCGGCGGACGCGGAGGAACCGGACCCGCTCGCCACCGGCCTCGCGGACTGGCCCCGGGCCCGGGACGTGCTGGCCCGTTCGGTCCTCGCCTCGGCGACGCCCGAGCGGAGCGACCGGCTCTTCCCCGGGGACATCCCGCAGTTCGCGGGGGAGGGCCTGGGAATGGCGTGCGGCGCCTCCGGGGTGCTGTACGCGCTCTCCGTCACCGGCGCGGGGAGGTACGAGCGGGGCGAGGAGTGGCTGCTGCGCGCCTGCGCGCACCCCGGTGACTCGGCGGGCGCCGACCCCGCCGAGGGGCCAGGGCTCGGCTTCTACGACGGGCTCGCGGGCGCCGCCTTCGCGCTGCACCACCTCGGGCACACCCAGCCCGCGCTCGACCTCGCGGAGCTGATCCTCGGCGAACGCTGGGACCGGCTCTCCACCGACCTGTACGGCGGTCTGCCCGGACTCGGCCTCGCGCTGGACCACCTGGCCGCCGCCACCGGCGAACCCGCGCTGCGCGAGGCCGCGTCCCGCGCCGCCCTGCTCACCGCCGACCGGCTGCGCCCCGCCCAGGAGCCCGCGCGCCCCCGCTCCCGCCCCCGCCCCCGGCTCGGGCTGCTGCGCGGCCGTACGGGTGCGGCGCTGCTCTTCCTGCGGCTGCACGCGCGCGGCGCCGACACCGGGCTGCTCGACGCGGCGGCCGAAGCGCTCCGGCACGACCTCGGGCACTGCGTCGCGGACGCCGACGGCGCGTGGCAGATCGACGAGGGCTTCCGCACCATGCCGTACCTCGGCGCGGGCAGCGCCGGGCTCGGCGCGGTGCTCGACACCTACCTCGCGGTGCGCCCCGACCCGGAGTTCGAGGCCGCGCGCGAGCCCCTGGCGCGCGCCGCGCTCTCCCACTTCTACGCCCAGCCCGGACTCTTCCGGGGCCGCGCGGGCATGGTCCTCGCGCTCGCCCGTACGGACGCGCTGCCGCCCGGCGTGCGCGAGGCCGCGCTGGCCCGGCAGATCGACGCGCTCTCCTGGTACGCCGTGCCGTACGGCGGGGGACTCGCCTTCCCCGGCGACCAGTTGATGCGGCTCTCGTCCGACCTCGCGACGGGCACGGCGGGCGTGCTGCTCGCGCTCGGCGCCGCGCTGCGGGGCACGGCCGCGCCCGTCCATCTGCCCTTCCTGGCACCACCCGCTGATCCGGAGGGCGGCCCCCAGACGGTCCACGGGACCGGAACCACCCCACCCCACACAGAGAGGACAGAGTCATGACACTTCTCGACCTGCAGGGCATGGACGCCACCGAGGACCTGGAAATCGAGGGTCACGGCGGAAGCCACGTCAGCGTCGCGCACTGCAACAGCTCTGCGAGCATCGCGGTCTGCGCCTGACAAACGCTGAACGGTCCTGATCGCAGAAGTTCGCAGAAGGGGGGCTCGCCGTCGCGGCGTGGCGGAACACGGCGCCGCGACGGCGGGTCCTCCGCGTCGAGGGACGTGAGGGAGGGAACAGGACGGTGAGCGTCACCGAGGCGCGCGGGCCGGCCGCCCACGCCGGAGCATCCGCCGGGGCACCCGCCAGGGCATCCGCACGTGCCCTGCTGCGGGACACGGCCCGCCGCGACGCGCCCCACCTCGTCGCCCTCCTCCTCACCGACGCCGCGGCGGCGGGCGCCGCACTCGCGCTGCCCGCCGTCGTGGCCCGCGCCCTCGACCTGGTGCTCGCCGGGCGCGCGGCCGCGGGCTGGATCGCGGTGTGCGCCGCGCTCGTCGCCGCCGCCACCGCGCTCGACGCGCTCAGTCGACGGCTCCAACTCGGCGCCGAGGCCCGCGGAGCCGCCCACGTACGGCGTACGGCCCTCGCGCACATGCTCGGCGCCGGGCCCCGGCTCACCGCGCGCGTCCCGCCCGGCGACCTCGTCACCCGCACCGTCGGCAACGGCTCCGACGCGGGCCTCGCGCCCGCCGCCGCCGCGACCTCGCTGGCCTCGCTCGCCCTCCCGGCGGGCGGCTTCGTCGCGCTGCTCCTCATCGACGTACGGCTCGCCGCGGTCCTCCTCGTCGGCGGGCCCGCGCTGCTGCTCGTCCTGCGCGCCCTGGCCCGCCGCTCCTCCGACTGCGCCGCGCGCTACCAGCGCGCCCAGGGCGACCTGGCCGAACGCCTCGTCGAGACCCTGGAGGGCGCCCGTACGGTCGCCGCCGCGGGGACCGCGGCCCGCGAACGGGACCGCGTGCTGGAACCCCTCCCCGAACTCTCCCTGCACGGCCGCGCGATGTGGCGCGTCCACGGCCGCGCCGCCGGGCAGGCCGCCGCCGTCGTCCCGCTGCTCCAGGTCCTGGTGCTCGCCGCGGGCGGCCTGCTGCTCGCCTCGGGGGCGCTCACCGTCGGCGCGCTGCTCGCCGCGTCCCGTTACGCCGCGCTCGCCTCCGGCGTCGGCGCGCTCACCGGCACGGTCGCCGTGCTGGCCCGCGCCCGCGCGGCGGCGGCCCGCGTCGCGGCGGTCCTGGACGTACCGGCGCCGGGGCACGGCGCCGGTCGACTCCCGCCCGGAGACGGCACGCTCTCGCTCCGCGGGGTGACCGTCTCGCACGGCGGGCGGGTGGTACTGCGGGATGTCGACCTCACCGTTCCCGGCGGCAGCACCGTCGCGGTGGTCGGCCGTTCCGGCGCGGGCAAGTCACTGCTCGCCGCCGTCGCAGGGCGCCTCGTCCTGCCGGACGAGGGCGAGGTGCTGCTCGACGGCACGTCGCTCGCGGTGCTGAGCCGTGTCGAGCTGCGCGCCGCCGTCTCCTACGCCTTCGCCCGGCCCGAACTCCTGGGCGACACCCTCGGCGACGCGGTGGACCTCGGCGTCCGTACGCCCACGCCGGGCCAGCGCGAGGAGGCGGCGCGGGCCGCCCACGCCGACGGCTTCGTCGCGCTGCTCCCCGACGGCTGGTCCACGGCTGTGGGCGACGCGCCGCTCTCGGGCGGCGAGCGCCAACGCCTGGGCCTCACGCGTGCGTTCGCGCACGCGGGGCGCGTCCTGATCCTCGACGACGCGACCTCCAGCCTCGATACGGCGACTGAGCTGCGCGTCCAGCGGGCGCTGCTCACGCACTCCGCCGTGCACCCGGGGACCCGTCTCCTCGTCGCGCACCGCGCCACGACTGCCGCTCGCGCGGACCTCGTCGCCTGGCTCGACGGGGGCCACGTCCGCGCCCTCGCCCCCCACACCGCCCTCTGGCCAGAACCGGAATACCGCGCGGTCTTCACGGAGTCCCTCGATGCCGATGCCTAACGGGACACGCCTGCTCCTCCCTCGGCTGCGCTTGGGAAGTCTGCGCAAGGCGCAGGGTTGGCAAGCGCAGCCCACTTCGCCGGGTGCCCCGCGTACAGGGCCGGGTTCGGGGTGCCCCGGGCTGTGCTTCGCGGGCCGCGCCCGCGTCGTGGCTTGGCGCGCAGTTCCCCGCGCCCCTGAGGGAGAAGGGGCAAGCTCTGGCGTCTCGTGCTGGTCGAGTGCGTGGGAGGGGGTGGAGGGGACTCGTGGGTGAGAGGGAACGGCTTGGGAGGCGCGGGGCGCGGTATGTCGGCGCTCGGCGCAAAGAGTGCGGGGCACTCGCGGCGTGGTCCGTGCTGGAGGCCGCGCAGACGTTCCTCGGAGGGTACGGGCTGGCCCGCGCGCTCGACGACGGGTTCCTGCGGGACCGGGCGGCGGTCGGCCTCGGGTGGCTCGCCGTGGCGGCCGTGGCGATCCTGGCCGGGGCCTGGGGGACCTCGGGGGTGTACCGGGCCGTGGCCGGACTCGTGGAACCCCTGCGGGACATCCTCGTACGGCGGGCCGTGACCGGGGCCCTGGCCCGGGCCACGGGGCCAGGGCCAGACAAGCAGAACGCAAGCGGGGCCGCCGCCGTGTCGCGGCTGGCGCATCAGGTGGAGATCGCCCGGGACAGCACGGCCGGAATCCTGCTGGTGTCGCGGCAGTTCGTGGTCGCCTCGGTCGGCGCGCTGCTGGGGCTGCTCGCGCTCGCGCCGCCGCTGCTGCTCGTCGTGGTGCCCCCGGTGCTCGCCGGGGTCGGCCTCCTGCTCGTCTCGCTGCGTCCGATGGCCCGCCGCCAGCGCGCGTATCTGCGTGCCGACGAGCGGCTCGCCGCCGAGGCGGGCGTGGCGGCGGCCGGGCTGCGGGACGTCGTGGCGTGCGGGGGAGAGGACGTGGTGCGGGGGCGGCTCGACGGGGCCGTGGACGCCGAACTCCGCGCCTCGCTCGCGCTCGCCCGCTGGGCGGCGCTGCGCAGCGCCGCGCTGGGCGTCGCGGGTCATGTGCCCGTCGTCGTGCTGCTCGCCGCCGCGCCCTGGCTGCTCCGGCACGGGGTGACGGCGGGCGCGGTCGTCGGCGCGCTGACGTATCTGACGCAGTCCTTGATGCCCGCGCTCCAGGCCCTGATCCACGGCCTCGGCAACGCGGGCGCGCGGCTGGTGGTCGTGCTCGGCTGGCTCCTCGCCGACGCGCACGCCGACGCGCCGCTCCCGGAGGAGAAACACTCCGCACCGGCTCCCGCGCACCCTGGCGCCGCCGCCCTCGAACTCCGTGGCGTCACCTTCGCGTACGGGCCCGGCGCGCGCCCCGTCGTGGACGGGCTGGACCTCACCGTGCCGGAGGGCGGGCACCTGGCCGTCGTCGGGCCGAGCGGCATCGGGAAGTCGACGCTCGCGGGGCTCACCGCCGGGGTGCTGGCGCCGGACCGGGGCCGGGTACGGGTGCGGGGCGTGTCCACGACGGCGGACGCGGAGCGGGCGCGCGCCGCGCGGGTGCTCGTGCCGCAGGAGGCGTACGTGTTTGCGGGGACGCTCGCCGCGAACCTCGGGTATCTGCGCCCGGACGGCGTGCCCGAGGGCGAACTCCGGTACGCCGTCGAACTGCTCGGCCTCGGCCCCCTGGCCGAGCGGCTCGGCGGTGCGGCGGGCCGTCTCGCGCCCGCCGCGCTCTCCGCGGGTGAGCGCCAGCTGGTCGCGCTCGCCCGCGCCTGGCTCGCGCCCGCGCCGCTGCTGCTCCTCGACGAGGCGACGTGCCACCTCGACCCCGCCGCCGAGGCCCGTGCCGAACGGGCGCTCGCCGCGCGCCCCGGCGGCACGCTCGTCGTCGTCGCCCACCGGATCGACTCCGCGCGCCGCGCGGACCGGGTGCTGGTGATGGACGGGACGCGCACGGCGCTCGGCACCCATGACGACCTGCTCGTACGCTCGCCGCTCTACCGGGACCTGGCCGGCCTGTGGGACCTCCCGCCCTCCGCCGCGTTTGCTATACAGAAGGCCCCACGCCCGTACGAGGAGCGCGATCTTGACGACCGATGAGCTGACGGCGGACGAAGCGCGGCATCTGGAGCGGGCCGTGGAGCTCGCCGAGGAGGCGCTCGGCGCCGGGGACGAGCCCTTCGGCTCGGTCCTGGTGGGCGGCGAGGGCGAGGTGCTGGCGGAGGACCGCAACCGGGTGCGGACGCTCGACGACCCCACCCGGCACCCCGAGTTCGCGCTGGCCCGCTGGGCCTGCGGCGAGCTGGGTGCCGGGGAGCGCGCCGCCGCCACGGTCTTCACCTCCGGCGAGCACTGCGCGATGTGCTCGGCCGCGCACGGCTGGGCGGGGCTCGGACGGATCGTGTACGCGCACTCGACCGAGCAGCTCACCGCGTGGCTGTCCGAGCTGGGCGTGCCCCCGTCGCCCGTACGCCCGCTCGCCGTGCGGGAGGTCGTGCCGGGGCTGGAGGTGCGGGGGCCGGTGTCCGCTTTCACCGACCGGATGCGCGTGCTTCACCGCTCCTTCTGGAGCTAGGACCCCAAGGGGCTCAGATCCAGCCTGCCCGGCGGCACAGCCGGATCGCGTCCACGCGGTTGCGGGCGCCCAGCTTGCGGGAGGCGTCCGCCAGGTAGTTGCGGACGGTGCCGTGCGAGAGGTGGAGGCAGCCCGCGATCTCCGCGATCGGCGTGCCCTCGGCCGCCAGTTCCAGGACGGACAGCTCGCGGGGCGTCATCGGCCGTTCCGTGGCGTCCAGCAGGCCCGGGGCGAGGGTGCCGTCGACGATGCGTTCGCCCTCGGCGACCCGGCGGATGGCCTGGGCGAGCGCGGCGGGGGTGCCGTCGGCGTCGACGAAGCCGCGGGCCCGGGCGCGGTGCGCCCAGTACATGAGCCCCGGCTTGCCCGCGGGGACCAGCACGAGCACCTTGCCGACGGTCTCGCGCGCGTAGCTCCCGAAGAGGTCGGGGAGGGCGCGGCGCCCTCCGGTGCCCGCGCACTCGGCGTCCACGACGCACACGTCGGGGCGCGAGGACCGCAGGCGGTACGGGGCCTCGTGGAGGGTGGCCTCCTCGACGTCGATGGCCGCGTCCTGGCCGAGCACGGCGGCGAGCGCGGCGCGGGTGACCCCTGTGTCCAGTACGAGCAAGACCCGGATCATGTGGGCTCCAGCGTGGTCGACGCAGCGCGCGAACGGCGGTTAACACCGCTGACACAATCTACCGGCGACCGGGTGTAGCGGACACCGGTGTTCCGGACGCCCCGCCCCCGGGGCCCCGGACTGGGCAGAGGGCCGCGCGGTGTCCGTCGTCGCTGGTCAGCGCCGGGTCGGCGGGCGTGAGGAGCAGACCGGAAAACGTCCCCGGATAGTTCTGGACTATCGCGAAGAGGTATCAGTGGTCCAGACCTGGGGCTTTCCGGGGGCGCGGCACCGCGGCCTCAGGCCGTCACCGCCGCGACGGCCTCCAGCTCCACCAGCTGGTCGTCGTACCCGAGGACGGTCACGCCCATCAGGGTGCTCGGCACGTCGTGCGCGCCGAACGCGTCCCGTACGACCTCCCACGCCCTCACCAGGTCGGGCTGGCGGGAGGAGGCGACGAGGACGCGGGTGCTGAGCACGTCCTCCAGCGTGGCCCCGGCGTCCTTGAGCGCGACGCGCAGATTCTCCACGCACTTGGCCGCCTGGCCCGCGAAGTCGCCGACGGCGGCCGTCGATCCGTCGGCCTCCAGCGGGCAGGCCCCGGCGAGATGGATGAAGCGCGCGTCGGCGGGCGCGGTCGCCGCGTACGCGTACTCGGCGACGTCGGACAGCGAACCGGAACGGATGAGACGGACGGCACCAGCCATGGAGTTCCCCTCGGAGTGCTGTTGGGCGACAGGATGATCCGCCTCATGCTTGCAGGCCAGGGGCCCGGCCCGCCTCCGGATTTCCGCTCGCTACTGTGCTTGGCACGCACGTACGTACGCTGACGCATCGAGCGACGAGGGAAGCCGATGACCCCGCCACCGCCCCTGCCCCGCCCCTTCGGTGCGGAGTTCCGCGCCGATCCGTACGCCGTGCACGCGAGGCTGCGCACGGAGGGCCCCGTGCACCGGGCCGCGCTGCCGGACGGGACGGCGGTGTGGCTGGTGACCCGGGACGCGGACGTACGCGCGGCGCTCGCCGACCCCCGGCTCTCTGTGGACAAGTCCCACGCGGGCGACGGCTACACCGGCTTCTCGCTGCCGCCCGCGCTCGACGCGAACCTCCTCAACCTCGACGGCGCGGACCATCTGCGGCTGCGCCGCCTCGTCTCGTACGGCTTCACCGCGCGCCGCGTGCGGGAGGCGCGCGAGGGCGTCCGCGCGGTCGCCGGGCGCTGCGCCGACCGGCTCGCCGCCGCCGAACGCCCGGACCTCGTACGGGACTTCGCGCTGCCGCTGCCGCTCGCGGTCATCGGGGACCTGCTCGGTGTGCCGGAGGACGAGCGCGGGCCGTTCGCCGGGTGGGTCAGGACGATGCTCGCGCCCGACGACCCGCGCGAGGTGGTCGCGGCCATCGGCGCGATGCACGACTATCTGCGCCGCCTCGTCGCCGAACGCCGTGCCGAACTCGGTGCCGAACGCCGTGCCGAGCCCGCCGGCGATCTGCTGTCCGCGCTGGTCAGGGCCCGGGACGAGGGGGACAGGCTGTCCGAGGACGAGCTGTGCTCGCTGGCGTTCCTGCTGCTGGGCGCGGGCATCGACAACGTGCAGCACACCCTCAGCGCGGGCGTACGCTCCCTGCTGCGCGCCCCGGACCAGTGGGCGGCGCTCGCCGACGACCCCGGGGCGCTGCTGCCGGGCGCCGTCGAGGAGATGCTGCGCCACGGGCACCCCAACCTCACCGCGATCCGGCGCTTCCCGACCGTGCCCGTCACCTACGGCGGGACGACGCTGCCCGCCGGTGACACCGTGCTGCTCTGCCTCGCGGGCGCCAACCGCGACCCGGAGCGGTACGCGGCCCCGTACCCCGAGCGCTTCGACATCCGCCGCGCCGACGCCGCCCAGCATCTCGCGCTCGGACAGGGCGTGCACTACTGCCTGGGCGCGCCCCTCGCGCGCCTGGAGCTGTCCGTCGCGCTGGAGACGCTGCTCGTCCGCTTCCCCGGGCTGCGCCTGGCGGGCGAACCCCGCTGGGAGACCTCGTTCCGCTCGCACTCCCTCGCCGAACTCCCCGTCACCCTGGGCGAGTCCCGTCCCGGCGGTCTCGCGGACAGCTGATCCGTCCGCCTACAGTCACGTGCGTGGACCCGACAGCCGAGAACCTCGCGAAGCAGTACGGACTCGCCCCCCTGCCCGTCGAGGGCGGGCTCTTCCGTGAGACCTGGAGCGGCCCTCCCGACGCCGCCGGACGCCCCGTCGGGACAGCGATCATGATGCTGCTGACCGACGACGAGGACGACTTCTCCGCACTGCACCGGCTGCCCACCGACGAGGTGTGGCACTTCTACCGGGGCGACCCGCTGGAGCTGCTCCTCCTCCATCCCGACGGGCGCGACGAGGTGATACCGCTGGGCCGGGAGCCGCACGTCCAGACCGTCGTCCCGGCGGGCACCTGGATGGGCGCCCGCGTCGCGCCCGGCGGCACGTGGTCGCTCTTCGGCACGACGATGGCCCCCGGCTTCCTGCCCTCGGACTACGAGGGCGGCGACGCGGAGACGCTGGCCGCGCGCCACCCCGCGCGCGCCGCACTCATCCGTGCCCTGTGCCGCGCCGACGCGCCCCAGAGCATGCCCGACGCACTCGACGCAGAGGAGAAGAATGACTGACCCCCAACTGCCCGCGCTCACGGGGAAGACAGCCCTGGTCACCGGCGCCAGCGGCGTCATCGGCGCCGGGATCGCGGACAGGTTCGCGCGCGCGGGCGCGGCCGTCGTCGTCCACTACCACCACGGCGAGAAGGCGGCCCGCGCCCTCGTCGAGCGCCTCACCGGCGAACTCGGCGCCGAGGCCACGGCCCTCGCCGCCGACCTGACCGACGAGGGGGAGTGCCGCCGCCTGGTCGAGGAGGCGGCCGCCTGGCGCGGCGGACGGCTGGACGCGCTCGTCAACAACGCCGGGATCCAGCCCGTGCAGCCCTTCGCGGAGCAGACGGCCGACGACTGGCGCCGCCTCTACGAGGCCAACGTCACCAGCACGTTCGCCTGCACCCACGCGGCGGCCGAGGTCATGGGCGCGCAGGAGGAGGGCGGTTCGGTCACCCACATCGCCTCGATCGAGGGCAGCCAGCCCGCGTTCCACCACGCGCACTACAACGCCTCCAAGGCCGCCGTGATCATGCACGCGCGCGCCGCCGCGCTGGAGCTGGGCCCGCGCGGCATCCGCGTCAACAGCGTCTCGCCCGGCCTGATCGACCAGCCGGGCCTTGCCGAGAACTGGCCCGAGGGCGTCGCCCGCTGGACGGAGTCGGCCCCGCTGACCCGGCTCGGACGCCCCGAGGACATCGGCAACGCCTGCGTCTTCCTCGCCTCCCCGGCCGCCTCCTGGATCAGCGGCACGAACCTCACCGTGGACGGGGGCGTCAGCGCGCATCCGACGTGGTGAGCGGGCGCGGCGGCGTCGCGGGGATCCGTGACTCCTTCCGGCAGTCCAGCCGCGCGGCCATGGCCCTGCTGACCGAGTGCAGCACGGTCATGGCCGCGCGGGCCCGCGCCGCGTCGGCGAGCTTCGCGTGCCCGTCCGTGAACGGGACGTCGACGCGGCCCGCCACCAGCGGCGGGTCCCCGCGCCGCAGCCCGCCCGCGCAGCGGAACGCGAGGAAGGCGCCGCTGTCCCGCGCCCAGGCCAGCTCGCCCACCCCGTACCGCACCTGCCCGGGCTCCCGCGCGCGGCGCGGCTCGTCGCCCGCGCCCAGGTGCGTGAACTCGACCTGGAGGAGCGGGTCGTCGCCCTTGCCGTCCTCCAGCGCGTGCACCCGGCAGACGACGGAACGGGACGTGGCGGCGTCCGCGTTGCCGCGCAGCGTACGGGCGGCCTCCGCGAGGGACGCGTCCCGCTTCTCCCCGTACCCCTCGTCCTCCACGCTGAGCGAACGCACGGCCCGCGCGGCCCCGGGGGAGAGGGCCCCGTGACACAACTCCCCGGCCCGTACACCGTCGTCCTCGCCCCCACCGGAGGTGCACCCGGCGAGCAATGCCGTCAGAATCACGAAAGAGAGCGCTGTTCGAGGGGCGCGGGGAACTGCGCGACCGGCCACGACGCGCCCGCGGACCGCGGATAGCGGCGAGGGGCACCCCCTTTGCGGTGACGGCCTACCCCACATACGGCTCGCGGCCCTCGAAGGCATTCCCCTGCGGCCCGATGGCCAGATATTTGCTCTTGATGTCATCGGCGAGGTCCCCCGTCGGGTCCAGCCCAGGGGCACGCCCCTTCAGATGTTTCTCGGCGGCGGCGCCCAGGTCGTTCTCGCCGCGGGCGAAGAACTGGTCCTTGTCCTTCGGCGGGTCCGGCAGATCGGGGCCGCCGAAGACCACGTCGTCGTGGAAGAGCTTGGAGAACTCCGTCGTCGCGCCCGTCACGATGGGCACGGCGACGCCCCAGGGGCCCGTCTTCCCCAGGACGCTGAGGATCCCGGCGGTCACGCCGGGCGCGCTGCCGGTCATGCCGACGCGGGTCCAGTTCGCCGACTCGCGGAACGCCTCCTGCGCCTTGGTGGTGTCGGCGCTGTACTGGGCCTCGATCTTCTGCACGCGCGCGTGGTCGAGGGTGCCGCGCGCCTCGGCCTCCGTCAGCAGCACGCGGCGGCCCGTGGCCCAGCTCTCGTCGCTCTCCGAGGGCGGGTGCTGCGCGAAGCGGTCGAGGGTGTAGAGGTGCTCGGCCTGGTTCATGACCGCGTGCGAGGTCTTGTCCTGGCCGAGGACGCTGAGGAAGTCCAGGGCCTGACCCCGCCCGAAGTCGGCGTGGCCCTTGTACGCGGAGGGGAACGCCCTGTCGTTCTCCAGGCCCTCGCCGACGCCGGAGATGTTCCGGTTGAGGTCGTCCACGTAGGCGCCGCCCATCGCGCCGAGGCTGGCGGCCATCGCGGGCTGGTCGTGCAGCAGCTTCGGCCCGTCCTCGCCGCCGTAGACGTGCACGACCTGCTCCATGACGCCCGCCGTCGCGGCCGTACGGCGGTCGCGGTCGCCGCCGTTCTGGAAGATCTCCGGGTTCCTGCCGGTCAGCTCGTCGGCGTCGTACGCGTAGCCCGTCGTGGCCGCCGTCAGGGCGTGGCCGAGGGCGTCGTGGCCCGGCTGCGTGCCGGGGCCGTTGCCCTTCATCCCGTCGAAGTCCCAGTTGCGGTCCTGGGTGAGGTATTTGAGGTGGCCGTTCAGCTCGGACTCGCGGTCGACGGCGCCGCTGACGCCGCCCGGCTGGGCGAAGAAGCCGGTGGCGGCCTCCGGGTTGTGGCCGAGCCCCTCCAGGAAGCCGGTCACCGCGTCGTGCCCGGTGTCCCTGCCGCCGCCCTCGGGGTTGAGGGAGTCCGTGTCGGCCTGGTTGGCCCAGTAGGGGAAGGGGCCGCGGGTGTTCTCCTTCTTGTCCCAGGCCAGCAGCTTGTCGCCGTACCGCTTGAGGAAGCCGCTGTCGTACGAGCCGTGCCGCATCAGGTTGCTCATCAGCTGGAAGCCGAAGGGGTGGGTGCGTCCGCCGCTGCTCTCCAGCCGGTCGTCGCCCATCGCGATCATCTTCGTCTGCCACTCGCGCATGGCGGGGGTGTCGGCGTGCGAGGCGGTCGCGAGCGTGGTGCCCAGGGACTTCTGGAAGACGGTGGCGGAGCGCTGCCACGCCTTCTCGTCGATCTTCGTGTCGGGGAAGTCGACGTGGTGCGGGTGGGTGGCGTTGTAGAAGAGCTTGAGCGTCCCCTCGGGGCCCATCCGCAGCGCGAACCGCTCGGCGAACTCGGCGTCCTGGGAGTGCCGCGCGACGATCCGGGTGAGCCGGGCGAACTCGTCGGACGGCAGCTTGCCGTTCTCCGTACGGGCGATCCGCAGCGCGTCCCTGAGGTCCTTCGCGGAGGCCTCGCGGGCCTGGTCGAGGCTGGCGTAGGCGTGGTCGTTGAAGCCGCGCGCCGTCCCGTTGACGTCGGTGGTGAGCGCCTGGGCCAGGTCGCTGTCGGCCTCGGTGGCGGTCCTGAGGGCCTTGCGGGTGCGCTCGGCGTACGCCTCGATCGTGTCCCGGTACCACTCCTCCAGGTCCTTGCGGCTCTTCTCCTCCTGGGCGTCCAGGTGGAGGGAGACCGAGCCGTCCCGCTTGTCGAGCTTGAGGAACTCGTGTCCGGCCAGCTCCGTCTCGATGTCCTCCAGCGCCTTCCGGGCCGCCTTGAACTTCTCCAGGGCCTGCCACATGACCCGGTGCACACGCCGGGCCTCCTCCTCGGCGGCCTGGATCTGCGCCCGTACGCGCCGCAGGCTCCGCCACGCGGCGTCGGCGGCCTCGCCCTCCCAGCCGGAGTGGGCGAGGCCCTTGGTGACCTCGGTGCCGAAGTTGACGCCGATCTGGTCGAACTTCCCCGGCGCCTTGCCCCACTTGGTGACGGCCTCGCCGAGCGGCCCGAGGTCGGCGGCGCGCAGCTCCGCGTAGCTGATCGAGCCGCTCATGAGGCCCTGCCCTTGCCCCTGGCCGCCTCGCGGATCTTGCGGTCGCGCTCGATGTCGGTGCTCCGGAAGTGGTCGGCCGCGTACCGCAGGGCCTTGGCCGTGCCGCCGAACTGCTCCTTCACGTACGCCATCTGGTCGCGCCAGCGCTCCTGGAACGTCGTGAGCGCGCTCTCGGTCGCGAAGCCCTTCAGCGTGCCGCCGACCTGCCCGGTCTCGCGCATCACCTCGTCGTCGGCCCTGAGGAACTGGCCGCGCACGGTCTCGGCACGCCCGGCGCGCGTCCGCAGCACGGACGGCGTCACGGCGAGCGGTTTCTCCCCCGGCCCTCGTGGGCCTCGTGGGCCGTCTCCGGCCCCGTCGATCTGCATCCCCACGGATCCCGACGGCGCGTGGACGGCCTTGAGCTCCGCCCACTCCTCCTCGAACGACACCGAACCTCCCGTGCTCCCCCACGACTACCGGGCGGCGACGAACGTAAGCAGGTCAGGAGAACGGTGGGCGACGGCGGAGTGTCGCGGCGAGGGACGCGGAACGGGCCTCAGGAGAAGAGCAGAGCTGCCCCGTAGAGCAGCCCGGCGTAGCCGCCGGCGAACACCACCACGATCAGCGCCAGCCAGGCCAGAGCGCCGCCGGGGACGGGCCCTGGGGGCTCCGCCTTCGGCGGTTTGACGGGACAGCACTTCGAGCAGTGCGGCTCCACATCCACGCGACGCAGCGTGCTCGCGCGGCCGTACCCCGGCAAGCCGCGGACCGGCCAGGGTCCGTGCCGCCCGGCGGCCGTACCGGCCTGCGCGTTCGCGGACGCGAGGGGCGGCAGGGGCACGAGCGGCACGGGTGCGGGGGCGCACCTGACCGGTTCCGGCTCCCGGCGGTACGCCGGGGCGCGCTCCCGGGCGCCCCGGCGCCGCAGCGAGGCGCCGCAGCGAGGTTGGGACAGAACCCGGGCAGATCCGCCATGGTCCTGACGGACGCGGGGCTGTTCGCTGGGGTGAAGACGCGATCCAGGTGGAGGGGGCGAGCGCTCATGACGGGCGGGAAGCGGTGCGCGCGGTGCCGACGGGGGACGGACGAGCCGGTGATGATCGGCGCGGTGGAGGCCGGTTCGGGCCCCGGCGCGATCCTCTACGCGTGCCCGCCCTGCGCTCGCGCGTACGCCGAGAAGTGGTACGCGCCCGACTGGCTCCGGGCCGAGCTGGCCGTACGGGAGACGGCGGCCGAGGGAGAGGACGCGGAGGGGCGGGCGCCCGACGGGGCCGGAGTGGTAGACACGGAACCGTGACGGAATCCGTGACCTCAGAGCCCACCCTCCCCGACAGCGAGCCCGTCCACCCAGGACCCGCCCACTGCCGCCTCTGCGGCCACCCTCTGCACGACCGCGTCTCCCGGATCTGGGGCCTCGGCCCGGCCTGCCGCGACAAGCTCCGCCTCCGGCTCGCCCCGCGGCCCCCGGACGTGGAGATCGACCAGGAGACACTGCCGGGCACGGCCGTATGAGCGGCGTACGGGCGGTGGCCGTTTCCCTCTTGTCCGAGCGGTGACCACTTTCGTCCCCGCCTGTCGCGACGAACGTCAGCTGCGCGGGGTGACGGAGCGTGTCTAACGTGGCGGCGTGAATCCCCTGCACCGTACGAACGCGCGTCCGGCCACGGTCGCCGCCCGGCTGGCGGCCCCGGTCCGGAACCTCTTCGCGCCCGGCATGTGGCCCGCCCGGCGCATCACCCGCGAGGTGCTGCTCTGGCTGGTGCTGGGCCTCAGCGCCGCGGGTATCGAGCAGTTCGACGGCGCGGGGCCCGCGCGGGCCGTCGCCGTCGGGCTGCTCGTCGGGCCGGTCGTCGCCCTGCGCCGCACGCTGCCCGCGACCGTGGTGATGGTGATCGCCGTCGGCATGGTCGCGTACGGAGGGCTCCTCCCCGCGGTGTGCGTGGCGTCCTGGTCGGCGGGGCGGCGCGTCGAACCGCCCTCCCGCGCGGTGGCCGTCCTCGCCGTCGCCTACGTGGCCAACATCGGCCTCACCGTCGTCACGGACCTGCCGGGGTTCGTGCCCTCGGCTCTCCTCTTCGGGGCGCTGGTGCTGCTGGTCCTCATGGTGGTGCCCGCGCTCGTCGGCCGGTACCGGTCGCAGCGCCGCACGCTGGTCGACATCCTGGGCGAGTACCACGCGCAGTCGCTGCGCGAGCGGCACATGGTCGCGGGGCAGGCGCGGCTGCGCGAGCGGCAGCGCATCGCCCAGGACATGCACGACAGCCTCGGCCACCAGCTCGCACTGATCTCGGTGCACACCGGCGCGCTGGAGGTCGACACCGAGCTGACCGGGCGGCAGCGCGAGGCCGTCTCGGTGCTGCGCGAGGCGTCGGTGGCCGCGATGCGCGAACTGCGCGAGGTCGTCGGCCTGCTCCGCGAGCCCGGCGACCCCCGCGACCCCCGCGACACCGGAGGAGCCGCCGAGGGCGACCGGGACGGCTCCGGGGCACGGCCCGCCTCGCGCGTCGCGGACGGCATCGAGGGGCTGGCGGAGACGTCCCGGAACGCGGGCGCCGCCGTGGAACTGCGGCGCACGGGCGAGCCCAGGCCGCTCGCCCCGGCCTCCGACCACGCGGCGTACCGCATCGCGCAGGAGGGCCTCACCAACGCGCACAAGCACGCGCCCGGCGCCCGTATCACCGTGACCCTGAGCTACGAGGAGGACGCGCTGACGGTGGAGGTCGCCAACGGCCCCCCGCCCGCCTCCGCGCCCGGGGGCCCCGCGCGCGAGGTCGTGAGCGGCGGGCAGGGCCTCACGGGCCTCGGCGAGCGCACCCGGCTGGTCGGCGGCATGGTCCACGCGGCGCCCACGCCGGAGGGCGGCTTCCGGCTGGCGGGCGTCCTGCCGTACGCGGTCGGGTCCGAGGCGGGGAACGCGCAGGCACCGGCGGCCGGATCCGCGACCTTCGTGGACCCGGGCGACGACCTTCGGCAGCCGACGCCGGGCACCTGGCCCGGCGACGGTGTTCCGGTCCACGACGGGACCGGATTGCCGAAGGAGCTGGTGAAGGCCGTGAGCAGGAACAGAGGGCGCGGAGGACTCAAGGTCGGCTGCGGGATCGTGGCGCTGGCCGTCCTCGCGGGACTCGGCATCGGCGGGTACCTCCTCGTCAGGAGCATCAACAAGGGCTCGATCGAGCGGAGCCAGTACGACGCGGTGAAGGTGGGCCAGTCCGAGAAGGAGGTGCGGGGGAAGCTGCCGAGCGGCGACTCGATCTTCACCGAGGGCATGACGAAGGGGGGACCGCCCGAGCCCGGGGGAGCGGAATGCCTCAGGCTGGTGGACCTGGACAACACGGAGATGGACTCGGAGACCGTCTACCGGTTCTGCTTCAAGGACGGCACATTGATCGAGAAGAAGACGTACGAGGTAGCGCAGTAGCCCGCGGAACCCGGGCACAGCGCAACCTGGGCACAGCGGAACCTCGGCACAGCGGAACGGGAGAGTCGTGATCAGGGTCCTCATCGCGGATGACGAGCCGCTCATCCGGGCGGGCATCAAGGTCATCCTCACCTCCGCCGACGACATCGACGTCGTCGCGGAGGCGGCGAACGGCCGTGAGGCGGTGGAGGGCGCCCGCGCGCACCGCGCGGACGTCGTCCTCCTCGACATCCAGATGCCCGTGATGGACGGCCTGACGGCCCTCCCGGAGCTGGGCCGCGCGGCACCGGGGACGCGGGTGCTGATCCTCACGACGTTCGGCGAGCAGGAGAACGTGCTGCGCGCGCTCTCCGGCGGCAGCGTGGGCTTCCTCCTCAAGGACTCCGCGCCCGCCGAGCTGATCCGCGCGGTACGGGCCGCCGCGGCCGGTGACGCCTATCTCTCCCCGGGCGCCACCCGCCACGTCGTCGACTCGCTGGCCTCCGGCACCCCCGCGCACCGCACGGAGGAGGCCCGCCGCCTGCTGGCCACCCTCTCCGCGCGCGAACGCGACGTCCTCGCCCTCCTCGGCGAGGGCCTCTCCAACGCGGACACGGCCCACCGGCTCCACATGAGCGAGGGCACGGTCAAGACGTACGTCAGCCGCGTCCTCGCCAAGCTGAACTGCGACAACCGCGTCCAGGCCGCCCTCCTGGCCCGCGACGCGGGCCTCCGCCCGGAGGGCGCCTGACACGCCGGTCCGGGCCGGCGGTCCCGGCGGCGGTCAGAGCAGACCCGCTTCCTCCAGGCACGTACGGACGCGGGCGGTCTCGGGCTCGGTGTGGGCGCGCATCGGGGGGCTGACCGCCGGGGTGCGGATGACGCCGCGCAGCGCGAGCGCGGTCTTGAAGCCGCCGATGCCGCCGGTGGTCCCGGAGGCGGTGCCCGGCTCGACCGCGTCCACGAGGGCGAACAGCCGGGCGAGCCGGTCCTGTTCGGCCTTGGCGGCGGCCCAGTCGCCGCGCCGCGCGGCCTCGTACAGCCGGACGTAGCCGCGCGGATCGACGTTGCCGAGCCCGGGGACCACGCCGTCGGCGCCGCCCAGCAGCATGCCGTCGACGACGACCTCGTGCCCGGTCAGCGCCGCGAAGCCGGGCAGTTCGCGGGAGCCGAGGACGAGCTGGCGGAAGCCGACGTCGTCGCCGCTGGAGTCCTTCACGCCCGCGAGCACGCCCTCGGCGGCGAGGGAGAGGACCGTGGCCGGGGCGAGCTTGGTGTGGACGCAGACCGGCACGTCGTAGGCGAGGAGCGGCAGCTCGACCGAGCCCGCGATCTGCCGGAAGTGCGGGCCGAGTTCGGTGACGTGCGTACGGGTGTAGAAGGGGGCGGTGGCCACGATCGCGTCCGCTCCGGCCTTCGCCGCGACCCGGGCGCGCTCCACGACGCGGTTGGTGGTGGGCTCGATCGCGCCCGCCAGCACCGGCACCTGCCCCGCGGCGGCGCCTGTGACGGTCTCCAGCACCGTCTGTTGCTGGTCCGGGGTGAGATACGCGGTCTCGCCCGAGCTGCCGAGCGCGAAGAGGCCGTGCACGCCCCCTTCGAGGAGGTGGCCGACGAGGCGCTCCAGCGACGCCGTGTCGACCGCGCCGTCCTCGGTGAGCGGGGTGACGACGGGCGGGACGACGCCGGTGAAGGGGGAGGAAGGGGCGGAATCCGGGGCGGTGCTCAAGTGGATCTCCTTGTACGGGTGTTCTCGTACGGTCAGGCGGCGGGGTGGACGCAGTGCCAGCGGTGGCCCTCTCCTCCCTCGGTGACGGCGGGGAAGGTCTCCTCGCAGGCCGCGTCCGCCTTCCAGCAGCGGGTGCTGAACGGGCAGCCGCGCGGCGGGTGCGTGGCCGTCGGCACCGGGCCCGTCAGCACGATGCGCTCGGTGGTCTCCAGCAGGCTCGGCGTCGCGGAGAACAGCGCCTCGGTGTACGGGTGGGAGGGCGCGGCGCCGACGGCCCGCGCCGGGCCCTCCTCCACGATCCGCCCGAGGTAGAGCACGGCCAGGCGGTCGGAGAGGTGGCGCACGGTCTGGATGTCGTGCGAGATGAAGACCATGCCGAGGCCGAGCCGTTCGCGCAGGTCCACGAGGAGGTTGAGTACCTGGGCGCGTACGGACACGTCGAGCGCGCTGGTCGGCTCGTCGGCGACGATCAGCTCGGGGCCGAGCGCGAGCGCCCGCGCGATGGCCACGCGCTGCCGCTGCCCGCCGGAGAGCCGCCCGGGCAGCGACTCGCGCACATGGCCCGGCAGGCCGACGAGGTCGAGCAGCTCCGTGACCCGTTCCTCGCGCTCGCGCTCGTTCCCGCGCCGGTGCACGTCGAGCGGGTCGCGCAGGATCCGTCCGACGGGCAGCCGGGGGTTCAGCGCGGTGGACGCGTCCTGGAAGACGACGCCGACGCTCTGCCCGAACTCCGTACGGCGCCGCGCCGCCGGCATGCCCCACAGGTCCTCGCCCCGGAAGGTCACGGTGCCCTCGGTGGGCCGCTGGAGGCCGGTGAGGACGCGGGCGAGCGTCGACTTGCCGCAGCCGGACTCCCCGACGAGGCCGACGATCTCGCCGCGCCCCACCTTCAGGTCCACCCCGGTCAGGGCGTGCACCGCATCCCGCCGGAAGACGCCGCCGCTGCGGGCCCGGTGCCTGACGTGTACGCCGTCGAGCTCGATCACTGGACGCCCTCCTTCTTCTTCACGTGGTCCTGTTCCGGCGCCGGCCTTTGCGCGTGCCCCACCGGGTGGTGGCAGGCGAAGCGGTGCTCGCGGCCGTCGGCGGCGGGGGTGAGGAGGGGCGCCGTCGTACGGCACAGCTCCGTGGCCGCCGGGCAGCGGGAGGCGAAGCGGCATCCGCCGCCGAAGCCGGTCGGCGGCGGGACCACGCCGGGCACCTGGTGCAGCCGGGCCGTGCCCGCTTCGAGAGAGGCGACCGAGCCGAGCAGCCCGCGCGTGTAGTGGTGCGAGGGGTCGGTGAGCAGCGCCCGTATCTCCCCGAGTTCGGCGATCCGGCCCGCGTACATCACCGCGACCCGGTGCGCGAGGTCGCCGACCAGCGCGAGGTCGTGCGAGACGAGCACCATGGCGAAGCCCAGCTCCCGCTGCAGCTCCTCCAGCAGCTCCACGACCTGCGCCTGCACGGTGACGTCGAGCGCGGTGGTGGGCTCGTCCGCGATGAGGAGGCGGGGGCTGCGGGAGAGGGCCATCGCGATCAGTACGCGCTGCCGCTGGCCGCCCGAGAGCTCGTGCGGGTAGCTGCGCAGGGTGCGTTCGGGGGAGAGGCCGACGAGGTCGAGCAGCTCGGACGGGGTCCTGGTGCCGCCGCGCCGGGTGAGCCTGCCGAGCTGCTTGCCGATCAGCACGGACGGGTTGAGCGAGGAGAGCGCGTCCTGGTAGACCATCGCGATCTCCGGGCCCATGAGCGTACGGCGCTCGCGCGCGCTCAGCCCGAGCAGGTCGCGGCCCCGGTACTCGACGCGCCCCCGGACCTCGGCGCCGGGCGCCAGCAGCCCCATCACGGCGAGGCTGGTGAGGCTCTTGCCGCAGCCCGACTCGCCGACGAGGCCGAGGGTCTCGCCCTCGCGCACGGTGAGCGACAGGCCGTCGACCACGGGGACGTCGCCGTAGCGCTCGGGGAAGCGGATGCCGAGGTCCTGTACGGAGAGGAGCACGGGCGCGTCCTCGGGCACGGGCGTGACGGCGGCGGGCGCCTCGCGCAGATGCGCGGCGAGCCGGTCCAGGGCCTCGTCCACGTGCGCGGAGGCGGCGGCTTCGCGCACGGGGTCGGGCCCCGCCGGGGTGTCCGTGTCCGCGTCCGAGTTCGTGTCCGTGTCCGTGTCCGTGTCCTTCTCCCTCGCGGGCTCCGCCTGCCGGGGCGCCGACGTCGCGTCCGTCATCCCCTCGGAGAGCACGTTGAGCGCGAGCACGGTGACGAGGACGGCGAGCCCGGGGAAGAACGTCGCCCACCAGCCCCCGGCCAGCAGGATGTCCCGGCCGTACGCCAGGACGCTGCCCCAGCTCGGGTCGGGGTCCTGCACCCCGGCGCCGATGAAGGAGAGGCTGGCCTCGAAGATGATCGCCTCGGCGACCATGACCGTGGTGAACACCAGCACGGGCGCGGCGCAGTTGCGGGCGACGTGCCGCAGCACGATGAAGCCGCGCCGGGCGCCGATGACCTTCTCGGCGGCCACGTAGTCCTCGCCGTACTGCTCCCGCACGTTGGCGCGTACGACGCGGGCGAGCGACGGGGTGTAGACGACGGCGATGGTGAGGACGATGACTGGCACGCTGGTGCCGAAGACCGCGACGAGCACGGCCGCCAGGGCGATCGGCGGGAACGACATCACCACGTCGAGCAGCCGCATGACCGTCTCGTCGGCCCACTTGCGCGAGGTCGCGGCCAGCGCGCCCAGCACGCCGCCGAAGAGCAGGGCGAGCGCGGCGGCGCCGAGGCCGATCAGCAGCGAGTAGCGGGCGCCGTGCACGACCCGGGCGAAGACGTCGCGCCCGGCGCGGTCGGTGCCGAAGAGGTGGTCGGCGCCCGGGCCCTTGACGGGCTGGCTCATCGCCAGCGGGTCCTGCGTCAGCAGCGGCGCGAGGACGGCGCCGAGGACGACGGCCAGCAGGACGCCCAGGCTGATCCGGGAGGAGAGGGGCAGCGCGCGCAGCGCCCGGAGGCGGACGCCGGTACGGGCGAGAGCGCGCCCGCGCTTGCCGATGAGGGAGCCAGGGAACATCTCACACCGTCCTGATGCGCGGGTTGACCAGCAGGTGGAGCAGGTCGACGAGGACGTTGACGACCAGGAACGTGACGGCGATCGTGAGCACCGTGCCCTGCACGAGCGCGGTGTCGTTGCCGGTGACCCCTTCGAGGATCAGCTTGCCCATCCCCGGCAGGTCGAAGATCGCCTCGATGACGACGGCGCCGCTGAGCATGTAGCCGACCTTGATGCCGAGCACCGTCAGCGGGTTGACCAGCGCGTTGCGCAGCGCCGAGCGCAGCACCGCGCTCTCCGGGAGCCCGCTGCCGCGCGCCGTACGGACGTAGTCCCGCTCCAGCTCGGTGACGAGCGAGGTGCGCACCAGCCGGGCCAGCGAGGCGGAGACGGCCAGCGCGATGGAGACGGCGGGCAGCGCCATGGTGTGCAGCCAGCCGGTGAAGGAGTCCGCCGGGTTGGTGTAGCCGCCGGTCGGGAAGAGCGGGGTGTTCAGCGCGAACTGCTGGATCAGCAGCACGCCCAGCCAGAACGAGGGGATGGCGACGCCCGCCATCGACACGACCCGTACGAGCTGGTCGGGCCAGCGGTCGCGGTACACGGCGCCGATGACGCCGAAGACGACGGCGAAGACGATCGCGAGGACCAGGCTCAGCAGCGTGAGCTGGAACGTCAGCGGGAACGCCGTCCCGATCCGCTCGGCGACGGGCGAGCTGGGCGGCACCGTCGAGCCGAGGTCGAAGTGGAGCAGGTCGCCGAGGAAGCGGAAGTAGCGCACGGGGAGCGGGTCGTCGAGCCCGTGCTCCTTCGCGAAGGCGGCGCGGGCCTCGGGGCTCGCCCCGTCCCCGAGCGCGTTGTAGGCGGGGTCGGTCGGCGAGAACTGCATGACCACGAAGACCATCAGCGTGATGCCGAGGATCATCACGGGCAGCATCGCGATCCGGCGCAGCGCGAGCCGGAGGAAAGCGATCATCGTCGTGTTCCTAGGGGTCTTGTGGATCGGGCGGATCGGGTGGATCGGGCGGATCGGGGTGGGTCACGCGCGGGCGGTGCCGAGGAAGGAGAGGCCCGTGGTGGGCAGCGGACGGAAACGTTCCAGCTCGTCCGGCGCCCACGCGCAGGGCAGCCTGCGGTGCAGGAGGGGGTAGAGCGGCACCTCGGCGGCGACCAGGTCCTGGGCCTTCGCCCAGAGCCGGGAGCGCTCCTTGCCGTCGGTGCTCCTGGCGGCGTCGTCCAGGAGGGAGGTGAGCGTGCGGTAGCGCGGGTCGTCCTTCCAGCCGTACCGGGTCTCGGGCCACAGGCCGTTGTAGAACCAGCGCATCAGCAGGTCGACGTCGTTGCCGAAGACCGAGGGGTCGCCGGGGGCGAGGAGCGCCTGGTACCTGCCCTGGTCGACCTTGGCGTACTGGGCGGGGGACTGCGCGATGCTCAGGGAGGTCTCGACGCCCACCGCGTCCCAGGCCTCCTTGACGAGCGGCGCCGCGTCGTTGACCCAGCCGGTGTCGGTGACCAACAGTTCGACGTCGAGCCGCCGTACGCCCGCCTCGCGGAGCAGCTCGCGGGCCCGCCCGGGGTCGTAGCCGTAGACGGTGGCGGCCCTGCGGTGGTCGGGGTGGTCGCGCTGCAGGTAGCCGGTGGCGGCGTCACCGCCGCCGAGCAGCGCGATCCGGATGAGCTTCTCGGTGTCGACGGCGTGGTGCAGGGCCTGGCGCACGCGCCGGTCGTCGAAGGGTTTGCGGGCGCAGTTGAACATCAGGAACAGCAGCCCGAAGGACGGCACCTGGCGCACGGTGCTGAAGTCCTTCATCCGGTCGATGTCGAGGTACGGCACGTCCTCGATGGCCTGCACCCGGCCGGACTCCAGGGCGCTCACCCGGGCCGAGGAGTCCGAGATCAGCCGCCAGACCATGGTCTTCGCGCGGGCGGGGTGCTTCCCGTTGTACCGGTCCCAGCGCGCGAAGGTGATCCGGTCCTCGCGGGTCGCGCCGACGAGGCGGTACGGGCCCGAGCCGACGGGCTTGGCGTCGAAGCCCTTGGGGTCCCTCTCGACGATCTTCTTCGGGACGATCCGGACCACGGATATCCGGGACGGGAAGAGCTCGAAGGCGTGCTTGAGCCGGAACTCGACGGTCCTGCGGTCCACCGCGCGGACCTTGTCGAGGAAGGGGACGAACTGCGCCATGATCGAGGCGTTCTTCTTGTCGAGGACGCGTTCGAAGCTGAAGACGACGTCCTCGGCGGTGACCTCGGAGCCGTCGTGGAAGGTGGCGCCTTCGCGGAGCGTCGCGCGGTAGGTCAGCTCGTCCTTCTTCTCCGGCATCCCCGTCGCGAGCCCGGGGCGCGGGTCGAGCGTGGCCGGGTCGAGGTCGACCAGCCCCTCGAAGATGTGCATATTGGCGGCGTACGGAGTGGCACCGGAGGTGATCATGGGGTCGAAGCCCGTGGAGAGGGTGTAGGACAGCCCGGCCTCGATGGTGTCGCGGCCCGTGCCGTCCCCCGCGTACACGGTGGACTCGGGCCCGCCGCAGGCCGACAGGCTCGCGGTGAAGGCCGCGGCGGCGCCGAGGGCGCCGCTCGCGCGCAGGAAAGCGCGGCGGTCCAGCGCTGCGATCTTCCGGTCGGGCATAGGTCTCCTCCACGCGGGGGCAAGGCAACGCAACAGGATGAGGAAGGCGGGGCATCAGACGTATGATGTCTGATGCCGATGGTCGGGGAAGCTAGCCCGACGACGGAAGGAAGGTCAAGAGGTGGGGAGTTCGAACATGGTGGAGAGCAGGGCCGGCGTGGGCAGGCAGTTGCTGCGCCAGGAGGTGACCGAGGGGATCAAGCGGTACATCCTGGAGAATCACCTCCGCCCCGGAGACCCCCTCCCGACCGAGAGCGCCCTGTGCGAGGCGCTGGGGGCCAGCCGCTCCAGCGTCCGCGAGGCCGTGAAGACGCTGCACGCGCTGGACATCGTCGAGGTCCGGCACGGCCACGGGACCTACGTGGGGCGCCTCAGCCTCTCCGCCCTCGTCGAGTCGCTCACCTTCCGCGGGATGCTCAGCGCCGACGACGACATGCAGGTCATGTCTGACCTGCTGGAGGCGCGCGAGCTCTTCGAGCGCGGCGTCGCCGAGCGCATCGTCGTCTCCCTGGACGCGGAGTACCTCGACACGATGGAGGGGCTCGTCGAGCAGATGCGGCGCAGCGGCGCCGCCGACGGCACCGGGTTCATCGAGTCCGACCGCGCCTTCCACGCCCACTTCGTCAGCGCCGCGGGCAACGCGCTCATCGGCCAGCTCTCCATGGCCTTCTGGGACGTCTACGCGATCGTCGCCCCGCACCTCAACGTCGTCACGCACGAGGGCGAGCAGGAGACCATCGCCGCACATCAGCGCATCGTCGACGCGGCACGCGCGGGCGACGCCCCGGCCCTGGTGGCGGCGCTGGCCGACCACTACGCGCCCGTACGGCGCAGGCTGGCCGACTCGCGCGCGCGGAACGCCACGGGCGGTGCCGCCGAGGGGAGTTGAGCCCGGAGGGTTCCCCCTCCGCCCCGACCCGGCTCTGTGTGAGGGCTCTTGACGTTCTCGCGGAGTTCTCCCTAGGGTCACACGGCCATAAGACGTCTGACGTCATGTGTCCTTGCGCTCCTAGGGAGATCCCGCCTCCATGCCCCTCGCCGACCTTCCGCTCGCGGAGTGCCGCGACTTCCGCCCCGAACTCCCGGAGCCCGACGGCTTCGACGACTTCTGGTCCCAGACCTGCCGCGAGGCGGAGAAGCACGCCGGGGACCCGAAGTTCGAGCCGGTCGAGAACGGGCTCGCGCTGGTCGACACGTACGACGTCACGTTCACGGGCTTCGACGGCGACCCCGTACGCGGCTGGCTGCACCTCCCGCGTACGGCGCGGGATGAACCGCTCGGCTGTGTCGTGGAGTTCCTCGGCTACGGGCGCGGACGCGGGCTGCCCCACGAGAACACCCTCTGGGCGCTCGCGGGCCACGCCCACCTCGTCATGGACACCCGCGGCCAGGGCTGGTCGGCCTCGCCCGGCGTCACCCCCGACCCGGGATCCGCGCCGCACGGCACGGTCCCCGGCTTCCTGACCAGCGGCATCCACAACCCGTACACGCACTACTACCGGCGCCTGTTCACCGACGCCGTGCGCTGCGTGGCGACCGCCAGGGCCCATCCGGCCGTCGCCGCCGACCGCGTCGTCGTCGCGGGCGTCAGCCAGGGCGGCGGCATGGCGCTCGCCGCCGCCGGACTCGCGCCCGGCCTCGCGGGGGTGATGGCGGACGTGCCGTTCCTGTGCCACATACGCCGCGGTGTCGAACTGGCCCTCCAGCCGCCGTACGCCGGGGTCGCCGAGTACCTCCGCCTGCACCGCGACCGCGACCGTACGGAGGCGGTCTTCCGCACGCTCTCGTACTTCGACGCCGCGCTGCTCGGCGCCCGCGCGAGCGCCCCCGCGCTCTTCTCCGTCGCGATGCGCGACGAGATCTGCCCGCCCTCCACCTGCTTCACGGCCCTCAACCACTACGGCGGGCCGAAGGAGGCGCGGATCTACGAGTTCAACGGGCACGAGGGCGGCGGCCAGTACCAGCAGCGCGAGCAGCTCGCCTGGCTGCGCGCCCTCCTCGGCTGACGCCCCGCCCAGCTCCCGCCCAGCTTCCGGGCGGCGTCGCCGTCCGGTCCACCGGAATCCACCGGAGAGGAAAGGAACACCGCATGCGGCACACCTTGAGAACGTACGGCCGAGGCGCGGCTCTCACCGCGACGGCGGTCGTCGGCGCCGCCGTCGCCACCGCCCTCACCGCCCCGGCCGCGCAGGCCGCCCGCACCGCCGCCGATCCCGCCCAGCTCTCCGCCCGTACGGCCGTCGACTGCACCGGCGGCGCGCTCCAGCTCATCCTGGAGAACAGGTCGGGCGCCGACGTCGAGTTCACCGTCGCGGGCCCCGACGGCGGGGCGTCCGTGCAGCGCACCGTCTCCGCGGGCGGCAGCACCGAGCTGCACTGGACCCGGGCCAAGGGCACCGCCTACACGCTCAAGGCCACGGCCCCCGGCGGCTTCCAGCGGACCGAGAGCGGCAAGATCTCCTGCGGCCTGGGCAGCGGGACCCCGCAGCTGAACACCACGCGGCTCTTCTCCACCGACACCGTCTTCAAGGGGCTGCTCGGCGCGGACGGCAAGGAGTACGACGGCAAGGCCAAGTCCGTCCGCATCCCCGCCCTGGCCACCACCAACGACGGCACGATCCTGGCCGCCACCGACGCGCGCGTGGACGGCAGCACCGACCTGCCCTCCAACATCCAGGTCGGCCTGCGCCGCAGCACCGACAACGGCGCGACCTGGACAGACCCCGAGATCGTCGCCCACGCGGACAGGACCGACACGGGCACGGGCGACAGCAGCCTCCTCGTCGACCGCGAGACCGGACGCGTCTTCCTCTTCTACAACTTCGCCCGCCCCGGCACCGGCTTCTACGAGGACAGCGCGGAGGGCCAGCACCTCCAGTACGTCTCCAGCGACGACAACGGCGCGACCTGGAGCAAGCCGGTCGATATGAACGCGCAGGTCAAGCAGCCCGGTTGGAAGAACCAGTTCCTCTCCTCGGGCCACGGCATCCAGACCGACAAGGGCCGCCTCGTCCAGCCCGTCGTCTACCGCGACGACAAGGGCACCCACACCGGCAACCTCGTCAGCGACGACCACGGCAAGACCTGGAAGGCCGGGTCCGAGGCGGGCACGGACGTCAACGAGTCCAAGGCCGTGCAGCGCTCCACCGGCGCCGTCACCCAGAACATGCGGCACAACTCCGGCGGCGCCCGCTACTACGCGACCTCCCCCGACGCCACCGCCCCCTTCGGGGCCATGACCCGCTCCGACGCGCTGCCCGACCCGGGCAACAACGCCGACGAGATCGCGTACCTGAAGCCGGGCGCGGGCAAGCCGGGCCTGACCGGCACGGCCCTGTTCAGCAACACCGCCTCCACCTCGGGCCGCAACGAGCTGACGGTGCGGCTCAGCGAGGACGACGGGGCCACCTGGTCGCGGCGCGCGGTGATCAAGCCGGGTGCGGCGGGCTACTCGGCGCTCTCCGTCCTGAAGGACGGCTCCGTCGGCAACCTGTACGAGGTCGGCGACAAGGGAGGCATCTACTTCACCCGCCTCACCACGGACTGGCTCCGCTAGAGCGCCGTCAGACGTCAGGCGTCAGGCGTCAGGCGGAGAGGCCCTGGAGCAGGTGGCGCAGCTGCTCCGTCTCCTTCTCCGGCAGCGGCAGCAGGGGCGGGCGCGGGCTGCCGACGCCCCGCCCCTGGAGCGCGAGCCCCGCCTTGACGGCCCTCGGCAGCCCCTGCTGGACGATGAAGCTGAGGAAGGGGAGGAGCTCCGCGAGGATCGCGTCGGCCGCCTCCGCGTCCTCGCGCCGGGCGGCTTCGTAGAGCGCGAGGCACTGGCGGGGGACGAGAGCGGGCGCCGCGGTGCACCAGCCCGCGGCGCCCGCGCGGAAGGCCTCCAGGGCGAGCGGATTGCTCCCGTTGTAGACGGACAGCGCCCCGTCGGAGAGTTCGCGCAGGGCGCGGAAGCGGGTGGCGTCGCCCGAACTCTCCTTGACCATCGTCAGGTTCGGTATCCGCCGCGCGAGCCCGGCCACGGTCTCGGGCAGGAGATCGACGCCGCTCGTGCCGGGGTTGTTGTAGAGCATCACGGGGAGACCGGCGGCGTCCGCGACCGTCGCGAAGTGCCGCGCCAGCTCCGCCTCGGTCAGCTTCCAGTACACGAGCGGCAGCACCATGACCGCGGTGGCCCCGTGCCGGGCGGCCACCCGTGCGCGCCGCACCGTACCCTCCGTGCTCCAGTGCGCGACGCCGACGACGGTGGGGACCCGCCCCGCGACGGCGTCGAGGGTCGTCTCGCAGACGGCGTCCCACTCCGAGTCCGTTAAGTAGGCGCTCTCGCCGGTGCTTCCCAGCGGCGCCACGGCATGGCTTCCGGCCGCCACCAGCTCGCCGGTGAGCGCGCGCAGCACGGTCAGATCGACCTCGCCGGTGGCCGGGGCGAAGGGGGTGACGGGGTAGGAGATGATGCCGTGCACAGGTGCTTCGCTCATCACAGCTCCACCTCGCCGGTGACGCAGTCGGGGTGGATGCGCAGCGCCCGGCGCGCGTAATAGGCGAAGCTCGCCTTGTTGCGGCGGTCGGTCGAGGTCCAGTCGTGGGCCTCGCGGGCGAGCGCCGGGTCCAGGGGCTGGATCGTCCCCGCCGCCATGGCGAGCAGCTGGAGGCGCGCGGCCCGTTCGATGATCACCGCCAGGGAGCACGCCTCCTCGACGGTGGCGCCGGTGACGAGCTGGCCGTGGTGGGCGAGCAGGATGGCGCGCTTCTCGCCGAGGGCCGCGGAGATGATCTCCCCCTCCTCGTTGCCGACCGGTACGCCGGGCCAGTCCCTCAGGAACGCGCAGTCCTCGTACAGCGGCGTGGTGTCCATGTGGGAGACCACCAGCGGCACTTCGAGCATCGCGAGGGCCGCGGCGTGCAGCGGGTGCGTATGGATGATGCAGTTGACGTCCTCGCGGGCCCGGTAGATCCACGAGTGGAACCGGTTCGCGGGGTTGGGCATGCCCTCCCCTTCGAGGACCCGCAGATCCTCGTCCACGAGCAGCAGATTGTCCTCGGTGATCTCGTCGAAGCCGAGCCCCAGCCGCTGCGTCCAGTACGTACCGTTCTCCGGGCCGCGGGCGCTGATCTGCCCCGCGAGCCCCGAGTCGTGCCCGCCGTCGTAGGCGATACGGCAGGTCAGGGCGACCTTCTGCCGGGTGGTCAGCTTCGAGTCGCCGAAGTGGGTGTCCATCTGCCGCTCGGCGCGGTCGACGAGGGTGTCTTTCGTGTCGTGCAGGGTCTTGGCCATCTGCGCTCCGTTTCCGGGCTGCGTGGTCGTGGTTCCGAGAGAATGTGGCCGTGCAGGAAACAAGTTGCACGATAGGAAACCTTGTGTCATGCAGCAAGGGTGCCGGTACTGTCCCTGTGACAGCGAATGGAGAGTCACCGGTGATCAATCGCGTACGGCGGCTCCGTAAGGAGCGGCTGATGACGCTGGAGGCGCTGGCCGAGCGCTCGGGCGTCACGAAGAGCTATCTGTCCAAGGTCGAACGCGGCCAGAGCGTCCCGTCGATCGCCGTCAGCGCCTCCCTCGCCAGGGCCCTGAACGTGCCGCTGGACAATCTCTTCGCCGACGCCGAGGAGCTGACCGAGGTCACCGTCACGCGCGCGGGCGACCGCCAGCAGCTCACCGCCGACGGCGAGCCGGGCTCCCGCTACGAGGGCATCGCGCTGGAGGCGGGCACCAAGCGGATGACGCCCTTCATGCTCTACCCGCCGCACGACGCGGGCCCGGTGCCCTTCCGCGACCACCCCGGCGAGGAGTTCGTCTTCGTCCACACGGGCCGCGTCGAACTGCTCATCCCCTCCCGGACCGTCGAACTCGGCCCCGGCGACTCCGCGTACTTCCGCGCGACGACCCCGCACAAGTTCCGCTCGGTGAGCGAGGAACGGGCGGCGCTCCTGCTGCTGGTGTGCGACGACCGCGCGGCACCGCCCCCGCACCACCCCTGACCGAGGAGTCAGGGGCGGGCGAGGCCGACGGTCGCCACGGCCGACAGCAGCGCGGCCCCCAGCACCACGACGGCCGTGGAGAGCGCGGGGTCACCTCCCAGCGCGCCGGGAAGCGGCGCGGCCGCGGCCCCCAGCAGGAACTGGGCGCCGCCGAGCAGCCCGGACGCGGCCCCGGGGGCGTCGTCACCGGCGGCGAGGACGAGGCTCGTCGCGGCGGGCAGCAGCATCCCGAACCCGGAGGTCAGCCCGAAGAGACAGACCCAGGTGATGCCCAGCGAGTCGGCACCGGCGACGAGGAGCACCACCAGCGCGCCCATGGACGACACGGTGACGGCGACGCCCGAGACGAGCAGCGAGTGCAGACGTACGCGCCCGGCCAGCCGCCCGAACACGACCCCGGCGGCGACGGTCCCGAGGGCGTTGACGGCGAACACGAGCCCGTACCCGGTGGGCGAGAGCCCGTACCCGTCCTGGAAGACGAACGGCGAGCCGCTGATGTACGCGAACAGCGCGCCCAGCCCACACCCCAGGACGAGCAGATATCCGACCAGCGCGCGGCGCCGCAGCAGTCCGCCCATCGCGCCGAGCGCGGCCCGCAGTCCGCCGGACCTGCGCCGTCCGACGGGCAGCGACTCGGGAACCCACGCCCACACCGCCGCCATCAGCGCCAGCCCCGTCACCGCCAGCACCACGAACACCAGCCGCCACGAGCCGAGCCCGAGCACGAGCCCTCCGGTGACCGGCGCCACCACCGGCGCGGTCGACCCGATCACGCTGAGCGCCGCGAACTGCCGTGCGGCGCGGGCGCCGCTGAACAGATCGCTGATCACCGCCCGCCCGATGACGATCCCCGCCCCGCCCGCGACCCCCTGCAGCAGCCTCATGGCGTCGAACACGGCGAGGGTCGGCGCGCCCGCGCACCCCAGGGACAGCACGGCGAACATCCCGGACCCGCCCAGCAGCAACCGCCGCCGCCCCCACGCGTCGCTCAGGGGCCCGAGCACGACCTGCCCCACCGCGAGCCCGAGGAGGCAGGCCGTCAGAGAGAACTGCACACCCGTCGCCGAGGCCCCGAACGAGTCGGCGATGAGCGGGAACCCGGGCGCGTACATGTCGACGGCGAACGGCGACACGGCGGAGAGCCCGGCGAGGACGAGAACGAGGGAGAGGGCGGGGGCGGGGATGCGAGGGGATCTCATGCCCGGATCCTCGGAGCGGGACGCAGCCGACGGTGTGGAGGGAGCCCCCGGAACCTGTGGAGCCCGGAACGTGCCTTCTTCAGGCGTGCGCGCGCCGGAACCGGGCGGGTGACACGCCCCGGTCCCGCCGGAAGGCATAACCGAAGTTGCTGGCCGACGCGTACCCGACCTCGTGCGCGACCCGCTCCACGGTCCAGCCGGTCTCGACGAGCAGCACGGCGGCCCGGTCGAGACAGCGCCGCCGGTGGTGCTCCATGACGGACGTCCCGTAGAGCGCCCGGAACCCGGTGGTGAGCCGGCGCACGGACATCGAGCAGGCACGCGCGAGCTCGGCGAGGGCGGGCGGCGAGTGCCGCGCGCCCCAGAGAATCCCGGGCACGCGCCGGAGTGCGGCGACTTCGTACGGTGCGAGGACGACCCCGGCCTCGGCCCCGGCCCTGGCCCTGGCCCTGGCCCCGGAACGTTCGTCGTCCGGCCCGTCCAGCTCGTCAACGACCGCCCCCAGGGCGTCGAGAACGCGCGACTCCAGGAACAGCCGCCGCCCGGGGGAGGCCCGCCGGTGCAGAAAGACGTCCTCCAACGGCCTCACGACGCCCCGGAATCCGGGAGCCCGCCCGGCGTACTGCGCCCGAGCGGCACTCTCCGCCCGGGTGTCCCGCCAGGCCCCCACCCCGAACCCGGCGAGATACGCCTCGACTCCGGACCAGGTCCCGGTGACGGACACGGCCCGGTACCGCACCCCACCCCCGTACGAGACGACACCGCCGACGGCCCCGCGCGGACTCAACGCCACGGCCCCGGCGCCGAGCGTCCCCTCCCCGCCCTGACCCTCCCGGACGCGCAACGCCCCGTCGAGACAGCACTCCAACTCGAAGTGACCGGAGGGAAACTCGAACCCCACCCGATGCTCGCCGTGGAAACTGACGTCGTACCGCACGACCTCGAACCCGCTCCCGAGCGAGGTCACCTCGATGCTCCCGTCCCCCACGGAAGGCCGGACCCGATACCGGACGCCCTCGCCGTCGAGGTCCTCACCCTCCCCGACAGCGCGGAGATAGTCCCCCTCCGAGCCCCCGCCCCCACCTCCACCACCGACCCGATGCACAATCGCCACACCGGCCAGGCTAACGACACCCCGGCGCTCGCGGCCGCGGGCGCTCCTCGGCGTACAGTCGGCCAGCGGGGCTGATCACGTGTGCCGCATGAACGTCCTTTCCATGCTTCCGCGTTCGACCGGTGGGCCCGGCACGTCTGCCGGGCCCTCGACCGTCAGGCCGTTCAGGAAGACGGCGATCTGGCGCCGTGCGACGTGGTCCCAGTCCGGGCCGTGGGACAGGGGCTGCGTGATGACGGCGCTGAAGATGATGAGGTCGGTCGCGTTGACCGGCGCGCGTACGGCGCCGGCGGAGCGGCCGGCGTCGAGGAATCCGTCGAGCCGCTGATTGATCCGCCTGCGCTGCTCCACGGCGGACGGGTCGAGCAGCGGCGGTGCGCCGTGCAGCGGCAGGAACAGCTGATCGCGTACGGCGAGCGCGCCCTCCAGGTAGCGCGCGATCGCGTCCAGGCAACTGATGCCGTCCTCGTGCTCGATCTCGTCCAGAAGGGAGTTGAGCAGCTCGTACGCGCGGAGTTCGAGGGCGTGCAGCAGGGCTTCGCGGTCCGGGTAGCTGCGGTAGAGGGTCCCGATGCCGAGGCCGGCTTCGGCCGCGATGGCGGCCAGCGGGACGTGGCGGCCGTCCCGGTGCATCGCGGTGACAGCCGCCGCGAGGAGCCGTTCGCGATTGGCTTCCGCGTCGCGGCGGGCTTTGCGGGGGCGGGACATCGGTGCTCCGTACGTGGTCGGGAGGACGGACCGGGGGCCGGGGTGGACGGTTGTGGTGAGCGCAGACTAATGTCAAAATCAAAGCGGACGAAATGCTCCGGTTTTCTGCCCCGCCCGTCCGCCCTCCAGCCACAGGAGCGACCGCGATGGTCACTGTCACTGTCACCGGAGCGACCGGACGGCGCACCCTGATCCTCGCCGGAGGGACCAACGACGTGTGCACCGTCTGTCCCACCCTCACCGCCCTGGCGCGTGAGGGGAATTCGCCCGCCGGGCAGGCCCGGCCTGCCGACTGTCGCCTCGCGCATCCCGGACTGAGGCGCTGAGGCCCACCATGACCTCCTCCGACTCCGACTCCGAGGACACGCTTCCAGCGGGATTCACCCGCCGCGAAGCGCACGTCAATGGCACCACCCTCAGCTACCTCACCGGCGGCGAGGGCCCGCCCCTCGTACTGCTGCACGGCTGGCCGCAGACCGCCCTCGCGTGGCGGCACGTGCTCACGCCGCTCGCCCGGCTCGGCTTCACCGTGCTGGCGCCGGACCTGCGCGGGCTCGGCCGCTCCGCGCGCGCGACGTCCGGATACGACAAGGACACGCAGGCGGACGACCTCCGCGCGCTGCTCGAATCGCTGCGGCTGCGCCGGGACGACGTACGGCTGGTCGGGCACGACATCGGTGGCATGGTCGCGTTCGCGTACGCGCGCCGATTCCCGGACACGGTCGAACGGCTCGTACTCGCCGAACTCGCCGTCCCCGGGCTGGGGCTGGAACAGGCCATGGACGTGGCCCGCGGCGGCAGATGGCACTTCGGCCTCTTCATGACCCCACAGGTGCCGGAGCTGCTGCTCTCCGGCCACGAACACGCGTTCTTCACCTGGTGGTTCGCCCACCTCGCGGGTGCTCCCGACGCGATCGGCGAGGCCGACGTCACCGCCGTGACCCATGCCTACTCCGGCACCGAGTCCCTACGGTGCGGTTTCGCGCACTACCGCACCCTGCTCGTCGACGGGCAGGTCAACCGCACCTGGTACGAGAGCGGCGGCCGACTCGCCATGCCGGTGCTCGCGATCGGGGGCGAGCTGGGAGCGGGCACCCGACTCGCCGACGCCGTACGTCCGGCGGTTCCCGGCGTGACCGCCGCCGTCGTGCCCCGCACCGGCCACTTCCTCGCAGAGGAGAGCCCTGCTGAGTTCCTGGGGCTTCTCTCCCCGTTCCTGAGCGATACCGGAAAGCCTCAGAAGGAGAGCCTGCCATGACCCCCACCGCCAACTCCCCCATCCCGCCCGACGATCCGCGGCGGCAGCTCGCCGTCGCCCGGCCGGGCGATGACGGCAGCCTCCAGCACATCGCTCTGGTCGGCGACGTCTACACCATCCTGCTGACCGGTGAGCAGACCGACGGCCGGTACTGCCTCATCGACATGCGGGTCCCGCCGGGCGGCGGTCCGCCGCCGCACCGGCACGGCTTCGAGGAGATGTTCACGATCCTGGAAGGGGAGATCCAGTTCACCTTCCGGGGCGAGGAGGTCACCGTGCACGCTGGCGAGTCCGTGAACATCCCGGCGAACGCGCCCCACTTCTTCCGCAACGTGTCCGACCGCCCGGCCCGCATGCACTCCATGTGCACCCCGGCGGGCCAGGAGGAGTACTTCCTCCAGGTCGCCGACCCGGTCCCGAGCGCGACCGCGCAGCCCCCGGAACTGACAGACACCGAGCTCGCGGCCCGCAGCAAGAAAGCCACCGACCTCGCCGCCCATTACCGCACCGAACTGCTCTGACACCACGAGCACCCCCGCCCCGGCCGTCATCCGCTACGGCTCTCCTCGGGGACGCCCCGCTCACCGATCGGGCCTCGGGCACAGCTCCCACAGGGAGGAGCACAGACGCATATGTGCCCTATGCGCGCCGCAAGCCGGAGACCCTGCCGCCCACTTGGCCCACGGCCCCTGACCCCAGCGCCCACGACGCCGGAGCCCCGCAGAGCAGCAGGACGGCAGCGTTGGATGTGTCGGGCCTTGCCCTGACCCACCTGGGGGGTCAGGGCGCACGGGTGGTGGTACGGCGTGACACAAGAGAGCCGTGGCTGAGGAACAGCCGGTCCGAGGAACCGCGCCGAACGTCGTCGAGGTGACTGGCCGTCATATGATGCGAGGGTGGGAATCGGTGACATAGCACGTGAGCACGTGCTTCAGGCGCTGGCGGAGTGCGACAACCTTGGTAGGCAGGCCTTCCTGGCCAAGTACGGGTTCAAGCCCGCTCGAGACTACTTGCTCCTTCATGACGGCCGTCGATATGACTCCAAGGCCATCGTCGGTGTGGCCCACCGGCATGCGAACGGCCGCGCCTTGGGGTCGAGTGACTTTTCCGGTGGTGCCGCGACAGTTGTCCCGGTGCTGACCCGGCTCGGCTTCCGCGTCGAGGAGGGCCGGGCTGGGAAGGACCCCGCCGAATCAAGCACCGAGACGCGCCTGTTGGTCTCGCCGGCGTACGGCAGAGCCGAGTCACGCCGGCACTGGGCCGATACGCTGGACCAGTTGGTGCCGTTCACGGAGGCCAAGTACGCCCGGAGACTGACGGAAGACCAGCTGGACGGTCTCAAGCAGTTCCACCCCGAAGGACAGGCACGCTTCTGGGGCGCCACACCAGGTCACGACCGCAAGATGGCGGGAGTGTCCGCAGGCGACGTAGTGCTCTTCACGGGGAAGAACCACATACGTGCCATCGGCGAGATCGGGGCCATTTTCCAGAACCGTTCCTTTGCCGACCTGCTGTGGCCGCCGAAGCAGGATGGCGAGAGCTGGCACACGGTCTACAGCCTGCGCCAGTTCGAGGTGACGGAGATTCCGTACACCACGTTGAGTGCTCTCCTCGGCTACAAATCCAACTTTCAGTATCCCGGGCAGTTGGTGCTCTCCGGTGATCGAGCTCGTGCGGGAATCGACGGCCTGCTCATCAATACCAGAACGGCTCTGGAGGACGCTGGTGCTGTGGCACCGCCCGGCGAGGTCCGCGAGTTGCCGGTGGAGCGACAGCACACCCGCTACACAGCGGTGGAGCGAGCTGCGCAGCAGGTCTTCTTCCGCCGCGACGAGGCCGCGTTGGTCATCGAATTTCGCGAAACTCTCACCGACACGACGGTGAAACGTTTTTCCAGTACGGCCGGTATCTGTGACATCTTTTTGAGCGGCCCTGAGGGGTGCGAGCTCATCGAGGCGAAGTCGCGTGTCGAGCGGAGTTATGTGCGCGAGGCATTGGCTCAGCTGCTCGACTACGCGCGATACGCTCCCAGCAAGGTCGATCGCCTCGCGGCGCTCTTTCCCCAACCGCTTGAGGCCAAGGAACGCCACCTCCTGCACCATTACGGGATCGACATCGTTCATCGGGTTCGTCAGGGCGTCTTTGAACGAGTCCCCGCCTCCGATCAGGCGCGTGAGCGGATGCGAAGCATGTGGGAGTCGCGTGAGCCGGGTGACTGACGCCTTCCTGGACGCGGCGACGTTCGTGCCTCGCGTGATCCGGCTGGACGGTGCTCGGTACGGCACCGCCACTTTGCTCACCGCGGCCGGGGCCGGACTCGGCGTCGTGATGCGGCGGCCGGTCACGAGGGGCCGCCTGCGTTGATGTCAGATGTGGATGCCAAAGGCCCCGGACCATGATCGGTCCGGGGCCTTTTCGCTGGTGCCCCCGGGGAGGAGCGGGCTGCATCTGTACGGGGCGAGTTGGTGATCTCGGCGTGGGTCGCGCTGGCCGGACGGTCAAAACGCTGATTGCGCTCGGGGTTACTACTTCCGGCGCTTCTTCGGCTTACCCTTGCGCCACCCGGTGGCCTCGCGGGACCAAGGGCCGCAATGGATGTCGCAGCGGGAGGCGCCGATGAGTGCCAGCCGTTGGCAGCGCGTTCCCTTCTTGGTAGTCGCTCCGCACTTGGACTGTCGGGCCATGCCATGCCACCTCTCACACGAGCGGAATGTCGGAAGACCCAACCTCTTGGCCTCGCGTTGTCGAGGGAAGGCGCACAGTGGTGCGAAGTGAAGTGCTCCGGCGCAGTAGGGCGGCACGGTACGGGGCTTCTAGGGGTTCCTCCCGGAGCACTTCTCCGGGGGCTCACCCCCGGGCCCATTAGGCGGGCCCTCAGTCGCGGCTACTACGGTGCAGGTCAGAGGTGGTAGGGCGGGTTCCCACGCTATCCCCGACTTATCTACAGAACAGTTCTGTTCAGATAAGGCGGGAGGAGCCCGGCGGCGGGCGCCGGTTGGGTTGATTCGCTTTCGCCGCGAGCGTGCACTCACCTGTCCGTGAGTCTCTTCATTCCCTCGTAAACCTCCCGTAGCTCTTTCACCTCTGGCAGATTTCTCTTCTCCAGTCCCGCTACGACCTCACGCGCTCGCCAATGGCTCGACGGGACGATCCGGCCGCTGAGAATGGCGCGCTGCGCGGCATCGCATGCTTCGTCGAGGCGGTCCTGGGCGAGCAGCGCCAGTCCGAGATCGATATTGGCGGTCGCCACTCGGCGAGGCCATTTGGTGATGTCGTCGCTCGGATTCAGGCGGTCGATCACTTCGCGGGCGTGTGTCTCGGCGGACGCGTCGCCGAGCCAGGCGAGCGTGGTAGCGGTGTAGGCGAGGGACTTCGACGGGTCGTAGCGGTAGTGGTGTTCCGGGCGTTCCGGGGTGTCGGCGGACGCTGCCATGGTGTGGACCCGGTCGATGGCCGCGTAGGTCTCCCGGGCTTGCCCCAGGCGTGCGCGAGCACGGCCCTCCTGGGCCGTTGACTGGATGGCCGCCGAGCTTCCCTTCGGAGCCGCCTTCTGCGCTGTCCGGGACAGCTCCAGGGCCCGTTGGTAGTCGCCTGCTGTCAGGACCCGCCAGGCTTCCGTCTCGAAGCACCACGCCTCGATCTCCGGCTGATCGGCTTCGTGGGCGAGCGCTGCTGCGGTCTGCAAGCGCGCCGCCGCCGCGTGCCGCTGCTTCAAATCGATGTGCAGCGTGGCGCCGATGAGCGAGAGCCACCCGCCGACGGTCAGGAGACGCCTGTGCTCCTTCAGCGGCTTGCGGCAGTCCAGTAATTGAGCCACGTATGCCGTGTGCCGACGGACGCGCGGCAGAAGATCTTGCGGGGGAGTCGTGGCGTAGGCGATAGCCAACTCGTCGAAGTCGGCTTCCAGCCGGGACAGGGTCTCGGGGCCGACATCGCTGGCTCGCACTCGCCGGAGCAGCTCCCAGGCTTCGAGTTCGTCGTCACCGTCGGTGCGATGTTCCGTGCCGCCGGAGCCAAGGACGGCTTCCAGCTCTGTCGCGTCGAGGCCGAGAAGCCGAGCGATCTTCGGCCGGTGCCATGGCTGCGGGTCGTTCTCGCCCTTCTCCCACCGCTGAACGGTCGTACGGTCCACCCGGAGCGCTTCCGCGAACTGCTCCTGGCTGTAGCCACGCGCCTTTCGGCGCTCGGCGAGGCGTCGCCTGCTGCTTGCCATGGCCGTCCTCCCGTTGAGGTGCCGCCCAGGTCAGCGTAGTCCTCGCAGCGGAGTCGCAGCAGGAGTACGGCATTTCCGCAGTGGTCCGGTACTGCCCGTTCCGGTTGCCTTGCGCGTATTCGAGGACGGAAGGCGGGAGCACTGACATGTCAGACCGTGAGTGGTGCGCGCGGTGCCACCGGATGACGGGCGACCCGGTGATGATCGGGGCGGTGGAGTCCGGATCCGGGCCCGGCGCGATCGTGTACGCGTGTCCGTCGTGTGCCCTTGAGTACGCGGCGAACTGGTTCGCGCCCGACTGGCTGCGCGAGGATCTGGCCGCACGGGGTATGGAGGCTGGTGGGCTCCGTGGAGCCTGAGCATTGCTGGCGTATCGACCGCATCCCCGGCAAGCCGGTACGGCAGACGCCGGAGGGTGGCCTTGTTCTCCCCTTGTGGTTGCTCTGCGACGGGGAGCACTGCGCCGACCTCGAACTCCCGCTGTCGGCTGCCGAGGCAGACAGATTGCGTGTGGAGCTGTCGCTCTCGGCGGACTACTAAGAAGTGCTTAAATCCGGCGGTCACCTCCCTCGCGCCTGTCGGAAAAGCACCTGGACGACGGCCTTTTTAGGGTGCCCCAGTGTCGTTCCCTGCCCCTCCAGGGGCTGGAGGTACGCCATGCACCCACAGGACCGACCATCCAACCGACGACGCCCTTCCCTCCGCTACCAGGGGCGGGTCATCCAGGTAGACGGCTCCGAGAGCGAACGTCTGCGAGGCGAGCTGGCCCTCGTCATCCGCCAGCTCCTGGTCTGGGCACGGAAGGCCAAGACATGAACATGAGCGCAACAGGTCCGTCCGACCTGGCCGTCTCCCCGTTCGGGGTGCCGACGGTCCTGCTGCGTGGCGAGGTCCGGGTCGCATGGGTCGGACGGTGTTCGACCGAGGAGCAGCAGGATCCGCGGCAGTCCTTGCTGCGGCAGTTGGAACGCTGCAAGTCGGCCCTCCCCGATGCCTGGTTCATCGTCTGCCACTTCTTCGACGTCGAGTCCGGCCGGATGGAGCTGGAGGCCCGGGGCCGGGGCACCGGCTACGAGCGGTTCGGGATCCCGGTCGCTCGCGACGGCGGCATCGCGGACCTGCTCACCGAAGCCGCGTGCCCGGATCGCCGCTTCGACGCCGTCATCTGCGAGAGCACGTCCCGCGTGGCCCGCCGCATGTACGAGAACCTTTCCGTCGAGCGGGAGTTGGAGCGAGCCGGAGTCCCTCTCTTCGCCTGGAACGAGCCGATCAAGCTCGACGGTGGACGCGCTCAGCAGATCCTCCAGCGCCGCATCAACCAGTCCGTCGCCGAGTACGAGGTGTTCAACGCCCTGGAGACCTCCTGGGGCGGCCTCTGCACCCACGTCCGCGAGGGCTGGAACATCGGCAAACCACCGTACGGCTACCGCGCCCGCCAGTACCGCCACCCCAACCCCGCCAAGGCCGACAAGGGCGCGACGAAGTCCCGTCTGGAGCCGGACGGCGCGAAGGCCGAGACGGTCACGCAGATCGCCCTCTGGCGCTACCACGAGAGCCTCGGCTACTCCGCCATCGCCGACCGGCTGAACACTGACCTCGACCGCCACCCGCCGCCGGAGCCACCAGGCCCCGCACGGGCACGCGGGGCCTGGAGCAAGTCGACCGTCTGCGAGCTTCTCCGCAACCCCAAGTACACCGGCTACCAAGTCTTCAACCGCCGAGCGTCCCGCTCCAAGCGCGGAGCCTGCAACGACCCGGCCCTGTGGGTCTGGTCGCCGGAACCCGTCCACGAGCCGCTGATCCCCAAGTGGATGTTCGACGAGCTTGCCGCGCGCCGCCTGGCCGGTCGCGGTTCCCGTAGCGGGGGCGCACCCAACACCCACCCCGCCACCCGCCGCACCTACGTCCTGCGCGGGATGGTCCTGTGCGCCTGCGGACGCCGCATGTACGGCAACGAGCGCCACCGCACGACCTATTACGCCTGCTGGCCCCGGGCCAACAATCGCGGGCGTCCGGACACGTACGCGGGACATCCCAAGACCCGGTATGTGGGCGAGACCGGTCTCTTGGAGGCCATCAACGCATTCTTCGCCGACCGCGTCTTCGGCCCCCACCGCCGTACCTTGCTCGCCGCCGACCTCGCCACGGCCGACGACCACGCCGCGCGCCAACGAGAAGCGGAACGCGATCTCCATCAACGCACTCTCGACGACATCGTCCGCCGCCAGCACAACGCACTCCGGCAGGCACAGGACTGCGAGGCCGGTGACCCCTTCGCGCAGGGCCTGCGGCAGACCTACAACGAGCTGGAAGCCGAGCGTCGAGCCGCTGTCGCAGCGCTGTCGGACCTCAACGAGGCCGAAGCCGGAGCGGTCGATTCGCCCCGCCCGACCGCCCAGACCGCCCGCCTGCTCGACGCCCTTCCCTACCTTGCGCTGAACCTCTCCCGCGCCCCCGAACGTCTCCAGCGCCGCCTCTACGAGATCACGAGGCTCACCGCCCAGCTCCACCCCGACACCGACGACGTCACCCTCACGATCCGGCTCCCCGCCGACCGGCTGTCCGAGATCGCCGACGCCGCGCAGGGTGCCGGACATGCGAGAGGGCCCGCGACCCAAAAGATCGCAGGCCCTTCTCGCCGTACAGATGCAGCACGTGCCCCCGGCAGGATTCGAACCTGCGACACCCGCTTTAGGAGAGCGGTGCTCTATCCCCTGAGCTACGGAGGCGGGGGTCGGCCCCGAAGGGTGACCCAGGACAGGTTAGCGGATGGGGGAGGGGGGTGGTGCCGGTCAGGGGGTGATGGGGTCGCCGATGGCGTTGCCGGTGGCGTTGCGGATGGCTTCGGCGAGGCTCTCGTGGGCGTCGGCGAATTCCTTGGGGTCCGTGCCGGCGAGGAGGGCGGCGCCGATGTGCTCGCTGATGATGCGGAGGGCGGCCGTGGCCGACGCGGCGTGCAGGCGGATCTGGAGGTCGTCGGCGGGGAGCCGCAGGCGTACGGCGACGATCTCGGCCATTTCGCGCTCGATCTGGTCGCAGGCCATCAGCCAGGCGGTACGGAGGGCCGGTTCGTCGTCGGCGAGCCGGATCATCTTGAGGGCGAGGGCGTCGTCGGCCCGTACGGTCTCGTCCGCCTCGCTTCTGTATCTGCGCTGTTCCGCGCTGATGTGCTCTTCGAGGGAGAGCTCCGGGGGCCAGCTGCGGAGCATGGACATCTCCCACTCCACGCCCTTGTACACGATGGGCTCGGCGCAGCTCTCCTTGCTGCGGAAGTGGCGCCAGATGGTGCGTGTGGAGAGGCCCACGGCCTCGGCGATCTGGTCGCCGCTGGTGCCGTCCACGCCCTGTTCCCAGAAGAGACGGGCCGCTTCCCGTGAGATCTCCAGCCGCAGACGGCGGCGGCGTTCGTCGCTCATCCCGCTGCGCTTGGTCGAAGCCGCGCCCGCCATCTCCACTCCCTGCTCACGTCACCTCAGCACACCAAGTGTCATAGTGGCAGTAAGTGACGTCGGGCGTCACATCGGCTCGGCCTTCGTCAGCGTTGCCGTTGCCGTTGCCGTTGTCGTTGCCGCTTCCGTCCCCTCCTCCGCCAGGCGCTGCGTGCTCGTCGTCGTCTTGAGGGGCTTCTCCTGGAGGAACAGCACCGCGATCAGCGCCAGCAGCGCGAAGGGGGTCGCGCAGCGGAAGAGGTCGGCGGTCGCGGCGCCGTAGGCCTGTTCGGGGCGGGTGCCGCCGGACGCGGCCAGCTCCGCCGTGACGCGGTGGGCGAGGAGCGCGCCGAGGACGCTGGTGCCGATGGTGCCGCCCATGCTGCGGAAGAAGGAGAGTGCGGAGGTCGCGCTGCCGAGGTCGGCGGCGCGGACGTCGTTCTGGGCCGCGAGGACCAGGTTCTGGGTGAGCATGCCGACGCCGGTGCCGAGTACGGCCATGAAGAGGCTGAGCGGGACGAGGGACGTAGTGGCGTCGATGGTGGAGAGCAGGGCGAGGCCGGTGGTCATGAGGGCCGCGCCCGCGACCAGGTAACGCTTCCAGCTGCCGGTCGCGCTCACGAGCCGTCCCGTGACGGTGGAGGCGACGAGCGAGCCCAGGACCAGCGGCAGGCTCATCAGGCCCGCGGCGGTGGGGGACTTGACCAGGGCGACCTGGAAGAACTGGGAGAGGAAGACGGTGCCGCCGAAGAGGGCGACGCCGACGAGCAGCGAGGCGACGGTGGTCAGGGCCACGGTGCGGTTGCGGAAGATGTCCAGCGGGACGACCGGCTCCGGCGCCCGCGCCTCGACGGGGAGGGCCGTCGCCAGCAGCAGGGTGCCGGTGGCCGTGAGGGCGCCGGTCTCCCAGGACAGCCAGCCGAAGCTGCTGCCCGCCAGCGAGACCCAGATGAGCAGCGCGCTCACGCCGCCCACGATCAGGAACGCGCCGAGGAAGTCGATCTTCACCTCGGGGCGGCGGCGTACGTGGGGCGGTACGCGGGGCAGGTCGAGGGTGCGCTGCAGCAGCGCGATGGCCAGCAGCGCGAACGGGACGCCGAAGAAGAAGCACCAGCGCCAGCCGAGCCACGAGGTGTCCACCATGACGCCGCCGATGAGTGGCCCGGCCACGGTCGCGGTGGTGAGGACGGCGCCGAAGACGCCGTTGTACCGGCCCAGTTCGCGCGGCGGGATGACGGCCGCGAGCACGACCTGGGTCAGCGCCGTGAGCCCGCCCGCGCCCATGCCCTGCACCACGCGGCTGAAGATCAGCGTCTCGGCGTTCTGGGAGAACCCGGCCAGGAGCGAGCCGATGACGTACAGGACCAGGGAGAGCTGGACGAGCAGCTTCTTGTCGAAGAGGTCCGAGAGCTTGCCCCAGAGCGGCACGGTCGCCGTCATGGCCAGCAGCTCCGCGGTGATGACCCAGGTGTAGGCGGACTGGCCGGCGCCCAGGTCGGCGGTGATGCGGGGGAGGGCGTTGGAGACGACCGTTCCGGCGAGGACGGCGACGAAGAGGCCGACGACGAGACCGGACACCGTCTGGAGCACCTGTCGGCGGGCCCTCGTTCCCGTTTCCTCGGTCATGTCGTTCGGCCTCCCTCGGTCACGTCGTGCGGTGCGTGCGGTGCGTGCAGTGCGTCAGGAACGTCCGGTCGGTCCGGTGGGGAGGAGGCCTACGGCCTTCAGGCGCTTGTTCGAGCAGCGGGCGGCCCAGGCGACGACCAGGAGCGCGAGGCCCAGCAGCGGGTAGCCCATGAGGACCTTGGCGAAGCCGAGCGAGCTGACCTGGTCGGTCTCGTACAGCCAGTACTGGACGGCGAAACGGGCGCCGAAGACCGCGGTCAGGGTCAGGGTGGCGATGTCGTAGTAGAGGCGCGAGCGCTTGTCCGCGCGCCAGAGGGTGCCCTTGCCGGTGGCCGAGTTCCAGAGCAGGCCCGCCAGCGGCCACCGGACGAGCACGGAGGCGAGGAAGAGGATCGCGCCGCCCAGGCTCGCCCAGATGCCGATGAGGAAGAAGTCCTTGGCCGAGCCGGTGTACCAGGAGACTCCGGCGGCGACCGCGACGCCCAGCACCCCGCCCAGCGCGGGCTGCAGCGTCTCCTTGGTCCGCAGCCGCTCCAGGGCGACGGCTCCCGCGGCGACGAACGCGGCGATGATCCCGAACTTCAGCCCGCGGGAGTTGTTGGCGAGAACGAACGCGATGACCGGGATCACGGAGTAGACGGCGCCCTTGGTGCCGCCGATCTGTTCGAGGACCGTGGGCCGCTTCTTGGGGGCTTCCGCCGCCTCGTTCGGCGGCTGCTGCGGCTGCTGCGGCTGCTGTGGCTGGTGCGGCTGGTGCGTCTGCATGGGGAATCGGGCCTTCCGGGGTTGGGGACGGGCGAGTGCGATCGCGACTTCCGTCGCTTCGTCACTTAATGACAGCGTGTCATTTAGCGACAGTGCTGGCTACCCCGGATTATGTGACCTGAGTCACATGATGAGCGCGAGTGGGCACAAAAGTGCCGCGACGGGCGGTAGTTGCCCGTCGCGGCTCTCAAGTGCGGTGTGGCGGCGGCCGGTTAAGAGGAGTCCCCCGCGGCTGTGGCTGTGGCTGTGACTGCGGCAGCTCAGCGGTCGATGTCCCAGGGCATGACGATGCCGTACTTCCACAGGTACGCCGACAGGAGCGCGGCGCAGATCACGAGGCCGACCGTGGTCAGGGCGATGTTCCGGCGGCGGACGCGTGGGTCCAGGGCGCGCTGGGCGGCCTCGGTGACCTTGCGCTTGGTCCAGCGCAGCACGAGCTGGGCCCAGATGAACTCGGTGGCCCAGACGGCCATGCCCGCGAAGATCACCAGCCAGCCGGGACCCGGCAGGGGCAGCATGATCACGCCGGCGACGACGATCGCGAGGCCGATCAGGAAGACCCCGGCCTGCCAGCCGAGGTGCAGCGTCCGGGAGCGCCTGATGAAGTGCGGCGCCCTGGAGCCGAGCGGCTTCTCGTCCGCCCCCGCGTCCTCGGGGTCGTCGGGCTTGGTCACCTCTATGGGCTCGGGTCCGCTCCCGGCCCCGGTTCCGGCCTTGGTCCCGGCCTCAGTCCGGGCCCCGGTTCCGGCCTCGGCCTCGGTCCCGGTCCCGGTCACGGCCCCGGGCTCGGCGGCCCGCTCGTGACTGTCGCTTTCCGTCTGGTTCACCACGTCAGATCAATCCCTTGCTGGCTGTCGCATGCTGGCGATCGCACTTGTCACTTTGTGACGCCATCAACAGGGTTCCAGGTTGCGCCGGAGGCGAGGAATACGGAGGGGTGAACACGCGGACACGCCCCGGGGTCAACCCGGGGGGTGCGCGGAGCGTCCTCGGTGGTGGAGACGTCCGGGTAGGGCGGGGTAGGGCCGCGTAGGGGTGGTGTGTCCCCCTGTGTCGCCGTACGGGGTGGAAGGGGACCGGCGTGGAACCTGACCTGTTGTCCGTGGTGTCGCTGAGAGACCGGCGGGCGGTGGACCCGGAGCTGGTCGGAGCGAAGGCCGCCGGTCTCGCGCGGTCGGCCGCAGCGGGGCTGCCCGTGCTGCCGGGGTTCGCCGTGCTGCCGCGGCGGCTGCCTCCCTCGGCGGGCGGGGGCGTGCTGCGCGCGGCCTGGCGCGAGGTGAGCAGGGGCGGGACGCGGCCCGTGGTCGTACGGTCGTCGTTCGCGGGGGAGGACGAGGCCGGGTCGTCGATGGCGGGGCGCTTCGAGACCGTGCTGGACGTGCGCGGGTGGGAGGAGTTCCTGCGCGCCGTCGCGACCGTCTTCGCCTCCGGGGACGGGCGCGGGGGCGCCGTGCTGGTGCAGCCCATGCTGCACGCGGTGGCGGGCGGGGTCGTGTTCGGGGTGGATCCCGTCGCCGGAAGGGCCGACCGGGTGCTGGTGAGTGCCGTACGGGGCGGCCCCGACCGGCTCGTCGGCGGGAGCGTGCGCGGGGCGCTGTACGCACTCACCCCGCGCGGACGCGTCGTGGAGCGCCCCAGAGACGCGCCGCAGGTCCTGCGGCGCGCGCAGCTCTGGCGGCTGGCGCGGCTCGCGCGGCGCACCCGCGAACTGTTCGGCGGGCCGCAGGACATGGAGTTCGGCTTCGACGGGGACGGCACGCTCTGGCTCTTCCAGTCCCGGCCCGTCACTGCGGTGGCGCCCCGGGTGCCGCGCGGCGCGCGGCTGCTGGGGCCGGGGCCCGTCGCCGAGACCTTCCCCGGAGTCCTCCAGCCGCTGGAGGAGGACCTCTGGCTCGCCCCCATGTCGCACGGGCTCACACTCGCGCTCGACATCGCCGGTGCCGCGCCGCGCCGCGCGCTGCGTACGGTGCCGCTGGTCACGACCGTCGACGGGCGGGCCGCCGCCGATCTGCGGCTGCTCGGCGCCGTGCCGCACCCCCACCCCGTCCTCAGCCATGTGAACCCCGCCCCCGGCGCCCGTCGCGCCTCCGCCGCCTGGCGGGTCGGGCGGCTGCGCGCCGCGCTGCCCGGACTCGCAGCGGACCTGGCGGCCGACACGGACCGGCAGCTCGCCGCGTTCCCGCCGCCCGCGCGGATGCTCGGCGGACAGCTCCTCGCCGCGCTCGCCTGGGGACGTTCCGCGCTCTCCGCACTGCACGCGCAGGAGTCGCTCGCGGGCGCGCTGCTCGGGCCCGGGCCCGGGCCCGGGCCCGAGCCCGGGAGCGGGAGTGGGACGACGGGCGCGTCCGAGGCGCTGGCGGTCCTGGCGGAGGGGCGGCGGCGCGGGCTCGGCGACCACGCGCTGCTCGTACGGAATCCGGTGCTCCTCTCGCTCGTACCGCCGTCGCTGGCGGACGAGGAGGCGTGGGCCGGGTTCCCGGCGCGGACCGTACGGACCGTAGGGGCGGCCGGACGGACCGGCATGCCGCGCGGCGTCGGGGCGCTGCCCGCGCGGGAGGCGCTGCGGCTGCGCGTGCGGTGGGTGCAGGAGATGCAGGCCGCCATGGCGCGGGAGCTGGCCGCGCGGTGGTGCGCGGACGGCGTGCTCGACAGCCCCGCGCGCCTCGCGCAACTGCGCTGGGACGAGGTGCTGGAGCACTCCCGTACGGGCGCGCTGCCGGACGGCTTCGAGGCGCGCGTACCGCGCCCGTGGACGCCGCCGCTGCCCGCCGCGTTCCGGCTGGCCGAGGGGAGGCCGGTCGCCGAACGGATACGCGCGGCCCGGGGCGAGAGCGCGAGCGAGGGCCAGGGTGAGGGCGCGGGCGGCGGCATCGGCGCCGGGACCGTATGGGACGGCACACACGGGGAGCCGCCGGAGCCGCCGGAGCGGGCAGCGGTGCTCGTCGTACGGACGCTCGATCCGGCGCTCGCCACCGTGCTGCCCCGGCTCGCCGGGCTGGTCGCCGAGACGGGGAGTCCGCTCTCGCATCTCGCCGTGCTCGCCCGTGAGTACGGGGTGCCGACCGTCGTCGGCCTCCCCGGGGCGACGGAACGGTTCCCGCCCGGGACCGAGGTCTCCGTGGACGGGAGCGGGGGCACGGTCGAGATCCTCGCACCGGCGCCGACAGCACAGACACCACAGGCCGCGCAGACAGAGCAGACCGCGCAAACAGAGCAGACCAGGCCGCCCGTGCCCCCCGCCGAGACGGTGGGCGTGACGTGAAGTACCTCAGCCTCCTGATCGGCTTCGCCGCCGCCGCGGGCGCGGCCGTCTATCTCGTCGTGTACCTCTACCGGTGGGAGTGGCAGCGCGCCCTGCTGTCCGGGACGCTGCTGCTCGCCATCGAGGGCGTCCTCGTCTGTACGGTCCTGCTGTTACGCCTCGACCGGCTGGAACGGCACGTCAGGGAGCTCAAGGAGAGCAGCCGGGCAGGAGCCCCCGCGCCTGCCCCCGCCCCGGACCCGTATGCCGACGTACGCCGCCACCTCAACGGCTCCAACGGAACCGGCAGTTCCACCGGCCCCTTCGCCTGGCTCGACGTCAAGGACGGCGGTAAGGGAGAGCGGACGTATGTGTTCGTGCCCGTGCTCGTCGTCGCGGGCGCCGCGCTGTCCGGCGCGGCCTGGCTGATCCAGAAGATCGCGCAGACGACGGCGCGCGGCGCCGACCACCGGCTCGCGGGGCGGCTCGTGGGCCTGACGGCGCCCCCGCTGCCCGCCGACGCGCAGACCGTACGGCTGGAGGACCGTCCCGCCGTCGCCTCGCGGAGCCCGTGGCGGCTCGTGGGAGGCGTGCTCGCCGTCGCGCTCGTGATCATGCTGCTGTCGGCCGGTTACGACAGGCTCGCGGACGCCACCCAGACCCGCGAGGAGGCCCGCCCGGCGCGAACGGCCGCCACCACGGTGGTCTTCCGCGTCGACGTGCGGCGTGCGCGCCCCGGAGGCACCGCCGCCCGGCTCGCCGCGCAGGGGCTGTGGGAACGGTGCCGCAGCTCGACCTCGGCCCATCTGGAGCACGCGCCGCTGAGCCGTCTCGAACGGGACGTCTACGTCGGCGTCGTACGCCCGGGGCTGTCCCCGCACAACCTGATGCGGCTGCGCGGCTGCCTCACGGACGTACATCAGGACCGTGCGACGGCACGTGTCCTGGGGGAGGGGCAGGCGTCGCGCTGAACCATGAACGGCACGTCGCGGGGGCGAACTTGGCGGCGCGCGGGGGACGCCGGGCGCCCTCCCGCTTACGCTGACAGCCTCCGCCCCCTCTTATGAGGCCTTATGAGGCGCCGCGACATGCCCCTTGCGAACCGTTCCCTCTCCCGTTTACCGCCGCTCCCTCCCCGCGTGCGCAAGCCCCTCAAGGTGCTGGGCTGCTGCGTGCTCGGCTACGCCCTGCTCTGGGGTGCCAGTGCCCTCGGCATGCTCGGCCTCTCCGCGTGGGCCCGCCACGACGGGCGTACGGGCGGGGAGACGGTCGCCGGGATCCGGCACTTCCAGCGCGTCGACGGCACCCTGTGGCGCGGCTCGGCGCCCGGCCCCTCCGGTTACCGCGCACTCGCCGCGCGCGGCGTCGCCACCGTGGTGGACCTGCGCGCCGAGGACCTGACGCCGCGCCAGCTCGCCGGGCCCGGGGAGGCGGGGATGCGCACGGTCCGGATCCCGGTCCGGGACGGCCAGACGCCGGACGAGGCGCAGTCGGAGGCGTTCCTCAGGGTGGTCCGGGAGTCCGACGGACCTGTGTTCGTGCACTGCGGCGCGGGCGTCGGGCGTACGGGCTCGATGGCCGCCGCCTACCTCGTACGCACCGGGCAGGCCGACGGACGGCAGGCCGCGCTGCGGATGCTCGCGGTCGGCCCGCCCTCCGTCGAACAGGTCTACTACGCGCTCCGGCTCAGCCGCGACGACAGCGACCAGCCCCCGGCCCTCGTCGAATGGACGAGCCGTGTCCTGGACGCCCCCCGGAGGATCCGGGCGGCGAACTGAGGCCCCTGCCCCGGCGGACCGGCGGACCGGCGGACCGGCTCACCGGCTGACCGGCGGACCGGTGTCACGCGACGCGCAGCACGTGCTTCCCGCGGACGCCGCCCGCCTCCAGGGCGCGGTGCGCCTCGGCGATCGCGGACAGCTCGTGGACCGTGTCCACGACCGGGCGCAGGGCGCCGGAGTCCACAAGGGCCGTCACCTCGGCGAGGAGGTCGTGGCGCGGGTCGCCGCTGAAGGCGCGGATGCGGCGGGAGCCATGGCGGGCGGAGGCCAGGACGACGGCGAGGGCCCGTACGGGGTGGGTCATGTCGAAGGCGATGGCCACCATGCGCCCGCCCGGCGCGAGCAGCCGGCGGTACGCCGCGTGCTCGCTCCCCGCCGTGTCCAGCACGACGTCGAACGTGCCCAGCTCGGAGGGGTCGCCCAGCGCCGTACGGTCCACGGCCGTATCGGCGCCCAGCTCGCGGACGTACTCCAGGCCGCGGGGGCCCGCCAGCGCCGTGACGTGGGCGCCGAGCGCCTTGCCGAGCTGGACGGCGACGCTGCCGACCCCGCCGGCGGCCCCGCGCACGAGGAGCCGCTCGCCGGGACGGAGGCGCGCCTTGTCGCGCAGCGCGGTGAGCGCGGTCGTCCCTCCCGCGAGCAGCGAGACGCTCTCCTCGGGGGAGAGGTCACGCGGCGCGAGCGCGAGGTGCCGGGGGCGTACGGCCACGTACTCGGCGGCGCTGCCGAAGCGCCCGCGTGGCAGGATCCCCCACACCCGCTCGCCTTCCTTGAGGCCGTGCACGCCGGAGCTCCCGGCGACCTCGCCGGTGAAGTCGATCCCGGTGCGCTGCGGGAAGCGGCGGCCGGTCACCAGCCGCGCGTGGCCCGAACGGCCGTGCAGTTCGCCGCCGTTGACGCCCACCGCGCGCACCCGCACCAGCACCTCGCCGGGCGCGGGAACGGGGGCGGGGACCTTGGCCTCGTACAGGACCTCGGGCGGTCCGAAGCGGTCGTAGAGGGCGGCGCGCATCTCGCTCATGGTCATCTCTCCTGGCTCGTGGTCACTGCTCTCACCTGCGCCAACGAGCCAAGTGGAGGGACCCTTCCAGTTCTCCGTAAAGTGAGAGACATGTGTGCACAGCCCTCTCGGAACGAGACCGGTACGCCGCGCGCGTTGCGTGCCGACGCCCTGCAGAACCGGGACCGCATCATCGAGGCCGCGCGCGCCGCGTACGCCGAGCACGGGATCGACGTGCCGGTCAGCGCCATCGCGCGCCGCGCGGGCGTCGGCGTCGCCACGCTCTACCGCCGCTTCCCGACGCGCGACGCCCTCGTCGCCGAGGTCTTCGCCAAGGACCTCACGGCCTGTGTCGGGGTGCTCGACGAGGCGCTCGCCGATCCGGACCCCTGGCGCGGGTTCCGCACCGTCCTGGAGAAGGTGTCCGCCATGCAGGTCGCCGACCGGGGCTTCACGGCCGCTGTCCTCTCCCGCTTCCCGGACGCGGCCGACTTCGAGCGCACCCGCGCGGGCGCGGAGGCGGGGCTCGCGGAGCTGGTGCGGCGCGCCAAGGAGCCGGGCGGGGCGGGCCGGTCCGGCCGTCTCCGGGCGGACTTCGCACCGGCCGACGTCATGCTCGTCCTGCTGGCCAACTGCGGGGTCGTGGAGGGGGCCGGCGGCTCCGCGCCCGCGGCCTCACGGCGGCTGGTCCGCCTCCTCACCGACGCCCTCCGCGCGGACACGGACGCAGACCCCGGCGCAGACCCCGACGCCGCGCCCTAGGCGCGTTACTTCTGTCCCTGGGTGCCCACGTGGAAGAGCAGCCAGAGGAACCCGGCGAGGAAATGGGTCGCGGCGATGTAGAAGAAGGCGCGCAGAGCGACTCCGCGCGCCTTCCACTCCTCGCTGCCGCCGGGCTCATCAGTCATGGTGCGGTCAAGGGTAGCCCGCACGCCCGAGGGGCGGCCCCGGCTGCGGCCAGGCCCCTGATCAGTAGCGCAGCCCGTGCCCGTACGGGTAGAGCGCGCGGTTCGGGTCCTCCAGGTTGGGGATGGCGACGGGGAGCTTCCCGGACGGGTTGACGTCGCCGTAGACGGTGCGGGCGACGGCGGCCATGGACGGTGCGCCGTAGGAGAACGTCGTCAGGTACGCCGGGATGTCGGGGAAGCGCCGGATGTCGTACGGGTTGCGGACCGCGACGGCGACGACCTTCGTGCCGGTGGCCCGCAGCGCCTCGACGAGCTTGGCCTGCGCGGCGCCGTCCTCCTTGGCCGCGGCGGCGGCGTTGGTGAGGACGAGCGTGACGTCGTGCTCGCGGGCCGCGGCCGTGGCCGCCTCGATCTTGGCGGCCGTGGGCACGGCGCCCGTTTCGAGGGCGGTGCTCTTCTGTCCCCGGCGCTCGGCGACGGCCTTCGCGAGCGCGGCGACGGGGGCCGGGCCCCAGCCGGTGACCAGCACCTTGTGGGCGCCGTCGGCCAGCGGGAGGGCACCGCTCTCGTTCCGGATCAGCGTGACCGTACGCTCGGTGATCGCGCGGGCGTCCGCGAGATGGCGCCGGTTGCCGACCGTACGGACGGCGCGCTCCTCGTTCACGTACGGGGAGGTGAAGATGCCGCGGCGGAGCTTGTGTTCGAGGATGCGGACGACGGAGGCGTTGAGCCGGTCCTCGGAGATCTTGCCCGAACGGACGGCCGCCAGCACCGCGGCGAACGCCGTGTCCAGCTTCGGCGCCAGCACGAGCTGGTCGACGCCCGCCTGGAACGCGCGTACGGGTGCGACGTCCGGCGGGAACTCGCCCGTCGCGCCGCCCATGTCCAGCGCGTCCGTCGCGATCACCCCCTCGAAGCCCAGCTCCTCGCGCAGCAGCCCGGTGACGATCGGGTGCGACATGGTCGCCGGGGCCTTGGTCGCGTCGAGCGCGGGGACCACGATGTGCGCGGTCATGATCGTGTCGACGCCGTTCTTGATCGCCGCGCGGAACGGCGGCAGGTCGATACGGTCCAGCTCCTCCCGCGTGTGCTTGATCTCGGGGAGCCCGGTGTGGCTGTCGACGTCCGTGTCGCCGTGGCCCGGGAAGTGCTTGGCCGCGCTCGCGACGTCGCCCCGGTGGTAGCCGCGTACGGCCGTGGACACCAGCTCGGAGCAGAGCTTGGTGTCCGAGCCGAACGAACGTACGCCGATGACGGGGTTGGCCGGGTTGATGTTCACGTCGGCGCACGGCGCGTAGTTCTGGTTGATGCCGACGGCGTCCAGCTCCGTGCCGATGATCTCGGCGGAACGGCGCACGTCGTGCGTGGAGCGCGAGGCCGCGAGCGCCATGTTGCCGGGGAGCTGGGTGGCGGGCTCCAGCATGCGGTAGACGACGCTGCCGCCCTCCTGGTCGATGGAGACCAGGAGCGGGATACGGGCCTCGCCGCCGCGCGGGTGCAGGGCGGCGCGCTGGAGGCCGTTGGAGAGGCGCGCGATCTGGCGGGGCTCGCGCACGTTGTCGGGGCCGCGGCGCGCGTCGAAGTAGATGACGCCGCCGGGGCGGTACTTGGCGATGATCTCGGCGGGCGTACCCACGCCGTACAGCTCGCGGTTCTTGGCGTGCTCGGTGTCGGCCGCCTGGCCGTAGATCTCGACGACGAAGAGCTGGCCGACCTTCTCCTCCAGCGACATGGAACGGGCCAGCTTGGTCGCGCGGCGGTGGGAGGCCCGGTTTCCGGAGGCCTGGTTTCCGGAGGCCTGGCTTCCGGAGGCGGGCGTCCCGGCCGACGCGGCGGCCGGGACGCCCATCGCCGCCGTGACTCCCGCCACGGTGGCGATGACACGTCTACGAGAGGTGTGCTGGTGCATCAGAACGCGCTCCTCACAGGGCTCACAAGGCTCACAGGTCTCAACGGGTGGGCGAAGCGTAGGAGAAGACAGTAGGAAGACAGCACATGCTCGCAGCGAGCCCCCGCGCCGGACCAGATGCCACGCGGGCCTTCATCGGTCTGGTCCAGTGGCGGTCCGGACGTAACTCTCAGCTCGTGAAGCCCGCCTTCAGCGCCGCCGTCATCCGCACCACGCGCGTCGCCTGGACGCGCGCCGCCTGGAGGGCCGTCTCGTTGACCGGGTTCTCGCCCTGCGCGTCGACGTGCGAGGTGCCGTACGGGTTGCCGTCCACGAACTTGGACGGGTCGGTGTAGCCGGGCGGGACGATGATGCCGCCCCAGTGGTACGCCGTGTTGTAGAGCGCGAGCAGCGTGCTCTCCTGACCGCCGTGCAGCGTCGCGGACGAGGTGAAGCCGCTGTAGACCTTGTCGGCCAGCCTGCCCTCGGCCCAGAGCGGGCCGAGCAGGTCGATGAACTGCTTGAGCTGCGACGTCACGTTCCCGAACCGGGTGGGGGTCCCGAAGATCACGGCGTCCGCCCAGTCGACGTCCTCGGGCGTGGCCTCGGGGATGTCGGCCGTCTCGCGCGCGTTCCTGGCCCAGGCCGGGTTGGAGTCGATGGCGGCCTGCGGCGCCAGCTCGTGCGCGCGGCGCAGCCGCACCTCGGCGCCCGCCCGCTCGGCGGCACCGGCGATCTCCTTGGCGAGGGCGGCGATGGTGCCGGTCGACGAGTAGTAGACGACTGCGAGCTTCACGGGGGTGGGTGTGGGGGTGGGGGTGGCCATGGGGGACTCCGCTCTATGCGAGTAATGCCGGATATTCCCTAAAAGTACCCGCTTGTACTTGTGAGGCGTGTCACAGCGGTCAGGGGAAATAACCGGGGAGCGCGTCCCCGTTTACGAAGGCGTCGCCACGAAGCGGGGAGTGATTCCCCGATTGGCAGTGGGACGCACGCAAGATCTGCGAAGCAAGCACACGCACAGCAGCCACACGCACAGCAGTCACACGCACAGCAGCCACACGCGAAGGACGACCGGAGGAGCGGGACATGAGCGGCGCGACACGTACGGCGACCGGGGCGGGCGCGAGCGTGCCCAGGTCGCGTGCCGACGCCGCCCGTAACCGTGAGCGGATCCTCACCGCGGCGCGCGAGGCGTTCGTCGTCCACGGCCCGGAGGCGCCGCTGGACGAGATCGCCCGCTCGGCGGGAGTGGGGAACGCGACGCTCTACCGGCACTTCCCCGACCGTGACGCCCTGGTGCACGGGGTCGTGCTCTCCGTGACCGACCGGATCGCCGGACGGGCCAAGGAGGCGATGGACGAGGAGGGGTCGCCCTTCGAGGCGCTGCGCCGTTACGTGCGCGGGGCGGCGGAGGAGCGGATCGGGGCGCTCTGCCCGATGCTCTCCGAGCGCTTCGACCGTGCCGACCCGGCGCTCGACGCGGCCGCCACCCGCGTCGAGGACCTCACGCGTCTGCTGCTGGAGCGGGCGCAGGAGGCGGGCGAGGTCCGTGCCGACATCGGCGTCGGTGACGTGACCGTCGCGCTCAGCCAGCTCACCAGGCCGCTGCCGGGAGTGGCCACCCAGGGGCTCGCCCCCTTCGCCGAGCGCCATGTGCAGCTCTATCTGGACGGGCTGCGCGCCCCGGCGAAGTCCGAACTGCCCGGTCAGGCCGCGACCTTGGAGGACCTGCGACAACAGCACTGCGGATCGTGACCCCGCTCGCCCCACGACCCGCGGGGCGTCCAAGCGTCCGATGCGTCCGATGCCGTCGGCATCTGTGATGCCTCTCGAAATATCACTCGAAATATCAGTTGCGCCCGACTCCGGACTCTGATGTTTCTGGTGTTCCTGCCGCGACCGACGGGACTCGCGAGACCTCCTTCTTGACCCCTACCAGCCACCGCTGGGGGCAAAGTCGCCCCTCTTACGCGTACATAACCAACTTTTTACCGAACCGCACCGTGAGGTAGACCCACCCATGCCTGAATCCACCGCCGCCGCGGCCACCGGTCCCGGTACGGCCGCCGGACTCGACCCCAGACGATGGAAGGCGCTCGCCTTCATCGCGATCGCCCAGCTCATGGTCGTGCTCGACGCGACCATCGTGAACATCGCGCTTCCCTCCGCCCAGTCCGACCTGGGCATCTCCGACGCCAACAGGCAGTGGGTGATCACTGCTTACGCCCTGGCGTTCGGTGGTCTGCTGCTCTTCGGCGGCCGCATATCCGACCTGTGGGGACGCAAGCGCGCGTTCACCACGGGACTCGTCGGCTTCGCCGCGGCCTCCGCGCTCGGCGGCGCAGCCGCGAACGAGGCGATGCTGCTCGGCGCCCGTGCCCTCCAGGGCGCGTTCGGCGCGCTGCTCGCCCCGGCGGCCCTCTCGCTGCTGGCGGTGATGTTCACCGACGGCAAGGAGCGCGCCAAGGCCTTCGGCATCTACGGCGCCATCGCGGGCGGCGGCGGCGCCGTCGGCCTGATCCTCGGCGGCGTGCTCACCGAGTACATGGACTGGCGCTGGACCTTCTTCGTGAACATCCCCTTCGCCGTGGTCGCGGCGATCGGCGCCGTGCTCGTCATCCGCGAGCCCGCCGCCACGAAGAACCGTTCCTCGCTCGACATCCCGGGCGTCGTCCTCTCGACCCTGGGCCTGGTCTCGCTCGTCTACGGCTTCACCCGCGCGGAGAGCGAGGGCTGGTCCGAGGGCGGCACGATCGCGATGTTCGTCGCGGCCGCCGTGCTGCTCGCCGCGTTCGTGCTCACCGAGGCCAAGGTGAAGGCGCCGCTGCTGCCGCTGCGCGTCGTCACCGACCGGAACAGGGGCGGTGCCTACCTCTCGCTGGGCCTCGCGGTCATCGCGATGTTCGGGCTGTTCCTCTTCCTGACGTACTACCTCCAGATCGTGAAGGACTTCTCGCCGGTCAAGACCGGTCTCGCCTTCCTTCCGATGATCGCGGGCATGATCACCGGCTCGACCCAGATCGGCGCCCGGCTGATGACCCGCGTCCCGCCGCGGCTGCTGATGGTGCCCGGCTTCGTGGTCGCCTCGGCGGGCATGCTGCTGCTCACCCAGCTGGAGATCGACAGCTCCTACCCGGCGCTGATCCTGCCCGCGCTGCTGCTGCTCGGCCTGGGCATGGGCACGGCGTTCATGCCCGCCATGTCCCTGGCCACGCACGGTGTGCGGCCCAGCGACGCGGGTGTCGCCTCCGCGATGGTCAACACCTCGCAGCAGGTCGGCGGCGCCATCGGCACCGCGCTGCTGAACACCATCGCGGCGAGCGCCACCACGGCGTACGCCAAGGACCACATCGACCAGGTGACCTCGAAGTCCGCGGGCCAGCTCCTGAAGCTGGACGCGATGGTGCACGGCTACACCGCCGCGATCTGGTGGGCGGTCGGCATCCTGCTGGTCTCCGCGCTGATCGCGGGAGTCTTCATCAGCGCGAAGGCGCAGGGCGGCGGCGAGACCCCGGCCCGCGCCGACGGTGACGACGCGGACGGCGTCGAGGACGCCGAGCCCGTCCTGGTGGCGATGCACTGAGGCGGTACCGAACTGAGGTGGCACCGAGGTGACGCCGAGGTGGCACCGAGCGTGACGGTGCGGTGACGTACAAGAGAACGACCCCTGCTCCGGCAGGGGTCGTTCTCTTGCTCGCGCAACCAACGTGGGGCATCAACCGTCTACAAGGGTGAAAGGCGGCCAAGGGGGGCAGCCGACGGCTGTGAGGCGCCCATCATGGGCTTGATGCCGCTCCGACCAGCGTCTTAGCGCGGTCTGTCACCGTCTTCCCGTCCGGGTGGTCGCACAGGGTACTGCATGATCCGAAAAATGATGAGCGAGTTGGGAATTCTGTCCGGATTCCAGCCGTTGACATCTATGCAAGAAGGGCACTCGGGGAGTGTCCGGCTAGCCACCAGGCCAGTTTTGTAGACCACTCGCAAGGGAGCACGCATGGCAACCCGTGCCGTCGCCCGTCGTCAGGAGACCACGACCGGTGTCTCTGACACGGCAAGCAGTGTTCGCGCCGCAGGCAGCGAAGTCGCGGACCGCGACCTGGTCGGCATGTATCTCGATGAGATCGCCCGCACCCCGCTGCTCGACGCGGCGAAGGAAGTCGAGCTCTCGCTCGCGATAGAGGCAGGCGTCTACGCCCGACGGATACTCGACGGGCTGGAAGAGCCCGTGGCGGCGGACTCGCCCAGCGCCACCGCCACCCGCGAGGAGCTGGAGGGCGTCGTCGCCGAGGGCGAGCGCGCCAAGGACATCTTCATCAGGTCCAACCTGCGTCTCGTGGTGGCCGTCGCCAGGCGTTATCCCCGGAGCGGACTGCCCCTGCTCGACCTGATCCAGGAGGGCAACGCGGGCTTGGTCCGCGCGGTGGAGAAGTTCGACTACACCAAGGGCTTCAAGTTCTCCACGTACGCGACGTGGTGGATCCGTCAGGCCATCACCCGCTCCATCGCCGACCAGTCGCGCACGATCCGGCTCCCCGTCCACCTGGTGGAGGAGCTGGGCCGCATCCGCCGCGTGCAGCGCGAGTTCAACAGGGAGAACGGGCGCGAGCCCGAGCCCGAGGAGATCGCCGCCGAGCTCAGCTCCACGCCGGAGCGCGTCACCGACGTCCTGGACTGGGCCCGCGACCCGGTCAGCCTGAACATGTCGGTGGACGACGAGGGCGAGACCCAGTTCGGCGACCTGCTGGAGGACACCTCGGCGGCCTCGCCGGAGCAGTCGGTGCTCACCGTGCTGCGCCGCGAGGAGCTGGACGACCTCATCGGCAGGCTCGACCCCCGCACGGCCTCCATCATCAAGGCGCGGTACGGGATGGTGGACGGCCGCGAGCGCACCCTCACCGAGGTCGGCAAGCAGCACGGCCTCACCCGCGAGCGGATCCGCCAGATCGAGAAGCACGCCCTGCTGGAGCTGAAGAAGATGGCTCACGACACGGGCTTCGACGAGGCGGCGTAACCGCCCTTCCCCGGGCGGGATCCCACCCGCCCCCACAGACGAGCCCCGGTGCCCTCCCCCGAGCACCGGGGCTCTTTCCGTGCCGGGCGCCGCGCCCGCCGAGCCTCGTGCCGCCGCGCCCGCGGTGCCTTGTGCCTGCCGGGCGCCGCGCCTGCGGTGTCTTGTGCCTGCCGGGCGCCGCGCCTGCGGTGTCTTGTGCCTGCCGGGCGCCGCGCCTGCGGTGCCTTGTGCCTGCCGTACGCCCGCGCCCGCGGTGCCTTGTGCCGCCGTACGCCCGCGCCTGCCGTGCCTCGTGCCTGCTGTACGCCCGCGCCCGCGGTGCCTTGTGCCTGCCGTACGGCCGCCGCTCAGGCGTCCGCCGGAACGCGGGAGTCCCGGGCATCCTTCCGCTCGGGGCTCCGGCCCTCATCCGCCCCGCCCTGCCGCTCCGGGGACCCCGGCTTGCTCCGCGCGCTCTTCAGCAGCACCGTCACAGCGGCCGTGACCACGGTCCCGGCCGCGACGGCGACCAGGTACAGCAGCGGCGAACCGATCAGCGGCACCACGAAGACACCGCCGTGCGGAGCCCGCAGCGTGCTGCCGAAGGCCATCGTCAGCGAACCCGTGACGGCGCCGCCCGCCATCGAGGCGGGTATGACGCGTAGCGGGTCGGCGGCGGCGAAGGGGATCGCGCCCTCCGTGATGAAGGAGGCGCCCAGCACCCAGGCCGCCTTCCCGTTCTCCCGCTCCGTCCTGTCGAAGAGCCTGCCGCGCACGGTCGTGGCCAGCGCCATGCCGAGCGGCGGGACCATGCCCGCGCCCATCGCGGCGGCCATCACCATCAGGCTCCCGTTGCCGGGGTCGGCGCTGGCGATGCCGCCGGTGGCGAAGGCGTACGCCACCTTGTTGACCGGGCCGCCGAGGTCGAAGCACATCATCAGGCCGATGAGCAGGCCCAGCAGCACCGCGTTGGTCCCGGACAGGCCGCCGAGCCAGTCGGTCATGGCCTTCTGAGCGGTGGCGATCGGCTTGCCGATCACGACGAACATCAGCGCGCCGACCACCGCCGACGAGATCAACGGAATGACCACCACCGGCATGATCCCGCGCAGCACCGCCGGTATCCGCACCCGCTGGATCGCCATCACGACGGCGCCCGCGAGGAGACCGGCGGCGAGGCCGCCGAGGAAGCCCGCCTCGATCTTCACGGCGATGGCACCGCCCACGAACCCGGGCACCAGACCGGGCCGGTCGGCCATGCCGTACGCGATGTACCCGGCGAGGACGGGGACGAGGAAACTGAACGCCAGCCCGCCGATCTGGTTCAGCAGCGCGGCCCAGCTCTCCAGCTCGCCCCACACGAAGTGGTCGGCGACGGGCTTCGCGTCCGCGATCTCGTAACCGCCGAGCGCGAAGGAGAGCGCGATGAGCAGCCCGCCCGCGGCGACGAACGGCACCATGTAACTCACGCCGGTCATCAGCCACGTCCGCAGCCGCGTCCCGAACCCGTCACCCGCGTCGCCCGCGTTGCTCATGGGAGAGGGCCGACGTCCCCCGGGCCTCTCCGCTGCTTCCGCGGGGCCCGCGACCTCCCCGCGCTCGGCCTTGCCGCGTGCCTCGGCGATCAGCTCCGCCGGCCGGTTGATCGCGGCCTTCACCCCGACATCGACGGTGGGCTTGCCCGCGAACCGCTCCTTCTCCCTGACCTCCACGTCATGAGCGAGGACCACGGCGTCGGCCGCCGCGATGACGGCGGGGTCGAGCCGCGTGAACCCGGCGGACCCCTGCGTCTCCACGGCGATCTCGACCGGTGGCTCCTCCTCGCCCGCGGCCCGCTCCAGGGACTCGGCGGCCATGTAGGTGTGCGCGATCCCGGTGGGACAGGAGGTGACGGCGACAACCCGAAAGACCGGACCGCCCCCACCATCCGACCCGGAACCGGGCCCGGACTCGGACCCGGACTCGGACCGGGACTCAGACCCGGACCCGGATTCGGAAGCGGACTCGGGGGTGGGCTCAGGCCCGTCCCCGGCCTGGACATCGCCCCGCAGCAGGGCAGCCACCCGCTCCGCGTCCCCCGCGCCCGTCCCCGCCGCGCGCAGCTCCCCCGTGAACGTCTCGTCCATCAGATGCCTGGCCAGCGAGGACAGGATGCTCAGATGGTCGCTGTCGGCGCCGTCCGGCGCGGCGATCAGGAAGACGAGGTCGGCGGGACCGTCGGGAGCGCCGAAGTCGATCGGCTCGGCCGCGCGCCCGAACGCCAGGGTCGGCTCGGTGACATGGGAGCTACGGCAGTGCGGAATGCCGATCCCGCCCTCCAGCCCGGTCGGCATCTGGGCCTCGCGCGCGGCGACGTCGGAGAGGAACCCCTCCAGGTCGGTGACGCGGCCCAGCCCGGCCATCCGCTCGGCGAGCGACCGCGCGGCCTCGTCCTTCGTGGCGGCTCTCAGGCCGAGATCGACCAGGTCCGCGGTGATCAACTGGCTCATCACACGACTCCGTTGGCGTTGGGGGACGGGACGGGGGACAGGGCGAGACCGAGCGGAAGGTCGAGGGGAACGTCCGTGGTGACGGTGACCGACTCGGGCCGCAGGTCGTCGGGAGCGGGCATCTGACTGCCGGGGAGCTGCACGGCAGCAGCGCCGTGCGCGACGGCCGAGGCCAGCGCCTCGGACCCTGTGCCACCCGAGGCGAGAACGGTGAGGAAGCCCGCCAGCGAGGCGTCGCCCGCCCCCACATCGCTGCGTACGACCTCGACGGGAGCGCTGGCGAACCGCGCCCCGTCGGCGTTCACCAGCAACTGGCCCGTCGCACCGAGGCTGGCCAGCACCGCGCCCGCACCCGCCGCGCGCACCTCCTCGGCGGCCTTGACCGCGTCCCCCACCGTGGCCAGCGGGCGTCCGACGACCTCGGCCAGCTCCTCCGCGTTCGGCTTCACCACGTCGGGCCGTTCGGCCAGCGCGGCGGCCAGCGCGGGCCCCGAACTGTCGAGCGCCACCCGCACCCCGGCCTCCCGGGCCCGCGCCACCAGCGCCGCGTACCACTCGTCGGCCAGGCCGCGCGGCAGGCTCCCGCAGCAGGCCAGCCAGGTCGCCCCCCGCTCTCCGGACCGCGCCCTCGCGGCCTCGACGGCGACGGTCTCCAGCAGCGCCCGCGACTCGTGCTCGCTGACCTCCGGACCCGCCGCGTTGACCTTGGTGAGCGTGCCGTCGGACTCCGCGAGGGCGACGTTGACCCGCGTCGAGCCCCGCACCGGCACCCCGGCCACGGCGATCCCGAGCTCCCCCAGCAACCGCGAGAGCAGCGCCCCCTCCGGCCCGCCGAGCGGCAGCACCGCCACGGTCCGGTGCCCGGCGGCGGCCACCGCCCGCGACACGTTGACGCCCTTGCCACCGGGATCGACCCGGTCCCCGACGGCCCGGAGCACGGCGCCCCGGCCGAGCCCCGGTATCTCGTACGAACGGTCGAGGCTCGGGTTGGGAGTAAGCGTGAGGACTGTCATAGGGCGTGCTGTTCCAGACGTGCGGGGGAGGGAGGGGGAGAGGAGAAGCGGAAAGGCCGGGCGGCCGAGACGAGCGGGGACTCGGGGACGGGGGAGGGCGAAGGACGAAGGGCCGGGGGCCCGGCGGTCAGACCCGCCTGACCTCGGTCCCCTTGGCTTCGACGGCCCGCGCGCTCTCCGCGTCGAGCCCGGTGTCGGTGATGAGCAGATCGACGTGCGACAGATCGCCGAACCGCGCGAAGTGCTCCTGGCCGAACTTCGTCGAGTCCGCCAGCAGCACGACCCTGCGGGCCGCGGCGACGAGCGCGCGCTTGACGGCTGCCTCCGCCAGATCGGGCGTGGTCAGCCCGCCCTCCAACGAGAAGCCGTTGGTGGCCAGGAAGACGACATCCGCGTTGACCTCCCCGTACGCCCGCAGCGCCCATGCGTCCACGGCGGCCCTCGTCCGGTGCCGGACCCGGCCCCCGACGATGTGCAGCTCGATCCCCGGATGGTCGGCGAGCCGCGCGGCCGTCGGCAACGCGTGCGTGACGACCGTCAGCGTGGCGTCCATCGGCAGGTCCGCCGCGAGCCGCGAGGTGGTCGAGCCCGCGTCGAGCAGGACGCTGCCCTCCGTCGGCAGCTCCTCGACCGCGGCGGCGGCGATGCGGTCCTTCTCCTCGCTGGCCGCGGCCTCCCTCGCGCTCAGGTCGGGCTCGAAGTCGAGCTTCCCGGCCGGAATGGCCCCGCCGTGGACCCGGCGCACGAGCCCCGCCCTGTCGAGGGCCTTGAGGTCACGCCGCACGGTCTCGGCCGTGACGTCGAACTCTCCCGCCAGGGAGAGCACCTCCACCCGGCCCTTCTCGCGTGCGAGCTGGAGGATCGCCTGCTGACGCTCCGGTGCGTACATGTGGTTTCAGGTCCGTTCTATGCCCGATCCTGTGGTTCTTCCGGCAGGCTACGGCGAGAAAACGGCAATGTAAACAAGTTCGGGCACAGAGATGGGCTCAAACAGACATCGCCTCAGTCCTGGGAAGCCGGGCTGTCGTACAGGTCGCGGTACGCCGGGAAGACTCCGCCGGGCCCGTCCACGCCCTCCGCGGCCCGTACGGCCTTCACCACCGACCGGGTCAGCACATCGGCCCCCGCCGCCAGCAGATCGTTGAACTCCCCGCTCTCCAGGGGCCGTTCCGCCGTCGACAACGCGAAGATCGTGTCCCCGTCGTGCATCAGATGGATCGGCCGGATCGCGCGCGCCAGCCCGTCGTGTCCGCTCCCCGCCAGCCGCTGCGCCTGGGGGCGGGTCAGCTCGGCGTCGGTCGCGAGCACCGCGAGCGTCGTGTTCAGCGTGGGACGCAGCGTGCCCGCTCTGCGCTTGACCGTTTCTTCCCGGGCCTCGGAGAGCAGCATCCGCGCCTCGGTGTGCTCGTCCTCCGAGGGGAAGTGCGGGCGCCCGCCCGTCAGCTCTCCGTAGAGCACCCCGGTGTCCGGGTCTGTGGCCGAGCCCGCCGCGTTCACCGCCACCAGCGCCGCTACGACCGCGCCCGAGGCCAGCCGTGTGCTCGCCGTGCCGATACCGCCCTTGAGCCCGCCGACGACCGCACCCGTACCCGCGCCGATACAGCCCTCCGCGACAGGGGCACCCGGCTCCGTGCCCGCGGCGTCCTCCACGGCCTCCCTGCCCAGCGCCGCGTCCGGCCGGGCCTGCCAGCGTCCGCCCCGGCCCAGGTCGAAGATCACCGCGGCCGGGACCACCGGCACCACCTGGGAGGGGTCCACGCCCACCGGGACGCCCCTGCCCTGCTCCTCCAGCCACGCCATCACGCCCGAGGCCGAGTCCAGCCCGAAGGCGCTGCCGCCGGTGAGGACGACCGCGTGGATCCGCTCCACGACGTTCTTCGGGTCGAGGGCGTCCGTCTCGCGCGTCCCCGGGGCTCCGCCCCGGGAGTCCACCGCGGCCACGGCTCCACTGTCCGGGGCCAGCACGACCGTCGTCCCCGTGAGCCAGCCGTCGTCGGTCCGCTGCGCGTGCCCCACACGCAGGCCGCGTACATCCGTGAGGGCGTCGTGAACGCCGCAACCGTCGTGAGTATCCATGGGGCATGGATACCAGGGGGTCACCACCGCGGTCGTACCCTTGACACATGAGCGCCAACTCGCAGCCCAGCGGCCCCACGGGAGGGGCGCCTCGCGACCCCGTGGCGGGTCTCGTCTTCGACGATCCGCTGAGCCGGCGGTCCGAGGACGACTCGGACCAGGGCTGGGGCGAGAGCGGCTCCGGCAGCCGTGCCGGGGAGGGCGGGGCGGCGGATCTCGCCCGCTTCCTCGACGAGAAGCCGCCACACCACATCTGAGCCCACTGAGTCCTCTGAGCCCTCTGGGCCCACGGCATCCGACCCCACGGCCGAACGCCCCGTGCCCGTCTCCCCCGCGCTACTGGTCGACCCCGCGCTACTTCTCGGTGCTCACTCCACCACTGCGCGGCGGCGTCACCGAGGCGTCCGCACCGGCTGAGGGGCCGGCCCCCACCGGGTCGACGGAACCGTCCGAGTCCGTGCGCTGGGCGACGAGCGCGTCGCGGATCTCGCCGAGCAGCTCGACCTCGGTCTTCGGGACCTCCACGGGCCCGGCCTTCGCGGCCTGCCGCTCCTTGTACTTGTTCATGGGCAGGATCATCAGGAAGTAGACGACCGCTGCCGTGATCACGAACGTCAGCGTGGCGCTGAGCACCGGGCCCCAGTTGAGCGCGACGCCCTCGGTGACCTCGCCCGTCGTCGGGTCGATCTTGCAGCTGCCCTTGAGGCAGGAGGAGTAGTGGTCCAGGTCCTGCGTGCCGATCGCGCCGACCAGCGGGTTGATGAATCCCTTGACGATCGCGTCGACGATCTTGCTGAACGCGGTTCCGACGACCACGGCAACGGCCAGTTCGACCACGTTGCCCCGCATCAGGAACTCTCTGAACCCCGCCAGAACGCCCTTCTTCTCGCTCTCGGCACTTGTCTCGTTGCTCACCGAATTGCCTCTTCCAGGACCACTTGACTCTGCTGACGCTCCGGACAGGCCGGAGGAGGCGATGGATGAGGGGATCGCGAAGGCTCAGCACAGCGTCACCGCCAGCCTGGATGCCGCGGCAGCGCCCGCGAGGGCCGACGCCGTGCGCCGTGGCACAGTGACCACGATCAGCGCTCCCTCGGCTCCGTCGCCCGAGACAGTGTCGCTGGACTTCGGCACATCGGCCACTCGGACACTTCTGGCCACAACCCGAGCAGGTCCACTCTCCGAGCCGCTCGCCAGCACATCGATACGGTCGCCGGGGCGCAGCAAGCGGACTGTCTCCGCGTCCGCGACGCGCACGGGCGCGGTGACCTTTGTCACGCGCGGGCTCCGCGCCCGCTCCGGCGGTCCCGGATCGTCGCCCCGCGGCGCCCCGCGCGTCGGGGGAGAGGCGGCCATCGCCGCCGCGGCGACGGCCAGGCCCAGAGCGACCAGCCGCCGTCGTCTGCGCATCAGCCGCCGCAGCCGGATCCCGCCGCCTCCGGCGCGCACCGGGGCGAAGTCCGGAACGGGCGCGGACGCGGGGAAACGTGGAGAAGTCCGGGCCATGACGCTCACCACCAGCTCTCAGCACACACATGTCTGCCGCTCACCGCGGCCTGCCATGGCAAATGTGCGCGCTCCCGCCGCCGTCCGCTGATCACGCCGGAAAACGGTGGACAACCCGGTGGTTGTGGATAACTCCGTCACCCGTGAGGGCGACATGAATCGAAAAAGGAGAAGCGGCGGCCGCTGCACCAGCGGTCGCCGCCACATCCCGCTGCATCGGCGTGGGCGCTCACGGCAGCGTGAAGCCCGGCTCCTGCCCGCCCAGCGCCGCGCCGCAGCCGCAGTGCCGCGCGTCGTTCGACGGCAGCTTGCCCACCGCGTCGAAGAGGACCTCGCGCAGCCGTCCCACGTTCTCGCCGAAGACCTTCAGCACCTCCTCGTGGGAGACGCCGTCGCCGGTCTCGGCGCCCGCGTCCAGGTCCGTCACGAGGGCGAGCGATGAGTAGCACAGCTCCAGCTCGCGGGCGAGGATCGCCTCGGGGTGGCCCGTCATGCCGACCACGGCCCAGCCCTGCGCCGCGTGCCAGCGGGACTCGGCGCGGGTGGAGAAGCGGGGGCCCTCGACGACGCACATCGTGCCGCCGTCCACGGGCTCCCAGCCGTACTCCCGCGCCGCCTTGATCGAGGCCTGCCGTCCCGTCTCGCAGTACGGGTCGGCGAAGGTCACGTGGATGATGTTCGGCACGGACCCGTCGGAACGGGGCTCGCCGTCGAAGTACGTCTGCTGCCGCGACTTCGTACGGTCCACGAGCTGGTCCGGCACCAGCAGTGTGCCGGGGCCGTACTTCGGCTGGAGTCCGCCGACGGCGCAGGGCGCGATGACCTGCCGGACCCCGACGGAGCGGAGCGCCCACAGGTTGGCGCGGTAGTTGATGCGGTGCGGCGGCAGATGGTGGCGGCGCCCGTGACGGGGCAGGAACGCGATCCGCCGGCCCGCGATCTCGCCGAGGAAGAGCGAGTCGCTCGGTTGCCCGTACGGCGTGTCGACGGTGACCTCTGTCACGTCGTCCAGGAAGGAGTAGAAGCCGGAACCGCCGATGACGCCGATCTCTGCCTGTGCGACCTGTTCGCTCATGCGGTCACCCTACGGCGCAAGCGCCGCAGGGGTACATGGCGGCCGAGGTCAGGCGGCTGAAGTGCTCGCCTTCGAGGCGGAGTTGCTCTTCTCGCTCTTGCCGGACGAACCGGAGGACGACGAGTCGGAGGACTTCTTGTCCGAGGAGGAGGACGAGCTGGACGACGAGGAGTCCGAGGACGAGGAGTCCGAGGACGTCGAAGAGGACGACGAGCTGTCGCTGCTCCCGTTCTTCGCCGCAGGGGTGCTGCTCGACGAGGAGCTACGACTGTCGTTCCGGTAGAAACCGGAGCCCTTGAAGACGATGCCGACGGCCGAGAAGACCTTCTTCAGGCGGCCCTCGCAGTTGGGGCACACGGTCAGGGAATCGTCCGTGAACTTCTGCACCACCTCGAGGCCCTCGCCGCACTCGGTGCACTGGTACTGATACGTCGGCACGTTCTTCCTCCTGGCACTCTCACTCGATGAGTGCTAACGACGCTCCATAGTGCAGTATTCCCGCGCCTCAGTCCACCGGGACGGCCGTGCGGTGACCGACCCCACGCGCCGCGACCCGGCCTCCGGCCGGGCGCGAGAGCGTCTTCCTGAAGGTCAGCAGGACGGCCAGGGCCAAGCCCGTGCCGATCGCCGGCGCCAGGAATCCCGACTCCGCACCCGCCTGGTCGGCGAGCTGTCCGGCCACCGTCGAGCCCGCCGCCTGTCCCAGGGCGATGGCTCCCGTCAGCCAGGTGAAGGCCTCCGTACGGGCGCCCGCGGGGACCAGCGTCTCGACCAGGGTGAAGCAGGTGATCATGCACGGGGCGATGCACAGCCCGGTCAGCGTGCCGATCGCGCCCAGCAGCACCGCCCACGGCCCGAGCTGCGCGGCCACCGCGAGCGAGACGGCGGCCAGGACGAGCACCGGGTAGCCGGTCAGCAGGCGGCGCTGCGGGCCGCGCTTCCACTGGACGGCGCCCACGATCACCGCGGCGATCATGTTGCCCCCGGCGAACGCGCCGTACATCACGCCGTTGAGGCCCGGGTGCCCGATCGACTCGGTGAACGCGGTCAGCGAGATCTGCAGACCGCCGAAGACCATGCCGATGCCGAGCATCGCCGCGATCAGCACCCGTACGCCCGGCACGCCCAGCGCCGAGACCCGCGTACCCGCGGACTCGCCCGCACCCGACGGCTTCCCGTGCGGAACGGGCTGCGTGCCGCGCTGGGCGGCGAAGACGAGCCCGCCGACCAGGAAGACCGACGCCTCGGCGATCAGCCCGGCGGCCGGGTGCACGCCGGTGCACAGCGCGGTAGCCAGCACGGGGCCGACGACGAACGTGAACTCGTCCGTGACCGACTCGAAGGCCGCAGCGGTCGTCATCAGCGGCGACTGCTCCAGCTGTGCTGCCCAGCGTGCCCGCACCATGGCGCTGATCTGCGGCGCCGTGGCACCGGCCGGTACCGCGGCGGCGAAGAGCGCCCACAGGGGCGCGTCCAGCAGGGCGACCGCGATCAGCACGCCCACGGTCGCCGCGTGCAGGAAGACGCCGGGCACCAGGACGGCCGCCTGGCCGAAACGGTCGGCCAGTTTGCCGCTCTGCGGGGAGATGAGCGCCATGGAGACGCCGGCCGTCGCCGAGACCGCGCCCGCCAGTCCGAACGAACCGGTGGTGTGCTCGACGAGCAGCACGATGCTGATCGTGAGCATCGCGTAGGGCTGCCGCGCCAGGAAACCGGGCAGCAGGAAGGACCAGGCGCCTTCCGTGCGCAGCAGTTGTCCGTAACCGGCACGCTGGGGTGCCGAGGTGGCCGGGGATGTCACGGCCGCGGGCCTTTCTGCCGCCTGGTGACGCGTCGGCGTACGGGAGGGGTACGCGCGCGCCGAGAGCTGTCCTCTCGCGCAGAACCGGGGTAGATACCCGGTCCGGAAGAGGAGATGAGGGCCGGACCGTGGCCGCCGTGCGGTCGCGCCAGCTCTGCTTCAGGCAGAGTTGGGGGTGATGCGATGTATTCCGCATCAAGGGTACCGGCCGTCCAGCCCTCTCGTCCCCTCCTTCCCTTTTCTCCCTCCCTTGTCGCTCCGTTCCTCGGTGCGCCCCGTCCGTGTGTTCCTCCGTGCGTTCCTCCGTGCGTTCCTCTGCGTGTTCCTCAGTGCCGCATCGCCGTGCTGCCCCCGGTGCCCAGCCAGCCGGCGAGCTTGCCGCCCCGGCCGACGGCGAGCAGGCGCCGCTCGGCGGCGTCCCGTACCTCGTCGGTCGCCACGACCAGCAGCTCGTCCCCGCGGCGCAGCACGGTGGACGGCAGCGGGACGAAGCTGGAGCCGCCCCGTACGACGAGGGTGACCGCCGCGCCCGTGGGCAGCCGCAGCTCGGTCACCTCGACCCCGTGCATCTTCGAGGACCGCGGAATGGAGACGGACAGCAGATGTCCGCGCAGCCGCTCCAGGGGCGCCGATTCGATGTCGAGGTCCTCCGCCTCGTCCGGGTCGGCCAGCCGCAGCGTGCGTGCCAGCCAGGGAAGCGTCGGTCCCTGGACGACGGTGAAGATGACGACCAGGACGAAGACGATGTTGAAGATCCGCTGGCTGCCGTCCACGTCGGCCACCATCGGGATGGTGGCCAGCACGATGGGCACCGCTCCGCGCAGCCCCGCCCACGACAGGAGCGTCTTCTCCTGCCAGCGCAGCTTGAACGGCTGGAGGCACAGCAGCACGGACAGGGGGCGTGCCATCAGGGTGAGCGCCAGGCCGATCACGATGGCGGGCCAGACGTCGTTCCACAGCTCGTGCGGGGTGACCAGAAGGCCGAGGAGTACGAACAATCCGATCTGGGCGATCCACGCCATCCCGTCCGCGAAGCCGCGCACCGCCGGACGGTGCGGCAGTTTCCCGTTGCCCAGGATCAGCGCGGCCACATAGACGGCGAGGAAGCCGGAGCCGTGCGCCAGTGCGCCTCCGGCGTACGCCAGGACGCACAGGGCCAGGACGGCGATGGGGTACAGCCCGGAGGCGGGCAGCGCGACGTGCCGCAGGCCCAGCTCGCCGAGCTTGCCGACGACCAGTCCGGCCAGCAGGCCGATGGCCAGCTCCAGCGCGATCTCGCCCACCAGCAGGTACCAGGGGCCGTGGCCGCCGTGTCCCATCTCGGAGAACGTGACGACCAGGATGACGACCGGGGCGTCGTTGAACCCCGACTCGGCCTCCAGGACGCCGGACAGGCGCTTGGGCAGGGGCACCTTGCGCAGGACGGAGAAGACGGCTGCGGCGTCCGTCGAGGAGACGACGGCCCCCATCAGCAGCGCGGCCTGCCAGTCGAGCCCTACGAGGAAATGTGCCGCCAGTGCGGTGACCGCGACGCTCACGCCGACGCCGAGGGTCGACAGAACGGCCGCCGCGGGGACGGCGGGACGGATGTCGCGCCACTTCGTGCCCAGTCCGCCCTCGGCGAGGATCACCACGAGCGCGGCGTATCCGAGGACTTGGGTCAGCTCCGCGTCGCTGAAGCTGAATCCGATGCCGTCCTGCCCTATGGCGATGCCTATGCCCAGGTAGACGAGAAGGCTGGGCAGACCGGTGCGCGAGGACAGCCGGACGGCGGCGACGGCGATGAGCAGGACGAGCGCGCTGAATAGCAGTAGTTGGTTCAGGCTGTCGACGGTCAGGGGACGGTCCCTTCTCCCGGTGGCTTCTCTCCTTGGGTCGGCCTTCGGTCCTGCGCTCTTCTGACGACCTCCTGATGGGTTCCTAACGCTTTCTTAACGCCCTGGAGCCGACTCTGCCCAACCTCTGGCCGGGTGCCGTCGGTTCGCTAATTCGTTTGGATAGCTAATAATTTACCATCGCTTGAATTTGGCGCCCCAGGAGTCCCACGGATCTCTGGGGAAACCTCCCGGAATCCGCGGGGAGGGGGTGGAGTCGGAGACTCGCTGTCCGGGCGCACCGGGGCTCCGCCTATGGTTGCTCCAGTACGGATCGGCCCCGTCGGTCCTGTCCGGCCACGGAAGCTCAAGGTTCACCCTGCCCCTCGAAGGACAGCGATGCCCGCCAAGAAGACCTCGCGACGCGCCCGTCTGATCGTGATCGCAGTCGTGCTGCTGCTCCTGGCAGGAATCGGCGGCGGATCGTACTGGGGCATCAGCACCGTCCGCGAGTCGTTTCCGCAGACGACGGGCTCCCTCAAGGTCAAGGGGCTGGGAGCGCCCGTAACGGTCAAAAGGGATGGAAGCGGAATTCCGCAGATCTATGCGGACAAGTCCGAAGATCTCTTCCTCGCCCAGGGATACGTCCAGGCACAGGACCGCTTCTGGGAGATGGACGTCCGCCGCCACATGACCTCCGGGCGGCTGTCCGAGATGTTCGGCGACGGGCAGGTCGAGACCGACGCGTTCCTGCGGACGCTCGGCTGGCGCGAGGTGGCCAAGAAGGAGTACGCCAAGCTCTCCCCGCGCACCAAGGAGAACCTCAAGTCCTATTCGGCCGGGGTCAACGCGTATCTGAAGGAGCACAAGGGCTCCTCCGCCTCTGTGGAGTACGCGGCGCTCGACCTGGACGGCAAGGACTACTCCCCGCAGCCCTGGACGCCTGTCGACTCGGTCGCCTGGCTGAAGGCGATGGCCTGGGACCTGCGCGGCAACATGTCCGACGAGATCGACAGGGCGCTCATGTCGAGCCGCCTGAAGAAGGACGAGATCGAGGACCTGTACCCCGGCTACCCGTACTCCCGGAACAAGCCGATCGTCGAGGGCGGTTCGGTCAACCCGGTCACCAAGGAGTTCAAGCAGGGCAGCTCGCCCGGCGGCAGCGCCAACGCGCCCGCCACGGGCGGCGGCGCCGGAGCGGGCACCGGCACGGGCACGGGCACCGGGACCGGCGCCGGAACGGGCACGGGCGCCGGTACGGGCCAGGAAGCGGGCTCAGAGGCCGGAGCGGGCACCGGGGGCGGTTCGGGCTCCGGCAGCCCCGGCGAGGCCGCTCAGGGCGCCAGCACGCAGCTCGGCAAGGTCGCCAAGAAGCTGGAGAAGGTCCCCGGCCTCCTCGGCCCCAACGGCAGCGGCATCGGCTCCAACTCGTGGGTGGTCTCCGGCAAGTACACGACCACCGGCAAGCCGCTGCTGGCGAACGACCCGCACCTCGCCCCGCAGTTGCCCTCCGTCTGGTACCAGATGGGCCTCCACTGCCGCAGCGTCGACAAGTCCTGCCCCTACGACGTCTCCGGCTTCACCTTCTCCGGCATGCCGGGCGTCGTCATCGGCCACAACCAGGACATCTCCTGGGGCATGACCAACCTGGGCGCCGACGTCACCGACCTGTACCTGCAGAAGGTCAGGGACGGGAAGTACCTCTACGACGGCAAGGAGGTCGCGTACCGGACCCGCGAGGAGACCATCAAGGTCGCGGGCGGCAAGAGCCGCAAGATCACGGTGCGCGAGACCAACAACGGCCCGATCATCTCCGACCGCGACAAGGAGCTGCGCAAGGTCGGCGACGAGTCCCCCGTGGGCAACGCCGCCCCCGACCGCGGCGACGGCTACGCGGTCTCGCTCCGCTGGACCGCGCTCGAACCCACGCGCAGCATGGACGCGGTCTTCGCGCTCAACAAGGCGAGCGACTTCAAGGAGTTCCGCAAGGCGGCGCGCGACTTCTCCGTCCCCTCGCAGAACCTCATCTACGCCGACACCAAGGGCAACATCGGCTACCAGGCGCCCGGCCGCATCCCCGTCAGGGGTGAGGGCGACGGCCGCTACCCGGCGCCCGGCTGGGACCCGCGCTACCGCTGGAAGGGATACATCCCGCAGCGCGCGCTCCCCTGGGAGTACAACCCCTCGCGCGGCTACATCGTCACCGCCAACCAGGCGGTCGTCGACAAGGACAAGTACCCGTACATGCTCACCGACGACTGGGGCTACGGCGCGCGCAGCCAGCGCATCAACGACCTCATCCAGTCGAAGATCGAGGACGGCGGGAAGGTCTCCATGGGCGACATGGAGACCATGCAGATGGACAACAGCAGCGAGATCGCCAAGCTGCTGGTGCCCTACCTGCTGAAGATCGACATCGACGATCCGTACGTACGGGAGGCGCAGGAGCTGCTGGAGGGCTGGGACTACACCCAGGACTCCGACTCCGCCCCCGCCGCCTACTTCAACGCCGTCTGGCGCAACCTGCTGAAGCTCGCCTTCGGCAACAAGCTCCCCAAGGAGCTGCGGGTCGAGGGCGACTGCCTGACCGTCCGCCCGGTGGACGAGTCCGGCCCCGTCGACGACCTGGACGGCAACGACCGTACGGTGCGCGAGTGCGGCAAGCGCTCGCCCGACTCCGCTCAGCCGGACGGCGGGGACCGCTGGTTCGAGGTCGTCCGCCGTCTGCTCAAGGAGCCCAAGAGCGAGTGGTGGAAGACCCAGGGCACCTCGCTCCGCAAGGGCGACAAGAACCGCGACCAGGTGCTGAAGCACGCCATGCGGGACGCACGCTGGGAGCTGACGTCCAAGCTGGGCAAGGACATCGACACCTGGAGCTGGGGCAGGCTGCACCGCCTCATGCTGAAGAACCAGACCATCGGCACCGAGGGCCCCGGCTTCATCCAGTGGGTGCTCAACCGCGGCCCCTGGGACCTCGGCGGCGGTGAGGCGGCCGTCAACGCGACCGGATGGAACGCGGCGGGCGGCTACGACGTGACCTGGGTGCCGTCGATGCGGATGGTCGTGAACCTGGACGACTTCGACAAGTCCCGGTGGATCAACCTGACCGGCGCCTCAGGGCACGCCTGGCACAAGAACTACACCGACCAGACGGACAAGTGGGCCAAGGGTGAGCTGCTGCCCTGGGCGTTCAACGAGAAGGCCGTCTCCAAGTCGACCGACGACCAGATGGCGCTCACGCCCTAGCGACGGCCCGGCACCGGGCGGTCCAGCACCGGGCGGCCCGGCGCCGGACGGACGACCGGAGCGGCGGTTCGGGGCTCAGGCCCCGAACCGCCGCACTCCGTTCGGCGTGACCGCGGCGTCCACCGGCCAGTCGTGCTCCTCGTCCGGAACCCGCGGCACGATTTCGCCGTCATACAAGAGGACGACTCGTGCGGGACTCGCGCCGGACGCCGCTGTCCGGGCCAGCGCGCGGTCGTACGAACCGCCGCCGCGCCCCAGCCGCAGCCCCCGCCCGTCCACGGCGAGCCCCGGAAGGAGAACAGCGTCCACCCGCGTCACCGCGTCCCGGCCCTCCCTGGCCCCGGACGGCTCCCACAGCCCGCGACCCGCCCGTACGAGCCCGTCGTGGCCCTCGTACGCGCACCAGTCGAGGTCGTTGTCGGGCAGCAGGACCGGGAGGAGTACGCGCGTGCCGCGGTCGCTCAGGGCGCGCAGCAGGGGACCGGTGCCGGGCTCGGCACCGATGGAGACGTAGGCGGCGACCGAGGCGGCCTCCGCCAGCTCGGGCAGGTCCAGGGCGTGTTCGCCGAGAGCGTCGGCGGCCTTGGCCACGTCCTCCGTGGTCAGGCGGGCGCGCGCGGCGAGGACATCCCGCCGAAGCGCGCGTTTCGCGGCAAGTTCACTCATCGTTGCCCATAAACCCTTTCAATGTCCCCATACCGCAACAAAGTCAGCGGACGCTTATCTTCCCTATCAAGAGAACGGTTATCGTTCAGGACATGACTAACACCCCTACTCGGATCAGCAAGGCTGTCATCCCCGCAGCGGGCCTGGGCACCCGCTTCCTGCCCGCCACCAAGTCGACCCCCAAGGAGATGCTCCCGGTCGTCGACAAGCCCGCGATCCAGTATGTGGTCGAGGAGGCCGTGACAGCCGGTCTCCCGGACGTCCTGATGGTCACGGGCCGCAACAAGCGCCCCCTGGAGGACCACTTCGACCGGAACTACGAGCTGGAGCAGGTCCTCCGCGACAAGGGGGACGAGGCGAAGCTCGCCAAGGTCGAGGAGTCCAGTGCCCTCGCCACCATGCACTACGTCCGCCAGGGCGACCCCAAGGGCCTCGGTCACGCCGTCCTGTGCGCCGAGCCGCACGTCGGCGACCAGCCCTTCGCCGTGCTGCTCGGTGACGACCTGATCGACCCCCGCGACCCGCTGCTCGCCCGCATGATCGAGGTCCAGCAGGAGCACGGCGGCAGCGTCATCGCGCTCATGGAGGTCGACCCCGCCAGCATCCACCTCTATGGTGCCGCCGCCGCGCAGGCCACCGGTGAGAACGACGTGGTCCGCGTCTCCGACCTGGTCGAGAAGCCCGCCGCCGCCGACGCGCCCAGCAACCTGGCGATCATCGGCCGGTACGTCCTCGACCCGGGCGTCTTCGAGGTGCTGCGCAAGACCCAGCCGGGTCGCGGCGGCGAGATCCAGCTCACCGACGCCCTCCAGGCCCTCGCGGCCGACCCGTCCCTCGGCGGCCCCGTGCACGGCGTCGTCTTCGGCGGCCGCCGCTATGACACCGGCGACCGCGCCGACTATCTGCGTGCCATCGTCAGGCTCGCGTGCGAACGTGATGACCTGGGCCCGGACTTCCGGACCTGGCTGCGCAGTTACGTCAGCGAGGAGATGTAAGTCTTGAGCGAGACCTGGTCGGTCGACGAGCACCTGGAGGACATCCTCCGCGCCATCCGCCCCCTGGAGCCCATCGAGCTGCGGCTCCTGGAGGCCCAGGGCTGCGTGCTCGTCGAGGACGTCACCGTGCCCGCGGCGCTCCCGCCCTTCGACAACAGCTCCATGGACGGCTATGCCGTCCGGGTCGCCGATGTCGAGGGTGCCAGCGAGGAGTTCCCCGCGGTGCTCGACGTCATCGGGGATGTCGCCGCGGGCAGCGGTGACCTCCCCACCGTCGCGTCCGGCCAGGCGGCACGCATCATGACCGGCGCCCCCCTCCCGCCCGGAGCCGAGGCCGTCGTTCCCGTCGAGTGGACCGACGGCGGTACGGGCGGGGGGCCCGCCGACTCGATGCCCTCCCGCAGCGAGGTCCCGCAGGCCGCCTCGGGCGAGGTGCGCGTGCACCGCTCCGTCGCGCCCAGGGGGCACGTGAGGGCCAAGGGCAGCGACGTGAAGGCCGGGAGCGTCGCCCTGACCTCCGGGACGGTCCTGGGTCCCGCCCAGATCGGCCTGCTGGCCGCCATCGGGCGCGGCACGGTCACCGTCCGCCCCCGCCCCCGCGTCGTGGTGCTCTCCACCGGCAGCGAACTGGTCCCGCCGGACGAGCCGTTGGGCCCCGGCCAGATCCACGACTCCAACAGCTACGTGCTGACGGCCGCCGCCCGTGAGGCCGGCGCCATCCCGTACCGCGTGGGCTCCGTCGCCGACGACCCCGAGACGCTGCGCTCCACGATCGAGGACCAGCTCATCCGCGCCGACCTGGTCGTCACCAGCGGAGGCGTCAGCGTGGGGGCTTACGACGTGGTGAAGGAGGCCCTGTCCCAGGGCGACCTGGACGAGGGCACCGTGGAGTTCCGCCGGCTGGCCATGCAGCCCGGCAAGCCGCAGGGCTTCGGCCTGATCGGCCCCGACCGCACGCCGATCCTCACCCTCCCCGGCAATCCGGTCAGCGCCTACGTGTCCTTCGAGCTGTTCGTCCGGCCGGCCCTGCGCACCCTGATGGGCCTGGAGCCGGTGCGCCGCGGGTCCGTACGGGCGCGCCTGGAGGCGGACGGGCCGCTCTCCTCCCCGGACGGCAAGCGGCAGTTCCTCCGCGGCGACTACACGCCCCCGGAGAAGCCCGGCCAGGAAGCGCTGGGAACGGTCACCCCTGTCGGCGGCCCCGGCTCCCACCTGGTCGCCTCGCTCGCGCAGGCCAACGCGCTGATCGAGATCCCCGAGAAGACGACCGAGGCCGCTCCGGGCGAGGACGTCACCGTGATCCCGCTGGACTGACGTACGGACTGGCGTACGGACTGATGTGCGGCCGCACGGCCGTGCCCTCATGGCTGCCGGTACCGTATCTGGGCACAGCAGACGACCGGGAGAACGATGAGCAGCGCCGAGCAGCAGCACCTCACCCATGTCGACGCGTCGGGCGCCGCCCGGATGGTCGACGTCTCCGCCAAGGACGTCACCGCGCGGACCGCGCGCGCCACCGGACGCGTGCTCGTCTCGCCCCGGGTGGTCGAGCTGCTGCGCGGAGAGGGCGTTCCCAAGGGGGACGCTCTTTCCGCCGCCCGTATCGCCGGGATCATGGGCGCCAAGAAGACGCCGGAACTCATTCCCCTGTGCCACCCCTTGGCCGTCTCGGGCGTCACCGTCGACCTGTCCGTCGCGGACGACGCGGTGGACATCTCGGCCCGTGTGAAGACGACGGACCGTACGGGCGTCGAAATGGAGGCGCTTACGGCGGTTACGGTCGCCGCTCTGACGGTCATCGACATGGTGAAGGCCGTCGACAAGTCGGCGACCATCTCGGACGTCCGCGTGGAGGAGAAGTCGGGCGGCAAGTCCGGCGACTGGACACGCGAGGGGGCAGGGAACGAGACCGGGACCGGGCCCGTCCAGGGGAGCGGGACTGGGAACGGGAACGGCCAGGGGAACGAGGAGGGCGCATGAGCCAGCAGCCGCGCCGCCGCCGCGCGCTCGCCGTCACGGCCTCCAACCGCGCCTCCGCCGGTGTCTACGAGGACAAGGGCGGCCCCCTGCTCGTCGCGGGCCTGACGGACATGGGCTTCGCCGCAGACGGCCCGGTGGTCGTCCCGGACGGCGAGCCCGTCGAGAAGGCGCTGCGCGACGCGGTCGCCGAGGGTTACGACGTCGTCCTCACCACGGGCGGCACCGGCATCTCGCCGACCGACCGTACGCCCGAGATGACGCGCCGCGTGCTCGACTACGAGGTCCCCGGCATCGCCGAGGCCATCCGCGCTGAGGGGCTGGCGAAGGTGCCCACGGCCGCGCTCTCCCGTGGCACGGCGGGCGTCGCCGGGCGCACCCTGGTCGCGAACCTTCCGGGCTCCTCCGGAGGGGTCAAGGACGGCCTGGCGGTCCTCTCCCGTCTGCTCACCCATGCCGTCGACCAGATCCACGGCGGGGACCACCAGGACCATCCCGCCGCAGATCCTCGCCCCGAGTCCAGAGGGGAAGACCCCCGCTGAACGCTCCGTGGCCCGCTGAGCTGGCGGACGGCGCGACCGCCCTCCGTCCCATAAGGCTGCGCGACCAGCGAGCCTGGCGCGAGGTCAACCAGCGCAACCGGGACTGGCTCCGCCCCTGGGAAGCGACCATCCCTCCGGCCCCTCCGGGACACCTCCCGCCGCGTCGGCCCACCTATCGCCAAATGGTTCGCCATTTGCGGGGGGAGGCCCACGCGGGCCGCATGCTGCCCTTTGTCATCGAGTACGAGGGCCGTCTGGTCGGACAGCTCACCGTCGCGGGCATCACGTGGGGATCGATGTGTTCCGGCCATGTCGGCTACTGGATCGACCGTGATGTCGCGGGCCGCGGCGTGATGCCCACGGCTGTCGCGCTCGCGGTGGACCACTGTTTCCGTACGGTCGGGCTGCACCGTATCGAGGTGTGCATCCGGCCGGAGAACACTCCCAGCCGCCGGGTGGTGGAGAAACTGGGATTCCGTGAGGAGGGCACCCGCCCCCGCTATCTCCATATCGACGGCGCGTGGCGCGACCATCTGGTCTTCGCGCTGACGACGGAGGAAGTGCCGGAAGGGCTGCTGGCCCGCTGGCACAGGGCGAGCCCGGGCGCCCCTCAGCAGAAATAAAATAAACGTTCGATATCGAGCACCGAACAGCCGCACTCCGGCCATTAATCGGCCACATTCGGCGTTGTGCGGCGCGGCAATCACAAAAAAAGTTCGAGAGATCAGCCAGATCGTGCGACACACCGCCCTATTTGGCAGATGGGCTCATGCAATGCCCTCTACCGTGTGAGTGTGAGCAGCAGTGGCCTCATCTACGCAGTCATCGTCGGGGCCTGGGCCGCCTATCTGGTGCCGATGTGGCTCCGCAGGCAGGACGAGCTGAACGAAGCCCGTCCGACGGAACGCTTCAGCACCGCGATCCGGCTGCTGTCCGGCAAGGCCGCGATGGAGCGCCGCTACGCGAAGGACGCGGAACGGCGCGAAGCGCGCGAGGCGCAGGAGACGGGCGCCGCCTTGGCGACGGCCGAGCCGGAGGGCGACCACGGCGACTTCGACGATGGCTACGCCGATGACGCGTACGGGACCGACCCGGACGACGGCACCGCGGAGGACGCGGTCGACGTCCGGGCCTTCGCCGACCCCAAGACCATGGTCAGCGGGCACAGCCCGGAGGCTGTCACCGCGATACAGGACAACCGCCCGGCGCCTTCCCCGTCCCCGTCGCCCCCGCCCCTTTCGTCCCCGTCCCCGGAGCGCTCCCCGGAGCTGTCCCCGGAGCGGTCCGCGGCGGGGAGCAAGGCCAGCCGGGACGCGAAGCGCGCCAAGCGGGCCAAGCTGCTGGCCCGCCGCCGTCGCACCACCATGCTGCTCTTCCTCGGCTTCACCCTGGGCGCGGTCGTCGCGGCCGTCCTCGGCCTGGCCTTCCTCTGGGTGCCCGCGGTCCCGGGCGTACTGCTGAGCGCGTACATCGTCCATCTGCGGGCCCAGGAGCGCCGCCGTTTCGCGTTCACCATGGACCGCCGCCGCGCCGAGGACGCGGCCCGCAGCCTTCGCGAGCGCAGGCCGCGCGCCTCCGCCGCACCGTCCGGAACGGGCACGCGTCACCGTCCCCCGGCGCAGTACCGGTCACAGGCGCAGGGGCGGCCCCACGCCGAGAGTGAGCGGCAGGGGGCGGCGGGCCAGGACGAGCGCCGTGCCCCCGCTCCGGAGCGGGGCGGCGGCCGGGGCCGTCCGTCGCGGCCCGTGTCCCCCGCGGGCGACGCCGACCCCGAGGCGGCGGCCGACCGCCGGGCGCTCGTCGAGCAGACCGACCACGCCGAATGGGTCGACCAGCAGCGTGCGCGCGACCGCGAGCACCCCGAGGGCGAGGGCTGGGAGCCCGTGCCCGTGCCGCTCCCGACGTACGTGAGCGCGCCGGTCGCTCCCCGTACCGCCCGCGAGGTGGACCTGGAGGCCCCCGACGCGTGGAGCTCGGCCCGCTCCAGCGCGGCCGAGCCGCCCCCGCGGGAAGCGGACCACGCGCCCCCGGAGACGTCCTCCCGCCCCCGCCGCACCCGGGACCGCAACCGCACCCCCCTCTTCGACCAGTACGAGGACGAGGACCGCCCCCGCGCCGCCAACGAGTGACCGGACCGGCCCCGGCGACCCCGGCCACACGCCCGCTGTGACCAGCGCAGGAACGGATTTCCTCACCGGGCCGGGGTGATGCTAAGGTTTCACACGTCGCAAGGGCCTGTGGCGCAGTCCGGTAGCGCATCTCGTTCGCAACGAGAGGGTCAGGGGTTCAAATCCCCTCAGGTCCACAGACGTCAGAACCCCTGTCGGAGTCATCCGGCAGGGGCTCTTTCATGTTGTGGTGCGGGGCGGGGCCGGGGGGTTCACCAGATGTCGGGGGTCGGCATCGCCTGGGTGAAGTCGCCGGCGCGCAGGGCGTCGGTGGGGATCGACCAGTGCATCCAGCCGCCGTCGCCGCCTATGGACCACTCGTGCCTGTCGGAGAGCTGGAGCAGGTGATGGTGGTCCTGCAAGTCCTCGCCCTCGGGCAGTACGGGGCCGCCGCCCGTGGGGTAGATGGGCCGGCCGAAGGCCATGTCGTCGCTGAGCAGGCTGCCCGGGACCCGGAAGTCATTGAGCATCCCGTCCTTGAACTCCGCCACGTCTTCGTGGTCGGGTCCGAAATCGGGGTCGAGGGCGTCCCATGCGTCGTCGAACCGGTCGGGGAAGACGAAGCCGGGCACGGCCGTCCAGGCGACTGGCGCGAAGGAGCTGGCTGTGGCGGGTGGCTCGGTCTCGACGGCGAGGCGGGAACGGGCCGCCACGACCTGCCCCAGCTCCGGGGCGCAGTGACCGACGCGGCGCGTCACGTCCCAGGCGGCGGGGTCGGCCTGATCCGATTCGATGTCGAGGGAGAAGAAGTTGAGGAGGCCGGTGCCGGGCGGGAGGAGGCCGTCGAGCCAAGGGGGCAGCGCGTCGGTGTCGAGGACGGCGAGCAGGCTCAGCGGAAGGCCCTCACACGTCGGCCAGGGCACACCGGGCTCCAGCATGGCGTTGCCGCCGAAGCGGCTGTGGCCGGTGGCCTGGCCCGGTGCGGCGGGCACGAGTTCGAACCCCGGCCGGACCAGGTCCGCGACTCGCCCGGCGAGCTCCGGGCGCAGGTGCTCCGCGCAGGAGTCGCGCAGTTCGGCCAGGGAAGTCTTGTGATCCATGGTCGGCAGTCAAGCATCCGGCTCCGACGGGTCCGCCGCCACGGGGGTCCGCGCCGAACGGGGCGTCTTCGGTGGTGTGTTGGGGTCAGGGGGCCAGTGGTGCGATGTCGAGGGCGTCGAGGCGGGGTCTGTCGGCGATGACGTCGATCGTGGTGATGCGGCCGTCGGTGAAGGTGAAGGCCAGGGCGATCGTGAGGTGGCCGTGGGGGGCCATGACGAGGCCGACGGAGCCGTTGACCAGGGCCGGGCGGGAGACGCGGGTGCGGGCCGCCGCGGCGACGGCGCCCTTCGTGACCATGTCGCGCCCGCGCAGGGTGAGGGGCTGCGGCGTGGGGCCCGCCGCGCGGTCGGCGTGGAGCACCACGTCGGGGTCGAGAAGGGCGACCAGCGCGTCGAACTCGCCGCCGCGGGCGGCGGCCAGGAAGGCGTCCACGACCTCGCGCTGACGGGCCAGGTCGGACGCCGGAAGCGGGGAGCCGCCCCTGACGCGGCGGCGGGCGCGGCTCGCGAGCTGCCGCGTGGCGGCGGGCGTACGGTCGAGCATCGCGGCGATCTCGTCGAACGGTACGGCGAACATGTCGTGCAGCACGAAGGCGAGCCGTTCGGCCGGGGCCAGGGTGTCGAGGACCACCAGGAGTGCCAGGCCGACCGAGTCGGCCATCACGGCCTCCTCCGCGGGGTCGGTCCCTTCCTCCGGGGCGAGATGGGGGTCGGGGGCGCCGGTGTCGAGGGGTTCCTCGCGGCGGGCGTCGCGGGAGCGCAGCATGTTGAGGCAGACGCGGGCCACGACCGTGGTCAGCCAGCCCTTGAGGTTCTCGATCGACTCGGCGTCGGTACGGCTGAGACGGAGCCAGGTCTCCTGGACGGCGTCCTCGGCCTCGCTGAGCGAACCGAGCATCCGGTAGGCCACGGCGCGCAGCCGGGCCCGGTCCTGCTCGAAACGCTCCACCAGTACCGCGCGCTCGCCGTCCATCGGCCCCGTTCCTTCGTCCGTGTGTCACATCTTCCCGTCCCCGGGTGTCACCCCGGTAGACCCGCCGGAAGCCGTCGATGTGACGGGCCGACGGCAGCTGGGGCCTGGCCCTTCGGGTTGGCCTTCGAATTGCCTTTCGCGACGCCTTCGAGGCGCCCTTCGGATTGAGGAGAAGCCATGACGTCATCCATCCTGCTCACCGGCGGTACGGGCACGCTGGGGCGGCGCGTGCTGCCGCTGCTGCTGGACGCCGGGTTCACCGTGCGGGTGCTCAGCAGGAGGGTGCACGAGCCGGGGGACGGCGTCGAGTACGTGACCGGTGACCTGATCGAGGACGAGGGGACGGCCGCCGCGGTCGAAGGGGCCGAAACGGTGCTTCATCTCGCGGGCGGCGCCAAAGGGGACGACGTGGCGACGCGGAACCTCGCGCGGGCCGCCGCCCGCGCGGGTGTCGGCCATTTCGTCCATATCTCGGTCGTCGGCGCCGACCGGATCCCGCTGGCCTATCTGCGGGCCCAGCGGGACGCGGAGCTGGCCGTCGCCGACTCGGGCGTGCCGTGGACGACGCTGCGCGCGGCCCAGTTCCACACGCTCGTGCTGACCATGGTGGAGAAGATGGCGAAGCTGCCCGTGGTGCCCGTTCCGGGCGGGCTCCGGCTCCAGTCGGTCGATCCGGGCGAAGTGGCGGCCCGTCTGGTCGAACTCGTACGCGGTGAACCGTCCGGGCCGGTGGCGGATCTTGTCGGGCCCGAGGAGTACGGACTGGCCGAACCAGTCCGCGCGTACCTGCGGGCGTACGGCAAGCGGCGGCCGTTGATGCCGGTACGGATACCGGGAAAGGCCGGGCGGGCGTACCGGGCGGGCGAGAACCTGTCGGTGGACGGTGCGATGCGGGGAACGCGGACCTGGGCCGAGTTTCTGGCCGACGCACCTGAACACGTTCACGTCGTCGGTACGGAGGCTCCCTAATCCTCCGGGGAGAGGAGGCCGCGACGGTAGGCCGGGGCCAGGTTCTGGGGGACGCGGTACGGGCGGCCGTCGATCGTGACGGTCACCAGCGGGGTCGGGGCGGCCTTCCACTGCGCGCGGCGGTGGCGGGTGTTGCTGCGGGACTGCTTGCGCTTCGGGACGGCCATCAGACGCGACCCCCTCGCGCGCGGATACGGGCGACGGCCTTCTCGACGCCGATCGTGTCGACCGTACGGATGCCCTTGGTGCTCAGGGTGAGCTTCACGTGGCGGCGCTCGCTGGGCAGCCAGTAGCGCTTCGTCTGGACGTTGGGGTCGAAGCGGCGGCGGGTGCGGCGGTGGGAGTGGGAGACGTTGTTGCCGAAGGCGGGGCCGCGTCCGGTGAGCTGGCAGTGGGCGGACAAGGGGGGCCTTTCTCGCGGAGGCATGTAGTGGCGTAGTGGAAATGGGTACCATTTTCATCTGCCGGGTGTCCACCGTACCCCCTCGTCCGCCCTGCCCGCGCTCAGGTCAGGCGCATCCGCGGCTCACCCCGTTCGTTGAGGCCCTTGCCGCCGCCGACGCAGGTCAGGCCGTCCGGGGCCGCTCCGGGGGCGTCGAGGGCGGCGTAGGTCTGGCGGAGGCAGTTGCGCATGGCGAGCTGGCCCCAGTAGTTGGGGTGCAGCCCCTCCTGGGCCTGGAACGGGGGCAGGACCGCGGTGATCGTCCGTACCCAGTTGACCCACTCCGTCTTGTCGGCCGCGCCCGGCGCCTTCCAGGTGCTGACGGTGCCGCGCAGCGGTTCGACCAGGCCCACGCCCTTCTCGCACAGCCGGTGCCCGTCGAGCGCGCGGCTGAGGTCGAGGAAGTGGGCGTTGGGCAGACCGCTGTCGGTGACGCCCTTGCGTACGGCCTGGCTGACGGTGGGCATCACGGTGTTCACCGCCCAGTCGGCGTCCCTGTCGGTGAACGCGCAGCCGCCCATCGCCTGGCGCGCGCCCAGCGGGGCCGGGTAGCGGAATCCGGAGGCGGGCGGGATGGGGGAGGGGTAGTTCTGGACGACCACCTCGTACTGGCCGTCCTCGTATCCGGCCTGCCGCATGGCCTTCTGGACGTTGCGCAGGCCGCCCGCGATGTCGGCGGCGCGGGCGCGGGCGCCGTCCGCGGAGAAGCGGGTGACGTTGTCGGCCTCCTTGGCGCACGACTTGGGGAGGGGGCTGAGGTAGGCGAGGACGCAGGACTTGATCACGTCGGCGAAGCGGAAGTCGTTGCCCCCGATCGAGACGGCGACCATACGGACCTTGTGCTTTTGGGCGAAGTCGGCCAACTGCTGGGCCTGTCCGGGGACGCCGGCCGCGTCGGAGAAGTCCAGACCGGGCTTCGAGCGGCCCTTGCCGTTCCTGAACGAGCCCGTACGGGCGCCGGAGCACGACAGGTTCTCGCTGCCCATGCCGTCGAGGCCCAGGTGGATCTCGGCGGAACGGGAGCGGTGGCAGCCCTCGATGCGTTCGGCGCCGCGGTTCGCGTCGTCGTGGTACGCGCTGGGGCCGAGGGCGTCCACGCGGGGGAAGTTGACGGGGTTGGCGTCGGTGTTGCCCGCCCAGCGGCCCGCCTCGCCGGAGATGTAGGAGTCGCCGAGGGAGACCACCCAGCCCTTGCCTCCCGGGGGTGCGGCGGCGGGTGAGGAGGCCGCCTGGTCGGCCGCCTGGCTCGCGGGTGCGGTGAGTGCCGTGGTCGCGGCCAGGGCGGCGAGGGTGGCGGCGGTGGCCGTGACCGTACGGCCGGGGCGGGTGCGGGGGCGGGTGCTGGTGCGGGGGCGGCGCTGGGGCATGGGGGTCTCCGGGGGTGGGGGTGATGGGGGTGGTGCGGGAGTCGAAGTCATGTTCGCCGGAGCCGATGTGACGGAGCGTCATTGAGGGTGGTGCGCTCGGGTGAACGCGCCGTGCGCCCCCTGATTCCAGGGGATCCGGGGAGGGCGCGCGGGCGGTTCGGCGGGCGCGGGCTCGTACGGGTGCGCGAGGCGTCGGCGCCGTCCGTGCTCGCGCGTTACCGGTTCAGGGGGTGGGCTGCGACAATCCCTCGCTCGGGCGGAGGGGAGGGATCCGGGCGTGGGGCTGGAGGAACTGGGGCTGGATGCCCAGGAGGAGGCCGTCTACCGGGCGTTGGTGGCACGGCCGTTCGCCACGGCGGAGGAGCTGGGCGGGGACGGCGCGCGGGCCGTGCTGGAGGCGCTGGCCGAGCGGGGGCTCGCCAGCCGCGAGGCGGGCGGGGGTGGACGGTACGCGCCCGCGCCGCCCGCCCTGGCGCTCGGCGCCGAGCTGGCCGCGCACCGCGCGCGGCTCCGGCGTGCCGAGGCCGCCGTCGCCGAGCTCGTCGAGGCGTACCGCACGGGCGACCTGGCGCGGGAGCGGCGCGAGCTGGTGGAGGTCCTGGAGGGGCGCGAGCACATACGGCAGCGCTTTCTCCAGGTCCGGCTCTCCGCCGAGAAGAGCATCGACCTTCTCTTCACCGGCGATCCGCGGGCCGTCGGCGCGGAGGCGGGGGAGCGGGAGCGGGCCGTGGTCGCGCCGGGGGTGCACATGCGGGGCGTCGTCGACCGGGGCTTCCTGAACGAGCCGGGGGCGGCGGAGAGGCTGGGGGAGTCGCTGAGGGACGGGGACGGGGGCGAGGTGCGCTTCGTCGAGGAGATCCCGCTGCGGCTCATGATCTGCGACGACGAGCGGGCGATGCTGCCGCTGCGCGGCCGGGGCGGTGAGGGGGACGGTGGTGCGGGAGGCAGCACGGATGGCGGTGCGGATGGCGGTGCGGACGGCGGGGCGGTGCCCTGCGTCGTGCTGCGCGGGGGCCTGGTGGGCGTCGCGCGGGCGCTGTTCGAGGCGACCTGGGAGCGCGCCCGGCCGTACGCGGAGCCGCACTTCGAGATCGGGGAGCTCGACGCGCGCATCCTGCGGCTGCTGCTCTCGGGGCACACCGATGCCGCCGTCGCGGGGAAGCTGGACCTCTCGTCGCGCACTGTGCAGCGCCGTATCCACGCGCTGATGCGGCAGGCCGGGGTCACCACCCGGATCCAACTGGGGTGGCACGCGCGGCATCAGGAGTGGATCTGAGGGGCGGGGCCGGGGCGGTGGGCCCCGGCGGGGGCCCGGCGGGCCGATGGCCGCCGCACCCCTTGACCGCGCGCAGTCAGCCGTTAAAGTCTAGACCAATTTCAGGTGTGATCGGCCTCCCCCGTGAAGGAGCTGACATGCACAAGAGAAGGAAGTTGGCCGCGCTGTTAGGAGCCGGGCTCGCGCCCGTCCTGGTCATCGGCCTGACGCCGTCCCCGGCCAGCGCGCACGGCTGGATCACCAACCCCGCGAGCCGCCAGGAACAGTGCGCCAGGGGCGTCGTCAAGTGCGGCGAGATCAAGTGGGAACCCCAGAGCGTCGAAGGTCCCAAGGGGCTGAAGGACTGCGCGGGCGGGAACGCGCGGTTCTCCGACCTGAACGACGACAGCAAGGGCTGGAAGGTCTCGAACGTCGGCCGTTCGACCACGTTCAACTGGAAGATCACCGCGAGGCACGCGACGACCACCTGGCAGTACTTCGTGGACGGCCAGAAGGTCGCGGAGTTCAACGACCACGGCCAGCGGCCGCCCGAGACCCTCTCGCACAACGTGAACTTCGGCAGTTTCACCGGCAAGCACAAGGTCCTCGCCGTCTGGAACATCGCCGACACCTCGAACGCGTTCTACGCCTGCATCGACGTCAACATCGGCTGACAGGCCGGACGTTCGCCACCGTCGGGTGACCGCCCGCCGCGCGCCTGTCGCGGGGCCACGCTCACCCCGCCTCCGCACGTGAGCGATGCCCCCGTCCCGGCACTTCCCCTCTCGCCGGGACGGGGGTCACGCGTGTGCGGGGCCTGTGGTGACCCGGGTGTGCTCCGAGCCCGCGCGGGGGCTGATGGTCAGCAGGTCGCCCGGCTCCTCGACGGAGAGCCGGTGCCAGTGCCCCGCGGGGACGACCAGGCAGGTGCCGGGGGTCAGGACGGCGACGGGTTCGTCCGGCCGTTCGCTCTCCCGCAGGTAGACGCGCATCCGGCCGGACAGGAGGCACAGCACCTCGTCCGCCTCCGGATGGCGCTCCCATACGTCCGCGTGCACCGCGCGGTCGCTGTCGGCGTGGAACGCCGCAACCGACCACAGTCCGGGGTCGCGCGGGCCGGGGCGTGCCGTCACGTCCACCGCGCCGCCCTCCTGGAGCTGGAGCAGCGAGCTGAAGAGGTCGAGGGCTTCGACGGATGAGGAGCGGTGTGTGGTCATGGGGGCCTCCCGTGGGGTGGGACGACTTTTCGAACGTGTTCGGAAAGTAGCACCGGGCCGCTCCTGGTGTCGAGCGGATGCCGAGCGGATGCCGTGCGGATGCCGCGCGGGGGCCGGGAGTCGCCCAGGTGGGAGGGGCGCGTCATGATGGGGCGATGCCAGGAACCACTCCCTCCCGCGGCCGGACGGGCCGACCGCCCCGCACCTCGCGCGCGCAGATCCTGGAGGCGGCCTGGCGGCTGATCGACCGCGACGGCTGGCAGAAACTCACGATGCGCAGGCTCGCGGCGGAGGCGGGCGCCGCGCCGACGACGCTCTACCACCACGTCCGCGACAGGGACGACCTGCTGACGCAGCTCCTGGACGACTACGCGGCCCGTATGCCGCGTCCTGAGCTGCCCGAGGAGCCCCGGGAGCGTGTCGTCGCCGCGGCGACGGTCATGCACGATTCGCTGGCCGCCTGGCCGTGGATCGTCGAGGTGCTCACGGCGGGCGACTTCATCGGCGACTCCGCGCTGTGGTTCGTCGAGGCGATCGTGCAGGGCGCCGTGGAGTGCGGCTGCACGCCCGAGCAGGCCGTCGATCTCTACCGGGGCCTCTGGTACTACACGGCGGGCGAGATCCTCGTACGGGCCGGGACCGCGCGGCGGCGGGCCGAGCGGGACGCGGATGAGGGCGGCGTCTCCGTGTACGACGAGACGGTGCGCCGGAGGATCGCCGACTCCGGGCTGCCGCACCTCTCCGGGCTCGCCGACCGCTGGCCCGGGCTCGTCACCCGGGAGACCTACCCCGAGGGGCTGAGGGCGTTCGTGGACGGCCTGCTGTCGCACGCCCGCGGGGGCGCCGCGTAACGCGCGGAGCACGGCGCAATCCCCGGCAAGGGTGACGCGCCACGGTGGTGTGAATCGCACAGCGCGCTACGCGCCGTGATGCCGGGCGTCACGGGGCGGGCGTCACGTTGCCGTACATGTGCGCGAGAAATCGCTCCGTACGGGCCGTCACCTCCCCCGCACGAGGGGCGTTGAACCGAGCATTCGTCCGAACTCGCGTCAACACTGGAGGAGTTGTGCCCCCACGCCTGACCGCCCTCGGCGCCCATCTCGTATTCGAACGCGACGGCCATCTCCTCCTCGGCAGGCGCGGACCCGGTGTCTCCTTCGCGCCCGACAGCTGGCATCTGCCCGCCGGACAGGTGGAGGACGAGACCGTGCGTGCCTGTGCCGTACGGGAGGCGTACGAGGGACTGGGCGTCACCCTGCGCGAGGCCGATCTGCAGCTCGTGCACACCGTCGATGGCGTCTCCCACATCCAGCTCTTCTTCCGTGTGCACCACTGGAAGGGCGAACCACGGCTGCGGGAGCCGCACTTGTGCGCCGGATGGACGTGGTGGCGCCGTACGGCGCTGCCCGAGCCGCTCGTCGGCCACGCCCGTACCGCGCTGGAGGCCATCGGGCAGGGCTGGCCGTACACGAGCGTGGGGCGGGCCGCATGAGCGCGCGGGACGGTGTGCGGCACACCAGGGTCGTCGATCTCTTCGTGCTGTTGCACCGGGACGACGGGAGGGTACTGCTGCTGCGACGGTGCGGCGGTGTGTACGCGAGCGGGCTGCTCGCGCCGCCCTCGGGGCATCTGGAGGCGGGGGAGACGGTGGTCGAGGGGGCGCTGCGCGAGACGTACGAGGAGGTCGGAGTCGCCGTCCAGGAGCGCCATCTGGAGTTCTGCCATGTGATCGACCACCGCAGTCCGGAAGGGCAGCAGCGGATCGGGGTGGCCTTCCGGGCGGAGCGCTGGCAGGGCGAGCCGTACAACAAGGAGCCGCACAAGCACTCCCAGCTGGTGTGGGCCGACCCCGCGTGTCCTCCGGCCGACTGCGTGCCCTACGTCCGCGCGCTGCTGGGGCAGTTCGCGACGGGCGGGCTGCTGTCCGTCGACGGGTACGCCGACGCCGGAGCCGGGGCGGACGGGCGTACCGAGGGGCGGTGGCCGCGATGACCGTCGTTCCCGAGCAGAAGTCCGTCAAGCCCGAGGGGGACGAGGATCTGCGGTTCGTCGACCCGACGGGGTCGCGCGAACGGGCGGGACGGTCCATCCGCACGGTCGACATGGCGCGACGGCTGCCCGCGCTCGTACGGCGCTCCCTCGGGCTGGCCTGGAGGGTCGACAAACGGGCGGCCGTAGGGCTGCTGGTCTGCCAGGTGGCCTCGGGCGCGCTGCAGGCGCTCGGGCTGTTCGCCGTTTCGGGAACGATCGGTGCCGTCCTGGGGGGCGGGAACACCTACGACCGGCTGCTGGCTGCCTGGCCCTCCCTGGTGACGCTCGGTGTCGCCGCCGCCGCACGGGCCGTGCTCGGCATCGCGGTCAACTGGCTCTCCTCGCGCCTGGGTCCGTTCATGTCGCGCGAGGCGGAGCTGATGCTGCTGGAGGCGTCCACCGCGACCGAACTGGCCGCGTACGACAGCCCCGGCTTCAACGAGCGCAGGGAGGCCGCCGACAGAGGGGCGCAGACCGCCCAAGACCTCGTCACCCAGGGGCAGGACCTGATCGCCGCCACGGCCTCGCTGATCGCGTCGGCGGGCGTGCTGGCCGTGCTGCATCCGCTCCTGCTGCCGTTGCTGATGGCCGCCAGCCTGCCGCAGGCGCTCGCGCAGATCAGCGCGGCCCGGGTGCACTACCTGTCGCAGCTGGAGATGTCGGGGAACTCCCGGCTGCTGTCCATCCTGCGCTGGCACGTGTCCGACAGATATGCGGCCGACCAGATCCGCACCGGCACGATGCGGCCCTTCCTGCTCGCCAAGTACCGCTCCATCACGCAGCGCATCAACCGGGTCGAGCGGCGCGCGGTGGACAAGGGCGCGCGGATGGCACTGGTCGGTGCCGTCTGCGGCGGGACGGCGGCGACGGGCGTCTGGGCCGCGCTGGTCGTGCTCAGCGCCAACGGCAGGCTGTCGCTCGCCCACGCCGGGGCCGCCGTCTTCGCGCTCCAGACGGTCGGCCAGTCCCTGCGCGGACTGGTCACGGGCGGGGCGCGCATCATGCGCACCGGGCTGTACTGGGACGACTGGCAGGACTTCCTGCAGCGCGCGGGAGGCTTCCGCTCGACGCAGCGGCGCGGCGCCCGTACGCCCGCGCCGCCGCGCACCATCGAGCTGCGGGACGTCAGTTACCGCTACGAGGAGGCCGACACGGACGCGGTGCAGGGGGTCACCCTCACCCTGCGGCGGGGCGAAGTGCTCGCCCTGGTCGGCTACAACGGCTCCGGCAAGACGACACTGGGCAAACTGCTCACCGGGCTCTACCTGCCGACGGGAGGCAGCCTGTGCTGGGACGGCGTGCCGACGGCGGAGATGGCACCGGACGCGCTCTGGGCGCAGGTCGCGATGGTGCCGCAGGACTACGCCCGCTGGCCGCTCACGGCACGGGAGAACATCACGCTCGGCCAGCCCAAGGGCGAGGGGGAGGCCGGTGACACGGCCGTACGGGAGGCGTGCGCGGCCAGCGGCGCCGACGACGTACTGGCCTCCCTGCGCTCCGGGCTCGACACGCTGCTCGCCCGCGACTGGCTGGGCGGCCAGGAGCTGTCGGGCGGCCAGTGGCAGCGGGTCGCGCTCGCCCGCGCGTTCCACCGGGAGGCGGGACTGCTCGTCCTGGACGAACCGACGGCGGCGCTCGACCCGTTGGGCGAGTACCGCATCTTCGCGGGGCTGCGGCAGCTCGCGGCGAGCCGCGCGGTCGTCCTGATCACGCACCGGCTGACGAACGTCGCGACCGCCGACCGCATCCTCGTCCTCGACAAGGGGCGGGTCGTCCAGCAGGGCACGTTCACCGAACTGGTCCGCCGTCCCGGCCTCTTCCAGGACCTGTGGACGTACCAGCACGAGCGGGGGACGGCGGGGGAGGTCCTGGACTGAACCCGGGTCCTGCGGGAGCAGGCGGCGGGGGCGGCCCGGGGGCCGTCGGACGGCCTCACGGAGCGCGGACCAGGAGTCCGCGCTCCAGGGCGACCACCACCGCGTGCGTCCGGTCGTTGACGTCGAGCTTCGCGAAGATCCGCAGCAGATGGGTCTTCACGGTGGCCTCGGAGATCATCAGCCGTTTGCCCACCTCCGTGTTGGTCAGCCCGTCCGCGACCCCGTTCAGCACATCCGTCTCGCGGGAGGTGAGGACGACCGGGGCGGGACGGCGCATCCGCGCGACGAGCTTCTCGGCGACCCGGGGCGCCAGCACGGTCTCGCCCCGCGCGGCGGACCGGATGGCCTCGACCAGCTGCTCACGCGTGGTGTCCTTCAGCAGATAGCCGATGGCTCCCGCCTCGACGCAGCGCTCGATGTCGGCGTCCGTGTCGTACGTCGTGAGGATCAGCACGCGCGTGCCGGGGAAGCGGGCGACGATCTCCTCGGTCGTCTCCACGCCGTCCAGCACGGGCATGCGCAGGTCGATCAGGGCCACGTCCGGGTGCTGTTCGGCGATCAGCTCCAGGGCCTCGCGTCCGTCGCTCGCCTCGCCGGTGATCTCGACGGACGGCTCGGAGGCGAGCAGTGCTAGCACCCCGGCGCGCATCACCGTGTGGTCGTCGACGACCACGACGCGCAGGGCGCCAGGCTCGGCGCCGGAGTCGGCACCGGGTTCGGCGCCCGGTGCGGAGGGCCGGGTGGTCCCCGTCGGGTCTGTCACGGCGTGATCTGTCACGGCGTCTCCTCGCTCGCGCCGGGCGCGGGGACCAGCGCGAGCACGCGGGTGCCGTTCCCCAGCGAACTGGTGATCTTCAAGTCCCCGCCCAGCTCCGTCAGCCGTCTGCGCATGCCGCGCAGGCCGAAGCCCCGGTCCGCGGCCTCCGCCACGGCGAACCCCGTCCCGTCGTCGGTGATCTCCAGCTCGACCACCGCTCCCTGCCCGCTCAGCACCACGCCGACGGCCGAGGCCCCGGCGTGCTTGCGGACGTTGGCCAGCGACTCCTGCGCGCAGCGCAGCAGCGCGATACGCGTCGGCTGGTCGCACACCACGTCCGCCAGCTCGGCGGTCACCTCCAGCCCCGTGTCCTCGGCGAACCGGTCCAGCGTGCGGCGCAGCGGTTCGGCGGCCGAACCCCGCGACGGGGCCGCGTCGTGCCCCGAGGCGACCAGCTCGCGGGCCTCCGCCAGATTCTCCCGGGCGGTCTGCTCGATGCTGTGCAACTGCTGGGAGCTGCGGTCCGGTTCGGCGGCGAGGCCCGAGCGGGCCGCCTCGGCGAGGACGACTATGGAGGCGAACCCCTGGGCCAGGGTGTCGTGGATGTCGCGGGCCAGCCGCTCCCGCTCGTCCGCGGCGCCCTGCCGCTGGTGCGCCGCCGCCAGCTCGGCCTGCGCCCGCTCCAGCTCGACGATGAGCCGGGCCCGTTCCTCGCTCTGGGCGACGACGGCGAGCACCCACAGGCCGATCAGCGCGCTGGCCAGGAAGACGATCGCGGTCGACGCGAACGACGTGCAGAAGAACGCGAGGTCCCAGCCCTCCCGGCACGTGCTGCCGACCAGCGTCAGCACGGACGCGAGCCCGCTGAACGCGGCCGAGTCCTGCGGCCTCCTCCCGTACATCCAGAAGTGCGGCACCGTGACGATGAACAGCGCCACGTAGCCCTCCCGCAGGTACGACAGCACGCCCAGGCCCAGCGCGAGCACCAGCAGATAGGTGTGCGGGCGCAGCACGGGGTTGTCGGGGGAGCGGGTCAGCGTCGCGTAGCACCCGGCGAGGACCGCCAGGACGCCCAGCCACCACCACTGGTCAGCGCCGTCCGTACGGTCGGCCACCGTGCTCACCACCGAGAGCACGCCGAACAGCGCCCACGACACCGCGTTCCAGCGGTGCAGGGTCCTCGCCCAGAAGGGGGCGGTGGGCGTGCCGCCCGCGGGCAGCCCGGTGGTCGACCACGCGATCATGTGCGTCAACATACTGGCGTGTACGGGTGTTCGTCGTTCCGCTGTCCCCCTGCGTCCCCTGTGGCCGCCGTGGCCGCCGTGGCCGCCGTGGCCGCCGTGGCCGCGTGCCGGGCCCCGCGTACGCCCCGTGAGGGCCACCAGCTGGCCTCGCCCAGCAGGACCATGGCGGAGGGCAGGATCATCACGCGGATGACGAAGGCGTCGAGCAGCACCGCCGCCGCCAGGCTGAACCCGATCTGCTTCATCTCGATCAGGTGCAGGAAGACGAAGCTGGCGAAGACCGTGACCATCACCGCAGCCGCGCTCGTCACCACCCCCGCCGAGCTGGTGATGCCGTCCAGCACCGCCCTGCGGGTGGGGACGCCGCGCAGCGCGGCCTCGCGGATGCGGCTGACCACGAACACCTGGTAGTCCATCGAGAGCCCGAAGAGGATCACGAAGAGGAAGAGCGGGACGCGCGAGCCGATCGAGCCGGTGGAGGTGAAGCCGAGCAGCCCCTCGGCCCACTCGCCCTGGAAGACCAGGACCAGGAGGCCGAGCGCCGCGGCCGCCGACAGCAGGTTGAGCACGACGCCGACCAGGCCGATCACCACCGAGCGGAACGCCCACACCGTCATCAGGAACGTCACCAGCAGCAGGGCGCCGACGACGAGCGGCAGCTTCGCGTTCTGGTGGGCGAGATAGTCGGCGTTGCGCGCGACGTCGCCCTCGCCCGTCACCGCGGCCTCGGCGCCCGGCACCCGGCCCACGGTGGCGGGGAGGTGGCGGTCCCGGAGCCGGTCCAGCTCGTCGAGCGAGGCCCGGGAGCCCGGCTTGGCGGACGACGGCAGCTCCAGCATGCTGATCCGGCCGTCCTCCGCGACCCGGATCCGGGGCTCGCCGGTGAAGTGCGGCTCGTCCTGGGTCCGCCGCTCCAGCGCGCGCAGCGCGCCCCTGACCCGCCGCTCGTCGCCCGGCGCGGACCTGACCACCACCTGGTGCACGATCCGCAGCTCGGGGAAGCTCGCGTTCATCCGGTCGTACGCCTGCATCGCGGGCAGCTCGCGCGAGTGGGTGTCGCGGTCCATCACGCTCAGGTTCATCCCCAGCGCGGGGGCCGCCAGGCCGAGCATCAGCAGCACCGAGACGCCGAGGGTGAGGCCGGGGCGTCTGCTCGCGGGGCGCATCAGGGTCTGCCACACGCGTCCGTTGCCGCCGCCGTTGCCGCCCCCGTTGCCGTCACCGCTCCCGCCGTGCCGTGTCCGGGCGCGTGCCGCATCGGGGACCGGCCCTCGTGCCGCCTTCCGCGCGGCCTTGCGTTCCGCCCGCTTGCCCGCCTTCGTCAGCAGCGCGGGCAGCACCGTCAGCGAACTGGCCACCGCGACCAGGACGACCACGATGGTGCCGGTGGCCAGGGAGGAGAAGATGACGTCCGAGACCAGATAGAGCGTCGCGGTGGAGGCCACCACGGCCAGGCCCGAGACGACGACGGCACGGCCCGAGGTCGCGGCGGACAGCTCCACCAGGGCCTCGGTGCTGAGCCTCCCGTTCGCCCTCGCGCGCTCCTCCCGCTCGCGCTTGAGGAAGAAGAGCGTGTAGTCCACGCCGACGGCCATGCCGATCAGCAGGATGACGTTCGTGCCCACGCCCGCGTCCGGCGAGACGTGGGAGGCCACCATCGACAGGCCCACGGCGGCGGCGATCGAGGTCAGGGCCAGCACCAGCGGCACCAGCGCCATCAGCACCGAGCCGAAGACGAGCAGCAGTGTGATCAGGGTGACCGGCAGCGCCACGCGTTCGGTGAGCGCGAGGTCCTCGTCGCGCTGCCCGTCCACGCCCTCCCCGATCGACGGGGACCCGGTCTCCTCCACGCGGAGCCGGGGGTGCTCCTTCGCCACGGCGGCCGTCGCGTCCAGCAACGGCCCGACGTGGTCCCCGGCTTCCAGCTCGCCGCCCTTCATCGTGACCGGGACGCGGATCACCTTTCCGTCCGCCGAACGGACCGGGGAGCCCACCCGCGCGACCTCCGGCAGCTCCCGCATCCGGTCGGCGGCCCGGCGCGCGGCGGCGCGCTCCTCCGCGCCCGCCGCCGCGCCCGACCGCGCCGAGACCAGCACCTGCTCCACCGGCTCGCGCTGGAGCCCGCCCTCGGCCGCCATGGCCTCGGCGCGGCCCGCCTCGCCTATCCGGAAGTCCTCGGTGGTGGCGCTGTGGGTGCCGACCGCGCTGCCCACGCCCAGGCAGAGTGCGACGAAGAGGAACCAGGCGCCGATGGCGCGCCACGGGTGCAGCGCGCTCCAGCGAGCGGCGCGGACGGGGATGTCTCTCATACGTCGAGAGTGGCCGCCGGGCCCTCCGCGCCGACACGCTCACCCGGTTGAACTTCGCGTCAACCGAACGGCTGACCTCGGGGGTTCACCTCCACGCACCCCCAACGGGGGCTGTCCGCAGGGTCCGTAGGGTCCTAGGGTCCGTAGGGTTCGTCACCCCGGCGGTTCCCTCAGCCGAACCAGCGGCTCGGCGTCACCCCCGTCGCGCGGCGGAACGCGGCGACGAAGGCGCTCGCGGAGCCGTAACCGACGCGGTGCGCCACCGACTCGACCGTCAGCCCCTCGGCGAGGAGCGGCACCGCGAGCTGCATCCGCAGCCGTTCGCGCCACCGTCCGAAGCTCAGCCCCGTCTCGGTGACGAACAGCCGCGCGAGGGTACGGGCGCTCGCACCGACCTCCGAACCCCACGCCGCCAGCGGCCTGTTGTCCGACGGGTCGGCCGTCAGCGCGTCCGCCACCGCGCGCGTACGGGCGTCCGCGGGGTGCTCCACGGAGACGCTCGCCACCGGCGCGGGCGTCAGCACGTCGAAGAGCACCGCCTCCGCGCGGCCCCGCGCGTCCTCGTCGAGACCGTCGTCGAGCAGGTGCCCGATCAGCGCGCGCAGCAGCGGCGTCACCTCGACGACGGTCGGCTCCGTCCACGTCACGGGGCAGCGCTTGGGCCTGACGTACGGGCTGCGCATCACGGCCGTGCCCGCGGCGCCGGTCGCGTGCGGGACGCCCGCCGGGATCCACAGCGCCAGCGAGGGAGGCAGCAGCCAGGTGCCGCGTGCCGTCCTGACGTGCAGCAGTCCGCTGTACGACCAGGCCAACTGGTGCGTCGTGTGGCGGTGTTCCGGGAACCAGGTGCCCTTGGGGAGCGAGAAGGTGCCGATGACGATCGCGGGGAGCGGTTCACGGCCGTCCGCCCAGTCGTTCCAGTCGTTCCAGTCGTTCCAGTCCGTCCAGCCCGGACAGTCCGCCCCGTCCGTCGTGCACGCGCCTGTGGCCATGGCGGCGCAGCGTACCGTCTGCCGCCGACCTCAGTGGAGGAGCTTGAGTCCCACCACGCCGCCCACGATCAGCAGCAGGCAGAGCAGCCGCGCGGCCGTCACCGGATCGCCGAGCACGGCCATGCCGTAGATCGCCGTGCCGACCGCGCCGATGCCGACCCACACCGCGTAGGCCGTGCCCAGGGGGATGTGCGTCACCGCGTACGCGAGTCCCGCCATGCTGCCCGCGAGCGCGACCAGGAAGAGCACGGACGGCCCCAGCCGGTGGAAGTTCTTCGACGCCTCCAGGGCCGTCGCCCACAGCGTCTCCAGACAGCCCGACACGATCAGCACACCCCACGCGAGGGCCATACGGCTCTCCCCTTCGTCCTCCAGCAGTGATCTCCGCTCCAGGTGATCACAGCGGGGACGGGGCCGCACCAGGGGATCCGCCCGAGGCGCGCAGGGCCAGCAGTTCGGGAGCCAGCAGCGTCACCCGGCGCCGCTCCGTGGCGATCAGACCCTGTGTGCGCAGCCGTCCCAGGGCGCGGCTGACGGTGACCCGGGTGACGCCCAGCAGCTCGGCGAGCGCCTGGTGCGTGGGGAGCGGGACCTCCCCGTTCCCGTCCCCGTCCCCGTCATCGGGAGCGGCCTCCAGCAGCCACAGGGCGAGCCGTGCCTCGCTGGGGAGCGTCGCCAGGGAGGTGAACTCCGTCTGCCCCGCGCGGACCTGCGCGGCGAGCGTGCGCAGTACGTGCCGCCGTACGGCCCTGACGTCGTCCGTCAGCGACAGCACGTCCCCGCGCGGCACGTACCGTACGGAGCACGGTGACAGGGCGGTCAGGGTGGCGCTGTGCCCGCCGCCGTCGAACACCGCCGTCTTGTCCAGGGCGCACGGTCCGCGCCACTGGCCGAAGCGGACGACCCGTCCCGCGCCGGTCGTCCGGGTGGCCGCCACGGTGCCGTCGAGCAGCAGCGGCAGATGGCCGGCCGGTTCGCCCGCGCGCCGCAGCACCGTTCCGGCCGCCGCCCTGCGTGGTACCGATCGGTTCCACAACGTGCGCAGCGGACCGTCCGGAACGGACGCCAGCAGGGGCACCCGTCGCAGCTCCCGCCAGGGGGCTCCGGTATCGGCTGATACAGACCCGGCCATCCGGCGAGCCTAGCGTCGCGCCCATGCTGATTCTCGAACTGGCCTTCAGCGCGACCCCGGAGCGCCTCGCCGCCCGTCCCGCGCACCGCGACGTACTGGCACGTCTGCACGCCGAGGGGAAGCTCCTGGCCGCGGGCCCCTGGGCGGACGATTCGGGCGCCCTCCTGGTGTTCACCGCCGACCGTGCGGCCCTGGACCGCGTGATGGACGACGACCCGTACTACCGCACGCCCGGGGTGGAGGTCCTCGGGGTGCGCGAGTGGACTCCGGTGGTCGGGACCGGCTTCTGACCGTCTCGCTACATCAGTTGACAGCTCAGCCCGTGGTGGACGTCCCCGGAGGCGTCCTAGCGTCGTCCTATGCCGATGAACAGGGCACATCGCAAGCTGTGCAGCTCCGAGGACTGGGCCACCGCCGTGCGCGAGCGGATCCTCCCGTGGTCCCTCGACGGGATCGAACTGGGCGAGGACGTCGTGGAGATCGGGCCCGGGTACGCGGCCAATCTGCGCGTCCTCGTGGAACGCGTCCCCCGTCTGACCGCCGTCGAGATCGACGAAGCGACGGCGCGGCAACTGGAGCGCGACTGGGGCGAACGGGCGCGCATCCTGCACGCGGACGGCGCCGACATGCCGCTCCCGGAGACGTCGTTCTCCTCCGTCGTCTGCTTCACGATGCTCCACCACGTGCCGACCAGGGAACAGCAGGACCGGATCTTCGCGGAGGCGTACCGGGTGCTGCGGCCCGGCGGAGTGTTCGCGGGCAGCGACAGCCAGATGAACTTCCGCTTCCGGCTGCTGCACATCGGCGACACCATGAACGTCGTACGGCCGGGCGGGCTGCCCGCCCGGCTGGAGGCGGCGGGGTTCGAGGACGTCCGGGTGGATCTGCACCCGGAGACGGGCGGCATGAGGTTCAGGGCGTACCGCCCTTCCCGCCCGTAGTGCCTTCCGCGTCCTCAGGTGCCTCGTCCGCGGCCTTGAGGGCCTCCTCCAGCTCCTCGCGGAGCCGCGAGGCCTCGTAGCGCCGGACGTCGGGGCCGAGGATCCTGTCGGCCGCCTCGGGGGTCTTCTCGTCGATGTCGGCGACCAGCACCGTGCTGCCCGGCGGGACCTCGTCCGCCAGCTCCTCCAGCGCCGCGTTGGTCTCGGTGGCGCGGCGCGCGTCCTGGCTCCCGCCGATCAGGCCGCCCGCGCCGAAGCCGATCATGACGCCGACCGGGCCGCCGATCAGCCCGACCAGCGCCCCCACCAGCCCGCCGACCGCGAAGCCCGAGGCCGAGCTGGTGTGGTCCACGTCGCCGGGGATGTCGAGGTTGCCCTCGGCGTCGCGGGCGATGACGCGGGCCTCGCGCAGCTTCAGCTCGCCCTCGTCGTGGGCGGCTCCGAGGGCGTCGAGGGCGCGGGTCGCGGCGTCCGTGCCCCGGCCGGTGAAGTCGGAGAAGAGGATGTTTTCCGTCATACGCCCACCATGTGCGCTGTCGGCGCGTACGGCATCTTCGCCCGGCGTACGCGCTCCGGCGTACGGGGACTCCGTACTGGCGCCTGCGGCCCCCCTCAGGTGAGGGTGATGCCATGAGCATCGCGTTCCTCTTCCCCGGGCTGGGCTCGCAGCGTCCCGGCATGCTGCACCGGCTACCCGACACCGCCGCCTCCGCGACCGTGCTGGCCGAGGCCGAATGGGGGCACCCGGGAGGGGTCGCGGAGCTGGACACCGCCGCTTCTTTGGAGGAGTCGGAGGTCGCGCGGCACGTCTCGCTGCTGATCGCGGGTGTGGCCGGGGCGCGGGCACTCATCGAGGACGAGGAGGTGCAGCCGTCGTACGTCGCCGGGCACGGCCTGGGCGGATACGCGGCGGCCGTCGTCGCCGACGTGCTGACCTTCGAGGAGGCCCTGCGCGCCGTACGGCTCCGCGCGGAGCTGCTGGAGCGCGGCGAGGAGTCCGAGCACGACATCGGCATCCGGCTGGCCCAGCACCTCGCCACCATCAAGCGCCGCCCGCAGGGGCTGCCCTACGTCACCAGCACGGAGGGCCGCTGCCTGCGCGGGGAGACCAACGCAGTCTTCGACGACCTGGCGCGATCCGTCGCCCGGCCGGTCCTCTGGGACGAGATGATCGCCGCGCTCCGTACGGAAGGGGCCGAGACCTTCGTGGAGCTGCCGCCCGGACGGGTGCTCACCGAACGGCTGGCGGAGACGGACGACGCGCCGCGCGCCGTATCCGTCGAGGAACGGGGCATCGCGGAGGCCGCCGAGTACGCACGGGGCGAGGAGGGGCCTGTGATGTGGCCCGAGATGGGCGCTGAGATGGGAGCCGAGGAGGCACCTGAGGCGGGCCTTGAGCCGGGGCCCGTGCCGGGATCCGTGCCGGGACCTGTACCGGGATCTGCGCCCGGTTCCGCGCCCGGACCTGTGCCCGGTTCCGCGCCGGGACCCATCCCCGGATCCGCGCCGGGATCCGTGCCGGGACCTGTGCCCGGTTCCGCGCCGGGATCCGTGCCGGGGCCTGAGGTGTGGCCCGAGCCGCCGCGGCCCGAAGCGTGACCCTGCCGCGTGGGAGCGCCGTCACGGAGCGAGCGACTGGAGCGTCTTCTTGGTGAACTCGTCCAGAGGGTAGAAGAGTTCGATCGCCAGCTCCGACAGCGTCACGTCAGCGGGCGAGCCGAACGTCGCCATCGTGCTGAACATCGTCAGCTCGCCCATGGGCGTGCGCACCCGCAGCGGCACCTGGAAGGGGCCGGCGCCCAGCTCCGTTCCGCCGTCCCGCTCCTCGTCGTACCCCTCCGGGTCGGGATACGCGCGCACCTCCTCGTACAGGGCGCGCAGTTCCGCGTCGCCCGTGGCGTCGACCTGGCGCAGCAGCCGTTCGTGGAACAGGGCGCGCACCTCGCCCAGGTTGACCATGCTGGCGGCGAGGCCCTCCGGGTGCAGCGCGAGCCGGAAGACGTTCGGCTCCGGCTCCAGCAGGTGCCGGGGCACGCCGTGCGTCAGGACGGGCATGGCACGGTTGCCCGCCAGCACGTTCCAGCAGCGGTCCACCACGACCGCCGGGTAGGGCTCGTGGCCCTCCAGCATCATGTCGAGCGCGGAACGGACGGACGCCATCTCCGCGTCGTCCAGGCTGCTCTCCTGGTACGCGGGCGCGTAGTCGGCGGCCAGCAGCAGGGTGTTGCGCTCGCGCAGCGGGACGTCCAGCGCGGCGGCCAGCCTGAGCACCATTTCGCGGCTGGGACGCGCCCGTCCCGTCTCCACGCACGACAGGTGCCGCGCGGACGTGTCCGCCTGGAGGGAGAGTTCGAGCTGGCTCAGCCTGCGCCGCTGCCGCCAGCCGCGCAGCAGCGCGCCCACACGTGATTGTCCCCCCGGAGGCGCCCCACGGCGCTGTGCGTCCATGGTCGGAGATTAGCCAGGGGGCGGTCAGTGCGGCCATGACCTGGGAGGTCATTGAGTCCGCGCACCGCGCGGTGCGACCGTCACGGCAACGGCGCCCCGACAGGAGCGCCGCCCGCAGCCGAAGGAGGCCCCATGTCCGTCCCGACCACCACGGCACCCCGTACGGCGGCCGGAAGCGCCCGGAAGGACCTGCTGCGCACGAGCCTGCGGATCGACAGCTGGAGCACCGCGTTCTTCGGCGTCTTCCTGCTCGTCGGAGCCGCCTGGCTGGAGGGGCCGCTCGGGCTCACACCGAACTGGTCGGTACCGTTCGGCGTCGCCATGCTCGGCGGAGCCGCCGCGCTCTCCCTGATCGCCGGATACCCCGAGATCCCCGCGCGGCTGGCCCGTACGGTCGTCGCGTTGAACGCGGTGTCCGCCGTGGGCATGCTCGTCCTCGCGTTCACGGGCGTGATGCCGCTGAACGGGCTGGGGACCGCCTTCATCGTCGTCGGCGCCGTCGCGGTCACGGCCTTCGCCGAGCTGGAGTTCGTCGGCCTCCGGCGGCAGCGGGAAGAGGCCTGAGAACACGTTCAGGGCGCCGCCGCGACCAGGGCGCCGCTACGACAGCAGGCGCTGCTCCTTGGCGACGGCCACGGCGCCCGCCCGGGTGTCCACGCCGAGCTTGTCGTAGATGCGGCCCAGGTGCGTCTTGACCGTGGCCTCGCTGATGAACAGCGCGCGGGCGATCTCCCGGTTGCCCAGACCGCGCGCGAGCTGCCCGAGGATGTCCAGCTCGCGGCCCGTCAGCGCGGGCCGCGGGTCGCGCATCCGGGCCATCACCCGGTGCGCCACGGGCGGCGACAGCGCCGTACGGCCCTCCGCCGCCGCGTGGATCGCCGAGAACAGCTCCTCGGGGCGCTCGGCCTTCAGCAGATAGCCCGTCGCGCCCGCCTCGATGGCGCGGGTGATGTCCGCGTCCGTGTCGTACGTGGTCAGCACCAGGACCCGCGGCACGTCCCCGCCCCCGGCGTCGTCCCCGCCCCCGGCGTCGCCCCCCGCCTGCCCGATGATGCGCCGGGTGGCCTCCACGCCGTCGATCCCGGAGCCGAGCTGGAGGTCCATCAGGACCACGTCGGGACGGAGGCTCGACGCCATCGCGACGGCCTCCTCGCCGCTCCCCGCCTCCCCGGCGACCTCGACGCCGGGCGCGCTGCCGAGCAGGGCGCGCAGCCCCGCCCGTACGACGGCGTGGTCGTCGCACAGCAGCAGCCGTACGGGACGCTGATCGGTCATGACGCGGGCTCCCAGGGGATCGCGGCGGACAGGACGGTGCCCTCGCCGGGCGTGGACTCCACCGTCAGCGTGCCCCCGAACTGCCGGACACGCGCGTGCATGGCGGGCAGTCCGTGCCCGCGGGCCGCACCCGAGGGCGCGGCCGACGGGTCGAAGCCCGCGCCGTCGTCGGCCACGTCCAGGACGACCTGGTCGCCCAGGAAGCTGAGGGTGAGCCCCGCGGTGGTGGCGCCCGCGTGCTCCCGTACGTTCGCCAGCGCGCCCTGCGCGACGCGCAGCAGCGCCGCCCGTACGCCGTCCGGGAGCGGCACAGGAGCGCCCTCCAGGTGGAACCGGACCTCCGGGCCTCCCGGGCCGCCCTGGGCGCTCTCACGGGCCGCCAGCTCCCGCAGAGCGGCGTCCAGCGGCGTACCGCCCGCCAACTCGGCGGGTGCGAGGTCGTGGACGAAGCGGCGGGCCTCGGCGAGGTTGCGCGCCGCCGTCTCCTCGGCCGTACGGACGTGGGTACGCGCCGACGCGGGGTCGGACTCCCAGGTGCGGTCGGCCGCCTGTAGCAGCATCTGCTGGCTGGACAGGCCCTGCGCGAGGGTGTCGTGGATCTCCATCGAGAGCCGCTGCCGCTCGGCGAGGGTGCCCTCGCGCCGCTCGGTGGCGGCCAGTTCGCGGCGGGTGCGCAGCAGGTCGTCGATGAGGGCGCGCTGCCGCGCTGCCTGCCGCTCCATGTAGACGAAGATCGCGGTGGCCAGCGCCGCGACGGCGGGCGGCGCGAGCACCAGGTTCGGGTCGAACTTCTCGGCCAGCTGGAGCTGGGCCACGACCACCAGGGCCGTCAGCAGCGCCACGAGCGGAACGGCCGCCCGCGCGGGCAGCGTGCGCAGCCCCGTGTAGATCAGCGGGACCGCGCACCACGCGAAGCTGGGCGCGAGCAGCACCAGCACGACCCATGTCGTCACGACGACGCCGAGCCAGCACCGGTGCCGCAGGGACGCGCCCCGAGAGGCCTCCGCCTCCCTGCCGGGCCTGACGGGTGCTCCGGGGCCGAGAGCCGGGCCCAGCACGTAGAACAGGGCGAGGGCGACGCTCAGCGCGATGACCCAGGGCGTACGGGGCTGTCCCGGGTGGTTGAGCAGGTACCGGAAGAGCGAGGCGCCGAGCAGCAGGAAGAACGCCGCGTGGATGACGGGGGCGAGCCAGCGCGCGTCGGGGTCGCCGGGGGGCCCGCTGGTCGTCGTCTCGCCGTTTTCGCTGTGCACACAGCAGTCCTAGCCCGGCCGGAGCGCCCCGCGCATCAGCCGATCGGTTGACCCGCACGTCGGCCGTTCCGCGAGCGGACGGCAGCCGGTACGCCGACCCTCCGGGGCCCTTTCCCTCCCGACGATGGAGTCACGGATCGAAACGGACCGGACAGCACGACCCACACTCCCAAGGAGCACCCCATGCGGAAGACCAACAAGATCGCTGGAATCGCCGTCGGCGCCGTCGCCCTCGCGGGCCTGGGCACCTTCGGCGCGGTCTCGGCGACCGCCTCGCCCTCGTCCGCGCAGGCCGCGCAGGCCGCCCCGGCCGCCGCCCAGGCCAAGGGCAACGTCGGCGGGAAGGACCTGACGACCTCCACCCACCTCTCCGTCGACGCGGCCACCAAGGCGGCCGAGGCCACCCTGGACGCCGCCGAGAAGGACGGCCAGAAGGTCTCCGTCGCCGTCGTCGACCGGAACGGCAACACCCTCGTCACCCTGCGCGGCGACGGCGCGGGCCCGCAGTCCTACGAGTCCGCGGAGAAGAAGGGCTACACCGCCGTCTCGTGGAACGCGCCGACCTCCGAGCTGGTCAAGCGGCTCGACAAGGCCCCGACCCTGAAGGACATCCCCGGCACCCTCTTCCTGGCCGGCGGCGCCCCCGTCCAGGCCAAGGGCGCGCCCGTCGCGGGCATCGGCGTCGCGGGAGCGCCCAGCGGCGACCAGGACGAGAAGTTCGCCCAGGCGGGCGTGGACGCGCTCAGCCGCTGAGGCGAGCGTGCCGGGGGCAGGACGACGACGACCCGCCCCCGGTGACCGACCATGTACGAGAAGGAAGGCAGGTGAGGTCGGTGAGACCCTGGCGGATCATGGCACCTGTGCGGCGCACCCTGGGCCTGATGCTGGCCGGAACCCTGTGCGCGGCCGCGCTCGCGGCCTGCACGACGCAGGGCGGGAGCGGCGGCTCGGGCAAGCCGAAGCGCGACGCGTCCGCGGCCCCGTCCACGTCGCCGTCGGAGGGATCGGCGTCCCCGTCCCCGGGCGCCGACGACGCCCTCCTGAAGGCCGCCAAGGACGGCGACGCCGACGGGGTGCGCAAGGCCGTCAAGGCGGGCGCCGATCTGGAGACCCGCGACGGCAAGGGCCGCACGCCCCTCCTGCTGGCCTCCCTCGGCGACCATGTCGGCGCCGCGCGGGTGCTCGTACGGGAGGGCGCCGACCCCGACGCGCAGGACGAGCGCCGCGACAGCGCCTGGCTCGTCACCGGGGTCACGGGAAGCGCGGCCATGGCACGCGCCCTGATCCCCGCGAAGCCGGACTACGACCTCACCAACCGGTACGGCGGCACGTCGCTCATCCCGGCGGGCGAGCACGGCCATGTCGGGTACGTACGGGAGGTGCTGCGCAGCACCGACATCAAGGTGAACCACGTCAACAGGCTCGGCTGGACCGCCCTCTTGGAGGCCGTCATCCTCGGCGACGGCGGAACCGACCACCAGAAGGTCGTCGCCCTGCTGCTCGACGCCGGGGCCGACCGTGACCTGGCCGACAAGGACGGGGTGACGGCCCTGGAGCACGCGGAACGGCGCGGCTACGGGGAGATCGCCCAGATCCTCCGGAAGAACTGACGCCCTGGTTCCAGACCAGGAAGGCGTGACCTCTTAAGAGGTCACGCCTTCCCGTCGTTCATCCCTTGCGCAGGGGCTTCGAGAAGCAGCGGCTCTCCTTCTCGAAACGGTAGTGGCCGAACTTCTCGGTGACCGGCTCGTACCCGGAGGACGTGTAGAGGGCGATCGCCTCCGGCTGCTCGATCCCGGTCTCCAGCACCATCCGGGTACGCCCGGCCTGCCGCGCGTCCTCCTCCAGGAGACCCAGTATCCGGCGGGCCAGCCCGAGGCCGCGGGCCTCACGCACGACGAACATCCGCTTCAGCTCGGCGTCGCCGTCCCTGTAGTTCTCCCCGTTCGCGTCCATCGACCTCCAGCCGCCCGTCGCCAGCGGGCGCTCGGCGTCGTCGTACGCGAGCAGGTACAGGCCGCGCGGCGGCGCGAACATCGACGGGTCGAGCGGAGTGGCGTCGCCCTCGGGGTCGCCGTACCGGACGGCGTACTCCTGGAGCACGATCTCGTTGAGCTTCATCGCGTCGGGGTGGTCGAAAGGGACGGGAACGATCCGCATGCCTGGAATCGTAAGTGGCTCCTGTGGTCTCACGGCCGCCGCGCGTGTGAGGTCCGGCACACTCCGCGCGCCATGGCCCCTCCCGGCCCGTGCGGGCCCTCCGCGTAAGCTGCTGGACCGAGCGCGACCCGGAGCAAGCGGAGCAAACTGTGATCAAGGTGACGACGGTCAACGTCAACGGGCTGCGGGCAGCCGCCAAGAAGGGCTACGCGGAGTGGCTGGCGGCCACCGACGCGGACGTGGTGTGCCTCCAGGAGGTCCGCGCCGAGCCGCACCAGCTCCCCGACGCCGTCCGCGAACCGGAGGGCTGGCACGCCGTCTGGGCGCCCTCCTCGACCAAGGGCCGCGCGGGTGTGGCGCTGCTCACACGGAGCGAGCCCGAGCGGGTCCGGGTGGGCTTCGGCACGGCCGAGTTCGAGGAGTCGGGACGGTACGTGGAGGCGGAGCTGCCGGGCGTGACGGTCGCCAGCCTCTACCTCCCCTCGGGCGAGGTCGGCACGGAGCGGCAGGACGAGAAGGAGCGGTTCATGGCCGCCTTCCTGCCGTATCTGCGGGAGCTGCGCCAGAAGGCGGCGGCCGACGGGCGCGAGGTCGTCGTCTGCGGCGACTGGAACATCGCGCACCAGGAGGCCGACCTGAAGAACTGGCGCGCCAACCGCAAGAACGCCGGTTTCCTGCCCGAGGAGCGCGCCTGGCTCTCCCAGGTCTTCGACCCGGCCGACGGCGGCTACACGGACGTCGTCCGGGCCCTCCACCCCGACGTGGCCGGACCGTACTCGTGGTGGTCGTACCGGGGCCGGGCCTTCGACAATGACACGGGCTGGAGGATCGACTACTGCGTCGCGACGCCGGGGCTCGCCGCGAAGGCCGTGGAGGCGCGTGTGGAGCGCGCCGCGAGCCACGACGAGCGCTGGAGCGACCACGCGCCCGTCACGGCGGTCTTCGACCGCTGAGTCATGTCCTGGCGCCCCGCGTGTGGTCTTGCGGGGGCCCAGGGGGCGGCGCGAGGGTGGGGCCCGTGCGGGGCAAGGGGGCTCCGCCCGCTGGGGAGGTGGCCGATGGCTCCGCTCGTACTGCCGCACACGCGTGTCGGCGAGGGACCGCACCATGTGATCGCCGTGCACGGCTGGTTCTCCGACCGTGGTGCCTACGCGGGCGTCCTGGGCGCGCTGGACCGTGAGTCGTTCAGCTACGCCTTGCCGGATCTGCGCGGCTACGGCGAGGTGCGGGACGCCCAGGGGGAGTTCACCACCGCCGAGGCGGCGGAAGACCTGCTGGCCCTGGCCGACTCGCTCCGGTGGGACCGTTTCTCGCTGGTCGGTCACTCCATGGGCGGCAAGGTCGCCCAGCGCGTCCTGTCCCTCGCGCCCGGAAGGGTGCGCAGGATGGTCGGCGTTTCGCCGGTGCCCGCGAGCGGGGTCCAGTTCACCGAGGAGTCGCGCGCCCTCTTCGCCCAGGCGGACGAGCGCAGGGAGAACCGCAGGGCCATCATCGACTTCACCACCGGCAACCGCCATCCGGACGCCTGGCTCGACGCGATGGTGCGTACCTCTGAAGAGGTCAGCGATCAGAAGGCGTTCCGTACCTGGTTCTCCTCCTGGGCGGACGAGGACTTCCAGGAGCGGGTGGAGGGCGCGGAGCTGCCCGTACGGGTGGTGGTCGGCGCGCACGACCCGGAGCTGAACGCCGACGCCATGCGCGCCACCTGGCTCGCCTGGTACCCGAACGCCGACATGGTCGAGCTGGCCGCAGCGGGCCACTACCCGGCCGACGAGACGCCGCTCGAACTCGTCCGCGCGGTCGAGGACTTCCTGCGCGCGGACGGCGCGGACGGCGCGGACGGCGCGGTCGGCACGGACGGCTGAGGGACGCCGGTGCGCGCGGCCGTTCCCGTCCCCGATGTGTTCGACCCCCGCCGGTACGCGGCGGGGATCCCGCACGACGACTTCCGCCTCCTGCGCGACGAGCGTCCCGTCGCGTGGCAGGAGGAGCACGGGGTGTTCGGCTGGCCCGAGGGGCCCGGCTTCTGGGCGGTGACCCGGCACGCGGACGTGGTGCGGGTGCTGCGCTCCCCGGACGACTTCTCCTCTTATGAGGGCGCCACGCAGATCCGCGACCCCGACCCCGGGGACCTGCCGTTCATCCGGCGGATGATGCTCAACCAGGACCCGCCCGCGCACAACAGGCTGCGCACCCTGGTCAGCCGCGCGTTCACCCCGCGCCGCGTGGAGCGGTTCGAGGCGGACGTACGGGCGCGGGCGCGGCGGCTGCTGACGACGGCCAGGGACGAGGCCCGCGAGCGCGGCAGCTGCGACCTGGTGGGCGCCGTCACCGACGACTACGCGCTGCTCAACCTGGCCGACCTGCTGGGCGTGCCGCCCAGTGACCGCGGACTGCTGCTCAAATGGACCGAGCGGATCATCGGCTACCAGGACCCCGAGCAGGCCGTGACCGTCCTCGGCCCGGACGGCAGACCGGCCAATCCGCGTTCCCCCGCCATGCTGGGCGAGATGTTCGCCTACGCGCGCTCCCTCGCGGCCCACAAGCGCGCTCACCCGTCCGACGACGTCCTGACGGCCCTGGCGACGGAACTGACCGGTGCCGAACTGGAGATGTTCTTCTTCCTGCTGACCGTCGCGGGGAACGACACCGTACGCAGCGCGGCGCCCGGCGCCTTTCTCGCCCTGGCCGACCATCCCTCCGCCCAGCACGCGCTGCGCGAGCGGGTCGCAGAGGGCGACACGGCGGCCGTACGGCGCGCGGTGGAGGAACTGCTGCGCTGGCACACCCCCGTGCTGACCTTCCGCCGTACGGCCGTCCGGGACACCGAACTCGCCGGGCAGCGCGTCCGCGCGGGCGAGAAGGTCGTCGTCTTCCACGCCTCGGCCGACTTCGACGAGCGCGTCTTCCACGAGCCGTACCGCTTGGACCTCACCCGCGATCCCAACCCCCACCTGGCCTTCGGCGAGGGCCCCCACGTCTGCCTGGGCGCCCATTTCGCCCGCCTCCAGCTCCGCGTCCTCCACGAGGAGGCCGCCCGGACCCTCCCCCCGTACGCGCGCGTCCCTGGTCCCGAGGGAGAGGTGCGGCGGCTGGTCTCGAACTTCATCCACGGGGTGAAGCGGCTGCCGGTGCGGCTGGCCGAAGGGGCGGAGCGGGAACCGCCGCCGAGGTGACGGGGTGCGGGAGCGGTCGTACGCCCCGGCCCGTCATGCGCCTCCCGCGCGCTACGGTGCGCCTCTTCTCGCTCCCCCTCCGTGCGGCGCCAAAGTGAGAGTTACGCCGCACAGATGTGCGGGATCTGTGGGTGCGGCAGAGGTGATCGCAACCCTGTAGGGGGCGACGATGGACCTTCTCGCGCTCGGCCCGCTGGAACTCTGGGACCAGGGACGGCAGTTCGACCTCGGACCCCTGAAGCAGCGCCGTGTCCTCGCCGCACTGCTCCACGCGCGGGGCGCACCGGTCCCGGTCGGGACCCTCGCGTGCCGCGTCTGGTCCACGACCGCCCCGCCCGCGGACCCCGGAGCGGCCCTCCACGCCTACGTCTCCCGGCTGCGCCCCGTGCTGCACGAGGCGGGAGGCGACCGTCTCGGCATCGACCGCCCCTCCCACGACCGCTACCGGCTCCGGTTCGACCCCGAGGACGTCGATCTGCTGCGCTTCCGGCGGCTGCGCCGGGAGGCGACGGCCGCGGCGGAACGGGGCGACCGCCAACTGGCCGTCGGCAAGCTGCACACCGCCGAGAGCGAGTGGTCGGGCGAGCCGCTGACGGAGTTCACCTGCGACTGGGCCAGGGCGCTCCGTGCCCGGCTGCGGGGGGAACGGCGCCGGGTCCAGGAGCAGCGTCTCTGCCTGGAGATGGAGATGGGCCGCCACGCCGCCGTCCTCGGCGAGCTGAACGAACTGGCCGCCCGGCACTCCCTCGACTCCCTCGTCCCGTTCGACCAGCGGAGCATCGGGCTGCTGATCCTCGCCATGTACCGGGCGGGGAAGGCCCGCTAGGCCCCTAGGGGGCCCGCTCGCCCTCCGTGGCGGAGGACCCCTCGCCTCGCAGCCACTCCTCCAGTTCCGCCCGTACGCGGCGGTCCAGGGCCAGGCCCAGTTCGGCTTCCACGACGGCCTTGGAGAGGGGGCCGACGCGTTCCAGGAGGTCGTTGACCGCGGCGGGGTCCGTGGTGTCGACGCGGGGGAGGAGGTGGGTGCGGAAGAGGCGGGCGAAGGTGGCGGCGATGGTGTCGGTCTGGGTGCGGAGCTCGCGGCCCGCGGCGAGGACGTCGGCCAGGGGGATGCCCTTGTCGACCAGCTGGGCGGAGGCTTCGAGGAGGCGGCGGCTGGCGTGGACGAAGCCGTCGCCCTCGACGGCGACGTAGCCGATGTCGAGGGACGCGGCGAGGTTCTCCGCGGTGATCTCCTCGTCGCCGAAGTAGGCGGCCAGCTCCTCGGGGGTGAGGCGGACCGGGGTCTCCTCGGAGAACGGGGTGGTGAAGGACGAGTCGAGGCCCAGGAGTTCGGCCGCCGCGCGGTCGTCGCGGCCCTTCTCGAACGCCGTCATCAGATCCGCGATGCCGCCCAGCGTGTGGCCCCGCGCGAGAAGGGCCGCGATGGTGCGGAGGCGGGCCAGGTGGTGGCCGTCGTACCAGGCGATACGGCCCTCGCGGCGGGGCGGCGGCAGGAGTTTGCGTTCACGGTAGAAGCGGAGGGTGCGCGGGGTGATGCCCGCGGCCTCCGCGAGCTCGGACGCACGGTACTCACGACGCCCCCGGGCCTCGGCCTCGGCTCCGGCCCCGTCCGCGCTCTCTGTGCTGGGTTGCTCGTTTGCGCTCGCCACGGGGTCAGCCTATGTCTCCCGTCGTGCGGACCCCGGGGGTGCGACCCCCGGTAACTTTCCTGCGCGTGACCCCTACCCATCGGTATCCCGCTGTCCTACGCTCCGATAGTGCCAGTGATTACTGGCGCGGTTCGGATGGGCTCGGATGGGTCCGGATTCTCGCGGGAGGCGGCGTATGGCGGCCGGGAGTGTGGTCAAGGAGAGCGAGGAGCGGGGCGGGGAGCGGAACGAGCGCGCGCTGCCCTCGCACGTACGGGTGGCGGTGGTCGGCTCCGGCTTCGGCGGCCTCGGCGCCGCCGTACGGCTGCGGCGCGCGGGTGTGACCGACTTCGTGATCCTGGAGCGGCGCGAGGCCATCGGCGGGACCTGGCACGACAACACGTATCCCGGGTGCGCCTGCGACATCCCCTCGCACCTCTACTCGTTCTCGTTCGCGCCCAATCCGCACTGGCCGCGGGCCTACGCGCCGCAGAGCGAGATCCGGGAGTACCTGGAGGGCGTGACGGACACCTTCGGGCTGCGCCAGCATCTGCACCTCCGCACCGAGGTCCAGCAGATGATGTGGGACGCGGAGGAGCTGCACTGGCGGGTGGAGACCTCGCGCGGCAGCCTCACCGCCGACGTGGTCGTCTCCGCCACCGGGCCGCTGTCGGCGCCGAAGACGCCGGACATCCCCGGGCTCGACACGTTCGAGGGCAAGGTCGTGCACTCGGCCACCTGGGACCACGACTACGACCTGCGCGGCAAGCGCGTCGCCGTCATCGGGACCGGGGCCTCCGCGATCCAGATCGTTCCGGCGATCCAGCCCGTCGTGGACCGGCTCACCGTCTTCCAGCGCACCCCGGCGTGGGTGGTCCCGCGCGGCGACCGGCGCATCACGCGACTGGAGCGCCGGCTGCACAGCAAGGTGCCGAGCACCCAGAAGCTGGCCCGGTTCGCGCTGTGGAGCGCGCTGGAGCTGGGTACGCAGGTCTACGCGAACCACCCCAAGCTGCTCGCCGTGCTGGAGAAGGTGGCCACGGGCCACATGAAGCGCGCCGTCAAGGATCCCGAGCTGCGCCGCAAGCTGACCCCCGACTACCGGATCGGCTGCAAGCGCACCCTCTTCTCCGACGACTACTATCCGGCGCTCGCGCAGCCCAACACCGACCTCGTCGACTCGGGCCTCAAGGAGATCCGCGGCAACACCCTGATCGCCGCCGACGGGCGCGAGACCGAGGTCGACGCGATCGTGTTCTGCAGCGGCTTCTACGTCTCCGAGATGCCCGTCGCCGACTGCGTCAAGGGCACCGACGGGGAGACGCTCGCGGAGTCCTGGGCCGCGGACGGGATGAACGCGCTGCGCGGCACGACCACCACCGGGTTCCCCAACTTCCTCTTCGTCATAGGCCCCAACACCGGGCTCGGCAGCAGCTCGATGATCCTGATCATCGAGGCCCAGCTCAACTACATCGTCGACTACGTCCGCAAGCTCGACACCCTCGGCGGCGGCACCCCGGGCGACAAGGCCGCGCTCGACGTACGGCCCATCGCGCAGCACCGCTACAACACCAAGCTGCGCGAACGCATCAAGGGCAGCGTGTGGCAGACCGGCTGCACCAGCTGGTACCTCGACTCCGAGGGGCGCCCCGTCGCGGTCTGGCCCGGCACGACGGCCGAGTTCCGGAAGATCACCCGCGAGGTCTGGCTGGAGGAGTACGAGGTGCTGCGGGCCGCCCCCAGGAACGGGCACGGGAACGGCCAGGACGGCCAGGACGGCCCCGTCCGGCGCCGCAAGGCGCCCCTGCTCGCCGGGAGCGCCAGCCGAAGCCCAGGGACCGGCGCCGCGACCGCCGCCACGACCGCCGCCGAGAACACGCCGGAGGAGAACGAGCGATGAGCGCCACGACACCAGGCCCCGCGAGCCGCGGCGGCCTCACCGGGGAGTACGCCCCGCCCGCGCCCGACCGTGAACTCGTCGCGCGCTCCGGCGACGGCATCCGCTTCCCCGTCGAGGTCTACGGCCGCGAGGACGCGCCCGCCGTCGTGCTCTCGCACGGCTGGACCTGCAGCACGCGGTTCTGGGCGCCCGTCATCCGCGACCTGACCGCGAGCGGGCACCGCGTGATCGCGTACGACCAGCGGGGCCACGGCCGCAGCCCGGCTGCCCGTACCCCCGCGGCGTACAGCACCGCCATGCTCGCCGACGACCTGTGCGCCGTCCTCGACGCGGCGCTGGAGCCGGGCGAACGGGCCGTGATCGGCGGCCACTCCATGGGCGGCATGACGCTCATGGCCGCCGCGGGCCGGGACCAGCTGCGCGAGCACGCCGCCGCGTTGCTGCTGTGCAGCACCGGGGCGCAGCATCTGACGGGCGAGGCCCGCGTGATCCCGCTGCGTTCGGAGCGGATGCGGACGGCCGCGCACCGGATGATGCTGGGCGCCAAGGCCCCGCTGGGGCCCGTCACCCCGCTGACCCGTAAGGCCCTCGCGTACGGCACGCTCGGGCGGCGCCCGCGCAGGGAGACCGTCGAGGCGACGGCTCAGATCGTGCACGCCTGTCCCACGCCCGTACGGGCCGCGTGGGGCGGGGTGCTCGCCGAACTCGACCTCGCCGTCAAGGTGCCGCACCTGGACGCGCCGACCGCCGTGATCATCGGCACCCACGACCGGCTCACGCCCGTCTCGCACGCGCGGCAGCTCGCGGCGATGCTGCCGCACTGCGCCGGGCTGCACGAGCTGCCGGGACGCGGGCACATGACGCCGCTGGAGGAGCCGGGCACGGTGAGCGCGGTCCTCGCCGAGCTCGTACGGGACCACCTCGGCCGGGGCCACCTCGACCACCGCAGCACAGTGAAGGAGAGCGCATGAGCCGGGTGAGCCTGGAGGGACAGGTCGCGGTCGTCACGGGCGCCGCGCGCGGCGTCGGGGAGCTGCTGGCCCGCAAGCTGGCGGCCCGGGGCGCGAAGATCGCGCTCGTGGGGCTGGAGCCGGACGCGCTCAAGCAGGTCAGCGAGCGGCTGGACACCGACTCCGACCACTGGCACGCGGACGTCACCGACCACGTGGCGATGGCGCGGGTGGCGCGCGAGGTCAAGGAGCGGTTCGGCAAGGTCGACATCGTCGTGGCCAACGCGGGCGTCGCGGCGGGCGGTCCGTTCATGGACTCCGACCCCGTCGCCTGGCGGCGGGTGATCGAGGTGAACCTGATCGGCGGCGCGGTGACGGGCCGGGCCTTCCTGCCCGTACTGGCCGAGTCGCGCGGCTACTTCCTGCAGATCGCCTCGCTCGCGGCGATCACGCCCGCGCCGATGATGACCGCGTACTGCGCGTCGAAGTCCGGCGTCGAGGCGTTCGCGCACAGCCTCCGCGCCGAGGTCGCGTACAAGGGCGTGCGGGTCGGCGTCGGCTATCTGAGCTGGACCGACACGGACATGGTGCGCGGCGCGGACGCGGACGAGCTGATGCGTGGCGTGCGCGCGCGACTGCCGTGGCCGACGAACAAGACGTATCCGCTGGGCCCCGCCGTCGACCGGATCGTGGACGGCATAGAGCGGCGCTCGGCGCACGTGTACGCGCAGTGGTGGCTGCGCGGCATGCAGGGCATACGCGGCTACCTGCCGATGGTGCTCGGCGGCCCCTTCGCCCAGCGCGAGATGAAGCGCGCGGGCACCCTCATCGAGGAGGCGGGCGGCGTCCCGAACGGCCTGGTGGGGGCCGGGGGCGCGGCGGACGAGAAGGAGCGCGCGAACCACTGACCTGACGTACGGCGTACGAAGAGGGACCCGGCCTGGTGGGCGGGTCCCTCTTCGTGGGTGGCGCCCGGAGGGCGCTGGGGGAGGGTCAGCGGTTCTCCCACTTGTCCTTCGCGGTGTCGGCCGCGTCCTGGGCCTTGTCCTTCATGTCGCCGCCCCCGCCCTGGTCGCGGGACTTCTCGTCGCCGTCGCCCTTGGCGTCGCCCATCTTCTCCTTGGCCTTGTCCTGGAGGTCCTTGGCCTTGTCCTTGAACTGGTCGGCGATGCCCATCGTCACTCCTCGCGTTGTGTACTGGGGGCGCTCACCAGAGTGGCATAACGGGGCAAAGCTCGCATGTCAGGTCTCCTCCTCGCGGGGCGGCAGCGGCGGGCGGCTGCGGTCGGGGACGCGGCTGTAGTCGGGCGGGGTGCTGGCGGGGTGCCGTTCGAGGAGGTCGAGGGCGACCGTCACCGCCGTGTCGAGGACCGCGTGCCGTCCCTCGGCCCAGTCCAGCGGGGTGCGCAGGGCCTCGATGTCGGGCTCGACGCCGTGGTTCTCGACGCCCCAGCCCAGGCCACCGCCGAACCAGGCCGCGTTCATCGGCACCGTGATCACCGTGCCGTCGCCGAGCCGGTGCCGTCCCGTCATGCCGACGACGCCGCCCCAGGTGCGGGTCCCGACGACCGGGCCCCTGCCCAGCAGGCGGAAGGCCGCCGTGATCATGTCGCCGTCCGAGGACGTCATCTCGTCCGCGACCGCGACGACCGGGCCGCGCGGCGCGTTGCTCGTGTACGAGACGGGCTGCGCGTTGCGCGTGAGGTCCCAGCCCAGGATGGTGCGGGTCAGCTTCTCCAGCACCAGTTCGCTGATGTGGCCGCCCGCGTTGCCCCGTACGTCCACGATCAGCGCGGGGCGGGAGACCTCCATCCGCAGGTCGCGGTTGAACTGGGCCCAGCCCGAGCCGCCCATGTCGGGGATGTGGAGATAGCCGCACTTGCCGCCGCTCAGGTCGCGGACGACGTCGCGGCGGCGGGCCACCCAGTCCTGGTAGCGCAGCGGGCGCTCGTCGATCAGCGGGACGACGGCCACGCGGCGCGGCCCCGCCTGGCGCAGCGACAGCTCCACCGTGGTGCCGCCCGCTGCGCCCAGCAGCGGCGCCGGGCCCTGGACCGGGTCGACGGGGCGCGCGTCGATGTGCGTGAGCACCGCGCCCTCGCGTACGGGCGCGCCCGCGAGCGGCGAACGGGCGCGGGAGTCCGAGGAGTTGCCGGGCAGCACGCGGGCGATCCGCCACTCGCCGTGCGGGGTGCGGACGAGGTTGGCGCCGAGCAGGCCGATGGGGCGCTGGTAGTGCGGCGGGCCCTCGTCGCGCCGCGCCGGGGCGACGTACGCGTGCGAGGTGCCCAGCTCGCCCAGCACCTCGCGCAGCAGGTCGGCGAACTCGTCGGGGGAGGCGACCCGTTCGACCAGCGGCCGGTACTGGTCGAGGACCGCGTCCCAGTCGATGCCGCTCATCCCCGGGTCCCAGAAGTACGCCCGGATCAGCCGCCCCGCCTCCTCGTACGCCTGCCGCCACTCGGCGGCCGGGTCCACGTCGTGCAGGACGCGGCGCAGGTCGATGTACGTCGTGGAGTCGGCGTCGGAGGTCTCGCCGGCGGGGATCACGCGCAGCTCGCCCTCGTCGTTGACGACGAGCCGGGAGCCGTCGCCGCTGAGCGCGAACCAGTCGATCTCGCTGGTGAGTTCGGTACGCCGGGCCTTGGTGAGGTCGAAGTGCTCCAGGGTGGGGCGGCCCGAGGTGTCGGCCGGGTTCACGAACGTCTCGCCCAGCGCGCCGGAGATCGGGAACCGCAGCCAGATCAGCCCGCCGCCGCTCACCGGGCAGAGCGCCGAGTACTTCGAGGCGGTCACCGGGAACGGCGTCACGCGGCTCGCCAGTCCCTCCGCCTCCACCAGCACCGTCCGCTCGTCCTCGCCCTCGCCCTCGCCGCCCGGGGGTTCGGGCTGCGGGTCGAGGCCGCCCGCCGCCGGGCGGCCCTCGGGGGTGAGCGCGAAGGGGGAGAGCGTCGCGGAGGAGAGCGGCACGAGATACGGGCGGCAGCCGAGCGGGAAGGAGAGGTCGCCGGTGTGCACGTCGTACACCGGGTCGAAGCCGCGCCAGGAGAGGAACGCGAGGAAGCGGCCGTCGCGCGTGAAGACGGGCTGCTCGTCCTCGAAGCGGCCGTCGGTCACATCGAGGATGGTGGCCGTCTCCGTCACCTTGGCGATCTTGATCTGGGAGAGCGAGCGCCCGACCCCGGGGTGCGCCCACGCCAGCCACCGGGAGTCGGGCGAGAACGCGAGGTCGTGCACGGGGCCGTTCACGGAGCGGATCAGCTCGGTGACGCCCGGGTCCGGATCGCCGGAGGCCTCCGGGTCCGGCACGCGCACCAGCAGCAGCCCCCCGTCGTGCGAGGCGACCGCCAGCGTGCCGCCGTCCGGCGAGGACACCAGCTCCAGGACCCGGCCCAGCCGCCCCGCGGCGAGTCTCAGCGGGGGCCGCGGGGCCGAGGCTCTGGGGAGGTCGGCGACCTCGATCGCGTCCTCGCCGTCCGCGTCCGTGACGTACGCGATACGGCCCGTATCGCCCAGCATCTCGGGGAGCCGGACCCGGACGCCCGGCTCGTCGGCGATGGCGCGGGCCGGGCCGTCGCGGTGGGTGAGCCAGTACAGGCTGCCGCGCACGCAGACGGCGCTCGCGCGGCCCGTGGGGTCCACGGCGAGCGAGTCGAGGTGGTCGGCGGCCGGGACCTGGTACGGCCGCCGCCCGGCGCGCGGCCCGCCGAGGACGACGTCGATCCGCCGCGGCTTCGCGCGGTGCGAGAAGTCGTCCACGAGCCACAGCTCGCCCGCGCACTGGTAGATCACCCGCCGTCCGTCGGTGGACGCGTGGCGGGCGTAGAACGCGTCGTGGTCGGTGTGGCGGCGCAGGTCGGAGCCGTCGGGCAGGCAGGAGTAGAGGTTGCCCACACCCTCGTGGTCGGAGAGGAACGCGATGCGGCCGCCCACGAACATCGCGCTGTCCAGGTGCCCTTCGAGGTCCGGCAGCAGCCGCTCGCCGTGCAGCCACAGGCGGCCCATCGCGCCGCCCCGGTACCGCTTCCAGGAGGCGGGCTCGTGCGGCGGCGTGCCGGTGAGCAGCAACGTGCGCCGCTCGCCGTCCTGTTCGGCCACCGCGATGTCGGAGACGGGCCCCCACGGCAGCTTGCTGCCCGGCCCGCCGGTGCCGCTGGCGGCGTCCACGGGGACGCGGTAGGCCCACGAGTAGTACGAGAAGGGCTGGCCGTGCGAGGCCACCGCGAGCACGTCGCCCTCCGGCGTCCAGCCGCAGACGCGGGTGTCGGCTGCGCCCCAGTAGGTGAGCCGCGCGGCGGGGCCGCCCTCGACGGGGGCCAGATAGATCTCGGGATCCAGGCTGCGCCAGTTCGCGTAGGCGATCCGGCTGCCGTCCGGGGAGAAGCGGGGATGGCTGATCCGGGTACGGTCCACCGTCAGCCGCCAGGCGCGCCCGGGTCGCAGGGGTGCGACCCACAGGTCGTCCTCGGCGGCGAAGCAGATGAGATCGCCGTGGAGATGCGGGTATCGGAGATAGGCGCCTTCGTCGGTCACCTATCCCATGGTTCGGGGGGAATTGGGCCGCGGCAAGTTGTGACGTACCCCTCAATCCGCGGGATGGCTCATCCTTTGCCTGCGAGTAGGCGTCGTTTGACATGAGCTGTCATTCCAGCGGTGCCCGTGCCCGCGCGTGTACCGAGGGGAATCCCCGATCCCGCTGTCCCCGTCCGCATCTAAACCGGAGAACCCTCTCGTGGCCACCTTCCTGTACAAACTCGGCAGGTTCGCCTTCCGGCGCCGCCGCTTCGTCGCCCTGATATGGGTGGCGTTGCTCGTCGCCGCCGGAGTGGGCGCGTCCACCGCTTCGACCCCGCCCGAAGACGATTTCGCCCTCCCCGGCACCGAGGCGCAGAAGGCCTTCGACGTGCTGGAGGACCGCTTCCCGGACTCCAACGCGGAGGGCGCCCAGGCCCGTATGGTCTTCCGCGCGCCCACCGGCGAGAAGATCACGGCCACCGACAACAGGGAGGCCGTCGAGGAGGCCGTGAGCGCCCTGAAGGGCGGGCAGGCCGCCGGTGTCTCGGACCCGTTCGCCAAGGGCAGCGGGGCCATCAGCAAGGACGGGAGCATCGCCTACGCCTCGGCGGTCTACAAGGTCCCGTCCACCGACATCACCGACAAGACCCGGGACAAGATCGAGGCCGCCGCGGAGTCGGCCCGTAAGGCCGGGCTGACGGCCGAGACCGGCGGCGACGCGCTGATGACCATGCCCGACATGGGCAACGGCGAGATCATCGGCATCGGGATAGCCGCGATCGTGCTGATCCTGACGTTCGGCTCGCTCGTCGCGGCGGGACTTCCGCTGATCACGGCGTTGATCGGCGTCGGCATCGGCATCTCGTCGATCACCGCGCTGGCCGTCCCCCTCGATCTCTCCGCCGACACCAGCACGCTCGCGATGATGATCGGCCTCGCGGTCGGCATCGACTACGCGCTGTTCATCGCCTCCCGCTACCGCGCCGAGCTCTCCGAGGGCCGCAGCCGCGAGGAGGCCGTGGGGCGGGCGGTCGGAACCGCCGGATCGGCGGTGGTCTTCGCCGGTCTGACGGTCGTGATCGCGCTGGTCGGCCTGGCGGTGGTCAACATCCCGGTGCTGACCAGGATGGGCATGGCGGCGGCCGGTACGGTCGTCATCGCCGTCCTGGTGGCCCTCACGCTGGTCCCGGCCGCGCTCGGCATGGTGGGCAAGCGGATCTTCGGCCGCAAGGTGCGCAAGGCCAACCCCGAGACGGGTGCCCCGCCGGCCGCGAACGCCGTGGGCCAGAAGCCCAAGGCGGGCGCCCGCTGGGCCGCCTTCGTGCTGCGCCGTCCGGTGATGGTCCTGGTCACGGCGGTGCTGGGGCTCGGTGTGCTGGCCATTCCGGTCGGCAGCATGCAGCTCGGCTTCCCCGACGAGGGCAACGAGCCCGCGGAGACCACCCAGCGCAAGGCGTACGACCTGCTCTCGGACGGCTTCGGCGCCGGGTTCAACGGCCCGCTGATGCCGGTGGCCGACCTGCGGGACAGCGACAACCCGAAGCAGGCCGCGAAGGAGATCGAGAAGCGGATCGCGAAGGTCGACGGCATCGTCGCGGTCACGCCCGCCCAGTTCAACAAGAGCGCCGACACCGCGACGTTCACGGCCGTTCCCAAGACGGGCCCGAGCGACTCGAAGACCGAGGACGTCGTCCACGCGATCCGCGACCAGCAGGACTCGATCAAGAAGGCGACGGGCGCCACGCTGCTCGTCACCGGCTCGACCGCGGTGACGATCGACTTCTCGCAGGTGATGAACGACGCGCTGGTGCCGTATCTGGCGCTGGTGGTCGGCCTGGCGTTCCTGCTGCTGATGCTCGTCTTCCGCTCGGTCCTGGTGCCGCTGAAGGCCGCGCTCGGCTTCCTGCTCTCCGTGCTGGCCGCGCTCGGCGCCGTCGTCGCGGTCTTCCAGTGGGGCTGGGCGGCCAGCCTCATCGGGGTGGAGCAGACCGGCCCGATCATGAGCATGATGCCGATCTTCATGATCGGCGTGATCTTCGGCCTGGCGATGGACTACGAGGTCTTCCTCGTGACGCGGATGCGCGAGGCGTACGTCCACGGCGAGGGCCCCGGCGAGTCGATCATCTCCGGCTTCCGGCTGAGCGCCCGGGTCGTGTCCGCCGCGGCCGTCATCATGATCAGCGTCTTCGCGGGCTTCATCGGGGCCTCGGCCGCGATGATCAAGATGATGGGCTTCGGGCTCGCCATCGCGGTCCTCTTCGACGCGATCGTCGTACGGATGGCGATCGTGCCCGCCGTGCTCGCGCTGCTGGGCCGCCGTGCCTGGTGGCTGCCGAAGTGGCTGGACCGGATCCTGCCCAACGTCGACGTCGAGGGTGAGAAGCTGCGGCACCACCTGGAGGACGGCGCCGGAGCGGGGCAGACCGCGCCGATACCGGCTCAGCGGAGCCCTGAGCGGACCGGAGTCTGACGGCGCCTCCGGCGTCGGGCTGACGGGGCCACGCGCGAGGCCGCCGATCACCTTCGGGTGGTCGGCGGCCTCGTGTCGTTCGATGGGGCTGAGTACGGGGTGCCCCTTGCGGTGCGTCGCAGGCCGCGGCTGCGTCGTGGCCGGGCGCGCAGTTCCCCGCGCCCCTGCCCGGCGCTCACACGTTCCGGAGGAGCGCTTCCAAGGTCTCGTCCAGTTCCAGGTGGGTGCGTTCGCTTCCGGCCGGGACCGCGTCGTACGCGCAGCGCAGGAAGCCCCACAGGTCCCCGGCGCGGAACTCCAGGACGGCCACGCCCTCGCCGGCGTGCAGCTCGATCACCGTGCGCTCCAGGCCGCAGGGCCACACATGGACGTCGCCCTCGCCCGCCGGGCCGCGCAGGCCCGCGTCGAGGAGGTCGCGGGAGAAGGTCCAGGCGACCTCGTCGCCGTCGAGGGAGATGTCGGACGGGAACACGATGCGCACGGCGAGCGGGTCGATCACGTCGTAGCGGAGAGTCGCTGCGAGTGACCGGGTCGCTGGCGGCCTGGTGATGAGTTGGGCCTGCACGGTGTGCTCGATGACCTGTGACACGTCTGCTCCCTCTGGGTCGGGGACACCTGGGCCGCTTGGTTCCGGGTTGCCCCTTCGTCTAGTCAGACGCGCAGCGCGCCTGGTCAGTCACCCGGTGGACCGGGTGAGCTGTACCACAGCCCTGGAAACTGTGACCCCCGCCACTCACATATCGGGCATTAGCTGCCTAAGCTGGCTCACGACTGCCACGGGAGCCTCAGATGACCACCAAGTCCCCTCACCATGACAGCCCGGCCGTTCCGGCCGGATCCGCGGACCCGGCCGAACCGAGAATTTCCGCCGCCAGGGCCGCCGCGGACGACGAGCCGCAGGGCGAGAAGCGTGACGAGCGTGACGGCCGTGACGTGCCCGGGGGGCCCGGGGGACGTGGGGGGCGCAGGGGCGCGATCGTCGTCGGCCCGCTGCGCTTCGAGCGCCTTTCCCTCCGCTGACGCACCGCCGTCGCACTCTTGCAAATGGTTTGCAGGTGGCTCATATTTTCAACAGGCCACCTCCCACGCCGAGCGGAGTGCCGTCATGCATGTTCCCGACGGATTCATCGACGCGCCGACCTCTGTCGCCGCCGGAGTCGTCGCCGCGGGAGCTGTCGCCGTCTCCCTCAGAGGGTCCCGCCGTGAGCTGGGCGGCGCCGAGCGCACGGCCCCCCTCGCCGGTCTCGTCGCCGCCTTCATCTTCGCCGTCCAGATGCTCAACTTCCCCGTGGCCGCCGGGACCAGCGGCCATCTCCTCGGCGGCGCCCTCGCCGCGATCCTCGTCGGCCCGTACACGGGGGTGCTCTGCGTCTCCGTCGTCCTGCTGCTGCAGGCGGTGCTCTTCGCCGACGGCGGCCTGACGGCCCTCGGGGTGAACATCCTCGACATGGGCGTGGTCACCGTCCTCGTCGCCTACGGGCTCTTCCGGCTGCTGCTGCGCCTCCTGCCGCGCGGCCGGGGCGCCGTCACCGCCGCCGCGTTCGTCGCCGCGCTCGTCTCCGTGCCCGCCGCCGCCGTCGCCTTCTGGGGGCTCTACGCGCTGGGCGGCACCGCCGACGTCTCGCTGGGCAAGGTCTTCGCGGCGATGGTCGGCGTGCATGTGCTGATCGGCCTCGGCGAGGCGGCGATCACGGCTCTGACGGTGGGTGCCGTGGCCGCCGTCCGCCCCGACCTCGTGCACGCGGCGCGCGACCGCCTCGCCGTGCCGCTGGTGCTGCGCCCCTCGCCGGTCACGGGTGAGCCCACCCGGGCGGAGCCCGAGCCCGCCCCGGAGGCCGCCGCCGCCCCCGCGCGTACGGGCGTACGGCCGCGCCGTCTCTGGCTCGCGGGCCTCGCCGTCGCCCTCGTCTGCGCGGGCGGCCTCAGCTTCTACGCCTCGGCCGACCCCGACGGCCTGGAGAAGGTCGCCGCGGACAACGGGATCGACGAGAAGGAGAAGGACCACTCCGCCAAGGACTCGCCCCTCGCGGACTACGGGGTGGAGGACATCACCAATGCCCGCCTCTCCGGCGGCCTCGCGGGCGTCATCGGCGTCGGCGCGACCCTGGCCGTCGGCTCGGGCGTCTTCGTCGTCCTCCGCCGTCGCCGTACGGAGCAGGAACAGGAGCAGGAACAGCGGCCCGAAGAGACCCCCTCCTCGCAGGGCGTCGGGCACTGAGATGTCCGCCGGGCACGCGCACAAGCTCTACCGGCACGGGGACTCCCCCGTGCACGCGCTGCCCGCGCACTGCAAGCTCGCGGCGGCGTTCACCTTCGTGCTGATCGTCGTCTCCACGCCCCGCGAGGCGCTCTGGGCCTTCGCCGCGTACGCGGCCGTGCTCGTCGCCGTCGGCGCCGTGGCCCGGGTTCCCGCCGGGTACGCGCTGCGGCGGATGCTGATCGAGGTCCCCTTCGTGGCGTTCGCCGTGCTGCTCCCGTTCGTCGCCGAGGGCGAGCGGGTCGCCGTGCTCGGCCTCTCCCTCTCCGAGTCCGGCCTGTGGGGCGCCTGGAACGTGCTGGCCAAGGGCACCCTCGGCGTCGCCGCCTCCGTGCTGCTCGCCGCGACCACGCCGCTCGACGCGCTGCTGACGGGGCTCCAGCGGCTGCGGCTGCCCGCGCAGCTGTGCCAGATCGCCGCGTTCATGGTCCGCTACGGCGACGTCGTCGCGGACGAGCTGCGCCGGATGCGGATCGCCCGCCTCTCGCGCGGCTTCGAGGCCCGCGGCCTGCGCCAGTGGGGCGTGCTGGCCAAGTCGGCCGGGGCGCTGTTCATCCGCTCGTACGAGCGCGGGGAGCGCGTCCATCTCGCCATGCTCAGCCGGGGGTACGACGGCACCATGCCCCTCACCGGCGGCGCGGGCGCCACCCGCGCCGAGTGGGCACGCTCCGCCGCGCTCCCGCTCACCGCCCTCGCGATCTGCCTCCTGGGATGGACCCTGTGACGCCTGTGACGCCTGAGACTCCTGAAACGCCGCCCCCCTCCCTCCAGGTCTCCGGCCTCGCCTACGCCTACCCCGACGGTCACCAGGCGCTGTTCGGCGTGGACCTGACCGTCCCGCGCGGCGAGCGCCTCGCCCTCCTCGGGCCGAACGGCGCGGGCAAGACCACCCTCGTCCTCCATCTCAACGGCATCCTCACCCCCGGCGCGGGCTCCGTCACCGTGGCCGGACTCCCGGTCACCAAGCGGCATCTGGCCGAGGTGCGGCGCCGGGTCGGCATCGTCTTCCAGGACCCCGACGACCAGCTCTTCATGCCCACCGTCCGCGAGGACGTCGCCTTCGGCCCCGCCGCGTCCGGGCTGCGCGGCGAGGAACTGGCGGCGCGGGTGCGCGAGGCGCTGGAGCGGGTCGGGATGGAGGCGTACGCGGACCGGCCGCCGCACCATCTCTCGTTCGGCCAGCGCCGCCGCGTCGCCGTCGCCACCGTCCTCGCCTCGCACCCGGAGATCCTCGTCCTGGACGAGCCCTCCTCGAACCTCGACCCGGCGGCGCGCCGCGAACTCGCCGACCTGGTCCGCTCCCTCGACGTGACCGTGCTGATGGTCACCCACGACCTGCCGTACGCGCTGGAGCTGTGCCCCCGCTCCGTGATCCTCGGCGACGGCGTGATCGCCGCCGACGGGCCCACGCAGCAACTGCTCTCCGACCCCGGGCTGATGTCCGCGCACCGCCTGGAGCTCCCCTTCGGCTTCGACCCCCGCTCCGTGAGCGTGCCGAGCGCATAGGACCATGGACAGCACACGCGGTCAGAAGACGCGCGAAGGCGGACAGGAGCGAAGGAAGCGTGGCAGAGGTCGAGACCGGGACCGTCCACGGCACGGTGGCGGAGGGCTATGAGCCGGTACGGGACGCCTTCGTGCGGAACTTCGAGGCGCGGGGCGAGACCGGCGCCGCCGTGACCGTGCACCGGCACGGGCGCAAGGTCGTCGACCTGTGGGGCGGCGTCACCGACCCCGAGAACCCGGCGTCACCCCCCTGGCGCGAGGACACCGCCGTCGTGCTGCACTCCGCGACCAAGGGCCCGGCGGCCGCCGTGCTCCACCTGCTGCACCAGCGCGGCCAGCTCGACCTGGACGCGCCCGTCGGCACGTACTGGCCGGAGTTCAAGGCGAACGGCAAGGACCGGCTCCTCGTGCGGCACCTGCTCTCGCACCGCGGCGGGGTGCCCGTGCTCGACACCCCGCTCACCCCCGCGCAGGCCGTGGACGGCGTCAGCGGGGCGCGTGCGCTGGAGGCGCAGGCGCCCGAGTGGCGCCCCGGCACCGGCCACGGCTACCACCCGCACACCTACAGCTGGCTCCTGGCGGAGCTGGTGCGCCGCGTCACCGGCGGCAGCCGCACCATCGGGCGCTGGTTCGCCGACGAGATCGCCCGGCCCCTCGGCCTCGACCTGTGGCTGGGCCTGCCGGAGGCGGAGGCCCCGCGCGTCGCCCGTATCGCGTACGTGCCCACGCCCGAGCCCGAGCGCGGCGGACTGCGCGTGCGGCCACGGCAGTCGGTCGTCGACGCCTACGCCGACCCGGAGTCGCTCACCCGCCGTGCCTTCGGCGCGATCGACCCCGCCGCCGACGAGAACGCGCCCGCCTACCGCGCCGCCGGACTCCCCGGCTCCGCCGGGATCGGCACGGCCCGCGCCCTCTCCCGCTTCTACGCGGCGCTCATCGGGCCCCTGCCGGACGGCGGGCCGCGGCTCTTCACCCCGGCCACCCTCACGCAGGCCCGCTCCGAGGAGTCGGCGGGGCCCGACCGCGTGCTGGTCGTCAGCACCCGCTTCGGGCTGGGCTTCATGCTGCACGGCCCGGCGGCACCCATGCTCGGGCCCGACTCGTTCGGACACCCGGGCAGGGGCGGCTCGCTCGGCTTCGCCGACCCCGGGTCGGGGCTCTCCTTCGGCTACGTCACCGGCACGATGCACAAGTCGGTGACTAACGATCCCCGCCCTCAGGCTGTCCTGAGGGCTCTGCGGGCGGCTGGTCCACGACCATTCCGTCCGGCCCGGTGAGCACCCAGTACGGCGGCTTGTCGCTGAAGGTGTAGCGCTTCTTGGAGGTCACGCCGCTCGTGCGGAACGGGCGCCCGCCGTCGTCGATGCGGATCGTTCCGCTCCGGTCGCCGCTGCTCCAGTCCAGCTCCATGTACCAGCGGCAGTCGCAGTTCGCGGTCTTGGCCTGGACCGCCAGCGCCTCCGGGTCGTCCGCGCTGATCGTGCGAGGGAACGGTTTCGCCGGTGTGGGCTTCCCCTGGTGCTCGCCCGGCACCGGCCTGACCTGAGGGGCCGCGTTGTCGAGCGCGATGTCGTACGAGGCCGGGACCAGGGCGCCGCTGCCGCAGCCGCTGGCGGAGTCGTAGTGGTTCCACTTGAGGGCCGGGCCGCGGCTGACGACCTTCGCGCGCAGGGCCTTCAGGACCACCTTCCGGTCGCCCGTGCCCTGGACGACGGCACCGATGTTGGAGTCCTTCGCGTCCACGCCCCCGAAGCCCCGGGCCCAGGCGGTCGTGGAGTCCCCGGTGAACTCGCCCACCTGTTCCGGCTCGCGGTCGATGAGGAACGACTGGAGGCAGTTCTTGTTGTTCCAGACGCTGTCGCTGAGGCTCACCGACAGCGGGGCCTCGCCCGAACCGTCGGTCCCGCCGCCCTTGCCGGGCGCGCCCTTCTCCCCGTCGGCGCCGCCCTTCCCGCCGTCCTTGCCGGGGGACTTGTCGCCGTCCTTGCCGTCCTTCGCCTTCTTCTCGGCCTTCGCCGAGGCGGAGTCCGACGGACCGCCCGAGGAGTCCCGCGCCGCCTCGCCGTCCTTCGCGGCGGCCCGGTCCCCGGAGGAACTGTCGTCGCCGAAGAGCCCGTTCGTGACGCCCACGCCGAGCACGACGACGAGGGCGGTCGCCGCGCCGATCAGGATGGGGAGCCTGCGCTTCTTCTCCTCGCGCACGGGGCCGCCGGGCCTCGTGCTGGTCAGGGGCGGCTCGGGCGGGCGCGGCGAGGACGAGGACGCGGAAGCGGACGCCTGCGCGGGGCGCGAGGGGGCCGTGGGCTGTGCGGACTTCGGGACCTGCGGCATGTGTGTGGTCCGCGCGTTCTGCGAGGCCTGCGGAGCCTCCGCGTTCTGCGAGGTCCGTGCGCCCTGCGTGCCCTGAGTGCTCTGCGCGCCCTGTGTGCCCTGGGTGCCCTGTGTGCCCTGTGTGCCCCGCGTGCTCTGTGCCGACTGCCCGGGCCGCTCCGGGGACGGCGCCTCCGCCGGGCGGGCCTCGGGCGCGGCGGCGGCCGCCGAGGCGGCTGAGGCGGCCGAGGCCGCGGACGCGCCGCCGCTCTCCTTCTTCCTGGCCCCCCGTGCCGCGTCCGCGAGGATCCAGCGGCGGTGCAGCTCCACCAGCTCGTCCTGCTTCGCGCCGCACAATCGCCCGAGGCGGTCGATGGGCGCGAACTCGGCCGGTACGGCGTCGCCGTTGCAGTAGCGGTGCAGTGTGGACGTACTCATGTGGAGCCGCTTCGCCAAAGCGCCGTAACTCTGGCCCGACCGCTCCTTCAACTCCCGCAGCAGCGCCGCCAGGGAGTCCCCCTCCTGGTCCGGTGTCATGCCCCCAGCATCCCACGCGTCCCAGAAGTGCGTTCCAGGTGGCCGGATCTGCGCAGGTCAGAGACGTGAAAGCGTTCCAGCATCCCCAAAAGGCCGCCGGGCGTTGCGCCTTGCGGGCCAGCCCGGCGAACGTGGTGATCACGCCGCGGCGCCGAGCGCTCAGCTCCTCCGCCGGGCGTTCCACGGGATTTCACGCAGGCTCAGGGGGCCATTCGTCATGCACGCCGTACGTCTTCGCCGCAGGCACACGTTGCTCGCCGTCACCGCGCTGGCCGCCACGCTCTCGCTGACCGCGTGCCAGGACGACAAGGACACCTCGGGCGGCGACAGACCTGCCGCCTCCGAGTCCGCCTCCGAGTCCTCGGGCTCCGGGGGCGGCGACGGCGGCAGCGACGGCGGCGGCTCCGGCGACGGCGGCAGCTCCAGCGGCGGGAACGGCAGCAGCGGCGGCAACAGCGACGGCGGTAGCAGCGACGGTGGCGGTTCCGACGAGGACGCGCCCGGCACCATCGCGGGCGGCGACGGCGCGAAGGCCGGCGACCCCTGCTCCGGCGCCAACGTACGGGCCACGGTCACCAAGGCCGAGCGCCCCGTGAACCACCTGCTCATCAAGATCACCAACAACAGCAGCGAGCGCTGCGACGCCTTCTCCGCGCCCCTGCTCCGCTTCGACGAGGCGCAGGCCCCGACCCGTGTGCTGGAGGAGTCCCAGCCGCAGTCCGTCGTCGGCGTCGAGCCCGGGAAGTCGGCGTACGCGGCCGTCGGCCTGTCCGGAGCGGACGAGAGCAGCGACGGACTGCGGTCCGTCAGCAATCTCCAGATCCACTTCGCGGGCAAGTCCGGCAAGGGCTCCGTCGGCGACCCCGTCGACGTCTCCCTGCCGCAGGCCACGAAGCTCGGCGAGGACCCCTTCGTGACCTACTGGCAGTCCGACCCGCAGGCCGCCCTCACCCACTGAGGGCTCATCGAGACCCCCTCACCCGGCTTGCCGGAACGGCCCCCTCCGCGATGTCGGGCCGGGTGAGGGTACACGCGGCGGTCAGACGAGCGAGGCGCCGGGCGCGGGCCCGACCGCCGTACGGGCCGTGCGGCAGGTGCCGGAGGCCCGTAGCGCCTCGGCGGTCCGCGCGGCCGACTCCGCGTCCTTGACCAGGAACGCGCAGGTCGGGCCCGAGCCCGAGACGAGCGAGGCCAGGGCGCCCGCGGCGAGGCCCGCCTCCAGCGTCCGGGCCAGCGAGGGGCGCAGCGAGACGGCGGCGGGCTGCAGGTCGTTGGTGAGCGCGGCGGCGAGGGCCGCCGCGTCGCCCGTGCGCAGCGCGTCCAGCAGCGCGGGGGAGGGCTCGGGGTCGGGCACGGCGTCCACCGTGGCGCCCAGCCCGGCCGCCTCGCGCAGCCGGTCGCACTCGCGGTAGACGTCCGGGGTGGACAGGCCGCCGTCCGCGACGGCGAAGACCCAGTGGAACTCCCCGCCCGTCTCCAGCGGCGTCAGCAGCTCGCCCCGCCCCCGGCCGAGCGCGGCGCCGCCCGCGAGGCTGAAGGGCACGTCGGAGCCCAGCTCGGCGCAGAGCGCGAGGAGTTCGTCGTACTGGGTACGGGTGCCCCACAGCGCGTCGCACGCGAGCAGCGCGCCCGCCGCGTCGGCGCTGCCGCCCGCCATGCCGCCCGCGACGGGGATGTCCTTGGCGATGTGCAGCCGCACGCGCGGCTCGATCCCGTGCCGCTCGGCCAGCAGCCGCGCGGCACGCGCCGCCAGGTTGCGGTCGTCGAGCGGGATCAGGTGCGTGCCGGGGCCCTCGGCGGTCAGCCCCAGCGCTTCGTCGGGGGTGGCGGTGATCTCGTCGTAGAGGCCGACGGCGAGGAAGACGTTGGCCAGGTCGTGGAAGCCGTCGGGGCGCAGGCCGCCCACCGCCAGCTGGACGTTGACCTTCGCCGGTACCCGTACGGTGATGCTGGCACTCACGCGCCGTTCCCCTCCCTGACTGGCTTGTGCTCCGCGATCGCCGCGAACTCCTCGACCGTGAGGGCCTCCCCGCGTGCCTTCGGGTCGATCCCGGCGCCCGTCAGCGCCTCCTCGGCCGCCGCCGCCGAGCCCGCCCATCCGGCGAGCGCGGCGCGCAGCGTCTTGCGGCGCTGCGCGAACGCCGCGTCCACGGCCGCGAACACCTCGTCCCTGCTCGCGCTCGTGTCGACCGGCGCCGCGCGCCGTACGAGCGAGACCAGCCCGGAGTCCACGTTCGGCGCGGGCCAGAACACGTTCCGCCCGATCGCGCCCGCGCGCTTCACCTCGCAGTACCAGGCGGCCTTCACCGACGGCACCCCGTACACCTTCGAGCCGGGCTTCGCCGCGAGCCGGTCGGCGACCTCCGACTGCACCATCACCAGCGTCCGCTCGATGCCGGGGAAGGTGGCGAGCAGATGCAGCAGCACCGGAACGGCCACGTTGTACGGCAGGTTGGCCACGAGCGCCGTGGGCTCCGGGCCCGGCAGTTCCGTCACGCGCAGCGCGTCGGCGTGCACGAGTGTGAACCGGTCGGCGCGCTCCGGCAGCCGCGTACGCACGGTCGCGGGCAGCGCGGCGGCGAGCACGTCGTCGATCTCGATCGCCGTCACCCGCTCCGCGCCCTCCAGCAGCGCCAGCGTCAGCGAGCCGAGCCCCGGCCCGACCTCCAGCACGACGTCGTCGGGCCGCACGTCCGCGGTCCGCACGATCCGCCGCACGGTGTTCGCGTCGATGACGAAGTTCTGCCCGCGCTGCTTGGTCGGCCGCACACCGAGCGCACCGGCCAGCTCCCGCACATCGGCGGGCCCGAGCAGCGCACCCGCGTCGGCACCCGCGCCGGGGTCAGGGTCAGGGGAGGGGGCTGAGTTCACTGCGACAGTTTACGGCCGCACACCGGCCAGGGGCTCGCGCCCCGGGAGACGTAGAGCTTCTTCGCGCGCATCGTCTGCTCCGCCGCAGGCGCTTCCTGCGCGCTGCCCGAGCCGCCGAGGCTCTGCCAGGTCTGGGTGTCGAACTGGTAGAGGCCGCCGTAGGTGCCCGAGGCGTCCACGGAGCTCGGGTCGCCGCCGGACTCGCACTGGGCGAGGGCGCCCCAGTTGAGGCCCTCGGCGCCCTCGACGGTGTCGGGGAGCTTCTTGGTGCCTACCTTGATGATCTCGGTCTCGGGCTCGCGGACCATCTCGGTGCCCAGCCGCCGGGGCTTCTGCTTGACGCCGTTGACGGTACGGACCCGGTACGTGGTGCGGCGCAGGCCCGGCTTCCCGTGCCGGGCCACGACCTCGGTGCCCTCCTGGAGGTGCGGGTCGTCGCGGCGCTCCGTCTCGTACGGGACGCGCTGCTCGCGGACCTGCTCGGCGCCGGTGATCCGCATCACGGTCACGGTCTGGCCGTCGCGCGGGAAGCTGTCGAGGGGGACGGAGGTCGTGTCGTCGTTGCGGAGTTCGAGCCCGGCCTCGCGCAGCGCCCGTTCGACCGTGGGGGCGTTGGTGCGCACCCGGTGCTCGCGGCTGTCGGCGAGGAAGGTGACGCCGCGTTCCGTCCACACCTCCAGCGCGGTGCCGTTCCGCCCGATCGGCGCGGAGCGCGGCGCCGAGAGCCGCGCGCCCTCGGCGCGCACCCCCAGCTCGCGCAGCGCGCCGTCCACCGTGCGGGCCGTCGTCCACACCGTGTGCCGGTGGCCGTCGAGGGTGAGGCGGACGGGCCGCCCGTAGCGGATGTCGATCTCGTCGCCGTCGGCGAGGTCCGCGGTGCGGCCGGGGGAGACCACGTCGTGCCGCCCCAGCTCGACGCCCTCGTCCTCCAGCAGCTCCTCGACGTCCCCCGCGAAGGTGTGCAGGGTGCGGGGCTCGCCCTCGACGTCGAGCGTGACGGACTTGTCGTAGGCGACGAACGCCGAGGTGCCGCCTGCCAGGAACGCGACGACGAGCGCCTGCGGCAGCAGCCGCCGCAGCATCTCCGGGCGCTCGGAGGTGCGGCGGGAGCGCGCGGCCCGGCGCGCGGCCGCCCGGCCGCCCTCCGCCGTGGCGGGGAACGGCCGGGCGGCCTGCTGACGCGGGACGAGCGGATCCGGGGCCTCCGGGGCCTCCGGGACCTCCGGGAGGCCGGGCAGGCCCGGCACGTCCTCGTACGGCCCGTACGGATCACGGTCGTAGTCATAGCCGTAGCCGTAGGGGACATGGGCCTCGTAGCCCGCGTAGTCCTCGTAGGGCGACGGCTGCAGCACCGTCCCCACGCTCTCCTGCGACTGGCTCACGACGTCACTCCAAGCGCTCCGGCCGTTGAGAGCCTGTCGGACAGGCCCGGCGGGCGGGGACTGTAGCGGAGCAGGTGGTCACGCTCCAAAGCGGCTTGACCACTCTGTGTCGCGACCGATAGGGGGTCGCCGGGGGTCGCTAGGGGGCCCGGTAGCCGAAGGCGCGCGCCGTGTTGGCCGCGACGTGCGTGGCGAGCGCGTCCTCCGTCATCCCCTTGGTCTCCGCCATGGCCCGGAGCGTGACCGGAACGAGATACGGCGCGTTAGGCCGACCGCGGTACGGCATCGGGGTCAGGAACGGGGCGTCCGTCTCGACCAGCACGAGCTCGGGCGGCGCGACGGCGAGCGCGTCGCGCAGCGGCTGGGCGTTCTTGAACGTGACGTTTCCGGCGAAGGACATGAACCAGCCCTTCGCCGCGCAGTGTTCGGCCATCGCCGCGTCACCGGAGTAGCAGTGGAAGACGGTGCGCTCGGGCGCGCCCTCCTCGTCGAGGATCCGCAGCACGTCCGCGTGCGCGTCCCGGTCGTGGATGACGAGCGCCTTGTCCTGGCGCTTGGCGATCGCGATGTGCTCGCGGAACGAGCGCTGCTGCGCGGCGACGCCGTCCTCGCCGGTACGGAAGTAGTCGAGGCCCGTCTCGCCGACGGCCAGCACCTGCGGCAGCGCCGCGAGCTTCTCGATCTCGGTGAGGGCCTCGTCGAGCTCGCCGCCGGGCAGCCGGGGCGCCTCGTTGGGGTGGAGCGCGACGGCCGCGTGCACCGCCTCGTGTGCAGCGGCCGTCTCGGCGGCCCAGCGTGAACGCTCCAGGTCGCAGCCCACCTGCACCACGGTGGTGACCCCGACCGAGGCGGCGGCGCTCAGCGCCTCCCCCACGGAGGGGTCCTGCATATCGAGGTGCGTGTGCGAGTCCGCCACGGCGATCCGGAGCGGCTCGGGGAGCGGGGGCGCTGAACTGTCCGACGGCATACCCGCGATGATAAAGCGCCCCCGCCGTGACGTGCGAAGTACGGTTCAGAAGTGCGGTTCAGTGGTGCGGAAGTGCCGCCTCTGCCAGCGAAACACGACCGGAGCGCATGATCCTGACGACATGCCCCTCGCAATTGCGGCACGTGGGATGCGTGAGCGGAGAGGGAACCTGCTCCCCGTCCGCGTAATACACGATCAACGGGCGACCGTCCGCGTATTCGAGGTGCCGTATCTCGTACTCCTGCTCCCAGCCGTAACCGCACTTCATGCAGGCGAACGAGTACGCTTCGTGAACCGTGCCGCTGCTGGCGTGCTTCATGGCAGCTCCTCTCTCCGGGCGGTGCGCCCACTTCTCAGTGGACTCCTTCTCCGGTGGGAACGCAGGTCCCTTTCCCTTTATTGGGTCAGATTTTGTTCCTGCGTATCCAAGAAGCGGAGGATGTAAGGCTTGCCTTTGCTTTTTTACGTTAGTCCTTTACCCGCTGGTCGGCATGGGGGCGGCGTCAGGAACGCGTATTCTTCGCGGCCACCACGGCGTCGAAGACCTCGCGCTTGGGTACCCCGGCCTCCTTCGCGACCTCCGCGATGGCCTCCTTGCGCCGCTCGCCCGCCTCCTCGCGGACCGCGACCCTGCGGGCCAGCTCGGCGGCGTCCAGCGCGCCCGGCTCGGGCGGCTCGGCGCCGCGCACCACGACCGTGATCTCGCCCCGCACGTCCCCGGCGGCCCACGCGGCCAGCTCGCCCAGGGGGCCGCGCTTCACCTCCTCGTACGTCTTCGTCAGCTCCCGGCACACGGCGGCGGGGCGCTCGGCGCCGAAGACCTCGGCCATCGCCGAGAGCGTGGCCTCCAGCCGGTGCGGCGACTCGAACCAGACGAGGGTGCGCCGCTCGTCCGCGACCTCGCGCAGCCTGGTGAGCCGCTCGCCCTGCTTGCGCGGCGGGAAGCCCTCGAAGCAGAACCGGTCGACCGGCAGCCCCGAGAGCGCCAGCGCCGTCAGCACGGCCGAGGGCCCGGGGACGGCGGTGACCCGCACGCCGCGCTCCACCGCTGCGGCGACGAGACGGTAGCCGGGGTCCGACACCGAGGGCATCCCGGCGTCCGTCACGAGTACGACCCTGGCACCGTTTTCCAGCGCGTCGGCCAGCTCGGGCGTGCGCGCCGCCTCGTTGCCCTCGAAGTACGAGACGACGCGGCCCTTCGGCTCGGCGCCCAGCGCCTGCGTGAGGCGGCGCAGGCGGCGCGTGTCCTCGGCGGCGACGATGTCGGCGGCGCCGAGTTCGGCGGCCAGGCGGGGCGGGGCGTCCGAGGGGTCGCCGATGGGCGTTCCGGCGAGCACGAGGGTTCCAGTCACGCCTCCATCGTCCCAGCAGGGGCCCCGCGCGCGACGCCGCCGTCGTACGCCGCCCAGCGCGCGCGGGCGGCGGTCCCTACGATGGCCCGCGTGACGACGAGTGACACCGTGGCGGACCCCGACCGTCGGCAGAGCGGCGGCGACCAGGAGGAGATGCCCTCCTGGCAGACGAGACTGCGCCGCTTCGGCTACGCGGCGCGGCCCCGCCCGGGGGTCCGTGACCGGCTGGAACCCCCGTTCCCGAAGCCGGACCCACGGCTGGCCGCGGTGTTCGGCCTCGCGCCCGGGACCGCGGCGAAGCTGGTGCGGTGGTCGGCGTGGGGCGGCCCGCTGCTCGTCGCGCTCGTCGCCGGGGTGCTGCGCTTCTGGCAGCTCGGCTCGCCGCACGCGGTGATATTCGACGAGACGTACTACGCCAAGGACGCCTGGTCCCTGTGGCAGTACGGCTACGAGGGCACCTGGCCCGAGAAGGCCAACGACAAGATCCTCGCCGACCCCCAGCACATCCCCCTCTCCCCGGAGGGCTCGTACGTCGTCCACCCGCCCGTCGGAAAGTGGATCATCGGCGCGGGGGAGTGGCTCTTCGGGCTCGACCCCTTCGGCTGGCGGTTCATGACGGCGGTGCTCGGCACGCTCTCGGTGCTGATGCTCTGCCGGATCGGGCGCCGGCTGTTCCGCTCGACGGCGCTCGGCTGCCTGGCGGGCGGCCTGATGGCCGTGGACGGCCTGCACTTCGTGATGAGCCGCACGGCGCTGCTCGACCTGGTGCTGATGTTCTGGGTGCTGGCCGCGTTCGGCTGCCTGCTCGTGGACCGCGACAGGACACGGGAGAGACTCGCCCGCGCACTGCCGCCGCTCGACGAGGACGGACGTACGGGAGAGCTGCGCCCCGACGCGTGGACCGGCGCCCGGCTGGGGCTCGGCTGGCGCCCCTGGCGGATCGCGGCGGGCGTCTGCCTGGGCCTGGGCTTCGCGACGAAGTGGAACGGGCTGTACGTGCTCGCCGCGTTCGGCATCCTCACCGTCCTGTGGGACATGGGCGCGCGCCGTACGGCCGGTGCCGCGCGCCCGTTCCGCGCGATGCTCCGCAAGGACGCGCTGCCCGCCTTCGTCTCGCTGCCCGTGGTCGCCGTGGGCACGTACGTCGCGTCCTGGTCGGGCTGGTTCGCCACCTCCGGCGGCTACTTCCGGGACTGGGCGGCCAGGGAGGGCGCCGCGGGCCCCTGGGGCTGGCTGCCCGGCCCGCTGCGCAGCCTGTGGCACTACGAGAGCGAGGTCTACGACTTCCACGTCAGCCTCACCTCGCACCACACGTACCAGTCCAACCCGTGGAGCTGGCTGGTCCTGGGCCGCCCCGTCTCCTACTTCTACGAGTCCCCGAAGGCGGGCTCCGACGGCTGCGCCGACCGGGAGGGCTGCGCCCGCGAGGTCCTCGCGCTGGGCACCCCCGTGCTGTGGTGGGTGGCGTGCGTGGCGCTGCTGTACGTGGTCTACCGCTGGCTCTTCCGGCGGGACTGGCGCGCGGGCGCGATCCTGTGCGGCATCGCCGCGGGCTACCTCCCCTGGTTCATGTACCAGGAGCGCACGATCTTCCTCTTCTACGCGGTGGTGTTCCTGCCGTTCCTCTGCCTGGGGCTGGCGATGGCGGCGGGGGCGCTGGCCGGGCCACCGGGCGTGAGCGACAGACGCCGTACGACGGGGGTGGTGGCCGTCGGCGTCCTGGGGCTGCTCATCGTCTGGAACTTCATCTACTTCTGGCCCATCTACACCGGGCAGACGATCCCCATGTCCGAGTGGCGGCAACGCATGTGGTTCGACACCTGGATCTGACAGCTCCGCCGGATCTGGGAGTTCCTCGCAGAATCCGGCCGACATCCGGAACTATCCGCGCCGTTTCGTTCGTCTGCTCAAGAGGCCGAGGCAACTCACGTCACTCCCGTACCGGTTCCACTTCGGGCCGCAAACCGCCGGAACCGGTGAATCCTGGAACGCACTTCCCCAGGAAGCGGGGCTGAACGGGCATACCGGGACACGAGCCGTGACGGGTGTGCTCTAGGGTGCCTCGCACAGGTCCTCGGCCATGTCGGCCGGGGCGGGGCGGAGGGGCAGAGACTCGAATGCGTGACAGTCAGAAGATGGCCGTGATCGGCGGGGTGGCCGCCGCCGTCGTCGGACTCACCGGCGTCGGCGTCTATGCCCTGGTCGGGAGCGACAGCGACGAGGGCGGCGAGGACAAGACGAAGGGGAGCGTCGCCGCGCCCGACGACGGCAAGGGGCCCGACGGCGAGATCAAGAAGGGCCCGCCCAGCTCGGCGGAGGTCCGCACCACCGCCAAGGGCTTCCTCTCCGCCTGGTCCGCCGGGGACGTCAAGAAGGCCGCCCGCCTCACGGACGACACCGCGCAGGCCGCCAAGGAGCTGAAGGGCCTCCGCACGCAGGGCCGCTTCGCCAAGGTCGTCACGGCGCCGCGCTCGGCCAAGGGCCCCAAGGTGCCCTACGCCGTCACCGCGCAGATCGCCTACAAGGGCAAGAAGGCCACCCTCAACTACGGCTCCCAGCTGGAGGTCGTGCGGGACAAGAAGACCGGCAAGGCCGTCGTCGGCTGGAAGTCCTCGGTCCTGCACCCCAAGCTCAAGGACGGCCAGGCGGTCAAGACCGACGAGGCCGGGACCCCGCCGATCAACGCGGTGGACCGCAGCGGCGCCGCGCTCTCCAAGGACGACCACCCCACCCTCGGCGACGTCCTCGACGACCTGCGCAAGCGCTACGGCGACAAGACCGACGGCTCCTCGGGCGTCCAGACCCGCGTCGTCGACGCCAAGGGCAAGAACCAGGGCATCCTGCGCCAGCTCTCCAAGTCCACCCCCGGCGAGCTGAAGACGACCCTCGACGCCAAGGCGCAGACCGCCGCGGAGAAGGCGGTCAAGGGCAAGTCCAAGGCGTCCGTCGTCGCCGTCAAGCCCAGCACCGGCGAGATCCTCGCCGTCGCCAACTCCCCGGCCACGGGCTTCAACAGCGCCCTGCGCGGCTCGCTGGCGCCCGGCTCCACCATGAAGGTCGTCACCGGCGCGATGCTGCTGGACAAGGGCCTCGCCTCGCCGGGCAAGTCGCACCCGTGCCCCAAGTACGCGACGTACGGCGGCTGGAAGTTCCAGAACCTCGACAAGTTCGAGATCAAGAACGGCACCTTCGCGCAGAGCTTCGCCCGCTCCTGCAACACCGCCTTCATCACCCAGGCCAAGAAGCTGAAGGACGACGACCTCACCAAGGAGGCCCGCGACGTCTTCGGCATCGGCCTCGACTGGAAGACGGGCACCGGCACCTTCGACGGCTCCGTCCCCGTCCAGTCCGACGCGCAGATGGCGTCCTCGCTCATCGGCCAGGGCGGCGTGCGGATGAACCCGCTCACCATGGCCTCGGTCGCCGCGACCGTGCAGAACGGCAGCTTCAAGCAGCCGGTCATCGTGCCCGCCTCGCTGGACAAGCGCTCGCTGGCGAAGGCCGCGCGCACGATGAAGCCGGGCGTCGCCAAGGACCTCAAGTCCCTGATGAAGCTCACCGCGACGAGCGGCACCGCCGCCAAGGCCCTGTCGGGGCTCAGCGGTGACGTCGGCGGCAAGACGGGCTCCGCCGAGGTCGACGGCCAGAAGAAGCCGAACGCCTGGTTCACGGCGTACAAGGGCGACGTCGCCTCCGCCGCCGTCGTCCCGGCCTCCGGCCACGGCGGCGACAACGCGGGCCCCGTCGTCCGCAAGGTCCTCGAAGCCGCGGGCTGACGCACCCGAACCCATGAAGGGCGGACCGGCGCAACGCCGGTCCGCCCTTCGGCGTTCCGGTAACCGAAACGGCTTCGCGTGCCCTGTACACCTGGCGGTAACGTCGCGGCCATGACCGAGCAAGCCCCGCAAGCCCCCGCCGCCCACCCCCGCTTCGCCCAGGCCCTCGCCGCCCTCGGCCTCTCCGGCGTCGAGATCCGGAGCTTCCCGGACGCGACCCGTACGGCCAGGGAGGCCGCCGACGCCATCGGCTGCGAGCTCAGCCAGATCGTCAAGTCGCTGATCTTCGAGGTCGACGGCGAGCCGGTCCTCGTGCTGATGGACGGCTCCTCCCGCGTCGACCTCGGCCTGGTCTCCCAGGCCCTCGGCGGCACGGTGAAGCGCGCGAACGCCGACACCGTACGGGCGGCGACCGGGTACGCGATCGGCGGCGTGCCCCCGTTCGGCCATGTCTCGCGGATGCGGGTGCTCGCCGACCGGGGCCTGCTCGCGCACGAGGTCGTCTGGGCGGCGGCGGGCACCCCGCACACCGTCTTCCCCCTGCCTCCGGAGGAGCTGGTGGACCACGCGGGCGGCACGCTCGTGGACGTCCGCGAAGCCGCTGCCCGGTGACCCCGCTGGTCGTCGCGGCCGTCCTCGCCGCCGCGCTCACCCACGCGAGCTGGAACGCCCTGGCGCACGGCATCAAGGACCAGCTGCTCGCCTTCACCCTCGTCGGCGGTGGCGGCACGCTCTGCGGCGCGCTGCTCGCCTGCTTCGCGCCGCTGCCGGACGCCGAGGCGTGGCCCGCGCTGCTGGCCTCGGTCGTGCTGCACGTGGTCTACCAGATGCTGCTGATGCGCTCGTTCCACCTCGGTGAGTTCGGGCAGATGTACCCCATCGCGCGCGGCACTGCGCCGCTCGTGGTCACCGTCCTCGCGGCCGTCTTCGTGCACGAGATGCCGGACGCCTGGCAGTTGGCGGGCGTCCTCCTCGCCTCGGCGGGCCTCGTCGGCGTCGCCCTGTGGGGCCTGCGCGGCAAGGGCTCCGCCCCTGACTGGCCCGCGCTCCTCGCCGCGGTCTGCACGGGCCTCGCCATCGCCTCGTACACGGTGGTGGACGGCGTGGGCGTACGCGCCTCCGGCACCTCCCTCGGGTACATCGCGTGGCTGATGATCCTGGAGGGGCTGGCGATACCGGCGTACGCCTTGGCCACGCGCCGTGGCGCACTGGTCGCCCAACTGCGGCCCATCGCGCTGCGGGGTCTGCTGGGCGGGGCGCTGTCCGTCGTCGCGTACGGGCTCGTCCTCTGGGCCCAGACCCGAGCCCCTCTGGCGCCGGTGGCGGCCCTCCGCGAGTCCTCGATCATCGCGGGCGCGGCGATTGGTGCCGTCTTCTTCAAGGAACGCTTCGGCTGGCCCCGCATCGGCGCTTCCGCGCTCATGGTCGGCGGCATAGCCCTCATGCTCCACGGAAGCTAGCCGTCAAAGAGGGGGTTCGCCCCCATGCTTCTCCCTCCGCCCCCTGCGAAGCTTGGGAAGTCTGCGCAAGGCGCAGGGTTGGCAAGCGCAGCCCCCCATGCCGGGTGCTCCGGCGAAAGGGCCGCGCCCGGGGTGCCCCGGGCTGTGCTTCGCGGGGCGCGCCCGCGTCGTGGCTTGGCGCGCAGTTCCCCGCGCCCCTTGACGGGCAAGCCCCGACGTGCAGTGACCGGTCGCGCCCACGCGGCGGAGCCGCAAATGGACACAGGCCCGCGCCCCTGAGGGGGCAAGCCCCGAGGTGTTGTGACCGGTCGCGCCCGCGCGGCGGAGCCGCATATCGAGCACAGCCCCGCGCCCCTGAGGGAGAAGGGGCAAGCTCCGAGGCGTTGTGACCGGTCGTGGCGGAGCCGCGCATGGGAGACAGGGGCGTGCCCCTGACGGGGCACTTCAAGGGGCGCGGGACGCGGCAAGGGCTGGGCAGGCCTACCCTGGGACGCTGGCCCCCCGTACAGGAGAAAAATGGCAGTCAACCTCGTCAATCTGGAAGCCGTCGACAAGGTGTACGGCACCCGCGCCCTGCTAGACGGCGTCTCGCTCGGCGTGAGCGAGGGCGACCGTATCGGCGTCGTCGGCCGGAACGGGGACGGCAAGACCACCCTGATCCGGCTGCTGGCCAAGCTGGAGACGCCCGACGCGGGACGCGTGACGCACTCGGGCGGGCTGCGCCTCGGCGTGCTCAGCCAGCACGACTCGCTCGACTCCGCCGCGACCGTGCGGCACGAGGTCGTCGGCGACATGGCCGATCACGAGTGGGCCGGGAACGCCAAGATCCGTGACGTCCTCACCGGACTCTTCGGCGGTCTCGCGCTGCCCGGATTCCCGCAGGGGCTCGACACCGTCATCGGCCCCCTCTCCGGCGGCGAGCGCCGCCGCATCGCGCTCGCCAAGCTGCTCATCGCCGAGCAGGATCTGATCGTCCTCGACGAGCCGACGAACCACCTCGACGTCGAGGGCATCGCCTGGCTCGCCGGGCATCTGCGCACGCGCCGTTCGGCGCTCGTCTGCGTCACGCACGACCGCTGGTTCCTGGATCAGGTCGCGACGAGCATGTGGGACGTGCAGCGCGGCGCGATCCACGAGTACGAGGGCGGGTACTCGGACTACGTCTTCGCGCGGGCCGAGCGCGAGCGCATCGCGCAGCAGGAGGAGACCAAGCGGCAGAACCTGATGCGCAAGGAGCTGGCCTGGCTGCGGCGCGGCGCTCCCGCCCGTACGAGCAAGCCCCGGTTCCGTATCGAGGCCGCGAACGAGCTGATCGAGGGTGAGCCCCCGCCGCGCGACAGCCAGGAGCTGATGCGGTTCGCGGGCTCCCGGCTCGGCAAGACCGTGCTGGACCTGGAGGATGTCACCGTCCAGGCGGGTCCGAAGGTGCTGCTGAAGCATCTGACCTGGCAGCTCGGGCCCGGCGACCGTATCGGCCTGGTCGGGGTGAACGGCGCGGGCAAGACCTCGCTGCTGCGGGCGCTGGCGGACGCCGCGTTCTCCGAGGGGGAGAAGCAGCCCGCCGCCGGGCATGTGAAGGTCGGCAAGACGGTCAAGCTGGCGTATCTCTCGCAGGAGGTCGCCGAACTCGACCCGGGGCTGCGGGTGCTGGAGGCCGTGGAGGCCGTACGGCAGCGCGTCGATCTCGGCAAGGGGCGCGAGATGACGGCCTCGCAGCTCTGCGAGAAGTTCGGCTTCGCCAAGGAGAAGCAGTGGACGCCGGTCGGCGATCTGTCGGGCGGTGAGCGGCGGCGGCTGCAGATCCTGCGGCTGCTGATGGACGAGCCCAACGTCCTCTTCCTGGACGAGCCGACGAACGACCTGGACATCGAGACGCTGACCCAGCTCGAAGACCTGCTCGACGGCTGGGCGGGCTCGCTCGTGGTGATCTCCCACGACCGGTTCTTCGTCGAGCGGACCACGGACCGGGTGCTGGCGCTGCTCGGCGACAAGACGCTGCGGATGCTGCCGCGCGGCATCGACGAGTACCTGGAGCGGCGCGAGCGCGCACGGGCCGCGGAGGCCGCTTCGGCCGCGCCCGCGCCCGCCGCGGCGAGCGCCGAGCCCAAGGCGGCCAAGCCCGCGGGGCTCTCGCGCGCGGCGCAGAAGGAGATGCAGCGCATCGAGCGGCAGTTGGAGAAGACCGAGCAGCAGGAGGCGAAGCTGCACGCCGAGATGGCGGAGCACGCGACGGACTTCGAGCGCGTCGCGGGGCTGGACGCGACGCTGCGCGAACTCGCCGAGCAGCGCGAGACGCTGGAGCTGCGGTGGCTTGAACTGGCCGATACCGAGGGGGCATGACAAGAGTTCCGGGGCCGGTGGTAGAAAGAGTGACCCCCTCCGTCCCTAGGAACTCCCATGTCACAGCCGCCTCCTCCGCCTCAGTGGCAACCTCCCCAGGGTGCTCCCCAGGGTGACGGAAATCCGCCACCGCCACCTCCGCTCCAGCCTCCCGGCGCCTTCGGGCAGGCACCTCCGATGCCTCCGGTTCCGCCGGTGTCCCCCTCCGGCGGCGGGGGCGGGCTCAACGCGAAGGTGGTCGCGATCGTCGGCGCCGTGCTGGCGGTCGCGCTGATCGCGGGCGGCGTATGGGCGTTCTCCGGCGGTGACGACGGCGGCGGCGAGGCCAAGGGCGGCGCCGTCCCCGGCGGCGGCACGGCCAAGCAGCTCTTCTCGCTGAAGCAGCCCGACACCCACGTCGAGGACAGCCAGGGCGCCGACGGCAGCTGGGCCACGAAGAAGATCTACGCCAAGTCCTCGATCAACGCGGTCGAGGGCTACCGGATGAACGGCGCCCGCGCCTGGCGCGTCCCGCTCGGCGGCCCCGTGTGCTCGGCCTCGCCGCACATGACCGCCGACCACCGCACGGCCGTCGCCTACGAGGGCGGCAGCGGCGGCTGCAACAGCGTCGCCGTCCTCGACCTCGACACCGGCAAGAAGCTGTGGGACAAGCCCATCCCCAAGGGCGAGCACATCTTCGGCGGCGGCGACGTCAGCCTGACCGTCGCGGAGAACACCGTCGCCCTCTCCTGGATCGGCGGCTACGCGGCCTTCGACATCGACGGCGGCCCGCCGCTCTGGAAGAGCAAAGAGACCGGCGAGACCTGCGAGCACGCCCGCTACGGCGGCGGCGCCAAGCTGCTGGTCGTCCTCGACTGCGAGGGCTCGCTGACCGTCAACCGGCTCGACCCGAGGACCGGCCACTCCACCTGGGACGTCAAGCTGCCCCGCGGCCTGGACGACGGACGGGACGTCCGCGTGATCGACACGGACCCGGTGGTGCTGGTGCTGGGCACCGGCGGCGAGACGGCGTCCGAGGTCATGACGGTCGACGACAAGGGCACGATCGCGGGCACCTTCAGCCTCGGCAAGCGCTACGAGCCCGGCTGCGGCCTGGGCGGGCTGGGCGGCGAGGCGTGCTTCAACGTCGTGGCCACCGACGATGTGGTCTACGTCTCCACCAAGGAGCACACGGGCAAGGGCGACAGCACGCTGGAGCGGACGAACGAGGTCATGGGCTTCGACTTCCGCACCGGCAAGCTCCGCTGGAAGTCGAGCGCGGGAGCGGACCGCACCGTGTACCCGGTCGCGACGGAGGGTGACAAGGCCGTGGCGTACGTCCCGCCGAAGCTCGACAAGGGCGGCCAGGTCGTCAGCGTCTCGCCGGACGGCGGCAAGCAGCGCGGCCTGCTCACCCTGCCCGACGACAGCGCGGACACGCAGGACGAGTTCCGGGTCCCGACGGTCGGCACGAGCAATTCGGTGCTCTGGGCCGGGGGACATCTGTTCCTCCAGCGCGGGCTGCTCTCCGGGAAGTACGAGAAGGACGCCGCGCCCCTGGCCATGGGCTTCGGAGGGTGACGGCGATGCGTGGGTGACGGGTATGTAACGGAACCGGGACCTGGGTCCGCAGTGTCCGATGGTAGAAAGAACTTCCGCTCAGAAGTCTGCCGATGGCGGGCCATGATGTCCGAGTTGCTCGGCCCTACGGGGGTTTGAGGTGCCGGGCGCCCGGTCTGCCCGTAACGAGGGATTGTCATGTCGCAGCCGCCTCCGCCGCCGAGTCAGCCGCCGCCGGGTGGCTTCGGCGCGCCGCAGGAGCCCCCGCAGGGCCAGCCCGGGCAGCCGTCGTACGGCTACCCGCAGCAGCCCGGCCAGCCGCCCCAGCAGCCCGGTCAGCCGCCGCAGGCCCCCCAGGCCCCGCCCGGGGGGTACGGCTACCCGCAGCAGCCCGGACCTCCCGGCCAGCCGCCGCAGACCCCGCCGCCCGGCGGGGGCTTCGGGGCGCCCACTCCGCCCATGGGCCAGCCCGGTCCGTACGGGCAGCAGATGGGCCAGCAGCCCGGGATGTACACGACGCAGCCGATGGGCAGCGCGGGCGGGCCCGGCCGGAACAACAACAAGGTCATCATCATCGTGGCGGCCGTCGTCGCCGTGCTGCTCGTGGCGGGCGGCTCCGTGTTCTTCCTCACGAAGGACGACGGCGGGGACAAGAAGGACGAGTCCAAGGGCAAGAAGGGCGGCACCTCGCAGGGTGTCGGCGGCTCGGACCCGAACGCGAAGCCGAAGAGCACCAAGGGCAAGCAGATCGTCGACATCGACGCGCCCAAGGTCAAGGACGTGACCACCGTCGTCGGCGCCTGGTCCACGGGCAAGGTCTTCGCGAAGTCCACGGTCAACGCGCTGATCGGCATGGACCTCGCGACGAACAAGCAGAAGTACAAGCTGCCGCTCAAGGGCAACGTCTGCGCCGCGTCGAACGAGACGACCAAGGACGGCCTGGCCGCGATGGTCGTCCAGGAGACGATCTCCAGCGGCGCCGACTGCACGCGCATGGTCATCGTGGACGTCAACAAGGGCAAGATCCTTCAGGACAAGACGATGCCCAACGCGGACACCCGCAGCATCGAGAACGTCGCGATCAGCGGCGACACCGTCGCCTCCGCCTGGATCGGCGGCTCCGCCGGGTACAAGATCTCGACCGGCAAGAAGATCTGGAGCGCCACGCCCAGCACCTGCCGTGACGTCGGCTACGCGGGCGGCAAGTCCCTGGTCGCCGTCGTCGAGTGCGGCAACGACCTGGACAACCCCGAGGTGTCGGTCCAGAAGCTCGACCCGGACACGGGGAAGGCCAACTGGAAGTACAAGATGCCCAAGGGCGCCAAGAACGTCCGCGTCGCCTCGACCGACCCCGTCGTCCTGGTGGCGGGCGCGGGCGACGAGCTGACCAGCGACATCTTCACGGTCGGCGAGGACAAGAAGCTCAAGGCCAAGATCTCCATGGGCAAGCGCTACAACAAGCCCTGCGAGCTGGAGGTCGACGGCTGCTACGGCATGGCCGTCGACCAGAACACGGTCTACCTCTCGACCGCCGAGCACTCCGGCTCGTCCGAGTACGGCAGGACCAACGAGGTCATGGCCTTCGACTTCAACACCGGCCGCGCCAAGTGGAAGTCCCCGGCCGGGGAGAAGCGGGCGATCATCCCGTTCAAGACGCAGGGCTCGAACGTCCTCGCGTACAAGCTCCCCTCCTACGACTCGGGCGGCGAGATCGTCAGCCTCGACCCGCAGAAGGGCAAGCAGACCCGGCTGCTGAAGATGCCGGTCTCCGACGTCGGCGAGGGCGAGCAGGCGATCAACGTCAGCTCGTACTCGGTGGACCAGCCGATCGTCTGGGACGGCCGGAGGATGTTCCTCTCGGACAAGCTGATCTCCGAGCGGAGCTCGTCGGTCGGCAACGACGTGCCGAAGCTGGCCGTCGGATTCGGCGCCGAGTGAGGAGCCGGAAACGGGCGGAAGCGCGCCAGTAGCCGACGTTCCGCTTGTGGACTCCGTGTGGGCCCGTCATGGTTGCCATGGCGGGCCCGTACGTGTTCCCGGAGGCGGGCACTTCACGCCGACCCGAGGGGATTTCCCCTCGTAAGGGGAGCGGAACTGTCGGTGACCGTGTAGCTTCCAGGAACAGGAGAGGGGTTGGGACTGGGGGGTGCCGACCCTTCAGGACTGTGGGGGGTAGCTCTATGAGCGTGCGGCTCATGGTGGTCGACGACCACCGCCTGCTCGCCGAGGCGCTGGCCTCGGCCCTGAAACTCCGGGGCCACCGGGTGCTCGCCGCGGCGGCGCCCAGTGGCGGTGCGGCCGAGCTGGTGATCAGCCGGGCCCCGGAGGTGTGCCTGCTGGGCACGGCGACGCCGGCGGAGCCCGGCGTCTTCGACCCGGTGGTCAGGATCAAGAGAGAGAAACCGCAGATCGCGGTCGTGGTGCTCGGTCCCGTTCCCAGCCCGCGTGGCATCGCCTCCGCCTTCGCGGCGGGGGCGTCCGGCTATGTGCGGCACGACGAGCGGATCGAGGGTGTCGAACGGGCGATGGTGAAGGCCCGCGCGGGGGAGGCGGCGGTCGCGCCGCAGCTCCTGCAGCAGTCCTTCACCGAGCTGCTCAACCCGGCGACGGAGCCGGACGACGAGGGCGCGCGGCTGCTGCAGATGCTGACGCCGCGCGAGGTCGAGGTCCTGGTGCGCGTCGCCGAGGGCGAGGACACCCGGCTCATAGCGGCCGGCATGGGCATCGCCCCGAGCACGGCCCGTACGCATGTCCAGCGGGTGCTGATGAAGCTGGGCGTGGGCTCGCGCCTGGAGGCCGCTGCCCTGGCAGCCCGTACGGGCCTGCTGGACAGGGCCTCCGGAACGGCGGCCGCGGGGAGGGGGGAGTGAGCGGGCGCCGCCCGCACGCTCCCCCCTCCTCCGGGGTCACCTCTCCGCTGCCTCCGCGGCCTCGGCCTCCGAGGGGGGCGGGGGCGGGATGGTCGGGCTGAGTTTCAGCCACAGCAGGAAGGCCAGCCCCAGGAGCAGCATCCCGATGCCGGTCCAGAGGTTGATGTTGATGCCCTCGGCCTTGTCGATGTCCGCGTCCGAGGCGGTGATCCCGGCGATCGTGACGATCACTCCGTAGACCACGAAGAGCCCGCCGATGATGCGGCGTACGTCGAAGAGGCGGGCGGCGGTCTCGGACTTCCGCTCCAGCTCCTCGACCTCGCGGGCGATCTGTGCGGCCTCGGAGTCGGACCGGGGCGGGGTGTTGCCGTCGTCTGTCGTCATGGTGCGTCAGCGCTCCTCGCGGATCAGAAGGAGAAGGGGATGTAGCAGAGGGCGGCAAGGATGACCGCGCCCCAGCCGAGCAGCGCGGGCTTGCGGTACCACGCGTCGTCGCCCTTCTCCGGCGGCTCCTCAAGGCCTGGCGAGACGGTCCCGTAGACGAGCCCGGCGAGCTGTTCGACGGGCTTCGGCTTGGTGACCATCGTGACCACGAACATCACCACGGCGCCCACGACGAAGGCCACGATCGAGGAGACGAAGTTCGCGCCCTGGTCGCTGGGGATCTCGATGACGCCCTGCTTGTAGAACCAGAAGTAGTTGATCATCGCGGCCACGGTGCCGCTCAGCAGACCCCAGAACCCGGCGGCGGGCGTGGTCTTCTTCCAGAACATGCCGATGATGAAGACCACGAACAGCGGCACGTTGAAGAAGGAGAACAGGGTCTGGAGGTAGTTCATGATGTTGCTGAACGAGGACGCGATGAACGCCGTGCCCATGCCGATCAGCACGCCGACCACGGTGGTCCAGCGGGCCGTGGTGACGTAGTACGAGTCGGGCTTGTCCTTCTTCAGGTACGGCCGCCAGATGTCGTTGGTGAAGACGGTGTTGAAGGAGGAGATGTTCGCCGCCATGCCCGCCATGAACGCGGCGAGCAGACCGGTGACCGCGATGCCCAGCACGCCGTTCGGCAGCAGGTCCCGCATGAGCACGGGGATCGCGTCGTTGTACTCCAGACCGCTGCCCGGCTTGCCCAGCGCGGGCTCCATCACCAGGGCGATCAGCCCGGGGATGACGACGACGGCGGGGATCAGGATCTTGGGGAACGCGGCGATGAGCGGGGTGCGCTGGGCCGCCGAGAGGTTCTTCGCCGACAGGGCGCGCTGGACCTCGGCGAAGTTCGTGGTCCAGTAGCCGAAGCTCATCACGAAGCCCAGGCCGAGCACGATCGTCAGCCAGTTGGCGCCGAGCGGGTTGCCCGAGCCGATGCCCGTGCCGTCCCACGCGGTCATGAAGGCCTCGCCCTTCTTGCCGCTGAGGGTGTCGGAGATGCCGTCCCAGCCGCCGACGCGCTTGAGGCCGACGATGGTCAGCGGGATCAGCGCGGCGAGGATGACGAAGAACTGCAGCACCTCGGTGTAGATCGCCGAGGAGAGCCCACCGAGCGTGATGTACGCGAGGACGAAGAAGCCCGCGACGACGATGGCGATCCACTGCTCCCAGCCGAGCAGGGCCTCCAGCACGATCGCGAGCGCGTAGAGGTTCACGCCCGCGATGAGCACAGCGGAGACCGCGAAGATGACGGAGCTGAGCAGGTGGGAGGCGGGCCCGAAGCGGTGGAGCAGGAACTCCGGGACGGAGCGCACCTTCGAGCCGTAGTAGAAGGGCATCATCACCAGGCCGAGGAAGACCATGGCGGGGATGGCGCCGATCCAGTACCAGTGCACGGTGTAGACGCCGTACTGCGCGCCGTTGGCGGCCATGCCGAGGATCTCGGTGGCGCCGAGGTTGGCGGCGACGAACGCGAGACCGGTGATCCAGGCGGGCAGTGACCGGCCCGAGAGGAAGAAGTCGAGGCTGGTCTTCACGCTGCGCCGGGCGGCGAAGCCGATCCCGAGCACGACGGCGAAGTAGATGCCGAGAAGTGTGTAATCGAGTCCGTTGGTGGGGAGCCGTAGCCGTTCGGCCAGGTACAACATGGGTCACTCGCTTCATTGCGTGACGGGAACGGACGAGAAGGTACCCCCCTTGCTTCACCTTCTGAAAGGACTTGTTGCTGGAGTTTGTTTGATTGTGATGAATCTCGATGGGTGTCGGTGATCTGGCATCCAGAATGTCGTTTTTGTAGCTTGTGATCCACGGGCCGCGCTGGGCAACTTCGTCTGTTGGCTCGTGGTTCGTTGTGTGCGATTATGTTGAGGTCCAGCAACGAGGAGCCCGCACGGTGAAGAAGACCTCAAACCGCCTTGCCGACGGTCGCGAGATCATCTATTACGACCTGAGCGCCACCGCAGAATCAGCCGTCCGTACCGCCGCCGACAGGCGTCCCCTGCCGCCGATCGAGACCGCGTCGGAGATCCGCCACGACCCGCTGCTCGACGACTGGGTCGGCGTCACCGCGCACCGCAACGCCCGTACGTACCACCCGCCGGCCGACGAGTGCCCCCTCTGCCCCTCGCGAGACGGGCGGATGAGCGAGATCCCCGAGGCCGACTACGACGTCGCGGTCTTCGAGAACCGCTTCCCCTCCTTCCGCGGCGCCCCCGGCGACGAGGTCCACGACGGCAGCCCCCTCTTCGCGCGCCGCCCCGGCGCCGGGCGCTGCGAGGTCGTCAGCTTCACCTCCGACCACGACGCCTCGTTCGCCGACCTGACCGAGGAGCAGGCCCGCCTCGTCCTCGACGCCTGGACCGACCGCACGGCCGAGCTCTCCCAGCTCCCCGGCGTCGAGCAGGTCTTCTGCTTCGAGAACCGCGGCGAGGAGATCGGCGTGACCCTCTCCCACCCGCACGGGCAGATCTACGCCTATCCGTTCACCACCCCGCGCACCGAGCGGATGCTGCGCTCGGTGGCGGCGTACGGCGAACGGCCCGCGGGGGACAACCTCTTCGACGACCTGGTGGCCGCCGAGCTCGCCGTCGGCGACCGCGTCGTGCTGGACGGCGAGCACTGGACGGCCTTCGTGCCCTACGCCGCGCACTGGCCGTACGAGGTGCACCTGTACCCCAAGCCCCGGGTGCCGGACCTGCTCGCGCTGAGCGAGGAGGCGCGCGAGGAGTTCCCGGGGCTCTATCTGGAACTCCTGCGCCGCTTCGACCGGATCTTCGGCGCGGACCAGCCCCGTACGCCGTACATCGCGGCCTGGCACCAGGCCCCGTTCCCCAAGGGATCGCAGAGCGGCCAGGGCCGTGCGGAGCGCTTCGCCGCGCGTGAGGAATTCGCCCTGCATCTGGAGCTCTTCACCATCCGCCGGGCTCCCGGCAAGCTGAAGTTCCTCGCGGGTTCCGAGTCCGGCATGAATGTGTTCATCAACGACGTCCCGCCGGAGGCGGCGGCGCAGCGGCTGAGAGAGGTAGCGAGCACATGAGCAAGTTCCTGGTCACCGGGGGAGCCGGATACGTCGGAAGCGTGGTCGCCGCCCATCTGCTGGAGGCCGGCCACACCGTCACCGTCGTCGACGACCTGTCCACCGGCTTCCGCGCCGGGGTCCCGGACGGCGCCGAGTTCGTCGAGGCCCGCATCCAGGACGCGGCCGAGTGGCTCGACGGCTCGTACGAGGGCGTGCTGCACTTCGCCGCGTCCTCGCAGGTCGGCGAGTCCGTGATCGAGCCGGAGAAGTACTGGCGCAACAACGTCGGCGGCACCCTCGAACTCCTGGGCGCCATGCGCGAGAAGGGCGTCGCCAAGCTCGTCTTCTCCTCCACGGCCGCCGTCTACGGCGAGCCCGCGAGCAGCCCGATCACGGAGGACATGCCGACCGCGCCCACCAGCCCGTACGGCGCGTCCAAGCTCGCCATGGACCAGCTCATCACCGGCTACTGCCACGCCTACGGGCTGTCCGCGGCCTCGCTGCGCTACTTCAACGTCGCGGGCGCGTACGCGGGCGCCGGGGGTGACTTCGGCGAGCGGCACGACCCCGAGTCGCACCTCATCCCGCTCGTCCTCCAGGTCGCCGCGGGCCGCCGCGAGACGATCTCCGTCTTCGGCGACGACTACCCGACCCCGGACGGCACCTGCGTGCGCGACTACATCCACGTCGCCGACCTCGCCGACGCCCACCTCCTCGCCCTCGACGCGGCGCGCGAGGGCGAGCACCTGATCTGCAACCTCGGCAACGGGAACGGCTTCTCCGTCCGCGAGGTCATCGAGACCGTCCGCGAGGTCACCGGCCACCCGGTCCCCGAGACCGTCGCCCCCCGCCGCGGCGGCGACCCCGCCGTCCTCGTCGCCTCCGCCGACCGCGCCCGCCAGTCCCTGGGCTGGCAGCCCAAGCGCCCCGAACTCGCCGGAATCGTCGAGGACGCCTGGAACTTCACACAGAAGGTGCTGGCCCCATGAGCCCCACGAGCTTCCGCGAGATCTACGGCCGCGATCCCGAGGGCGCCTGGGAGGCCCCCGGCCGCGTCAACCTCATCGGGGAGCACACCGACTACAACGACGGCTTCGTGATGCCGCTCGCCCTCCCGCACACCTGCCGTGTCGAGGCCGCGCGCCGCGACGACGGGGTGCTGCGGCTGCACTCGGCCGACGTGCCCGGCGGGGTCTACGAGCTGACGCTGGGCTCCCTCGTCCCCGGTGCCGACGGCGGCTGGGCCGCGTACCCCGCGGGTGTCGTCTGGGCGCTGCGTGAGGACGGGCTCCCGGTGGGCGGCGCCGATCTGCACTTCACCAGCACCGTGCCGACCGGCGCCGGGCTCTCCTCGTCCGCCGCGCTGGAGGTCTCCACCGGGCTCGCCCTCGACGAGCTCTACGGCCTCGGGCTCTCCCGTGAGCGCCTCGCGCAGCTGTGCCAGCGCGCGGAGAACGACTTCGTGGGCATGCCCTGCGGGATCATGGACCAGATGGCCTCCGCCTGCTGCACCGAGGGTCACGTCCTCTTCCTCGACACCCGCGATCTGTCCCAGCGCCAGATCCCGTTCGACCTCGCGGCGCAGGGGCTGCGGCTGCTCGTCGTCGACACCCGCGTCAAGCACACCCTGAGCGACGGCGCCTACGCGCAGCAGCGCCGCTGGTGCGAGAAGGGCGCGGAGATCCTCGGCGTTCCCGCCCTGCGCGACGTCGACATCCCCTACGAGGACCTGGACGCGGAGCTGGCGGCCCGTATCGACGACCCCGACGTGCGCCGCTGCGTACGGCACGTCGTCACCGAGGACCGGCGCGTGGAGACGGTCGTCGAGCTGCTGGAGCACGGCGAGACCCGCGCCATCGGCCCGGTGCTCGACGCCGGACACGACTCGCTGCGCGACGACTTCCGCGTCTCGTGCGCGGAGCTGGACACCGTGGTCGAGTCCGCGAACGCCGCGGGCGCGATCGGCGCCCGGATGACGGGCGGCGGCTTCGGCGGCTCCGCGATCGTGCTCGTCGAGGCGGACGACGCGGAGCGGGTCACCGAGGCCGTCCTCGCGGCGTTCGGCACGGCGGGTTTCCGCGCGCCGAGGGTGTTCGAGGCGGTGCCGAGCGCCGGCGCGCGGCGCGTGTGACGGGCGCATAGGAGGATGAAGGGTCAACTTCGGCCCCTGGGGCGTCAGGTTGTCTCACTTCTGACGTCGTGCCCAAACAGTTTTGCCGTTTGGCTTCCGTTGTCCGACCCCAGTCGTACTCTGATTCTGATGCACACAGCCGGTGGGGGCCGGTGCGTGTGCTGATCAGGGGGCGAGACAGCCGGGTACGACGCCCGGAGGCGGGGTAACAGCGAACCACGGCGGCGGTCGTGCGGTTTCGCGTCCCCGCACCGGGCGCCGTGCCCGCACTGCCAGGGGGTGCCATGCAACGTATTCGTGTGCTAGTGGTCGATGACCATCGCATTTTTGCCGAGTCCTTGGCCGCCGCGCTGGCGGCGGAGCAGGACGTCGAGGTCGCCGCGGCGGGCAGCGGAGCCGCCGCGCTGCGCCACTTGGAGCGTGCCTCGGCAGAGGGCCGCCGCTTCGACGTGCTGCTCGTGGACGCGGATCTGGGAGCGCCGCTGCATCCCGGACCGGGACCGGGCCACGGCGGCCCGTCGCCCGGAGCGGGCGGGCCGGGTGGTCCGGGAGGGCCGGGTGGTCCGGGACCCGGACATGGACCGGGCCCAGGGCCCGGCGGTCCCGGGGGCCCCGGTGGCCCCGGCGGTCCGAGCCCCGGCCTGGGCGGCCCGATCGGCGTGGTGGGCGGCAGCGCGAACGGTGAGGTGCCGGGCCGGGCGCTCAGCACGCTCGACGACGGCGCGCGGACCCCCGACCCCTCGGGCGGACTGCCGCTGGTGGCGCGCGTGCGCGCGGACTATCCGCAGTTAAGGACAGTGGTCCTCGCCGAGCGCGACGATCCCCGGCACGCGGCAGCCGCGCTCCAGGCGGGCGCCGGGGGCTGGGTCGCCAAGGACTGCTCGCTCTCCCGGCTGCTCCAGGTGATCCGCGGCGTCCTCAAGGACGAGACGCATCTGCCGCCCGCGCTGCTGACCGGCGTGCTCAAGGAGCTGACAGCCACGCGCAAGCACCGCACCGAGAGCGAGCGCCTCGTCGAGTCGCTCACGCCCCGGGAGCGCGAGGTGCTCCGGTGCATGGTGGCGGGGCTGGGGCGCAAGGCGGTCGCCGAGCGCCTGTATCTCTCGCCGCACACCGTCCGGACCCATATGCAGAACGTGCTGGGAAAGCTGGGCGTCCACTCCACTCTCGCCGCCGTCGCGCTGGCTCGCCGCGCGGGCGTCGGCCCGGCCGAGCTGGAACCGGCCCCGGCGCGCTAGCCGACACCGGCTTCCCCCGACACCGACACCCACGGCCCCCGGTCCCCGGGCTCGCGGGACGGTTTCCGGCCCGGCGCTCTGCCCGGCGCTCAGCCCAGTGCTCTGCCCAGTTCTCAGGGCGAGTTCTTGAACACGCTCCAGCCGCCGTCGACGACCATGCTCGTCCCCGTGACGTACGAGGCGTCGGCGGAGAGCAGGAACGCGACGACGGACGCGACCTCTTCAGGACGTCCGTGCCGCCCCGCCACGGTCTCGCTCGCCGCGCGGGCGCGCTCGTCCTCCCCGATCCCGCTCCAGGCGCGGGTCAGGATCGGCCCCGGCAGCACGCTGTTGACCCGTACGTCCGGGCCGAAGTCCACGGCGAGCTGACGGCCCAGTCCGGTCAGCCCCGCCTTGGCCGCCGCGTACGCCGGACGCCCCGGCAGGCCCACCAGCGCCTGCACCGAGGACGTCAGCACCACGGCTCCGCGCCGCTCCCGCAGGTCCTTGATGCAGGCCCGCACCCCCAGGAACGAGCCCGTGAGGCCCACGCCGAGCTGGCCCTCCCAGTCGTGCAGCGAGATCGCGTCGGCCGGCCCGGGGCGCACCAGCGCCGCGTTGCTGACCAGCCCGTCGACGGGCCCGAAGCCCCGGCGCGCGGTGTCCACGGCCCGCGCCCAGGCGGGTTCGTCGGTCACGTCGCCGAGGACGAAGGCGGCCCGGCCGCCGGAGGAGGTGATCTCGCGGGCCGTACGCCGCCCGCCCTCCTCCTCGTTGTCGAGGATCACCACGGCCGCGCCCTCGTCGGAGAGCCGGTGTGCGGTGGCGGCGCCGATGCCCGCCCCGCCGCCGGTCACGATGATGGTGCGTCCCGCGAATCGGAGTGCGCCGCTCATGGGCGGTGATGCTACGGGGCGGATCACCGCGCCTGCCAGACCGCACTGCGCGGCGGTGAGGCGAGGGTCGCGTCGACGAGCCGTTCGACCGTCCCTTCGGGCAGCGGGTCGTCGTGCCACAGCCCCCGGAAGAGCATGTATCCGGCCCACTGCTCCAGGACCATGGCGACGTCGGTGTCCTCGGGGAGAGCGCCGCGGGCGACGGCTCGTTCGACGACGGCGCGGGCCTGGGCGTTGCGGGGTTCGAGGACCTCGGTGCGCAGCCGCTCCAGGAGCGCGGGCTCGCGTGCCGCCTCGGCGATGAGGGCGGGGAGGACGAGCCGGACCTCGCCGGAGCCGTAGAAGCGGGCCATCGCCTGCTCGGCCACGGCGAGCAGTTCGGCACGGGTGTCGCCGGTGGGCTCGGTCGGGACGTCGGTCAACCGGTCCTGGACGGCGGCCAGGACGAGGGCCGCCTTGTTCGGCCACGAGCGGTAGACGGTGGCCTTGCCCACGGACGCCTCGGTGGCCACGCCCTCGATGGTGAGGCGCGCGTAACCGCGCTCCTGGAGCAGCGCGAGGGTGGCGGCCAGGATGCGCTCGCGCGCCTCCAGGTCGCGGCGGCCCCGCGTGGACCCGGCGTCGGCGTCGTCGTCCACGGCGTGGAGGGTCCGCGTCCTGCCCATGGTGCTGCTCCCGTCGTCGCTCCTGAGGTCAACACGATACGGACCGTCTTGACCTCTCGACCAGAGGGGCGGGCGGGGCTAAGGTCAGAACGGACCGTATCGTTCTGACCGAGGGAGGGATCGTGCCATGCCGTACGCCCGGAGCACCGTGAGCCATGAGCAGCCGCGCGCGGACGAGGAGCCGGAGGCCGTACGCGCGGCCGTCGGGCAGGCCCGTGCCGCCGCTCCCGCGTGGGAGGCGCTGGGCCACCGCGAGCGCGGCGCGCGGCTGCTGCGGTGGCGGCGCGTGATGGCGGGCCGCCTCGACGAGATCGTGGCTCTCCTGGAGCGCGAGGCGGGCAAGGTGCGCGCGGACGCGCTCGTCGAACTGGCCGCCGCCTTCGAGCACCTGGGCTGGGCCGCGCGCCACGCGGGGCCCGTGCTGCGCCGCCGTACGGTGCGTTCGGGGCCGCTCATGTTCAACCAGCGGTCCACCGTGGAGTACCGGCCCTACGGGGTCGTCGGCGTCATCGGCCCCTGGAACTACCCCGTCCACACCCCGCTCGGCTCCGTCTCCTACGCGCTCGCCGCGGGCAACGCCGTCGTCCTCAAGCCCAGCGAGCACACCCCGGGCACGGGCCGCTGGCTCGCGGAGACCTTCGCCGAGGCCGTCCCGGACATGCCCGTCCTCGGCGTGGTGACGGGCGACGGCGGCACGGGCGCCGCGCTCTGCGCCGCCGGGGTCGACAAGGTCGCCTTCACCGGCTCGCCCGGCACCGGCGCGCGCGTCCTCGCCGCCTGCGCGCCCTCGCTCACGCCCGTACTGCTCGAACTCGGCGGCAAGGACGCGCTGGTGGTCGCGGACGACGCGGACGTGGACGCGGCCGTGGAGGCGGCGCTCTGGGGCGGCTGCGCCAACGCGGGGCAGTCGTGCGCGGGCATCGAGCGGGTGTACGTGGCCGAGGGGGTGTACGAGCGCTTCCTCGCCCGGATCGCCCGGCGGGCCCCGGAGATCAGGGGCGGCGGGACCGGCGGCGACTACGGGCGGATGGCGCTGCCGGGCCAGCTCGACGTCGTACGGCGCCACATCGACGACGCGCTCGCGCGCGGCGCACGGGCCGTCGTGGGCGGCCCCGGCTCGGTGGTGCCGCCGGACGTCGTCACCGGGCCCGTCGTCCTCGCCGACGTCCCCGAGGACGCGGACGCGGTGCGCGAGGAGACGTTCGGACCCGTGCTCGTCGTGAACCGCGTGCGGGACGCGGAGGAGGGTGTGGCGCGGGCCAACGCGAGCGCGTACGGGCTGGGCGGGGCGGTGTTCGCGCGGCGCGGCGGCGTACGGCTGGCGCGGGCCATGCGCACCGGCATGGTGAGCGTCAACGACGTGCTGACCTTCACGGCGGTGGGCGCGCTGCCGTTCGGCGGCCGGGGGCGCTCGGGCTTCGGCCGCATCCACGGGGCCGACGGCCTGCGCGAGTTCGCCGCGCCGCAGGCCGTGACCCGCCGCCGCTTTGCCGCTCCGCTCGCGATCCAGACCTTCGCCCGAGGCCCTCGCGACCTGCGCCACTTCGAGCTCCTGCTCCGCCGTCGGGGCTAGGCCGACGTGGCCGCTGGGCAGGGGCTGCCCCGTGCCGCGCGTTGCAGACTGCGGCTGCGTCGTGGCTTGTCGCGCAGTTCCCCGCGCCCCTGAGGCCTCAGGGGCGCGGGGAACTGCGCGAGCAACCACCCACAACCCGCGGTCTGCGACAC